>NZ_JABMKZ010000038.1 GCF_013204855.1 Paenibacillus alba | reverse complement strand
GTTTGGTGATGATGGCGGAGGGGACCCACGCGTTCCCATCTCGAACACGACCGTTAAGCCCTCCAGCGTCGATGGTACTTGAACCGCAGGGTTCTGGGAGAGTAGAACGTTGCCAAGCAACAATAGGAAGCCTTTATAAGAGAAATCTTATAAAGGCTTTTTTTCTGTAACAATGGAATCTGCGTTTCAAGTCAACCATGGTATCGCCGCAGTACAATCCTTAAGGTTTTTTTCTGAACTAAACAACTTCAGACATTTAGCCGAAACGGAACTAGGATACGCTATTTCATTAAAATTGGAGCGAATTCGCGGGCAAACGGAACTACAGTACGCTAATTCCTCCAAAATGCTTAATCAACCGATCTTTTTGGACATATAGCGGATCGTAGTTCCGTTTCGATAGAAATCTCCCCTTTTTTCCGCATATAGCGTATCCTAGTTCCCTTTCGTACGTAACTCTAAACTTTTTATCACAAACAATGCAATCTAAGAAATAGCAGAGTCCTTATGGAAAAAATTCCATGAGGACTCTTTTTTTTACATCAGTACAATAGCGTGGAATAAACCATACTAGCCCTATGAGGAGGGATTGGTATGTGTTTATCAACAAATACGAAGCGATTAAGCGTTATTCTTTTTGGGTGCATGGTGATGCAAGTAGTTTCAGGTTGTTCAGCTAAGATGGACTCGATTAAGAATGAGGTTAATCGAGCGGAAAGTCTAAACGAATTAGGCCACAAGATTCCTGCACCTTTGCCGGAAGCGAAAGCAATGAAGGCTGAAGTGTCTGCTGCTCTCCCGCCGAAGGCTGCAAAGCAGGTTGTGAAAGGCATTTATGTATCGGCATGGTCCGCCGTGGGTAATAAATTTGAACAACTCCTAACGTTGGTGGAGCAAACGGATTTGAATGCGATGGTTATCGATGTGAAAAACGATTCCGGACAAGTTACATATGCCTCTACGGTACCGGCAGTGAACGAAATTGGAGCGAGCAGCAACGTCATTATTCAAGATCTGAAAGCCAAGCTGCAAATATTGAAGGAGAAGAAGATCTATTCGATTGCGCGGGTTGTTGTTTTTAAAGATCCTTATTTGAGTAAGAAGAAAAGTAATTATGCCATGCAAAGCTCAACGGGCGCTGTATGGAAAGATAACAAAGGTATAGCTTGGGTAGATCCCTATAAGGAAGCTGTGTGGGATTACAATATCCAAATTGCCAAGGAAGCAGCACAGTTGGGTTTTGACGAAATACAATTTGATTATGTGAGGTTTCCTGAGAATGGGAAGCAAGTGGACAGAGAGGTTCGGTTCGATAATCCGAACAAGTTGACGAAGGCTCAGGTCATTGAAGCTTTTCTTCAGAGAGCAAAGGAGCAGATTGGACAGCAGGCTTATTTATCCGCCGATGTGTTCGGTCTAACGACTTCTTCCGACAATGATATGGGCATCGGACAAGAATGGGCTGGTATCAGCAAGCAAGTGAATTATATCTCCCCTATGTTATATCCATCCCACTACTCAAACGGCATGTATGGCGTCAAGAACCCGGATTTACAGCCCTATGCCATTGTGAGCAAGGCTATTAGCGATGCTAATGGAAAGAACCAGAGGCTTAAGCAGGTCTCTAATGAGGTAGCAGAAATCAGGCCTTGGTATCAAGATTTTACGGCAACATGGGTGAAACCGCATAAGACTTATCGCGCTGCGGACGTGAATGAGCAAATTAAAGCGGCTAAAGAACAAGGGGTTGAACAGTTTTTACTGTGGAATTCGAATAGCAATTACTCCTATCGTTAACGGAATTGTCTTATTCGGAGAAAAGGCATCCCATTAGCTGAGCCTTTTCCTTGACATGAAAAATAGGCTTTTGTTAAGATTGCAATCATATACAAAAATGAAGAACAGAAGCTTTATGCGAATCGACAGTTCTAAGGAGGAATAAATGTTGTGAGGGAAGACAAGTTTGGCAAGGAAGGCTTAACGTTTGATGATGTGTTGTTGGTGCCTAGAAAATCAGAAGTGTTCGGTAAGGAGATCGACGTTTCAACGGTTCTTGCACCTCATGTGAAATTAAATATCCCGTTTATTAGCTCGGCTATGGATACAGTAACGGAGTCATCGCTTGCTATTGCTATGGCACGTGAAGGCGGTATCGGGATTATCCATAAAAATATGACCATTGAGCTTCAAGCTGAGCATGTAGACCGTGTAAAGCGTTCAGAGAGCGGTGTAATTACGAATCCATTCTCGCTAACACCTGAGCACCATGTGTATGATGCGGAAGAGCTAATGGCTAAATACCGGATTTCCGGTGTTCCCATTGTGAATGAATCCAACAAACTTGTCGGCATATTGACGAATCGCGACTTGCGTTTTGTACATGACTATTCCATTAAAATTAAAGAAGTAATGACACAGGAGAACCTGGTCACGGCTCCGGTTGGAACTACGCTTCAGCAAGCCGAAGGAATTCTTCAAAAGCATAAGATTGAGAAGCTGCCGCTTGTAGATGACAATTTTGGTCTTAAAGGGTTAATCACGATTAAGGATATTGAAAAAGCTATTCAATTCCCTAATTCGGCCAAGGACGCACAAGGACGTTTATTAGTAGGCGCAGCTGTAGGAGTTGCTAAGGATGTACTCGAGAGAGCGGCCGCGCTTGTAAAAGCTGGAATCGACGTTATCGTAGTAGATTCAGCTCATGGTCACCACATCAATATTGCAGAAACGGTGAAAAAGCTTAGAGCGCAATATCCAGAGCTGCCAATCATCGCAGGCAACGTGGCGACGGGCGACGGTACCCGTGACCTCATTCAAGCTGGAGCATCCATGGTGAAAGTTGGAATTGGGCCTGGATCCATTTGTACAACGAGAGTTATTGCCGGGATTGGTGTTCCACAAATTACGGCAATTTATGATTGCGCACAAGCCGCGGCAGAATTCGGAGTTCCTATTATCGCAGACGGCGGGATTAAGTATTCCGGTGATGTGGTCAAAGCGATTGCGGCTGGAGCAAGCGCGGTTATGATTGGCAGTCTTTTTGCTGGAACGGATGAAAGCCCAGGCGAGTCGGAGATTTTCCAAGGACGTAAATTCAAAGTGTATCGGGGCATGGGATCTTTAGGGGCGATGAAGGAAGGCAGTAAGGATCGTTATTTCCAAGAGAATGAGTCTAAGCTTGTTCCTGAGGGTATCGAGGGCCGTGTTGCCTACAAAGGGCCCATGGCCGATACGGTGTACCAACTTGTGGGCGGTTTGCGTTCAGGTATGGGCTATTGTGGGGCTAGGAACATTTCGGAATTGATTCACGATACGCAATTTATTCGAATCACAGGAGCCGGCTTAAAAGAGAGCCACCCTCACGATATTCAAATTACGAAAGAAGCACCAAACTACTCGATGTAATTGTCATAATAAAATTAAAATTTAAGGCGTGGGAATTGAACCTACGTCTTCTTTTTTTTGTCTATTAGGGTGTGTTACAATATTAACGGTCATTATTAATGCTAGGGAGAGTGGAATTGTGAAAGTTTTACGTTTTACAAAGAAAAAGGTTGTTTTGGTGCTAGGTATAAGTTTAATTGCTCAATCCTTACTTTTACATATACAACCAACCTATGCTGCGGATACCAAGAAACCAGCAGCGGCAGCAACAGCAACGCCAACGCCAGCAACAACGCCAACGACAACGGCGACATCGCCAACACCAGCAACAGCACTTAATGAGCCCAAAATTGCAGCAAAATCAGCTATTATTATGGAAGCTAGCACAGGGGCTGTACTTTTTGAATTCAATGCGGACGAGGCTTACCCTCCGGCAAGCATGGCCAAGATGATGACAGAGTATCTTGCGATGGAAAGTATTAAAGATGGCAAATATAAATGGGATTCACCCGTGACGGCAAGTAAAAATGCAGCGGACGTCATAGGATCCGGTCAATTGATTGCTGCTAATGAAACGCTGACGTTTAAAGATATGTTTAATGCAATGTCCATCTATTCCGCGAATGATGCTTCGGTGGCCTTTGCTGAGATGCTTGGAGGCACGGAAGAAAATTTTGCGAAAATGATGAATGATAAGGCCAAAGAACTCGGGATGTCGGACAAAGCCCATTTCATTAGTGCAACTGGACTGTCCCGTTCTGATCTTAAGAACCCACCGGCGTCTATTGAGGGTGAGACCAAGATGACTGCGCGGGATGCAGCAACCCTTGCCTATAATATCCTTAAGGATCATAAGGAAATACTAGAATTCACAAAAATTCCTTCATTGAAGCTTAGACCGACGGACAAAACGCCAATGATCAATTGGAACTGGATGCTGGAAGGCAACCAGACGAATGCAAATTTCAAAAAGTACTCGTATGCAGGCCTTGATGGTTTGAAAACGGGATCGACGGATGATGCAGGCTACTGCTTCACAGGAACGGCGGAACGAAACGGTATGCGTCTAATTTCGGTTGTTATGGGAACCAAGACGGAGCCGGAACGATTCAATGAAACGAGGAAACTGCTCGATTATGGATTTAATAATTTTGAAACTAAACCTTTCCTTAATGCCAAACAAGAAATAGATTCTTTGAAATTCGTAAACATTAAGAAAGGCGTTCAAACGCAAGTTCCTCTTGTTACGAAAACGGGACTAACTTTCATCGCGAGAAAAGGTGCGAAGGATACCGATTTCACCATCAAGGCAGAAGCGGCTGAAGAAAGCAAATTAGTCGCTCCCATTACGAAGGGCGATACGCTTGGCAAAGTGAAAGTCAGCTACAATGGTCAAGAAAAAACGGTTGATCTTATTGCCAATGATGACGTGCAAAAAGGCAGCTGGATTCGACTCTTGTTCCGCTCCTTAACAAACTTCTTCAGCGATATGTTTAAAGGGATCAAAGGCGGCTCTTAGACCAGAAAATGAGTTGTATAATGCCCCTCCTTCATGTAAAATGATTGTTTAGAAGTTTACTATCGAATCGTGCAGATAACTGCATGAAATTGGCATAAAAGGTATAGGAGGAAATAAAGAATGGAAACAGGAACATCCCGCGTTAAAACAGGTATGGCTGAAATGCAAAAAGGCGGCGTCATCATGGACGTCATGAATGCTGAACAAGCAAAAATCGCAGAAGCAGCTGGTGCATCCGCAGTTATGGCGCTCGAGCGCGTACCTGCTGACATTCGTGCTGCCGGCGGCGTATCCCGTATGGCTGATCCAACAATCGTAGAAGATGTAATGAGAGTGGTTTCGATTCCTGTTATGGCGAAAGCCAGAATCGGGCATTTCGTAGAAGCAAAAGTCCTAGAATCTCTAGGTGTTGACTATATCGATGAGAGTGAAGTTTTGACGCCTGCGGATGAAGTTTTCCACATCAACAAACGCGACTTCACGGTTCCTTTCGTATGTGGTTGCCGTGATCTTGGCGAAGCTTTGCGTCGTATTGGTGAAGGTGCATCCATGCTTCGTACCAAAGGCGAGCCAGGAACAGGCAATATCGTAGAAGCTGTGCGTCACATGCGTACGATTCAAGGCCAAATCCGCAAAATTCAAGGAATGTCCAAGGATGAGCTGATGTTTGAAGCTAAGAATCTTGGAGCTCCTTATGAATTGTTGTTGCAAGTTCATGAATCAGGCAAATTGCCTGTTGTTAACTTTGCTGCTGGCGGTGTAGCTACACCTGCTGATGCTGCGCTTATGATGCACCTCGGTTCTGATGGTGTATTCGTTGGATCGGGTATTTTCAAATCCGACAGCCCTGAGAAATTTGCCAAAGCAATCGTAGAGGCAGTAACTCACTACACAGACTACAAATTGATCGCTGAAATCTCCAAAAACCTGGGTACCCCTATGAAGGGAATCGAAATTTCCAAGCTTCAAGCTTCCGAGCGTATGCAGGAGCGCGGCTGGTAATGACGAAGATTGGGGTTCTCGCGCTGCAAGGCGCGGTAGCGGAGCATATTCGCGGTATTGAGAAGGCGGGTGCCGAGGGCGTTGTTGTTAAACGCACGGAGCAGTTAGCCGAACTAGATGGTATAATTCTGCCCGGTGGAGAGAGTACGACCATCGGCAAGCTGATGCGCACCTATGGATTCATCGAGGCGCTTCAGGCTTTTTCTGCGGCAGGCAAGCCGATATTCGGCACCTGCGCGGGTTTGATTGTGATCGCGAAAGAGATCACCGGACAGCCGGAAGCCCATCTTGGGCTGATGGATATCACGGTGGCTCGCAACGCGTTCGGGCGTCAACGCGAAAGCTTTGAGACGGACTTGCCGATCAAAGGCATCGACGAGAACGTTCGCGCGGTCTTCATCCGTGCTCCACTGATTGAGAAAGTGGGACCGGATGTGGATGTGCTGGCTACGTATGACGGCCAGATCGTTGCGGCGCAGCAAGGGCATCTCCTTGCGGCCTCTTTCCACCCTGAGCTGACGGACGATTTCCGTCTGCACAGCTATTTCTTGGATATGGTAAAGCAAAGACAAGCATAATTAATGGTACAAGCACCTTGAACTCACCGGAGTGCCGGTAAAGGTGCTTGCTTCCATATTCTAACCATTTTGCGCTAACGGAGGAATCTCCTTGTTTGATGTAAAGTTACTTCGCAGTGATCTGGCAGCGGTACAAGCTGCAATGCAAAACCGAGGAAAACAAATTGAAGAGCTTAATGGCTTCACCGAGCTCGATATTAAGCGTAGAGAGCTTCTGCAGGAAACAGAGCAGCTCAAAAACCGCCGGAATACCGTGTCTCAAGAGGTTGCCGGCCGCAAAAGAGCCGGCGAGAATGCAGACGATCTGATTCAGGAAATGAAGATCGTTGGAGACCGAATTAAAGAGCTCGATGACGAGATTCGCGTCTTGGATGAGTCCTTGCAGCATGTCCTGCTCGCTATCCCGAATATGCCCCACTCCAGCGTCCCTGTTGGTCGCACAGAAGAAGAGAATGTGGAGCTTCGCCGCGTAGGCGATATACCTCAGTTCGATTTTGAAGTGAAGCCGCATTGGGAAGTTGCGCAGGAGCTAGGCATTCTGGATTTTGAAGCTGCGGCGAAGGTGACGGGATCGCGTTTTGTATTCTACAAGGGCCTCGGCGCAAGGCTGGAGCGGGCGTTAATTAACTTCATGATGGACCTGCACAGCGATGAGCATGGGTATGAAGAAATGCTGCCTCCTTATATCGTAAACCGTGACAGCTTGACGGGCACAGGCCAGCTTCCAAAGTTCGAGGAAGATGTGTTTAAAGTAGAGAATTCGGATTTATTCCTGATTCCGACTGCGGAAGTTCCGGTAACCAACTATCACCGTGAAGATATTTTAACCAATGAACAGCTGCCTGTTAATTTCGTCGCGTTCAGTGCTTGTTTCCGCTCGGAAGCAGGGTCTGCGGGTCGAGATACAAGAGGGCTGATCAGACAGCACCAATTCAACAAAATTGAGCTCGTTAAGCTTGTTAAGCCCGAAGACTCCTATGAAGAGCTAGAGAAGCTTACAGGGCATGCTGAGCGCGTCTTACAGCTGCTGGGTCTGCCATACCGTGTGCTGTCTCTCTGCACAGGAGATATTGGCTTCACATCGGCGAAGACGTACGATTTGGAGGTTTGGCTGCCGAACAGCGCCGTTTACCGTGAGATCTCGTCCTGCAGCAACTTCGAGGACTTCCAAGCTCGCAGAGCTAATATTCGTTTCCGCCGCGATGCGAAAGCGAAGCCGGAATTCGTACATACATTGAACGGATCGGGCTTAGCGCTTGGACGCACGGTGGCAGCGATCCTTGAGAACTACCAGCAAGCGGACGGCTCGATCGTCGTGCCGGACGTGCTTATTCCTTACATGAATGGCATAAAAGTGATCACAAAAAAATAGTACTTGATTCTACCCAAGAATTTATGCTACAATGCTTTTTGTCACTGCACAAGGTTGTCTCCTTACCGGGAGACACCTACGTGGAGAGGTGGTCGAGTGGTTTAAGGCAGCGGTCTTGAAAACCGCCGAGGTCGCAAGGTCTCCGTGGGTTCGAATCCCACCCTCTCCGTAACCATGGTAATACCCCAACTAAGAAGTCATGCGATTCCTTTGAATCGTGTGGCTTTTTTTGTTGCCTATATCCTCATTAATTGGGAGGGATAAAAGACGGCGCGCCTCGGCATTTTATACATGTGGAGGTGTTACCTATGAGCAATACAGACAAGCTAACCGTGAATCAAGCCGAACTCGTAAGCGAATGGGCTCGAGTACTCCCGACAACGCTGCAGCCAACCGATCAGGCGCGTGTATGGGCCGATGAGGCCGATTCTAACGCACTTTGGGTTCATATTATGGCAGCAGGGCATACGGGCTACACCATCGATTTTAAGGTCACCTACGTTGACGACAGAGAGATTAAGGTCGAACTGACAGACGTGCAGCAAGGGACGACGCACATTGATGAGCGCGGCGATGTCGTGCAGAATCTGATCGATGACTATATTCGTCATATCCATGAATGCGCGCAAGCTTTGCAGAAAGTCACACACGCCTAGCGGCGGAGGGAGAGCTCACTATGACCAAACAGAAAGCAGTCGATAAAAACTTGCAGAATGTTGCCAAGGATTTCGAGGCTAGCCCAGTGAACAGTCATCAGGCCCAGCAGGTTCAGCAGCAAGTGAATGATCATAGACATCAAGATGCGCTTAATCACGAAGAAAACTAGAGAGGTGGTCTACCTATGTCGAAACAAAAATCATATTCTGCCGGGAATAATCTTGTGCAAAATGGTTCCGTGAAAAATAGTGATCACAACGGAAATCAAGAGCCGCTCTCCGGCTCTAAAAAAGTGAAAAACAGAAATCATTCAAGAGCAAATCAGCATGGCGAAGGCCATGGCGGTGTCTGAGGATTTTCATCATAAAAAATCTTTACAAAATGTTTAAAATTCACGAAGCCGGACATACTATATTTGTCGGTGAGCAGAGAGGTGTGGTTCCGTTGGAGCATTCAGCGAAAGGGAAACAACCGTTGCAAAGAGGACTTTTCTACCTGTTATAATCAGGCTGGAGGGGATGTGCCAAAGACACTTACCGTGTTTTATAAGCAGATTTTCCTAAAGGTTTACGTGTAACATGTTTTAAAAGAAATCATAAACGCCGACAAAAAAAAGAACCCTTAGGGGTTCTTTTTTTCGTCTGTTTCGGGGGGATTTGAGAAATGTTGCTTCTCCTCCTCCTCAGAAATGAAAGGCGAGTAGGATGAAAACGCGGGATCTGGATGAAATTCAGCGTCAAACGCCTGCTTTTTCCGATAAAAGAACAGTTTGATGCCACCTACAATTAGAATCAGCGCAACGATGAAGGTTTGGCCAAAGCTATTTAACCAATACATATAGTTCGAATGCGGGAACAACTGATATATGAATTGGGACACGATTTCTTTGAAGATGTAATAACCGCCGAGCAAGATAAGCACAAAGCCGATAGAGCGATGGTATTGTGTCCAGTTCTCAACGATCGGTTTATCGATCAGCGTCCCATTTTCATATCGCGTAATGCTCTGTAAAGCATCGAAGAAGCTGAAGAACCACAAAATCGGAATGAGAAAAAGGAAGAGGGACAACCTCAGGACATCGAGCACATAAATGGAAAATAGGAAAATCGCCATCAATTGTATGCCCCGCTTGTTCATCGACAGATACAGGTGCGCGGCCCCAGGGAAAATGGCGATTATTGTCGCCAAAGTCCGGTTCTTACGGCCGAATTCATCGCCAAGATGAAAATCATCGAACATGCTGCGATCGACGAGCCCTAGACCGGCCTGCTTGCGCTCCTGCTGTTTCAGGGCGTCGAACATGGTGTAGAACCAAAGCACCGGCAAAGCCAGAAGAAACGCTACGAAGCCATTATTGTGCGTCATGATCGTAATGAAGAAGACGAGGATGGCAACCCCGAAGAAGGAAACCATCGCCGTTAGGCCGCGCTGCATCAGGCCGAGCTGAAAATGACCGAGACCTGGGACAAATGACAGCAGGATAACTCTGGTTCGTTCTTGCTGATTCGCCTGATAGGCATAAGGGTTAGCACCTGGGGACGATTCCCACTCTGGCGATTGAGGGTCGTAAGAATGAGGAGCGCCGTAAGAGGGGACACGATAAGGCTGTGAGCCCAGCAAGTAAACGATCATATCAATCATGTTGACGATCCAAGTGAAAGCGGCGAATAAAGCCAACAGAAATAGAAATTTCCCGGGTAAGCGATTAATATAAATGCCGACGAAGATGAGAAACATCGGACCGAAAAACCCGGCGCCATATAAAAAAGCACGCAATAACCGCTGCATATACAAATGGCCAAAACCAGGGATGAAAGAAAGCAAAAATGCTAGTACACTGCTTTTGTGTTGTATTGGATTCATGGTTGAGAACCTCCTTTGTTTGGAGCTTGTTGTAAAGTATCCAGCCACCCTAGCGTCTTATTCAGCCATACATCGGAAACAGGAAGCTCTTTCTGAAGAGAGGACGGATTTAATTCTTGTGATAAACCATGAAAGAACCCGGTAGCTACCAGAATTAGTGTAGCCGCAGCGGCGATGCCATAATGCAGCAGGGTTGAGCGGTACCAGGAACGCTTCGTTCCCGTAGTTCGCGCAATAATTGCATGGACATACTGCTCAGTGTCGACTTCCAATGAAGGAAGTGACAAGGACGGATCTTCCATACAAATCATGTAGACGCTCAAACATTCCTCACAACGGTACAAATGAGTCTCCATTGCTTCCATCTCCATGGCAGGCAGCATTTGGTTCAGGTAACTCGTCCACGCAGCTTGATCGTAATGTTTCACAAGAAATCCTCCTCCTTCCAATTTTTCCGGAGCCACTGTTTAGCCCGATACAGCTTGGACTCGACGGTTTTAACCGTGATGCCATGCGCATCGGCAATATCTTGATAGGATTGATGTTGGATATAATAGGCCGTTAGAACCTCTTGATAATTAGGTGGAATTTGATGCAGCCGCTTCCGTACAAGCTGAGCGGTTTCATTCATGATAACCTCGTGTTCAACCACACGTTGTTGATGAAATAAGGGCTCGGCAGCAGCTTGTACAGATATCTCCATCTCCGCTGTCGTATCTTCTCTTTTCCGATTCGCTGAACGTTTGAAATCAATGGAACGATTTACAGCAATGCGTGTAATCCAGGTTTTGAGACCCTTCATCTGGTACTGGGGGAGGGAGAAGTAGATCCGAGTCCATACATCTTGAGATAAATCTTCGGCATCTTTGGTATGACGTACAATCGCATAAATCGTTTGGAACACATAGTGCCGATAAGTGCTGACCAGCTCGCGGAACGCTGACTCATCGCCATTCAAAATGCGCTCAACAAGGGCATGTTCCTGAATAAGCTTCTCCTCCTCTCCGCATGAATAGACGAAGGGTCTTCCATCGACCCCTGCATGTGTCTGAAAAAGAAAAAGAACGAATCCCTAAGATTCGTTCACCGTTATTAAAGCGATGCCGATGGACGGCCAGGCTGGGTTGGCTGTTTAGAGGCGCGATTTTGAACGAACCATTGCGATAGAACTGCGCTCAGGATACCAAGTATCCCTAGAACGATGAACCCTTCGTTCAAAGAGAACCAGTCGCTGATAACCCCCATTAGAACAGGGCCTACGAACATGCCAAGGCCATAAATCGCCTGAAAGAAGCCCATCGCGGTTGCCCGTTTATCGGCAGACATATGCTTAATACTCATTCCCATCAGCAACGTAAATGAAAGTCCTCGGCCAAAGCCAGCGATGGCTTGTGTGATCATGAGCATCCAAAGGTGATGTGTAAAAGGAATTGTGAATGTAAATATTCCCATTAAAGCAAAGCCCCAAACGACCATGCGTTTCTCCCCGTAGCGGGCCGCCCAGCGCCTTCCACCAAAGAGAGAAGCTATAGCAACAGGCACATTGGCAAACAACGAAAGCATGGATAAGGAAAACTTATCAGCGCCAAGCTCCGTTGCATAGACAGGCGTGAATCCAAAAACGGTCGCAAAGATCAGCACTTGAGACAGAATCGCAAGCAGTGAGACGAACAGCAGCGTTCGATCTGTGGCGACGTCACCGATGCCGCGCAGCGTTATTTTTGGAGCGTCGGGCTCAACTTTCTCTACAAGGAAGAGGGAGCCTGCCAACCCTATAAGGCCTAGTCCGGCCCCTAGCAGAAAGGCTGCTTCCCAGCCCAGAGCGTCCGCCGCCCAACCAGCGGAGAGAATACCAAGCACCTGTCCAAGGGAATTAAAGAAAGAAATCGTACCGATCGCTTTCGTGGATTCTTCATGCTTATAGTAGCTTGTGAACAATACTGTAAAATCAACCCATGTGGCTGCTGCCGCGCCCGCTAAAGCACGCAGAATAAGAATCCACGTAAAGTCATGCGTGAACCATAGTCCCAAACCGGCAATCGCCGTGAAGAACAGCCCGAAAGTAATAAATAGCTTGCGCTTATGGAAGCGATCCGACATGATCCCGACAGGGATGCGCAGCAGCATCTGGGAGATGCCGTACATCCCGACAATCCACCCTGCAAGCTGGTGATTTCCGCCAAGGAACTCCACATAGGGTGCCATAATGGGAACGCTCGTATACATAGACATCCAGAACAGCAAGGTCACCGCGCAGAAGAGTGGGATGCGGTAGGATGATATTTTTGCGGTTGTCATCGGAGTGGACTCCTTTCAATGATTACTTAAGCTCGATCGATTTCACGAACGGAGCCTCCTGTACGATAGGCAGCAGTTGTTCTGCTCGGTAGGAGCCGGGGAATCGAACAATCATCTCCAGCACAATTTCATCCGAGTTGGTTCCGTTCCCTTCGGCATGAAAGCTCAGAATCGCAATCTTTTTATCTTCAAGCAGTTGTTGAATGGCCTGCGTAGTTCCGGTATCATTCGTCATTCGAATCACCAATTGCTCTGTTTTGGGAGTTGTGAGCCAGTGAAAACGGCCATGCAGAAGCTTTTGAGCAAGCAGAATGATGATTGTCACGCCCCCGCCCAATACGTATAAACCGGCACCAATCGCCATACCAATCCCAGCGGTAGCCCAAATACCGGCTGCTGTTGTTAAGCCTTTAATGGTCTGTCGCTGCATGAAAATCATGCCGGCTCCAAGAAATCCGACCCCGCTTACTACTTGGGCAGCAATCCGTGAAGGATCGAACGCCAGGTTATCCCAGCCAATTTGGTCTTGAAACCCGTATTTTGAAATCACCATCATAAGAGAAGCACCAAGAGCTACAACAAAATGCGTCCGAATACCCGCTTCTTTCATTCGATTTTTACGCTCATACCCAACAAGCGCTCCACAAATTCCAGCTAAAATAACACGCAGCAAATAATCCAATTGCATAGGTATCACCCTCCAGAATGTAAGTATGTATAAATGAGTGCATTAACATGGCAGCTACCCAAGTGGATAGCTGAATAGAAAAAAGCCACCCTTTGAGTATTCCATTGTCAATAGGTTACAGAGAACTTTTTATGGATCAGAATACACTCATATTTGATGGACCTGGATTAGACCATATCTTTTCAGCAGCAGTCCATCTTCCAAAGAATTCTTGCTCCCTTAGAATACTTTGATAAATAGGCTTCAAGAACGTAGCGACTGAATCTCGGGCAATGTTCTTTAACCGTTCGGAGATAGATACAGGGATATTTTTAATTTCACTCATTAAACCAGCACCTCGAGATATTTTTGCAGTACTGTCTTGATTCGCAATTGTTCGGCATATGCGACTAGCTTCGTAATATTTTTCTCTGGTGAGTGAAGATAATTTCTCAGCCCTTCTTTCATAATGTCAATGCCTACCTTTTCACGATACCTGACAATATCACAGATTGTTTTCTCACGGTCATATAATTTAACGACAGTTCCTTCGATACGAACTTCGCTTACTCCAATGTTAAATTGTGTATCTGCCAAATAAACTACTTTGATGGGTGGATAATCGGGAAGTTTCGGCTTCTTGCTGCCGCGATGAATGGCAATCTGATACTCCCACGGATTATAGGTCGTCAATTCATGGAAGGAGAGAGCGGACAAGAGACAGATGACCCCTTTAGGAACTAGCTGTGATACCTCAACAATCTCGTCAACTGTACCTTTACTAAAGTCTGTATGCCGATAAAGACCTTGTTTCACTCGAGCGATTTCGCCCAGCGATTCCATTTTTTTTATGTAGTAATGGGTAATACCCGCGTTTAAAAAATCTCTTGTTCGGGCAATTCCATGTTGATTCTCGAGTAATGTATTTACTTTCGATTTAAGCTGATTATCCACGCATTCACCGCCATTTAATTCAATTTATACATGCAGCTATCGTCATAACTACTTATTCGTTGACAACCTTAATACACCTTCATTATTTACAAAAAGCTCTGCACTTAGACGTAAAAGCAGAAGTAATTACGATAACCTGTATAGACAATTTGACCATAAAAATAACCCTCCAATTGGTTTGTCGCCAACGAAGGGTTATTGCGTTTTGGGGCTTAGCGGGTTAAAAGTCGAAAAGCCTTGATTTATAAGTTTAAAATCACGCGCCCGATACGATTCGAACGTACGACCTACAGTTTAGGAAACTGTTGCTCTATCCTGCTGAGCTACGGGCGCATAGCATCGTCTATTCTACCACGATGCTTTTGGTCATGCAAGATTATTCCTTGCCGCGCAGCTTGCGGAAAAATTGTGTCAGCATCGTGGAGCATTCTTCGCGCAGCACCCCACTAATGACATCGACGCGGTGATTGAACCGATCTTCCTGCAGCAGATTCATCAGTGTGCCGGCGCAGCCGGCTTTAGGATCTGTTGTGCCGTAGATCACTTGCGGGATGCGCGCCTGCACAATCGCACCTGCGCACATCGGGCAGGGCTCCAACGTTACGTAGAGCTGACAATCGAGCAGCCGCCAGGCTTGCAAATGCTCGCTAGCTTGCTTAATGGCGATCAGCTCTGCATGAGCGAGTGGGTCTAGCGTCGTTTCACGGAGATTGTAGCCGCGGCCAATGATTTGGCCTTGGTGAACAACAACAGCTCCGATCGGTACTTCACGGATGGCTTCGGCCTTGAGAGCCTCTTGAATGGCAGCTTTCATCCAGGGGATATGTTCATCCACAGGGGGACACCTCGCTAAAATAATCTTATCCACATGTGCATAAAAGATCGAACAAATATTCGTTGTTAACAACCTGTGGATAACAGTGTGGATAACTTAAAATGTTGTGGATATGTAATCTTTCTACATTCATACAACAAAATGCTCGACTAAGCAAGGTTTTTAGTTGATAAGACGGAACATCACCGATATAATGAAAATAGAAGTAGGTCTTTATGACCATAAGAACGAAGCACACAACATATGCAGCAGAATTCGAAAATGGCAAACTTGTCGAAAGGCAAGGACGCAAAGCTGAGGGTCTACGGTTCCCGCGAACTATGACAGCCTGGTTACCGAAAATCGATGCTTTTTTTGATTCAGGTAATAGACTGTTCCGGGCAAGCGGAGCAGTCTATTTTTTTATACATAGCGAGTACGGAGTGTGAAAGGATGTTGAGGGAAGTGGCCAACGAGCAGCAACCGAAAAAATTTTATGGCAGCAAAGAAGGTTATGATGCCGACGTCATGCTTGAAAGCAAAGCAGTGCTCAGCAAGGAGGATTTCGTATCTACCGGCGTACTGACGTATGCCCTCGGCGATATTATTGAGGTCGAATTGCCTGAGTTTGATGTTTTCAACTTGGGAGATAGATTAAAAATGACAGTTTATACGAAATCTGGCCTATTCGTCCTAGCGACGACGGTGCTTGCCAAAGAGCAAGGTTCCCTCATTGTCTTAAACCCTCCAGAGAATCGTCGGAAATTTACCGAGAAGCGGGAGTTTCCACGGGTAGATGTGACGAACGGAGGCTTGTTGTTCGGATTGCAGGATGTAAATAAGCGAAACAAGCATCAATTGGACAACCCGATTGCGATTTCAATCAAAAATATTTCGATCAATGGCTTAGGATTCACAGTAGATGACAACACCATGGTTGAAAAAATAATTCAAAAGCATTCTCAGCTAGAAGTGGAGCTGAATCTTGGTTTTTCAATGCCGTGCACCATGGAAGTTGTAAGAAAAGAGAAAACGGACTCAGGCTTCTATTATGGCGCATGCTATCTCAATGTGCCCGAAGAGAAAATCAACGCGCTTAGAGGTTTTATTTTAAAAAATCAGATTGAAACGTATTTCGTCCAGAAGCGGGAAATGCAAATCAAAAAAGCAATGGAAAAAAAGTCTGTGGCGAATCAATAGCCCACAGGCTTTTTGTTTCATTTCGTCAAAGGAAGGTATTGATACATTGCCGCCACTTATCGCGGAAGCTTATGGATTATCGGAGCGTGAGAAGCAGATCCTTGATGGCCTCTTGAGAGGCTTTTCTACGAAAGAGCTTGCGCTTTCCCTTCGCATTTCGACGTATACGGTGCAGGATCATCTCAAATCCATTTTTGTAAAAACAGGAGTAACGAGTCGAAGAGAGCTCATTTGGGCAGTTATTCTCTCGCTTCAGCGTACAATCGGATGTATAAATGAGACATGCCAGAGTTTCCTTTCTTATATAAGTGACATTACACCCGGACTAATATATAATGTTCTAAGGAATTTGACATAATGAATATTAAGGAGTTGTGTATATAAATGGGACTCTCTTGCGGGGTGGTCGGTCTACCAAACGTAGGAAAATCGACATTGTTTAATGCAATTACACAGGCGGGGGCAGAATCTGCGAACTATCCGTTCTGTACGATTGATCCGAATGTTGGGGTAGTAGAAGTACCAGACGAGAGATTGTATAAGCTGGTTGAAATTGTAGTGCCGAAGAGCATTGTTCCGACGGCTTTCGAATTCGTAGACATTGCGGGTTTGGTGAAGGGCGCGAGCAAAGGCGAAGGGCTTGGAAATAAATTTTTGGCCCACATTCGTGAAGTGGATGCCATTGTGCATGTTGTTCGTTGTTTTGAGGATGATAATATTACCCACGTATCCGGTAAAGTAGATCCGATCAGCGATATCGAAACCATTAATTTGGAATTGATTTTGGCGGATATTGAATCCGTAGAAAAGAAGATCGAACGTTCACGCAAAAACCTCAAAGGCGGCGACAAGAAAGTCGTGGCGGAAGTGGAATGTCTCGAACGGATCAAAGAGGCGCTTTATGCCGACCAGCCAGCACGCAGTTTGGATTTAAGCGAAGATGAGAAGCTGCTCGTTCGTGATCTCCATTTGCTGACGATGAAGCCTGTTCTCTACGCGGCGAATGTGAGCGAGGACGAGGTTGCAACGGCGGATGACAATAAATATGTGAAATTGGTCAAGGAGTATGCGGCCAAAGAAAACAATGAAGTCGTGCCAATTAGTGCGAAAGTAGAATCCGAAATCGCCGAGCTGGAAGACGAAGAAAAAGCGATGTTCCTCGAAGAGTTGGGACTTCAAGAGTCCGGCTTGAATAGATTGATTAAAGCAGCTTACAGATTGCTTGGCTTGTACACATACTTTACAGCAGGTGTGCAGGAAGTAAGAGCATGGACAATCCGTAAGGGAACGAAGGCTCCTCAAGCTGCTGGAGTGATTCATACCGATTTCGAACGCGGATTTATCCGTGCAGAAGTTGTCTCTTATCTTGATTTGACGACGGCTGGATCGATGAATGGTGCGAAGGAAAAAGGCCAAGTGCGCCTTGAGGGCAAAGAGTACGTGGTGAATGACGGGGACGTCATGCATTTCAGATTCAACGTTTAACGAAGTGAAAAAGATAAGAAAGGAGTGATCCACGATGTTGGATAGACTGCAATCGATTGTAGATCGATATGATAAATTAAGTGAACTGTTGTGTGACCCTGATGTCACAAGCGATACGAAGAAATTGAGAGAATACTCCAAGGAACAATCTGATCTTCAAGAAGCTTATGACGCTTATAATGAATATAAGAGTGTAAGTGCACAGCTTGCTGATGCCAAAGTGATGCAGAACGAGAAGCTGGACGATGAGATGCGTGAAATGGTCAAAATGGAGATTGATGAGCTGAGCGAGCAAGCGGCTTCGTTGGAAGAACAACTTAGATTGCTGATGATGCCCAAAGATCCGAATGATGATAAGAACGTAATCGTCGAAATTCGTGGTGCTGCCGGCGGTGACGAAGCTGCGTTATTCGCAGGCGACCTGTACCGTATGTATACGCGTTATGCCGACGGACAAGGTTGGAAAACAGAAATTTTGGATGCTTCCGTGAATGATTTGGGCGGATTCAAAGAGATTATTTTCATGATTACGGGTAAAGGTGCCTACAGCAAGCTCAAGTTTGAGAGCGGAGCGCACCGTGTTCAGCGGATTCCAGTAACGGAATCAGGTGGACGTATTCATACCTCAACCTCGACGGTTGTTGTTATGCCGGAAGCTGAAGATGTCGAAATTGTCATTCATGATGCCGACATTCGCGTAGATACGTTCTGTTCCAGTGGAGCGGGCGGCCAGTCCGTTAATACAACGAAATCGGCTGTGCGCGTAACTCACGTGCCGACAGGAATCGTTGCTACTTGTCAGGATGGGAAATCGCAAAACTCGAATAAAGAATCAGCACTTCGTGTACTGCGTACGCGGATTTCAGATAAAATGCGTGAAGAGGAAGAAGCGAAATACGCCGGCGAGCGTAAAAGCAAAGTAGGTACGGGAGATCGTTCAGAACGTATCCGTACGTACAACTTCCCGCAAAGCCGGATTACGGATCACCGGATTGGTTTGACTTTGCATCGTTTGGAAACTGTGCTGAATGGCGATATGGCGGAAATTGTTTCAGCACTTACGATTGCTGCACAATCGGATGCTTTAGATAAAGGGGAGCAGGCGATGTGATGCCGACTGCTGCGATTACGATTAGAGAAGCCTATGTAGAGGCTTCTTCTTTTTTAGGGAAGCTAGGCGTGGCCGAGGCAGCTTCCTGTGTGGAATTGCTGCTGCAGCACCTGCTGGGCTGCACGCGCACGGAGCTGCTGTTCCGCTTCCAGGAACAGTTTCCGGTGGAGCTGGCGGAGTCTTGGCGCCAGCTGGTCGAGCGAAAGGCCGCGGGTGAGCCGGTGCAGTATATTACCGGCGAGCAGGATTTCTTCGGCCTTTCTTTTGCCGTTAGCCCGGCCGTGCTGATCCCGCGGCCAGAGACGGAGCTGCTCGTGGAAGCTTTGCTCCACGAGGGCTTGCGTCTGTTCCCGCAAGGCGCTCCGCTACTTGCGGATGTGGGCACCGGGAGCGGAGCGATCCCGGTGACCGTGGCCCACGCGCGTCCGACGTGGCGCGTGGCGGCCAGCGACATCTCTGCGGCAGCGCTGGAGATGGCTGGGGTGAACGCGCAGCGCCACGGCGTGGTTGCGCGTGTGGAGTGGCTCGAGGGCGACCTCCTCGAGCCGTTCATTCAGCGCGGGATCGCGCCGGATATACTGGTGTCCAACCCACCGTATATCCCTGATGGCGACCTGCCGGCGCTGATGCCTGAAGTGCGGCTGTTCGAGCCGCACACGGCTTTGTTCGGCGGTGTGGAGGGACTCGACCTCTACCGCCGGATGGTTTTGCAGCTGCGGCTGCTGCCGCGAATCCCGACCTTGGTCGGGTTCGAGGTCGGCATCCGGCAGGCCGATGCTGTAGCGGCGATGCTGCGCGCCGCCGCGGACTGGGACGAGATCCGCTTCGTGCCGGATCTCCAGGGCATTGATCGCCATGTATTGGCGATCCGCGTGCGCGATTAGTGGCAAAGCAAAAGCCACTTTAGCGCCGAAAAACAGCCTTACGAGTGGGGCAAACCTGCTAGAAGTACTAGAACTGAAAAGTTAAGGCTGTTTATCAGCCTTACAATAGCGGCTAACCGATAAAGTGCCACTTTAGCGCCGAAAAACAGCCTTACGAGTACGATAAACTAGTCAGAAGCACTAGAACTTAGAACTTAAGGCTGTTTTTCAGCCTTACAATAGCAGCGAACCAATAAAAAGCCACTTTAACGCCGAAAAACAGCCTTATGAGTACGAGAAACTAGCTAGAAGTACTAGAACTGAAAAGTTAAGGCTGTTTATCAGCCTTACAATAGCGGCTAACCGATAAAGTGCCACTTTAGCGCCGAAAAACAGCCTTACAAGTACGATAAACTAGTCAGAAGCACTAGAACTAAGAACGTAAGGCTGTTTTTCAGCCTTACAATAGCAGCGAACCAATAAAAAGCCACTTTAGCGCCGAAAAACAGCCTTACGAGTACGATAAACTAGTCAGAAGCACTAGAACTAAGAACTTAAGGCTGTTTATCAGCCCTAAAATAGCAGCGAACTAATAAAAAGCCACTTTAGCGCTGAAAAACAGCCTTACAGGTGGGATAAACCAGCCCACCCCGCGTCTATCACCCAACTCTATTATTTTCTCACTTTTTAATAGATTCGTAGGTTTAGCTTCCTCTCTTTTTGCCCATACTGGTTAGTAGAAGCGAAGGGGAAGGGGCTTTTCCTTATGGTAAAAAGAACGGAACGCACATCATTCAAACATTTATTATTAGTAGCTTTTGCACTTATTGTTATGATCACTTGCTGGGAGTCAAATCGGACCAATGCGGCGGTTATCTCGCCTACCATACCGAAGGAATCTATTCGTCTGCGAATTCTCGCAAACTCGGATTCACCGCAGGATCAAGCGTTGAAACGCGAGATTCGTGATGCTATCATCGCTCGTATGCAGGAGTGGGTTGTGGGCCCGCAATCACTGGATGAAGCGAGAGCTGTGGTGAAAGCTCATTTAGCGGAGTTTGATGTGCTGGTCGGACAGATGATTGAAGCACGCGGCTATTCGTATGACCATACAGTTGAACTGGGAAGCGTGCCGTTTCCTACGAAAATGTATGGCAATCAAGTTTATCCGGCTGGCGATTATGAAGCGCTGCGCGTAACGATTGGGAGCGGGGAAGGCCAGAACTGGTGGTGCGTATTGTTCCCGCCGTTATGCTTTGTAGATTCCGTATCCGGAGAAGCGGTTGCCTCTGCCGCTGTTGTAGCTAAGACAGAAGGCGAGTCGAAGCCATCTACTGCACCAGCACCAACAGCGAAGGTCACACCAGCCGCTAAAGCTAGCAATGCCTCGAAGGTACAAGTTGAAGCACAAGCACAACCTGCTGCTGCTGCTGCTCAGCCAGAAGTGAAATTTTTCGTTTGGGAAATGATTAAGAAGATAGCATCATGGTTTAGCTAAATTCGAATTTAAGTGAAGTAAGGATGATATCGCGTGACTATGTTTTGGAAAGTGGATCGGGATTCGGGCAAGGAAATGACGGTGCAATTAGCGGAGGCGGCGATGCTTCTGCGGCGTGGTGAAACGGTCGCGTTCCCAACGGAGACGGTATACGGACTTGGTGCAGATGCGACGAATACAGAAGCTGTGCAGCGTATTTTCAAAGCCAAAGGAAGGCCTTCTGACAACCCGCTGATCGTTCACATTGCTGATAGGGAGCAGCTCTCAGATTTGGTAAATCCTGATAGTCTAACATCAGAACATCGCCAGCTTATGGATGCTTTCTGGCCAGGTCCCCTTACCCTCGTGCTGCCTGTGCAAACAGGCGGCATTTCGTCGTTGGTGACCGCAGGACTTGCCACTGTGGGCGTGCGCATACCGGATCATCCGGTTGCTTTAGAGCTGCTTCGTGAAGCTGGGCTCCCGATAGCGGCGCCAAGCGCCAATAGCTCCGGTCGACCTAGCCCAACGTTAGCTTCACATGTACGGGATGATTTGGAAGGACGTATTGGTGGAATTGTAGACGGCGGCGCAACAGGCGTTGGTGTGGAGTCAACGGTGATCCAGATTGTAGACGGTCAATTATTTATCCTGCGACCTGGCGGTGTTACAGCGGAACAGCTGCAGGCGGCACTTCCGGCAATTCGGATTCATGAACCGGAGCAGGAAGAGGTGCGAGATTCGGAGACTCCTCGTGCTCCTGGAATGAAATATACGCATTATGCGCCGAAAGGGTATATGCATATTGTGCAGGGCGACAAGTCAGAGGCCGTCATGGCCTGGATCCAAGCCGATATTCATGCTGCCAAGGCTCGCGGCGAATCTACGGGTATTCTTACTTTTGAAGAAAGAGCCGGTGCGTATGAGGCGGATTTGGTTATTGCCTGTGGGTCGCTTGCGCAGCCGGAAACGATTGCACAGGAGCTCTATGGGGCGCTGCGACGATTTGATCAGGAAGGAATCGCCTATATTGCAGCAGAGGGCTGCCCGGAAACGGGAATCGGCCTTGCGATTATGAATCGTCTGCGCAAAGCAGCCGGTCATCGGCTTGTCCGTATTTAGCTAGAATGTTTCCCTGTTTGTCCGCATATCTTGAGAGAGAAAGCGGACAAGGGGGATAGCACGATGCTCGAATCAGGTGTGGATTTTGGACAACTTTTAACCATTATGATTATGGCGATTGCTCTGGGTCTGGATGCTTTTTCCTTAGGGATCGGCATTGGCATGAAGGGCATTCGTTTGCTGGATATTTTGAAAATTAGCTTCGTGATTGGCTTTTTCCATGTCATTATGCCTTTGATGGGGATGCTTATGGGCCAATACGTATCCTTGCTACTTGGGAATGTGGCGACTGCCGCCGGAGGATGCTTGCTTATTCTGTTAGGCTCTCATATGGTGTATAGCTCGATTCGGGGCGAAGAAGCGACTTCTTTTGATCACAGAACGTTATGGGGATTAATGATTTTTGCCCTTAGCGTCAGCATAGATTCTTTTTCAGTAGGCGTATCTCTGGGTATGTTTGCGACAGATATCGTTTTGACGGTCCTTATTTTTGGTCTGTTTGGCGGTTTGCTTTCCATAGCGGGCTTATTGGTTGGCCGGCGGGTAAGCGGCTGGGTTGGAGAATATGGAGAAGCGTTCGGTGGATTGATTCTGCTGGCGTTTGGGATCATGCTTTTACTGTGATACAATAAGGGCGAGAACGTTTAACGCTTAGGAGGATTTCAAGTTGCGAATTCTATTTGTTTGTACAGGAAATACGTGCCGCAGTCCATTAGCAGAAGGTTTGCTGCGTATTCGGGTGCACCAAGAAGGGCTTGCGGCGGAGGTTCGTTCAGCAGGGGTATCCGCAATAACAGGAGGTCCTATTTCTCGAAACAGTGCATCGCTGCTGCAGGAAGCAGGATTCAAGGAGCCATTGTATTCATTGACGATTCAAGAGTCAGAGGTGCAGTGGGCCGATCTTATTTTAACCATGACCATGGGGCACAAAAGAACCGTCATTCAGCGGTTTCCGCATGCGATAGATAAGACGTTTACACTCAAAGAGTACGTGGAAGACGATGAGCATGTCCTACAAGCGATTGAAGAGCGGGAGCGCCTCGTAACTGAGGTTCAGCTCAAACAAGCTCTTTCGCAAGCAGTTTCCGTGGAAGAAAGAAGTCGGATCTATCAGCTTGAGGTTGAAATTCCTGACTATGACATATCCGATCCATTCGGCGGACCTTTAGAGGTTTATCGGCAAACGGCGGAAGAGATCGGCAGCAGCTTGGATAAATTAGTTATAAAACTCCGCAAGAGCCGTGAAGAGCAGTAATCATTCGACAAATGGACTTAGGAAATGAGGTTCCATCTTTACACTTAAGCCGGAATGCGATAGAATATAAAGTATCAAGCAAGACTCAATGTAACTGGCGACGAGTGGGGGCAACCACAATGGAGCATTGAGCTATACGGCCGGTCGCCTGGGCAAAAGAGCAACGCGCGTATTTTAGCGTGTCCGCTCTTTTTTTCGTTTTTGGTGCGCTTTGGGATATAATAGGATGGTCGAATTCGAAGAAGATGAGGAGCGTTCTATTCATGAAAATTGCCTTAGGTGCGGATCATGCAGGCTATCGTTTGAAAGATGTAATCATTCCTTTTATTGAATCTTTAGGCCATCAAGTCATCGATTATGGCTGCAGTTGTGCAGATTCGGTGGATTATCCCGACTATGCGCTTCAAGTGTGTGAGCAAGTCGTTTCAGGCGGTGCCGATAAAGGAATCCTCATTTGCGGGACGGGCATTGGCATGTCGATTGCTGCGAACAAAGTGCCGGGCATCCGCTGCGCGCTTGTTCATGATCTTTTTTCGGCGAAAGCAACGCGTGAGCATAACGATACGAATGTGCTTGCGTTAGGGGAACGTATCATTGGTCCCGGCGTAGCCGAGGAAATTGTGAAAATCTGGCTGGAAACCGAGTTTTCCCAAGGTGTTCGCCACCAGAACCGCATTAATAAAGTGCAAAGCATCGAAGATCGCTTCACGGTTCAATCGTAGGAGCGGGCGCCATCATGACAGATTCCATACTTCACAATGTTGCTGAAGGTTTGGAAACGAATCTTCGAGAGTTGATCCAAGTAGGCAGTCTGCGGCCAGGTCATATTCTGGTCATCGGTACGAGCACGAGTGAAATCCTCGGGCATCAGATTGGCACGTCGGGCACGCTGGATGCGGCGAAGCCGATTTATGACACGGTGCAGCGCATTAGCCGCGAATTCGGGCTGCATGTTGCTTTTCAGTGTTGTGAGCATCTGAATCGTGCTCTCGTTATTGAAGAAGAGCTGTTGCTGCTAGCACCGCAGCTTGAGCCTGTATCCGTGATCCCAGTTCCAAAAGCTGGAGGCTCGATGGCCTCCTACGCCTATCGCCAATTCGCGAAGCCGGTGGTTGTGGAGACGATTCAAGCGCATGCCGGCATCGATATTGGCTCTACCCTGATAGGGATGCATCTACGTCGTGTCGCTGTTCCTGCAAGGCCGCCCGTGCGGCATCTGGGTCATGCTTATGTGACCATGGCATTCACACGGCCCAAACTCATCGGCGGTATCCGAGCTGTCTATTCGGCAGATACGGCTGAGCAGCTTTACCAAACAGCCGCACCGGATGCGGATTGTTAACTTATTCTCTCAGTGAATGATGATTCAACAGATATGACTATTTTCTAGGAGGAATTTCAAATGACTAATTTTCTGAACAAACAAGATCCGAAAATCGTAGAAGCAATGAACCTTGAGCTTGGCCGTCAACGCGACAAAATCGAGCTGATCGCTTCCGAAAACATCGTAAGCCAAGCTGTTCTTGAAGCAATGGGTACTGTACTTACGAACAAATATGCAGAAGGCTACCCAGGCAAAAGATACTATGGCGGTTGTGAGTACGTAGACATCGTGGAAGATATCGCTCGCGACCGTGCGAAAGAGCTTTTCGGTGCTGAACACGCGAACGTTCAACCTCACTCCGGCGCACAAGCGAACATGGCTGTTTATTTGGCAGCTCTGAACCCTGGTGACACGGTGCTTGGCATGAACTTGGCGCATGGCGGTCACTTGACGCATGGCAGCCCGGTGAATGCTTCCGGTATTCTTTACAATTTCGTCGCTTACGGCGTAAGTGAAAAAGATTTCCGCATCGATTACGACGATGTTCGCAAAGCCGCATTCAAACATAAACCTCGCATGCTTGTAGCTGGCGCAAGTGCTTACCCGCGCACGATTGATTTCGAAGCTTTAGCTTCCATCGCTAACGATGTAGGCGCATTGTTCTTCGTCGATATGGCACATATCGCAGGTCTGGTTGCTGCTGGTTTGCACCCGAACCCAGTGCCGCACGCGCATTTCGTTACAACAACAACGCACAAAACGCTTCGCGGACCACGTGGTGGTATGATTCTGACGCGCAAAGCTTGGGCAGCAGCGATTGATAAAGCGGTATTCCCTGGTTCCCAAGGTGGTCCTTTGATGCACACAATCGCAGCGAAAGCTGTTTCCTTCGGTGAAGCTTTGCAGCCGGATTTCAAAGTATACGGTCAAAATGTGATCAACAATGCACAAGCATTGGCGACAGCTCTTACAGCTGAAGGCATCAACCTGGTTTCCGGCGGTACAGATAACCACTTGATGTTGATCGACCTTCGCAACCTGAACATCACGGGTAAAGATGCTGAGCACGTGCTTGACGAAATCGGAATTACAGCGAACAAAAATGCGATTCCTTTCGACCCGACTAGCCCGTTCATCACAAGCGGTATCCGTTTGGGTACACCAGCTGTAACGTCCCGTGGCATGGGTGAAGAAGCGATGAAAACAATCGCGAAAGTGATCGGTCTTACCCTGAAAAACCCGAAAGACGAAGCTGTTTTGGAAAAAGCTCGCGGTCTCGTGAAAGATTTGACGGCGCAATATCCGCTTTACCCAGGTTTAACTTACTAATTCCTAATAGTAAATATACGAAGCCGACTCTTTCGGGAGTTGGCTTTTTTTGTTTTTGGTGACTTAGAGTGCTGACTCTCGATCCTGTGGATGTGCTCTTTTCGCTGAATAGGCTGCGAACATTAGGATCCGACAATTCCAGCGATGTAAACGGACTTCTAATAATAATGATCCTGCTGCCAAGCGCCAGCGATCGGATGGACGGGAAGCGTCGGAAGCCTTAACTCTTGAGCGGCGATACGGAGATAGGCGATGTTATACGCAATATCTGCCTGCCGGGTCGAGTCAAAATAACTCAGACGGGTTAGATCCGATTCGTAGAGCGCCGCATCCCATCTAATCTGGGAAATGGAGCGGTGGATGACTTCTTCGGGAAATCCGGTTTCCAGGCTGAAGAATTTGGCCGCTTTGTTGGGCTGCTCCCGCATGAGCCGGTTCGCTAGCAGGTGGGCTTTCAAATAGGCAACGACCAAATCCTCATGGGCTAGAGCCCAGCGTTCATCAGCGACGACGCCTGCCATGAAACCAAGCCCTAGTTCTTTATCAAAAATGGATTTGCCAACACGCTGATAATGCGCCAGGCTGAGGAACGGCTCCCACATAATCGAAGCGCTCAATTTGCCCTGGTGCAGGCTCTCCATGCTTTCTTCGATGGAACGATGAATAATGTTGAGCTCGGTCATATGGTAGGATTCGAGCATTTTCTTCAGTCGATACTCCGCGTTGGTGCGGAATGTCGTCGCAATGGGCAGTGTGGCCAGCTCGGAGATGTTCTTCAGGGTCAGGCTCATAGGGACGACCATCCCGAAGCCGTTGCCTTCCGCAGACTTGCCGCCAGCAGCGAGCAGAATGGGACGGAAGTCCGGCAGCAGCCGACTGATGGTATGGCTGACAGAGAGGGCGTAATCGCCGAAAGTAGCCAGATGAATGGTGCCGGCAATCATGCCTTTCACGAGCTCCATGCCATCTTTGGCTTTATGCCATTTGATTTCAATCCGATTCTTGGGGTTGACGCGCCTTAATTCTTCCTCCAGCAGTCCGAACTCCTTGATGATGTGCGGGCTCCACATATGGGTTGAGACCGTAGTATATCCGATGGTCAGGGTCTGGTTGGCATTCAGAATAGGAGCAGCTTGTCGAACCTGACCGAACTGCCTGTACCAGCGGATCACTTCGTTCTTGTCAAAATAGATTTCTTTCCCGATCTTCATACTGGGGAGTTGTTTCGTTTTCCGCCAGCGATCTATGGTTGAGCGGCTGACATCCAATTCATTCATGACTTCACTGATGTGAATTAAATTAAATTGATCTTTGATCATGTGGGCAACCCTCCTAGCTGTCAAATGATGGGCATTTTCTTCAATTCTGTTCATTCTTCTTTGATCTTTATCATTCAGTTGACGTAAAAAAAAGGGCGTGCTATTTTGTATTAATCCTAGTATATCGATATGAAATAAGGTATTTCAATCTTTTTATTAGAAATAAATAAAAATAGCTGGCTGGACGACCGGAGGCTAAGAATTTCCCCCTTATAGCAAGGTGGATTCTTAGCCTCTTGTTGGTGTCTGATAACAGAGAGGAAAGGTGTTGGGGACCTACATGGGGACAAGAAGAGGGCAGCTGCATCTGGCATTGTCCGTACAGGGTGCCGGGTATTATCCGGGGAGTTGGCGTCATCCGGAAGTTAAAGCACAGCAATTGCATGAACCGGCCTATTTCTACCGTATTGCACAGCTGGCAGAGCAAGGGAAGCTGGATCTGTTGTACTTGGATCGCACTTCCATCGCCGCGCAGCTTCGTGCCACTGGCACGGAGCCAGGGCTGCTGCTCGAGCCTTTCACTTTGCTGGGGGCGCTAGCGTCAGTGACTGCGCACATCGGGCTTGGCGCAGCGATATCGACTTCGGTGACGGAGCCGTTCGCGGCTGCCCGCCAATTGGCTGCGCTCGACCATCTGAGCGGCGGGCGAATAGCGTGGCTGGCCAGCGCCACGGACTGGCAGGAGCCGCACCGCCGCTATGGCGGGCCGCCTGAGTTGTCGGCTGCCGAGCGTCAAGAGCGCCGTCAGGAGTTCATTGAAGTCGCGGAGCGTCTATGGGACAGCTGGGAGGAAGGCGCCGTTATCGTTGATAAGGCGTCAGGCCGATACATCGACTCGGAGAAGGTGCATCTCATCCACCATACAGGTTCTTACTTCCGGGTGCGCGGCCCGCTAAGCATACCTAGACCACCGCAAAGGTACCCCGTTCGTCTTGGCCTGAGCTGGGAGCAGGGGGGCGCGAACAACGTTGATGCGGAGATTCTTTTCAGTTCCAGGCCATCGATCAGGGCTGCTGCTGATTTCTATGCCAAGCTGGGTAAAGAGAGGGAACTCTTCGGGCATTCGCCAGGCAGTAGGAAGGTCCTGACAACTCTCTCGCCGATTCTTGGCAGGACGGAGGAGGAAGCGCGTCAGAAAGCGGCGGAATTGAAAGGTCTTGTTGATCCCCAAGCGGCGCTTGCGCTGCTGTCTGATCTGTTCGAGGTGGATTTGGCAGCCTATCCACTGGATGACTCGCTGCCTGCGATCCCCGCCTTGAGGGCAGCAATGGAAGCAGCGGAGATTACAGCTTCGACGCTGCGCGAACTGACGGATAGTGTGCTGGAATTAACCGGTACCCATGTCTTCGTAGGAACACCCAAGCAGCTGGCAGATTGGATGGAGGCTTGGTATCAAGCGTACGGAAGCGATGGCTTTCATCTCCAGTTTCCGCTGCTTGAGAGCGGGCTTACGGCTTTCGTTCAGCACGTTATTCCTGAGCTGCAGCAGCGAGGGCTTTTCCGAACGGCCTACACAGCAGCGACTCTGAGGGAGCAGGTAGGACTAACATCGATAGATAACGAGCGAATCAGCAAGGGGGGTTAACGTATGGCAACAACCAAAAAACAACTGCACCTCGGCGTCTTCCTTCTTAATGCCGGTCAGCATACAGGCGGATGGCGCCACCCGGAAACACAGGCAGATCGGCTGTTGGATATTGCTTTTTATCAGGATTTCGCCAGGCTGTCTGAGCGGGGGAAATTCGATACGATTCTGGTGCTGGAACAGATCGCAATTGGAGAGCAGAACGAGAGAGTCGGGGAGGATCGTTCCATACCGACGCTGGATACGCTGACGCTGCTTTCTGTGATGGCTGCTGTTACAGAGCGGATTGGCCTGACGGCAACGCTTTCTACTACGTATAACGATCCGTATCATGTAGCGGCCCGATTCGCCACGCTGGATCATCTGAGCGGCGGCCGTGCGGGCTGGAATATGGTGACTTCGCAGGACCCGCGCATCGCGTCCCAATTCAGCAAGGATGCCCATATGGATCATACGCTGAGATATCAAAGGGCGAACGAATTCGTCGAGGTGGCGATGAAACTCTGGGATAGCTGGGAAGAGGATGCGCTGGTTGCGAACCGGGAAGCGGGCATCTATCTCGATCCTGCCAAAGTGCATGATATCGATCACTCGGATACACATTTCTCCTTCAGCGGCAGCTCCTACATACCCCGGCCGGTACAAGGTCATCCTGTGCTGTTCCAGGCAGGGTCATCAGGAAGCGGTCTCCAGTTTGCCGCTCGCAAAGCGGAGGTTGTCTTCACTGCACAGGATAATTTGCAGGATGCCCAGCGCTACTATGCGAATCTGAAGGGGATGCTGGAGCCTTACGGACGCGATGCAGAGAAGTTTCATATTTTGCCTGGACTCGCCCCTATTCTTGGATCTTCAGAACGTGAAGCCAAGGAGCGGCAGGTTTATTTCAATGAACTGGTGCTGCCCGAAATTGCGGTCCGGAACTTGTCCGGTACGATTGACGTCGATTTGTCGTCGTATCCATTGGACGGCCCGTTTCCCTACTGGGAGATCGATGCCGAGGCCAACAACAGCAAGAAGAGCCGCTTGCAGCTATTGAAAGATTTGGGGCAGCGCGAGAAATGGACGGTTAGGCAAATGAGTCAGCACGTTATATCGGCTGGCGGCCACCATACTTTCGCTGGAACGCCGGAACAATTGGCTGATTTGATGGAATCATGGATCGATCAGGCTGCTTGTGACGGATTCACGATTATGCCTTCCCACTATCTTCAAGGATTAGAGGAGTTCGTGGAGCAGGTCATTCCGATTTTACAAAAAAGAGGCCGCTACCGCACCGAGTACACAGGTCATACACTGCGTGAACATCTGGGTCTGACTTCCCCAACCAATCGCTGGTCCAAGGTTCAGGCGTCTGCATCCCTATAAATACCATCTACCTAGGAGGAATCATCTATGAAACAACCACGCATTCATCTTATTTTGGCAGTCGTTCTGTTTATTATTTTGGCAGGCTGCGCCAAAGCCGCTACAAACAAAGAAGGGGCAGCCACCAACGTGCCTGCGACGACTACAGCACCAACCGCCAAGGCAGCGCCGAAAGTTGTCAAAGCAGCACTAAACACGGTTCCGGTGCCATTGTTCAGCTTTCTGGATGAGAAGAATCAGCCAGCCGGCTTCATCATCGATTATTTGAAGGAATTGGAGAAAAAGCTGCCAGAATATAAATTTGAATATGAATCGGTCGACAACGAAGGCCAATTGATCGGGACAGATACAGGCAAATATGCGTTTGCCGCTAATTTCTGGTTCAAGAATCCGGAGCGGGAGAAAAAGTATTTGTACCCGCAGCAAGAGTTCGGCTATTCGATTACAGGTTTGGCTGTTAAGCCAGATCGAGATGATATCAAAACGCTGGATGATCTGGTCGGTAAGAAATTAGTACCGATGAGCCCAGTCTCAGGGTTCCGTTATATTCTCAAAGATTACAATCTGAAACACCCGGGCAAGGAAATCAAAGTCGAGGATGTTGACAAGACGACGCCAGCCGACGACTTGAAGCTTGTGGAATCAGGCAAATACGATGCGCACTTGCTGAACATCAACCATTTCGAAGATGCCGTGAAGAAGTTGAATTTGAACTTGAAGATTGGCGGCGTTATTTCCAAAGAGCCGGTATATTTCATTTTTAATAAAAATCAAACAGAACTTGCCCAGAAAGTGGATGCGGCCACGACTGAACTGATTAAGGATGGCAGTTTGTCGAAACTTTCGGAGAAATGGTTCAAAGTCGATGTATTCAAAAGCCTGGAGTTCGTGCAGCAGGGCTATAAGTTCCGCAAGGAATAACCTGAGAGGAGTGGGTCCGGAATGGAAACAACGCTGAATTTGGTCCTGCGAATCGCCCAGAGATTGCCTGTCACGCTGACGATTCTGCTGGCCTCTCTCCTGTTCGGCTTATTGCTCGGGTTGGTGATTGCGCTCGCCCGTATTCAGAAGAACAAGTATCTGTATGGGCTGGCAACGATTTATTTATCTTTCATGCGGTGTACACCGACTATCGTTCAACTGTTTCTTGTTTATTACGGACTGCCGCAGCTGTTGATTCTATTCGGAATTGACGTGAATAACTGGAATAAAATGATTTTTGCTGTTATCACCTTTTCGCTGCACAGCTCAGCGTTCTTCTCCGAGGTCATTCGCTCTTCTTATCTGGCCGTAGGCAGCGGGCAGCAGGAGGCGGCATACAGCATCGGCATGACTTACGGGCAGTCGCTTAGACGGATCATTTTACCCCAGGCATTCGGGATCGCAATTCCTAACTTGGGCAACAACGTCATTATTTTATTAAAAGAAACATCGCTGGCCTTCTCCATCGGCATCATTGACCTTATGGGACAGGTGCAGATCATTCTGGGGAATAATTATGGCAAAAATACGTTTCAGGTGTATATTCTGGTCTCCCTGATCTACTGGATTATCAGCATTCTCATCGAGAGAGGGTTTCGGATCATGGAAAGAAACTATAAAAAAAGCCATATCAGTATTGCCGGATAAAGGGAAGGGAGGGGGCTGCTTTGGTCGAATTCAGTTTAGCTTTTGCCATTGAGAAGTTCCCGGAGGTGTTGAAGGGCGTCCCTTCCATGCTGTTCGTCGCAATCATCTCGATGCTGCTAGGAACTTTGCTGGGCTCTGTTATCGCCTTGTGCCGCATATATAAAGTGCCTGTGCTGGATAAGGCGGGGGCTTTGTATGTTTCCTTCATACGCGGAACTCCCCTGCTGGTACAGCTCTACGTGGTGTTCTACGGTACGCCGCTGCTCGTTGATATTCTCAATGAAAAGTGGGGATGGCACATTCCGCTGCAGGATATGTCGCCACTAGCCATCGCGCTGCTTGCTTTCACGATTAATTCAGCGGCTTATCAGTCAGAAGTGATTCGCGGGGCGCTGAGCAACATCGAAATTGGCCAGATGGAGGCGGCGCAGTCGATCGGCATGACGACGTCCCAGGCCTTGACGCGAATTATTGCGCCTCAGGCATTCGTTACGGCACTTCCCAATTTGGGCAATATTTTTATTAATTTAATCAAAGGGACTTCGCTGGCTTTTGCGATCAAAGTGATTGAGGTCATGGCTCAAGCGAAAATTGTGGCGGGCGACGGTTATCGCTATTTGGAAATGTATTTTGATGCATCTATTATTTATTGGGTTATTTGCTGGGGCTGCGAGCGGTTATTCCGCTGGCTGGAGACCCGATATAGCCGTCATGAGAAACGAATAGCCGTATAAGCGGCAATAAAGCGAACCGTCCGGGATTCTTGTGTCTCGGGACGGTTTTTCGTGCTGTTAGGGGATGTTTGGTTTTTCAGAGGATAAGTTGGATAACATATGATATAATGGACGAGGTTTGTCGTACAATGACGCTAATTTTTGCAAAATACATAGAAAATGAAGCTATTTTAGGAGGATATTATGGGGAAGTTATTTATTTGTGATCATCCGCTTATTCAGCATAAGCTTACCTATATTCGGGATGAGAATACGAAAACGAAGGATTTTAGAGAACTGGTTGATGAAGTTGCAACTTTAATGGTTTATGAAATTACTAGAAACCTGCCGCTTGAGCATGTACAAGTGAAAACGCCAGTTACAACGGCAGATTGCCGAATTATTTCTGGAAGAATGCTGGGTTTAATTCCGATTTTACGAGCTGGCCTAGGTATGGTTGATGGCGTATTGAAGCTAATGCCTGCTGCCAAAGTGGGCCATGTTGGCCTTTACCGTGATCCTGACACGCTTCAGCCTGTCGAGTATTATGTGAAGCTGCCTACGGACGTGCTGGAACGTGAGTTGATCGTGATTGATCCTATGCTGGCGACCGGCGGTTCGGCGAATATGGCTATTGAAGTGCTTAAGCGCAGAGGTTGTACGCAAATGAAGCTGATGTGCCTGATCGCTGCACCGGAAGGAATCAAGGCTGTTCAACAAGAGCATCCTGACGTGGATATCTATGTAGCAGCTGTTGATGATTATTTAAATGATCATGGCTATATTGTACCAGGGCTCGGAGACGCGGGAGATCGTCTGTTCGGCACGAAGTAATTGGCAATAAGCTTACGAAGTGAACTTTCTGGCAGAAAGCTCAGTCAAAGCTTACGAAGTGAGCTTTGCTACGGAAAGCTCAGCTTATGCTTACGAAGTGAGCTTTCATGCGGAAAGCTCAGCCTATGCTTACGAAGAAAGCTTTCCTACGGAAAGCTCTAAGGGGAGAGAAAACCGATGAAACGTCTTAAAGTGATTACGATTTTCGGCACGAGACCCGAAGCGATTAAAATGGCTCCGCTGATTTTGGAGTTGGAGAAGCACCCTGAGCATATTGAGTCGCTAGTCTGCGTAACCGCACAGCATCGTCAAATGCTGGACCAAGTGCTAGAAATTTTCAAAATTACACCTAACTTTGACCTAAATGTGATGAAGGATCGTCAAACGTTGAATGAGATTACAATGCGTGTGCTTCAAGGTTTGGAGCCGGTGTTTCAAGAGGCGAAGCCTGATCTGATTCTCGTGCACGGCGATACTTTGACTACGTTCCTAGCGAGCTATGCGGCGTTCATGCAGCAAATCCAAGTAGGACACGTGGAAGCGGGTCTTCGTACGTGGAACAAAATGTCGCCATACCCGGAGGAAATGAACCGTCAGCTAACAGGCGTTTTGGCCGATCTTCACTTCGCGCCAACACAGCAGTCCGCAGACAATCTGCGTAAGGAAAATAAATCCGAGTCGCAAATTTATGTGACCGGCAATACGGTAACGGATGTATTTAAATACACTGTTAAAGAGAATTTCAACCACCCCGTTCTGGAGTGGGCGGCAGGACGCAAGCTCATCTTGATGACGGCGCATCGCCGTGAAGCTCAAGGAGAGCCGCATCGCCAAATTTTCCGAGCTGTGAAGCGGATCGCTGATGAGTTCGACGATATTGCGATTGTTTATCCGGTGCATCCAAGCCCGGCGGTTAAAGAGCCTGCGCATGAGATTCTTGGGAATCACCCACGCATCAAGCTGGTAGAACCCTTCGACGCGAGTGAGTTCCATAACTTCTACCCGCATACGCATATGATTCTGACGGATTCAGGTGGGCTTCAAGAGGAAGCGCCGTCTTTTGGCGTGCCCGTTCTTGTTCTGCGTGATACCACAGAGCGTCCGGAAGGCATTCAAGCAGGCACGTTAGAGCTTGTCGGCACCGATGAGGAGAAAGTCTACGAGCGCGCTCGCGCCCTGCTGACGGACCCCGAATTGTACAGCCAAATGAGCCAAGCTGCCAATCCTTATGGGGATGGAAAAGCGTCTGAACGTATCGTGCAAGCGATTCTCCATCACTTCGGCAAGACCTCCGAACGGCCTGAAACATTCTAACCGTGACAAAATCATGACAAACGCTACAGCGTACAGTTCGACTGTTTGGTTTGGAAACTCGCAAACCCTAGAGCCGCAAGGCTCTGAGGGGTTTTGTGAGAAGTCACAAATGAAGTTCTGTCAATTGACAAACCTTGCATGGCTTCGATACAATGAATGAGGATTCGTAGCACGATGTCTACGAAGCGGGTTTTCCATGCGGAAAACGCTCAGGAGGGTGCGATGAAACGGCCAAATCCCAATGATAATCCGTGGCGGGCAGTAGCCCTAACTAGTGCAATTGGTATCGACCTCGTAGTATGTTTAGCGGCCGGGTATTTCTTCGGCGAGTGGTTGAGTCGCACACTAGGGGGACAGCTCTGGTTGTTAGGTGGATTCTTGCTAGGGCTTGTAACCGGAATCATTAGCATTTACTTCATGATAAAGCGGTACGGAGGGCTATAATGGATGACTTTTCAGCCACTCTGAAAACGGTTCAAAATGTGTTTCTTTTCTTTTTATCCTTTTGTTTGGCTGCATGGGCGCTTCTTGTCGACTATCGGGTTTACTTTGCCGGCATAATGCTCGGATCCATGGCGAGTATGGTGAATGCAAGGTTTTTGGCCTGGAAGATTAACAAGTTGGCAGCAGCTGCGATAGAGCAGAATGGGCGCAAGGTGACCCTGGGTTTTCTGACAAGAGCAGCAATTGCTGGTTTCGCAGGCTTGGTTGCCGTACGGTATCCCGAACATATCGCGTTAACCACGACGATCGTTGGATACTTTTTTGCTCAATTGGCAACACTCGTACTGGGTATTCTTTCTATTAGGAAGTCTAAGAAGTAATTCCATTCGATGAAAGGGGTGAAAATGGAAAACATGGAACATCACGTACCAGAATTTGAGTGGTTAGGCTTTACTTTCGATGCATCTGCACTAATGATGATCGGAATTACCACACTTATCGTGCTAATTCTTGCAATTGCAGGAGCCAGCCGAGCATCCGTAACAAATCCTTCGAAATTGCAAAACTTCATGGAATGGACAATTGAGTTTGTAGAAGGCATTATCGGAAGCACGATTGGATCGAAACACGGTAAAGGTTTTATCGCATTAGGTCTTACGCTCATCATGTACATCTTTATCGGCAACATGCTTGGTCTCCCTTTCTCGATTGTGACAACAGATCACGTGTCATGGTGGAAATCGCCAACAGCTGATATTGCCGTTACAGGAGCACTTACGGTTATCGTAATTGTATTAAGTCACTATCTAGGGATTACTCGCAATACGAAGCATTACTTCGCGCATTACTTTGAGTTCAAAGGGGCAATGTTGATCCTTCATTTAATTGAAGTTGTATCAAAGCCGCTTACGCTCGCTTTCCGTCTTTACGGAAACATTTATGCTGGTGAAATTATGATATCTGTCATTGTTGGAGCAGGTTGGTTTGGAATTGCGCCTCTCTTTGTATGGCAGGGCTTCAGTGTGTTCGTAGGTGCGATTCAAGCCTTCGTATTCACGATGCTGACCATGGTTTATATCTCGCAAACGTTGATTCACGAAGAAGAGCATTAAGAGAAAGACTTACCTCGGGAAGTCTCGAGTCACTTATAAACAAAACAAACTTAAGAATTTGAGGGAGGATTTATCAATGGGAGCAATAGCATTAGTAGCAGCAGGTATCGTATTCGGTTTAGGAGCACTAGGTGCAGGTATTGGTAACGGTTTGATCGTAGGTCGCGCTTTGGAAGGTATTTCCCGTCAACCAGAACTTCGTGGTACGCTTCAAACAACAATGTTTATCGGGGTAGGTCTAGTTGAGGCAATGCCGGTCGTAGCATTGGTTCTTGCATTCATCTTTATGGGAAAAGCTTAAGAAACCGTTCGGCGGGGATGGCATATCATTGCCGCCACGCCTTCGTTTTGCCCATGTTATCAGAAGGGAGTGACGTTACTTGGATATTCAATGGTCCACGTTTTGGATTCAACTTATCGCGTTCTTAATTTTATATTTGTTGCTTTCTAAATTTGCATTTGGCCCTTTGTTTGGCATGATGGAGAAACGCAGACAATTGGTGAAAGATCAAATTCAAACAGCTGAAGCGAGCCGCAAGCAAGCTGATCAATTGTTAGAGGAACAAAAGCAAGCGCTGCAACAAACTCGTAAGGAAGCTTACGATATCATTGAGCAAGCGAAGCATACAGGTTCCAAACAAGCTGATGATATTATTCACGCTGCTAGCGCAGAAGCTAACCGTCTGAAAGACGAAGCACTGAAAGATATCGAAAATGAGAAGAACAAAGCGGTTGCCGCTCTTCGCAGCCAAGTTGGCGCGATGTCCGTTCTAATCGCATCCAAAATTATTGAGAAACAAATCGACGAAAAGTCACAAGAAGAACTTGTTGAGCATTACCTCAAAGAGGTAGGAGGCAACGTATGAGTGACATCGTCGTAGCGAAGCGTTATGCCAAAGCTTTATTCGAAGTAGCGAAGGAACAAGGTATCATTTCCCAAGTTGAAGAAGAGCTGAAATCTGTAGCTAGTGCGATTAGGGACAATGCAGACTTGCAGAAGTTCCTGAACCATCCGAACATCGGGACTTCCGCGAAAACGGACCTGCTAAAGCAGATTTTCGAAGGCAAAGTTTCCGAACCGGTGTGGAACACGCTGCTGGTCTTGATTGATAAAGGAAGACAATCGATTCTTTCAGCTTTACTTAACGACTACGTTAAGGTAGCCAATGAAGCACTAGGACAAGCGAGTGCTGTTGTTTACTCCGCTATTGCGTTAACGGATGCTCAACAAGCTGAGATTGCTTCACATTTTAGCAAAGTAACAGGTAAAACGATTCGTGTTTCGAATGAAGTCGAGCCGAAATTGCTCGGTGGCGTTCAAGTGCGCATCGGTGATCGTTTATATGATGGAAGCTTGGCAGGCAAGTTGGATCGTTTGGCCAAAGCGTTAGTTTAACACAAGCACTGTAAGAATAGGGGTGAAGTTCGTTGAGTATCAAACCTGAAGAAATCAGCTCATTGATTAAACAACAGATTGCAAACTATAATTCCGATATCCAAGTGGTTGATGTAGGTACAGTCATTCAAGTTGGTGATGGTATCGCTCGTGCTCACGGCTTGGAAAGCGTAATGGCAGGCGAGCTGCTTGAGTTTCCAAGTGGCGTTCTGGGCTACGCGTTTAACCTGGAAGAAAGCAACGTAGGTATCGTTATTCTCGGACCTTACAAAGATATTCGTGAAGGCGACCAAGTAAAACGTACGGGCCGCATCATGGAAATCCCAGTAGGCGACGCGCTTCTCGGCCGTGTAGTTAACCCACTGGGTCAACCTGTCGATGGCAGAGGACCAATCGAAACAACTGGATTCCGTCCAATCGAATCCCCAGCACCAGGCGTTATGGCCCGTAAATCGGTACATGAGCCAATGCAAACAGGGATCAAAGCGATTGACGCGATGGTACCAGTTGGCCGTGGACAACGTGAGTTGCTCATCGGTGACCGTCAAACAGGTAAAACAGCGATCGCAATCGATGCGATCATCAACCAAAAAGGCAACGGCGTTAAATGTATCTACGTTGCAATTGGTCAAAAACAATCCACGGTTGTAGGCGTTGTTGAAACACTTCGTCACGCTGGCGCTTTGGATTACACAATCGTAGTAACAGCTTCTGCTTCCGAGCCTTCACCAATGCTTTGGTTGGCTCCATACGCAGGTTGCGCAATGGGTGAGTACTTCATGTACAAAGGCGAGCACGTGTTGATCGTCTATGATGACTTGTCCAAACAAGCAGCTGCTTACCGTGAGTTGTCCCTCTTGCTTCGTCGTCCACCGGGTCGTGAAGCTTATCCAGGGGATGTTTTCTACTTGCATTCCCGTCTTCTAGAGCGTGCTGCGAAATTGAATGATGAGCTAGGTGGCGGTTCCATGACGGCACTTCCTTTCATTGAAACACAAGCAGGCGATATCTCGGCCTACATTCCTACGAACGTAATTTCGATTACGGACGGACAAATCTTCTTAGAATCCGACTTGTTCTACTCCGGTCAGCGTCCAGCGGTTAACGTTGGTAACTCTGTATCCCGGGTAGGGGGCTCTGCACAAACGAAAGCGATGAAAAAAGTTGCCGGTACACTTCGTGTTGACTTGGCACAATATCGTGAGCTTGCTGCATTTGCTGCATTCGGATCTGACTTGGATAAAGCTACTCAATCGCGTTTGGACCGTGGTGTTCGTACGCTTGAAATTTTGAAACAAGGTGTTCACCAACCGATGTCTTTGGAAAAGCAAGTTGCTTCCCTGTACACGGTTGTTAAAGGGCATGTGGATGATCTTCCGGTTCAAGACGTAACGCGTTTTGAAGGTCAATTCTTGGCTTACTTGGAATCCAACCGTCCAGAAATTCTACACAGTATTCGTGATACGAAGGACATTACTCCGGATAACGATAAAGCGCTAGTAGAAGCAATTGTTCAATTCAAAAAGAGCTTCGCAGCTTCTGTATAAATCATGATGGCAGAGCTTCATGTTGAAGTGAAGCTCTACCTACCGTGTTAATCCTGGGCAGGCTGATCGCCTGAATTCAGGTCTTCGAATGAAGGCTTTTCTAAGCCTCAAAAGAGAGGTGAGCAGGTATGGCAAAAGGAATGCGCGAGATTAAGCGCCAAATCAAGTCCACACAAAACACGAAACAAATTACGAGAGCGATGGAAATGGTCTCTGCAGCGAATTTGAGACGAGCACAACGTTCTGCGGAAGCAGCACGTCCTTACTCCGATAAGTTGAAAGAAGTCGTTCAAAGCATTGCAGCTGGAAGCAAAGGGATCAAACACCCGATGTTACAGTCACGCGAAGTGAAGAAGACGGGCTATTTAGTAATCACCTCGGATCGTGGATTGGCTGGAGGCTACAACGCTAACGTGTTGCGGAAAGTCATGACGGAGATTCGTGAAAACCATAAATCGACAGCTGAATATTCGATTTTTGTAATCGGACGTAAAGGTAGTAATTTCTTCCGCAAACGCAATATGCCAGTTGTAGAAGAAGTGACAGGGGTTCCGGATTCACCGAAATTCGCGGATATTAAACCTGTAGCTACTGCAGCAGTGAAGAACTTCGAGAACGGTACGTATGACCAGTTGTTCTTGGTATATAACCAATTCAAAAATGCGATTACCCAAATTCCAACCATGATTCGCCTGCTTCCTATGGAAGAAGTTACTGGCGCGGCTGCTGCTAGTTATGAGTATGAGCCGTCACCGGAAGGCGTACTGGAAGTATTGCTGCCTAAATATGCTGAAACGCTTATTTACAGTGCTGTATTGGAAGGTAAAGCAAGTGAGTTTGGTGCGAGAATGACGGCGATGAACTCGGCCACGAAGAATGCAACGAAGATGATCAGCGGCTACACATTAGCTTATAACCGTGCGCGTCAAGCCTCGATTACCCAGGAAATATCGGAGATCGTTGCTGGAGCGAACGCGAACGCATGATATTAAAGCCTTTACGGAGGCACAGCTTTTTTTAGGAGGGAAACCATGAGCAAAGGGCGCGTTGTAACAATTACAGGGCCTGTCGTCGACATTGAGTTCGAACGCGGACAACTCCCTGAAATTTTGAATGCAATCAAGATCGAAAGAAATGATAACGGCGTAGTATCCACGATGACGGTTGAAGCAGCAGTTCACCTTGGTGACAACCTGGTTCGTTGTATCGCAATGTCCTCAACTGACGGACTTGTGCGTGGAGCCGTAGCTGAAGATACAAAAGCTGCTATTACCGTTCCGGTTGGAGCAGCAACATTAGGTCGTGTGTTCAACGTATTGGGAGAGCCAATCGATGGTATCGAAGGCGTAGACCGTACATTTACAAGCGGCATTCACAAAGAAGCTCCAGCTTTCGACAACTTGTCGACAAAAGCAGAGATTCTTGAAACAGGAATTAAAGTTATCGACCTTATGGCTCCTTATGTTAAGGGTGGTAAAATCGGTCTCTTCGGCGGCGCGGGTGTAGGTAAAACCGTAACCATGCAAGAGTTGATCCACAACATTGCACAAGAGCATGGCGGTATCTCCGTTTTCGCAGGCGTTGGTGAGCGTACTCGTGAAGGTAATGACCTTTACCACGAGATGAAAGACTCCGGCGTTATCGCAAAAACAGCGATGGTATTCGGTCAAATGAACGAGCCTCCAGGCGCGCGTCTTCGCGTAGCTTTGTCCGGTTTGACAATGGCTGAGTATTTCCGTGATGAAGAAGGTAAAGACGTTCTTCTTTTCATCGATAACATCTTCCGCTTTACACAAGCAGGTTCTGAGGTTTCCGCATTGCTGGGTCGTATGCCATCAGCAGTAGGTTACCAACCAACTCTGGCAACAGAGATGGGTCAACTGCAAGAGCGTATTACGTCCACGAAAAAAGGTTCCGTTACTTCCATTCAAGCGATTTACGTTCCTGCCGATGACTACACGGATCCGGCTCCAGCAACGGCTTTCGCTCACTTGGACGCAACAACGAACTTGGAGCGTAGTATTGCAGCAGCAGGTATTTTCCCTGCGGTAGATCCACTTGCTTCTTCTTCCCGTATCTTGACGCCAGAAACACTTGGCGAAGATCACTATAGAACAGCACAAGGCGTTAAACAAATTCTTCAACGTTACAAAGAGCTTCTGGATATTATCGCGATCTTGGGTATGGATGAGTTGTCCGATGAGGACAAATTGACTGTACACCGTGCGCGTCGTCTTCGCTTGTTCTTGTCTCAGCCGCTTCACGTTGCTGAGCCGTTCAACGGTTTCCCAGGTCTGTATGTACCATTGAAAGAAACTGTGCGCAGCTTCAAAGAAATCCTTGAAGGTAAGCACGACAACCTTCCTGAAGTGGCTTTCCACAACGTGGGAACGATCGAGGACGCTATCGAGAAAGCAAAAACACTGTAAGTTTGGCTTAATGCCAACGCAGTAATGCTTACGAAGCCAGTTTTGCCTAGCAAAACTTTAAGGGAGGAGAATCCAAGTGAGTACATTCCTACTGGAAATTGTTACCCCGGAGCGCAAAGTGTACGCTGAACAAGCAAACATGGTTAGCGTGAAGGGTGTCGAAGGGGAGCTTGGAATTCTGCCGAATCACATTCCACTGGTCACTCCATTGAAAATTGCGCCGATTACTGTGAAGAAACAGGGCTCTAAAGACGAAATCATCGCGGTTAACGGCGGTTTCATGGAAGTGCGCAAGGATAAGGTGGTTATATTGGCGGAAAGCGCCGAGCTACCAGAACAAATTGATATCGATCGCGCGAAAGCTGCGAAAGAGCGTGCGGAGAAACGCCTTGCTGAAACAAAGCAAGATAACGTTGACTTCAAACGTGCGGAAGCTGCTTTGCAAAGAGCCGTGAACCGTATCAGTGTGTCCGGGAAATAAATAGATGTTTGACGAAAAGCGGGGGAACTTTGGTTCCTTCGTTTTTTTTGTTTCAGATCGTTGGAGTGGGGCAGTTTTGCTGGCGATAAGAGTCTCCAAAGACTTCTATTCGTCGAAAATGGCTATTTTTTGTGCGGATAAGAGCTTCTGGGGACTCTTAATTGCTTAGTGTGGAGGGGTTTTGGCTAGTTTTGCTGACGATAAGAGTCTCTAAAGACTTCTAATCGTAAAATTAAAGCTGCTTTTTCACAAATAGGAGCTTCCAGAGACTTTTATCTTAGAACCTTTAAGTTAACGAGATGCCAATCGGGTAGGTTGTCCTTGGTTCAGGGCAACACGGGGGTATTTTTACAAAACAATATCCCCTAGCGATAATTAAGTTCCTCTGGCCTTATGCTGGAAGGCAAAAGGACTGCCCCAAGGTGCATTGCCCTTGAAAGACAGTCCTTTGCCCCAATTAGGGAATTCAATATTTAAACGTGATGCCAAGCCGTAGGTTTTCCTGTTTTTGGACAGGAAGGGAACGTATCACCGATCTTAAGCTCAATTTTTTGCCCATCGGCGTCTTGATAGTAGCCAGCTTCAGTTACTTTATCGCCTGTTTTATGTTGATGATTCGCATGCCGCCATGTGGTTTCCTTGCCCGAGACCGGACAATTAGGAAATTCATCACCGTGTGATAATTGAAGTGTTTTGCCTGCTGCACAAACGTATTTTCCTGTTTCCTCAACTTTTTCATTCGTCCGATGTAGATCAGTAGCTGTTTTCATGTGAAATCATCCTCTCTTTAATCAATTCATGGTTGTATGGAGGTTGTCCTCCATTTTTCCACTGCATAGTATTACCCACCTATCCCGATTACTAACCATCTCGGATAAGGATATGAGTATTTCAGGATAGATTTGGGAAATCTACTCTCTAAGCCTGAATATGTGACGTTTGGAATTAGCCATCGACGCCTAAAAGGCTTTTTGATATAATGTTGAAGGTGAATATTTCCAAATGGAATAGTAGATGTAAGTCAAGCAAATCAGAATGGAGGCGGTTACATTCAAATGATGTATACAAATAACTATGTAATCGTAGCGGTATTTCTAGGGTTAGGGATCTTCCTTCCCATAGCAGCGCTGACGATAGGCAAATGGTTAAGACCGAGCAAACCCGTCGAAGAGAAGTACACGACGTATGAGAGTGGAAACGAGCCTGTAGGTGAGGGACAAATTCGGTTTAATATTCGCTATTATTTGTTTGCTTTGATGTTTGTCATCTTTGATGTGGAGACCGTATTTCTGTATCCGTGGGCTGTCGCTTTTAATCAGCTTGGACTTTTTGCTTTAGTGGAAATGTGTATTTTTGTAGCCTTGCTTGCCATAGGATTAATATACGCTTGGAAGAAGAAGGTGCTGCAATGGACTTCAGTCTAGAGTCGATATCTCCCGAGGAACGGGAAGAGTTAAACCGCAATGTCTTTATGACAACACTGGAGCAAGTGAAGGCATGGGCTCGCAGTAATTCGCTTTGGCCACTAACGTTTGGCCTAGCCTGTTGTGCCATTGAAATGATGGGAACAGGTGGGTCTCATTATGATTTGGATCGTTTCGGAGTCATCTTCCGTACGTCTCCCCGGCAATCGGATGTGATGATTGTAGCAGGGACGGTTACGAAGAAAATGGCTCCTTTGCTGCGCCGTCTTTATGAACAAATGCCCGAGCCCAAGTGGGTTATTGCTATGGGATCCTGCGCGACAGCGGGCGGACCGTACGTGAAATCGTATTCCGTTGTAAAAGGTGTCGATCAAATCGTGCCTGTGGATGTATATATTCCCGGTTGTCCGCCGAATCCGGCCGCACTTATTTATGGCATCAATAAGCTCCAGGAGAAAATTCGCTATGAAGCGAAAACTGGGAAGCAGGTGACCAATCGATGAGCGATGAGAAGAAGCCGGAAGGGAAGGTCGAGCCGAAGGCTGACCAAACTCCCGCCGAGGAAGCTAAACAGAAGAAGGAATCCCCGCTGGAGAAAGCAGCGGATGCAATAGGCGAGCTGACGCCAGAAGCAAGCTCTCACGAGACCCCGCTTAGCGCGGACGTGCAAGCAGCTGTTGATCGCGCGGCGGAGAATCAGGCTGCTGACCCTGCTGCGCAAACGACGAGTGAGCCAAGCGACGCGCCTGCGGCCGAGCTTGCCGAACGCGCAGCGAATAGCGGCGAAGCTGCGCAGACGACCGATACGGCGTCTGATGCGCCGAAGAGCGACGACGCAGCGCAAGCAGCGGAGCCTGCTGCGGAGGTCAAGGCCAGCGACGCTGCAGCTGAGCGCGCCGCGGCGCGAGCCGCCCGCCTCGCAGCGCGGGCGGCCGCCGAGCCGACGGGCGAGCCCGCGTCGGCGGCACCGGCAACCCCTGCGCCTGCCGCAGGGGACGACGAGAAGGCGGCCAAAGCCCAGGCCGCCGCAGAAGCCCGCGCCGCGCGCGCAAGCGCACGCGCGAAGACCGAATCGGCGGAGCCTGACGCGCCGAAAGTGCCTTCGCCGAACCAGCCGCTGCTGGACCGGCTGGTCGCGATCTTGAAGGAGGGCGCAGGCGAAGACGCCGTCGTCGAAGCTTTCATCAACGAAAGGGACGCGCATCGTCCTTACGTGGTCATTCACAGCTCGCGCTGGCCGCAGGCCGCGCTGACGCTCAGGGATCACGAAGAGCTGCGCTGCGACTATTTGCGCAATCTCTCCGGTGTGGATCAGGAAACGCACCTCGAGGTGGCGTATCATCTGCTTTCCCTCACACACAAGCAAGAATATTGTGTGAAAGTGAAAACAGACCGGGAGCAGCCAAGCATTCCGTCCGTTGCCCTTACATGGCCTACCGCTGATTGGAATGAGCGGGAAGTGTACGATCTACTGGGGATTGATTTCCCTGGACATCCCAACTTAGTACGCATCATGATGCCTGACGATTGGGTCGGCCATCCTCTGCGCAAAGATTACGAACCGCTCGACCCGGAGGTGTAGCATTTGTTACGGACAGAAGAGCTCCTGTTAAATGTTGGTCCTCAGCATCCAAGTACGCACGGGGTTTTCCGCGTAATTGTGAAGCTGGATGGAGAAATAATCAAAGAAGCTATACCCGTCATGGGCTATCTACATAGAGGAACTGAGAAGCTTGCCGAGAATCTCAGCTACACACAAATTATTCCATACACAGACCGTATGGACTATGTTTCGGCCATGACCACCAACTATGTGTTGGTGAATGCCGTGGAGAAAATGATGCAGCTTGAAGTACCGGAGCGCGCAGAGTTCCTTCGTCTGATCGTCATGGAGCTTCAGCGTATTGCCTCTCACATGGTGTGGTGGGGAACTTATTTGCTCGACATTGGAGCCATGAGTCCATTCCTTTACGCCTTCCGAGATCGTGAGATCATCATTGATCTGTTCAATGAGCTTTGTGGAGCGCGTCTGACCTACAACTACATGCGCGTAGGCGGCGTGAAGTGGGACGCTCCGGAAGGCTGGATCGAGAAAGTTAAGAAATTTATCCCGTATATGTACGGTAAATTAGAAGAATATCACACGCTGGTCACAGGGAATGAAATTTTCCTCTCCCGGATCAAGGGAGTGGGCAAGTATGATGCAGCTACAGCCATTGCATACGGCCTTAGCGGCGCGAACTTGCGATGTACCGGTGTAGATTGGGATATCCGCAAAACGCAGCCCTACAGCTTGTACAGCCGCTTCCAGTTCGATGTGCCGGTTCGCAGCGGCGGTGATTGCTACGATCGTTATTTGCTGCGTATGGAAGAAGTGAAGCAATCGCTTCGCATTCTGGAGCAAGCTGTGGAGCAATTTCCGGAGCAAGGCGAAACTATGGGCAAAGTACCCAGAGTGATTCGTCCGCCTGAAGGGGAAGTCTACTCCGCCATTGAGTCTCCGCGTGGAGAAATTGGCTGCTATATTATTTCCAGAGGGAAGCAAGAGCCTTTCCGTTTGAAATTCCGCAGACCTTCTTTTGTGAATTTGCAAATTTTGCCCAAGCTGCTGGTGGGTGAGACGATGACGAACCTGATTACGATTCTGGGCGGCATTGATATTGTCGTTGGGGAGGTGGATGCCTAATGGTCAATTTACTGGAAGAGAGTCTAACGTGGACGAACTTCTTCGTTTTCCTATTCTGGGGCGTGGTCATGCTGATGCTCGTTCTAGGCTTCGTTACGTATGCGATTTACTTTGAGCGCAAGGTTATTGGCTGGATGCAGATGCGGATCGGACCCAACCGAACGGGCCCCTTTGGGCTTTTACAGAGTGTTGCGGACGTATTCAAACTGTTGATTAAGGAAGATACGATTCCCAAAAAGGCGGAGCGCGAGCTCTTCATTCTGGCACCAATTATTACGTTTATCCCTTCGTTCACGATTATTGCTACGATTCCGTTCTCGGATCGGATGTTTAACGCGAATTTAAATGTCGGCTTGCTCTTTTATGTGGCCCTTACGGGAATTTCTACAATCGGTATTATTCTCGGCGGTTGGGCATCCAATAACAAATACGCGCTGCTAGGCGGTATGCGTTCTGCGGCCCAAATGATTAGCTATGAAGTTCCGCTGGTCATTTCCGTTATTGGCGTCATCATGATGACTGGCAGTTTAAATCTGCATACCATCGTTGATCATCAATCCGGCGGTTTCTGGCATTGGAATTTCATTCCTCAGATCTTAGGCTTTATTATCTTTGCGATTGCCGGTGTGTCTGAGCTGAATCGTACGCCTTTTGATTTGCCGGAAGCCGAATCCGAGCTTGTTGCCGGTTATCACGTGGAATACAGCGGTTTCCGTTTTGCCTTCTTTATGCTTTCGGAGTATGTTTATGTGTTCGTTATTGCTTCTCTGACCAGCTTAATTTTCCTAGGCGGCTGGCATGCGCCGTTCCCTTTCCTTGATTTCATTCCAGGGATTATCTGGTTCTTGCTGAAATTCTCTTTCATCGTGTTCTTCCTGTTCTGGCTGCGCGCGACGCTGCCACGGGTACGGGTTGACCAATTGATGGGGTTCGGCTGGAAAGTGCTGCTGCCATTAGCACTGGCTAATATGCTGATTACAGCGATCATTATGACCATTACCAAATAAATCTTTGGCTTGCGAAATCTAAGAGGCTTTCGAAGTCAGTTTTGCTAAAGCGAAACTCGAAGGAGGGAAATGAATGAAGGGCATAATGAAAGGTTTAGGCGTAACGTTCAAAAGTATGACGCAGAAGAAAATAACGTACGCATACCCTGACGTCCCGCTCAAAATGCCGGATCGCTTTCGCGGTATTCAATATTTTGATCCAGAGAAATGTATTGTGTGCAATCAATGTGCGCGCGTTTGCCCAACAGAATGTATTACTTTGACGGGGAAAGCGAACCCGGACCCTGAGAAGAAGGGGAAGGTTATTGATACGTATGACATTAACTTCGAAATTTGTATTTTGTGCGATCTGTGCACAGAGGTTTGTCCGACGGAAGCGATTGTCATGACGAACAATTTTGAGCTGAGCTCGTACAGTCGCGATGATTTGTTCAAAAACATGCAGTGGTTAAGTGAAAACACGCAAAATATTCGCCAGGAGAACAATTCGGCCATGCCAAAAGGGGGGGCCAAGAAAGATGTTTAACGGAATTGGGGATTTCTTATCCAGCGGTTCAAGTTGGGCGTTCTTCGTCTTCGCCTTGCTCGCTATTGGCGGGGCTATCTTCATGATTTCTTTTACCAAGGTTGTCCATATGGTCATTGCCGTCGCTCTTACGTTCATCAGCTTGGCAGGCTTATATGTCATTCTTGAAGCTGAGTTTGTTGCCTTCGTGCAGGTGTTGATTTATGCCGGTGCGATCTCCATTCTGATGATTTTCGGTATTATGATGACGAAGCACAGACAAGGGGAAGAAGAGGAGCCTAGACGTCCTTGGCAGGAAGGCTTAGCCATAGTCGGGGCGTTGGCGCTGTTCGGAGTCCTATTTTATGCCATCCAAAAGACGACTTTCGTCTCTTCCGGTACGCTGGAGGCTGGCAAAGACAACACATTGGAAATTGGGAAGCTGCTGTATAACGAGCATGTTATTCCATTCGAGATCATGTCCGTGCTGCTCACGGTAGCCTTCATCGGTGCCATTGTAGTCGCGAAAAGAGAGGAGGATTAGCTATGGGCACCATTATTACTCCCTACCTCACCTTGGCTGCAATCCTGTTCTGTATCGGTTTGTACGGAGCATTATCGAAGAAAAACGGGGTTATTGTCCTGCTCTCCATCGAGCTTATGCTCAATGCGGTGAATTTGAACTTGATCGCCTTCTCGAAGCTTGGTGATCACCCGGCATTAACGGGACAAATTTTCTCGCTGTTCAACATTACGATTGCAGCTGCTGAGGCGGCTGTGGGCATTGCGATTCTAATTACGATTTATCGTAATAAAGGGACAGTAGATGTAACGGATTTGGATTCTATGAAGCGCTAGGAGGCTAACAAGGATATGGTATCGGACTATTCACAGTACGCCTGGCTCATTCCGTTGTTTCCGCTGCTTGCTTTTCTAGCGCTTACGGCTATGGGACGTCAATTGAAAGATCTTGGGATTTATATTAGCATTTTTGCAATGCTCGCTTCCTTTATCGTCGCTTTGCTGATTTTCGTTGAACGAATTGGCGGCAACGTGGAAGATTACACGTACAATAAGCTGCAGTGGCTGCAAGTCGGCGATTTCACGCTGAAAATGGGGTTTGAAGTCAACAATTTGAACGCCCTCATGCTCGTCATTGTTACACTTGTAGCGCTGCTCGTGAATATTTATTCCAAGGGTTATATGAAGGGCGACGAGCGGATTCACGTGTTTTTTGGCTACATTGCTTTGTTTTCCTTCTCCATGCTGGGTCTTGTTATTTCGGAGAATATGCTAGAGCTGTATTTCTTCTGGGAGCTTGTAGGGGTTTGTTCCTTCCTGCTCGTTGGATTCTGGTACTACAAACCGGAGGCTAAGGCGGCTGCCAAAAAGGCATTCATCGTTACCCGCATCGGGGACGTTGGCCTATTCATCGGAATTCTGCTGCTGTTCTGGTACATGCCAGGGCATGCGCTCGATTTCACATCGATTCATAATGCGTTTACTTCGGGTAAAATTGACCCGACCATCATTACATGGATTGCCATTATGATCTTCATCGGGGCGATGGGGAAATCCGGTCAATTCCCGCTGCATACGTGGCTTCCAGATGCGATGGAAGGGCCGACGCCGATCAGTGCGCTGATCCATGCGGCTACGATGGTTGCAGCTGGGGTGTACCTCGTAGCGCGCACCTTTGACATTTTCCAAGCATCCCCGGATGCTCTGATGGTTGTAGCTTATGTGGGCGGATTCACGGCCATCTTTGCGGCCACGATCGGGATTGCCCAGAATGATATCAAACGCATCTTGGCTTACTCCACGGTGAGTCAGCTTGGTTATATGATGATGGCGCTAGGGATTGGTGTTTCGTTCACCTCCGGCATGTTCCATCTGTTCACACATGCTTTCTTCAAAGCCTTGCTCTTCTTGGGTGCAGGCAGCGTGATTCACGCTGTACATACGCAGGATATTAATGAAATGGGCGGATTATCCCGCAAAATGAAGATTACGACGTGGACGTTCGCGATCGGAACGTTGGCGCTATCAGGAATTTTCCCGTTCGCCGGATTCTGGTCGAAGGATATGATTCTGACAGAAGCCTATGAGCACAATCAGCTTCTCTTCTGGGTTGGTGTCATTGCGGCCTTCTTCACAGCTTTCTACATGTCCCGTCTGTTCTTCCTTGTGTTCTTGGGTTCCCCTAGAGGGAAAGCCAAAGTTGCCGACGAGCACGATGATCATGGACACGAAGCTCATGAGCCTCAAGAATCTCCGGCGTCCATGACGACACCGCTGATTATTCTAGCTGTGCTTGCCGTTGTGGCAGGCTTTGTCAATACACCGTTCAATGAGTGGCTTGGACACTGGCTGACCGGACAGCAGCATGATGAAAAAGCGAACTGGATTGTTATTATTTTATCTACATTGGCAGGGTTGCTTGGTATTGGACTTGGGTACTTAATTTACCTAAAGCGCACGATTCCTCGCGATGTCATCTCCAGCAGAATGCCATGGCTGTACACGCTGCTCAATCGCAAATATTTTGTAGATGAAATATATGATGGCGTCATTGTTAAACCGCTTCGTGGTCTAGGATGGGTTCTTGAGCTGATTGATGTGTATGTCATTGACGGTATTGTACGGTTGGTCGCCTTCACTGTCGTCAGTCTGGGCCGCCTTGGTTCCCGTCTCCAAAATGGTCAACTGCAGACCTATGGTGTCATCATGATTCTGGGAATGCTGATCTTGGCTCTCGCCATTGCAGGAAGGAGGTTCATCCATGCTGGCTAGCCTACCCATTTTAAGCTTGATTGCCTTTTCTCCGCTGCTCGGTGTGCTGGTGCTGCTCTTCATTCGCGGTGACCGGGGTCGTTTGATTAAAACGATCGGTATTCTAACAACATTGATTCCGCTTATTTTGGCGGCATGGTTGTACGTCGATTATAACTATCAAGGTGATCCGATTCAGTACAAAGAACAGCTCGATTGGATTAAAGTCCCGCTCAACCATGAAGGGTTAAGTGAGCAAATTACTTCCTATTTCTTCGAGTTCAAATATTCACTGGCGGTTGATGGGATCTCACTGCCGCTTGTCTTTCTGACAGCTTTTGTCTCCTCCATGGCGGCACTGGCTTCGGTGTATATCAAAAAACGTTGGAAAACGTTCTATATTCTCTTCCTGTTGCTTGAGACAGGTATGTTCGGGGTCTTCATGTCACAGGATCTGTTCTTGTTCTTCCTGTTCTTCGAAGTGACGCTGGTGCCGATGTTCTTCTTGATCGGAATTTGGGGCTACATGAATCGGGAGCAGGCGGCGAATCGGTTTCTGCTGTACAACGGACTAGGTTCAGCGATTATGTTGATAGCGTTCCTCATTCTCGTCAGCACAGCTGGATTCAATCAAATGCCTACGCAGACAGAGGGCATCATTTACTACAGCGGTGATATTCATACCATCGCACGTAATTTGCTGCAGGACCCTGCTGCCTATGTCAATCAAGAGGGTACGCCGTTCTTCCTGAGTCAGACGATGAAATGGACCGTCTTCATCATGCTGCTGGTGGCTTTCGGCATCAAGCTGCCGATCTTCCCCTTCCATACGTGGATGCTCAAAGTACATACGGAGGCTCCGCCTTCTATTGTTATGATTCACTCAGGAATTTTGCTGAAAATGGGGGCGTATGGCCTCATCCGGTTCGGGATTCTGTTCTTCCCGGCGGAAGCCAAGCAGATGGCCTGGTTGCTTGCGCTCCTGGGGGTCATCAACATCATTTACGGTGCGATTCTCGCAATGGTTCAGAAGGACTTCAAGCTCGTCCTGGCGTACTCGAGTATCAGCCACATGGGCATTGTTCTGCTCGGACTCGCCGCCTTCAACATATCCGGCTTGCAGGGGGCCATCTTCCAACTGATCTCCCACGGCCTGATATCGGCCTTGATGTTCTTGCTCGTCGGCAGTATCTACGAGCGCACGGAAACGACAGAGCTGAGTCGCTTGGGCGGTCTCGCCAGCAACATCCCTTTCATCAGCGGGATTCTGCTGATTGCGGGCATGGCCTCGCTCGGATTGCCGGGCTTATCCGGCTTCATCAGTGAATTCCTGGCGTTTCTCGGAATTTTCGAAACGCACCGCGTGTACGCCATCATTGGTACACTGGGGATCATTTTCACCGCGGTCTACGTGCTGCGCGGGGTGTTGAACATCACGTTCGGCCCGCAACAGCCGAACTTGCAGCTGCAAGGCATGCGCGACGCCCGGTTAATCGAGGCGGTGCCGATGATTGCCCTGGTAGCGTTCATCCTCTTGCTCGGGGTATATCCAAGCGTGCTGAGTCAGCCGCTCCAGCAAACGATAGGCAGCTTTGATCAACTGATCCAAAGCGTAGCCGGGAAGATAGGAGGTTAGACCAGTGGAACAGCTTCGACTTCATGCTAACGATTTAGTGCATCTGCTCCCTGAGCTTTCGCTGGTTGTCACCGCGATCATCCTATCTCTCTTGGATTTAATTCTGCCGAATAGGATGAATCGCTCCATCATCGGATGGTTGACACTGGTCGGCATCGCGGTTTCTGCAGTATTCGTCATTCTTCAGTTGAATCCGGCAGAACCCTTTTCGCTGCTCAATCAGAGCTATCGTGTAGATGATTTCTCAAATCTGCTTAAATTATTTACGTTAACGGGGACCGGCCTTATCGTCTTGATGAGCCTCAGCTTCATCAAAGAAGATGCGATCCCGCACGTTGGGGAGTATTACTACTTCTACCTGCCTGCCGCGCTTGGTGCTATGATAATGTCATCGTCAGGTGACTTGATTACGTTGTATGTAGGGTTAGAACTGCTAAGCATCACCTCTTACTTGATGGTTGCCATGAAGAAGAAAGATGCGCAGTCCAACGAAGGGGCTTTTAAGTACTTGGTTATGGGGGGGATATCCTCCGCTATTATCCTGTATGGCATGTCCTTCTTATACGGAATGACGGGTTCCAGCAATTTAATGGAGATTGGCATCGCACTTCCATCCCTTGTGGCTTCTTATGAACCGCTGCTTTATGTATCATTCTTCCTACTGCTGGCCGGTTTTGGTTTTAAAATCGCAGCAGCGCCGTTCCACAGCTGGGCACCGGATGTGTATCAAGGCGCTCCGACGCCGGTGACAGCTTTCCTGGCTGTCGTGTCCAAGGCTGCCGGCTTTGCTATCCTTTTCCGAGTATTCTACGTATTGTTCGGATTTAGCAACTTCGAGGGAAGCAACATCCAATCCGATGTGTTCCTGGCTATATCCGTAATGGCCGCCATCGCGATGGTGACCGGTAACTTCATTGCCCTGAAGCAAACGAATATGAAAAGATTGTTGGCTTACTCAGGGATCGCCAATGCCGGGTATTTGCTAGTTCCAATTGGAACGTACTTCTCCGGTACGCATTACGCGAACTTTTCTGAATTTATTTTCTACCTGATCGCGTACTTGTTTATGAACATTGGTGCTTTCGCCGTGTTGATGATTATGGAGCAGGCAGAGGGACATACGGAAGCCAAGGGCTTTGGCGGTATGTATTATCGGGCTCCCTTAACCGCCGTTGCCATGGTTTTGATCGTACTGTCCTTGGCTGGTATCCCTGTTTCGGGCGGCTTCTTCGGAAAGCTCTATATCATCTTGGGAACGATGCAGACCAAGCAATATTGGCTCGGGTCTCTGATGATTCTGACCAGTGTAGTTTCTCTGTATTACTATTTCGGCATCGTGCGTCAAATGTTCATGCGCAGCGACTATGAGCCTGCTGAAGTCAAGGTTTCGGTCCCGCTCGGCATAACCGTATGGTTGTGTGCGCTTGTTGGCTTGGCTTTAGGCTTTGTGCCGCATATCGTGCTGAAGGGTATTGAATCCATCTTCACGTTGACGAAGGATTTTATAATTAAATAAGTGTTTGCAATAAGACCTTCCCCTAAGCAAGAAATTGGGGGAGGTTTTTTGTGTTTACAGAACATCCATCATCTACATGAAAAAATATTTCCAAAAATCTGAACTTTTTGCGACGAAAAACCGTTATATGTATCGAGAAGGCGGGTAATGTGGTATAGATAGAGAAGGAAAAAACCATTAAGAGATAAAGGACCTGTGATGACATGAAATTAATGCGGCACCTGTGGTTCATTTTCCTGATGATGCTCACCTTGGAACTCACAGGGATGGCAATCAAAGTAGAGGCAGCCTACCCCCTATCGACGGATCCCATGAGGGTAAAACAAACCTATCTGGATATGATTCATATCGATCAAGCATGGGCTGCAGCAGGGGATAACCGAACACCGATTGTTGTCGCTGTCGTTGATACAGGTGTTGATCTTACACATCCTGATCTTGTAGGAAATTTGGTGGACGGCGTGAATTTGCTTCAGCCCTCCAAGAAGCCATATGATGATAATGGACATGGAACGAACGTAGCTGGCATCATTGCGGCTTCATTCAATAACGATAAAGGGATTGCTGGCATTGCGCCCAATGCAAAGATTATGCCAATAAAAGCGCTGGAAGCCGACGGCACAGGCGGCGAGGCGAAGCTGGGTGAAGGAATTAAATATGCGGTAGATCACGGAGCGAAAATTGTTGTTCTCTCCCTAGGGCTGAATAAATATTCGGACTACTTGGCAGGCGTCGTGCAGTACGCGGAGGATCACAATGTGCTCTTGGTTGCCGCTGTCGGCAATGAAGGCACGAGTGTGAAATACCCGGCGGCGTATCCAACGGTTCTGGCTGTTGGAGGTGTCACTGGGAATAAGCAGGCAGATTCCCGATCCAATTTTGGGCCTGAGCTGGATCTGGTCGCACCCTGGGATGTGTATACCACCGCGCTTGGAGGCGGTTATCAGTATCAAGACGGAAGCTCGATGTCAGCGCCACAGGTAGCTGGAGCGGCTGCTTTGGTCTGGGGGAAATACCCCGGAATGAGCGCTTACCAAGTACGCTCGCAGTTGGAGCAGACAGCCGAGGACCTCGGTCCGACGGGTTGGGATGAGAAGACGGGATACGGCCTTCTGCAAGTGGACTTGGCACTGACACAGCCCTACAATGAAGATCGCTTTGAGCCTAACAACACCCAGAATCAAGCAGCCAAGCTTCCTATTCATACGGCTGTTAAGGCCGCACTGACCTCAGCGCAAGATGAGGATTGGTTTGCTATTGATGCGGCTTATGATGGGTTTATTGAAGTCTCGCTCCATAATTCGGATAGCGCTGGGATCCGTGTGCGTTTTGACTCAGGTGAAACATTCATTTCCAATAGCAGTACGGACAGCAGCAAGCCTTTCCGGGTAGCCGTGACGAAGGGACGAACGTATGTTCAGCTTCAGACCGTTGACCGTACAACCAAAACAGCCATTAATTACTCGCTCTTAACGGACTTTATCATTTATAAAGATCCTTTTGAGGACAATGATAAACAGTACAAAGCGTTTGCCTTGCCCGCGCGCAGCCAAACGCTTCGCGGCACTTTTGATAAAAAAGATGATCTCGATTGGTTCGTAATTAATCTGGAGCATTCGGGTACGATGCGTGTTAAACTGTCTGTCGATACCGGACGAATTGATCCGATGCTGCTCATTCAGAAGGAAGGCGAGAAATCGATTACGATTGATCAGGGTGGAGATGGCGCCATCGAGATCAGTCCGCAAATGGATGTGTTTCCCGGGCAGTATTACATTCGTGTCAGCAATGTGAAGGATTATTCTGGACCGATTACAGGAGAATACACGTTAGAAATTGAATATACACCTAAGCTAATTGATCCCAATGAGCCGAATGATAAATCGTATCAAGCTACATTTGCCGCAATGAATTCGGTTTATGAAGGTTTGATGCATACGAATGATGACGTCGATTGGTTCGAATTCCGTATGACCAAAGACGGCTTGGCACAAATACGGTTAACGAACATTCCGACATCGCGTATCATGTACGCTACGTTGTACGACAGCTCCTTGAAGGAACAAAACTTTTACCGGAATGAGTCAGGTATTGATCAATTGTTCATCGAGAAGACGCTTAATGCGGGGACTTATTATATTAAGCTTCAAGCAAACCAATGGTTTATGAGTCAAATGTATCGGTTAAAGATAAATAGCTATGCACTCATAAGCGGCTTTGCCGATATCGAGGGGCACTGGGCGCAGGCGGCAATCAGCCAGCTAACCGAACAAGGTGTCATTAGCGGCTATGGCAATTACCGATTTGCTCCGAATCAGCCGATTACACGCGCTGAGGCGGCGACAGTACTAACACGTGCTTTGAAGCTGACTAAGCGGAAGGAAGTAAGCTTCGGTGATATGAATAGTTCGCACTGGGCTTATGACTATGTGGCTAAGGCTGTTCAAGCAGGGATTGTAACAGGTTACCCGAATGGCACCTTTGGACCAGACCGTACTCTTACACGTATGGAAATGACACAGATGCTGGCCAGCAGCATGAATATGACAGGGAAGAAGCGGGGCAATTCGCCCTTTACGGATGTGGATGATTCTTACTGGGGAATTGGCATTCTGAAGCAAATGTCGGCTGATGGGTGGGTAGCTGGCTACGCAGATGGTACCTTCCACCCCGATGAGCAAGCTACCCGTGCTGAATTCGTTACCCTGCTTGCTAAAGTAGTAAATCGATAATCTACAAAAAGGAGCGGCCTATGGGAGAAACAGATAAATGGAATGAAGCGGCCAAGTATGCTTCAATGATGAATATGGTCGACATTGTTGTCTATATCTTGTGTATAGGTTTAGCTTGGTGGGCACTTCAGGCATTCCGTTTCGATGTCCTGCTCAAAAGGCCAAAGGCAGCTCAAGCGATTATGCTTCAAATCCTGCTTTCCATTGGGCTTGGGCATCTGGTTGCCAGTTTTTTCATTCAATATTTGGGTTTATCCATGGGCTTTGGGAAGATGTTTTAATTAGATTTTTCGAATAATGCGTTAATTAGTTGTCAACAATGGTAATAGAACGGATCGAAAATCGGGATCCTATTCGAACTCTATGTAGGTGCTTGCGAATACCAAAAGAACACAGTTGTAACAGTATGGGTTGAAATGATAAACTTAGGAAATGTGCAAAACCTTGTAATTTAAAATAAGTGCGCGGAGGGACCATGATGAGCAAAATTATCGTCCGCGGTGGCCGAAAGCTAGCTGGCAATGTGAAAATCAACGGAGCAAAGAATGCGGTTCTGCCGATTATTGCGGCTTCCATTCTGGGGTCGGAAGGTGAAAGCGTCATCCATGATGCGCCTCCCCTTGACGATGTACTAGTCATTAATAAAGTTTTACAGAGCTTAGGCATTGAAGTGGAATACGACCGTCAGGTTATTCGTGTTCGCGCTCAGAACATCAACACATGTGAAGCCTCTTATGATCTGGTTCGTAAAATGAGAGCTTCCTTCCTCGTGATGGGCCCTTTGTTAGCCAGACTGGGTCAAGCGAGAATTTCGCTGCCAGGCGGCTGTGCGATCGGCACAAGACCGATTGATCAGCATCTCAAAGGCTTCGAAGCGATGGGTGCCGATATTGAATTAGGTCAGGGATATATCGAAGCCAAGGTAAAAGGACGCCTCAAGGGCGCCAAAATTTACTTGGATGTGGCCAGTGTTGGAGCAACGGAGAATATCATGATGGCAGCTACGCTTGCTGAAGGCACAACCATCATTGAAAATGCAGCCAAAGAGCCTGAAATTGTCGATTTGGCCAATTATTTGAATGCTATGGGTGCTACCATTCGTGGTGCAGGTACGGGTGTTATTCGTATAGAAGGCGTAGAAAAGCTATGTGGAGTCGTACATACGGTTATTCCAGATCGAGTAGAAGCGGGTACATATATGATCGCCGCAGCGATTACGGGCAGCGAGCTGTACATGGAGGGCGCAATTGGCGATCATCTCCGACCGGTTATTTCTAAAATGCAAGAAATGGGCGTTGTCATCGAAGAAGATGAAAACGGTATTCGCGTTCGCGCTTCGGGACCACTCCGTGCCGTTGACGTGAAGACGCTGCCGTATCCCGGCTTCCCTACCGATATGCAGTCGCAGATGATGGCGCTGCTTATGGTGGCCGACGGCACGAGTCTTGTAACCGAGACCGTGTTCGAGAACCGGTTCATGCACGTGGAGGAATTCGCGAACATGAATGCTCACATCAAGGTCGATGGCCGCACGGCTATCGTCAGCGGCAACGCTAAGCTGCAGGGCGCGAAAGTCTGCGCAACCGACCTGCGTGCAGGGGCAGCGCTTATTCTGGCAGCGCTGGCAGCTGAAGGTGAAACGGAGATTACAGGCGTTCACCATATTGACCGCGGGTACGTGGACATCACGGACGTTCTCCGTGAGCTTGGTGCCGATATTCATAGATCGGTGCCGCAAGAAGTCGAACAGGAAGCGGCGGATTTAGGTTTCTTCAACATTCAGCCGACGCTGGCTTAAATAAAGAGAGGGCTGTCCCATAAGTAGATAAACCTACTTGAGGGACAGCTTTTTTTGTTGGGATTCGGAGAGGCTCGGTCGTGACTATTCTAAACTTACTATGCTTCTCGATTACCGGCAGTTCAGATTTGTACCTTGTAGCCTGGCATAAACTGGCCGCTCCGCGTACGCCGATCTTTTTCATGCGTATACATGTAGCATCCGGATCTATGTAGCTATTACAGGTTCTGATAATCTCTTGATGAGCCTCCTACTTTCGAGCTCTAGCTCCAGATGCTTTCTCTAAACCTGCAATAATGCATCTTTTTTGCTCTTGGAACAGCCTCAACGATTAAATGCCTGCGTTTGTGCAGGTTTTTGAGGCTTTTCTTGGATGAGCGGCTGAAAAAGATGAAAATACCTGCACAATTGCAGGAATTTCCACTTTTTAACCGAATTCGCCCGGAAATTCCTGCATTTTCGCAGGTTTTTACACTTGGGTGAACTAAACTGATCTGATCTGAGACCCCTTAATCCCGCGTGGAGCTGTAAAGTAATCAACTATAGACGCTCACACACTTAACTTCGCTTATGGGTCAGTCTCTTTTTTGCATTTGGAAGATTAACGTATGCCCTCTCCTCTCGCCCCCTCCCCCATCTACCGCTCTACCTTGTTCTATTCTAGCAAATCCTCTCATAAGCTAAGTCATACCAAAATACCTGCTAGTAAACGCGCTTATGGAGGCTGTTCAGACCTATGTTCAAGAAAAAACGCGTGCTTAACCACAGGGTCATCCTCTGGATGGCTGTTTGCTTGTCTTCGATGTTATGCGTCACTATGTTTGTGCCTATGCTGCTAGTCAAGAAGATTCCTAATGGCGACGCGGCAGCCCCTGTGCAAGTAGCGACGGATGGATCACTGCAGGAGACGATTACCGCGCAAGGCTTAATGATTCCCGTGTATTTAACGAAGAAGGCGATGGTTGAGACCGTGCCGCTGGAGCAGTACGTGAAAGGTGTTCTCGCTGCGGAAATGCCGGTTGAATTCGAGCTGGAGGCTCTGAAGGCGCAGGCCATGGCAGCCAGGACGTATGTTGTGCGTAGAGTCATAGAAAAGGACTACAGCAATATGCCGGTGAATGACGCCCTTGTGACGGATACTACCGCGCATCAAGCCTATCTGACAGAGCAAGAGCTGAAAGAGAAGTGGGACAAGCGTTCGTATGAGGCGAATATGGCTAAGATTGATAGAGCCGTGAATGAAACCAAAGATATGATTCTTACTTATGAGCATAAGCCTATCAATGCCACTTTTTTCTCGACAAGCAATGGGTATACAGAGAATTCCGAGGATTACTGGCCGTTTGAGAGTCCCTATTTGCGCAGTGTGCCTAGCCCTTGGGATGTGAAGTTATCTTCGCGCTATCAAGAAACCGTTGAAATCACCTACAAAAATATGCTTCAAAAGCTCGGGGTTACGAGTATTGCTACGACGGGCACGAATGCCAAGGCGATGAAAGTGCTGGAATGGTCTGCCGGTCATCGGATTAAGAAAATGACGATCGGTGGTAAGACATTCTCCGGGCGTGAAGTAAGAGAGAAGTTGGGTCTAGCATCCTCGCAGTTCGATTGGAAATGGTCCGGCTCGAAAGTCGCGATTACAACCTATGGATTCGGTCACGGCGTTGGTATGAGTCAATGGGGGGCCAATGGTATGGCGAAGGAAGGCAAAACGGCCGAGCAAATCGTAACCTACTATTACACCGGCATCTCTATTGAAAAAGCGGCTCCTTTTATCCAAAAATCTTAATCTGATCTTGTCTCTATAAAAATATCTTTCTTCAAGTATAAAACCTTTAAAAGTGTCAAGAATGGTTGATGAGGTGATAACCATGAGTGATCAAAACAAAGGTTTTCAAAAAGAAGAAGCTCCTAAAACTGTTCAAGGAGCACAAGGTAGTCCATCTGCATGGAAGAGGTTGCTTGCTAAGAAGTGGGTATTCCCAGCAACGTATGTGGCGGCAGCAGCAATTATCTTAACCTTAATGTGGGTGTACCAGGACATCGGGACCAAGTCAGTCAGCCAAGATCTGGGCATTAAGGTTAGCAGTACAGACAAATCGACGAACGCACCGGATGGGGCCGTTGCCGTTAATGCGCAGCCTGAGACTATCCAGTGGCCTGTCAAAGACAGATCGCTTGTCGACGTTTCAATTCCTTTCTACGACACCAATGCAACCAATGATGTGAAGCAGGCGGCTATGATTCAATATAACGATCAACTGACGCCGCACTCCGCGATTGACTTGAAAGCCAAAGATGGCGCGGCATTTGATGTCTTGGCTGCTTTGAGCGGCAAAGTAACAGCCGTCGAGCAGAATCCGGTGGTTGGCAGCCTGGTTGAGATTACCCACAGCAACGGTCTGATCAGCGTGTACCAAAGTTTATCTGACGTGAAGGTTGCCAAAGGTGCAGAAGTGAAGAAAGGCGACGTTCTCGCCAAGGCAGGCCGCAATGAGTTCGAGAAAGAGGATGGCGTGCATTTGCACTTCGAAGTACGCCAAGCCAGTGACAATGCAGCGGTTAATCCCGAGACGCTCTTGAACGCGAAACAGTAATTGCTGGCATCCAAACAGCTACATAGATAGGGGCAGCGGGTACATCCTGCTGCTTTTTTGTATTGATTTTGAAAATAAATATGGGAATTGGGCTTGTCAGGCTTGGTTACGTAGAATATCTAGTCATGCCCCTCATATACTTTACCAAACTATCTCGAGTAGGGAGGCGAGGGGAGTGCACGATTACATCAAAGAGCGAACCATTAAGATTGGTACCTGTATCGTCGAGACCAAGAATACGGTTCGCACCATTGCTAAGGAATTCGGCGTTTCCAAAAGCACGGTGCATAAGGATTTGACGGAAAGATTGCCGGAAATCAACCCGGACCTGGCCAATCAGGTGAAGCACATTTTGGAGTATCATAAATCCATCAGGCACCTTAGAGGAGGAGAAGCGACGAAGATTAAGTATCGCAAGACACGAAACCCGAAGCTTTCCGATAACTTGGTCACAGTTAAATCCTAAAGAACTGCTTCATCCCGGCCGCTTCCTGAAACTGGACATGTCGAAATTTCACGGAAAAAGAGGAATTAATGCAATTGCAACGAATTTAGCTTATAATTAGAAATATCTATAAAGAGCGCCGATTCTTCACGGGATGGACGGTAGATTTAGGGAGGATTAACTTGAAATGTTAAGCAAGGATATTGGAATAGATCTCGGCACGGCAAATGTGCTTATTCATGTGAAAGGACGCGGCGTCGTACTCGATGAGCCTTCCGTAGTTGCCATTGAAAGCGATACGAAACGCGTACTTGCTGTAGGAGAAGAAGCTTTCCGCATGGTTGGTAGAACTCCCGGCAACATTATTGCGATTCGCCCATTAAAAGATGGCGTTATTGCGGACTTTGATATTACGGAAATGATGTTGAAGCATTTTATTGCCAAAGTAGGGGGCAAGAACTGGTATTCGCATCCTAGAATTCTGATCTGCGCCCCTACCAACATTACCTCGGTCGAGCAGAAGGCGATCCGCGAAGCAGCTGAGCGCAGCGGTGCCCGAGAAGTATTCATGGAAGAAGAACCTAAGGCAGCGGCTATCGGTGCCGGCATGGACATCTTCCAGCCTAGCGGCAACATGGTTGTAGATATTGGTGGAGGGACGACGGATGTTGCCGTATTATCCATGGGCGACATCGTCACCTCCTCCTCCATCAAGATCGCAGGCGACAAGTTCGATATCGCGATTACGAAGTATATCAAAAATAAGTACAAGTTGCTCATTGGTGAACGGACAAGCGAAGACATCAAGCTGAAAATCGGAACGGTATATCCACATGGCAGAGATCAAGAGATGGATATTCGCGGTAGAGATATGGTATCCGGCTTGCCACTTACGATTACGATCCATTCCAGTGAAGTACAAGAAGCTCTGTGGGATCCGGTTTCCTCCATTGTTACAGCAGCGAAGAGTGTATTGGAGCGAACACCTCCCGAGCTTTCGGCAGATATTATCGACCGTGGTGTCATTCTGACAGGCGGCGGAGCATTATTGCATGGGTTAGATCAATTATTGGCAGACGAGCTGAAGGTTCCTGTCTTAATCGCGGAAGATCCGATGTCTTGCGTTGTTAAAGGAACAGGCATCATGCTTGACAATTTAGATAAAGTATCCAAACGCAAATTCAACTAAGCCAGCTAGGCAACAAACTACCCAAGAGGTGAAATATGTTAAGAGGACTATATACCGCGGCGGCCGGCATGATCTCCGAGCAACGCAGGCATGATACGATTACGAATAATATTGCGAATATCAATTCGCCCGGCTTTAAGCAAGGGAATTCATTGTCACGTTCGTTCCCGGAGATGCTCATTTCGACCATTCGCGGTGGACAAGGCGCTTCGACAGCTCCGCTTGGGAGAATGAGCTTAGGGGTATTTGCGGAAGAAAACATTTCTATTCATACACAAGGGGATTTGCAAGAAACACAAAATCCCTTCGATTTCGCACTAGTCTCGAATATTCAATTGCCGGGCATGACCTTTGATGCGACAGGCAAATATGTAGGTCCGGACGGAACGCGTACGTTTCAGCCGCAAGCTCTATTTACGGTACTGAATGAGAATGGCGAACAACGTTACTCTTTGAATGGGAAATTCACGGTGGACACGACAGGTCAGCTTGTGAATGCGAACGGCAATCAAGTCGTGGGCCGAGATGGACAACCTCTTCTCCTCATGGATGGAGCGGGTCAACCAATTCGTTCCTTCAAAGTGACGGACAAAGGTGAATTCCTTGACTCGAATGGTCTTCCGCTGCTGAATGCGGCAGGACAACCTATCGGATTAATGCTTTCACGCGCCGAGAACCCGAATCTTCTGCTGCGTGAAGGGAATGGGATGCTGCGGATTAATCCAGGCGATGAAGCGACGGTCACACAGGTTGCTGTAGGCGATCAAGTTGAGGTTCGCCAAGGGTTTATTGAGCGTTCTAACGTAGATTCCGCTCAATCGATGGTGGATATGATGTCAGCGGCTCGTGCTTATGAAGCCAACCAGAAGGTCATTCAGTCTTATGATAAAAGTATGGACAAAGCTGCAAATGAAGTAGGGCGCGTTTAATCTAGCTTGCGAAGGAGCCAGCCATGAACAATTCCATGATTAACTCATCGGTATCCATGCACAGCTTACAGCAAAAGCTGGATATTCTCTCTAATAACATAGCAAATGTGAATACGAACGGTTTTAAGAAGAAGGAAGCTTCATTTGAGGACGTTCTAACGAACGTGAAAGCACAACCGGAAGGATTCCGTCAGCAAGGACGCTTTTCTCCGCTTGGTTTCAACCAAGGGTGGGGTTCTAAGCTGGTGCAAATTCAAACGAATTTGGCACAGGGGCCAATTCAACCTACAGGCAATGCAACCGATTTTGCGATCCAAGGAGATGGATTGTTCGAAGTATCGGTCAGCACAATCGACGCGAATGGCAATCCTGCATTCCAGCCGTCTTGGACGCGCAATGGGGCGTTCAGTTTAACACCGGATACAACGGGCGGCACGGTACTTTCGACCAAAGAAGGTCACTTCGTCACAGGGATCGATGGCAACCCAATTCATGTACCAACCGGCTTCAGACCAGTGGTTGAATCGAATGGTACGGTTAACGGCTATAACGAGCAGGACCCTGCTGCTGCACCTATTCGAATAGGTCAGATCAAGCTGGTTCGGGTTGTACGTCCACAGCTTCTCCAAGATATTGGGAATAACCTGTATGCACTGCCTAATGGGATTACCGCTGCAGAGAAAGCCAACATTTTGCAAGATGTGAATGGCGGTCTCGACACATCGAATAATCGCGTAACCCTTATGCAAGGGTTTCTGGAGCAATCCAACGTGACATTAGCCGATGAAATGACCGATCTGGTTATCGTGCAAAGAGCGTTACAACTCAATTCCCGTGCTATCACATCTTCGGATCAGATGATGAATATGGCGAATAACTTGCGCGCCTGATCGTAGAAAGGGAGGGATAGGGCTCGATGTCGGACAAGCCAACTCCAAAGCAAAAGAAAGCAAGGCCCAAATGGCTTACTATACTATGGATTATTTTCAAGATCATTCGTATCCCCGTACTCTGCGTACTGGCCGTCTATATCGGTCTTTGGGTAGGTTATACCAAGCTTGGTCATCAGCCGGCTGGGGAAATCTTTCATATGAGTACCTGGCGTCATTTATACGATCTGGTCTTTGCGAATTAACTCGGACTCCCTTACTGGGAGTTTTATTTTTGTCTGAGCAGCGGTATAATGAATGAAGGTCCATGAACAGATACCAGATATTAGGTGCAGGAGGGGTACTTTGAATATACCGAACATGCTCACCCTTAGCAGGTTTGTTCTAATTCCTGTTTATCTAGCGATTTTTCTTAGTGGGCATATCCAAATTGCTTTCGTGATCTTGCTGGCAGCTGGGCTTACGGATATTCTTGACGGTTATATTGCAAGGACACGAGGATTGATTACGCCCGTTGGGGTTATGCTCGATCCATTAGCGGATAAATGTATGATGATTGCTGTTATTTTATCCTTGTTGATCACTCACATGATTCCTTGGCAAGCCGCAGCCGCGATGTTCATTCGGGATGCAGGCATGATCATAGGCTCGGCCTTCTTTCACTTTAGGGGCAAATTAACGGTTCCTGCGAATGTGATGGGGAAGTTGACGACCGTCTTATACTATCTCGCGATTCTCTTTATCGTGTTTAAGTTAACCTTTGCTGTGACCTATCTGTGGTTCGTGATCAGTGTTTCTTTTTTAACGTCCTTTATATATATATTCCAGTTCCTATTATTGAATCGAGCTGCCAAGATGAAATAATCGTACATATTAACGTAAAAAGAGCTTATGCAAAGGACTGTGCACAACCCATTAGACATAAGCCCCTCTATATGAACCTTCATTTCTGCAGTTAATGAAGGGACAACCCTATTGTAAGTGATTCCCTTGTATTTTATACAAGCTATTCTGAAAGGAGCTTTACCTGTTATGTTAGATATTAATCAGATTCAAGAGATTATACCACACCGTGCGCCATTCCTATTGGTGGATCGTATTTTGGAAGTTGAAGAAGGCGTTAGAGCGGTTGGCATTAAGAATGTAACGATCAATGAACCGTTCTTCGCAGGACATTTCCCTGGCTATCCAGTTATGCCTGGTGTGCTTATCGTGGAAGCTCTTGCGCAGGTTGGCGCTGTAGCTGTTCTATCGATGCCTGAATATAAAGGCAAAATCGGTCTATTCGCTGGTGCGGACGGGATCCGTTGGCGGCAACAAGTCGTACCGGGTGATACCCTTACGTTAGAAATGACGATTACACGGGTAAAAGGAACTATCGTCAAAGGCAACGCAGTAGCCAAGGTTGGTGACAAAGTGGTAGTCGAAGGCGAACTTATGTTTGCCCTTGCTAATAAATAACCCATAGATAAAAAGGAGATGAACCTGACTACTATGACGCGTGTACAAACAGAGTATCAATTATGGTTAGAGGATCCAGCGGTGGATGCCGAAACGAAGAAAGAACTGCAAGCCATTCGGGACGATGAGAAGGAAATTGAGGATCGATTCTATAAAGATCTCGAATTTGGCACTGGCGGGCTTCGCGGTGTGATTGGTGCTGGAACGAATCGAATCAACGTATATACCGTTGGACGCGCAAGCCAAGGCTTGGCACAGTATGTGAATGGAACGGGCGCAGCAAGTCCCTCCATTGTCCTGGCTTATGATTCCCGTCATATGTCGCCGGAGTTCGCTTTAGAAGCGGCCCTCGTTTTCGCAGGGAATGGCATCAAGGCTTATCTTTTCCAGACGCTGCACGCGACACCACAGCTTTCTTTTGCCGTGAGATACTTAGGGGCAAATGCAGGCGTAGTCGTAACAGCGAGTCACAATCCACCTGAATATAATGGTTACAAAGTATATGGCGCAGACGGCGGCCAACTCGTGCCTCAGTATGCGGAGCAAGTTATCGCAGAAGTTCAAAGCATTGATTCTTTCAGTAAAGTAAAGAAGCTTAGCCAGCAAGAAGCAGAAGCTCAAGGGTTGCTAGCTTGGTTAGGTGAGGATGTTGATCAAGCTTACATCGAAGCGGTCACGGCAATCAGCCAGAATCCGGAGGTCATTAAGGAGATTAGTGATGATTTCCGTATTATCTTTACTCCGCTGCATGGAGCGGGGAATGTGCCGGTTCGCGAGGTGCTGAAGGCAGTCGGTTTCGGACAAGTTCGTGTTGTTGCCGAGCAGGAGCAGCCAGATGCTCAATTCTCGACCGTGAAGTCTCCGAACCCCGAGGAGCGGGAAGCTTTCACACTGGCAATTGCACAAGCGAAGGAATGGAATGCTGATATTATCATCGGGACGGATCCCGACGCGGATCGCATGGGCGCGGTCGTGAAGGATCCGAACGGGGAGTATGTTGTGTTAAGCGGCAATCAGTCTGGCGCCATCATGGTGAATTATTTATTGTCCAGCTTGAAGGAACGTGGAACATTGCCGACAAACGGCGTTGTGGTCAAAACGATCGTGACCAGTGAAATGGGCGCAGTCATCGCCAATCATTATGGAATTCCTACCTTGAATACGTTAACCGGCTTCAAATATATCGGGGAAAAGATGTCCCAGTTTGAGCAAAATGGCGAACATATCTTCGTATTCGGTTACGAAGAAAGTTATGGCTATTTGGCTGGCGACTACGCCCGCGATAAAGATGCTGTTATTGCAGCGATGCTTATTGCAGAAGCTGCAGCGTATTACAAAAAGCAAGGCAAGACCTTATATGAAGTGCTGCAAGAGCTATACGAATCCTTTGGTTACTTTTTGGAAAAACTGGAATCAAGGACGCTTAAAGGCAAGGATGGCGTGGAACAAATCGGACGCATGGTGGATGCATGGAGAACGAACCCGCCGACCGAAATCGGGGGTACCCGTGTAACGGCGTTAGAAGATTACGCCAAAGGCGTGGATGGGCTTCCGATCGAGAACGTACTGAAGTTCAAGCTGGAGGATGGTTCCTGGTTCTGCCTGCGTCCGTCAGGCACAGAGCCCAAGATTAAATTTTATTTTGCGGTAAAAGGATCAACAGGTCCGGCAGCCGCAGAGCAGCTGGATGGCATCATTCAATATGTACTTAGCCGTGTAGACGGATGATGGAATAGGATCAATTGAACCTCTTCAGAACCTAAGTCAGGGATAGGTCGTCTAATGAATAAATGGAAACAAAATCCGTATTCATTTGGCCTATTTCCCAAGCTTGGGAACTGGAGAGGTTTTCGAATGTATAAGGAATTATCCAAGTAAATGCTCTAAGGAGTGGACAATTAGTGAATTGGTATAAAACATGGAACAACCCGCTCAAAAATGTCTTGTGGTGGCTCGTCATTATTGGCATGCTCGGCTCACTGCCGCTTGCCTTCACACGTCACCAAACGGAAACATCGGCGAATAAAGTCGAATTTGTTTTCGATTACCGCGACCTGTTGGATGTCTCTGATATTCAAACAAACCCGCAGACCTTTGTTGCCGAGCAATTGAAGAAGATGAAGGCAGCAGGCATTCAGTCTATGGCTGTCTACGAAAGCACCTTGGCGGAACTCAGAGAGAGCCGTCGCATTGAGATGTACAATTCACGGGATGCCGCCGCATTAACGCAAACATTTGGTAACCCGAATGAGAACTTCACGTATGTGTTGTTCCCAGATAGCGCTACCCAGCAAAAGCTGGAGCCTTTGATTCAGAAAACCTTCGGTGATCTGCAGGTGGGCGTTAAGCCTTGGAGTTTCAGGAATAAAAATGGGCTTATCATTCAAATGAGTTCGGACGACGCTTCGATTAAGACCATGGATCCGGATCCCATTACGCTGCAAACACTGAAGGACCAAGGCTTTCAAATCGTTGTTCGTTTATCCAATCGCAGGGCGTTTGTTACGAATGACATGGATCGTCTCCTGAAGCAATTGTATGATTTGGGCGTGAAACGAATTATTGTGGACGGCAATGAAGTGCCAGGGTATACCGAAGAAAATACGGAAGTTAATCTTAATAAAATGGCCGATCTTCTTCATAAATATGATATTGGTCTTGCCGCTATTGAAATGCTGAAGGAACCGCAAAAAGGGTTCAGTACGCTGGCCAAGCAAACGAATTATGATGTCGTTCGCCTGCATTCTTTTACGGAGAAAGACAGTGAGAAATTGATGGAACCGCTCAAAAAGGCGGAATTGGAAGATCGGATTCAAGGGGTCGCGGATCGTTTTGTTCTTGCGGTCAAAGATCGCAACATCCGCATGGTGTTCTTGAATGCGAAGCCGTTGAAAAGTTTGGACAAAGGCAAGCTGGTAGATCCACTAGCTGCTTTTTATGAAAGCTTGCAAGGGAAGGACGGAGCCATTCCTCGTATTGAGAAAGCGGGCTTTACACTGGGAACGGCGGAAGCATTTACGGTAGAATCCAACGGATGGCAGAAGATAGCGCGAGTGTTTATCCTGGTGGGTGGGGTTAGCTTGATTGTGCTGACGGCTTCCTTCTTCATTCCGGAGTCTGTTTTGTTCCTATTCGTGATTGGCCTGCTGGGCGCTATTGCGCTGCATACGTTGTCTGCAAACCTTTACGCACAAGCACTTGCTCTTGCGACTGCAATTTGTGCGCCGAGTGTTGCCATGATGCTCGTTATTCGGTCTATTCAATCGGGAGCCGCGGCCAAGTGGAAGTCCGGATTAGCCTTTGGCTTATGGCAGCTGCTCAAAACCTCATTGATTTCTCTTATCGGCGTCGTATTTGAGGTTGCCCTGTTGAATCACATTAGCTACTCGCTGGTTATCCAGCAGTTCCGCGGCGTCAGCGCGCTGCATTTATTGCCTATTGCGATTGTCGCACTGTATCTGTTGTTCTTTAGCGAGAATAATACCTATAAGGAGAAAATGGCGAAGGTTCGCAAAATATTCTCTTCTTATATCAGCGTTCTGTGGATTGTAGTAGCTGGCATTGTTTTGGCGGCTGGTTATTACTACTTATCCCGTACAGGGAACGAGGGACAAGCCTCCTCGATAGAGAAGCTGTTCCGGTCTTTCTTAGAGAATACGTTAGGTGTGAGACCTAGGACGAAAGAGTTCTTGTTTGCTCATCCACTGTTCTTGCTAGGCGCGTATCTATCCGTTCGCTATCGCAATGCGATGTATGTTCTATTCATAGGTGTTATGGGGCAATTATCTATTGTGGATACATTCGCTCATCTCCATACGCCGCTGCATATCTCTTTAATCCGTATTACTTATGGGCTAGTTTTCGGTGCGTTGATTGGAATTGTCCTCATTATTGCTTGGGAAATTATCACGAGGAGTTGGAAGCGATGGGTTCCTCAGTGGTCAAAATAGCGCTATCCGGCTACTATGGCTTCGATAATAGCGGGGATGAGGCTGTACTGCAGTCGATTTTGTTTGCCCTCCAGGAGCAAAGCAAAGAACAGGGCATTCAAATTGAGCCGATTGTCCTTTCCGCTAATCCGGAGAAAACAGCGGCTATGTACGGAGTTAAAGCGTATCATCGCATGAAACCGGGGGCACTGTTCCGCGCATTGCGTGAAGCGGATGGCTTAATCAGCGGAGGCGGCAGCTTGCTGCAGGATGCAACCAGTTCGAAGACAATCCCGTATTATTTGGCTGTTCTGAAGCTTGCGCAGTGGCTTCGCAAGCCTACGTTTATTTATTCGCAAGGCATCGGCCCTGTGGGCCGTCCGATGTTCTTTGGCTGGATCCGCAGCGTATTTCAGCGCTGCGCGTATGTGTCGGTCCGCGACACGGAGTCCGCGGACTTGCTTGTTCGGATGCGCCTCCCGCGGGAGCGCATCACCGTCGTGCCAGACCCGGTCATGGGTCTGCCGCTGCGCGCGAACGGCGCGGCCGTTGGCGCGCCGTCTGTTGAGCGGACGGTCGGCGTGTCCGTCCGCTTCTGGAACGAGGACCGCTCGGAGCTGGAAGCTCTCTCGCGGTCCCTGGCCCTACTGCTTGCCGCGAATGCCGATGTGCGGCTGCGGTTCTTGCCCTTCCACCTCCCTTTGGATGAGGTGGCTTCGCAGTACGTGATCGACCGCTTAGGCGATCACGGGTCGCGGGTGGAGATGGCGCGAGGCGTCGTCCATCCGCAGGACATGCTGGCGCAGGTTGCGGCGTGCGACCTGCTGATCGGGATGAGGCTGCATTCTTTGATTTATGCAGCCTCGCAGTATGTGCCTATGGTAGGCATCTCGTACGATCCGAAGATCGACCAGTTCCTCCATAGGCTTGGCATGAAAGCCGCCGCATCGACAGCCAGCTTCGATGCGGATGCCTTCGCCGAGGAGGCGCAGCGCCTCCTCGTGGATCGCGAGCAGTGGGCGGCTTCCAACCGCGCCGCCATTGAAGAGCTGAAAGCGCAGGCTCAGCTTCCAGCGAAGCGCATTGTTTCATTTTATAAACAAAAGATTAATAAATAAGCAACTAAATTTCGAAACTCAACGTCACATAAAGGAAGAGATATGCCATGAGTTCAACATCAACAACGATCCCTCCGGAGTCAGCCGCCGCGAGTGCGATCCCCAAAGTTCGTATCTACGGTGTGCCTGTCTCCAAAATGAGTATGGACCAAACCGTGGCCTACCTTACGAAGGCTATAGAGCAAAGGCAGCCTCATCAAGTGATTACAGCTAATCCGATTATGGTCATGGCTGCACAGGATGATCCTGCGTACCTAAGCATGATGCAGCGTGCGGAACTGATTGTTCCGGACGGAACGGGCGTCGTGTGGGCCTCTGGATACGTGGGGCAGCCTGTGGCGGAGCGAGTTCCTGGCTATGATCTGCTTCATAGGCTGATGAAGGCCGGGGAGCCGCGAAGCTGGAAAGTCTACTTGCTTGGGGCTTCCAATGAAGTTATCCAGGCGGCAGCAGATAAGCTTCGTGCCAGCTATCCAGGAATCCAGCTTGTTGGTGTGCGAGACGGTTATTTCAGCGATGCACAGGATGCCGAAGTTATTCAAGAGATCATCGATGCAGCGCCGGATCTGCTTTTTGTAGGAAGATCAGCGGCTAACCAAGAGCCATGGATTGGGAAATATAAGCACCAAATTGGAGTACCCGTTATGATGGGTGTCGGGGGAAGTTTTGATGTGCTTTCGGGCAAGCTAAAACGAGCGCCGGTACTTTTTCAAAAACTACGCCTAGAGTGGTTCTACCGGCTAATGCAGGAGCCTTGGCGCTACAAAAGAATGCTGCTGCTCCCCAAATTTGCCATCAAAGTGATGCGTGACAAAGAGAAAGTCACGAAATCCTGAAAAAATGTTTGAAAATTGCCTGAAAACGGTCATTTCAGACAAATTTAGCAGTAGTATTTGTGGACAAATGGGAGTATAATTCATTTCGGCGGATTACCTGCCACCCACGACAAGAGGAGCTGTGAAGAGAAGATGTATGGATTATATGCGATTGGGTTTATCGCTTCGTGCTTAATGGCGCTGCTGCTGACACCCCTGGTCAAAAAATTTGCCTTTAAGGTAGGAGCGGTTGACGCCCCGAACCATCGGAAGGTACATACCCGAATTATGCCACGTCTCGGAGGATTAGCGATATTCCTTGCGTTCGTCGGAGCTTATTTCGTCGTCTCTCCAGCACTTGATGCTGTTAATTCGAATGCTGCCTTTGGTTTGCTAATCGGGGGCTTTGTGATTGTCGTGACGGGGGCTTTGGATGACCGGTTTCAACTATCTCCCAAATGGAAGCTGCTTGGGCAATTGATTGCTGCCTGTATCGTAGTCTCCTTTGGACTCAAGATCGATCTCGTTAACATTCCGTTCGGAACAACGAACCTGCCCATTGGCTGGTTAAGTATTCCGATTACGATATTATGGATAGTCGGCGTATCCAATGCCATTAACTTGATTGACGGCCTAGATGGCTTGTCTGCTGGTGTTTCCGGTATTGCTACGACTACAATTCTTGTATTAGCTCTGATGATGGGCAACGTGACCGTTATTCTGCTTTGCGTGATCCTGCTCGGAAGCATCATCGGGTTTATGTTCTATAACTTTCATCCGGCCAAAATCTTTATGGGTGACTCTGGGGCGCTGTTTCTAGGGTTCGCTCTAGCAACGCTGTCCATCCTTGGGTTCAAGCAAGCTGCTGTCGTTTCGCTGCTCATTCCTATTATGATTTTGGGCGTGCCAATATCGGATACCTTCTTCGCGATTATGCGTCGTTATGTGAACAAATTGCCGATCTCGGCGCCGGACAAAAGCCATCTGCATCACTGCTTGCTGCAGCTTGGATTCAGTCATCGTACAAGCGTGTTGATCATCTATGGGATTGCTTCTATCTTTGGCGGCAGCGCCGTGGTCTGTTCGGTCTTTATCTCCCAAGATTCGACTTGGGGACTTATCATGATTATTGTTGCTCTATTCCTCGTTATGCTCGTAGGAGCAGAAGCCATTGGTATCATTAGTAAGAGCCGCAAACCGGTGCTCAACTTCCTGCAGAAGCTTGTAGGGAAGCAAGTGCAAAGTGATCGCGTGGGCAAGTAAGCTTTACTCTTAAATCGTATCTATCGAATCCAACCTTCGGGTTGGATTTTTTTTGAATTTTATGAATTTATTTCTTTCTCTAAACTTTTGCTTGGTTTTGACCGATAAGTAGGATACAAGAACTTTTGGCGTTCAGCCACGTCTAATCATGTAGAATGATAGAAGAATATGGGAGGGATTGTCGAAAGTCGTACTGTAAAGTAAGGATTATTATCATTAACTATGAATAACAACATTTAAATTACATAAGGAGGAACTAGTTTTGAAATTATTGAATAAAAAATGGGCAAGTCTCATGTTGATTATGACTCTGCTTATTAGTGTGCTTCCTACCATGACGGCAAGTGCTGCTGGGACCATAACGGTGACTAACCTTTATACGGTTGATTTTGCAGCAGCTCCACCCAATAACGCTTATAATGATGCACTCGTTGATCGTTTTACTCAAAGTCCGATTACAGTAAATGTAACGATTAATGGTATTACAGCGGATCAAATTAATAGCGTCTATTATCAGGTTATTAACGAGAATACGGGACAGATTACAACCAACACAACGAATAAGCCTGTTGTGAACCCGAACAATAGTAGTGAAATCTATTTCCAAGGGGTCAATCTGACCGAAGGCAAGAATATCATCACTGTAAAATATGGGCAAACGGGCGGGATCGTTTCTAATCCAGCTTATGCTTATTACACTCCAGTGTCTAACATTGCCGGCTTGAAATTCAACGACGACTCTTTCGTTGATGGCGGCATGTATCCAACTCATGGTCCTTACACAGGCATTAATATCACAGGTAGCGCGAATAATGCCTCTGATATTGAAGCGACGCTGGGTGGAACCGTTTATCAGCGTTCCGCATTTGCTAGTGGTTTGTTTACTTTTGTAACTAACACAGGAAGATCTACGGATATTGAATTTAATCCGGGAGACAACAAGGTTACCTTTGCTGCAAGGAACCAGTCGAATTTCTTTACGACAGAGCGTTCTTTTACTTATGACAACGGCAAAGCTTTTGCCTACAACACGCAAGCAAAATTGTTAGGTGCTGCATCCTACAGTAAGCTTGTTGATAATCCAATTTTCGAAACTACAACACCAAGCGTAAAAGATATCGATTTTCAAACAGACATTAAGATTCATGGAACTGTAAGCAACTATGTATATGTAGATATATATTCAACAGCGGGCAACAACTATCGTTATTATCTATTAGGCAATAGTCAATTAAACAAGCCGAAACTTAGTGATAACACTACTTTTGCTCAGGACCTTGCAGTAGCTACCCCACATCCTTATTCAATGTCGGAACCATATCGTATTATTAACTTTAAAGGACAACTACCAGTCAATGTAAATAAATCTACGCAAGAATTATACTTTGTATTTACGGATGTTAATGGTGCAACAAGCACATCCCGTTACATTTATACTTATGTAGATAAAGACCAACCTTATGTTAGCAAAGTCAACATATTGCGCACCGTCCCTGGTGGCGGAGGTTCTTATGAATCCACGCTAAGTGAGGGTGGAAGCACTCAAATAACTAACTTCCCTGCAGATTTGAAGATCTACACGAATGCTCAAGCAGATCAAGTGAAGGTCGAAATTAATGGAGCACCCTATAATTCTGGTTCCGTGACTAACGGGATCTATCCAGTAGCAACCTCGCTCGCACAATTAAGCTTGTCGGGAATTACTGATGGTCCAGTAGTCATGAGAGTTACACCTCTTAAAGGTGGAAACACTTATTCTGCAGGAGTAAAACAATATAATCTTGTCATTACAAGTGCACCATATGTTATTCTAAACAAAATTTATAATGCAATGGTTGTTAACAGCGCAAGCAAGCTTACTTGTGATTTTTCAGGAGCTACTGCTCCTTGTATATCTGGGCGTATCGTAAACATATCTAGCGCCGCCGATTATAATAGTATTGTTTATAAAGTGAATGGTATTGTGGTAACCCCTTCGGCTACTAAATTACCTAACGACAACAACAATGGACAATTTGCTATTGAGAATTTCACTGATCCAAGTAACGGTACTCCAATATTCGGCAAAGACGGTAAGTACACGCTGACGATTGAATTGAAGGTAGCTGGCAGGCTTGTTACCACAACGACAATGGAAATTTTCGTGCTCTCGGATAATGTTCCTTCAGTTGACAACTTACAGCCTTTTGAGGCCGACCCTTTAAATCCTGAGTTCATTAAAGATAAGGCGTTACCAGATACTTATGTTACTAAAGCAACTCAAGTAAAAATCATTGGTAAGGTTATAAACTCTGTTGTAGCTGCTCCTGGCAGTGTAGCTGGTGCGGTATTGTATCTCCGCAAAGCACCAACGACGATTCCAGGTGATGGACGTATTGCTTTAACTCCAGCTGGACAAGCTGTGTTTGACACGGGAACATACTTTTCGATGACTGAATTTGGTCAATATGTATTTGAACTTATTGCTACGAATACAACTTCGGGTACTACGGCTAATAAGTTGTTGACCATCACTCGCGAACCTGCACCGTATACATTTTTCCATCCGTCTTCTAAGCAAATTATTAAGAATAATAAAGGTGTCGATCAAGCCAACATCAATCAGAACTACTTTATGATTGAGCTTGAAGCAGCGCAAGCCGATTCCGTTCTTTTTGGCAAAGAAGCAGCCATCTATGACAAAGTAACTAAACACTTCTTCTATGAAGCAAAAAATCTTAAAATTGGTGCCAATGAAATTAAGTTCACAGTAAACCGCGGCACATCCAAAATGAACGGAAGCATCGTGCTGTTCAATACCAATGTTACTATGGTAGGTGCGCAAATCAAGGCTCCATTGACGAATTCAATGAAGATTTTCGATAATGATATTCAGCTATCTTTCCCTAAGGATACGAAGTTGATGCGTTATGACCGTAACAACTCTACGCAGTATGTAAGTGCGGATCGCCAAATTCTATTCGGAATCGCAAGCAATGATGATGGTCGAGTTGACCGCACAGAAGGTGTCGATGCTGTTGAGAATAAAAATGGGATGATTGCACTTGCTGAGCTTACAGGAAGATTCCGTCCAGCAAGCAAACGCTATTGGATCGATGCGGGAATCATCAAACCTGATGCCAATTCAACGGATTCAACATTGCAAGAAGCTTACATGGGTAGTGGCTATTTGCCAAACCTAATCAATGGTGGAACAGCTCGCCCTCCATTTAACCAAAGAGATTATAAAGATGTTGTTGTTCCTTCCAAAATCGGATCAATGACATTGAAGTATGATAGCAACATAGTGAATGATGCATGGAGATACCTGACTGTTTATCAATATACACCTTTCGAAGATCCAAACGGATCCGGCATCTACCTGCCTAAGTGGAAAAACATCGGCGGTAAAGTAGATCCAAGCAAGAATACGATCACTGTTCCTGTTGATTCTTTCGGATATTACCAAGTCATGTATATGGATAATAGTTTTAATGATGTAACTAATCATCCGTGGGGCAGAAATGATCTCGATATTCTTTATTCCAAAGGATATATGGACGGTAAAACGGACGGTTTGTTCATGCCGAACGATGCCATTACACGTGGTGAATTCGTAAGCATGCTTGTTGATATTTTCAATATCCCTTTAAGAAATTCAGATATTGAAGAGAATTCAGTATTCCAGAACCAAACAGGGACCTTCTTAGATGTTCAAAAAGGTTATAGCCTTCCAGGCAGTAATAATGGTCGGTTGTTTGATTATCAGCATATAGAAGCTGCTGCAAGAGCGGGAATTGTACGTGGAAATGCTAATGGACTATTCTTGCCTAACAACTCACTTACTCGTCAAGATGCGGCAGTTATGATCGCCCGTGCCGGCGATATGAAAATGACAAGTGATGAAGCAAAAGCTTTAGCGAGCTTGAAAAAAATATTTACTGATGCGGACATTGAGCATATGGAACTGTATGCAGTGCCAGCAATCGAAGCTGTTTATAAAGCTAAGTTCATTGAAGGTATTGAAAATGCATTGTTAACAGGTCAGAAGAAAGCAACTTATCGTTTCGACGCTCGTGAAACATTCACCCGTGCGCAAGCTGCCGCAGTAGCGGTACGTGTATTGAAACAACAAGGCATTATTCCAAAATGATAGCAAGACTCAAGAGACCGCCCTTCTGGGCGGTCTTTGTTTGTAGAGAAACCTGTGTCTTCTATAAGACATGGGTTTCTTTTTATATTAATTCAGGATAATTTAAGCTAATTTTTAGTAACCATTCAGGTTCTCTACTTATTTACTTCACAAATGCTTTGTAATCTTATTTAGTAGGACATTGATCAAGAGAAAACCAGATATATAGCGACTTTACTGGAAATTTCTTATCAATGAAAAAATGAATAGAGTATCGTATACTAAGTTTGTAGCCGAGATGATAGACGCGAAGCTACACGAGAATCTATCACAAGATTCAAACGTCGCCCTGTTGGTTATAAGTTTTTATAACAAAAACTTTAAAATATTAGGAGGAAACAAACCTTTATGAAAAAAACATTATCCGTCGTTCTTACGTCCGCCATGGCACTTTCCATGTTCTCATCCGTCGCTTTCGGTAAAACGTCCGCTGATTTCACGGACTTGAAAGATCTTGATGCCGCAACACAAGCGAAATTCGATGCGATGATCTCCGCTGGTATCTTTGACGGCGTAACGGACACAACATTTGGTCTGAAAGACGAAATGAACCGCGCACAATTCGCTAAAGTAGCCGCTTTGATCATGGGTCTTGATGTGAACAAAGACTTGAAAACATCGTCCTTCTCAGACGTTAGTGTAACCGACGAAGCGAATGGTTATGCACTTCCGTACATCGAAGCTTTGAAAACAGCAGGTGTTACAGATGGTTATGCTGAAGGTCAATACAATCCAGCTGGTAAAGTAACCAAAGAACAATTAGCTACATTCTTGGTACGTGTTCTTGGCCAAGATGACGCGGCAAAAGCGAAAACAGGCACAGACACAACTGTTTCTGGTTGGGCACAAGGTTATGTTGCACTTGCTCTTGAATTGAAACTTCTGGCGAACGGCACAGACGGCACGTTTGGTGGTCAAGCCAATGCAACACGTGATCTTCTATTAACAGGTGCTTATGAAGCGAAACAACAATATGTACCGGCTGGCAAAGTATCCATGACAGGCGCGAAAGCAACTGGCGTGCAAAAAGTAGAAGTAACGTTCAATAAACCGGTTGACACTGAAAAAGCTAAATTGTCCTTGAAAAAAGGTACAGCTGATGTTGCAACAACCGTGGCATTCGCAGCTGACAAAAAATCTGCTGTCTTAACATTGACAGATGCAAAAATCAGCAATGGTGAGTACAAAGTCAGCATGAGCGGTATTGATGAAGCGACTGTTGATAAAACAACAGCTACGTTTACAGGTCAAGATGAAGTGCTGCAAAAAATTGATTTTGTTAATGCCGGCGACACCATTGCCTACACCGACAAAGTCATCGTGAAAGCAAAAGCCGTGAACCAATACGGTGAAGCAGCTTCAACGAATGCAGGTTCTTACAATGTGTACACATCCGCGGCTACTTTCACGAAGATTGCTAAAGATGCTGATGGTACCCTGTTGATCACACTAGATACGAAAACAAATGATACAACACAAGGCGTTTCTGTTATCCCTGTGACGATCGTGAACAATGACAGCCACATTACGGTAACGAAAAACTTCAAGCTGGGTACACAACCAATCTTAACGAAGCTTGAACTAGGCCAAGCCCGTTACTCCGTAGGCACAGCTTTGAACGGCAAAGGCGAGAACGTGAAATATGACCTGAACCTATATGATCAATACGGCGGTTCCATTGCCTATAACTCCTTAAGTGATTACAGTGCAACAACGTTGATCTGGAATG
>NZ_JABMKZ010000037.1 GCF_013204855.1 Paenibacillus alba | reverse complement strand
CCCCTCAAGATGAGATTTCCCAGTATGTAAGACCCCTTGTAGACGACGAGGTTGATAGGTTCGAGGTGGAAGTGCGGCAACGTATGCAGCTGACGAATACTAATCGGTCGAGGGCTTAACCAATAGCTGACTAAGCAGCAAATGAAACTACGCCAGTCGTAGCAGAATTGATCTTATCTTTACGTACATTTCGTATCTAGTTTTCAGGGTGCAAGTCAGCCTGAACAATGATTTTTGATGTTTCCTGGCAGAAGCATCCCGTTTGGTGATGATGGCGGAGGGGACCCACGCGTTCCCATCTCGAACACGACCGTTAAGCCCTCCAGCGTCGATGGTACTTGAACCGCAGGGTTCTGGGAGAGTAGAACGTTGCCAAGCAATTATAGGAAGCCTTTATAAGAGAAATCTTATGAAGGTTTTTTTCTGTAACGATGGAAGTTGCGTTTCAAGTCAACCATGGTATTGCCGTAGTACAGTCCTTAAGGTTTTGTCTAAGCTACACATTTCAGACATTGAGCCGAAAGGGAACTAGGATACGCTATTTCATAAAATTGGAGCGAATTCGCGGGCAACCGGAACTACAATACGCTAATTCCTCCAAAATGCGCAATCAATCGTTCTTTTTGGACATATAGCGGATCGTAGTTCCGTTTCGATAGATATCTCCCCTTTTTTCCGCATATAGGGTATCCTAGTTCCCATTCGAACGTAACTCTAAACTTTCTATCCCAAACAATACAATCTAAAAACCCTCAAAACTCACTTTACAGTGATTTGAGGGTTTTCTTACGAATGTTATTGAATGTAGCAAGAGGTATCCTTGTCGGTGATCTTAATTAGACCCGCTTTGCGATAAGGGCGAAACCGGAACAACATCCAAAGCCGCGGCATAACCATCCAAATATGAAAAATAGTTAGATAAATAAGCCAATGATCCGGAATCCATGGATACAGGAGCAAAATGATGGAAAGACCGATCCAGAATAAGTGCAGTTGGATTCTGGAGACAAGTCGGATGGAGGCATTGCCATCAGGCAGAAAGCCGCACCAGAAAATCCCCCAGCGATAGGACCAGCCTCTCATAGCCATACCGATCGTAAATTGGAAGTAAGCGCGCACGAGCAGCGTGTGGAACATTAGAAGAAGCGGATAGCTCACTAACAGCGGCAGCCAGTTAGACGTATCGAACTTATACAGTAGCGCCAAGGCTAGGAGTAAGAAATAAAGAATGGTTTTGTAGAGGGAATGGTAGAGGCGTTTGACTAACGTATAGCTGTAAATTGTAGATTGATTGGATAAATTGGGATCTTGTATGGTTGACATGATGATGACCTCCGCAAGGCGGTTAACCTGATATAAGTGTATATCGGCAGAATGCTTCCAAAAGATGAGCGATTAACTAGTTTAGGAGAATCGAGAAATGGCTATACTAGAGGTAAATGAAGATGGGGTGATCATATGGAGGAGAACCGTTTTGGGGTATGTATGATCTGCGAGCAGCAAAAGTTAGGCGGAATTCATATTATAACAGCATTTATCTGTGATGACTGCAATAAGGAGATTGTTCAAACGAATGTAAATGATCAGAAATATCCCTTTTTTGTGAGACAGATGAGAAAAGTGTTGTATACGGGTAATTCAAAGCAATATATGAATTAATAGGAAAGCTTCTTATATAGAAGCTTTTTTGTTTTTTCAGCGTCAATCCACTACTATAAGGGTATAAAATAGAAAGCTCAAAGAGCGCAAGGAGTCATAGCAGGAATGTGCAGTCAACGTTTAAACTCGCACCGTGCGCCGCTATATGAGGCCATGGTCGCGCACCACAAGATGAACCCTGTAAGTCTTCATGTGCCAGGACACAAATCTGGACAAGGCTTAATGGAGGAAGGCGAAAGATTTCTCAAGACGGTGATGTCTATTGATTATACGGAGATTACAGGACTAGATGATTTGCATCATGCAGAGGGAGTAATTAAGGAAGCGGAGGAATTAGCGGCAGAATGCTTCGGAGCCGAGGAAACTCACTTTCTCATTGGCGGGAGTACAGTGGGGAATATGGCGATGATTGCGGCAGTTTGTGATCGTAATGATGTCATGCTTGTGCAAAGAAATGTACATAAATCGGTTATTCATGGTTTGATGCTAGCGGGAGTTAGAGCCGTTTTTATAGCTCCTGAGATGCATCCAGAAACCGGCGTGGCGACTAGTGTTCCGTTAGAGAGTGTACGACAAGCACTTGAGCAATACCCGGAGGCAAGAGCCCTTTTTGTAACGAACCCGAATTATTACGGGATGGGCGTTGACTTGAAGCCGTATGCGGATCTCCTGCATGCACAAGGGAAATTGCTTCTGGTGGATGAGGCGCATGGAGCCCATTATGGCTTTCATCCCGAGGTGCCTGCCTCAGCCTTGTCCCAAGGAGCGGATGCAGTGGTTCAATCCACACATAAAATGCTGACCGCGATGACGATGGGTGCCATGCTGCATGTGCAAGGCCCACTCATTGATCGCGAAGCGGTTAGACAATTGCTCGCGATGTTGCAAAGTTCCAGTCCTTCGTATCCGATTATGGCGTCTTTGGATTTAGCAAGAAAGAGGATGCATACAGAAGGGAAGGCATGGCTGGAACAAGGAATAGCCGTAGTGAACGAGTTTAGACGGCAGCTAGACAAGCTTCAGAGGTTCGATTATCAACCGCGAGGATGTCAAAATGATACAAATAAAGGGCAAGATAATACGACGGATCCATTTAAAATAGCAATCTCTGATCAAACTTATACATTAACCGGGATGGAATTGAAGGATAGACTAGAAGATCAGGGTATTTTTGTGGAAATGACAGATGGCCGGCAAGTGCTTTTGGTTTTCACGCCTGCTACAAGCAGGGCAGATATGTTGAGGGTTATCGACGTTTTACATAACATTTGTTTGGAGGAGCCCTTGGAAAAGAAGGAACTTCAGAGGCCTATCTCGAATATACTTAAATTACCCTACTACGCACAAATCTCTTCACCCATTGCTTTTGATATGAGAGACATCTCTCAAGCAAGGAAAGCAGATGCTGCATGCAGTACGGTTAGTGTTCAGGAGGCAATAGGTTACCGCTCAGCGGATATGGTCATTCCGTATCCACCGGGAATTCCTTATCTGTATCCTGGCGAAGTGATCTCAGCTTCAACAGCAGAGGCTTTATGGCAATTAGCCGCAAGTGGGATTAAGTTCCAAGGCACTCAATTTGGTCAGACACACAAGCTAAAGATATACACATAAACCACAATAAGATCTGGTAAAGCAGTATGTAGGAGGAAAGCGTGAACGGAATATTTATTACCTTTGAAGGTCCTGACGGTGCTGGGAAGACAACACAGCTGCGAATGCTGGCGGAGGATCTTAAGAAACTCGGACATGATGTCCTTGTAACCAGAGAGCCGGGCGGAACGGCAATTAGCGATCAGATTCGAAGCATTATCCTCGATCCTGCACATAAGGAGATGGTAGATCAAGCAGAAGTCCTGCTCTACGCGGCTTCTCGAGCGCAGCATGTACATCAATTGATTCTTCCGGCACTGAAAGCTGGACGCATTGTATTGTGCGATCGTTTCATTGATGCCAGCGTAGCTTATCAGGCGTATGGTCTTGGCATAGAGGTAGATATTGTTAAGGAGATTTCTCGCTATGCCAGCTCAGGTCTTGAAGCTACTCGCACTTACATTCTGGATGTTCCGGTTGAAGTAAGCATGGCCAGATTGCATGGGCGCGCCTCAGGTTCGGGAACTAACGCTCAACAATTAGATCGCATTGAACAAAAGCATGTCGACTACCATAGCCGGGTACGGGCTGGATTTCATCAGATTGCAGCCGATCATCCTGAGCGTGTAAGAGTTGTGAATGCGAATCGCAGCGAAGTGGAGATTGCTACAGAGATTTGGGAGGATTGTAACCGTTTGCTAGAGGAACATATTTCCGTCTAAGCAGAAAATCGATTCTTAGTTTATAATAAAAGGGAGGCAACACTTATGAAACTAGTCGTAGCCGTTGTACAAGATAAAGACAGCAACCGTCTTTCTAATGCGTTAATCAAAGAAGGGTTTCGCGCCACGAAGCTGGCGAGTACGGGTGGGTTTTTGCGTGCTGGGAATACCACTTTTATGATTGGTACGGAAGATGAGAGGGTTCAAGAGGTTATGCAGGTTATTCGTGCCAATTGCAAAATCCGTGAACAACTGGTTACACCGGTTTCGCCCATGGGAGGAACGACGGATTCGTATATTCCATTCCCCGTGGAAGTTCAAGTGGGTGGGGCCGCGGTTTTCGTATTGCCGGTTGAGCGTTTCGAGCACTATTAAGTCTAATCAGACCTATACAAGGATGGATGCGTCTTGAAAATTAATCCGGGGTGGCAGCCCATCGGTAAAAACGTCAAAGTCAATGAGAACGTCCCACCGCCACAGATGGCCCCCCGGAATTTCTCTGACATTATGCAGCAGCAGGATGAGAAATTTACGCAGGAGCAGTTGTCCAAAATGGTGCAGCAAATCACGCTGCAAGGTGACCGTCTGTCGCGTGGGATGACAGTGAGAGATCTTCTTCAATATAAATTGTTGATTAGACAATTTCTGGAGGAAACCGCCAGGCGTGGTGTGAACTTAAGAGATACGAAGGGCTGGGATCGTCGCGGCCGTTCGAAACGATATAAGTTGTTGGAAGAGATTGATCAAGAACTGCTCTCTCTGGCAGATGAGCTGCTGGAGAGCGAGCAGGGACGAATTGACATTTTGCAGAAAATCGGAGAAATCCGAGGCATGCTGATTAACTTGTTATTTTAGGAGGGGGAGAACCGAATGTCCTTCCAAGCCATACCGGGGCAAACGGCTGCCAAGCAGCTGCTGCAGAACGGGCTGCGGCAAGACAAGCTGTCTCACGCCTACATTTTTAGCGGACCTGTCGGCACAGGCCGATCGGAGATGGCTACCGCATTAGCGAAAGCGATTTACTGTCAGCGTGGAACGGATGAAGCCTGCGGTGAATGCTTGGAGTGTCGGAAAGTCGAACACAGCAATCACCCGGACCTGCACGTTGTTGCGCCAGATGGCGCTTCGATCAAAATCGAGCAAATTCGTGAGCTTCAGAAGGAATTTGCTTACAGGGCTACAGCTTCCGGAACCAAAATTTATATTCTGCACCATGCAGAGAAAATGACGGTGCAGGCTGCGAACAGCTTGCTTAAATTTCTAGAGGAACCGACCTCGCATGTAGTTGCAATTCTGATTACAGAGAATGGCAATGCCCTGCTCCCTACGATTCAGTCACGGGCGCAGTGGATTCATTTTACACCAATGCCTCGGGAGCAGATGGTGCTGACGCTTCTTGAAGAAGGCCATCCAGCTGCACTCGTGCAGCCTGCTTCTCATCTAACGGCAGGTTTGCAGGCAGCTAGAGAGCTGATTGGTGCGAATTGGTTTGCAGAAATGAGAACCGTAGTGTTACAATTAGCTAAGGAGACGCTCACACGTTTCCCTACTTCTATCATTACAGTGCAGCAACGAATTGTGAAAACAGAACTTGCGGATCACATGTCGAGTCTGTTCGACTTGTTGATTCTCTGGTTTAAAGATATGGTGCAGTTGCGCCTGGAGCGCAGAGATAAGCTTGTATATAATGATCAGCTGGACTGGATGAGCTCCCTCGCGTTCAGCCGGGATGTCTCAGCTTGGGTGGGTATGATGGAGCAAGCCGTAGAACTGCAAAAGCGACTGCGCTTCAACGCCAATTCTCAGTTGGTGATCGAGAAAATGCTCGTGGAGATGCAGGGGGTGTAAGATGTATTCGGTAGTAGGCGTCCGCTTTAAGAAAGCGGGTAAAATATATTATTTTGATCCGATTGATTTGCCCATTGAGAAGGAAAGTGCCGTTATTGTTGAAACCGCTCGCGGCGTAGAATACGGCAAAGTCGTAGTAGGCAAGAAAACGGTCAAAGAGAATGACGTTGTTCTTCCTCTCAAGAAAGTCATACGTATCGCGGATCATACAGACGCGGATCTGGTTGAAGAGAACAAAAAAGCAGCCAAGGATGCGTTCCAAACATGTCACGAGAAAATTAAAGACCATAGTCTTAAGATGAAGCTCGTGGACGTAGAGTATACCTTTGACCGCAATAAAATTATTTTTTATTTTACGGCAGAGGGACGCGTTGATTTCCGTGAGCTGGTTAAAGATTTAGCAAGCATTTTCCGCACTCGCATCGAGCTTCGCCAAATTGGCGTAAGGGATGAAGCGAAAATGCTTGGAGGTATAGGTCCGTGTGGGCGGATTCTGTGCTGCTCGTCATTTTTGGGGGATTTTGAGCCGGTATCTATTAAGATGGCCAAAGATCAGAATTTATCGTTGAATCCAACGAAAATTTCCGGCTTATGCGGTCGATTAATGTGCTGCTTGAAATACGAGCATGATAATTATGAAAGTGCCAAAGATTCGCTGCCAACCGTTGGAAGGCATGTAATCACCTCTTTTGGTAACGGTAAGGTATTAGGGTTAAATATTAGTGAGCGTACCGCGAAGGTTCAATTGTTCGACCTTGGTAAAGCACTTGATTTACCTTTCGATGATGTGGTTGAACAAGAGTAGCGGCATAAGATCCAAGGAGGCGCTGGCCAGTAAGCATGCATGGCACTAGAGGTGAAAGCGTGGATAAACAAGATATTTTTGGACAAATAGATGAAATAGAAGAACGCATGGGTGCCACTTATGCCGAGTTGGGTGCCTTAAAGAAACGAATCATTATCCTCATCGAAGAAAATAAGAGACTAAGCATAGAGAACCAGCAGCTTCGCAAGCTGATCCGACAAGAGGAAACGATTGTCGAGCAGCCTGTAGGAGAGGCAGAAGAAACGCTTCCCTTACCAGGAGCCGGGTATGATAATTTGACTCGCCTCTATAATGAAGGGTTTCATATCTGCAATGTGTATTACGGACACCTTCGGACTGAAGGAGATTGTTTGTTTTGCTTATCCTTTTTAAATAAATAAGTGCTTGTGACCGTAGGGGTTTATGCCTTACGGTTTTTTTCCATAAGGAGCAAGATCAAGAAAGGAATGGACGAAGAAACACATGGTGCCTTTACGACCGACAGAACGTATTGATGATTTATTGACGTATGATTTGAAAATCATTCAAAGTGACGAGGTGTTCAGCTTTTCGCTGGACGCCGTCCTGCTGGGCAGATTTTGCAGTGTGCCGCCTAAGGGGCGTATGATTGATCTATGCACAGGCAATGGCGTCGTTCCCCTGCTGCTTGCAACGAGAACTCGCGCCGAAATTTGGGGCGTAGAAATTCAAGAGCGGCTTGCCGATATGGCGGTGCGCAACGCGATGATTAACGGCTTGGAAGATCGGTTACATATGATCCAAGGGGATCTGAAAACCATTCATCAAACGTTAGGTCATGGACAATTTGATGCTTTGACCGTGAATCCCCCCTATTTGCCGGTGCCAAACGGCGAGCAAAATGTGAATGAGCATTATGCTGCTGCGCGTCATGAGATACATTGCACCTTGGAAGATGTTATTGCGGCTAGCGCGAAGCTAGTCAAAGCCGGTGGTAAAGTGGCGATGGTCCATCGCGCAACGCGGTTAATCGATATTTGCTGTCTAATGAGGAAGTACCGGCTTGAGCCCAAACGCATTCGCTATGTACATGCTCGTGCGGGCGAAGAAGCCATGATGGTGCTAATCGAAGGCATGAAGGACGGGAAACCGGAGATTCGGACACTGCCCCCGCTCATTGTGTACGACGAGAATCAGGAATATTGCAAGGAATTGAAGGAGATTTATTATGGGGGCCGAGCCTCTCTGGAATTCTCAGCAGAAGAAGCGGAGTAAAAGAGCGAGAATCCATATACAACTAAGTCGAATAGTAAAGAGGGAATTCTGTGAGCTTGAATGTGCAAAAAAGTTATCGCGACGATAGAAGCGGCGCTGGTACGCTATACTTGGTTGCCACACCCATCGGCAACCTGGAAGATATGACCTTCCGTGCGATTCGCATCTTAAAGGAAGTGAACATGATCGCCGCGGAAGATACGCGGCAAACGCGCAAGCTGCTGACGCACTTCGAGGTCGCTACGCGACTCGTCAGCTATCACGAACACAACAAGCAGGCAAGCGGACCCGAACTTGTCCGCTTGCTGCTTGAAGGGCAGAGCATCGCGCTGGTCAGCGATGCGGGACTTCCGGCCATCTCCGATCCAGGTTACGACCTGGTGAGGATGGCCGTAGCGCAGGACGTGCCGGTGGTGCCCATCCCCGGCGCGAATGCCGCTCTGTCGGCGCTGATTGCATCTGGCCTGCCGACCGAGCGGTTTGCCTTCGTCGGGTTTCTCCCCCGGGAGAAAAAGGATCAGACGAAGGTGCTTGAAGGGTTGCAGCACGTGCAGGACACGCTGCTGTTCTATGAATCCCCGCACCGCGTCGATAAGACACTTGCCCGCATGGCGGAAGTGTGGGGGGCGGAGCGCCGAGTGTGTCTCGCCCGCGAGCTGACGAAGCGGTACGAGGAGTTTCTGCGCGGCACGATCGCAGAGTGCCTCGAGCACTTAGCGCAGTATCCACCGCAGGGCGAGTACTGCATTATCGCCGAAGGCACCTCAGCCGCCGCAGCGCGGGAAGCGGCAGACGGCTGGTGGGAGGCGATGACGCTCGGCGACCATGTGGAACATTACGAGCAGCAGGGCAGCGACCGCAAGGAAGCGATGAAGCAAGTCGCGAATGATCGCGGGTTGTCCAAACGCGATATCTATAATGCACTTCTCGAGCGCTAAGGCGCTCGGGCACATGCTTTTGCCGCAGAGTCCAGACAAAAAAAGATCTCTAATCCGTGGCCGAAGCCAACAAATTAGAGATTAGAGGAGATATGAAAAAGGTTAGAATTACCAATAGGATAAGTGCTACTTCTATTATACACTAAATTTCTTATTTTGTCACAGGTGTTGGCATTTCTGCTAAACAAATATGACAAACAATTTTTCCTTTGAAGTAGGAAACGTTTTCGGCGTTGCCGCAGAAGATACAAGCAGGCTCATATTTCTTAAGCATGATGCGCTCGCCATCCACATAAATTTCCAAAGCGTCTTTCTCGCCAATACCCAAAGTGCGGCGCAATTCGATCGGGATAACAACGCGCCCCAATTCGTCAACTTTTCTTACAATGCCTGTAGATTTCAACATATATAAAAAACCCCTTTCGATTTTATTAAAACTTTATCAATATCGTCATGTTTCGACATATCTTCTTGCCTAATGATACCAACCATTCCCAAAATAGTCAACCATATTTTCGCGTAGTTTAGTCTTTAATTCATAAATTTTCAAATTCTTGTCACCAACCAATTTAAGCCAAAAACCAAGTGCAACAAGGATTTGTAAGCCTTATACTACGTAAGAGGGTTCTGGTTAGTGAAATTTCTAGAGGAATTGCCTGAGAATAAAGCACATCAAAAATGGAATTGGAAATTCGACAAAATACTACAAAGCGTGTCGAAGTATTGATTTAGAATTGTCGAAAAGATTAAACTTATATAAAGAGAGGTTGTGAAAGGATGAAGGAAGAGAAGGTTTTCAAAGATCCGGTTCATAAATATATTTACGTGCAGGACGCGACCATCTGGGATTTAATTAACACACGGGAGTTTCAGAGGCTGCGTCGCGTTCGGCAGTTGGGCACATCGTACTTAACTTTTCATGGCGCTGAACACAGTCGATTCTCCCATTCATTGGGCGTGTACGAGGTCACTCGCAAAATTATTTCGCAATTCGAACGCAATCAATATGATGACTGGCCAAAAGAGGAGCGTCTTCTCTGCTTGTGTGCGGCCTTGCTGCATGATCTAGGGCATGGTCCCTTTTCGCACTCGATTGAAAAAGCTTTCGGGACGAAACATGAAGATTGGTCCTGCCGAATTGTGCTGGGAGATACAGAAGTCAATGAAGTGCTTAGCCGGGTATCGCCTGACTTTCCGAAGAAGGTAGCTGGAGTTATCTGCAAATCCTACAGTGAAGAGATTGTCGTGAGTCTTGTCTCCAGCCAGTTGGATGCAGATCGCATGGATTATTTGCTGCGCGATGCTTATTTCACGGGTGTTAATTATGGCACCTTCGATCTGGAACGGATACTTCGGGTGATTCGGCCGTATAAAGGGCATATTGTGGTCAAGGAAAGCGGCATGCATGCGGTAGAAGATTATTTGATGTCCCGTTATCAAATGTATTGGCAGGTCTATTTCCATCCGGTGACCCGGAGTGCGGAAATATTGCTGCACAAAGTTTTTGCGCGTGCTAAACATTTATATGAAGACAACTATGTGTTTGGATTTATGGTGGAGCCCATTTTGCATCTGATCCAGAATAAAATTACGTTGGAGGATTATCTGCTGTTGGATGAATCTGTCATGCAGACGATGTTGACATTCTGGTGCCAGGAGAAGGACCCCATCCTTGCTGATATGTGCAAACGGTTTTTGGACCGTAAATTGTATAAATACAGTACTTTCGAAGAATCGAATCAGCATCTGATTAAACGGATGGAAAAGGTGATGGCGGAGGTTGGCTTCGATCCGATTTATTACATGGAAATTGATTTCCCTTCCAATCAATCTTATGATGTGTACAGACCAGGTGAAACAGATGACAACTTGCCTATTCTTCTGCTCGATCATAAGGAGAATTTAACGGAAATTACACATCGCTCTGAAATTGTACAGTCTATAAGCGGTTTCCAAATGGGGAAACATCATGTGTATTATCCGGAAGAGCTGCTGGAGCGTTTGAATGCAACGAACTATCCGGATTTGTGGGAGCTGCTGGGCGAGCAAGAATAATGAGTACTTTCAACATAAGGATAAGGGAGAACAGCCATGCTGACAGATTCACATACACATTTGAATGCAGAGCAATTTAACGAAGATCAAGATGAAGTCATTCAGCGGGCGCTGGATGCCGGTGTCACTCGCATGGTGAACGTGGGCTTCAACCGGGAGACGATTCCAAGCTCCATTGCTCTTGCGGAGAGATATGATTTCATCTATACAACAGTAGGTTGGCATCCTGTAGACGCCATTGATATGATGCCCGGTGATTTGGAATGGATTGAAGAACTGTGCAAGCACGAGAAAGTTGTGGCTATCGGGGAAATTGGTCTGGATTATTACTGGGATAAATCGCCCAAGGATGTTCAGCAGCGGGTGTTTCGGGAGCAAATTCGTTTAGCTCGTAAATTAAGCTTGCCGATCGTTATTCATAACCGTGATGCGCATCAAGATATTTTGCATATTTTAAAAGAAGAGAAGGCGGAGGAAGTCGGGGGAATTATGCACTGTTTCTCGGGGAGCTGGGAGACGGCCAAACAATGTCTGGATATGAACTTCCACATCTCTTTCGGAGGTCCTGTGACGTTCAAAAACGCCAAACAGCCCAAGGAAGTGCTGGCGCAAGTTCCTTTGGACCGTTTGTTGATTGAGACCGATGCTCCCTATCTAACCCCGCACCCTTTCCGCGGCAAACGCAATGAATCTGCCTATGTTCGCTTAGTGGCTGAAACAGCCGCGGAAATTCGCGGGATGACACTCGAGGAGATCGCCGAAATTACGACAAACAACACCATTCGCTTGTTAGGCCTCAAGTAAAGCGTTCTTCTGAAATCTGCGGCGAAGCACAATTCCGCAGATGAACGTGAGAAGCAGGAGTGCAGAGAGTGGAACTAAGCTGTAGATAAGGCTTGATCGAATTAATAGAGGAATGCTCAGAATACATAGCTCTATCAGAAGGACCAACCAGATAATAAAGGCGAGTGAACCGGCTTTCGTATCGCGATCCAGCGGATACATATCCAGCCAGAAAGTGTAGCGGTGAGCTCGCTCAAGTGAAGTCAATTGAATGAGTGAGATTAGCAGGCAGACAAGCATGATGAAGCATCTTGCCGTTTCACTGCTTGACACAGCAATCGCTACCGTGCCGATCAAGGTAAGGCGCAAAACAATCGAGAACAGCTCTGTGCGCAGAAGTGTTTTCATATATATGTACAAATAGGTGGCATCTTGTCTAAAAGGAATAAATCGTGTCAACCCGCTGATCCATCTTCGGCGGGTTATTCGCGTTGGGAGACCGGGCACATCCACGAACCAATTGAAAAAGGCGTATAATCTAGCCTGCTGCTGTTTCTCCTTGGCGATCAAGTAATCCCATGCGATCACATATTTGGAGACGAAATGCGTCGCAGCTAACCAGATAAGAATAAGCAGAATCGCTGCAGCGCTTGCCCATAGAACATTGTAGTGAAATTGTATGACAATTAGAGCAATTGTCGCGATCCAGCGATAGCTGGTGGACAGCAATCGGGCACGTTCGTGAGCAAAGCGGCTCTCTTGCCAACTGGCTGATAAATTCGCTATCTTCATTATAAGGAGCAGAAACAGCATCCATAAAAAATGCTGTGAATTCGTTCCTAAGCAGTGATGATAAAGGGGCCACAGCACAACCCAGGCGAGAAAGGTTCGAAAGGCCTGCAGAGCCAAGCTATACATATATCCACCGCGAAAATAGGTGCCCATTTGATGCTCAATCCGCAGTAGAAACATGCGGTCCGCACTCCGGACCAATGTGCGAATGGGGCTTGAAGCAATAGACGGAACAAGCAGGAGCAAGACGAACCATAAATAGGGATAATCTGTCGGAAGACGCTGTAATATTTTTGCGTAATAATAGGAAGAAAGAATGACAAGAAACAACACGAGTCCAAGAAAGTTGCTGCGCGCTGCATATTGCCAATAGCCCATGGATTCCTTCATATAATGTTGAAATCTTTGCTGCCAGAGGGTACGGGTGTCGATCGTCATCGTACTCATTAGGATTCCCCTTTGACCAGCTTGTAGAAGATGTCGTCCAGTGACGCCTCAGGCAGCTCGGTTTGACCGCGCAATTCGACTAAATCACCTTGTGCGACCATATGGCCGCGGTGCAGAACCACGTAGTTGTCGCAATATTTCTCAATTGTAGACAAAATATGCGAGGATATAAGGAAAGAGGCGCCTTTGTTCTTCATTTTGACCATTAATTCCAACAAGGAGCGAATCGCCAGCGGGTCGAGGCCGAGGAACGGTTCGTCGATGATGTATAACGAGGGCTCGATCAGGAAGGCGTTCATAATCATGACCTTCTGCTTCATCCCCTTCGACAAGTGGCTGGCAAAGCTGTTCAGCTTGTCCTGCATTTGAAACTGCTCCAGCAGCGTGTTTGAGCGGGATAGATAATCCTCTCGGGACAAGCCGTAAGCCATGGCGGTCAACTCCAGATGCTCACGAATCGTAAGCTCTTCATAAAGCTCTGGGCTCTCGGGTACATAAGCGTAGGTCGAGCGGTAGGGAATGGGTTGTTCGGCAAGAGTCAAGCCGTTAATGCGAATCGTACCTTTTTGGGGCTGAAGCAGGCCAAGAATGTTTTTGATTGTTGTACTTTTCCCTGCTCCGTTGAGTCCAATCAACCCCATCATTTCACCTTGAAGGATCGAAAAGGTTAAGTCATGAAGGACAGGTTTGTTCGGTAAATATCCTCCGTATAAAGCGTCAACTTGTAAAATCGGCCCCATCATAGTGCCTCCCTGAATAGCAAATTATTGGTATTTTTCAATTGGTTTTCTACACGATCATTATAAACAAATTTGGTTTCTAAGCCTAGTTTGAGTGCGGAAATACGAAGAAAGTTAGTATTCGTGCGTTATAAAGAGTTAAATGTAGATAAAAGGCAGTTTTATTGGTTAATTAAGCTAATTTTAAACGATTTAGCCCTTTTTAGTAGGTGTCATTGCCTTTACAGGTTAAGATTAACAGCGTAATATACTTTTCATAATAACTTAATAACCAATTTGCCATTTTTCCATTCGCTGAGTTCCATTTATGGGAACGGGGGAACCACTGTAAGCTTGAACAGTCGATAACTGTTGGAGTGAACAGAGTGAGTAACAGGGGTGAATCTTGGAGTGTACTTCGTATGCTTTGAGTAGGGCGACTCTCACGTCCGAATCCGTCAGCTAACCTCGTAAGCGTAAGAGAGGTAACGATTGTCGTTCGTGCTATTTGTGTATTTCACTATGCAAACTAAGCCAGCGAGAAGAGTCCTCTTCTTGCTGGCTTTTTGTCTCCTTTTGGTGCTTTGCACATTTCGGACGACTAAAGTGTACCCGGAATTCATAGGATGTTGAGTGGTTAAACTGGTGTGGGACGACCAGAAGGCAGCGGTAATTACCTTACTGCCGAAGGCGAACACGTTAAGTTAAACTAAAAAACCTTAGTCGCGTCAAATTTAATCATGCTGTAACCTGGCGGCGAGGCTTTGAAGGAGGACCGAAGAAGTGGGCAGTATCTCAATTAGCGAGACCCATGTAAAACGATCATCCAGCATGTCCTTCGCATTGCGATGGAAGCATGAAAACTTGCGTTTGATTTTAAGCTTAGCTCTAATCTCAATCGCAATGACTTTCATGTTTTTGGTGTTGTTGTACGGTACGGCTACCAAGAGCGTATCCGTGGTTGTGAATGGACAAGAAACCGTTGTACATACGAAACAATGGGTCCTGCAACGCCTACTGGATGAACAAGCCATAACGATTGGTGAACACGATGAAATATCTGCTGTGCCTACGACCAAAATCAAAGGCGGAGACAAATTTGTTATCGAGCATGCTTCACCAATTCAATTGACTGCTGATGGAAAGACCACCACTGTTTACACAACTGCAAGAACGGTAGAAAGTGCATTGCAACGTTTACATATTGCACTTGGGGAGCACGATCGAATTACTCCCGAACCGACAGCTGCTCTGGCTTCCGGCGATGAAATCAAAGTCGTCCGTGTGAAAAAAGAGACGGAGGAAGTCACTGAGCCGATCGCGTTCGATACACAAAAGAAGAACGATGCATCGCTGCTCAAAGGCAAAGAGCAAATCGTCCAAGAAGGTAAAGAAGGCGTGCGCTTGAAGAAGAAAGAAAAGACTTTCGAAGACGGTGTATTAGTCGCGGAAGCAGTTGTGGGTGAAGCAGTACAAACAGAAAGTATTAGTAAAGTGGTGTCTGTAGGCACCAAAAATCCGGTTGTCGCGCTCTCGGCTTCTTCGCCAAGCGTGGATGAAATTTCGAAGAACGGTGTGACTTTCGGATACAAACAAATCCTGAAAAATGTGAAGCTCACGGCTTATTCAGCGGGAGCCGAATCAACAGGTAAATCCGAAGGGACTCCTGGCTATGGGAAAACCTATACAGGTACTACGGTAACAGAAGGAAGAACAATTGCTGTAGATCCGAAGGTGATCCCACTCGGATGGTGGGTTTATATCGAGGGGATTGGTTTCCGCCGTGCAGAAGATACTGGCAGCGGTGTGAAAGGCCAAACCATTGATGTTTACTTTGAGGATAACGGGTATGCCAATAAATTCGGAACCAAACAAGGGTACACGGTCTATGTGGTCGGGCCCAAAAAACCGTCAGAAAACTAACGTGTAAACGACTGTTTCAGCGGGAAGAATGACATATATACGTTGCCAGGCTTCAGCCTGGGCGAAAGAAGAGGGGACCCCTCTTCTTTTTCTACGTTACTCGAAAGGAAACCGAGTATGATTAAAGAAGTCATCGTCGTCGAAGGAAAAGATGATACAACTGCAATACGCCGAGCGGTCGAGGCGGATACGATTGAAACCGGCGGCTCCGCCATCGGACAAGCCGTATTGAAGCGAATCGCACTTGCGCAGCAGCGCAGAGGCGTTATTATATTTACGGATCCGGATCATGCAGGTGAACGGATTCGGAAGATTGTAGCAGCCAAGGTGCCTGGCTGCAAGCATGCTTTCATCACACAGGAGCAAGCTGCGTACAAGGGCGACATCGGCGTTGAGAATGCCTCGCCGGAGACGATTCGTCAGGCTCTTCAGAGCCTTCGGACGGAATATGAAGGCGCGGTCTCGCAGCTGACGATGGAAGATCTTATGGCGGCAGGGTTGATTGTACATGCTGAGGCGGCGTCTCGCCGGCTTATTGTGGGAAGTGCACTAGGAATTGGTTATTGCAATGGCAAACAATTCTATAAGCGCTGTGCGATGTTCCAGATCTCGCGAGAGGAATTTGAAGCGGCTTTAGAGCATTTGGAAGCGACGAACTAGATTCTAGTCGAGAAGGCGCTTGCAACGCTCGTACGGGCCAGTAGAGGCCTGTGAGAGTTTCGGAGTAAGCTCCGAAGTAAGTTCTTCTTAGAAGAAGTAGATATGAATGATAGAAATTCAGGAGTCCAGAACCTATAGATAATGAGGCCTATATGATGAATATACCCGGCAATGAGGTAATTGTAACAGCTGAAGACGTGGCAACACCCAGTAAAACGAAACAAATTATTAAAAAGAATGGTCTTGTGCTCAAAAAGAGCCTAGGACAGAACTTCTTGATCGATCAAAACATCCTAAGCAAGATCGTTATGGCAGCGGAGCTTGGACCTAACAAGGCTGCGCTTGAGATTGGCCCAGGCATTGGGGCGCTCACACAGCAGCTGGCCAAGCTCGCAGGCCGCGTGGTGGCCGTTGAGATCGACCAGCGTCTGCTGCCCATTCTGGCCGAGACGCTGGAGCCCTACCCGCATGCGACTGTCGTCCATGGGGACATCTTGAAAACCGACGTGCAGGCGCTGTTCCAGCAGCACTTCGAGGGCATGGATGGCGTCAGTGTCGTCGCTAACCTACCTTATTACATCACGACACCGATCATCATGAAGCTTCTCGAGGAGAAGCTGCCGCTGGAGAATATCGTCGTGATGATTCAAAAAGAGGTGGCCGACCGCATGGCGGCTCGCCCTGGCACCAAGGATTACGGCAGCTTAAGCATTGCCGTGCAGTTCCACTGCGAGCCGGAGCTTGTCACCATCGTGCCGCGCACCGTCTTCGTGCCGCAGCCGAACGTCGATTCCGCCGTGATCCGGCTGCGTGTCCGCCAAACTCCGCCGGTTGAGGTGGCGGACGTGGACTTCTTCTTCGCCGTCGTTCAGGCGTCCTTCGTCCAGCGGCGCAAAACCTTGTATAATAACCTCGCCGCTCGGTTCTTCACCAAAGAAAACAAGCCGGAGCTGGAAGCGCTGCTGCTTGGCATTAACATTGAGCCTTCGCGCCGCGGCGAGACGCTCAGCATGGAAGAGTTCGCGCGCTTGTCGTCGGCTCTTCGCGCGCACGGCTGCAAATAACCCGCACCAAATGCCCAGTCTCGCCATAGGATACCCCTAGGAGGGGATTTCTGCGATGAGGCAAGGAGACTTTGTTACCCGTAAATCCTATGGCGGAGACGTCATGTTTAGAATTGAGCGCATTGAGCAGTTGAAGGCTGTCTTGCGAGGTGTGGACTATCGACTGCTGGCAGATGCGCCCTTGGTGGACTTAACCATCACGAATCCGACGGAAGCGATGGATCACCCGCGATCCAGCTCGCCCGAGTTTCGCGAATCGCTGCGGCGTTTGGCGGAATCCCAGATGCAATTGCAGGAGAAAAATCAAATCTCCATCACCAATAAACAGAAAACGAATATGAGTTATTTTGAAGTACCAGGCAAAGTATTGCATCTGGATGGCGATCCGACCTACTTGCGGAAAAGTATGCAGATCTATGGAGAATTGCGCATACCCGCAGAAGGGTATTACATCCCTGAATCGCAAATGGCGGAGGCGCTGCATAGGCTGCTGCCGCAGATTAAGCCGGATATTGTGGTGATTACAGGTCATGACGGCATACTTAAGCATCGTAAAAGCAGAGGTCCTAACAATCTAAGCAGCTATAAGAACTCACAAAACTTCGTGAACGCAGTACAGATAGCCAGACAGTACGAGCGCAATCGGGATTCCTTGATTATTGTGGCTGGTGCCTGCCAGTCCCATTTTGAAGCTTTGCTGAGGGCTGGAGCCAATTTCGCCAGTTCGCCTGCCCGTATTCTCATTCATGCCCTAGATCCGCTGTGCATCGCGGCCAAATTGTCGTACACCTCTGTAAGAGAGACGATCTCAATGCTGGACATTGTTGATTTGACGGTGACAGGCTTGGAGGGCTTAGGTGGTGTAGAGACGAGAGGAAGCTATCGGATGGGAATTCCGGGTATTCAGCATTCGGAAGAGCATGTTTAACGGCCTTTATAGAGCACTTGCTTGTCGTTCCTCTCTTAGGAGAAGGATGACGGAGTAGGTGTTCTTTTTTTATTGGAAAAGTGTGAATAATTTGCGAACTTTGGAGACAACCTGTAGAATGGGGAAATCAGAATTTAGGCGAAAATGCCGTTGACAACAGGATTGTGGTGCTGATATAATATTTGCCCCTGTTTGACATGCCTGTCTGAATGGGTTATAATTGACAAGGAAAGAGGTGGTAGTTGACAATGGCAAAAAATGCGCTGTTGGAGATCAAACGCAGTTTGGAGCCCCACGTTGGGCAGAAGATCATGTTGAGAGCGAATGGTGGCCGTCGTAAGACTGTTGAGCGTTCCGGTGTTTTAGAAGAAACCTACCCTTCTGTGTTTATTGTGAAATTAGATCAAGAGTCACACGCCTTTAAACGAGTGTCTTACAGCTACGCCGATATCCTTACTGAGTCCGTTGAAGTTACGGTATGTAACGACGATGGCCAGGTTCGTATCACCTATATCCAACATTAGCTTAAATAGTTTCTAATATGAGCAGACCTGAGGGTCTGTTTTTGCATTTGTATGGACCTTCTTCCAATGGGCATACTAAACCTACTTTCAGAAGGAAAACAACGAAGGAGGTTAGGGTATGGGTCGTAGAAGAGGCGTTATGTCCGAAAATTTTAAATATGAATTAGCCAAGGATCTTGGGTTTTACGAAGTGGTGCAGCGTGAAGGCTGGGAAGGCATTCGAACGAAGGATGCGGGAAATATGGTGAAGCGGGCGATTCAAATCGCTCAGGAGCACTTGGCGAAGCAGTACACGGGTTCGTCTCCGTCAACCATGCAGTCCACACAATCCACGTATAATCAGCCGACGTATAATCAACCAACTTACAATCAACCAAGCGGCTATGCGCCATCTAATTATAATCAAGCTGTGCAGACGCCAGTACAGTCTCAACAGAACTATTCACAGCCTGTCTTTCAGCAAAATGGATATGGAGGCATGCAGCAAGGTCAATCCTCCTATAAGCCTGCTTACGCCTACTCACCTGTCACAAACAGCAGCTATAATGGGAATTCAACTGCATCTAGTCAGCCTAATCCGGCTTTTCTAAATCAGATGATTGCAGGCTCCCAGCAAGCTTCGCAGATGGAACATCGTCCCCATTAAGAGCTAAAGCGATTGCTTTAGCTTTTTTTTTGCGCTTTTGTTATAATATTTTAACGGCAATCGAGCAAAAGAAGGTGATCGTATGAAGATTTTTGAGAAAGCACCGGCGAAAATTAATTTATCCCTTGATGTTTTACATAAAAGAGCGGACGGTTACCATGAAGTTGAAATGGTGATGACGATGGTCGACCTGGCGGATCGGATCGAAATGCAGGAGCTCGCGCGTGACACGATCATCATCTCCAGTCAAGCGGGATATATTCCGCTGGATGAGAAGAACCTGGCCTTCCAAGCGGCACGTCTGATTAAGGATCGTTATGACGTCAAGCAAGGAGTCTACATTCATCTGGACAAGCAGATCCCTGTGGCTGCGGGCTTAGCTGGAGGCAGCAGCGATGCGGCGGCAACGCTCAGAGGGTTGAATCGGCTGTGGAACTTGAATATTCCCATGGAAGAGCTTCAGGTGCTTGGCGCAGAGCTTGGCTCTGATGTGCCCTTCTGTGTCACAGGAGGCACGGCTGTAGCAAGGGGGCGCGGAGAGAAGCTGGAGCCTATCGTTTCTCCGCCTCAGTGCTGGGTGATCTTGGCGAAGCCGCCTATCAATGTGTCCACCTCGGAGATTTACGGGAAACTGAATGCGCGGAACATTAAACATCATCCTTCTACGGACAATGTGCTAAGTGCCATTCGTCATAAGCAGTTTGATCAGCTTTGCGGGAATCTTGGCAACGTGCTGGAGGAAGTGACGCTGGATCTTTATCCAGAGGTGAGACATCTCAAAGAGTGCATGCAGCGGCTGGGAGCTGACGGTGTATTAATGTCAGGCAGCGGACCGACAGTCTTCGGGCTTGTTTCCAAAGAAGCGAAAGTGGCCAGAATCTACAATGGTTTGCGTGGATTTTGCAAGGATGTTTATGCAGTGCGGATGTTGACGTAGCGTGGTGTGTGATGCAGGCGGGGGCCCCTGAACAGGGCCCTTTTTCCTTGTGTAGGGTCGGTGTGACAAAAAGGCTGCGAAATTTGATTATATGTTAGATCGATGTTATGTTTGTGTTAATATAATTTTCATGTGAAGCTTGAATAAATACGTATAAAAGTGGTATATTTTCTTTATAATATTCGGATTTATGGGGGGTAGTGCGATGAAAAAGTTGAAAAGGAGCGCTAGGCTGGTAGAAATGACGCAATATTTGTTGTTTCGCCCCCATTCGTTAATCCCTTTAACGACTTTTGCCGAGCGTTACAACTCAGCTAAGTCCTCGATTAGTGAAGATTTAGCGATCATCAAAGAAGTGTTCGAGGAAGAAGGACTGGGTGAACTGCATACGCTTGCGGGAGCAGCCGGCGGTGTGAAATTCTCACCGAAAGTACCGAAGGAAACCTCGCTGAAATTTATTCAAAATCTCTGTTTGCAACTGCAGCAGCCGGAACGGATCCTACCGGGCGGTTACTTGTATATGTCTGATATTATGGGGCAGCCCCAATATTTGAACGAAATCGGCAAAACGTTTGCATCCGCTTTCGCTGGTCGAGATATTGATGTCATTATGACCGTAGAAACGAAAGGCATTCCGCTCGCTTATGCGACGGCTACTTATATGAATCTGCCTGTTGTCGTGGTTCGCAGAGACAGTCGCGTGACAGAAGGCTCGGCTGTAAGCATTAACTATGTCTCGGGTTCGAACAAACGTATTCAGACGATGTCGCTCGCGAGACGGGCGTTGAAAGAAGAATCAAAAGTCCTTATCATTGACGATTTCATGCACGTAGGAGGCACCATTCACGGCATGATGGATTTGTTGGCTGAATTCAAGGCCACTGTCCAAGGGGTGGGCGTCTTCATGGAATCCTGTGAAGTCGAGGAGCATCTCGTTGACCAATATGTATCTCTGGCTCGCTTGTACGGCGTAGACTCCAAGACCAAGCAGATCACGGTAGAGCCGGGTAATTATTTTGACGCTAAAAAAGGAGAATCCTAGACGATGGAATTGATTTCAACTTCGGCAGCGCCTGCTGCCATCGGACCTTATTCACAGGCTGTTAAGCTGGGCAATCTGCTCTTCACCTCGGGACAAATCCCGCTTGGTTTGGACGGGCAAATTGTTGAAGGCGGTATCAAGGAACAAGCGCATCAGGTATTCGCGAATTTGAAAGGCGTGCTCGAAGCAGCAGGGTCCTCTTTTGGCCAAGTTGTCAAAGCGACTGTTTTTCTTAAAGACATGAATCAGTTTGCAGAGTTGAATGAGATTTATGCCACCTATTTTGGAGACCATAAACCGGCTAGATCTACAGTGGAAGTGGCGCGATTGCCACGCGATGTTTTTGTCGAAATAGAGTTAATTGCTGTGATTCCTGTCGAAATTTAACATTAACATTAAGATTGTATAAAATTATCGAAAATTTCAAAAAAAGAAGAAGGAATTTGCATGAGGATGTGGAATATATCACCCAAGTCTCAGAGATGGAAAAAGGTGGTGAACACAAGTGCAAATTACAGATGTAAGACTCCGCCGGGTCAACTCCGAGGGGAGGATGAAGGCGATTGCTTCCATTACCATCGATAACGAATTCGTCGTACACGACATACGTGTCATCGATGGGAATAACGGAATGTTCGTGGCAATGCCTAGCAAACGGACACCGGATGGGGAGTTTCGCGATATCGCTCACCCCATTTCTTCCACGACGCGCGAGAAAATTCAAGCAGCCGTACTAGCTGAATATGACCGTGCAGCAGTTGAAGAAGAGGTAATAGAAGAAGGCGCATAATCTAACTTAATGAGAGAGCCCTTGAGGCTCTCTTTTCTTTGGGGTAGGTTTGATGCTATATTTGGTGATGAACTGATCAATTAACCATATATTCGTGGGATCATTTAGAATAAGGGGGTTGGATGGTAGTTGAAGCTCATGGCGATTGTATTAGCGGCAGGACAAGGGAAACGCATGAAATCCAAGCTTTACAAGGTGCTTCATCCGGTCGTTGGCAAACCGATGGTAGGGCACGTTGTTGATACGCTGCAGCATATAGAAGTAACGAAGACGTTGGTTATTGTTGGATTTGGTGCGGAGGCTGTCAAAGGCTATCTGGGAGATCGCGCCGAATATGCGCTGCAGGAGCAGCAGTTAGGGACGGGGCATGCCGTTCTTCAAGCGAAGGAAGCACTCGGGCAAGAAGACGGGCTGACCATTGTGATATGCGGGGACACCCCTCTAATCTCAGAAGCGACGCTGCGGAGCACAATTGAGCTGCATCAGGCGTCGAGTGCGGCTGCGACCATTCTGACTGCGAAGCTCGATGAGCCGCAAGGCTATGGACGAATTATTCGCGGCGAAGACGGGCGAGTGGCGCGGATCGTGGAACAGAAGGATTGCAGCAGCGAAGAAGCGGCTGTTCAAGAGATCAACACGGGCACATATGTTTTTGATAATCAGAAGCTGTTTAAAGCGTTGGCCTCAGTAACGAACAATAATGTGCAAAATGAATATTACCTGACGGATGTTATTGGCATTTTGACGGGTGCAGGAGAAGTTGTTCAAGGCTATTGTATGGCAGAGGCGGCTGAATCTATCGGTGTGAATGACCGTGTTGCGCTTGCGGAAGCAGAGCGTTTGTTCAAAGCTCGCATTAACCGTGAGCATATGCTGAATGGGGTTACCATTATCGATCCCGCAAACACTTATATCGAAAAGGATGTTACCATCGGGGCGGATACGGTGCTGCTGCCAGGTACGATTTTGCGCGGAAGCACCGTTATCGGCGAGCAGTGTACGATTGGACCGCAAACGGAAATTATCGATTCCATCATTAAAGATGACGTGACCATTAAACAGTCTGTTCTTCAGGATGCTTTTGTAGATAACGAAGCGAGTGTAGGCCCGTTTGCTTATCTAAGACCTGGCGCGAACATCGGGAAACAAGTGAAAATCGGTGATTTCGTAGAAATTAAGAACGCGACGGTTGGCGACGGAAGCAAAGTGTCCCATTTAAGTTATGTGGGGGATGCTGTTGTCGGGACGAATGTGAACATCGGCTGTGGCGCTATTACGGTGAATTATGATGGATTCAATAAGAGTCTGACAGAGATCGGCGATGATGCTTTCGTGGGCAGCAATGTGAATCTGATTGCTCCTGTGAAGATTGGCAATGGCGCTTATGTCGTTGCCGGCTCTACAATTACGCATGCCGTACCTGACGGCGATCTGGCGATTGCCCGTGAGCGGCAAGTCAACAAGCCAGGCTACGCGGATAAAATTAAAGTGCGAATGAAAGCGAAGAAAGCTAATAAAGCAAGCAAAGAGTAAGCATGTAAGCATTATGAAGCGAATCGCTATAAATCGGTAAATCTCCCTTCATGAGGGGGAATTTGGATGGAACTTCTTAAGGTTGGGTACGCTATGCATTAGCTATGACCCACTCGGTGTTGCTTGTAACATGAGCATGCCGGGCAAAACGCTTAGGAGGTTCTTTTTCTTATGGTATTGTCGTTAAAAGCGGAAGCCCGCAAAGAAGCAACAAAATCTGATATTAAACAACTGCGTGCGAAAGGAAGAATTCCTGCTGTTGTTTACGGCAAGAAGGTAGCTGCTACGGTCATTACGGTTGATCAGAAGGAATTAATGGCACTGCTGCGTCACAACCCGCATGCGATTATTGATCTGGATCTGCCGGATGGCGGTGGCAAACAGCCTGTTATGATCAATGAAATACAGCGCAATCCGCTCAGCCGCGTTTTGCTGCATGTTGATTTTCACCAGATTAATATGGATGAGCCGGTGAAAACGGTTGTGGCCCTGGAATTCATCGGCGAGGCCGAGGGCACCAAAGAAGGCGGCATTGTGCAGATTCAAATGCACGAGTTGGAGATTCGCTGTCTGCCGAGTCAAATACCAGGTTCGATTCAAGTGGATATTTCGAATGTGGGACTTGGCGAGAACATCCTTGTGAACCAAATTACGGTACCTGCAGGAATTGAAGTGAAATCGGACTCCAACGATTTGATTCTAACCGTGCTTGCGCCGCAGAAAGAAACGGATGTGCCGCAGCCTGCGAACAACGAGGAGAGAGTTGGGGAAGCGGAATCATCGAACGAGGCTGCGACAGCCGAACAACCGGTGTAGCCTGCAAAGCAGCTATTCGATCGGATCATGAGCTGCAAGATAAGATGCCTTCTCCTAGGAGGAGGTCGCTGAAAAACGTTTATTTTTGATGGTGTGAGATGACTAAAGTAGATACAGGCGGATTTTCATTCAATTTGAATGGGAATTCGCCTGTGTTTTATGGTTATTCTTATGTTTTCTACTTTGAAAACGTCAATATTAGTGAATATGGTTGAGACGGCTTTTTAAGTTGTAAGCGTTTAATACCCGGGCCGCGAAAGAAAAACGTGAGTTTTTCGATTGTAAAATGTATGATTGATTTTAACGAATTGCGGGCTGTAAATTTCAATGAAGCCTATATCCTTGTGGAGATTTTGATAGTATACTTGGACGGGAATGCTGGCATCCAGATGATCTTGGTAATGCAGATTGCTTGTAAGCTGTTGACCGTTAAGATACATATTTGCTGATTCACCCGCAGCTTTGAATTTGATTTTTTTACATAGAGATCTAGGAGGACTTAGAAGAAAATGAAATGTTTTATCGGACTGGGTAACCCGGGTAAACAATATGAGATGAATCGGCATAATATCGGCTTCATGGCCATTGACCGTTTTGCAGCCAAATGGGGGATTACCTCTTTTCAAAATAAATGCAAGGGGCTTCTGGGCGAGGGCAATATCAATGGGACGAAGGTTTATTTGCTTAAACCGATGACCTACATGAACTTATCCGGCGAATCCATGAGAGCCTTCTTGGACTTCTATAAAGCGAAGCTGGAGGATGTCACGATCATTTATGACGATATGGATACATCTTTCGGTCAGATTCGGCTTCGTTATCAAGGGAGTCCAGGGGGCCATAATGGGATTAAATCCATCATTCAGCATGGCGGGACACAGAGCTTCAACCGTATCCGCATGGGAGTGAACAGACCGGCTCCAGGCTACAATATCGCAGATTATGTCTTATCCAACTTTTCCAAAGAAGAAATGAAGTCCATCGAAGATGTGCTTGATCTTACCTGTGAAGCGATGTTGTCCAGCTTGGGAGAGCCTTTCGAGAAGACGATGGGCAAATTTAATAAATAAGGCGGTCTCGCCCGGCTTCAGACTCATTGTATGCAAGTTCCTTATTCGAAAATGACAATGGCACATTCGGCTAATTTATCCGGAGAATGGTCATACTAGGATGTAATCGAATAAGTGAAGGAGGCATACATATGATTAAGTATATTTGCAGACATTGTCATACCTTTGTTGGGGAAATTAATCAGCAGGCGATTACGGAACAGCAGTTAGGTTTCCATTTCTTGACCCCTGATGAGCGTAGAGATATAATATCGTATAACACGAATGGAGATGTTACGGTTAGGGTTGTTTGCGACTACTGTCATGAAGCGTTAGAAGCGAACCCGGAGCTTTCCCTGCTGGCCAGTCCGTTGCAGTAAAAATTAGGAAGATAAAGAGTTAATAGCCGAGGCAAGTGTGCCAAGGCTTCTTTTTGTGAGAGGAGTGTACTTGTTTGCAAGCTTTAATTCAAGCTTTTTCTGCGGATACCGACTTTCAAACGATCGTGTCAGGCATTAGGTCCGAGATGAGAGAGCAGCTCGTTGCCGGGCTTACCGGCTCCTCGAAGCAGGTGATGATTGCAGCTCTTGCACGAGACTTGACGCGCCCGCTATTCATTGTGACTCACAATATGTTCGCTGCTCAGAAAATAGCGGAGGACTTACTAGAATGTTTATCCACGGATGAAGTGCTGCTCTATCCATCTCAAGAGCTTCTGACAGCCGAAGAAGCGGCTTCAAGTCCTGAGATGCTGGCGCAGCGTATTGACGTTCTGACGAAGCTGGCTGGCGGTTACCGAGGCGTTGTCATTGCGCCATTCGCAGGCGTGCGAAGACTGCTTCCTGTTAAGGAAGTCTTCGAAGCATCGCGCGTTACGGTGAAAATCGGAGATACGGTTCAGTTGGAAGAACTGCTGAGCACCTTATCGAATTTGGGATACGAGCGCGTGGAGCGGGTAGAAACCAAGGGTGAGATGAGTGTTCGTGGGGGCATTCTCGACTTGTATCCGTTAACGTCGGAGCATGCGATTCGAATTGAGCTGTTTGATGTCGACGTGGACTCTATTCGGACTTTCGATGTGAGTGACCAGCGGTCAATTGATAAGCTAGAGTCGATTACCATTCCTCCATGCCGCGAGATTCAAGCGGATAGAAAGCGATTACAATCAGCAGCGCAGCATGCTTATGAACTCCTTCAAGCGCAATTGGAGAAGATGACGGATCGCACGGCAAAAGACAAGCTGCTCGAAGGAATTGGACACGATATCGAGCTGCTCCGTGAAGGACAGACATTCCCCGGCATTTATAAATATATCTCACTTTTATATACGGAAAGACAGACCCTTATCGACTACATGCCGAAGGATGCTGTGCTGATTATCGACGAACCGGCGCGTTTGCTGGAAACGGCGAAGCAGCTGGAACGCGACGAGGCAGAGTGGATGATGCATGCGATAACTGAGGGGAAGAGCTTGCCGGCTTTTGTGCTGTCCAAATCCTATGAAACTCTGCTTCACCGGAGGCCTTTTCCGACCTTATATTTATCTCTTTTCCTTCGTCAGGTCGTTGGTATCCAGCCGCAAAATATCGTGAACTTCGTGAGTCGCGTTATGCAAAACTTCCACGGACAAATGAATCTCCTCAAAGCCGAGATGGAGCGTTGGAAGAAGAATGGCAGCCAGGTGATTCTGCTGGCCAACGGGGATGATCGGGCGGAACGCGTGAGGCGGGTACTGCAGGATTATCAGATTGACATACCTGAAATTGTCGATGGCAATTTGCAAACAGGATTTGAGCTGCCCTCGATCCATTTGGTGGTAATCACGGAAGGCGAGATCTTCACGCAGAAGCAGCGCAAAGCGCGCAAAGTCGAGAAGAAGCTCGAGAATGCGGAGCGTATCAAGAGCTATCAAGAGCTCAAGGTTGGCGACTATGTGGTTCACGTCAATCATGGCATCGGGAAGTATGTCGGTATCGGCACCTTGGAAGTGGGCGGTATCCATAAGGATTACCTGCACATCATGTATGCCGGCGGAGATAAGCTCTCTGTGCCCATCGACCAGATTGATTTAATCCAGAAATATGTAGGTTCCGAAGAGAAGGAGCCGAAAGTTTATAAACTCGGCGGCGCCGATTGGGCCAGAGTGAAGAGCAAAGCGCGGGCATCCGTTAAGGATATCGCTGATGAACTTATCAAGCTGTATGCGGAACGTCAGGCAACGACTGGTTATGGATTCAGCAAGGACAGTTCCTACCAGAACGAGTTCGAAGCTATGTTTCCTTACGATGAGACGCGGGATCAGCTTCGTGCGATTGAGGAAATCAAGGTCGATATGGAGAAATCGCGTCCGATGGATCGATTGCTCTGCGGCGACGTTGGTTACGGCAAAACCGAGGTGGCTGTGCGCGCGGCTTTCAAGGCGGCAATCGACGGCAAGCAAGTGGCTGTCCTGGTGCCAACGACGATTCTGGCGCAGCAGCACTACGAAACGTTCCGAGAGCGCTTCTCGGGGTATCCTTTCAACGTGAAAGTGTTAAGCCGTTTCCGCTCCAAGAAAGAGCAGACCGAAGTTATGAAAGGCGTCAAGAAAGGTACGGTTGACGTTGTTATCGGAACACACCGCCTCTTGTCGCAGGATGTGCAGTTCAAGGATCTTGGCCTGCTGATTGTCGATGAAGAGCAGCGCTTTGGCGTGTCCCATAAGGAGAAGCTCAAGCGGCTTAAGACCAATGTGGACGTGCTTACGCTGACGGCAACGCCGATTCCGCGAACCCTGCACATGTCCATGCTGGGCGTTCGGGATTTATCCGTGATCGAGACGCCGCCGGAGAATCGGTTCCCGGTTCAGACATACGTAGTTGAATATGGACCGACATTGGTCAGGGAAGCGATCGAGCGGGAGCTGGCACGTGAAGGTCAGGTGTATTATCTCTATAATCGCGTTCAAGGCATCACGCAGATGGCTGATCAAATCTCGATGATGATTCCGGATGCCCGTGTGACGGTGGCACATGGACAGATGGGTGAGCAGGAGCTGGAGAAGACGATCCTTGATTTCCTCGATGGGGAATACGACGTGCTTGTCAGCACCAGCATTATTGAGACCGGTGTTGATATTCCGAATGTGAACACATTGATCGTACATGATGCCGATAAAATGGGGTTGTCGCAGTTGTATCAGCTGCGTGGCCGTGTAGGACGATCGAATCGTGTAGCCTATGCTTATTTCACTTATCAGCGTGATAAAGTGCTTACAGAAGTGGCGGAGAAACGCCTCCAAGCGATTAAAGAGTTTACAGAACTTGGTTCAGGCTTTAAAATTGCCATGAGGGATTTGTCGATTCGCGGCGCCGGCAACTTGCTTGGTGCAGAACAGCATGGCTTCATTGCATCCGTGGGATTTGATTTATATTCCCAAATGCTAGCTGAAGAAATTGCAAAGCTGAAACTAGAAATAGATGGAGAAGCAGCAATTCCGGAACCGGAATGGCATACTTCGATCGATATACAATTGGATGCTTATTTGCCATCCGACTACATCTACGACAGCATGCAAAAAATCGAAATCTACAAAAAAGTGGCCGCCATTCGTACATTGGAAGAAGCCGCGGATCTGCATGATGAGCTCGTGGATCGCTTCGGAGATCTGCCGCAGTCCGTATTCAACCTGTTGTCAGTGGCTCGTTTGAAAGCTTATGGTTCGGATTATCGGATTGAAACGATCAGCCAAAAAGGGGATGATTACCTCATCAAGGTGCATATCGACCAAAATGGCAAGCTGGATGGTCAGAAGCTGATTGCTCTTTCCAAAGGCTTTGACGGTCGGATCAAGCTCAATGCAGATCCACAGCTTCAAATTGTTATTCGCGCGAAAGGCTTGAAGCCAGAAGCTTCCATCGAATTGGTGGAGAAATTTTTGGTACAATATAAAGATGTTTTGAAAACGAAAGGGGAATTAAAGGATGTTGCCAAATCATACTAGTAAACAACGACTTTTTTCTAAAAAATGGATCTTAAGTATGGCAGCTGTCGTAGTTGCATTCTCAGTGCTTAGCGCTTGCGGAACGAAAAAAGCAGGGGACACAACAGCATCACCTACACCTGCAGCTTCACCTGCTGCCTCTCCAGCAGTAGCGGGTAACCCGACTGATGTCCTGGCTACATACAAAGAAGGCGGTAAAATTACGCGTGGCGAGTTCAACTCCTTCATCAATGTGAACAAAATGTTTTCGCCGCAATTGGCTCAATACATGACAGATCCTGCTTTTCAACAAGATATGTTGAAGCAAATGGTGACTTTCCGTGTCTTGTCTGCCAAAGCGGATGATAAAGTGAAAGCTGATGCGGACAAGCAAGTAGCAGAGCAAATGAAAGCCATTACGGATTATTTCGGTAAACAAGAAGGCGGCATGGATAAACAGCTCAAAGACAATGGTATCGAATTGAAGGATATTGAGTCTTTGATGAAAATGAGCTTCTACACGATGGGCAGCATGGAAAGCACAATCACGGATAAAGCTGTTCAAGATGCTTATAATGAGCAAGCAGCTGCGCATGCATTTGACATTGCTACCGTTAGCCACATTCTGATTTCTCTGAAAGATGCAGCAACGCAGAAAGATATACGCACCAAAGATGAAGCTTTGGCAAGAGCCAAAGAAGTGAAAGGCAAGCTGGATAAAGGCGGCGACTTCGCAGCCCTTGCGAAAGAGTACTCCGATGATCCAGGTTCCAAAGATAATGGCGGTACGTACAAAGATGCCGATATTAACCAATGGGTACCTGAGTTCAAACAAGCAGCGAGCACGCTTCCTTTGAACACAATCAGTGATCCTGTTGAATCTTCCTTTGGATATCACGTTATGAAAGTGGAATCCAGAAGCACAAAGCCGCTGGATGATACGATGAAAACACAAATCAAATCGCAGTTGGCAGAGAAATCGCTGTCTGAGTTTGCAGAGAAAGAATATCCGAACCTGATTCAAACGAATAACCTGCCGAAACCGGAAGCGAGCCCAGCTCCTGCCGCTAGTCCGGCTGCAAGTCCAGCAGCTAGTCCTGCTGCAAAGTAAGAACTTACCAGGATGTCCGATTATGGGCATCCTGTTTTTATTTGTTATTTTTGGACATCATAATCGCAGCAGGGTGCAAAGCTACATAAAAAGATGATTCCCTTAGCAGAAGCGACTGCATAGAAGAATGGGAAGTGAAGAATACTATGGATAGAATTCAAGTTCCCACCCAATCCCGATCTAGCATACAAGATTTCATGCTCCTGTCGTATCTAATTCGTAAGCGGAAAGTGAGGCATCTAGAGGTATGAAAGCAACTGGAATTGTCCGTCGGATAGATGATTTAGGGAGAGTTGTGATTCCCAAGGAAATACGACGCACACTACGCATTCGCGAAGGTGACCCTTTGGAAATTTTCGTAGACCGCGATGGTGAAGTGATTCTCAAGAAGTATTCACCTATTGGTGAACTTGGCGATTTCGCCAAGGAGTATGCAGAATCCTTATTTGAGAGCACCAATCATGTAGCCTTGATCTCTGATCGAGACAATATTATTGCCATGGCTGGCGGATCCAAAAAGGATTATTTGGAGAAATCAGTGGGGTCAATTATTGAATCCTGCATGGAAAACCGCAAAGCGCTGCTGGAAAGCAGCAGTGGACAGTTCGAGATCATTAAGGATACCGTTGAAACGTTCTCCTCTTTTGTAGCGGCACCGATCGTTGCAGGAGGAGATCCGATCGGATCGGTCATTCTAGTCTCCAAGGATGACAATGTAAAAATGGGCAATATGGAAGTGAAAATGGTAGAAACCGCGGCTGGATTCCTAGCCAAACAGATGGAGCAATAGAAAAAAACAACTCGCAAAAGCTTCCTTACTCAGATGATGCCATCTGTAAGCGAAGCTTTTTTTGTCTGCTATGGCTGATTTCGTTATAATACGTCTATAGGAATTAATCAGATTGAGGGGACATGGTTATGAAGGAAGCCGGCAAGGAGCATGTCGTTGAGAAAGAAGAGCTCCAGGGGAATGTCGGTAAACAAGGCGGGAAGCTGCTAAAAGGGGCCGCTGTTCTCGGAGGCGCGGCTATTCTGTCTAAACTGTTAGGTACCTTGCAAAAGATTCCGCTGCAAAATGTAGCAGGCGATACGGCATTTGGGATCTATAATGCGGTATATCCGCTTTATATATTAATTTTATTTGCAGCTACGGCCGGTTTTCCGGTTGCTGTATCCAAGTTCGTGGCTGAACGCGTCATTCATGACGACCACCAGGGAGCCAAGCGTATTGTCCAGGTATCCGCAGCTGTGCTGTTAAGCACAGGGATCGTCTTGTTTCTGTTGTTGTATTTGGGCGCCGGCGAAATTGCTCGCTGGATTGGCATCAGCCAGACGGAAAACGCGATTCGAAGTGTATCGTTTGCCTTGCTGTTATCGCCGTTGCTTGCTGTGCTGCGCGGGTATTTCCAAGGATATCAGAATATGCTGCCTACGGCTGTGTCGCAAGTGATTGAACAACTGATAAGGGTCATCACGATGGTCGCTCTTCTTCTCTACATGGTGGCGCTTGCCTACGACGAAGAATGGATTGCAGCAGGAGCTACGTTTGGCTCTGTAACAGGGGCCGCGGCAGGACTGCTTGTGATGGGCATGTATTGGCGCAAGGCGATGAAGGAGGAGCGGGATCGGCAGCAGAGGGCTCAGGGAGCATCTGGTAGAAGTGCGCTCGCTTCCACGGAGCTGACGTCTTGGCAGTGGGCGAAACGGATTACGGCCTATGCCATTCCGGTTTGCCTGGGAGCCATTGTGGTCCCGCTGCTGACCTTGGTCGATACCTTTACCATGCCGCGGCTGCTTGAGGCCGCGCAAGGCAGCGAGGGAGAGGCTATGCGGCAGTTTGGGCTGTATAATCGCGGTCTTCCGCTGATTCAGCTCGTTGTGATGATTGCCTCCTCCATGTCCGCGGTGTTAGTCCCCGCGATGGCGGAAGCGAAGGCAAGGGGCCAGGTTGAGGTTATTCGCTTCAGAGCGGAGATGGCCGTAAGGCTCTCTTGGCTGATCGGCCTTGGGGCCTCGTTCGGGCTGGCTTTTGCGGCGGTGCCCATCAATGTCATGCTGTACAAAAGCGATGAGGCGAGCTGGACGATGGCCGTGCTGGCCTTCACGGCCCTGTTCAGTACGCTGAACGCTGTCTCCGCCAGCGTTCTCCAAGGGGCCGGCGCGATCAGCATGCCGGCGAAGGCTCTGCTGGTTGCCATCGTGCTGAAAGCACTCGGCAACGTGGTGTTCATGCCCCGCTGGGGCATCGACGGCGCCGCGCTGAGCGCGGTGATCGCCTATGCCGCTGCGGCGGGGCTTAATCTGGTGCAGCTTCGCCGCTGCACCGGGGCGCGCTTCGCGCTGCGGCCGTACGCCGTCAGTCCCGCGCTGGGCGTGGGACTGATGGGCGGCTGCCTCGCAGCGCTGCAGCTGCTGGCCATGCCCGCTGTGGCGGCATGGCACGTGCCTGAGCGATTGAGCGCGAGCGCAATCGCCTTGGTGTGCGTAGTCGGCGGCGCGGCCGTCTACGGGCTTGCGCTGCTGCGCAGCGGCAGCATCAGCCGCGAGGAGCTGCGGCTGATGCCGGAGCTGGACCGGAAGCTGGCGCCGGTCCTGGCGAAGCTGTGGCCGGCGAAGACAGCCGCCGGCCCCCGTGACCGCAGCTAATGAGAAGCTGCGCCGCATTTATCTGACTGACGGATCACCGGTGCCGACTTCAGGTATTCCGATTATATAGCGGAACAAGGATAATCATCGTTCATTTCGCAACGGCTGCGTGTGCAAAGGGAACTACAATCCGCTATCTGAGCGAAAATGGACCATTCCGCTTGCTTAGCGGAACTACAGGGTCTTATATCTTTCGAATCTAAGGTTTTTGCGGTGAAACTGCTGGAATAGCGGAACACAGTTCCCTCTGAAGCACAGAAGAGGCGGTTATGGCACAAATAAGGGAACGCAGTTCCCTTTGAGATGCTGGAGAGACTACGTAGGGACGCTGGAAGACAGCGAAGACTCCGGAGAGAGACGGCTATGCCACGAATAGCGGCAATGCTTGCGCATTGTTCGCGTTCCTTGCACTTATACAATACCAATTCAGGAGGTGTTCCTTATATGTCAAACAACAACGCACAGCTTACCGTCGTCGGGCTTGGAACAGGAGACGAAGATCAGCTAACCTTGGGAGTATGGAAGAAGCTGCAGCTGGCCTCCCAATCACAATCCGTGCTGTACCTGCGCACGAAGGACCATCCTATGGTGCATATGCTGGATACCAATCAGATTCCTTACGAAACGTTCGATGAGAATTACATGGCTCACCAAAGCTTTGAGCAGGTGTATGAATCCATAGCGGAGGCGTTGATGCAAACGGCCAAGCAGCAGGCTGGCGAGGTCATTTATGCGGTTCCAGGACATCCGATGGTGGCGGAATACACGGTTCAGCTTCTGAAGCAGCGCTGTCCTGAAGAGGGGATTTCTCTAACCATTCTGGGGGGAGAAAGTTTTCTGGATCAGGCCTTCCTGCGGTTTGGTTTTGACCCGATTGATGGCTTTCAACTGCTGGATGCGACCAGTCTGAGCCGTTACACGCTGAATCCGCACCTTCATACCGTTATTGGACAGGTGTATGATACGTATACCGCTTCAGACCTCAAAATCAGCCTCATGGATATGTATCCTGATGATTATCGCGTTGTTGTGGGCCATTCCTTAGGTGTGACTGGGCAAGAACAAATGTTCGATGTGCCGCTGCATGAGCTTGACCATGTCAAGGGCTATGGCAATCTGTCTCTGGTCTGGGTGCCAAAAAGTGAGAAGGATGAGGAAGACTACCGCACCTTCGGCCGCTTGCATGAAATCGTCCAAATTCTACGTAGTCCGGAAGGCTGCCCATGGGATCGTGAACAAACGCATGCCAGCCTCCGCAAAAATTTGATCGAAGAAGCCTACGAAGTCCTTGAAACGATTGATGAGGATGACCCGGACCATATGTGCGAGGAACTTGGAGATCTGCTTCTACAGGTTATGCTGCATGCCCAGATGGAGGAAGAGATCGGCACGTTCACAGTCTATGATGTGATCGCTACGCTTAATGAGAAGCTGATCCGGCGTCACCCGCATGTCTTCGGTGAGAACAAGGCCGAGGATGCGGATGAGGCGCTTGTGAATTGGAATGCCATGAAGGCAGAGGAAAAGCGCAAGAAGGGCATCGACGTTGCGAAGCAATCCGCTTTGGATGGCGTTCCGCGTGAGCTGCCAGGGCTTATGAAGGCGCTGAAGCTGCAGAAGAAGGCGGCGGCCGTTGGTTTTGACTGGACAGAGCTGGAGGATGTGCTCAAGAAGGTGGATGAAGAGCTGGCGGAGCTTCGGCAAGCCATCGCTGATCCTTCGGAGGATGGGGCCGCAGAGCAGCTGGACGAGCTCGGAGATGTGCTTTTTTCCATCGTGAATGTGGCTAGATTCCTTAAGCTTGATCCGGAAGATGCCATCGCACAGACGAATCGCAAATTCGTTGCGCGGTTTTCCTATATCGAGGATCAACTACGTTTAAGAGGCCTTTCTTTTGAACAAACTGAGTTATTAGAGATGGAAAAATATTGGCAGGAAGCAAAAAAAGTTGCAAAACTTAAACAAGGATAGAAGGATTTTAGCGAAAAAGGCAGAATACTAAGTTGGGTGTAAGGTTGAATATGGAAATGTAACCACTATTGGTACATAGAAGACTTTGATCTTCAAACATTTTTGGGAGGTAAAGAAAACACATGAACAAAACAGATTTGATCAACAACATTGCAGAAAAAAGCGGACTTACTAAGAAAGACGTAGAAGTCGTACTTAATGGATTCCTTGGTGAAGTCACAGACGCTCTTTCATCCGGAGATAAAGTTCAATTAATCGGTTTCGGTACGTTCGAAACTCGCAAACGTTCCGGTCGCACAGGCCGCAACCCACAAACGGGCAACCCGATTGTAATTGCAGAATCCAACGTTCCTGCTTTCAAAGCGGGCAACAAACTTAAAGACGCAGTTAAATAATGCGAATCGATAAGTTTCTGAAAGTATCTCGTCTGATCAAACGTCGTACCGTCGCGAAGGATGTGTCCGATCAGGGGCGTGTCTGGATTAACGGCCGTGATGCCAAAGCGAGTACACATGTGAAAGTCGGAGATGAGCTGTCCATTCAATTCGGCCAGAAAAAGGTGACGATTCGAGTGGAAGTTCTGTCGGAGTCAACTCGCAAGGAAGACGCTGCTCAGATGTACTCACTGCTCAAGGAAGAAGCTTTTCAATCCGAATAAAGCTGCAATTGTGAAATAGTCCGAGATTCCTGAATAGGGGTCTTGGGCTATTTTTTTGAAATCAAGCGTTTCTCATGGACACTTTCTTTCTAGGCTTGTTCAGGTTCCGTCTGGGCTCGCTGCGCATATCATACATCAAAGAATAATGAATTAGGTGGTGGAGGGATGCATTGGTTTACAATTGTGGCGATCGGCATTGCCGCAAATCTAGATAATTTGGGCATAGGCTTATCCTTTGGCTCGCGTTCAACGAAAGTGCCGCTGTTGTCCAACCTGCTTATTGCTTTGCTATCGATGGCTGCAACCTACGTGGCTATGTCAGCTGGCATCTATGTTTCGCATCTCCTGTCCCCATCCGTGGGCAATTTGATCGGTGGTAGTATTATTATCCTTTTGGGTGCATGGGGATTGCGAGCAAGCTTGAAGCGATTTAGAGATACGGCCAGGGAGGCCCAATTAGGCGAGCAGTTTGCAGGGATGGCCCAAAGATCAGATAAGGATGGGGATCACGTTATTTCGTGGGGAGAATCGTTATCTCTGGGCTTTGCGCTGTCCATCAACTGCCTGGCGAGCGGCTTGGGTGCCGGGGCTAGTGGCGTCTCTCCGATCCTTTCGGCGATCTCGGTGGGTGTCTTTTCTCTTCTAACTGTAGATATGGGCATTCGTATGGGCAGCAAAATTGCCAAGTCTTGGTTCGGACGATATGCGGAGCTGTTGGGATGTTTGTTGTTAATTGTCATAGGCTGTTATGAATTGATCGTGTAAACGTTCGTGTGAGCAAAGGGGAGAGTGTTTGTCGATTCATGGAACGGGCTCTCCTCCTATGAAAAAGCCGTATATTTTATTAATGATGACCGTGTTCAGTGGTTCTAAAAGAGGACATCCCCCCATATCGTAAGGATAGATGAAGGAGGGGTACAGGCCATGATCGAACCGGTGAAAAACAATAAACGGCAAGAAATCAAAATGCTTAATCGCAAGCTCTTGGAGATCTCCGGAGTTTTGAACGTAGAAAGCTTTGACAGTGAAGAGTTCCTCCTGGAAACGGAAATGGGCTACTTGATGATTAAAGGCCAGAATTTGCACATTAAGAATTTAAGCTTGGAGCAAGGGTTAGTCGCCATTGAAGGATTAATTCAGGAATTATCTTATGTGGACGGGAATACCCAGGAGAAATCCAAAGGGTTCCTTGGTAAATTATTCAAGTGACCCTTCACGTTCAGTTCCAAACGATCTTCATGATGTTCCTGAGCGGAGTCGCCATATGCGCGATTTTTGATGTGTTTCGTGTGCTCTCTGGCAAGCTGAAGCTGCCGCGTTGGACGATTCCGCTCGTTGATATTGTATATTGGATTGTGGCGACAATCCTTGTGTTCCGTCTGCTTCTTTACAGTAATGAAGGACAAGTTCGTGTGTTTATCTTTCTGGGGTTGGGCATCGGCGTCTGTTTTTATTTCGCTTTACTCAGTAATCTGGTTATTCATCTTACCCTGCTAATCATCCGAATCATCATTGCGATCTACCGCTTTCTTGCCAAAACTGTCGAAATCGTCCTGATTAAACCGATTATTGGCTTATATCGTCTAACGGTGATAATTTTAGGCTTTTTGCTTGCTGTAGCTATATTCCTTTACAGAATTGTGCTACAATTGCTTTATCCTTTTTGGAGATTGCTCCTGTGGATGACTCGGCCTGCCCATAAATATTTCGTGGTACCTGTTTGGTTGAAGAAACTAATGGGTAATATCATTACGATCTATCGCAGGTTATTCTCTAAGTAGGAGGAAGTCCTATATATGCAAGCTCGTGCAACCGTACCATCATCTAAGCGCAGCGCTAGCATAGGCTCAAAGCGAAGACTGCGTTTTCTTTTGATCTTTGTCCTATGTTTTATGAGTTGGGCTGCTGTTAACATTTGGGGGCAGTTCGCAAAGCTACACGAAAAGAGCAGTGTCGTCGCAAATATGGAGCAACAACTCGTTGAAGCGAATAAGCTCAAAGAGCAAACAAAGAGAGAAATTGCTAGACTTCACAATGACGAATATTTGGATCAAATCATTCGCCGGGATTTTCACTATAGCAAAACGGGAGAGACGCCACTGAGTGTCTCCAAGTCGCAATAAAAATTATAAGAAGAAGCGGCTCATGCCGTGTTGACCGGGGTTTCTGCATCGGTTATAATCGGCGTAGCCAGTGTTTTCAACATTTTAAGGGAGGAACATTTTACTTTATGGCAATTGAAGTTGGCACCAAGTTAGAGGGTAGAGTGACGGGGATTACTCACTTTGGAGCATTCGTCGAGCTTGCTGAAGGAGTTACCGGTCTTGTTCACATTTCGGAGATCGCGGACAATTATGTGAAAGACGTTAATGACCATTTAAAGCTGGAAGACAAAGTAACGGTCAAAGTGATTAACGTGGACAAGGATGGCAAGATCGGACTGTCGATCAAGCAAACGGTTGACAAGCCAGTTGAGGAAAGACCTGCTCGTCCTGAACGTACAGGTGGCAGCAGCTATCAAGGACGCCCAAGCGGAGATCGTCCAAGCGGCGGTTATCAAGGCGGACGCCCAAGCAGTGGCGGAGAACGCAGTGGCCCTCCAAGCGGTGGTCCAGGTGGTGGTGGCGGTCGTCCAGGTGGCGGCGGTGGCTTCAATCGCGGCGGCGGCGGTGGCGGCGGACGCGGCGGCTTTAACAAGCAGCAAGGCGGAGCTAGACCCTTCTCGTTCGAAGATAAAGTATCTCGTTTCCTTAAAGATAGTGAAGAGCGGATTTCGTCTTTGAAGAAGAACACCGAGTCCAAACGCGGTGGCCGAGGCGGAAGAAGAGATTAATAGATGCAAGTCACGAACCACATTCGCTTCGGCGGGTGTGGTTTTTTGTTCGTTTTCGGGAGCTTGGAGCGGGTTAGCGCGAACGGTATTCGTCATCGGGTTCCGTCACAAGGCCTTAGAAGGGAGAGAAGGGAGAGATCTGTCGACATGGTATTACGGGTATCTCCCTCATACGCAGGGCGAAAGTTCGAGGTAATCAGACTTCTGGAAACGTTCTCAAATGAATAAAGCGAGTCTAGGCAAGGGCTGAGGCATGGTGACAAAGCTGGCGTGGCTTGTCGGAAATTTCTTTGAAACTATCAACTCATTCTGACAAACTTTCTGCTAGATTGTCTCTATACTAGAGAAACAAATAAGGATGGAATGGATGGTGTTCGCAAACATGCAAAGAAGAAGCATAGGTACAGTGATTGGTGGCGGGTGGACAGGATTTTGGCAGAAAGCCAAGACAGGCGCTCAAAGCGCAGCCGTGGAAAACCGATTTGTGCAAGCATTTGTAGCTAAGAAATGGTCAATGCTGCTGGTCGTTATGGCCTTCCTGCTCGGACGTGCCATGATTTTGGAACAGCTGTCCCCGTTCGCGCTAGCTTTTATCGCGGTCATTTATTTTACGAGGAGAGATATTTTACACTGGGTCGGGGTTGCCGCTTTCGCCGGTAGTTTATTATCGCTCCATTCGAATACAGGTTATCTCGTTACCGAAATTATCGTTTTCTTACTCATCCAAAAAGCGCTGGATAAATTCGAGCGTTCGGATCTTTCGTTGGCTCCGCTTCTCGTATTCAGCTCCACGTTCCTGGTACAGCTTTTTGCAGAGCTCGTAGTCTCCAATTTAAGCTGGTACACCCTAATGATGATCACCGTAGAGGCACTGCTGAGTCTGGTGCTGACCTTGATTTTTATACAGGCCATACCTGTCTTCACACTTACCCGTAAAAACTATCATTTGAAACACGAAGAAATTATTTGTTTAATTATCCTTTTGGCGTCGGTCATGACAGGGACAGTAAGCTGGAGTATCGGCCCTGTCACAGTGGAGCATGTGTTATCCCGTTACTTGATTCTATTATTTGCCTTGGTCGGCGGTGCTCCTTTCGGGGCTTCGGTCGGCGTCATTACAGGCTTGATTCTAAGTCTTGCCAATAGCAATGCGATCTATCAAATGAGTTTATTGGCCTTCTCCGGCATGCTGGCCGGCCTTCTCAAGGAGGGGAACCGCTTGGCAGTTGCTTTCGGCATGCTGCTGGGATCAGCGATTCTCTCGTTCTATATGGGGACGGGGGTGGATGTGCTTAACTCCATGTGGGAGTCGCTGGCCGCTGTAGCACTCTTCCTTCTGACCCCGCGCAGTCTTGTTCTGACTCTTGCCAAATATGTGCCAGGCACGCAGGAAAATCTGAAATCGCAGCAGGATTATGCCAAAAGGGTGCGTGACGTGACAGCGGGCCGTGTGGAGCAATTCTCGGAGGTATTCCGTCAGTTGTCGCGCAGCTTCAAACAGTTAACAACGGATGATGCCGTAAGCCGCAAAGAGGAGGAAGTTGGGCATTTCATGAATGCTGTTGCACAGAAGGCCTGTGATTCCTGTTGGAAGAAAAGCCAATGCTGGGATCAGAAATTTTATCAAACTTACACCTATATGACCGATATGATGACTAATATTGAGACAAAGGAGAATATGACGAAGAAGCAAATACCGGCCGAATGGAAGAAGGTTTGTATACGGACGGAGCAGGTGCTGGATGTGATGAAGCAGCAGTACAGCTTGTACAAGAATGATTTGCATTGGAAAAAACAAATTATGGACAGCCGCCATCTCGTCGCAGACCAGCTTTCCGGCGTCTCTCAGGTTATGGAGGACCTGGCAAAAGAAATTAAGCGGGAAGGTCAGGAGCTCTTCCTGCAGGAAGAACAAATTCGCAATGCGCTGGAGGAGCTTGGCTTATCGATTCATACCATTGACATTATTTCCTTGGATGAAGGAAATATCGAAATCGAGATCATTCATCAATATACGAAAGGCTTCGATGAATGCCGGAAAATCATTGCGCCGCTGCTCAGCGAAATCATCGGCGAGAACGTCGCCGTGATGCGCGAAGAGATGCACGCGCGCGGCGAGGGCTACAGCACGGTCGTCTTCGGCTCCGCCAAGGAATACGAGGTCGAGACCGGTGTCGCCGGCGCAGCCAAAGGCGGCGACCTCTTCTCGGGCGACAGCTTCTCCACGGTGGAGCTGGGCAATGGCAAGTATGCCGTGGCGCTGAGCGACGGCATGGGCAACGGCGAGCGCGCTCGCGCAGAGAGCCAGACCGCCCTTAGTATCCTGCAGCAGCTGCTGCAGTCAGGTATGGACGAGAAGCTCGCGATCAAATCGCTGAACTCGGTGTTGATGCTGCGTTCCTCGGACGAGATGTATGCGACGGTAGATATGGCTTTGATCGATATGTACAACGCGAATACCACGTTCATGAAGATTGGTTCCATCCCCAGCTTCATCAAGCGCGGGAATGAGGTCATTTCCATTTCGGCAAATAATTTGCCGGTGGGCATCCTGAGCGAAATCGAGGTTGACCTCGTTTCGATTCCGCTTCAATCGGGCGATATCCTCGTCATGATGACCGATGGCATCTACGATGCACCAGGGCATGCGGTGAATAAGGAGATGTGGATGAAGCGGATGATTCAGGAAATTGATACGACCCTGCCGCAGGATTTTGCAGACTGCTTGCTGGAGCGGATTTTCCGCCACCATCACGGCGAGATTCAAGACGATATGACGGTTGTTGTGGCCCGCATCGAGAAAAGGCAGCCGGAATGGGCTACGTTCCGCTGGCCGGGCATCACACGCATGGAGCGTCCCAAGACGGTCAGTTAGCTGATGAAATAAAAGCTGCTTTCTCATAAGCCATGATTAGTTATTGAAGCTGGTGGGCTCACAGAGTCGGAAACCTGCGAAAGTGCAGGCTTTTTTCAACAAAATAGGAGGGAGAGCGGAAAGCCTGCGATTATGCAGGCTTTTCAAGCTTTTCCATCCTGAAATCAGAAATAGGCCGTAAAAACATGCATAATTGCAGGAATTCATTGATTTTCAGCTAAATCAGGCTCAAAAAGATGTATTATCGCAGGTTTATGTATGGACAGCTTTTTTCTACTTGTAGATGAGCTCCTGGCGGGGCTGAAATAGAAATCCCCCCCTGTGGAAGCAGGAGGATAGGAGCTTCGACGGAACTTTTCAATGCGATAACTAGTCGCCGGTTACCTGCCGAGTCGTTATTGCGCAATCCTGATGTTTTCGATAGAGTATCAATGCTGCGACAATAATTCCGGCCAAGAATACGGCAGTAGCAGCTAGACTTCCTTCAAGGCCAAAAGCGCCTCCCGTCAGCCAATCAGGCCCAGTCAGAGAGATAGGGAACAGACGCCCTCCCTCTTGCGCACTTCCCCCGGCATCAGCACCGAAGAGGTTAGCTAATGCCCAGTTCCATACCGTATGCCAAGCGCATACTCCCCAGAGCGAGCCATCGGCGATGCGATAAAGCGCAAGAAACAATCCAAATAGAAATAGATTGCACAGGACAAGAGGAGAGAAGCCATTGTTCAGAGAATGAGCACATGCAAAACACAGCGAAGAAAGCAGCACCCCGATCCATGGCTTCGTGCGAACGCTTAAGTTCTGAAGCAGAAAGCCGCGATATAAGGTCTCCTCCGCAGAAGCCTGAACCGCCCATCCCAAATAAACGAGCAAGATCCCTCCTAATGCGCGAAAACCTTCCATAGGACCGTTTACTGGCACAAAATGTACAACGTCTAAGATGGCAGCAAGTCCGACCATTGCGCCCATCATAAGGAGTCCGCTGCCTAAACCGTATAGGTAACCAGTGAGACTTATCTGACGCCAGAAACCGACTGTCCAGAAGGCACGACGTTCAAACCCTGCCAGCCAACCCCACAGTAAAAAGTAGACGGGTACGAACGAGAGCCATAAGCTCAGTACTTTCGCAAGAGCGGATAAAATAACAGGCTGATGCGACAGCAGTTGTTCAAGCGACAAAAGAACAGGCTTTAGAGGCAGCAGCTCAGCGAGTACGATACTGATTAAGAGGATAAAGAAGGAGAGCAGCACGCTTAATGCCGGATGTGTCAATCGCTTACCTTGTTTAGCCCATATAAATATGGATGCTTGAGCCTTCAAAAAAGTTTTCATAAAATGGCTCTTGTTCCTCCCTTCCCGTACGCTCGAATTGCGATTTTCTACTTTGCTGGTATTTACCGGTTCCGTCTCGGCATCCACAAAAACATCATAGCTGCACAAACTAAACTTGTTATTAACAGATGTAAACCATCCCTAAAACAATTCTAAACTTTTTATAATGGGGGTCCCACTAGGGGGTGTTTTAAAATCTTAGCTTGATGAGCATGAGGACAGTTCCCTTTTCTTAATGGCATTTTTAACCCAAATAGGTTGCGTTTAGAATTACTATCGTGCTTAACTAGGAAGTAGACGTATTCCGCAAAGAGGTGTCGAAGATGAAAGTTCTTTTGGTTGATGATGAATCATTAGCTTTGAGGAGCATGGAGAAGCTGCTGAGCAAACACGGGGATATCGAAATTGCAGCTTCTTTGATGGACCCGCGGCAGGCTTTGGTCTTTGCTGTGGAGCAGAAATTGGATGCGATATTTCTAGACCTGGAAATGCCGGAAATTGGCGGCATGGAGCTGGCCGCAAGGTTGTCTACTGTACAGCCTGATGTAAATATCATATTCGTTACGGCTTTTGACCAATATGCGGTGGATGCCTTTGAATTAAATGCTTTGGATTATATATTGAAGCCGATATCGGAAAGTCGATTAGGCAAAACCTTGAATCGGGTACGCAAAGCCCTTGCAGAGGCATCTCCTGATGTTGACGCGCAAGAGACGGGCACTATGCTCTGCTGCTTTCAGTCCCTTCACTGGATACATGGAGCTGCAGGGGTGCAGTCTTTTTCCTGGAGAACCAATAAAACACAAGAACTGCTCTCTATTTTGCTTCATCATCGCAATGGTCCTGCCCTTCATAAGGAAGTGCTGCTGGACATGTTGTGGCATGAGCAGGATCCAGCCCGGGCAGGTGTGCAGCTGCATACGACCATATATCAAATACGGAAAATGCTGAAGGAGCAGGAGTTGGCTGTTCAGGTCGTTTATGAGCACGAAGGCTATCGTTTGCAGCTAGATCAGATGCGTGTGGATGTGGAGGTCTGGGAAGCGGGATTGCTGAAGTCTCCTGAGCTGTCTGTGGCTGAGCTAGGTGCTCATAAAAGACTGCTGGATATGTACAAAGGCGATTATTTTGGAGAATCTCAGTATGTATGGGCAGAAAGTGAAAGGGAGCGTTTGCGGCTCCTTAGATGGACGTATCTGCAGCGTTTTGCTGATTTTTGCTTGGAGCAAGAGCTTTTGCAGGAAGCGGGAGAAGCTTATCAGCAGATGAAAGAGCAATTTCCTTTGGCGGAAGATGGCTACTTTGGTTTGATGCAGGTTTACCACAAACGCGGTAACTTTGCCGAAATGAAACAGCAGTATGCCATGCTCCGAAATCGGCTGCAGGAGGATCTTGATATTCCCCCAAGTAAAGCGATTATCAATTGGTATAATGAGTCTTTTGGACAGAGGGCATAAAGCAAAATCACTGCCGTATCTACGCATATAATTACATTGAACTCCTAACTGGCGTATGTTATGATATTTTCATATTCTAGTAACTTTTGAAAAAGGCAAACCTGTCGAAAGGCAGGGACGCAAAGCCACGAGTCTAAGGCATTATGCTATGATCGTCGGGCCGCCAAGAGGCAGCGGAGCAATCCACCTCTTTTGGCTTCATACAAGGGAGGTTTTTTGTCATGTTTACTAAATTTAAAATGCTAGTCGTATCGTCCGCAATCTGTTTGTTTGTCCTCACTACGAGTGTGCATGCTGAAGCTGGCAGTGCGCAAGCGGAGGTTAATACACGGCCTAAGCTGGAGCAAACGATTAAAGAAGAATTGGCTAAGAAATCAGCGACGATTACGATTACATATACATCCAAGGATATGAAAGATTCCGCGAGTTATCTACAAGGAATTCGTGATTCTATTGATCATGCCCGTGAGACGGTAAGAGAAGATTTGTTTTGGGATTTAAAAGGTTTGTCTTATAAAATGAAGGGAAGCGTCGGCAATCTGACGATTACCTTAACGCCGGAATACTTGACAACCGCTGAGCAGGATGCGTACGTTGACAAGGAAGTCGATCGAATTCTGGGGGACATTGTGAAGCCGGACATGAGTGATTTCCAAAAGGAATCGGCGATTCATGACTATGTGGTTTCAACGACCTCGTATGAGGATTTAGATGAGATTGGGCATACGGCCTACTCAGCACTGTATAATCATAAAGCAGTATGTCAGGGGTACGCTATCCTCACGTATAAGCTTCTTGCAAAAGCAGGGATTGAAAGTCATTTGGTGGTCGGCTATCTGAACGGCGATCCGGCACAAACCCACATGTGGAACGAAGTTCATATTGAGAATAACTGGTACATGCTGGATACAGTCTTCGACGATCCAACTCCGGATCATCCAGGCGTGCAATCTAGAGAGTACTTTAATGTAACCAACGCAGCATTGAAAGATTTGGGTCATACATGGGTGGAAAGCGATTATCCGATCGCTGATACGCTTTATAAATAAAAAAGGAGCCCTAGGGCTCCTTTTTTTTCACAGCATGAAGGACTAAACGCGTATCGTCGGTTTCGTTGCTGCAAGTTACAAGGGTGAGAATTTCGTCCTCTTTTTGCGGGATGACAGGGGCTTGGAAAAAGGACTTCTTGCGATATTGATCGATAGCTTGAGTGAAGGTCTGAGTGTTGTCATAGGAAATATCCACGGTATCTTTACTCGCATCAATGGTATAAACGGAGAAGATCTCCCAGCTCGTTTTCTGATCGATTGTTTCCAGAAGAATATCGCGATTCGCCAAGAAAAAGTCTTTATTTTTATAATTCTGAAGGCTGCCAAACATGGAACCATCTATCATATTGTGCCCATAAATAATGATGTTCCTTTGTTGTTGGCTAAGATCAACCCGATAGTCCATAAATATGCTGCCGTAAATGGATTCGTGGCCTGCTGCATCCTTATGTAAATAGTACTCATTATCTTTATGCTGGACGACTGGATAATCGACGCTAGTGCCGTCAATATGCAGCCAGCCGACGATTTCTTTGTTAATGGCAAGCAAGCTGTTCCAATTGATACTTGGAGGCGTTGAGGCAGGGCTTGTTTCACCTGTGATTGCTCCTTGCCCGGGATTGGAATCCACAATAGGTAGAGCCTGGTATGTTGTCTGGGTGGTGTGGATGCTTGCAAATTGTTGCTTTAACTGCTCGGCTTGCTTGCTTTGGGCCTGCTGCGTGTAGAGGTCTATGGCCAAAAGGGAAGCTCCCCCTACGATTAATAACGAGGCTGCCCCATACAGCAGTCGATATCTTACAGGCTTGGTAGATGAAGACCTAGGAATCATTTCTTCCCCTTTCTATAGCTATAGTACAACAGCGGTTTGGTGGAAAAGAAGCAGGGGCGGCTTAAAGCCACCCCTGTCTGCCTTTATTTGTTTCTGCGCTGCTGCCAGCGTACGGCTCCAAGAGCGCTCAATCCGGCAAGAACCATAGCTAGTCCTGTCAGATAGTAGGTACTATGGGCCGCTTGGCCAGTTTTTGGAACGAGTGAGGTTTTCGTAGTGCCTTTCTTGCTGCCCTTCGGAAGCACATTCACATTAATCTTCTGATAATCAATATCACCATTATCATTGGTGACTCCGACTGTAAAGGAATCATCGCCATTAAATCCTTCTTTGGGCGTATAGATCCAATTGCCGTCATCCGTTAATTCCACGGTTCCGTTCTTAGGTTGTTCTTCCACGGTTACCGGTCTAGGATTGTTTTCACCTGCGTTTGGTATTTTACCAGTTACAGGTGTATTTTCGTCTGTAACAGCTGGCTGCACAGGAACCGTTGTTGGTCCTGGCGTTGGAGCAGGCGTAGGCGCAGGCGGTGCTGGCGTCGGTGAAGGTGTTGGCACACCTGGCGACGGTGTCGGCGTAGGCGTAGGCGCTGCTGGAGTTGGTGTGGGTCCAGGTGTTGCTGTTGGACCAGGCGTAGGACTTGGCGTAGGACTTGGCGTAGGAGCTGTACCGCCACCACCACCGCCACTGCCGCCACCACCATCACTGCTGTAAGGATAGATGCCAGCGTCTATCGTTCTATTGTCTTCTCCCGACACCAATACAATGTTGTATACACGGCCTGAGATGTTAGGATCGGAGTCAACCGCTCTATCTGGACCTATGTTATTGGAAGTAAAAGCAAAACCGGAGATAGGCGTGAAGGCGACTTCATAAGAACCGGGTTCCAGATCTTCGAACAAGTAGTTGCCATTCACATCAGTCTTCGTAGTTGCCACCACCACAGTAGGTGCATTTGAATGATAAAGGGTGACTATCGCGTTAGGCACGGCTTCTTCACCAGCATCCTGAATGCCGTTTCGGTTGGCATCCATAAATACTTTATCGCCCAGTTTAGCAAGCTTGTAGAATCCAGCATCAATAGTAAGGTCATTTACGGTTGCAAGGATCGAGATCTCATGGCTGAATTCGGTGACAGGATCTCTGTCTGAATCCTTCGTATCGTCGCTTCCTGCATTGGCTGGACTATCCTTAAAGCCACTAGGTTTAAGGAATTTCACTTTGTAGCTTGCGTTCAGAGGGAGATTGGTGAATAAATAGTGTCCTCCTCCATCAGTCGTCGTGGAGCTTAGCTTAGTATTCGTGCTTGCGTCGTACAGTTCAACGACAACTCCGGGAATGCCAAGTTCTCCGGCATCTTGAATGCCATTGGCATTCAGATCATGCCAAACGATGTCCCCGATAGAGCCGTTTGTTAGAAGGAACAATCCGGCATCCACCGACAAGTTATTATCGCCTGATAATAAGGTGACGGGCACTGTTCTTCCTGTAGTCGGATCTGCATCAGAGTCTACAAGGTCATTTCCGCCTTGAGCTTTGAGGGTGAAGTCATAGCCTAGAGGCTTTTTAAATTCAACAATATAGCTGCCTGGGTCTAGGTTGGTGAATTTATACAAGCCCGCGACATCGGTAGTTGTTGTCTTAATCACCGTTGTTGGATCAGACGCTAGATAGAGATTGACGACAACGCCTCCGAATGGGGAATCTCCTGCATCTTGAATGCCATTTTTGTTGGCATCCAAGAAAACATAATCGCCAAGACTAGCTGGCTTGTAAACACCTGCATCGTAGCTGTAATCGCGTCCGCCTTCATTTAATGTAATCACACTCGTGCTGGCATCTGCATCGGTGCGAGCCCCATAGATCGCATCGCTGTCTTTCTCATCATCCAAGCCGATGTTGGCTGGTGAAAAGAAGTCGTAGCCGGCAGGGCGACTAAATTTAACCACATAGCTGCCTGGAAGAAGGTTGGAAAAGTTATAAATACCGTTTCCATTCGTCGTAGTTGTATAAAGCGCAGCAGCTAGGTTGGACGCGTTGTAGAGTTTCACGGTCGCTCCGGATATGCCAGGTTCTCCTGCATCCTGAATCCCGTTTCCATTACGATCATGCCAAACTAGGTTGCCAAGCTCGGCAAGATAAAAGCCAGCATCAATCGTGTTATCCGTCTGTCCGGAGGTTAAGTTAATGACATGGCTTTTCCCTGTCACTTCGTCAGCATCCGAATCTTTGGTATCATCGCCGGGCTTGTTTTGAAGGGTTGCTTTATAGCCGGTTGGTCGGATGAATTCCACGATATAGGTATACGGATCTAGATCAGGGAAACTGTATCGGCCGTTGACGTCAGTCGTAGTTGTTTTCTTAAACGTTGTTTCAGGAACGTTATTTTTGTACAAGTTGACGACAACTCCGCCAATTCCTGGCTCTCCGGCATCTTGTACGCCATTCATATTGATATCGTTCCATACAAAATCGCCAATAGCACCTCTAGTGAAGATACCTGCATCAATGGTCATATTATGTTCATTAGCAGAAAGATGGGTACTGGCCCGATAAGTTCTATTGGTGCTGTCGTAGAGAGTAAAATCGCTATCTAATTCATCCGCATTGGGTCCACTCCCTTGATCATTAGGCGAGAGGTAGTAGTTGGCTGGCATGATGAATTCTACGGTATAGTCACCTGAAGCTAGATTTGGAAATTCATAGTAACCGGGTTTGCCAGTTCCGTGTTCATCACCGGTTCTGGTATAGGAGATCCGGTTGGTTAAATCGGAATTGCTGTAAAGATTAACGAGGATCCCATTAATACCTGTTTCTCCTGAATCTTGAATGCCGTCTGCATTGATATCTTTCCAAATGAAGTCTCCCAGACTGGCCGTGTTAGCAGGATAAGATTCAACTTCAAATCCTACCTTGTTGGGCTCGGAAGGCAAGAAGGCTTCTGGACCATTCACATCAGGGTAAGTAGCGCCGTAACCAAAGGAATTCCATGCAACCTTGTTGGTTGGAGCACTTACTGGCGCCCGCATATCCCATTCCAATACGATGGATTCTCCTGGAGACAGGATAACGCTACTGCCCAAGACAAACTTGAGTGCGGTAACCGTTGTAATGTCATCTGGAGGCGTTAAACTCCAACCAGTATCGTTATGTGGAGGAAGCGGTTGTGAAATATCTGACATATTTGGAGTGAGACTAGTTGAATAGAAGATCTGAACACCTGTTACAGAACGAGATTCGTTATTATCCGATTTCACGATCTTAAAATCGCCGCCGTTTGCACCGGTGACATTATTCACCAAATACGGTCTCCACTTGGTATCACGACCGTTGCTATCAACTACGCCTGTATCGCCAATACGAGGCAGCTTATCGATAATAACGACATTGGAGATAGGGCCGTTAGAATCTTTGTTGCTAACCCGGAGTTGATACATGGCTTTCCCGCCCGGCAAGGTCTTACCGTAAGCAGGCTCTTTGCTGAAGGCTGAGTCCAATTCGCCCTTAACCCATTTAATGGATTCCAGAGAGCCTTTGAATTTGACATACACGTCGATGGAAGCGGTAGCCAGCTTGGACGTAGCTGGGTTATTGTCCCAGTTATTCGTATCGTTGACTGTTGAGCTTCTATCATCGAGCGCACCTGAAGCTGCAGCGTACATCGTATTTTTAAAATAGCCGTTTGTTGTATTTGCTTTGACTTTTCCACTTACATTAACATCAATGTATTCTCCGGGTTGTAGTGTAATACCTGGGAAATCCCATTGATACACATTATAGTTGACGGAGTCTACTGTTGCTGTACGTTGGTTAAAAGTAATCGCAGCACCTGGAATCGACGTCGTTATGCCAGAGAGAGTCTTATATGCTGTGTAGGAAAAGTTCTCTAATTCCTTAGGAAACAGATCCACTACAGCCGGCATAGTCAGATCTCCGGTAGCATAGTCATGATTCTTAATCCGCAGCTTATAGGTAACGGTGTCGTCAATTTTGACAGAACCATTATTGACGGATTTGCTCGCAACAAGCCAAGGGAGAGATGCTGCTACCTTGATATCTACGGAATCCGTTTTAATGGGTAATGCCACAGAGGCATATTCGGATTTAAGCGTAGCGCTATTGGTAATAGTGTTACCTTCAGCAGCTGTATTAAGCAGTGTTCCTTTAACGTGAATATCGGAAGCAATGCGGAACCCGCTAGGTACGGTGCTGAAGTTCCAAGCAACCTTAGAAACGAAGGAGCCGCCGATGGCCAAGTCAGAAACATTTAATACATGACTGCTGCTCGTATCGAGATCCGCACCGTTTGTCCATGGAATCCAAGTAGGGTTATTGTCTTTTTGATAATACACATTAGCAACAACACCTGAATTGTTCGCGTAAGAACCCGTGGATACTTGGGTCAAGCGAATATCGCTTGGTATGGCATCTTCGACAATAAATTTATCCAAGGGCACGTTGCCGGTATTTCCGAAGCTGTTAATTTTATAATCAACAGTTTGGCCGATGGCGTACTTATCATTGGCTTGTCGGGAATCCTTATTGATGCCGCTTGTTCCTGGCAATGGGCTAGCAAGTAAATGGGTCGCAACTGCCGTATTTGTCGTTAAATTCGCACCGCCCAGACTCTTGCCTTTGGCATACACGGAATTCGTAACGGTTTGCCCTACACTAAAGGTAGGAGATGGGAAGTTCAGGACCACATTATAAACACGTTCCTGTCCCGTAGCTAAAGTAGGGAGGTTCCAGTAAACGGAGCCGGGAACCGATGTGTAATCACCGCCGTCAGCGGAAACAACTGTTGCACCGGGAGGCAAAGTATCAAAGATGCTTACGTTCTGGATGTTGGAACCGCCTGAGCTGTTCCCTTTTAGCTTAATCTGATAAGTAACATTACTGTTCAAAACAGGATCTACCGTTGGGACGATTTTTGTTTTGGAAATCGACCAATCGGTGGCATTCACGACGGCTGTTACAACAGGCGCGGAAGCAAGCGGAGAAGTGGCGCCGTCTGCCGTAGCGATTGCCGTATTTTTGGCGATGTCACCTGGTTGCGTTGTGCCTGGCTTGAACTTGGCTCTTAATTTCAAGATGCCAGTTTGACCATTGGCCAGAGGCGTTTTCATGACATACTTGACAACACCTGGCGTGCTTGAGTCCACATGATCGACATCTGCTGTCGTATCGGCATCGATGAAATCGAGTGTGTTCGGCAAATTATCCGTAATAACCATGTTGTCGGTATTGCCAATTGTGCCTGGATTCGCATACTTGATCGTATACGTAATCGTTTCTCCTGGCGCTGCGGTTGTTTTATCTACGGATTTCTCCAGAGTCAAAGAAACAGCGGCAGACGCAACAAAGTTGTAATACGGCAATATAGCCAGCGATAAGGCCATAAGCAGGAAAAGCACTCTTTTAGGAAATAGGAAGAGAGTCCTGCTTCTTTTCAAACCCAATAAATGTTCCATACATTGCTCCCCCAAAATCAGATGACATGAGCTGGCAATGTATTTTGTTGTAAAATATTCCAACTGCATGTCTCTCGAACGACTCTAAACCTTCATTCTTCTTGGCATAACATAAAGTACAGTTGTATTTGCGTTAATCTATGTCTGAAGATGAACAATCTTATCCATCAAGTAAGCGGTGCCTATGTAGTCGTGGAGATTGCCCGATTCATCGTCACCTCCTTCGGAATAAAGCTTCTGGACCTTCCATTCAACAAATTATGCCAAAAAAAGAATTCTTTTTATTACATCAAAGAAGACTGAACAAATTCTGAACAATTTTTACCTATTTCGACAAGATTCTCTTTGCTCTGACTGCGTCGACCGGGACAGCTTTCACAGGCCTTGGGGCAGGGATTCCTTCAACGATATAGAATAGAAATAAGGCACATTAATAGTGGGATTTTTTGGGAATGTATACTTACGTATGAGATCCATGAGAAAGGCAGGTACCTCTGGTGATTAGAAAAAAGCTGTCACTGTTATGTATCGTTCTTGGGATTATCATTTTTCTCTATCCGATGGCTAACGATCGGTATGAGAGCTTTCAGCAGCAGAAGATTTTGAAGCAATGGGAGGATAATCTGCAGATGATGGATCAGGCTGTTGTTGAGCCCGAGGAATCACTGCCGGAGGATGCGCCGGTCGTGGCTTCCCCTGAACCAGCGGTTGAGGTTGCGCCGACAAGCAGCCAGCAGGCTCCTGTGGCCGTCGCGGCAACGCCGAAGCCTGCAGCTTTGCCCAAGAACATGGAAGGTGTTCTCATTATCGATAAAATAGACCTCAAGCTGCCTATTCTAACGGATGCTACAGTGAATAATTTAAAAGTCTCCGTTGCCAGTATCGCCAATACCGGAAAAGCAGGGGCCATTGGCAATTATGCGATTGCGGGCCATCGAAATCTGACCTACGGGAAAAACTTCAATCGATTAGATGAAGTCACCGAAGGTGATTTAGTCGAAGTAGATACCGGGAATAAAAAGTATGTCTATAAAGTGGTTGATAAGCAGTACGTCCTCCCGGAAGACGTCTGGGTGCTCAAAGGCAACGGCAAAGATCGGGAGATTACGCTAATTACTTGCCATCCTATGGAAAATCCGACTCACCGTATTGCGATTAAGGGAATCTTAGTGCAGCCAGAGAAATAAAATATGTAATATTTTGTCTATTCAGAGATACAAGCCTATGTTAAGATTGCTGTATAGGGATTCGGTGCTTTTCTCCGATAAAGGCAAATCTAGCGAAAACTAGAGACGCAAAGCTAAAGGGCCTTCCTTAGTAGAACTAAGTTGGCAGCCAGTTACCGAAGGGAGATTTCTTGTGTTTACGAAACCAGTCAGACTAGCGATTCTTGCAGCGATACTAGGCAGTCTTGCCCCTCAAGGGATATTGGCAGCTTCCGCCTCGCCCATTATTGACAAAGTTGCTCTGAATAAGGGGATTATCTCGGTTAACTATGAAAGAGCGAAGAATACCAAAGTTCTCGTCCGAATCATGAGTGGGAATGTCAAATATGATTACACCTTCGCAGAGGGAGATCAGTACCCTTTGCAGCTGGGCAATGGCGCATATAGCGTGGTGATTGGCGAGTCTATAGGGACGAATAAATATAAAGTAGTTGCGCAAGAACAAATAGATTTGAAGATGGAAGACGAGAATGCTGTCTTTCTGCAGGCCATTCCACTGATTGATTGGACTATGGAGTCCAAGGCCGTCGTTAAGGCTAAGGAATTAGCAGACAGTAAAGAAACGGATATGGATAAAATAAAGGCCATTCACGGCTATATCACGACCCATTTTAAGTACGATTATGAGAAGGCCCAAACCGTTGCGGATAGTTATATACCTGATTTGGATATGGTTTACGAGGCGTCCGAAGGAATTTGCTACGACTATGCTTCTACTTTTGCAGCAATGGCAAGAAGTGAAGGAATTCCAACCCGTCTTGTTATGGGATATGAGATACATGCTCCTGAAACCTATCATGCGTGGAATCAAGTTTTCTTGAAGGAACGTAATGAATGGGTGACAGTGGATACCACGTATGATGCTGTGCATGTACAAGCTGGCGAAGCCGTAGAGTTAGAAAAAAACAGTGCTAATTATAAAGCAGCCAGAATATATTAAGATAGGGAAGTAACCTGTACTCATAATTGAGTGCAGGTTTTTTTGTTTGCCACTCTAGATGAAGAAATGTGAATTCCAATGATTTACAATACAAGTTGTATCATATACTATTATTAATGATACAACTTGTATCAATTGCATGAGATATAAACAGATAATCTCTACAAGAATTAATTCGTGAATGGAGGTTTGAATAATGATGTTGAAGAAAAAAATGAGTACGCTGCTGATCACATTATTAATTCTTATGCAGAGTATTTACGGGATTGGCTTTGTGACGACGGCCAGTGCGAACACAATTTCAAACAACATTCTAGACAGTGTGACCATGGCTGTATACGACAGTGCAGGACAGGTCGTGACGGGCGGTGTTTACGAGCCAAACTCCACGGTGCAGCTGGACTATACGTGGTCTCTGCCGAATGGTCACGGGTATCATGGCGGCGATACGTTTACCTTTACGCTGCCGCAGCAATTTTTGCTTTTTAATGATATCAACGGTGGCTTGGTGATGGGACAGGATCAGTTAGGAACGTTCCATGTTGACCGGACTAGTCATCAAGTGCTGATCACCTTTAACAACTACATAGAAAGCCATGATAATGTACATGGTACGCTCACCTTCAAAACGCAAATAGATAAAAGCCAAATAACCGAAAGCACGATTGTCAAAATTACCATACCGATTAATACGGGAGAGCAGGTTTTTACTCTTCATTTTCGACCGACGGTCACCTCGACAATTGATAAAAAAGGAGTATCTGCGGGGTTCAATTCCAAGGATATTAATTGGACTGTTGATGTGAATAAGGCGCTGGATTCTGTTCAGAATGCAGTGGTAACGGATCCTATCCCGGCAGGTCTAGCTGTTCCTGTTACGGTAGCAGTTTATGAACTAGGGGTTCATCTAGATGGAACTGTGGTGCAGGGAGCATTGGTGGATGCCAGCCAATATACAGTCAATATAACGGGAGCAAATCTGGCTATTCGGTTCGCGGATAGTCCCCTTACTAAGGCTTATCGCATTCAATATACGACGCCAATAACGGATTCCACCAAAGTGTCTTTCGTGAATACGGCAACGTTCGGAGGAAGCAATAAAGGCGCTGTTTCCGCTTCTGCGACGGTTCAGGTGCAGCAAGGCAATGATTTGGAAAAAGCGGAAGTAGGCTATAGTCCTATTACGCAAATTATTAGCTGGTCCATTAAATATAATTATAAAGAGAAGACCATTGCCCAACCCATTGCCTTCCTAAAGGACCTATTCAATGATACGCAAGATTTAATCGCGGGCTCTCTTCATGTCTATCCGGTTACACTGAGTTCGAATGGAACCGAAACACTGGGCAGTGAACTGCCAGCTTCTGAGTACACGGTAACGTCGGAGGCAGCTACTGGCCGGAAAGGATTTAAACTGCAATTTAATAACCAAATCTCCTCAGCCTATAAAATTACGTACCAAACTAAAGCAAACAATCGTGTTCTGGATAACGCGATCATTAAGAATACCGTTGAGTCAGGTAGTGGATCCAGTGGTTCAGCTTCACGCGCTGTTGAGCAGGGGATTATTCTCAAGTACCCTGGACCGGCGGATTACAAGGCTAGAACGGAAGCTTGGAGTTTGGTCATTAACCGGGATAGTCAGTTGATGAACAGCGTGGTTGTCAGAGATACATTTCCGAATAAAGGCATGCGTTTCATACCAAGCTCGCTCGTCATCAAAAAAGGGACAGTGACCTTAACGTCGGCCGATTATGTTCTGGATAGTTCGATCGATCCGAGTGACGGATTCCTCGTCAAACTCACCAACCCGCTCACAGAGCCTTTATCGATTAATTACAAAACAGATTTTAATATAGATTGGATTAATCCTCAGGGAACTACAAACTTCATAAATTCAGCTAAAATTGATTGGCTAGACAAAACGGAGGTTTCGCAGACCAAAACGACAACAGCAACATTTATCCCTAGAGATGAAGTGAAGAATAACGGGTTTAAATATGGCGCCTACAATGCGGCTTCCAAAGAGATCACTTGGACAGTAGGGGTCAATTACAACAGCAAGGCTACTGAAAAGGCTACCGTTCAGGATACGTTGGAGTCTAATCAGAAGCTGGTCGATGGTTCGCTTGCCGTCTATAACATGATCATCCCTGTTGACGGCAACGCATCCCAAGGGGAGCTAGTCGACAAGTCGAAATACACATACACGGTTGATAGTCAAAACAAATTAGTAGTTAAATTCGATCCCTCCCTCCCAGGAGCTTATTACCTTGTCTTCAAGACGAGTCTGAAAGGCCAGCTTATTAACAGCACGGTTGCCAACACGGCTAGAGTGTTTGACGGAGAAAATCCTATTACTAATAATTTAACTGCCACCCTTAACATCCCAATGGGCGGAGAATACGTCAGTAAAAGCGGTGAACAAAGCGGGGATAAAATAAACTGGACCATTCCTATTAATCGCGGCCAATCCACGTTGACCGATGCCAAAATCGTCGATACGCCTACAAGCAATCAGCAATTGCTGCCAAATTCCTTCCATTTATTTGCTGCGATTGTAGCTATCAATGGCAATGTGACCAAAGGATCGGAATTAACGAAGGGCACGGATTACAATTTGGTCATTAAAACGAGCAATGATGGCAAGCAAACCTTTGAACTGAGCTTCGTTAATCAGATATCGAGTCCGTATATTTTGGAGTATCAGTCCTTAATTACGGCTAATGATCACGAAACGGTTTCCAATAAAGTTAGTCTCAGCGGCAGCAATGTAACCTCAGTAGTTAAGGAAACAACGAAGGATATTGTAGTAGGTGTTTCTGGAGGGTCTGGTACGGGGGGCGGGGTCCGAGGATCATTGACCGTTAAGAAAATGGATTCAGCCAATAACACCTTATTGCTCAGTGGAGCAACCTTTGAACTGTATCGGAAGTCAGGTACGACAAGGACGCTGATTAACACATTAACGACGGATGAAACAGGATCTGTTATCTTTAAGGAACTGCTTGCAGGCGATTATGTTGTAGTTGAGAAAACAGCGCCTTCTGGTTATGTATTAAACAGAGAAGAGAACCCGATAACGCTCCATTCAGGGGATGTTTTGAATTTAAATGTCATAAATACTAAGGTGCCTGATCCGGGAACGCCTACCCCGACCCCAACACCAACACCAACACCAACACCAACACCAACGCCAGAGGGACCATCATCAAGCCCGACGCCAACACCAACACCAACACCAGATGGGCCAACATCAACGCCAACACCAGAAGGACCAACGTCAAGTTCGACACCAAGCCCAAGCCCAACGCCAAGCCCAGTACCGGGCAATACGCCATCACCGTCGATAACGCCAGCGCCTACTGTAACGCCAATGCCATCACCGCCAACGGTTCCTACTCCTTCTACGGATCCCAAATCGACGGAGCCGGACATTCCTATCGATAGTGATAATAACGTTCCGTTAGGGGGAATCCCGCCTATAACGAAGCCAGAAACCTTGCCGGTAACCGGAGAGTCTAGCCACTTGTATGTAGAAATCGCAGGTATCACCTTGGTCCTGTTGGGTCTTATCCTAAGAAGAAGATTCACACGGTAGTCTCCGACTCAAAATCTCAATCTCAAGACAGTCTGCCTGGACCATCGGCTGGCTGTCTTTTCATTTCCTTTGCTCGGGCCATGATTAGACTCTCTCAAAAATGGAAAAACTAGGAGAAAAACTACTAGAGCGATAATCCTATCAGCCAGGGAGGCAAATATCATGATGAAGCAGATTCTTTTAATTACAGACGGATGTTCCAATGTAGGGGTGAGTCCGGTCATAGCAGCTGCACAAGCACAAGCAGAAGGCGTTACGGTGAATGTTATTGGGTTAATCGATCATGGGGAGTTAGGTTTGCTGGGTTCTGAAGAAATTCGTGAGATTTCCGCTGCTGGCGGCGGGATGAGTCGAATCGTAGATTCGGGCCAGCTTTCACAAACGGTGCAGATGATGACGCGCAAAACGGTCACAACAACGATTCAGCATGCCGTAGGCAAAGAATTGCAAAGCATACTTGGCTCGAATCAATTGGAGCAGCTGCCGCCTGACAAGCGGTCCCAGGTCGTTCAGGTCATTGATACGATGAGTGAAACCTCGTCTCTTCGCGTAGCTCTTCTAATCGATGCCAGTGCCAGCATGAAACCTAAACTTGCGGCAGTTCGCGAAGCCATTCGTGATCTTTTGCTGAGTCTTAGAGCCCGTACAGGGAAGAGTGAACTGGCTGTTTTTCATTTTCCATCTACCAAAACTAGTGATCAGGAGCTGGAAATGGACCTCGGCTGGACGAATCAACTTGCAAATTTGGACAAGATGTTCTATAAAATAAACATGAAGGGTACGACTCCAACAGGTCCCGCGCTGCTGCAAACGCTGCAGTATGTGACGGAAAAGCCTTTCTCACCAAAGACCGAGGATGGGATGCTGAGTGACTACGTGGTATGAAGACGCCTTCCGTCCAGGATCAGAAATCCAAGGGAAATGGAACGGCCGGGTGTATGTGGTCGAACGTTTATTAGGTGCTGGTTCTAATGGGATTGTGGCTCTCGTACGAAGAGGAACAGCCAGATTTGCGTTGAAAGCAGGTCATGAGACGGTTGATCATCAATCGGAGATTAACTCATTGCTTGCCATCTCGCTGACAGAGACCTCGTTCAAGAATTTTTTGATAGATGCGGATGATATGACAGTAGGCGGAAAAGAGATTTCCTTCTACGTCATGAGATATATTGAAGGAATGACGATTTCTGATTTTATACATAAGCGCGGGCAGGATTGGATCTATGTCATAGGTTCGAATTTGCTCCGGAAGCTGACGGAAGTTCATCAGAGTGGTTACGTCTTCGGGGATCTGAAGATTGAGAATATGATTGTTTCTAAATATGGAGATGTGGACCTTATCGATTTTGGCGGTGTGACATCCAAGGGCAGAGCGATCAAGCAGTTGACCGAGGTATATGATCGCGGCTTCTGGAATCGCGGCGAACGCGTCGCAGAGGAAAGCTACGATTTATTCTCATTTGCTATATTGCTATTAAAATCGCTGGATCAGCGGAAACGCTTCACAGGCTTAACGAAAACCTTGCCTCAAAACCGAGATCTGGAAGAACTAACAGCCGTTATTCGTGAGAATGCGGTGGCTGCTCATATTGGGCCTTTTCTTCATAAAGCCTTGAATGGGGAATTTCGTACCTCACGAGAAGCTTATCAATACTGGAGAACACTCGTATCCACGAAAAAAATTGCACAATCGACGCTCAAAATGCCATGGCTGAAAATATGCTTCGCTGCTTCTATTTTTATTTTTGGAGCAACCGTTTATATTTATTGGTAGTGTGTATCAGGAAGCAAGTGCATGAAGAGAAGGGATACTTATGGAAACGGAATTAGCTGTTCAGGTGGAACAACGCATTACAGAACACAAACTTATAGCTTCAGGAGATGTGGTTGTTGTTGCAGTTTCAGGCGGGCCTGACTCTGTAGCTCTGCTTCATGTCCTTTTTGTGTTAAGCGAGCGGCATGGCTGGAAGCTGATTGCCGCGCATGTCAATCATCAATTCCGAGGCGAGGAATCCGATGCAGAAGCTTTGTTTGTAGAGGAGCTGGCTGCTTCGATGGGGGTTCCGTGTGAAATCGGCGTTATTAACGTTCCGGCATATATAGAAGAAACATCGCTGAACGGGCAAGCCGCGGCACGTGAGAAGAGGTATGAATATCTCCATCAGGTGGCGGCCAAATATGGTGCGAAGCGCATCGCCTTGGCCCATCATGCGGATGATCAAGCCGAAACGATGATGATGCGAATACTCCGCGGCACGGGTCCTTCGGGGCTGATCGGCATGCCGGAACGCAGGCTCGAAAAAAAAGTGGAACTGATTCGTCCTTTTCTACGTATATACAAAACAGATATTGTGAATTATTGTGCTCAGCATGAAATGCTTTATTGTATGGATAGCAGCAATCTGCTGCGGAAGTATTTTCGCAATCAAATTCGGCTGGATGTCATGCCGATGCTGAAGACGTATAATGAACAATTTTCGGAATCACTGAATCGACTAGCGGACTTGATGCAGGCTGAGGATGATTATTTAGGCAGAGAAGCCGAGTTGGTTTTTCGCCGAATAACGACTTTAAGGCCAGGCTGTTGCCGCCTAGAGCGAAGTGATTTCACCGAACTGCACCTTGCTTTACAAAGGCGTTTGATTAAATTAATATTAAACTGTCTTTGTTTGGGAATGGATCGTCTGGATTATGGTCGAATTGAACGTATTCGCGAGTTGATTGTGCAGCATCAGGTTTCAAATCAAATCCTACAGGTGGATGAAGAGCTTTATATAGTGAGAGAATATGAAGCCATTCAATTTCAGACCGCTGCTCCCGTTCCGAAATCTTATTCGTATGAGATCGGACCCGCGACAAGCGAGCTGTACCTGCCGGAAGCTGAAGCCAAGCTCCACTTCTCATGGATGCAGGTAGGTTCCCCAGAGACCGCTATTCATTTCTCATCAGCAACGGATGTAAGTTTGGATCTGGATCAACTCCGCTTGCCGCTCGTGTTAAGGAGCCGCAGATCAGGAGATCGATTGGAACCACATGGTTTAAACGGGTCCAAAAAGGTAAAAGATATGTTCATTGATGCCAAGATGCCGTTAAGTCGGCGCGATGTCATTCCGTTACTGGTCGATGCTTCCGGGCAAATCCTCTGGATTGCTGGCTTTCGTAGGTCCAAGCATGCTTTGGTTGGACCGGATACAGAACGTGTGCTTCATATGAAGCTCGTGCTGCAGTAACACGTGTAAATTTCGTTCTTCTAGAATGTAAATTTATAAGGATTCATAATATAATCTAGGGGGTTCATCCTTGTACAGCGACATTCAAGAAGTTCTTTACAGCGAAGAACAAATTCAGAACAAGATCAAAGAACTAGGGGATCAACTTTCAAGCGATTACGAAGGCAAAAACCCATTGGTCATTTGCGTGCTTAAGGGAGCTTTCATTTTTATGGCTGACCTGGTTAAGCAAATTAGAGTACCGTTGGAAATTGATTTCATGGCGGTATCAAGCTATGGTCAATCCACGAAATCCTCCGGTGTGGTCAAGATTATTAAAGATCTCGACGTACCTGTAGAAGGACGTCATATCCTGATCGTGGAGGACATTATCGATAGTGGTTTAACGTTGACTTATCTGATTGATGTGCTAGAACGCCGCAATGCCAAGACGGTCTCGGTCGTTGCGCTGTTTAATAAACCGGCACGCAGAACCGTGGAACTCGAGCCTGACTATGCAGGATATGAGCTTCCAGACGAGTTTGTTGTCGGATATGGTCTGGATTATGCAGAGAAATATCGCAACCTTCCATTTATCGGCATATTGAAACCAGAGATCTACACTAGCTAAAGTCATCTCCCGCAGGCCCGTCAACGCTGTCATGTTGTAGTGCTTTACTGGGATGTGGTAAAATAATAAAAGTGTGCCGTTCGAGAGGAGGCTAGGGATGAATCGAATTATCCGGAATACCGGTTTTTATTTACTTATATTTTTGGTAACAGTTGGTATCGTCCATTTCATCAGTACCCAAAACGAACAAAAGGAGTTAATTACTTACGATAAATTCCGCCAAGCGGTTGTTAACAAAAATGTGGAATCCGTGACATTGAAGTTCGATGGATACACATATTTGATTAAAGGTAAGTACATTAACCCGCCAAGTGGTGCTGACAAGAAGAGCTTTGAAACCCATGCCCCGTATGAGCCTTTGGTCGTTCAGTTGATCGAAGCCAATGGCGTCCCGCAAGAATCGTACGAGACTATGGAGAGGGATAGTGTTTGGATTAGTTTTCTAACTTCCATTATTCCATTCGTCATTATCTTCATCTTGTTTTTCTTCCTGTTGAATCAGGCTCAAGGTGGCGGCGGGAAAGTAATGAACTTCGGCAAAAGCCGTGCCCGCTTATATAATGAAGAGAAGAAGCGTGTCACATTTGAGGATGTGGCAGGTGCAGATGAAGAGAAGCAAGAATTAATCGAGGTTGTTGAATTCCTGAAAGATCCGCGGAAATTCGCAGCTGTCGGTGCCAGAATTCCAAAAGGGGTTCTGCTCAATGGTCCTCCGGGAACTGGTAAAACGTTGCTCGCCAGAGCTGTTGCAGGTGAAGCGGGAGTACCGTTCTTCAGTATCTCCGGTTCTGACTTCGTAGAGATGTTCGTCGGTGTCGGCGCATCCCGTGTTCGTGACTTGTTCGAGAACGCGAAGAAGAACTCGCCTTGTATCATCTTTATTGATGAGATTGATGCGGTTGGTCGTCAACGTGGCGCAGGCCTCGGCGGCGGGCACGATGAGCGCGAACAAACGCTCAATCAATTGCTTGTAGAGATGGATGGATTTGGTGCAAACGAAGGTATCATCATCGTTGCAGCAACGAACCGTCCGGACATTTTGGATCCGGCATTGCTCCGTCCAGGTCGTTTTGACCGTCAAATTACGGTCGATCGTCCGGATATCAAAGGCCGCGAAGCCGTTCTGAAAGTACATGCTCGCAACAAACCACTTGCCAAAGATGTGAAGCTGGATTCCTTATCACGCTACACAACTGGATTCACAGGTGCTGACCTAGAGAACTTATTGAACGAAGCAGCTCTAATCGCTGCCCGTCGCAATCGCAAAGATATTTCCATGGCTGAAGTCGAGGAAGCTTTTGACCGTATCATTGTAGGTACACAGAAGAAGAGTCGGATTATCAGCGAAACAGAGAAACGTATCGTGGCTTATCATGAAGCCGGACACGCAATCATCGGGTACCATGCCGAGAATGCGGATATGGTGCACAAAGTCACAATCGTACCGCGCGGACGCGCTGGCGGTTATGTGATGATGCTGCCCAAAGAAGGCGAAGATCGCATGATGCAGACGAAGAACGAATTGCTGGATAAAGTGACTGGACTCCTGGGCGGCCGTGTTTCCGAAGAATTATTTATCGGTGAAATCGGCACTGGGGCTTATAGTGACTTCCAGAAAGCAACCGGTATCGTTCGTCGCATGATTATGGAATACGGAATGAGCGACAAGCTTGGACCGATGCAGTTCGGCAGCTCTCAAGGCCAAGTGTTCTTAGGACGCGATATCGGCCACGAGCAGAACTATAGTGATGCGATTGCTTATGAGATCGACCAAGAGATGCAAAGCTTTATTCGCACTTGTTATGATCGTGCTCGTGCGATGCTCACAGAGCATGCGGATCAAATTCATCTCGTAGCCAAGACGTTGCTTGAGAAAGAAACATTGGACAAAGATGAAATCATTGCGCTTTTGGAGAAAGGCAGATTGGATGACAGCACGGATGACGAGGAAGTCAAAGTGAACATTCAAGGCCAAAGCCAATCCAGTGACAGCAATAAGCTTGAGTTCGAGAAAGATAAAGAGAAAGATCCGAATCCGGATCAATCCGAAGAGTAACAAGCTATACCAACTCGTAAATCCGGTGTACACGTCAGGTGTACCCGGATTTTCTGGTTATTTAGGCGTTTTTGCGCATTGACAGGGGATGCCGGAATGTGTAAATTAGTTGTAAATCTCTAATTTCATACCGATTAGATCATACTACTTTTAGATAGGTTTGTAAGGCAAACTTACGTCCCAGATAGGGGAGGAAGCATCCATGGAAGCTTTAGCTTTAGAACGCAAGGCGGAGCAGAATCGCGAACTCAAAGAACGGTTGCTGCAGCTGAAGAAAGAACGCAATGCTATTATTCTTGCTCATTATTATCAACGTGACGAAGTACAAGAAGTTGCCGATTTCCGGGGGGATTCCTTTCTGTTAGCACAGAAGGCGGCGCAGACAGATGCAGATGTTATTGTTTTCTGTGGTGTACACTTTATGGGAGAAAGCGCTAAGATATTAGCTCCCAATAAGACGGTTATTATTCCGGATGAACGTGCAGGCTGCCCAATGGCCGACATGGTGAATGTGGAAGGATTGCGTGCTCTCAAACGTCAGCATCCCAAAGCCAAAGTAGTTGCTTACATTAATACATCTGCCGATGTTAAATCCGAAACTGATATTTGCTGCACATCAGCTAATGCTATCAATGTTATCAATTCCGTCGATTCGGATGAAATCATCTGGGTACCGGATAAAAATTTGGGCGACTATGTATCAAAATTCACAAGCAAAAAAGTGATCATCTGGGAAGGCTATTGCAACACCCATGATATGCTGACTGTCAAAGATGTTGAGGAAATGAGAGCGCAATATCCGAACGCTCAATTCGTCGTTCACCCGGAGTGTCGCCCTGAGGTTGTGAAATTGGGCGATTTTGTAGGCAGTACGACAGCGATTATCAAATATTGCAAAGAATCGGATTGCAAGGAGTTCATCGTAGGGACGGAAGACGGAACAGGTTATCAGCTGCGTCTGGATAGCCCCGATAAACAATTCCATTTTGCAACCAAATACTTGGTTTGCCCGAATATGAAAGTCAACAATTTGAAGAAAATTGTAAAGTGCCTTGAAACGATGCAACCAGAGATTTATGTGCCGGAAGATGTGGCTGATAAAGCAAGATTGTCCCTTGAGCGTATGCTGCAGGTGAAGTAATATTCAATCAAGATCTGAATGACCACATAGAAAAGACCGCCTTTGACCAAGGACACGGTCTTTTTCTGATAAGCCCCCCGTTAAGAAATGAGCTTGATCGTTATGTTTCTTAACGGGGCACTATACGGCGAAGAACAGGTGAGACGGGCCAATGATTCCAAGATACCTCGTAGATGTAGATTTAGATTCCATTCCTCATGTACATACAGATGTTATTGTGATTGGCGCAGGTATTGCAGGGTTATTTACTGCGCTTCGCGCTAGTGAAAATAAGAAAGTGCTGATGATCACGAAGAAATCGCTCCTCGACAGCAACACTCGTTATGCACAGGGTGGGATAGCTGCCGTGATATCGGACGAGGATTCACCGGAATATCATATGCAGGATACGCTGATCGCGGGCGCAGGCTTATGTTCGCCAGAAGCGGTTGATGTTCTAGTCCATGAAGGACCTAACGGCGTACAGGACTTGATCCAAATGGGGACTCAGTTCGATTTGGAGAACGGTGAGTTCGCGTTAACCAAGGAAGGCGCGCACAGCCAGCGCCGCATCTTGCACGCGCATGGCGACGCTACAGGCGCTGAGATTGTACGAGCCTTGTCGGAACGCACTAAGCAAGATCCGAACATCGAGATTTGGGACGATCACTTCGTGATCGACCTCATCACGCAAGACGGCGAGTGCTACGGAGCGCTCGTTCAGAAGCCGGGCGGCCAGCGGGTATTTGTCCGCGGCAACGCCACGATCCTTTGCTCCGGTGGCGCGGGACAGCTGTTCCGCTACACGACGAACCCGGACATCGCCACAGGCGATGGCATTGCGATCGCTCACCGCGCCGGTGCGCAAATTCAGGATGTGGAATTCGTTCAATTCCACCCGACTGCGCTTTGTTACCCTGGCGCGCCGCGCTTCCTCATCTCGGAGGCTGTGCGCGGCGAGGGAGCTTACTTGCGCAACATCAAGGGAGAGCGCTTCATGGAGCGCTACCACCCGCAGCTAGAGCTAGCGCCAAGGGATGTTGTTGCCCGTGCCATCGTCGATGAAATGGAAAATTGCAGATCGACCTTTGTTTACATTGATATTACACACGAATCGGAAGAGCTGATCAAGCATCGGTTCCCGACGATATATGAGTATTGTCTGAATTACGGACTGGATATGAGCACAGACTGGATACCGGTTGCACCCGCAGCCCACTATATGATGGGCGGTGTGAAAACCGATCTGCATGGGGAAACGCTGGTAAAACGCCTCTTCGCTTGCGGAGAAGTCTCCTCTACTGGTGTACACGGTGCTAATCGACTGGCAAGCAATTCCTTGTCGGAGGCCATTGTGTTTGGCCGAAGGATCATTGAACGGATTCAGGAGCTTCCTCCATTGGAAGGCAACATCCAGATCCGCGCGGAATCCGAAGCGCCAAGAACAGAAATTTCGAGTCAAGCGGTTGTTGAGAAAAAGCTGAAGCTTCAGAAGGTCATGCTGCGCTACGCGGGGTTGAAGCGTTCAGCCAAAGGCTTGCAGAAAGGCCATGACGAATTGGCTCGACAGCTTTCGTTTTTCGACTCCTTGATGTCGAAACGTGAAGATTACGAATTTGCGAATTTATTGAATTGCGCATTGCTTACGACAACAGCAGCTCTTGCACGGGAAGAAAGCCGTGGCGGTCACTACCGTGAGGATTTCCCGGAACGGGACGATCAGGCATGGAAGAAGCATATAGTTTTTAAGCGCGGGGAAGCTAGGATTGAGGAGTGGATTTAAGATGTTAGAAATCAACATGGAACTGATTCGCAAGCAGATCCGGCTTTGGCTGGAAGAAGATATCGGTACCGGCGATGTCACGACGTTGACAACAATCCCTTTGGAACATGTGTCCAAAGGGATTATCCACGTCAAAGAAGACGGAATTGTATGCGGCCTTCGCATCGCCCAAGAGGTATTTGCCATTGTAGATGCTTCTCTCCGTTTTGAAACAAAAGTGGTAGAAGGATCGTCTGTATTAAAAGGGACCATACTAGCTGAGGTAGAGGGAAATACGCGCAGTATTTTGCTCGGCGAACGCTTAAGTTTGAACCTGATGCAAAGAATGTCGGGCATTGCAACCAAGACACGCGAATTCGTTAATGCGTTAGAAGGACTGTCGACTAGACTTGTGGACACGCGCAAAACTACGCCAGGACATAGACTACTTGAGAAATATGCCGTACGTGTGGGCGGCGGTCATAATCACCGTTTTGGTTTGTATGATGCTGTGATGATCAAAGATAATCATATCAAAGGTTCAGGTGGCATTGCGCAAGCGGTTCGTTCAGCGCGGCAGCAGATTCCTCACACCATGAAGATTGAGGTAGAGGTGGAGGATTTTGTTCAGCTTGAGGAAGCGTTGGCAAGTGGTGCAGATATTATCATGCTGGACAATATGGTTCCTTCGAAGATGAAAGAAGCAGTTTCCATAATTAAAAGCAGAGCTCCGCATATTGTAGTAGAAGGTTCAGGTTCGGTATCGGTTCAGACGATCAGAGCCATGGCGGAGTCTGGGGTAGATGTGATCTCGGTTGGACGATTAACTTACTCGGTTGCAGCGTTGGATATTTCTTTAGATTTGAATGAACGGAAGGGGACGGCACAATGATTCTTGTTATCGATGTAGGGAATACCAACATTGTGCTGGGCTTGTATCAGGATCGCACTCTTCTGCACCACTGGCGGGTAAGTACGAACCGTTCGGCAACAGTCGACGAATATGGGATTTTGCTGCATAGCTTGTTTCAACACTCGGGTATCCAGTTCGCAGATGTAGAGGGCGTCATTGTTTCTTCCGTGGTTCCTCCACTTATGAACGTCATGGAAAACCTGAGTTTACATTATTTAAAAAGAACACCATTTATCGTGGGTCCAGGCATCAAAACAGGACTTAATGTGCGTGTAGACAACCCCAAAGAAGTGGGCGCAGATCGTATTGTGAACGCTGTCGCTGCGCTTGAGCTGTATGGGGCGCCTTGTATTATTGTAGATTTCGGAACTGCAACGACTTACGACTATATCGATCCTTCACAGCAGCTTGTAGGTTGTGCTATTGCACCGGGGATCGGAATTTCCACGGAAGCCCTTTATCAGAAGGCGGCGAAGCTGCCGCGCATAGAGCTCGTCAAACCGAAAAGCGTAGTAGGCCGCAATACGGTAGCGGCGATGCAAGCTGGTATTGTTTTCGGCTATGTTGGTCAAGTGGACGGTATTGTTGAACGAGTGAAGCAAGAATTTAATGTCAATCCGACAGTGATCGCAACAGGCGGTCTGGCGGAGTTGATTTCCAGTGAGTCTCGAACGATTCAGATCGTAAATCCGCTGCTCACCTTGCAAGGTTTGCAAATGATTTATGAGAAAAATGCATAAGCTGTTTGAAGGAAAGGATATCCTATGGGCGATTACTTAATTCGAGGAACGGCACTTCAGGGAAAAGTTCGTGCTTTTGCCGTGCAAACGACGGAACTTACTGAAGAACTTAGCCGAAGACACCAAACAACACCTACGGCTGCGGCTGCACTTGGACGAACAGCTGCAGCGGGTCTTCTCATCGGGGCCATGCTCAAAGGCGAGGAGCATCTCATCATCCAGGTCAAAGGTGAAGGGCCTATCGGCCAAATCGTTGTGGATGCGAACGCCAAAGGCGAAGTACGCGGTTATGTGGACAATCCGCTCGTGGATCCACCACTCAAAGAGAATGGCAAGCTGGATGTCGCAGCGGCCGTAGGAACAGAAGGATTTCTTTACATAACGAAGGATTTAGGGCTCAAGGAGCCTTACAAAGGCAGTGTACCCCTCATTTCAGGAGAATTAGCCGAAGATTTCACGTACTATTTTGCAAAGTCTGAACAAACGCCTTCTGCTGTGGCACTTGGGGTGCTGGTCAATACGGACCATTCCATTTTGGCCGCAGGGGGATTCGTGATACAACTGCTTCCGGGATTAACCGACGATGAAATCAAGGGTATCGAGGAAATGCTTGCTCGCATCCCATCTTTCACCAATATGCTCGGCGGCGGCCTTAGCTTAGAAGAGATTCTCCAAACTGTGCTGCCATCCTTCCAATCGCTGGATCAGATGGATGTCATGTTCCGTTGTAAATGCAGCCGCGAAAAAGTGGAGTCTACATTGATTTCCTTAGGAAAGTCTGAGCTGCAAGAAATTCTTGAAGACGAAGGGTTTGCTGAAGTGGTTTGCCATTTCTGCAATGAAGCTTACCGCTATGAGAAAGATGATTTACAGCGTATGATTGATCTATAGCCTAGATCATATTCGCAAGATGGAAGTAAAGAGGGAGTCAGGATGCAGAACGTAAAACGATTGTGGGGAGTCATCATTTTGATGGCTGTATGTAATCTCGTGCTCACATCCTTGCTGATCACCCATACCATGAACCAAACAGAACCAAGTCAGCCAACAGAACCTGAACAGCAAGGTGAGCAGAAGAACGAGCGGGTAGTCGCCAAAATCGGGAATCGTGAAATAACCATGCAGGAGCTTCAAACAGCGTTGGAACGCCATTATGGGGTTGAATTGCTGGGTCAATTGTTGGATCGTGAAGTGATAAGTCTGGAAGGAACCGAGACAGGAACCGCCATTGGAAACGCGGAGATTGACCGTGAGTTGAAACGGATGCAGCAAGGATACGAGAGCGAGAAACAATTTTATGCCTCCATGCAGAGTCAATTGGGATTATCGGAACGACAGATTCGGGAAGATGTAACCAACAAGTTGTTATTGGAGAAGCTGGCAACGAGTCATATTCAGATTACGGATGCCCAGGTAGATGAATATATCAGGACGCATGCGGATGAATTCAAACAAGAAACGGAATACAACATCCTTCAGATTATCGTATCTACCAAGGACCAAGCGAACAAAGTGCTTGCGGAGCTGGCCAAAGGAGTGAGCTTTGCAACCCTTGCCAGAGATCGTTCGCTTGATGATGCAACCAATAACACCGGCGGTGACTTAGGTTGGATTGAGGGGGATGATCCCTTCATAGCAGCTCCCGTTCTGGACGCAGCCAAGTTGCTGAAGGTTGGAGAAGTGAGCAAGCCGGTCAGCATGGCACAGGGTTTTGCTATTGTGAAGCTGAAGAACAAACGGGATAAAGCAAATCCGGATCAAAGCTTCATTCGGGAAAATGTGCGCAGGGAGCTGGCTCTTCAACAGGCGCCTCCTCTCAAGGATTATGTTCTGCAACTGCGTACCAAATGGAAAGTGTCCATTGTAGACCCGCAACTGCGTTAGTGGTTTGTGAAAATATGGTTGACAACCTGTGAGCGCATTGTTAAGATTAATGTATTAATACCGACTAATTAACTCGGAAATCATTCGATAACTCAATCTGGAGGGGAAATTAAGATGGCAAGATTAGTTCAAAGCGTTACTGATTTGATTGGAGATACACCTCTTGTTCGTTTGAATCGCGTTGTTCCTGAAGGAAGCGCTGAGATTTATGTGAAGCTGGAATACCAAAATCCAGGTGCGAGCGTGAAAGACCGTATTGCCATTTCCATGATTGAAGTAGCTGAGCAAGAAGGCAAGCTTAAGCCAGGCGATACGATTGTTGAGCCAACTAGCGGTAACACAGGAATCGGGATTGCTTTAGTAGCAGCGGCAAAAGGATACAAAGCGATTCTGGTTATGCCGGAAACGATGTCCCTAGAAAGACGCAACTTGCTTCGCGCATATGGCGCTCAGCTTGTTCTGACGCCAGGAGCGGAAGGAATGAAAGGCGCAATTAAGCGTGCGGAAGAGCTGCAAGCAGAAAATCCTTCCTACTTCATCCCGCAGCAGTTCAAAAACCAAGCGAACGTGAAAGTTCACCGTGAAACAACAGGTCCAGAAATTGTTGAAGCGATTAATGCCCATGATGGCAAATTAGACGCTTTCATTTCCGGGATCGGTACAGGCGGAACGATTTCAGGCGCAGGTGGCGTGCTCAAAGAAAACTTCCCGTCCATTAAAATTTATGCTGTTGAGCCTGCAGCATCCCCTGTTCTTTCTGGCGGTAAACCAGGCCCACACAAAATTCAAGGAATTGGTGCAGGTTTTGTACCGGACATCTTGAACACGAACATTTATGACGAAATTATCGCTGTAGAAAACGAAGATGCCTTCGAAACATCCCGTCGTGTAGCCAAAGAAGAAGGTATTCTTGGCGGAATTTCTTCCGGCGCAGCAATCTTCGCAGCACTCAAAGTGGCCAAAGAGCTTGGAGCTGGCAAACGTGTTGTTGCGATCATCCCAAGTAACGGCGAGCGTTACCTTTCTACGCCGCTTTACCAATTCGAAGAGCAATAAGATTTCGGACGGCCATAGAAGCCTCCAGCAGCTGCTGGGGGCTTTTTTTCTGCGTTGGGTTGGAGTATACTAATGGACAACTAATCATCGGATATGACGGAAAGGAGGGCAAGCATGATTGTAACATCCTTAGAGCAGTGGCGCGAATGGTCCTCCGCGTATAGCATGCTGCCTTATATTGTTAAAATTGACGTCGCTGAAGACCGAGTGCCATCTTGGGAAGCTGCCTGGAAGGACGCGGCTCCAGATTCCTTTGTACTCGAGAGCGGCAAAGGGGGAAGATACACCTGCTTTGGACTGCAGCCCTTCTCAACATTGCAGGGGACTGGTTTGGAGGCCGAAATCACCTCACACTCTCCAGATAGCAAACACAAGTCCGAGGTTTCTTATCAGCAGGGGAAACCCCTTGATGTTGTGAAGAGGTGGATGGCTCCCTTTCACAGTCCTAAAGTGGAGGGAGCACCTAAGTTTCTCGGCGGCTGTGTAGGCTACTGGAGCTATGATGTGATCAGGACCATCGAGAAGCTCCCCGAGCAAGCGGCCAATGATTTGCCGATTCCGGACTATAGCTTCGCCATGTATGATCAAGTATGGACCTTGGATCATATCGAGAAGACCTTGTACGTTGTGGTTCATAAGCCGTTAGATCAAAGCCGGACAACCGACGCCGCTTACGTTCAGCAGCTATATAGGGAAGCCCATGCCCAGGCGGAAGCGATGCTCCTGCGCTGGCGTGCGATCCAGACAGCTAACGGGTCTGGCGGAGCGCCGCTAAGCAGCGGAGATCAGCCCGCAATCGCGCGTGAGCAGCTGCACATTGATGTCGAGAGCATCGCGGGCATCCAGCCTGCTTTCGGCAAAGCGGACTACATCGCGGCGGTGCAGCGCATCCAAGCCTACATCTCCCAAGGCGACGTGTTCCAGGTCAACTTGTCGGTCAGACAGAGCCGGCAGCTGAGCACTACGCCGGAGGAGATCTACGAGGCGCTGCGCATCGTCAATCCCTCGCCGTACATGGGCTTGCTGCGCTTCGCTGGCTTCGCGCTCGTATCGGGCTCGCCGGAGCTGCTCGTGCAGCTCGAGGACGGGGTCCTGCGGACCCGTCCTATCGCTGGCACGCGCCCGCGCGGCAAGGACGAGCAGGATGATCTGCGCCTAGCCGGAGAGCTCATCGACAATGACAAAGAGCGCGCCGAGCACGTCATGCTGGTTGATCTCGAGCGCAACGACCTAGGCCGGATCTCCAAGTATGGCTCCGTCCGCGTGAAAGACTTCATGGTCATCGAATACTATTCGCATGTCATGCACATCGTCTCGGAGGTTGTTGGCGAGCTGGCAGAGGGCAAGGATGCCTATGATGTCATCGCGGCCACCTTCCCGGGAGGGACGATCACCGGCGCACCGAAGATTCGCACAATGGAAATCATTGAAGAATTAGAGCCTGTCCGCCGAGGACCCTACACGGGTTCCATGGGATGGATTGACTATAATGGAAATATGGAATTTAATATTATTATACGAACGCTGGTAGCTGTTCAAGGGGTGGGCCATATTCAAGCAGGGGCGGGCATCGTCATTGATTCTATTCCTGAGCGTGAATATGTGGAATCTCTGAACAAAGCCAAAGCGATGTGGAAAGCGATAGAATATAGCGAGCGGAGCATGAGCCGAGCTTAAGCCTGAGAAGGCTGACGAAAGGGGAGCTTAGAATGATTTTAGTGATTGATAATTATGATTCGTTTACGTACAACCTCGTCCAATACTTGGGGGAGATCGGTGAAGAAGTTATCGTTCGTCGCAATGACGAAATTGATTTAGCAGGTGTTGAGGCCTTAGCGCCGGATCACATCTTAATATCTCCGGGACCTTGCACGCCGAATGAAGCCGGTATTAGCTTATCACTCATTGACCATTTCAAGGGTAAAATTCCCATTTTCGGCGTTTGCTTAGGCCATCAGTCTATCGGGCAAGCCTTTGGCGGCGATGTCATTCGCGCAGAGCGTTTGATGCATGGCAAAACCTCAGAAATTTTCCATGACGGCAAAACCTTATTTGAAGGGCTGCCTTCACCTTTTATAGCAACACGTTACCATTCTTTGATTGTCAAAGCAGAAACGTTGCCTGATTGCTTGGAAGTAAGCGCACATACCGCTGAAGGTGAGATCATGGCATTGCGTCATAAGGAATATCCGATCGAAGGCGTTCAATTCCATCCGGAATCCATTATTACGCAGCACGGTCATCAGATCCTGCGGAACTTTCTTCGTCGCACGGCCGCAACAGGAGTTTAAACGATGATGATTAGTATCAATGGAAGCTTGATAAATGAGCAGCAAGCCGTGGTCTCCGTTTATGATCACGGTTTTCTTTACGGCGTGGGTCTTTTCGAGACTTTCCGTACCTACGGAGGGAAAGCTTTCTTGCTTTCCGAGCATGTGGACCGTTTAACCGAGAGTTGCCGAGAGCTGGGCATCGTGTACGAACCTAACCTAGAGCGAATCGAGCGTTTGGTCGCGGAACTGCTGCAAGCGAACCAACTCGAAGATGCCTATTTCCGCTTATCTGTATCTGCGGGTGAAGAGGCTTTGGGGCTGCCAACAGGCGACTACAAGCAGCCTACGGAGATTATGTATATTAAACCGCTTCCGGTTCGAGACGAGAAGACGTACGAGCAGGGCAAAGTCTTGCAGCTGCTCAAGCTGCCTCGCAACACCCCGGAAGGCTTGTATCGATTCAAATCTTTTCATTACATGAACAACATTCTTGCCAAACGGGAACTGCAGCAATACAGCTGGGCAGTTGGTGCTGAAGGCTTGATGATGACGGAAGAAGGGTACTTAGCCGAAGGCATTGTCAGCAACATCTTCTTCATCAAAGCCGGGACCTGCTATACCCCTTCGCTGGATACAGGGATTTTGCCTGGCATCACCAGAGCGCATGTCTTGAAGCTTGCGCAGCAGCAGTTAATTGCTGCTCAAGACGGCTTGTACCGCTGGGAAGATCTCGTCGAAGCCGATGAGGTGTTTCTTGTGAATTCCATTCAAGACATAGTTCCCGTTACAACCTTGTATACGCCTAGTGGACAAGCCTGTTCTGTTGGAACCGGCCAAGTAGGCCCAATAACCCGTCAACTTAGTCAGCTGTATAACGAACATCTTGAACCCAACAGGAAGTGAAGAGAAGATGAATGTGTTATCTTGCAATGGATATGAGCTGCCCATTGGTGATCGAACGATCATTATGGGCATATTGAACGTAACGCCGGATTCCTTTTCAGACGGCGGGGAATACGTTCGCATCGAGGATGCTTTGCGCAGAGCCCGACAAATGGTGGCTGAGGGCGCAGACATCATCGACATTGGCGGAGAGTCTACCCGCCCTGGCTCCGCTGTGGTGACCGGGGAAGAGGAGATCCGACGCGTTATTCCTGTCATTGAAGCGCTCAGCAGGGAAGTTCCTGTTCCTATTTCTATAGATACCTATAAAGCGGATGTCGCTGAGCAAGCCTTAGCGGCTGGAGCTCATATCATCAATGATGTATGGGGCGGACAGGCAGACGTTCGCATGGCAGCAGTAGCTGCCCGTTATGACTGCCCGTTCATTATTACGCATAATCGGTTGAATCCGGTTTACTCAGATTTTCTTCCCGATGTTCTGAGTGATCTGCAGCTGTATGCGAATCAAGCCAAGGAAGCTGGCGTTCGCAAGGAACGCATTATCTTAGATCCTGGCATTGGTTTTGCCAAAACCTACGAGCAGAATCTGCAGCTTATGAATCAATTGCGAGCTGTCGCAGATCTCGGATACCCAGTGCTTTTGGGTACTTCCCGGAAAAGCGTCATTGGCCTGACTCTTCAACTTCCGCCGGAGGAACGTATGGAAGGTACGGCGTCGACGGTTGCCTTAGGGATTGCACAGGGATGCGGCATGATCCGCGTGCATGATGTACAAGCAATGAAACGAGTAGCGGTCATGACAGATGCCATTATCCGCTCATCATGAAATCAATGGAGGTTGTGACATTGGATAAAATTACTTTGTCCCGCATGCAGTTTTTTGGCAATCATGGTGTATTTCCAGAAGAGAATAAGTTGGGTCAGCGCTTCTACGTAGATGTGGAGCTTATGCTCCCGCTAAGCAAACCGGGCAAGTCGGATCATCTGGATGATACCGTGAATTATGGTGAAGTCTTTTTTAAAGTCAAAGAGATTGTCGAAGGACGTACGTTCAAACTCATCGAAGCTTTAGCCGAAAACATTGCATCCGAGCTGCTGCATACTTATACTAGTATCAATGAAGTGACGGTGCGCGTAATTAAACCGCATCCTCCTTTTGCCGTTATTTTCGACGGCGTGACTGTAGAGATTAACCGAAAGCGGGCAGCGCAATGACAGCCGATGAGCGAGAACAAGGCATTACGGCCTATGTGGCATTAGGATCTAATATCAATGATCGAGAACATTATCTGCAGAATGCGATTGCTGCGCTTGATCAGGAAGCGGGCATTACGGTGACTGGCTTGTCCAGCATCTACGAAACCGAACCGGTGGGCTATGTGGATCAGTCTGCTTTTCTAAATATGGTCATTCAACTTCGTACGAACTTGTCTGCGGAAGCTTTGTTATTCACTTTGCTTGGCATTGAGAATCGCTTAGGGCGTACACGTGATTTACGCTGGGGTCCGAGAACGATCGACTTGGATCTTCTTCTTTACGGCGACGAGCAGCTTACCACTCCCGACTTGATCATTCCGCATCCGCGGATGCATGAGCGGGCTTTTGTATTAGTTCCTCTCACAGAGGTTCTCTACACACGGCAGGATGCTGCATTTGAATTCATCTCCGCGCATTTGGAGAAACTGGAAGGAAAGGAAGGCGTCGTTCTATGGAAAAAAGCTCAGTAGCTCAGCGCATTCGTGCTTTTCGCAAACTTAAGGGATATACACAGAACGAACTGGCTGATTTGCTTGGGGTCTCGATTGCCATTCTAGGCGCTATTGAAAGAGGCACGCGCAAGCCGGATGCGAAAATTATTAATAAGATCTCGCAAGTCCTTAATATAGAGCCCGATGAGTTAGTCGCGGCGGTTGCGAGATGAGAGGAGGGGAATCTTCGGTGCTGAAAATAGGAAATGTCGAAGCTCCCAATAGAGTCGTACTTGCCCCGATGGCGGGTGTATGTAATCCTGCGTTCCGACTGATTGCCAAAGAATTCGGCACAGGTCTGGTATGCGCAGAAATGGTAAGTGATAAAGCTATCGTTCACGGGAATACCCGCTCGATGGAAATGCTCTACGTAGACGATCGGGAGAAGCCTTTAAGCTTGCAGATCTTCGGTGGCGATACCGAGACGTTGGTCCAAGCAGCCAAAATCGTCGATCAACATACGAACGCTGATATTATTGACATCAACATGGGCTGCCCCGTGCCGAAAATCACGAAGTGTGATGCGGGCGCACGCTGGCTGCTTCAGCCTGACAAGATCGAGCAAATGATTGCAACGGTTGTCGCTGCTGTCAATAAGCCGGTTACCGTGAAAATGCGAATCGGATGGGATTCCGAGCACATCTACGCGATTGAAAATGCGAAAGCTGTCGAAAGAGGCGGCGGAAGCGCTGTGAGTGTTCATGGCCGCACCCGGGAGCAGCTGTATACAGGCAAAGCGGATTGGGACATTATTCGCGACGTCAAGCAGGCATTGTCGATTCCCGTCATTGGGAATGGAGATGTGGTGACACCTGAGGATGCCAAACGCATGCTCGACCATACGGGTGTTGATGGCGTAATGATTGGACGCGGCGCATTAGGAAATCCCTGGATGCTCTACCGTACGGTCCAGTACTTGGCTAATGGGGAGCTCCCGCCGGAGCCTACGCCAGAAGAAAAGATCCGCATTGCCATCCTGCATATGGACCGCTTAATTGCGCTCAAAGGTGAGAATGTTGCCGTTAAAGAGATGCGCAAACACATGGCTTGGTACCTCAAAGGCTTAACAGGAGCAGCCCGTGTGAAGGACGCCATCATGGAAATGTTGAAGCGTGATGAGATGGTGCGAGTTTTGAATGAATATGTCGAGCATTTGTCCGTACAAACGTTGTCCCCAGCAGAGGAAGAACCAGCTGTAATCCAATAAGAAATCAGCAATGGTTGAGATTGACATTTTGAAACCGTTGCAATATAATCAGTCAATATTAATGTGTTCCTGCATATATTGAAAGACAAACTCGCAACTAAGCGATTTATGAAACGTGAATTCATACTACTTGAATCAGCTCTATAAAGACCTAACTCCTAGCAGGAAGCATCGATTCAACGATATGAAAATCTTTCACATGACGGGAGATCAGTTGGAAATGGCTGAAAAAGAGGTCATTCTTACACCACAAGGTTTAAGAAAGCTTGAAGATGAGCTCGAGCATCTGAAATCAGTGAAGCGTCGCGAGGTGGCTGAGAGAATCAAGGTAGCCATTGGATATGGCGACATCAGCGAGAACTCAGAGTACGAAGACGCTAAGAACGAACAAGCTTTTATTGAAGGCAGAATTATTACTTTAGAAAAATTGCTGCGCAATGCGCGTATTATTAATAACGATGATGTCGATACCAATACGGTAAGTGTAGGCTCAATCGTCACGCTGAAGGACTTGGAGTTTGGCGATCTGGTTGAGTATAACATCGTAGGTACGGCGGAATCCGATCCGCTACAGAATAAGATTTCCAACGAAAGCCCTGTAGGTAGAGCTATTCTAGGTAAACAAAGGGGCGCGAACGTGGACGTAGTCGTTCCTGCTGGCGTCATTCAGTATCAAATTATTGATATTAAAAAGTAGCGTGCAGCCGCAATTCTTTGGAAAGCTTCCTTTCGGAAGCTTTTTTCCGTTGAGTAATGTAAGATGGTTCTATACGATTACTAATAAGTAGGAGATGAAAGCATGAGCCAGGAAGTGGAATTGAACGAATTGCTCACCATTCGCCGTAACAAATTGGACGAGCTTCGTGGTCTAGGGGTCGATCCGTTTGGCAGTAAATTCGTAAGGACGCATACTAGCAAGGATATCCTTACGGCGTATCAAGATAAAACCAAAGATGAGCTGGATGCTGAGGCTGTTGAAGTCAGTATTGCCGGACGCATCATGCAAAAAAGAAGCATGGGCAAAGCCAGCTTTGCGCATTTGCAAGACATTACAGGGAAAATTCAGATTTATGTGCGTGAGGATGCTTTGGAAGCAGCCATTTATCAAGCTTTTGATCTTCTGGATCTAGGTGATATTGTTGGCGTAAAAGGGATTGTTTTCAAAACAAAAACCGGTGAAACTTCTATTAAGGTGCAATCCCTTGAAGTTTTGACCAAATCCTTGCTGCCATTGCCGGATAAATTCCATGGTCTTAGTGATGTGGAACTACGCTATCGTCAACGTTATGTTGACTTAATTATGAATCAAGATGTACAGCAGACTTTTATTTTGCGTTCCCGCATTATTCAGGCTATGCGTCGTTATCTGGATTCTCTCGGATATTTGGAAGTGGAGACACCAACGCTTCATTCTATCGCAGGCGGGGCTTCGGCACGTCCTTTTAATACGCATCATAATGCTTTGGACATGCAGCTGCATATGCGAATTGCGATTGAGCTTCATTTGAAGCGTCTAATTGTAGGTGGACTGGAGAAAGTATACGAAATTGGGCGTGTCTACCGGAATGAAGGTATTTCTACGCGTCATAATCCTGAGTTTACGATGATTGAGCTGTACGAGGCTTATGCGGACTACAAAGACATCATGAAGCTTACAGAAGAGCTTATCGCTCATATCGCTCAGGAGGTTCTTGGCAGCACGACAGTTCCTTATGGCGATCACGAGGTTAATCTAGCTGTTGGCTGGAGACGTGTCTCCATGGTCGATGCGATCAAGGAAGTCAAAGGTGTAGACTTTAGCGCGCATATGTCTAATGAGGAAGCCCATCGTTTAGCGAAGGAGCACAATGTATCTGTGGAGCCGCATATGACATTCGGCCATATTGTGAATCAGTTCTTTGAGACGTTTGTTGAAGAGACTTTGATACAACCGACCTTTGTATATGGACATCCATTGGAAATCTCACCTCTTGCCAAAAAGAATCCGGAAGATCCGCGCTTTACGGATCGTTTCGAACTCTTTATCGTGGCGCGTGAGCATGCCAATGCTTTTACAGAGCTGAATGATCCGATTGATCAAAGAGAGCGGTTTGAAGCTCAGCTTCGCGAGAAAGAGCAAGGCAATGATGAAGCGCATGAAATGGATGAGGATTTCATTCGAGCTTTAGAATATGGCATGCCGCCTACAGGTGGATTAGGGATAGGTGTCGATCGACTGGTTATGCTATTAACGAATGCACCTTCCATTCGCGATGTTCTCTTATTCCCGCATATGCGTCATCGTCAAGGCGAGTAAATGGTTTCGTTTCGGGGCACCGCTGGGTGTCTCGAAACTTTTTGAAATAAGTACTTGCATTGTGCATATCGTCTGTGGTATCTTATAAAAGTTGCCGCTGAGCACCGAGGAATCGGTGGTGCGAACGACTTGAAATTATAAGTTGCAATGCAAAACTCAGTATGGTATATTGGTCTTCCGGCTTTCCAAAGAGAGCAGGTTGAACAAGAGGAATTGATCTTTGAAAACTGAACAACGAGTGAGTAAGCACGAACGAGCAATCGTTCAAAAAGAGATTGTAAAATCTCGCTAGCAAGTCAATTGAGCATTTCAGCTTTCAGATATACGGACGAGCAATCGTCCGCTACTATGGAGAGTTTGATCCTGGCTCAGGACGAACGCTGGCGGCGTGCCTAATACATGCAAGTCGAGCGGAGTATTTCCTTCGGGGAATGCTTAGCGGCGGACGGGT
>NZ_JABMKZ010000036.1 GCF_013204855.1 Paenibacillus alba | reverse complement strand
GATTTGGGGTATTCGTAAAAAGCATAAAAACACCGCGCTTTCGATGAAATAGGCTTTATAGCTCTATATTCATAGTAACGCGGTGAATTGGTAAAGTTCAAGTATTTTCTCAACAGCCTGACAATTGCAGGCATTTCCACTTTTCAACCGAATTCGCACGGGAATTCCTGCATTTTCGCAGGTTTTTACACTCGGGTGATCTGAACTGACCTGATCGGGAAGCCCCTTCATACCATATGAAAGTAATCAAGCCCATCATCTATCAACGCTTACCTACTAAATTTGGCTTATGGGACAGCCTCTATGTTGGTAGGCTCAGCGTGCTTTAGCGGGGCTGCAGCGTTCTTCGCGTGTTGAGTCTGCTTTTTTGGCAGGCTCGGAGCGGGTTTGAAGCCGTCTTCATTAGAACTTCATGCCAATGGGCAAATGGCAAGAGGTTCATAAGAAGGCTGTCGGCCGAAGTGGCTGCGGTAGAGGACAATGTCCTCTACCCGCCACGCGGGCCAGCCGCCGTCTGGCGCGCCTGCTGCCGCTAGGGCAGCGCGACGGAACGGCCCCGCCGCTGCGCGAAAGCGGCGGGCGAGGGTGATGTGCGGCCGATAGGCGCGAGCCTCGGCCGGGAAGCCATGGCGGGCGCAGGCGCCCGCGACCGCGCGCTGCAGCGCAGCCAGCGCGTCTAGGTCGCCGGCGACGCCCGCCCACAGCGCAGCCGGCGCCGCCGGCGGCCCGAACACGCCGAGTCCCTCGGCGCGCAGGGCCAGCGGCGGCGCCGCGGCCGCAACCTGGCGCAGGTCGTGCGCCAGGGCAAGAGCGGTCTTGGCGGAAGCATCGCCGAGGAAGCTTAACGTCACGTGGACGTCCTGCGGATGCGTCCACTTCTGGAAAGGCAGCGCCTTCTGGAGGCTGCCTGCCCAGCTTTCGAGCTCCCGCTGCACGTCTGGCGGGAGCGCAATGCCTACGAACAGCCGATAGGGCTCCGAGGCTGCCAAAGGGTTGGATCGGGTTGCTGCATCATTATCGAATGAATTCATTGGTTCATCGTACTCCTCTATTCGCTGTATGGCCTTATACAGTTGGGCTTCTCCTAGCATTGCCAATGAAGGTTTTACTTGATGCATGAGGAGAATATTGCTATCATAGCCATAATACAAAAGCAAAGGTGTGGTCACTCATGGGAAATAGGGCCTATAACTTTAACGCAGGGCCTGCAGCATTACCGCTCGAAGTACTGCAAAAAGCACAAGAAGAACTTGTCGAATTTAAAGGCATCGGCATGTCGATCATGGAAATTTCTCACCGCAGCGCTGAATATGAGCAAGTACATAATGAAACACAGCAATTATTGAAACAAATTTTCAGCATTCCGGATGGTTACCAAATTCAATTCCTACAAGGCGGCGCGAGTACTCAATTCGCGATGATCCCGCTTAACTTCTTAAAGCCAGGCAAAGTGGGCAGTTACGTGCTGACGGGCGCTTGGGCAGAGAAAGCGATTCAGGAAGCCAAGTTGTTCGGAGAAGTGGCAATTGCAGCGAGCTCCCAAGAACAGAAATTCATGAAAATTCCTGATTTAAGCGACATTAGCCTTCACCCGGATTCGGCTTACCTGCATGTGACCTCCAATGAAACCATCGAAGGGGCTCAGTTCCAAAGCTATCCGGATACAGGAAATGTACCGCTCATCGGCGATATGTCCAGTGATATCCTAAGCCGCCCTGTTGATGTTTCGAAGTTCGGGATGATTTATGCCGGCGCACAGAAAAATCTGGGTCCGTCTGGTGTGACGGTTGTGATTGTCAAAGATGACCTTCTTCAGGATCTGCCGAAAACGATTCCGACCATGCTTCGCTATGAGATCCATGGCAAGAACAATTCCCTCTACAATACACCACCGGTGTACTCGATCTATATGGTGAATCTCGTATTGAAATGGATTCAAGAGCAGGGTGGACTAGCTGTCATTGAGAAGAACAATTTGGAGAAATCAGGCCTCATTTATAGCGCAATTGACCAAAGCGGCGGTTTCTACCGTGGGCCTGTTGATAAAGGCAGCCGTTCTTCCATGAACATTACCTTCCGTTTGCAAGACGAAGAGCTGGAGAAGAAGTTCATCAAGGAAACGGAACAAAACGGTTTTGTCGGCTTGAAAGGCCATCGCAGTGTCGGCGGTTTGAGAGCTTCTACGTATAATGCTGTTCCTTATGCATCTTGCAAAGCGCTCGCTGACTTCATGACCGATTTCCAAAAACGCAACGGTTAAGAAATGAGTTCAAGCTATTCACCGCACTCTCCTGTGCGCGTGAGTAGCTTTTTTTGGCTTGAGGATAGAAGTATGGCTTTATCGTTTTTATTGTCCTTAGAGGACCGCTGAGGGGGTCTAGCGAGCCTCTTCTACAGGGGAGGAGAATCTATATCTAGTAGAAGTTATGAGCGATTCTTGCTTTCGACAAATCTGAAAATTACAAGTCTTTTTCGAAAAAATATTTTTAAAACCGTCGGAGCCACGCCCTGTCTAGGTTTAGTTATTTTGCCAGTTAAAAGACACAATATGGAGCGTTGACAAACACAATATATTGATATAAATTTGTATCTATCAACTAGATGTCGTGAAAAAAAGCGAATAATTGAGCTTGAGCGATACATAGGAAAATAGTCGCAGAAGCCATGCAGGACGGTACTTTGATCGGTTATTTGGAGCAAAATCCCGTTCCGGAGAGCTGGTTTTTCTGTCGATAAGGTGTAATGGTTTTCTGGATTTAGAATGAATTTTTCTTGAACGACTTACTAGATATAGGTTTAAATACATAAGAAGCACTAGATGGAGATTGATGGATAGGAGACGGTTCCGATGATGATTGCTTACGATTCGAAGACGGGAAATGTTCGTCGTTTTATTGCTAAACTCAAGATGCCTGCAGTTCAAATTGAGGAAGCGATGAAGATGGACGAGCCCTTTGTGCTGGTTACGTATACGACCGGTTTTGGTCAAATTCCTACAAAGGTGGCTTCCTTTCTGGAGCGCAATTCCTCCAGACTGATCGGAGTGGCAGCAAGCGGCAACCGTAACTGGGGAGATGGCTTTGCCAAAAGTGCGGACACCATCTCGCAACTGTATGATGTGCCTGTGTTAACCAAATTCGAGTTATCCGGCACCAAAAATGACGTAGAACGATTTGTTCAGGGGGTACAAGCAATTGCGGCACATTGAGCTAAATAATTTATTGATGCAACGCGGAGCAGATGGCTTTTTTCAACTAGAGAAGGATAAAGAAGCTGTTGAAGTTTTCATGAAGGATGTCCACAGCAAAAGCCTCACTTTCCCCGATACCTCATCTAAGGTTCGATACATGATTGAGCAAAATTATTACGAGAACGTCTATGAGCATTACACTCCGGATGAAGTTAATTCCGTTTATCAAGTAGCCCACGACAATGAGTTCGAATTCGCTTCCTACATGGCAGCTTCGAAATTTTATACCGATTATGCTTTGCGCAGTGATGACAAGACGTTGTATCTGGAGCATTTCCCTGATCGCGTAGCGATTGTGGCTCTTTACTTGGGACGCGGAAATGTAGAAACAGCACGAGTGCTGGCCGTATCTATGATGGAGCAGCGTTTGCAGCCCGCAACTCCGACGTTCCTCAATGCAGGCAAAAGCCGTCGCGGTGAGATGGTATCGTGCTTCCTTCTGGAAATGGATGACTCATTGAACTCGATTAACTATGTACTTGCTACTTGCATGCAGTTGTCCAAAATTGGCGGCGGCGTTGCCGTGAACTTGTCCAAGCTTCGTGGACGAGGTGAGTCCATCAAAGGCGTAGAACGCGCGGCCAAAGGCATTATGCCAGTCCTGAAACTAATGGAGGATGCGTTCTCCTATGCGGATCAAATGGGTCAACGCAAAGGCTCAGGAGCAGCGTACTACAACATTTTTGGCTGGGACGTAATGGAGTTCCTCGACAGCAAGAAGATCAATGCGGATGAGAAATCCCGCTTGAAGACACTTTCGATCGGTCTGATTGTACCGAATAAATTTTATAAATTAGCGGAAGAGAACAAGCCGCTGCACGTTTTTGCCCCATACACCGTCCTTCAAGCTTATGGCAAGCATTTGGATGATATGGATATGGATGAGATGTATGATGAGCTTCTCGCGAATCCGAAAGTGAAGAAAAAAGTCGTGATGAGCGCGCGCGATATGCTGGTCAAAATTGCGACAACGCAACTGGAATCCGGCTATCCGTATATGATGAACCGTACGAACGCGAATAAGGATCATGCTTTGAAAGGGATTGGGACGATCAAAATGTCCAATCTTTGCACGGAGATTTTCCAATTGCAGGAGACTTCCGAAATCAATGATTACGGGCAAGATGATCTCATTCTGAGAGATATCAGCTGTAATTTGGCTTCTATGAATATTGCCAATGTCATGGACCGCAAGAAGCTGCGCGAGACGGTACACGAAGGCATGATCGCCTTGACTTCGGTCAGCGATATGACAACGATCAGCAATGCGCCGGGTGTTGCCAAAGCGAATCGTGAGCTGCATTCCGTTGGATTGGGTGTCATGAATCTGCATGGTTATTTGTCGAAGAACAAAATCAGCTATGAGAGTGACGAAGCCAAAGATTTCGTTCGTTCCTTCTTCATGGCGATGAATTTCTATTCCATCGAGAAGAGCATGGAGATTGCCAAAGCCTCCGGGCAAACGTTTGAAGGCTTTGAGTTGTCCGAATATGCGAACGGCGCTTACTTCAACCGCTATACAGAGACGGATTACACGCCTGTTACGGATAGAGTAAAGGCTTTATTCGAAGGCATGCCAGTTCCAACACCAAGTGATTGGGCCAAGCTTAAAGAAGAAGTGAAGGTGCATGGTCTTTACCACGCTTATCGTTTAGCGGTTGCGCCAACACAAAGTATTTCGTATATCCAAAACGCGACGTCCAGTGTTATGCCTATTGTTGAGCCTATTGAGACTCGCACATATGCCAATTCAACAACGTACTATCCGATGCCGTTCATGGCGCGTGATAACTTCTTCTACTATAAATCGGCTTATCAAATGGACCAATTCAAGATTCTTGACCTCATTTCGGAAATTCAAACGCATGTGGATCAAGGGATCTCGACCATTTTACATGTCAATAGTGACGTTTCGACCAGACAGCTTGCTAAATTATACCTCTATGCGGCACATAAAGGACTTAAATCGCTTTACTACACGCGAACAAATCAGCTATCCGTTGAGGAATGTGTCAGCTGCTCGGTGTAATTTGGAAGGGGATTGAACAATCAATGACTAGTGTAACGACCACCAATCAAGCCATCGTCAAAAAAGCCGTGAACTGGAATCGGCCCGATGATGACTTCACCATTACATTCTGGAATCAGAATATTATGCAATTCTGGACGGACGAAGAAATTCCGTTGTCTGACGATAAAATGTCTTGGATTACGCTGAGCGGTGCTGAGCGTGAGCTATATATGAAAGTGTTGGGCGGACTGACACTGCTTGATACGATGCAAGGCGGCGTTGGGATGCCCAAGATTCTTGAGCATGTCGATGGGCTGCAGCGCAAAGCGGTACTGAGCTTCATGGGGATGATGGAGCAAATTCATGCGAAGTCGTACAGCAGTATTTTCACAACGTTGTCCACAACGGAAGAAATTAACGAGCTGTTCCTCTGGGTAGAGCGGAATCCCTACTTGCAGTTCAAAGCGGCGAAGATTTCTCACTATTATGAGAACATTCACACAACCAAAGATCTCTATCTGGCTATGGCTGCATCTGTTTTACTGGAAAGCTATTTATTTTATAGCGGTTTCTATTACCCGCTTTATTTGGCTGGACAAGGTAAAATGACGAGCAGCGGTGAAATCATCGATTTGATTTTGCGTGATGAGAGTATTCACGGTTTGTATATCGGTGTATTGGCGCAAGAGGTTTATGCGGAGCTCAGTCCTGCGGAGCAGGATGAAGTGTACGCAACGTTGAGCGCGCTGCTCAGAGAGCTTCATGCGAATGAGGAGAAATACACAGAAAGCCTCTACGGTACGCTTGGCTTGGCGGAAGAAGTGAAAGCTTTCTTGCGTTACAATGCAAACAAAGCGTTCATGAACCTCGGCGTTGAGCCGATTTTCGAAGAAGAGGATATTAATCCGATTGTTCTGAATGGTTTGAGCACGAAGACGAAACAGCATGACTTTTTCTCCAAAAAAGGGAATGGGTATGTACGTACGATTCATGTTGAAGCATTGACGGATGATGATTTCCTTTTTGGGGATTAAACTAAGAGGCTGTCTCTAAAGGTGAAAACCTGGCGAGCAGCCTTTTTGAATTTAACAGCCATTCCTTCCTGTTTTTCGGTATAATGGGGAGTGAAAGCAGTTACAACTGGGAAATGAAGGAGTTTTGCCTCATGAATCTTGCTCGAATCCGTTTCCACAAACGCAGTATCATTGTCACTTGGCTGGTCTCTTATCTTTCTGTTTTGCTTATCCCTATTATGATTAGCGGCATTTTGTATGCAGCAGGATGGCATGTGGTGGAGTCGGAAGTGAATCGCGCGAACACCTCAGCTCTGAAGCAGATGGAACAAGCCATCGACAATAGTCTTCGCGGCATCGAAAGGATCAGCTTGGAAATCGCTTTAAATAAATCAGTAACCGGTTTCATTAATACGTCGAAGCCCTTAACAGATAACGATTATTACGAACTGATCAGTATCGCTAGTGATTTGCGGCTGTATCAGACGGCGAATGATTTCATTGAACAAATATATATTTACTATCGGAACAGCGATACGGTGATCTCTACCCGTGATCGTACGAACAGCCGCATGCTGTATGAGAAGACACGCGAACAAGAGACGATGAGCTACGAGGAATGGGCGAAGTTTTTTGAAAAGCCTTACATGCAAGAATATACCCCTATTACGTTTAGGGAGGATGGCCAATCGATGAAAGCGGTGATGTATGCCAAATCCGTCATCTTGGCCAATCCGGATCAACCCGGTGCCGTAATCTTGTTTGTCATTAAGGATTCGAAGCTGTTAGCCAATATCCCGTCAACTTCGGATAGAACCTCGATTGCGGTGCTGGATAAGGAAAATCGGCTGGTGGCCTCCACAGGGATTGAATCGAGGTCAGCCATATTGGACTATAGCAAGCTAACTGGAAAAAATGGCATGTTCATGAGCGCAGACGCTGGTCAGCGAGCAGCGGTTTCCTACATTACTTCGGAGAGTACGGGGTGGAAGTATATTTCAACGATTCCCGCCGAATTATTTGATGATAAGATGGCCTACATGAAGAAGCTGATTTATGCCAGCATCATTTTGAGCTTGCTCATGGGTGGCGTCGTTACCTACCTTTTTTTAAGGAAAAATTATGTCCCTATCAATCTGCTCATTCAAAGCTTTGCCAAGAAATCAGGCTTATCTTTTCAGGAAGGCTTGAATGAATATGGTTATTTGCAGGCTGCGCTCAATAATACATTTGCCGAAAAAGAACAGGTCGACCGCAGGTTGCACCAGCATCGGGATGCCATTCGCTCGCATTTCCTGCAAGGGTTGCTGAAAGGCAGGCTGGAGCAAAATGTGCCGATCCACGAATCACTGGCGGCTCATGATATTCGCGTGGCTTCGCCCTATTATGCTGTGCTGCTGTTCCATATTGAACATTTCGGCAAGTTTGAGATGGATCAGAATGCAGCACCCGAGAAGGTAAGAATGCTGCATTTTCTCATTATGAATGTGGCTGAGGAAGTGATTGGCGACACGAATCAAGCTTTCATTACAGAGATAGACAATATGCAGGCATGCATCGTCAATTTCGGTACAGATCCGGATTCAGATGAACTGAAGCGTATTGCTGAACAGGTGAAATCGTTTCTGTTGGACCATTTCCACGTCCATTTGACTGTGGCGATAAGTGAGATCCATCAGGAGTTGTATGGCCTTCCTCCGGCGTATCAGCAGACCTTGGCTGCACTCGAATACCGTTTAGTGATGGGGAGCGGTGAAATTATTCGGTATGAGGACTTACCAAGCTCCGAGACGGTCAGGCCGTCCAGAAGCTACTACTATCCTTTGACGGTAGAGCATCAATTGATTAATTTGGTAAAAGCAGGCGATTTCGAGAAATCCAGTGCGATTATTAACGAGATTATTGAGATCAACAGCTCAGATGCCTCAATATCTGTACCGCTTGCCAAATGTCTCATGTTCGATTTGACAAGTACACTGCTCAAAACAATGGATGAAATCGGATCGAGCAGCAATCGTCGGACATTTATCGTCCAAACGCACCAAGTTGATCGGTTAATGGCAAGTTCCACAATCAAAGAGATGAAGGGACAAATTCGGGAAGTGCTGGCAGAAGTATGCCAGTTCATCCAAGAAGACCGACAGCAGGATCACAATGCGCTTAGTCAGCAGGTTATTGATTATGTGAAAAGTCATTATGCCGATGTGAATCTTAATATTTCGATGGTAGGGGAGAAGTTCGAGTTAACCCCTTCCTATTTGTCCAAACAGTTTAAAGCGCAAACGGGAGAGGCCTTGCTTGATTTTATTAGCAGAACCCGCTTAGATGAAGCCAAACGGCTGCTTTCCCTTCAGCAGCTATCGGTCTCTGACATCGCCAAGCAAGTCGGGTACGCCGACATCAATACGTTTAATCGCATCTTTAAGAAATTCGAGGGGATTACACCAGGCAAGTACAAAGACATTCAATGACAAAGAAAAGGCCGTTCAAGCAAGGATGCTTGCGCGGTTTTTCCGTTTTTACATAGCAAGTGCTTATTTTGAAGATTGATTTATGTCGATTTTAAAGGTGAAGTTCACGTTTTGACGCTATCCGGGTGAATGGTTTTCGCTGCATACTGAAATCACGATGCACCCGAGGTGCATGAGGACTAAATTATACGAGGGGGATCTACATGGGGAAATATGTGAATAAGAAGTCTTTCGGTGTGGCTTTAAGCGTTGTAGTGGCATCTAGTGTATTCGTTGGCTGTTCCACGCAAGAGACTGGCAAGAGCTCAGCTTCTCCGAAAGCTTCATCGGCACCAACAGCAGCTGGCACGGTGTACCCAATCAGTACGCAAGAAACGTTAACATCATGGGAGGGTATCGATACGAATCTGGCCTCTTTTGTACCAAACTTGGCGGAATCACCATTTGGAAAGCAGCTTGAAAAAGAAACAGGGGTGAAGGTCAAGTACACCCACCCGGCTGACGGCCAATCGAAGGAACAGTTCAACCTGCTGATCGCCTCCAATAAATTGCCGGATGTGATTGAGTATAACTGGGGTGGTGGCGGGGCGGCAGCTTATCCAGGCGGACCAGAGAAAGCCATCGCGGACAAGGTCATTCTTCCGCTTAATGCATTGATTGACAAGCAGGCGCCGAACCTCAAGAAGCTGCTGCAGCAAGATAAAGAATTAGATAAGATGATCAAAACGGACAGCGGCAACTATTATGCTTTTCCGATGATTCGTCCAGATAATGGTCTTGTTTTCCGCGGTCCGATGATTCGCAAAGACTGGCTCGATGAACTGAATCTGCCAGTTCCCCAGACAATAGATGACTGGTACACCGTGTTGAAAGCTTTTAAAGAGAAGAAAGGCGCGAGTGCACCTTTTACTGCTCAATACAGTAATGAGTTGAACATTCAGGACGCTTTCATTGGGGCTTTCAAAACAGCAAATCGCTTCTATATTGACGATCAAGGAAAAGTGAAATATGGGCCTATCGATCCACAGTTCAAAGACGCCTTGACGTTGCTGCGGAAATGGTATGCGGAAGGCCTGCTGGATAAAGACTTTGCGCTTAACACAGATTCCAAATCTCTGGACAACAAATTGATGAGCGATAGTGCCGGAGCTACCGTAGGCTTGCTAAGCGGCGGCATGGGCAGATGGATGGATACAGGGAAGAAGAAAAATCCGAAATTCCAGCTGGTAGCAGCGCCATATCCGACACTTAAGCAAGGGGAGCGCGCTTTTATCGGACAGCGGGATTTTAAGTATAATCCAGCGGCAAGCAAAGCCGTAAGCGGCGATTCCAAAAACGCGGAGCTTGCTGTGAAATGGCTTGATTATGCGTATGGTGAAAAAGGAAGCCTGCTTTTCAACTTCGGGGTTGAAGGCGAGAGCTATAAAATGGTCAACAATGTGCCGACTTTTACGGAGAAAATTACAAAAAACGAGAAGTTTAATTTACAGCAAATGGTATCTCAGTATACGAAGCCAAATGGTCCTTTCCTGGGAGATGCACGCAAAAGCTTCAACACGTTCAAAGAACAGGACGAGGCGATCAAAATTTGGGGCGAAACCGATGCGGTTAAGCATGTAATGCCACTTTTCATCACACCGACTGTCGAAGAAAGCAAAGAACTAGCCAAATTGAATACGGCGATAGGCAGTTATAAGGAAGAAATGTTTGTGAAATTCGTGATGGGCAAGGAACCAATTGAGAAATTTGATGAGTATGTGAACCGGATCAAGGAAATGGGCATCGACAAAGTGATCAAAATAAATCAGGACGCGCTCGACCGCTACAATAAACGATAACACCTATCTGGCCTCTTGCAGGTGATGACGAAGCCCTTGTCATAAGCGGCTTGTTTTCACCTGCAAGAAAATAGCCATAGATCGAGGGGAGTAGAAACCATGAATACATTTGGGATATTTATGGATATCCGTAAAAATAAATTGCTATACGTCATGCTTATTCCCGTGCTGCTATACTATGTGGTCTTCCACTATGGCCCCATGTATGGAGCCATCATTGCTTTTAAGGATTTTTCACCAAGGCTTGGTATTTGGGGGAGCGAGTGGGTAGGCTTTGAGCATTTTCAGAACTTTTTTACAGGGCCTTATTTCTGGAGAACGATTAAAAATACAGTGCTCATCAGTGTGTATCAGCTAGTGTTCGGATTTCCAGCACCGATTATATTGGCTCTTTTGCTCAATGAAGTGAAGCATGCGTTATTTAAACGGACGGTGCAAACGATCACGTACATGCCTCACTTTATTTCACTTGTTGTTATCTGCGGCATCATTAAAGATTTCACCGTCAGCGATGGGGTTGTGAATGATGTGGTCGCCTTTTTTGGCGGAGAGCGAACGACGTTTTTGCTCGAACCGAGCTTTTTCCGTTCTGTCTATGTATCGACGGGAGTATGGCAGCATATTGGCTGGGGTACGATTATTTTCCTGGCAGCTTTGACCGGAATCGATCAGGAGCAATATGAGGCGGCGAAAATAGACGGAGCCGGCAGGTGGAAGCAGATGACGAGTGTGACGATTCCCGGCATCATGCCAACGATCATCATCCTGCTCATTCTGGAAATTGGACGGATGATGAATGTCGGATTCGAGAAAATTATTTTGCTGTACAATCCGGGAACCTATGAAACGGCAGACGTGATTTCATCCTACGTGTACCGGGTTGGCTTGCAGGATTTTAACTATAGCTTCAGCTCGGCGGTAGGGTTATTTAACTCGGTCATCAATTTTATTCTACTGATTTCCTCGAATTGGTTAAGCCGTAAATTCAACGACACCAGCTTATGGTAGGAAGGAGACAAAGGTATGAACCAAACAACGTTATCAGAAAAAAGCTTTGATTGGATAAACGCCATTTTCTTGATCTTCTTAATGCTGATTACGATATATCCGCTTGTATATGTGGCTTTCGCTTCTGTGAGCGATGCCGGAACGCTTATGAGTCATAAAGGTGTATTATGGCGTCCGCTCGGGTTTTCATTTGAAGCTTATACCAATGTATTTCGGAACCCGATGATTCTTAAAGGTTATGGGAACACATTTTTTGTAGTGATTGTAGGGCTGTTCCTCAATATCATTCTTACTGCATTTGGGGCGTATGCTTTATCCAGAAAAAGCTTGGCTTATCGAAAATCGCTGCTGCTGTTCATTGTATTTACGATGTTTTTCAGCGGCGGACTGATTCCTCTGTATTTAACGGTCAAAGGAGTAGGACTGGTTGACTCCTTATGGGCGCTAATTATTCCACAGGCAATTAATACGTTTAATCTGATCTTGATGAAAACGGCATTCGAAGCGATTCCAGACGCTTTGGAGGAGTCGGCGAAAATAGATGGCGCTAACGACTTTGTCATTTTGTTCCGCATCGTACTGCCGCTATCCATGCCGGTTATTGCCGTTATGCTCTTGTACTATGGCGTCGCCCATTGGAATTCCTGGTTTCAGGCGATGATTTTCTTGCAGGATCGCGCGCTTTATCCGCTGCAGCTCGTGCTGCGTGAAGTGCTGCTGCAAGGGGAAGCAAGCTCCAACCTAGGAGCCTCAGACGGAGCCTCTGCGATGCTTTCGGTGACGCTGAAGTATGCGACGATTATTGTGGCGACAGTACCCATTTTGCTTGTGTATCCGTTCCTGCAGAAATATTTCGTCAAAGGCGCCCTCATCGGGGCGATCAAAGGTTAGGAGGCTGCAAGCCGTGAACGATACCGAATGGGAACATTTTATGGCTGACCATGATATGGAGTGGGTCGTCAAGCCAGTAAGCTGGGACGAAGGTGCCTTCATCGGCAATGGGTCAATCGGCGCCATGGTATACGGAGAGGAGCATGCGAAGAAACGGCATGTGCTCCGCTTTGTCACTGGGCGAACGGATGTGACGGCAGTTCGGAGCGATCGACCGGGCTTTCCCCCACGCGTACCGATCGGCGAGCTAGATCTGGAGATGACGGGCATGATCTATCATCCAACAAGCATGCGGGTGGACCTGTGGAACGCGGAGCTTCGCGCTGAGTTGACGACAACGCAGGGGAAAGTAAAGCTTCGTTCCATTGTCCATAGTCTGGAGCCTGTGATCGCCATTGAACTTGAGACTTCAGAAGGGGAAGACGGTGCGCATGTCGTATGGTATGCGCATTCGGAAGTTGATGAAGTATTGCGAAATGCGGATGGCATCAACTTGAATCAGTATATCCCCGAGACGAAGGTAGAACAGTCAGAAAGAGAAGGCATACAGATTTGCGTTCAGCGATATTCAGGTGGTGATGGCTGTGTGGCTGCCTGGAAAGAAGTACACATGGCATCGAATCGCCGTGTTTATTTCCTAACGATAATGAATGGGCATGAGGAAGCCGCGATTGCAGCGGCTGTTGATGCAATTGCCCAAGCGATAGGAAGGGATTATGAGACGTGGATAAGTGATCACCGCACGTGGTGGCACGATTATTATCGGCAAAGCTTCGTTTCAGTACCTGATAGTCGCCTCCAAAGCTTTTATTGGATCCAAATGTATAAACTCGCTTCTGCTACAAGGGCCGATCAGTGTTTGATCGACAATCAAGGGCCGTGGCTTACTTCAACCCCTTGGCCGGGTGTATGGTTCAATATGAATGTGCAAATGAGTTATTCTCCCGTATATACGGCAAACCGCTTGGAGCTGGGATTATCGCTTGTTCGAGCGTTAACCGCAAATCTGGAAAATCTAATTGCCAATGTGCCTGAGCCTTATAGGCATGATTCTTCCGGACTAGGCCGCAGCAGCAGCTATGACTTGCGATCGGAAGTCGACGATGAAGTCGGAAATTTAACTTGGCTATGCCATAATGTGTGGCGGCAGTATCGCTACAGCATGGATGATGATATGCTGAAGAACTTGTTATTTCCTCTGCTGCGAAGAAGCGTGAACTTCTATCTTCATCTAGTCGAGGAAGGCGCGGATGGCTTGCTCCACCTGCCGCCGACTATTTCACCCGAGTATGGCTCTTTCATGCGAACGCGTGTAAGGGACTGTCATTACGATCTTGCCTTGCTGCGCTGGGGCTGCCAAACTCTTCTGGACAGCTGTCAGCGGCTGGAGATGGACGATTCCCTCATGCCGAAATGGCAGGAGATTCTCGATAGATCAGTCTCCTTTCCCGTCGATGAAACAGGTTTGATGGTCGGGAAGGATACCCCTCTGGACTATGGTCACCGGCACTTTAGTCATTTGCTTGCCATATTTCCTCTGCATTTGATCGGCTGTGATTGCGAAGAGGAGCGTCAGTTAATTAGGACCTCACTTGATCACTGGATCGGAAAAGAGGGTGACTTGCGGGGCTTCAGCCTTACTGGAGCTGCTTCAATCGCTGCTATTCTGGGACGCGGGAATGAGGCATTACGGTATTTGCAAGCTCTTCTTCTGCTGATCAAACCGAATACCATGTACAAGGAAGCGGGGCCCGTCATTGAAACGCCTCTTGCCGCAGCGGAAGCTATGCAGGACATGCTGCTCCAAAGCTGGGGAGGCCAAATAAGGGTATTCCCGGCTGTTCCGGAGGAGTGGCAAGAAGCAGCTTTCGAACATTTGCGAGCTGAGGGAGCGTTCCTGATAAGCGCTGTGCGAAGTCACGGCGAAACGCAGTTCATTCGGGTGAAGAGCTTAGCCGGCGAGCCTTGCATCATCCAGACGGGGTGGGTTGGCGTTGTCCGGTATACGATTACCGGAACTAGGTCTATCGAGCAATCCATCCGATTAAACGCAGAGAATGAGAAGATTACGCTGGATTTGAACGCGGGGGATGAAGCCATTCTTTACCGAGGTTCGCAGCTGCCAAATATACGAATCGGTCCTGTGGCATGTTCCAAAAAGGTGGTTCGCTATTTCGGAGGCCACAAGCCTTGGCGGCTTTAAGGTTTTGAGTGGAAAATGGCAACCAGCATCCTTCAATGTAAATAACGCGAAGAAGGGCAAGGAAACTCTCCTTGTCTTTCTTCGCGTTACTCATTAGCCGATCGATTCTTTAACAGCCGGTTCGGTCAGCTTGTAGCCGACATTGCGAATCGTCATGATATACTCGGGATTGCGGGCATTGTGTTCGATTTTATCCCGCAGATGCGAGATATGCACATCGACAATGCGCGTATCGCCGAGGAAATGATAGTCCCAGACGCCGTGAAGCAGCTGTTGACGGCTGAGCACTTTGCCGCGGTGCTTGCACAGGAAGAGCAGAAGCTCAAACTCTTTGGGCGTGAGCTCGATAGGCGAGCCATTCACGGTGACTTCGCGCTGATCGGCTTTAATGGCAATTTGACCAATAGTGATGGGCGCATCTTCCGTTAAGGAAGGCAACGTCTGAATCCGGCGATGAATGGCATGTATCCGGGAAATGAGCTCCTGTGGAGAGAATGGTTTGGTCATATAATCGTCGGCACCATTATCCAGTCCAGCTATTTTATCCGTGAGATCCTGCATGGCAGTCAGCATAATAATCGGAACGAGGTTATTCTGATTTCTAAGTTTACGACATACTTGAAAGCCGTCCATCTTTGGCAGCATAAGGTCGAGTACAATGAGATCAGGGCGAAAGGTTTGAATAGCTTCAAAGACAGCTTCTCCATCGAACACACAATGGACTTCAAAGCCGACGAGCTTCAAATTGAATTCGATAAGCATGGAGATGGAAGGTTCGTCATCTACAACTAGGATCTTCTTTTTCATTAAGGGTTGGCTCCTTTTATCGAAGGATATCTCTATTATGGCATTGCTCTATCATCGAGATATTAAGATAAAGTTAACCCTGTGTAAAATTGCAATCCGCTTTCGCATATAATAGGATAGAGAATGAGGTGAATTTGACAGAGATGGCTTTTCATATTGTATTAGTAGAACCTGAGATTCCTGCCAACACAGGGAACATTTCACGAACTTGCGCAGCCACAGGCACGCATCTTCACTTGGTAAGACCGCTGGGCTTCCAGACCGATGACAAAACACTGAAACGCGCGGGATTAGATTATTGGCACTCCGTTAAGCTGGAGTATCATGATTCATTTGACGAGGTGCTGGAGGCATATAAAGGGCATCGTTTTTTCTTTGCGACAACGAAGGCGAAGAAGCGCTACACCGATTTTACCTTTCAGGATGGCGATTTTTTTGTATTTGGCAAGGAGACGAAAGGACTTCCAGAGGAATTGCTGGCCCAGCATCCCGATACGCTGCTGCGGTTACCCATGTCGGATGCGGTCAGATCGCTTAATTTATCCAATTCAGCCGCCATTATGCTGTACGAAGGATTGCGCCAAACGGGCTTTGCCGATCTTGATTAAGCACTTGATTTCCATGTAGGCAGGACTGATTCGAAAAATTAATCAGGAAAAGAAAGTTTCAGCATGTTACGAGAAGGAGTTTCCTGAATAACGGCGAATAGTAAACGGTATCAGTCTGTACAGATATGCTAATGTATGGTTAGCATGGAAACCGAGAGCGGAAGAGAGGTGATGTCCTATGATGAAGCCAGCCGGAGTCGTTCGGAAAGTCGATCAATTGGGACGTATTGTACTACCTAAATCGTTACGTAAACGATATCAAATGAATGAAGGAGATCCTGTGGAGATTTTGGTACAGGGTGACCATATCATTCTGGAAAGATACCGTCCAAAATGTGTGTTCTGTGGTAGTATGGAAAGTGTCAGCGAGTTCAAAGAGCGTTATATTTGTGGAGATTGCGTTACGGAAATGAATGTGCTCAAAGTTAGAGCCTAGATGAAGTAACCAGATATAGAGGCTTCCTGCAAGGTTCATCTTTGCGGAAGGCCTCTTTTTCTATTATTGCAGAAAGCTCAGCCATGTATTCGGCAAAAAACGAAAGAACCTCAATCCCGCTTGAAAGGGATTGAGGTTCTTTCGTTCATATAACATTTACAGGCCTTTTGTTTTGTCCTCGTTATAGGAAGCCGTCATCATAGCGACGATAAATAGCAGGAAAACGGTGTTAACGAGCCAAAATGTTGTTGATAAACCAAACATTGCTGCACCTCCTATAGGGTTGAAAACGAATTGCATATAGTTAAGGCTTATTATACCCAACCATCCACAAAAAAGAAACGAATAATGTGTGAATAATTTCGATCATTTGAAAAATAGAAAGTTCGTGGCCAGCGGTCTCAGCTTCCCATCGGAAGGCCGATTGATGACGCTGCCGTTCATAACCAGGGTGGTAGAGCCGCCCCCATCGAGGTTGTAGGCATCAACAATGCCTAATTGCTGCATTTTGTCCTGCAATTCAGCCAGTGTAGCCCCTGAGTTGCCGCTCTCGTTGACACCATCCGTTACGATAAACAACAGTTGATCGTTTTTGTAATTAGCCATTACGGTACGAGCAGCACGAGCAGGGGAGCTTTGCCATTGATAAGGGATAGACGTTTTGCTGCCGTTCTTCAAAAGCACTGGTACAAAGGTTGATCCCATCCAAGGATTCAGCTTGTCCAGATCAGCTTGCGAGCTGAATTTGCCGCCAATCAGCTGGCGGTCTTTGTTGAGTCCGATGAAGGTGGAGTCGTTATTGGTAGGAAAGAACCCATTGACATACTTCCCATTCATGATGGTCGTATCCAGAGGATAACGTTTCCCCTTGTTGTCATCAGCGAAGCCACCTGCGTTAACACCTGCGATGGCTCCATAACGGGATACCGCTTCCAGCGTGGTTTCACTGGAGCCCATTTTGTCCTTGCCGAGGACGAGCTTAATTGCCTTATCGCTTTTGAGATTTACTTTAAGAGCATAACCTTTATAGTTACTTTCATTCAAAGCAAATAATTTAAGGTCAATGTTGCCTGAGGAAGCTTGCCGAATCGGGCTTCCGAGCTTGGCTGTGATACGCGCGTCGTAGACGATGCCAGGTTTGGCAGCTTGCGCGGCGGCGTTCTGGAGCAAGGCCGTTACTTCTGCGTTGCTTTTTTCGTAGACAGCAAAATATTGCTGAATGATGGATTTCGTCTGCAAGGCGTCACTGTTGGCTTTGGTGAGCTTGCTGTCGAGCGATAGCGTATCTGGGTGAACATTAAATGTCGCAGAAGCAAGCGGCGCCAAGGAGTTGATTGGAATTTTCATGGAAATGAAAAGTAGACATATCAACATGCCTAAGAAAGGGGCACACGCTAAGAGAAAAAAACGGTTAACCTGCTGAACGCCCGTCATTACTTCAACACATCCAGATTCTTCTGAAGCTCATCAAGCTTCTTCTTCACTTCCGCAAGTTGCGTGTAAAGCTGGTTGCTGTTATCCGTCTTGCTGTTGGCGCTGTCTTTCGTGAAAGCGAGCAGTTCGTTCAAGGAATCTACCTTTGTCTGCAAAGCTTTCATTTCGGTGCTCACACTGTCTTTCAGTCCGGTTACTTGCTGCTGATAGTCTTGTTGAATAACTTGCAATTGCTGCTGGGTTTGCTGTGCGATATCGGTTGCTATTTGTTGCTTCAAATGCTCTGTGTACATCATTGCTGCTGCCACTCCGATTGCGATCAGCATGACCCAGCCCACAAACAAGTAAACGTACGTCTTCCTCCCTGCTTTCGTTGCTTTCGAAGCTCGGGGAAACGAATTCGCAGTCGTCGTCTCGATGGGCATGTTCATGAAAATCACCTCTGTCTAGTAGTATAACATATTCCATATTTTTTACAGAATTTTAGATAGAATTCGCGGTTTTTCGATACTCATTGGGCGTCATGCCTTCCAGCTTCTTGAAAACCTTGCTGAAATATTTCTCATCCTGGTACCCAACCATCTCAGCAACCTGTGAAATGCGCAGGTGCGGGTTGTGCAGGAGAATCTTCGCTTTGCTCATGCGAATTTCCCCCAAATAATCGGAGAGATTCACCTCGAATTGTTGCTTGAATTTCCGTGAGATGTACTCGCGGCTCAAATAAAAGCGACTGGCAATATCCTGCAGCGTAATATCCTCGTGATAATGCTTTTGCAGAAACTCCGCGATTTCAAAAATAACGTTTTTGTCTTTATGCTGGCTTTCCAGCACCAGCTTGGAGAGATGCATAATGCTCCGTGTCAGCTCCTGCTGCCATAGTGACAAGGATAGAATGCCATATTCATCGAGCGGAACGATTAAGCTGGTGGGCTCGTCCAAAAGCATTTGTTTCACTTTTTCTTCACTAATGTTGGAGAAGAATTGCTGTATCCAGCGACGCTTCATGACACTATATTCCCGCCACCAATGGTCAAGCTGTTCCAAGGTGACAACCTCGCTTTGCTTGACGGAATCAATCCACTGTTGAACAGTCTGTTCAATTTGGTCCAAGCTGCCACTGCGTATAGCGAGTTGAATGCGTTCCTCGTAATGGCTGAAGGTCAGGGTGGGCTGAGTTGTCGTGATACGATTGAGCGTACTATGAATCCAAGTGTTTTTCGCTTTTAGATTTCGTTGTCGCAAAGCGATGCGGGCTTCTTGATAAGATAAGGACAAATCAGCGGGAAAAGCATGCGAGCTGCCGATGCCGAAGTCTACGCGGGTGTGGAGGGCCGTGCGAATTCCCTCATTAATTGTAGTCAGAAAGGCTTCAGCGCCCGGTTGATCCTTCCAAAGAAGCAAAACGATTTCATTCTCGCTGTTCCAGTGACGAAAAGCATAGCCGCGCCTGTCTTTCAGCAGAAATTCATTGCTGATATTGATGAGCGAGAAAAGCAATAGATCCAGGTTTTGGCTGAATTTGTTTTTTACACTGCGTTCCATCGTATCTAGCGATAAAATCGCTACACGGCAATGGCTGATTTGACGGCTTAAATAAAGCTCCTTGTCCAACTGCTCCGCGGCAGCATCATAGGAAGAAGGCTCAGCAATCAAATTGGAGAGCAGCTTATCCCAGTACATGGGCTTAATCTGGTTCATTTCAATATTCAGCTCACGACTCGTATGCCGCAGTTCCTCATCCTTCATCCAAGCCTGAATGGCTTTCACTAAAGCTTCATTCAGCTGCTCCTGATCAATCGGTTTAAGAATATAATCCGTTCCACCATATTTCAACGTATGGCGAAGCAGAGAGAAATCATCATGACCGCTGATGACGATAGTTTTGGAGTCTGGCGCATAAGCCTGCAGCCATTCCAGCAGCTTCACGCCATTCATGATCGGCATCATCATGTCGGTCATGATGATTTCCGGATGGTGCTGCATGACCATTTCGGTGGCGGCTTCGCCATCTTGCGCTTCCAGAATGGTTTCAATGCCATGTTGTTTCCAATTCACAAGCAGCCGGATGGCATCGCGTACATGTTTCTCATCATCGACTAGTAAAACTTTCATTCGATTGCTCCCTTTTTCATCGGTATATGGATCACAATCCGTAGACCTTGGGGATGGGCATGTTCAATCTCCAGTAGGGCGTCATCCGTGAAATATAACCGTACTCGAGTCAAAACATTGCTAAGGCCAATGCAAGCTGCTTCCGTGATAAAAGGGGTATTCAGCCTGTTTTTTACCTCGCGAAGCCGCTCTTCCGTAATCCCGATCCCATTATCCTCAACAATAAGCTTCAAAAATTCATCGTGTTCGCCTACTATATACTTCGTTGCCTCAATCCGTAATAAGCCTGTAGCGGTTGTGCTAGGTTTAAAGCCATGCTTGAAATAATTCTCAACTAGAGGTTGAAGGATCATTTTCGGCACAGAAATATCCTTGGTGCTTTCTTCCACCTCATATTTAATTTCGAATTGATGCTCGAAACGCTGTTTTTGCAGCTCAAGATAAGCTTTAATATGATCAATTTCCTTGCGCAAAGGTACGACGGATTCGTTCGTGTTCATGCTGTAGTGCATCATTTTGGCAAGTGAAGAAATTAACGTATAGATTTTGGGCGCTTCATGCTGCAAAGCTAGTGTACCAATCGATTGCAGCGCGTTATTCAGAAAATGCGGATTAATTTGAGCTTGCAGCGCCATTAATTGATTGGATTTGTTTGCCAGCTCCAAGCGATATTCCCGCATGACCATTTGATTCAAATCCTGCAAAAGCGTATGAAACCGATTGGCAAGAATGCCCATTTCATCCGTGCGGGTCAGCTCAATATCGGTCGTTAATTGATTTAGCTGTACCTGTCCAGCTTGGATTCGTGTGATGTAGCGAATTAATTGTTTGATCGGTTCTGTGAAGCGGATACTGATATAAATGGTTCCCGCTATGACGATTAACATAAAAAAAGTTAGGATAAGGGAATTAATAAATGTTAGTTGTCTGGCATTTTTGGTTAATTGTTCGTAAGGCAAACGTTTGACGATCGTCCAATCGAGATAATCGGTTTTCATTTTTTCATAAACATTGATTCCTGCGTAGGCACCTTTGCTCCATTCGTAGCTGCCTTTATCAAGCTTGCTGTGAATCGCTTCATTGCCCCAGCTTTCTTCCAGCGGGAGCCCCCATTTGGAGGTATCGGGACCGAAAACAATGCGTCCATGCTCATCCAGAATGTACAGTTCCTCTTCATCATGGGTGTATACGCTCTGGGAGATCTCCGAGACGAGATCTAACTGAAAATCAATGATGAGCTCGCCGATCGAGGTATTATTCGGTGAATACATGAGCTTGCGATGCATAGAGAGTACGGGTGAAGGAGCAATATAGATTGTAGTTGGAACTCCATAGCTGCTGCTTTCGTGTGTTGTTTCAATATATACAGTCTCCTGTTCAGGAAAAGGAGGAAGTTTCTCGTACTTCCCAGGCACGCTTTTTGAAAAATCATTAACACTGAGATAGGAGCGGTTGCTGACTTCAGCATACAAGTAAATCTGTTTAATTTCTTTAATGGAATGGGACATGACTTGCAGTCCGCTTGAAATGACTTTATCACTCATGTAATCAATCTCTTGCTGCCGTTGCAAAATTTCGTACAGCTGTCCCAGTTCGGAAAGATGAATTCCTGTATAGATGGTGGAGGATGCTTGTACCACGCCGTTCAGATAGTTTAATAAATTCATTTTGGCTTGGGAGATAAGGGCGGAATTCGTACGAACGGTGTCTTCTGTGACCTTTTCCTTGGTGAACATATAGGATACCACGATCGAGGTAATGAAAGGGACTAAGGTTGCGATTAGCAAAAAAAGAATCAATTTGTTGCGCATGCTATGACGGATCAACGGCTATCAGCTCAGTTTCTTTATTGGAGTTTTTCCCCTACATTGTAGCAGGAGAGGTCAACAAATTCCACCTAATGCATCACGATAATCTGTGTTGTAGCGGGAAATAGAAATTTATAATGAAAGAAAGTTACATAATCGTAAGGGGGAATATTCCCATGAAAACTAATAAAGGCATCTCGGGAGTTATGCAACAATGGGTCTTTGTGGGCCCAGCACTCGTTTTCTTTACCCTGATTGTCTTAATTCCATTTTTCATGAGCATCTATTATTCATTCACTGAATGGAACGGCGTCACGACGAACGTGAAATTCAATGGCTTGGATAATTTTAAACAAATTTTGTTTGAAGATAAAGATTATCGCAATGCGTTCTGGTTTACTACACGTATGACAGTAACGAACGTAGTTCTCACGAATGTTGTTGGTTTTTTACTGGCTTTGTTGCTGACACAATCATTGAAAAGCCGAAATGTTCTGCGTACCATCTTCTTTATGCCTAACGTCATTGGCGGATTGCTGCTTGGTTTCATTTGGCAATTCATCTTCGTTAAAGGCTTTGCAACGCTCGGAAGCTTGACGCATATCGGATTTTTTGAGCTTCCATGGCTGGGGGATGCAACAACTTCCTTCTGGGCGATCGTCATTGTGAGCGTCTGGCAAGGAGCTGGGTACCTCATGATTATCTATATTGCCGCATTGTCCAATGTACCTAAGGATATGATCGAAGCCGCCTATATTGATGGTGCGAGTCGTGTGCAAGTGCTGCGCAGCATCATAGTTCCTCTGATCATGCCAGCTGTAACCGTTTGTCTGTTCTTGACGATCTCGTGGTCATTCAAAATGTTTGACTTGAACTTCTCCTTGACTAGAGGGGGCCCGTTCAACTCAACGGAATCGCTGGCCATCAATATTTATCAAGAAGCGTTCCGTAATAATCGGTATGGTCTAGGAACTGCGAAAGCGTTCATCTTCTTCATTGTCGTCGCCATTATTTCGACCATCCAAGTGATGTATACGAAACGCAAGGAGGTTGAAGTATAATGGATTCTGTCAAAAAATACACCGGACGCCTGTTTACGCTGGAAGTACTGGGCATTATCATTGCCCTGTTGTTCTTGGTTCCGTTCTACTTCGTTATCGTGAACTCGCTCAAAACGTTCCCTGAGCTGGCTGCAAATACCGCGAAATTGCCAAAAAGCTTATACTTGGATAACTATACAAAAGTATGGACGATTATGAAGTTCCCTACGGCATTTCTGAACTCTCTAATCATAACCGTACTTAGCAATATTGGACTTGTGATTATCAGCTCCATGGCAGCCTATCGCATGGTCCGCAAAGCAAGCAAATTTAATAATCTGGTCTTTCTTGCTTTCGTAGCGGCGATGGTTATTCCATTCCAGTCCATCATGATCCCACTAGTTCGCGTGGCTAGTCAAGTTGGGCTTATGGATAGCAAGCTTGGTTTGGTCGTTTGTTACTTTGGTTTCGGTGTTTCGCTCAACGTATTCTTATATCATGGTTTCATCAAATCGATTCCGCTCGAAATCGAAGAGTCGGCAACGGTAGATGGCTGTTCACCTTACGGTGTTTTCTGGCGGATTGTATTCCCGCTTTTGAAACCGATGTCCACAACCATTATTATTCTAAATAGCTTATGGATTTGGAACGATTATCTGCTGCCTTCGCTTGTGCTGAATAATCCGGATTTGAGAACGATCCCGCTGGCGACTTTCTCCTTCTTCGGACAGTATACGAAGCAATGGGATTTGGCTCTGGCAGGTTTGACACTAGGCGTACTGCCTATCGTTCTTTTCTTCTTGGCGATGCAGAAACATATTGTGGAAGGAATTACAGCAGGTTCCGTAAAAGGTTAACAGATCTGCTATTAAGTTCAAAATCTTCCACCTTTATGTTCAATATTGTCCGTGTTAAGGGTTTAAGAAAGTGTTTACAATACAAATATAAGCTGATAACGAGCTAATAAAACCTTCGTCATCAGGGTAAGCTGAGTACACACAAAAAAGGGAGGCTTTACCTCAATGAAAAAATTAACGATGATCAGTATGGCTGCTGTATTATCACTTTCCGTCGTTGTTGCAGGCTGTGGCAAGAAAACAGAAACTACACCTTCGCCATCTGCATCCACGGGTGCTGCTGCAACTACAACTCCAGCTGCTGGCAAACCAGTAACTATTAAAATGTTCCAATTTAAAGTAGAAATCGCTGACCAATTGGGCAAATTAGTGCAAGAATATCAAAAATTAAACCCTAACGTGAAAATTCAAGTTGACACTGTTGGCGGTGGCGCGGATTATGGCGCAGCTTTGCTGGCGAAGTTCAACTCCGGCGACAAACCGGATATTTTCAACAACGGCGGATTTAGCGATCTTGACAAATGGATTGACAACCTGGAAGATCTTTCCGATCAACCATGGGTGAAGGATCTTGTAGATGTTGCGAAAGAGCCAATGACCAAAAACGGTAAATTGTATGGTCAACCGCTGAACCTCGAAGGTTATGGCTTCCAATACAATAAAGACTTGTTCGCACAAGCTGGCATCACTGAGCTGCCAAAAACGATAACACAACTGGAAGATGCTGCTAAAAAGCTGCAAGCGAAAGGAATCACTCCTTTTGAAACAGGCTATGGCGAGTGGTGGGTACTTGGCAATCACTTCGTAAACCTTCCGTTTGCTTATCAGAAAGATCCAAATGCTTTCATTGACGGCTTAAACAAAGGCACAGCAAAAATTCCTGGCAACGAAGTATTTAACCAATGGGTCAACCTGTTTGATCTGCAATTGAAATATGGCAACAAAAACCCGCTGCAAACCGATTACAATACACAAGTTACTGATTTTGCAACAGGCAAAGCGGCTATGACGCAACAAGGCAACTGGACACAAGTTCAAATTTCCAAAACAAATCCAGATATCAAAATTGGCTTCTTGCCAATGCCGATCAACGATGATGCTGCATCCAATGATAAATTGTTCGTAGGTGTTCCAAACAACTGGGTTATCAACAAAAACTCGGCTGTAAAAGACGAAGCGAAAAAGTTCTTGAACTGGATGGTTAGCTCCGATGTAGGTAAAAAATACATTACAGATGAATTCAAATTCATCCCAGCGTTCAAAACGATTCCTGCTGACGAAAAAGTTCTTGGACCTTTAGCAGCAGACATTATCACTTACAGCAAAGCTGGCAAAACACTTAGCTGGAACTGGTTCAAATTCCCAGGCGGCGAAGCTTCCAGTAAAAAATTCGGCGATATCATGCAAGGTTATGTCGCGAAGAAGTATACAAAAGATCAAATGCTGGATGAATTCCAGAAAACTTGGGATAGTCTTAAGAAGTAAGCCTCTAATGAGCGGTAACAAAGCCTCAGCGCCAATGCTGAGGCTTTTTGCTGTTTAACAGGAACGGCAATGGCTGTTACAATAAAGAGAACGACTGGGGGTCTACGACTACGATGAATATTCGAATAAGGAATTGGCTGCAAAGCAGAGGAAATTCTCTTCCGCGTGAGAAACAGTTATCTTCAGAGGCAGTTATTTCACTTATTATCCATTCTACCTTTCAATTCGGCGCTTCGATGTCGGGGGTTTTTTTGAATTTGTATTTATGGCGGTTGACGCATAGTGTTGTTGTGAATGGTACATACAGTATGATTGTTTACATCTTAACCCCGATCGGTTTTGCGATTGGCGGGTGGATGATCAAGAAGAAAGACCGCATGGTTTCCTATCGGCTTGGCATTATGCTGGTCGGTTTATTTTACCTGAGCGTTATTATTGCCCAAGAGCGATTAGTCGAATATTATGTGTTGTTTGCTATTTTTAACGGTTTGGCAAGCGCTTTCTACTGGGTCGGCTATTTAACCTTGATGTACGATGTGTCAACCGAGCAGAACCGGATCCGGTATCTCGCTTTTAATATGATTTTTTTCACAGTGGCGACTTTGGCAGGGCCTGCGCTTGCAGGGTTCATTATCCGTTTAAAAGAGGGGCTAAGCGGGTATACCATTGTATTCGGTATTGCTTTTGTCATGTTCTTACTGGCTGCATTGATTTCTTTGAAAATAAAAGCCTCTGGCGGGCATCATCGCGTATATTATTTGAAGCTGACAGGCCTTCTCATGAAAAAAGAACGGGCATGGCTCAAAGCTTTGCTTGGTTTCTTCGGGATTGGATTGCTGCAAGGTACGATGCTTTTCCTGCCCAATATTCTTCTATTTAAAGTGATGCCGAGAGAAGATATCGTAGGTTACTTGGGCGTGCTTTACTCCAGCTTAAGCATCGTAACGGGCATTTTCATATCGAAATACGCGAATGCGAGCAAAGCTCGTTTTTACTTAATCATTTCGACCGTAGGCTACTTGATTGGTGTCTCTTTGCTGATGGGAAGTATTAACGTGTGGTCGGTAGTTGGCTTTATGATCTTATACTCGATTTTCTCCCCTCTGCAAGGGAATACGATGACCGGATATTACTACGGTCTGATCGCTAAGCTTCCGCTGAAAGGAGAATTAAAGGTCGAAAGTGTCGTTGTTCGCGAGTTTTTCCTGAATGTCGGTCGTGTCATTTCGATTATTTGCTTGATTTCTTTTGGCAGCAATTTGGATGGCGGTTTAATTCCTTGGATTCTAATGATCGCGGCGATGACGCAGATCGGGTTAGTGTGGTCGATTAATAAATAGCCAAGAGCATGAAAGCGTCATAACACGGATATCCTAGGTAAGAGTATAGGAGAAGAGGGACGCAGATATGGAACAATACGACAGTCTGATTGTTGGCGGCGGCATAGCAGGACTTCAAGCAGCTATTCAGCTGGGCAGGTATGAACATCGTGTTCTTGTTCTTGACGCCGGTTATGGGCGTTCTACGCTTTGCAAAAGCTATCATAACTTATTAGGTTGGCCGGACGGCGTATCCGGAGACGAGCTTCGCCGGCTGGGAAAGCTTCAAGCCGAGAAGCTGGGAGTCTCGTTCGTTATAGATGAAGTCGTTCAGGCCGTGAATAAAGGAAAGCCTGGCGATGGTTTTGAGCTTTGGGGCAAGTCGGGCAAGAGCTATGAAGCCCCAACTGTGCTTCTCGCAACAGGCTTAATGGATCGAATGCCGGAGCTGTCCAAGCTGAAGGCATGTCTTGGTTTGACCGTCTATGTATGTCCGGACTGCGACGGCTATGAAATTAGAAATAGGCAAACGATTGTGATGGGTTCAGGAGATGCCGGAGCGGGAATGGCTGTGAAGCTTAGCGATCGTACGGACAAGCTGATTTATGTGAATCATGGGCATCGTGTCATCAGCAAAGAGCTGCTTGAACAGCTGAGGCAAAAGAGAATTACCTATGTTCTAGAAGATATTCAAGAAGTTATTGCTGAGGAAGGTCAAGGTGCTTTCCGCGGAGTACTGCTGACAAATGGCGAACGAATCGAAGCTGAGCGAGGCTTCATTGCTTTCGGCGGGAATGAAGTGAAATCGGATTTGGCGCGGCAGCTTGGCGCGGAGCGCATGGAGAATCGCCACATCATGACCGATCCCCGGAGCAAAATGACAAGTGTGCCATTCCTCTGGGCTGCCGGCGATGTGGGCGTTCATGCGGAGCAAGTGACCATCGCCATGGGCGAAGGCGCACAAGCTGCTATCTGGATGAATAAGGCACTGACGATGCTGAAAGAAGAAGCGAATGTAAATCGGGTTATTGTCCGCTCTTAGAGCGTCGGACGGATGGCCGAGTCACCCGTTGCTGCCGAATAAGCTGCAACAACATGCGCATATTCGTTTAAGGCTTTCTCACCTGCTGGCGTAATATGATAGATGCCGCGGCTTTGGCGGATAAACCAGCGGTAGTAGTTTTTTTGAAGCAGCGAGCTTACGGCTTTATTACTCGTGAAATCGCGTAATTGACGGGGACTTAAAGGGCCGTGCTCGCGCATCAGATAGGCACAGTGGAGGGACTTTTCACGGTAGGCGGTCATCAGCTTCTGCTTCGAGCTGCCGCCGACATTGTAGTCGCCGCTGCGTTCATGAAACTCCGTAACGACACGCAAAGCCGCCCGCTTATTGTGGCGCAGCATATAGGGACTAGGCTCGCAGACGAGGTCAACTGCGGGCTTTTTGCGTTTGTAGAATTGAACGGTCAGAACGCCTAAGCCGAGCATTCGGCACAGACGCCTTACATCCTCCCATTGCAGACGATGAGGGGCGCGGCCTTTGTTGGGCAGCTCAAAAGCGACATACACTTGCTCTGTCAGACGCAAGCGGTCAATGCCTTGCACAAGAAGCGGGATATTGAAGCTTTTTTTGAGTTCTACAACGATTGGCGGCTCGTCCCCGCGTATCGCGACTAAATCGCAGTGCTTGATCTCAGCCCGAACCGTATAGCCCTGCTGTTCGAAATATTGTTTAATCGGAGCATATAGCTCCGTTTCTGTTTGTATGGGCATCTAGCTACTCTCCTCTCACTGCTAGTTTGGCAGTCAGAATGTGTATCATTATAGCATGGAATTTGCTAGAATAGGGGGTAGATTTGGTTGTACGTACATGTTGGAGAAGGCTCGGGACTTTTCAAATGTTCAGGTGGAAGGAAAGTGTGCAGATGAGTGAGATTTTAAACACGTGGCTGGGAAGAAAGATAGATTGCGAATGTGGGCAGCAGCATGAGATTTCGATACGACGTATCGTGATAGAACGTGATGCCATGAAACAGGTGGCTCATTATTTGAACGAAAACGGCTATCGTGAAGTTACGCTCGTTGCGGATGCTAGAACGTATGAGGTTGCAGGCGGGAAGCTGCGGGAATGGCTGGAGCATGCGCAGATCAAGGTTAGCCTCAGCGTGATTCGTCAGAACGCGATGGGGGAAGTCGCTGCGGATGAAGAAGCGATCGTCCAGACATTGCTGGATACGCCGCTCTCATCAGAGGTATTGATCGCCGTAGGATCGGGGACCCTCCACGATATTGTGCGTTTCGTTGCCCATCGGACGAAGCGGCCGTTCTTGTCCGTCCCGACGGCTCCTTCCGTCGATGGCTTCGCGTCTGTAGGGGCGCCGCTGATCGTTCGCGGCTTCAAGATGACGATACCCGCAGGCGCGCCAGAGGCGATCTTCGCCGATCTCGCGCTGCTGGCGCAGGCGCCGCAGGCGATGATCGCGGCCGGCTTCGGCGATATGCTCGGCAAGCACACCTCGCTAGCCGATTGGTCGCTTGGCCGCGTTTTGCTTGACGAGCACTACTGCGAGCTGAGCGCTCGTTTAACTCGGGAAGCCGTCGAGCTGTGCACGGCTCACGTGGAAGAGATCGCGCAGCGCACCGATCTCGGCTTGTTAAAGCTGATGGAAGGCCTGATCCTATCCGGCCTTTCCATGCTCCTGGTCGGCCACTCCCGGCCGGCCTCGGGGGCTGAGCACCATCTCTCCCATTATTGGGAGATGGTGCTTCTGCAGCAGCGGCGCCGGGCGCTGCTGCATGGCGCGAAGGTCGGCGTCGCGACCGTGCTGATGGCGCAGCGCTACGAAGCGCTGCTGGACATCACGGCGAGCGAAGCCGCCGCGCGCCTAGCGCAAAGCCAGGCCCCCAGCGAGCTTACGGATGCGGAGCGCATCCGGCAAGCCTATGGGGCCATGGCCGAGCAAGTCATCGCCGAGAATTTCCCGGCGAATGGCAAAGGCGTTGATGCGGCAGCGCTGAAGGCGCGCATCGTCCAGAAGTGGGGCGATGTGCAAGCCATCGCCCAAGCGGTCCCAGCCTCCGAGCAGCTGAGTGTTTGGCTCGAGGCTGTGCAGGGACCAGTGACGACCGAGCAGCTCGGCGTAGAACCCGAGCTCGTAGAGGCGTCACTGCAGGATGCGCTGTTCGTGCGCAACCGATTTACAATTCTACGCTTACTGCGTTTGTTGTAGCGTTCGTTCATTTTTCCGGCTCCAGCCCCCACCGTATTGGCAAAGAGTAGTCTCGAGCGAAGGCCTAGGGTTAAACTTGCCTTTCTGTTTATTCACACTTTCATGGTAGGGTGGCTTGAGTCGCTTGAGTGGCTTGATTGGCTCGATTCTGCTCATGCTGGCAGATTGCCTCGGGCTCGTCCGCATATTTCGCATAATTCCTGCAAATATGCATCCTTTTCGTCTTGGGAATCAGCAAAACAGTGAAAAGCCTGCAAATATGCATCCTTTCGAGGCCATTTTTCGATTCTAGGAGGGGAAAACATCGAAAAGCCTGCATAATCGCAGGCTTTTCGATGTTTTCACACGATTTGATCGAGAAAGCCTGCACTTTTGCAGGTTTTCAAAATCGGTGAGGCGCGGATGGTGGTTTTGGGGGTGTACTGTTAGTTGGGACGCGTTCAGTTCATGTGTGGATCCCCCTGTGGAACAGTCCCTACACCAGCATCATCATCATCAGCACCCCATCAACACCATTACCAGCTATCCCCATCATCATCAGCACCATCACCACGCATCACTTGCATCACCAGCATCACCAGCATCATCACTAGCAGTATCACCACCACCATCATCATCATCAGCACCCCATCAACACCATTACCAGCTATCCCCATCATCATCAGCACCATCACCACGCATCACTTGCATCACCAGCATCATCACTAGCAGTATCACCACCATCATCATCATCAGCACCCCATCACCACCATTACCAGCTATCACCATCATCATCATCAGCACCCCAGCAGCACGATTACCAGCTATCACCAGCATCATCCCCCCCCACCACCATCACCATCATCAGCATCATCATCACCAGCATCATCACTAGCAGTATCACCACCATCACCACGCACCACGCACCATCACACCATCATCATCATCATCACCATCACCATCATCATCACCACCACCAGCCCACCCGAGTGCTGGTTCTGTAAGTGTTTCTACACGTGCGACTCATTCATAGACTAATCCCCTTTCATGACAACCCTATGGCCCCGCAACCCGCATCTTTCTTCGCAAATAAACCGCCGCCCCAGTTGTTGAAAAAAGCTCTCCCGCTTGGTGAAAAGTGTAAAAAACCACAACCTCACTTAATTTTTGCCATGCCGTATTGTGGAATTGTTTTCTATACTGAGAACGTATGCATGCAAAATGATCCAGCCAAGATGAGAAATGGGAAGTCAATGAGGAGGGCAACATGAAATTTTCGAATGAGAAGGTCAGCGAAATTCAGATCGCTTATATTGGTGGCGGCTCGATGTATTGGGCCAAAAATTTGATTGCCGATCTGGCGCTTGATGATCAACTGTCCGGTACGATTCGTTTGTATGACCTTGACTATCACAAGGCCAAAAATAATGAGAAATTGGGCAACTCGGTTTCTGACTACCCAGAAACGAAGTCCAAATGGACGTATAAGGCGTATCCGACGCTCCAAGAGGCGCTGAGCGGATGTGACTTTGTGTTCATTTCGATCCTTCCTGGAACGTTCCGCGAAATGGAGTCGGATGTTCATGAACCGGAGAAATATGGGATTTATCAAGCCGTGGGGGATACAACCGGTCCCGGTGGACTGGTCAGAGCGCTGCGGACGATTCCCATGTATGTGGAAATTGCCCAAGCCATTGAGCGATTCTCGCCGGATGCCTGGGTGTTCAACTATACGAATCCGATGACGCTGTGTACGCGCACACTGTTTGAGGTATTTCCTAAAATTAAAGCGCTTGGGTGCTGCCATGAAATTTTTGGAACGCAAGGATTGTTGATTCGCATGCTGCGCGATATGGAAGGGATAGAAGGCGTACATCGCGATGACGTGAAAGTGAATGTGCTAGGCATTAATCATTTTACATGGATCGATCAAGCGACTTATCAGAATATGGACTTAATTCCCATGTATCGGAAGTTTGTAGATAAGTATTTTGAATCGGGGTTCGAACACAACAAAGATGCGTGGATGACGAACACCTATACAGCCGCGAACCGCGTGAAATTTGATTTGTTTCGGCGTTATGGTGTCATTGCAGCGGCAGGAGACCGTCACTTGGCGGAGTTCATGCCTCCTTGGTATATGAAAGATGCGGAGACGGTTCGCGCATGGAAGTTCGGATTAACGACGGTTCAAAGCCGTGTCGAAAAGCATGCTGCAACAGAGCTATTTTATGGCAAGCTGCTTAGCGGCGAAGAAAAGCTTCCACTTAAGGCATCAGGAGAGGAAGAAGTTAGACAGCTGAAAGGTCTGATCGGCTTGCAGCGTTTTGTTACCAATATCAACGTTCCTAATGTGGGGCAAATGAAAAATATGCCGTTGGGCGTTGTTGTAGAAACGAATGCTGAGTTCTCCGCGAACAGTTTGCGCCCTGTTTATGCAGGTGAGCTTCCGATGGAAGTGAATAATCTGGTGCTTCATCATGCGATGAATCAGGAGCTTATTCTGAAGGCTGCTCTCCAAAAGGACAAAGGGCTGGCGTTTCATGCATTCATGAATGATCCCTTGGTGAATATTGATGTGAATCAGGCTGAGGTGCTGTTCGATCAGATGCTGCGCAATACGAAAGCTTACTTGCCTGGATGGAGCATCTAATGGCGGGTCGGCCATGAGTTCAGGGTTAAAGTTCGATAAGAGCGAAGCCGTTACGATTGATCCACAAGATGAAAAAGCTGTTCGTCGGATCATTTTTGGGCTGGCGGGTCCATCTTTGGCAGAGATGCTGCTAATAAATATTACGCAAATGGTGATGATGATTCTGGTTGGTCACTTGGGAGCGACTGCTGTTGCGGCAGTTGGCTTAACGAGCCAGCCTTATTTATTAATGACTGTCGTTTTTGCGGCGCTCAATACGGGGACGACGGTTATTGTTGCCCGTTCCACTGGAGCGGGACATAGGACGGATGCGAACCGAGCTGCTGGGCAATCGCTCCTGCTCGGTTCCCTACTGTCTATTGTCATCGTACTGCTTGGCGTAACTTATGCGGAGGATATGCTGCGCTTGATGGGAGCGAATGCGGAGGTTGTCCAATATGGATTGACGTATGCCAGGTTGATGTTTCTATCCATTGGCTTTTCTTCGATCTCATCCGCTTTGTCCGCTATCTTACGAGGGGCTGGGGATACCCGGACTCCGATGAAAATTAATGTACTATCGGGCTGCCTTTCCATTTCTCTCGGATTTGTGCTGATTTATGGGCACCTTGGAGCATCGGAAATGGGCGTCACCGGGGCTGCTATCGCCACTTTACTGGTGCAGGCCGGGGCTATGGTCTGTTTCATAGCTGTCATGTTCAGCGGGAAATTTGCCGTCCGTATCGGTTTGGCAGATATTAGCCGTTTGGATACCGAGATGGTTCTCCGTATGTTGAAGATTGGCATCCCGACGAGCCTTGAGCAGCTTATTATGCGTCTGGGCATTATGACCTTTGTCAAAATTTGCGCAGGACTGGGGACGGTTGCGGTTGCAGCGTCACAAATTGTGACGAGCATCATCGGCATCTCTTTCATGCCGGGGGCCGCATTTGCTATAGCGGCTTCCACATTAGTTGGGCAAACGCTTGGCGTGGGCAAGCCTGATCTTGCCGAGCGGTATGTATGGCAAGTCAGGAAGTACGGCATGATACTGGGCGGCATCATGGGAGCTGCATTTATCATCTTCGCTCCTCATATATTTAGACTTTATACGAGTGACGAAACGATCATTCGTGAAGGATCGTGGGCACTGCGGATTGTCGGCTTCATTCAAGTTTCTCAAATCTCGCAGTTTGTTCTGGGTGGAGCGTTGCGAGGAGCCGGAGATACGCGTTATCCCTTGTATTCCACTTTAATTGGCGTATGGGGAGTAAGGGTCTTACTCAGCTACTTGTTTGTTTATATCTTTGAGTGGGGCATGTTCGGCTTATGGAGTGCTGTGGCTTGCGATCAATATCTGCGTTCAAATTTGATTTATTTTAGGTTTAAACGCATGGCTTGGAAACATGTGAAAATTTAACAGATACGAAGGAGATTGGGGTATGGGGATTGTCTTCGATGCGGCTTCACAAACTTTCCATCTTCAAGGAAAGTCATCCAGCTATATCATGCAATTGATGAAATCCAAATATCTTGCTCACGTTCATTGGGGACGCGGGGTAAGGGGAAGCCATTTGGGAGGCTTGCTGGCTATACGCCGCCGCTGTTCATTCTCGCCTTCGACCGACCCGAATGATCTAACGCTGTCGCTGGACACGCTGCCGCAGGAATTTCCAGCATATGGTGGCAGTGATTTTCGTGTTCCCGCCTATCAAGTTCAGTTGGACGACGGAACGACCGTCAGCGAACTCCTCTACGAGTCCCACCGGATTTACGCTGGCAAGCCACAACTGGAAGGATTGCCGGCAACCTATGTAGAAGATGAACGAGAAGCGGAGAGTATGGATATCACTCTGATTGATCAAGCGATTGGCTTGAAAGTAATTCTTACGTACACCGTTTTTCGCGATTTCGATGCAATAACACGTTCTGTAAGGTTTGTAAATGTGGGGAGTCGGCCGATCAAGCTGCTCAGAGCCTTAAGTTTCGGCATGGATCTATCTCATTGCGACTTGGATATGCTTCACTTGTCAGGCACATGGGCACGCGAGCGTCATATCGAGCGCCGCCCCATTGTAACGGGCGGGTCGGTGATTGAGAGCCGCCGGGGGAGCAGCAGCCATTCTCTGAATCCCTTTATGGCGCTGCTTTCTAAGCAAGCGGATGAAGACCATGGCGATGTCTACGGCTTCAGTCTGGTGTATAGCGGCAGCTTTGTTGCCCAAGCTGAGGTGGATCCCTACGGAACAACGCGCGTTGTCATGGGAATTAACTCGTTTGATTTTGCGTGGCTCCTTGAAGCGGAGCAAGCCTTTCAAACGCCTGAGGCTGTTCTCGTTTATTCAGCGGAAGGCATAGGCGGGATGTCGCGCACCTATCATAAGCTGTACCGCACACGATTATGCCGAGGGGAATTCCGTGATCGTCACAGACCGATTCTCATTAACAACTGGGAAGCGACTTATTTTAACTTTCATGCGGCTAAAATCGAGGAGCTTGCCAAGGTTGGCAAGGAGCTTGGTCTTGAGCTTCTCGTACTGGATGATGGCTGGTTCGGCCAACGAGACAATGATAAGAGCTCGCTTGGTGATTGGTTCGTTGATCACAACAAGCTTCCAGAGGGGCTGACGGATTTGGCGAACCGCGTGAATGGTCAAGATTTGGCATTCGGTCTATGGTTTGAGCCAGAGATGGTATCCCCAGACAGCGATTTGTATCGCGCACATCCAGACTGGTGCCTACATGTGCCTGGCCGGCGCAGAACGGAAGCGAGACAGCAGCTCGTCCTGGATTATTCGCGTCAAGATGTAAGGGATTACATCGTAACGGTTATGACCGATATCCTGGCAAGCAGCCGCATTACTTATGTCAAATGGGACATGAACCGAAACATGACGGAAATCGGCTCCGCTCAGCTCCCGCCGGAGCGGCAGCGCGAGACTGCCCACCGTTATATGCTTGGGCTTTATGAGGTCATGGAGCGGGTAACCTCCGCTTTCCCGAATGTGCTGTTCGAAAGCTGCTCCGGCGGCGGCGGTCGATTCGACCCTGGCATGCTCTACTATATGCCGCAGACGTGGACGAGCGATAATACGGATGCCGTAGAACGGTTGAAAATTCAATATGGAACGAGCATCGTTTATCCGATCAGCACGATGGGCGCCCACGTTTCCGCAGTGCCTAACCATCAAGTGCATCGCACGACGCCGCTGGATATAAGGGGACATGTGGCCATGTCGGGCAATTTCGGCTACGAGTTGGATCTGACCACTTTGACAGAGGCAGAAAAGGAAGCCGTGAAGCGGCAAGTTGCGCTTTATAAAGAACTGCGGCCATTGATCCAATTCGGAGAGTTTTACCGATTGAGTTCTCCCTTTCAAGGAGTCGATGCTGCGTGGATGTTTGTTTCAGAAGATCGGAAGGAAGCTTTGGTTGCATATTTTCAAGTGCTGTCAGAACCCAACGCACCGCTTAAAAAGCTGCGGCTTAAGGGCTTGGAAGCAGGAAGCAATTATCAGTTGTTCGATGCAGATGCTGTGGATGAGACAGTAGAATGCTTCGGCGGCGACGAATTGATGCATATAGGTCTTAATTTGCCAATCTGGAAAGGCGATTTCCGAAGCCGCCTTTACCGTTTGAAAATGGAGGAATGACCCATGAAAAAACTGCGTTTAAGTGATTTGCAGGAGAAGAGGAACGGCCATATTTTGCAGGATGTTTTGCCAGGCTCCTATTTATCTTCAGGCGGTCTTTCTTTCGCGAAGCGAGGAGAACGCAGTCATACGAATGACGGGCCGGATGGAAGGGACTATCATGTCCATGGAGATTGTGAAGCGTTCGTCATTATGCAAGGAACCGGAACGATGGAGATTAACGGCGAGCATATTGTGGTGACTACCGGCGATATCATCATTGTTGAGCCTGGAGAGGATCATCACCTCCATTCAAGCGAGGATGATCCGATTGTCACGATATGGTGCCATGCAGGCCCGAACCGTCATAAGAATCAACAGCATGGGGAAACGGTTTGAGTCTGGTCTTCCGCATTCGGTGCTGCAAGGGAGCTCGTCTATTTCTGGGAGGTAAATCGAATGAACTATTTGGCTAATGAAAATCGCTATACGGAAATGCCGTACAATCGCACGGGACGAAGCGGCCTTAAGCTGCCGCCAATATCCTTCGGGTTATGGCATAATTTCGGGGGCGTCGATGTGTTCGAGAACAGCAGAGCTTTGGCGCGGCATGCGTTTGATCTGGGCATCACGCATTTTGATCTTGCGAATAATTATGGACCGCCGACAGGCTCGGCTGAAGAGACCTTTGGGCAAATTATGAAAAAGGATCTTCTTCCGTACCGCGATGAGCTGATCATTGCGACCAAAGCCGGCTACCGCATGTGGGACGGCCCTTATGGGGAGCGCGGCTCTCGTAAAAGCATGCTCGCCAGCCTCGACCAAAGCTTGAAAAGACTAGGCCTGGACTATGTCGATATTTATTATTCGCACCGCTTTGACGCCGAAACGCCATTGGAAGAAACGATGAGTGCCTTGGATCAGGCTGTTCGTCAGGGAAAGGCGCTTTACGTTGGGGTGTCCAACTATAATGCGGAGCAAACGGAGGAAGCCGTTCGTCTATTGAAGAACCAAGGGACCCCTTTCATTATTCACCAAGTTCACTATTCGATGTTCGAACGACGTTTGGAGCAAGGCCTGCAAGAGCTGTTGGCTAGAGAAGGTGTTGGGTCGATCGCTTACAGTCCGCTAGCTCGGGGGCTTCTGACGGATCGGTATTTGGATAACATTCCGGCGGACTCCCGTGCAGCGGGGGGAAGTGTCTTCTTAAGACCAGAGGATATTACCGAAGAAAAGATAGCCAAGTCGCGTCTTCTTAACAAATTAGCTCAAGAACGAGGGCAAAGTCTGGCTCAAATGGCATTGGCCTGGGTTCTTCGCAAGGGGCATGTGACTTCTGCGTTAATCGGAGCAAGCAAAGTGAAGCAATTGGATGATAATGTAGCGGCATTGAAGCAGCCGAATTTTACCCAAGAAGAATTGAACCTCATTGATCAAATTCTTGCAGGGTGACGATAGCCAATCAGAGAACACCAATCGGACTTGATGTCCTATTGGTGTTTTTTTGTTTTCGCCCTTTTACACCACCAACACCATAAAAAATCACAACCCTGCGGAAGTTAGCCCATGGTACAGATAATGCCCTCATTGTACCATCAGGTAATAGTTGTAATTAGAGGAGGCAAAGGAATGAGTAACGGGATAAAAACGAGTAAAGAAACGTTCGCGGAGCATATCATGGGACTGCCTGTTTTGGATACACACACTCATCTCGTGGGGGATCGGCTCTGTGCTGCAGATTTTTGGGAGATTGCCCACTATTTCTGGCTCTTTCGGGAGATGCAGGCCGCAGGCTATCCGGATGACCCGATGGAGCTTCCCGAGGAAACGCGGATAGCAGCATTTTTGGAAGCTTACCATGGAACACGAAACACTTTGATGAATATAGCATTCACCCATATTTTCAAAGATTTGTACGGGATTGTAATCCGGGACGCAGCCTCCATTCGGGAAGCCGACGCTGCTGTTCAGAAGTCCGCACGAAGCGCCAGCTGGGCGCAAGAGGTGGCAGATCGCATGCATGCGCGCAGATTCGTTGTGAACATCCCAGAGCATGCGGAGTTCCAGGGAATGAAGCAGAATGCCATTCTGATCCCGCGCATTGATGGGAAAATAGGCGGCTGGGTCAAAGAGATCGCAGCGTCAGATGATCCAGCAGCGGCATTCACGCGTGCGCGTGAGAAGCTGGCGGAACTGTTGGACAAGTACAAAGATGACGGCTGCAAGGGCATCATGACGACGCTGCCTGGATATGAAGCGAGTGCCAATCGCAAAGTAGTCATTGAGCAAGGCAGCACCAAAGACGAGATTTTAATGATGCTTCTGCACGAGGTATGCGCGGCTGTCGAGCAAAGAGGCATGCTGCTTCAATTGTTTCTTGGGGTTGAGCGCTCGTGGTGTGGAACTGCTGTTCCAGCGAATGACCCGTCTCGTATTCTGAAGCTGTCGGCCTTATTTGAAACGTATGCCTGCACGTTTGAGCTAGTGGTAGCCACTGAGCTGAACAATCTGGATATCGTGCAGGCGGCATGGAATTTCCCGAATGTGCATGTCGGCGGTCATTGGTGGTTTAACTTCCGGGCAAGCACATACAGGGACAGCATGCAGTACAGGCTAGAAGCGCTTCCAGCCATCAAAAGCTCGCTGATCGTGTCCGATGCCCGCTCGATAGAGTGGAGCTACGGCAAAATTGCGGTGATCAAACGGCTGGTGGCCGAATTCCTCTGGAAGCAAATCGAAGCAGGTTGGATTGATCAAGACACAGCCTATCCTATTGCGGAGGATTGGCTGTATCGAAGTGCTGCCAAGCGTTATGGCATCGAGGATTAATGCCTTGTTTCAATCGTAAAAAAACACAAAGCGCAGTAAGTTTCACCATCGCTACCTGCTTACAACCCTTGTAAGATAAAGATGTACATTTGATGCAGCATGCATGAAGGGGAGGAAAACATGGCCAGTAAAATTCAGCCATCCGATCGAACGATTTACAATTTCTCATCGCGGAGTCAGAAGTGGGCTTTTATGCGAAAACATTGGCCGATATACGTGATTTCATTGCCGGGAATTATTTATTTTTTGCTGTTTAAATATGTCCCGTTAATGGGTTCGGTGATCGCCTTCCAAAACTACAATATTTTCAAAGGGATAAAGGGGAGTCCGTGGGTTGGCCTGGATAATTTCCAGCGAATGTTCACGTATACGGAATTCCTGCAGATTTTAAAAAATACGATATTAATCGGTTTGTACGATATGGTTTTCGCCTTTCCGGTTCCTATTATTTTGGCTCTACTGATCAATGAAGTGAGGATGATGGCGTATAAGAGGATTGTTCAAACCGTCGTTTACATGCCGCACTTTTTGTCGTGGGTCATCGTCGGCGGGGTTGTTGTAGGCGTACTGTCGCCTTCGACGGGAATCGTCAATCATCTACTCTCTTTATTTGGCATCGAACCGATTTACTTCATGGGGGAAAATAGTTACATTCGTACGATTATGATTACATCCGGGATTTGGAAGGACAGCGGTTGGGGAACCATTATCTATTTGGCAGCTATTGCAGGGATTAACCCCGATCTGTATGAAGCCGCCCAAATTGACGGGGCAAGCCGCGTTCGGCAAGTATTTTCCATCACCGTTCCAAGTATTTTACCAACGATTGTGATTTTGTTCCTGCTTCATATCGGCAACTTCCTCGATTTTGGTTTTGAGCGCGTTTTCGTTTTTCTTAACCCGCTTAACAATGAGAATGGAGAAATTATTGATACGTTTGTATACCGGTCTGGACTGGTTGACCGTCAGTATAGCTACACGACGGCCATTGGATTGTTCAAATCGGTTGTAGGTCTAGCCTTGATTACGCTCAGCAACACATTCAGCAAAAAGATGACCGGCGAAGGTTTGTATTGATCCGGAAGGAGACAGGAGGCAATTCACGATGATTATGACAAAAGGTCATAAAATGTTTAATATATTCAACATCATATTGTTAGCGGCTCTCGGACTCAGTATGATACTTCCTCTTATTCATATTATTGCGCAATCCTTAAGCAATAACGTTGCGATTAATGCGGGGAAGGTTGCACTTTGGCCGGTTGGCTTCACACTCGGAAGCTATAAGCTAATTCTTCAGGATCCAACCATATGGATTGGTTTTCGGAATAGTGTCATCATTACCGTATTTGGAACATTGATCAATCTGTTTATGACAACAACGCTTGCTTACCCTTTATCCAGACAAGAGTATTTGTTTCGCAAATCCATTCTGATCATGGTGCTGTTTACACTTATTTTCAGCGCTCCGTTAATTCCGAATTATTTGCTGGTGAAGCAGCTCGGACTGCTCAATACCCTCTGGGCTTTGATGCTTCCTATGGCGATTAGCGCTTTTAATCTATTCGTTATGCGATCCTTTTTTCTCAACTTGCCGTCGGAATTATTGGATTCAGCTAGAATTGATGGCTGCGGGGAGTTTAGAATATTGTGGAACATTGTACTGCCGCTGTCTAAACCCGCTATGGCGACAATGGGCATCATGTATGCCGTAGGTCATTGGAATCGTTATGCGGAAGCTGTTTTCTATATCGACCATCGAAACTGGATACCGCTGCAGGTACGATTAAGAGAAATTGTATTTACAGACCAGTTTGGCCAATCGGATGTTTCTTCAGAATTAATGCTTGTTCTTTCTCCGGAAGGGATTAAGATGGCGGTCATTGTTGTGGCGACGATCCCAATCCTGCTTGTCTATCCGTTCTTGCAAAGACACTTTATTCAAGGGATGATGGTCGGATCGGTGAAATCTTAATTCAATTTCATCATAAAAGCAAAAATCAGCTACCTCGCGTGTATAAGCGGGGTGGCTTTTTTCGCTTCTGCATTTATACCATTTCATGAAGATTAAGGTAGAAATACAAAAAAAAGCATCCGATTAGGCTCTATCCGATACTAGAAAAGGCTTGTATAATGATGAGTACATCAAAACAATAAAGCTTATTGCAATATATAAAAGGTTTCTGATGTGTCATTACTTTGCATTCTTATTTGTGGTAGTATTCCTAACATGGACTTAAATTCATTTGAAGCAAAGAATGAAATGGGGTGTACATCATATATAGAATCATAATCGTGGACGATGAAATTGAGGTAAGAGAAGGAATCAAAGAGAGTATCGAGTGGGAAAGGCATGGTTTTGAATGCATCGGAGGCTATAGGAATGGCAAAGAAGCTTTGGAAGCGGTTTCTGAGTTCAGGCCGGATCTGGTTTTGTCCGATATTTGCATGCCGTTTATGGACGGAATTGAACTGACCAAGCAAATTCAAATGAAATACCCGTATATCAAGGTGATTATTCTCACCGGCCATGATGAGTTTGATTACGCTCAGAAAGCGCTGCGTTTGAAAGTTCACGATTTTGTCGTCAAACCGATTACAGCCAATGAAATTCGCAATCTGCTGGATAAAGTGAAAGCAGAGATGGACAAGGAAGCAGAAAGCCGCGAAAATCTCTCCCATTTGAAAATGCAGCTCCATCAAAGCCTGCCTTTATTAAGAGAACGATTCTTGGAGCAGCTGATGAGCGGCACCCTAAGTGAAAGAAAGATTCTGGAAAGGTTCCAATATTTCGGACTTCCGTTAATTGAACCGCCTTATCTTGTTGTCGCCATTGACATTGATAACCTGGACGAAGTCAAAAAAGAAAGATGGCAGAACGACCCGGAGCTTTTCCGATCGGCTGCCTACAATATTGTGCAGGAAGTAGTGGAAAATAAAGAAGCCATTGTGTTCCGGACGAGAGAAGAGCGGATGATCGTCCTCTTCTACGGAGAATCGGGGGACGAACTCGATGAAGCGGCGCTCAACATGTCTGAAGTCATGCGCTTCTGCATGGAGAAATATTTGAAATGCACGGTTACCGTTGGTGTCGGCACGATGTGCAGAGCGCTGCATGAGCTCCCGCTCTCTTACAAAGGGGCGATCTCGGCGCTGGATTACAGGTTTATGCTCGGCAACAACAGGGTTATCTCCATTCAGGATATGGAGGGCGCCAACAGACCTGCGCAGCAGCTGGATATGGAATGGAACCGAAAGTTCTCCACCCTGATCAAGACGGGAACGTTCGGAGAAACGCAAGCGCTGATCGAACAATTAATCAGCCGTCTCAAGGCTTCATTAATGCCAATAGGGGGCTGTTATTTACAAATACAGTCGATCATTATTTCCATTATGAATACGCTTCATGAATTCGAAGGCAATTACAGCGCTCATTTCAAAGGCTATGATGTCGCTCAAAAAGAGATCAATCATTTCAGAACATTGGAAGAAATTGAAGATTGGCTCAAAATGATTTGCAAAGAAGCGATTTTATTTGTAGCGGAGCAGCGAAGCGATCAAACGAAAATGCAGGTTCTGAGTGTGATTGATTACATCGAAACGCATTATGCGAACGAGGACCTTACCGTTGATGAGCTTTGCCGCCATGTCCATTTAAGCAAAAGCTATTTCAGCTCTGTGTTTAAACAGAATAAGGAACAAACGATTATGGAGTACGTGACGCGCGTGCGGATTGATAAAGCCAAAGATTTGCTGAATCAGACGTCTTTGAAATCCTATGAAGTGGCGTCAAAAGTCGGCTACAGCGACCCTCAATATTTCAGTGTGTTATTTAAAAAGCATACGGGAACGACACCTACGGAATACCGAGAAAAGTTGTTGAGGGAGAAATGAATATGAGAAAAGGATGGAATATCGGATCATTTCTATTCAAATTCAGAAGCATTCAATCCAGTATTTCTGTCGTCTTCTCGTGCCTGATTCTGTTTCTGATCGTGATCACAAGCTATATCTCTTATCGTTTGTCGGCTGACGCGGTAGAAATGAATTCCAAACATTATATCGCTGAAATTGTCCAGCAGGTGAATATTAATCTTCAATCCTACATCACCAATATGGAAGATATTTCTCTGCTGGCATCGACGAACAAGGATGTGAAATATTATATTACGGGGACGAGCTTCATTAGCGATGAAGAGCGCAGGCCGTATGAGAAACGGATATCCGATTTATTTCAATCCATTTTGATTACCCGCAAAGATATTGCCTCGATCATGGTGTTTGGCTACAACAACCGATTTGTCTCAGACCACAGAATTACAAGCCTGAATTTGAACGCCAACTTCGAGGAACAACCATGGTACAAAAATGCGAAAGCGGAGGGAGGAAGATCCGTCATTTCCGCTCCGCATGTCCAGAACATGATTCAGAATGAGTATCGGTGGGTTGTTTCACTAAGCCGTGAGCTGAAAAGCGCAGACGGCATTACGGGGGAAGGTATCTTCCTCGTCGATTTAAACTTGAGTGTTATTAACGAAATTTGCAATCATATCAACCTCGGCAAAAGAGGATATGTTTTCATCGTCGATAAGGATGGCAGCATCGTGTATCATCCGCAGCAGAAGCTGATCAACAGCAACCTGAAAACGGAGATGATTGATCAAGTCAAACAATCCGGCAGCGGCAGCTTCACGACAGGAGAAGGCAATAAAAAAAGGATGTATACGATTCAGGAGACGCATTTCGGCTGGAAAATCGTCGGGGTCGCCTATGCGAATGAACTCATTGCCAACCAGTATCAAATTAATGTTTCGTATTTCCTATGGACCATATTAGCTTTAGTCATCGCTTTATGCCTCTCATTTTATCTTTCCCGTCACCTTTCACAACCGATCAAACAGCTGCAAAGAAATATGAAACTAGTAGAAAAAGGAGACTTCACGATTCGCTCGGACTTTCAAAGCAAGAATGAAATCGGGCAGTTAAGCCACACGTTCACGATTATGGTTGGCCGTATTCGAGAATTGATGAATCAAATTATTCAGAATGAAGAAAGCAAACGCCAGGGCGAAATGAAGCTGCTGGAAGCGCAAATCAATCCTCATTTTTTGTATAACACGCTGGATTCCATCATCTGGATGGCAGAGCGTAAAAAGCATGATGAAGTTGTGCTGATGACGTCGTCTCTGGCCAAGCTGTTTCGCGCCATTATTCATAAGAATAATGAAACGGTTCCCGTACGGGTCGAGATTGAGCATATTACCAACTATCTCCAGATTCAAGCGATGCGCTATCAGGATAAGCTTGATTTTCGAATCGAGGTGGATCCTGGGATTCTGGATGTGCATATTCCCAAAATTATTTTGCAGCCTATTGTGGAAAATGCGATTTACCATGGGATCAAGAATAGTCTAGAGCCTGGACAGGTAACGATAACGGGGACAGAAGAAGGGGATGCGATTGTATTTGTCGTTGCAGATAACGGCGTTGGCATGGAGCCGGAGAAGCTGGAGCACATTCTGAAGTCGAGAGATGGCATTGTGAAGGGAATTGGCGTCAGCAATGTGAACGAACGCATCCAACTATTCGGAAATGAGTTCGGTCTGTCCTACAAGAGCGAAAAGTGGGTAGGCACGGAAGTCAGGATTGTTCTCCCCAAATGCTTCCAGAAAGGAGCCGATCATGCACCTTAAAAAGCCGGTTATCTGGGCAGTGCTGCTCGTGATTACGCTTGGTTTCGTCGTAGTTATCGGTATGGAGATGCTGCGAATCACGAATCCTAAGAAACTGGAGATTGCAATTGTGTTGAAAACGAACAATATTCGCTCGGACTACTGGCAAATGGTTCGTTCAGGCGCAGAAGAAGCTGCCAAGGAGTACGCAGTAAACCTCGACATTAGGGGTCCGTTATCGGAAAGCGACACGGCTGGGCAAATTCGCAGCGTGGATGAAGCGCTGGCGAAGAAGCCGGACGCGATCGTTCTTGCTGCCGCCGACTACGATGGGCTTTCATCCGCCGCCGAGAAAATAACCAAATCCGGCACGAAGCTTATTTTGATCGATTCGCCGGTTCGCTCCCATCCGGAGGCAAGCCTGATTATGACTGACAATACCGAAGCCGGGAGGCAAGCCGGCATGATTTTGGCGGAAGGACACAATGACTCATTATTTCGCGTAATGACGCTTAGCAGTGGCAAGGAATCGCTCACAGAGAAGGAACGTCAGGACGGATGCAAAGAAGCGTTTGCGAGTTTTCCTAATGTTGCCTATGCAGGAAATTTCGAACTTGAAGGAACAGAGGATGCGGTTTATATTCAAGTGAAAAACCTGCTGGCTATGTATCCAGACATCCAAGGGATTGCCGCTCTCAATGAAACGGCCACATTAGGTGCTGCCAGGGCTGTTAAAGAAATGAAAGGCGGAGACCGCATCCAAGTTGTTGGCTTTGACAGTTCCATTTATCAAATCAAGCTTCTGGAAGAAGGTATTTTAAAGGCTGAAATCGTCCAAAAACCATTCAATATTGGCTATGTAGCTGTTGAAACTGCTGTTCAAGCCTCCTCGGGGATCAAAGTGGACCCTCAGATCAATATCGAATCCCGTGCTATCACCAGAGAAAATATGTATACCCAAGAAAATCAGGAACTTCTCTTCCCAATGGTAGAAAAGTAGTCCTATGACTAAAGGGGGTCAAACCATGAGCCAATTCGCTCGAAGAAAAAAGGGTTTGTTGATTATACTACTCCAGCTTGCTGCCGTGTTGTTCACCGGATGTATTCGGGATGACGGCCATGGATCGGCTTCCACCAATCCCGACGTGAAAGCAACGATTACCTTCGTGGCAGCAGAGTATAGCTCTTCTACCAAGCCTTATTTTGAGAAACTGGTGAAAGATTTCGAGACGAAGTATCCGAACATCAAGGTCGAACTGCAGGTCATTAACTGGGACATTCTGGATAGTGCCTACAATACGATGATTAGCCGCAACGAGCCTCCCGATTTGCTGCTCACGAACATTTATGCGCATTTTGCCAAGGACGGGTTGCTCAACAGTATGGACGATATTTTGTCCAAAGAGTTGAAGGATGACATTTACCCCTATTTGATGGAGAGCAATAGAATGGAAGGCACGCAATACACGGTTCCTTACGTCGCTACGATCCGGCAATTGTACTATAACAAAGATATTTTCAACGAAGTCGGGCTTACAGACCCACCTAAAGATTGGAAATCCTTAGAGGCAGACGCGCGCAAAATCAAGGAAACCAAACAAGTGGACGGCTTCGGTGTCGATTTGACGGATAACGAGATTTGGGCGTATCTCTCCTATTTCTTTTATGGAGCTGGCGGCGGCTGGATGAAAAATGGCGAATGGTCGATCAATTCACCTGAGAATGTGGAAGGTATCACGTTTCTGAAAGATTTGTATGAAAAAGGGTTAACCGATTCGGAGCCGACCGTAACGACACGCGACGAGAAGCAGCGCATCCTTGGCAACGGCAAGCTGGGCATGCTGATCTCCGGCAATTATTTTGAGACGGTCGTTCCGCATGAGTACCCGGGATTAAAATGGGGAAAAGGGCCAATCCCGGTCAAAGAGGGGCAGACTCCGTTGGTGCTGGGCGTACAGGACGTTCTGATGTCGTTCAAAACCGATCATACGAATAAGGAGGCGTTATCCAAGTTCCTCGATTTTATGTATGAGAATGCGCGTTACGAGGAGTTTGTTCTGCGGGAAGGGTTTCTTCCAACCATTCAAACGGTTGGCAGCAAACTCGCGAAGGATGATCCGGCCATGAAGCAAAATTTGGACGCGCTTAAAACTGCAAAGTTTTACCCCATTCAGGACCCGGCTTGGTCCGCTGTTCTTAATGCAACCAGAAATATGGGGCAAACCGTGCTGCTCGGTCAGACAAGTCCTAAACAGGCGCTGGATCGGCTGCAGCAAATTGCTTTGAACAAAAGTCATTGAGTTGTGCATGAGAACAAGCCAGGAAATGATTCCTGGCTTGTTTTGTGTTTTTATACAATGCGCGCCTAAAGACAATACATTTTTAACTATTTACAGTGTTTTAATCAATGGTTGCAAACGGTGAAATTCACTATGATTAAGGTGTAAGGACGGATCAACAAAACGCTGGGGAGGTCATTTCGAATGTTAAAATCCAAAAAAGTAATGGCATGGGGTATGGTACTGTCGACAGTTATGTTAACACTGAGTGGTTGTGGAAGCAACAATGCGAGTACGACTTCGCCGACAACGAAGCCTGTTGAAAGCGCTAAAGCAACGGACGGCGCAAAGGCGGAGGGAACAAAGCTTGCCGGAGATTTCGAAATCCAATATTTTGTCGGGGGATACGGAGACGTGTGGTGGAAACAAGCGATTGCCGATTTCCAAAAGCAGAATCCTGATCTCAAAATTAAAGAGTCCGCTGGAGCAAAAATTAACGATCAAATGAAACCTCGCTGGCTGCAAGGAAATCCACCTGATTTTGTATACATTGACGGAGCTGGCTCCAACACAAGGCAAATGGTAACGGACGATCAATTGATGGATATTACGGATTGGCTAAAAGATGCCAAAAATGTCGATGGGAAAAAAATTCTCGATCTGCTAATCGCTCCTCCTGAGGAGTACAAGCCAGGCAAAGCATTTGCCGTTCCGTTAGTTTTCGGATCCTGGGGCACGTTCTACGATAAAGCGTTATTCAAAAGCAAAGGGTGGGAAGCGCCTGTAGATTTCCAAAGTTTCATGGCTTTAGGGGAGAAAATTAAAGCGGATGGCAAGATGAGCGATTACATCCATACAGGGGTTTATCCCTATTACATCAATGGTGCCTTGCTCGATCCGACCATCATTGCGATGAACAACTACGATACGTCCATTTCCAAGAAAATTAATACGCTCGAGAAAGGTGTTTGGAAAAGCGAGCCGGTGATGAAAGCGCTGGATAAAATTGTGCAAATAAGAGACAAGGGTCTTATCGATAAAGCGTCTCCGGCGCTGAATCACACGGATTCCCAATCCCAATGGCTGCAGCATAAAGCGGCCTTCATCCCGACCGGCATTTGGGTGGAAAGTGAAATGGCGAAGGACATTCCGGCTGGCTTCGAATTTGGCTTCTTGCCTTCCATCGGTCAGGACAAAGGCGGCAAGTTTGTAGCGAATCCTTACACATCCACTGTGGGTATTGCCAAGAAAGCAAAAAACCCTGAGGCAGCCAAAGCGTTTATGCAATTTATTTTCACTGAAAAACAAAGCAAACTATGGGCGGAGCTTTCCAAAGCCCCTTCGAACATTAAGGCTGATCTCGAAGGAACGAATGCGCCGGCTCTGACGAAAGAAGCAGCTAAATTCTATAACTCGCCGAATACGGTTGTCGCGCCTGAAATCGTCATTCCAGAGGAGCTTGTCACAGCGAGGAACAACGCAACGATCGCGCTTACCAAAGGCGAAATTACACCACAGCAGTGGGCGGACCGCATGGAAGAAGCGACGGACAAAATTCGCGCCAAAGAAAAGAAATAATTCCGTTCATGTGATGAACGGTAGTGAGGGAACTAAGCTTCCCTTGCTATCGCTCAGACATTTAGATTGGAGGAAATTATGAAAGAGAGACAGTCGGCTGCAGCCGCCATGAACGACAGGAAAACGAGTGTTAGAAGAACCGGCACTGCAAAGATGAAGCGGAATGTGTTCATTCTTTCCTTTATCCTACCAACATTGCTTTTGTATCTTGTTTTTACCGTTTATCCCTTGTTTAAAGGTATTTATCTGAGTTTGTTTGATTGGTCGGGCGGTTCTGAAACGTATAACTTTATCGGTCTTGGGAATTTCAAGGACCTGCTGCATGACGATGTCATTCTAAAAACAATTCGCAACGACTACATTCTGGTTATCGGCAAAGTCATTGGTTTTATGCTCTTATCCATGTTCCTTGCGTTGGCGCTAACCCGTTTCAATATGAAAGGTTCAAGCTTCTATCGGATCATTTTCTTTCTGCCAAATGTGCTTTCCGTTGTAGTGGTCGGAGTTCTCTGGCGCTATGTGTATAATCCGAACCTCGGATTTTTAAATTCTTTCATCTCTTTATTTACCGAGAAAAAGTTCGATTTCGCCTGGTTAGGTGACAAATGGTCGATCTTCGCACTCTTGCCACCTGCCATTTGGGCGGGCGTAGGGTTCACGATCATTCTGCTGGTTGCCGGCATTCTGAGCATTCCCTCATCGTTATACGAATCGGCGGATATTGACGGCGCGTCGCAGTGGCATCAATTTTGGCAGATTACCCTTCCCTTGTCGTGGGAGCAGATTCAGACTGCGGTTCTCTGGATTGTCATGACAACGCTTAATGGATCATTCGTCATCGTCACGATCATGACTTTTGAAGGCGGAGTGGATAATGCGACACAGGTCATGGGCTCCTATCTGTATTTGAATGCCTTCAAGTTCGGCAAATTCAGTTATGCGTCTGCGATTGGCGTTCTCATTCTGGTGCTTTCTTTGATCACGACAGCAACGCTTCAAAGGCTGATGAAGAAAGAAACCATTGAATTAACGTAGAGGGGTAATGAGTATGAGTCAAGCAACGGTTCATCCCGCATTTCGTTTGTTTTTCAAATTGTGCCTTATCGCCTGGTCTGTATGTATTCTTTATCCACTGATCTGGACAGTTCTAAGTTCTTTGAAGGATAATCAGCAGTTTTTTCTAGGCAAGCCTTGGGATCTGCCTAAGCTTCCCTTGCTTTGGTCCAATTTTACATTTGTCTGGGAAAAGTACAATTTCGCCTCCAACTTTGTGAACTCACTCGTTGTGACCGTGGTCAGCACGGCTGCTGCTGTGCTTTTATCGGCTACGACAGCCTATGTCATTGCAAGGTTTACGTTCAGAGGAAATGGCTTGCTGTATTATTCGTACCTTTCTTACATGATGATTCCCACATTTCTGGGCATTATTCCTTTGTTTTTCCTATTGAACGATCTGCATCTCACGAACAATTTATTTGGCTTAACCTTGGTTTATACCGTAACGGCAGTGCCGTTCGCTGTGTTCGTATTAGTCAGTTTTTTCAAATCTTTGCCCGGAGAATTGGAAGAAGCAGCTTCCATTGACGGCGCTTCCCATTATGGCATCTTCTTTCGCGTGATGCTTCCTCTAGCCAAGCCGGGATTAATATCCGTTGCTATCATTACTGTGCTCAACACTTGGAATGAATATGTTTTTGCGCTAGTGCTGATTAGCGACCCTACGAAATATACGATACCGGTTGCAATTGCGGTTATGCAGGGAGAGATGCAGTACAGGACAGAATGGGGACCGCTCTTCGCTGCGCTGATCATCTCGATGGGTCCGCCGATCGTGTTTTACGTTATTTTTCAAAAGCAAATTACAGGAGGCATTACCGCTGGGGCCTTAAAGGGTTAACAAGACAAGGATAAAACGGAGGAATTCAACATGAGATATTCTTTTATGAAAAGAAAATCAGTTATGGCGCTAATGGTAATTTCCTTATTCGTTTCTCTGTTTCAACTGCCATCCGTATCCTATGCAGCAAACGCAGCTCCGAGTGTGGTTCCCAGTTTACGGGAATGGACGGGCGGAGCAGGCGCTTTTCAATTAAAAGATACATCACGAATTGTTATTGATTCTTCTTACAGTGCTGAGCTTGCGGAAACGGCTGCGGCCTTCAAAGAAGATGTCGCACTGGTTGCTGGCAAAGCAATGACGGTTGTTCAGGCCAATGCAGCGAACGCGGGCGATATTTTCTTGACACTCAATACCGATGACACAGGCATCGGCAATGAAGGCTACGTGCTGGAAGCGGCAGCAGCTCTCTCGATCAAAGGACATTCGACCGCTGGCGTCTTTTACGGCACTCGGACTGTACTGCAAATTTTGCAGCAGGACCCTTCCCGTTCCTATATACCCAAAGGAACTGCCAAGGACTACCCGCAATTTGCTCAGCGGGGAGTGATGCTCGATGTCGGGCGCAGATATTATTCGATGGCGTATCTCGAAGATACGATCAAACGGTTGGCGTGGAATAAGCTGAATACGTTTCAAATCCATTTTAGCGAATGGAGCGGATTCCGCTTGCAAAGCGACACCTATCCAGGCCTGGCTTCGGTCAAATCGTACAGCAAAGCGGATATCGTACGGTTGACCGAAATCGCCGATCGCTATCATGTTATGATCATCCCTGAACTGGAAATGCCCGGCCATGCGGCCATTCTTAACAAATATAAACCGGCGATGAAATTCAGTTGTTCATCCATGGATAAAGACACGACGGGCTGGGACATTCCGCAGTTTACGGTTGATTATACGAAGAGCGAAACACGCACTTTCATTAAAGGTTTGCTCGACGAGTTCGTTCCGTTGTTCAAAGGGCCCTACTTCCATATCGGCTCCGATGAAATTCAAACAGAGTCCAAAATGAACGCTTGTCCGGAGCTTGTCGCTTATAAAAACAGCAAGGGCTTGCCAAAGGTTGGAGACAGCTTTATCGAGTTCATCAATGAGATGAGTCAGCATGTCAAGCAGCTTGGAAAAACGCCGATGAACTGGAACGGATTTGAAGACTACCATCCGAGCATTCCGCTGAATACGGATAATGTGATTACCGTTTGGAGCGATGAGAAAAGTTCTTCCAAGCAGGCTAGTGCATTTGCCAACGAGGGATATAAAGTATACGCATCCCCAGGTGACGTGCTTTATGTAACGCCAGGGAAATCTCTTCTGCCGGATACAAGTTACATGTATGAGAGTTGGAATCCTTCCGTGCATGCCAATATGATGGGCTACTTTCTATCGATCTGGTCTGACTATTGGGATCAAGTCAAGACACCGGATGGCAGAATCGGATATGAAAGCGGAAGTTCGTTTAAAGGCGTAGAAGTTGGGGATGGCGAATACGTGATTCCGGAATCCAATTTCGAAGATGCTTCCCGAAAACCGCGTCAGGCGCTTTCCGAAAGAATGTGGGGAGGCCCTCGTTCCGCCAGTGCTGCGGATTTCTTTAACCGGGTCAGTTTAATCGGAGACGAGCCGTCGGTCAGCAACCCTGCGCCTACCGAGCCGCTAGGGATAACGCTGATCAAAAATAGCGAGCAAGGAACAGATATCAATCGAATTCATTACTCCAAAATCGGCACGAGCGGAAGCAACGGTTGGATCGTTTCATCCGATAGTTATACAAGCTTGACTGACGCTTACTTCGATATCAAATTTGTTGGCACACAAATCAAGCTTGTTGGCGGGATAGCTCCGGGGCATGGTATTGCGGCCGTATCTCTCGATGGCGGCAGCGAGGTTGATGCGGATCTATATGCCCCATCGCGCCAAAATGCGACGGCTTGGTATACATCACCTGTTCTGCCGTATGGCGAGCATACCGTCAAGGCCAGAGTAGCGGGAAGAAAGAACAGCTCTGCCAGCGGTACTTTTCTTTCTTTGGAACGCGTTGAAGTTTTGAATCGCACTGTTGTTGAGAACACGGTAACAGGGACGGACAATCATCAATTTAATTACACGGGAACATGGAATGTCGGAGCTGAAAGCGCCAGCGCAGCAACGAATGATGCTTATGAGATGAAATTTACAGGCAAGCAGATCATTCTGATCGGGACGAAAGCGCCAGGAGCAGGAATTGCAGGCATTTCGGTCGACGGCGGCGCTGAGAAAATGATTGATTTGTATGCTTCTTCTTCCCAAAGCGGCGCGAACTTGTTCGTTTCCCCGATTTTAAGTTCCGGTGCGCATACGATCAAGGTCAGAGTAACGGGAACTAAAAACAGCCAAGCGACAGGTGTGGGTATTTCCGTTGACCGTGCGGAAATCGTACTTGCCCAGCAGATTAACGTCACCGGCGTACAGGTGGATAAGGACGCGCTGCATCTGAATGTCGGAGCAACGAGCGAGATTGAAGCTGTCGTTTCGCCGATCAATGCAACGAATAAGAACGTGACGTGGACAAGCAGCAACGAAAGCGTAGCAACGGTCTCAGACAGCGGTAACGGCAAGGCTGTCATAACGGCGCTCAAAGCAGGCAGCGCAACAATCACGGCTGCTACGGCAGAAGGCAGCTTTACGAGTGTGAGCCAAGTAACGGTCGACAATAAGGCTCCGACCGCACCTGGCACCTCGCTTAACGCTTCTGCCAGTACTGTGCAGTCAGGAGGCCAACTAACCGTAAACTTCGGAGTCTATAATGTGATCACAAACGTATACGGCCAGGATATTAAACTGAGCTATGATTCGAACCTGTTGGAATTCGTCTCGGCGGCATCCATGAAAGATGGCGTCAGCGTCGTCCAAACAAAGGATCAGGCAGGCCAGCTGCGCCTTATCTTGGCCAGCCAAGGTGCGGCCCACGCTGTCACAGGCACGGCCGATATCGTGCAAATTGTGTTTAAAGCAAAGAACGTACAGCAAGCGGCAACGGGGCTAATCACAGTGGCGGCAGCTATTCTTGCCGATGCACAAGGCAATGAAACGAGCGCGACCGCTTCGTCGATCAGCGTGCAAGTGACACCGGTACCGGTCGGCGTTCCGGGCGATTTGAATCACGATAACAAAGTCAGCATCGGCGATCTTGGATTCGCTGCAGCCAACTATGGCAAAACTTCGTCCAGTCCGGACTGGGATCAAGTGAAAGCCGCCGACATGAACAATGATAACATCATTGATATTCTCGATCTTGCGGCATTGGCGAACAGAATGATGGAGTAATCACGGAGACTGATCAATAAGGAAGGGGAGGGCCCAGGCCACCCCCTTCTTCCCGCATAAGAGAGGATGGTTTAGGATGAAACGTAACATCATATATGCCGCATTTGCACTCCAGCTTTGCTGCTCTTTGGCCTTGCTGGCTCCTGCTTATGCGGAGGAAGCATCCCAATTCGTGATGAAAACCTCGGATGCCGAATCGACGGGGGAATTTACCGTAATTTTGCAAGGAACAAATGTGCAGGATTTATATGCGTACGAGGCCAAATTCAGCTTCGATGCCAGCAAGCTGGATGTTGTCAAAGCCGATACCCAAATAGAAGGCTTCTCTGTTTCGCCCATTGTGAAGAACAATGAAGTGATCTTTGCGCATACGAAAATGGGCAAAGTAGAAGGTGAAAAGGGAAATCTCGACATAGGCTCGATCACCTTTAAGGCTAAAAAAGCAGGATCGACAACGGTGAAGTGGACCTCCATGAAAATTGTCGATCACAATTTACAAAATCAATCGATTTCGCTCAATGAAGCTGCGGAATTCACCAAAATTTTTGGCGATTTGAAAGGGCATTGGGCCGAATCTGATATTATGCTGATGGTGAACAAGAACATCGTGGAAGGGATGGATGACGATCATTTCGCACCGGATACGAACGTGACGAGAGCGCAGTTCGCAACCTTGCTTACCAAAGCATTGGACTTAAAGAGTAGTCCTATACAGAACCCCTTCGATGACGTAACCGCTGGCTCCTGGTATGAGGATACGGTGAAGAAAGCGTATGCGGCAGGGCTTGTCAATGGCGTTGCAGACCGGGAGTTTGCGCCGGCGAAGAACATTACGCGTGAAGAAATGACAGCGATGCTGCTGCGAGCGAAGGGGCATGCCACAGGGATGAGAGTGGAAGATATGACCGCGGGCGCAACGATCCGATTCAGCGATGAGGGCGCAGTCAGTGATTGGGCCAAAAAGGTTGTTGCTCTTGCAGCGGACTCTGGCCTGATGAATGGCCGAACCGCGGAAGAGTTTGCTCCGCAGGAGCAAGCGACGAGGGCAGAATCAGTGGTCGTGCTGAAGAGATTGTTAGCTGGATTAGGTGCAAAATAGGTGCATTAAAGTACTCAACTTGCGAGAAAACAAGCGGCTGCCGCAAAAGGACCGTCAGGATATTTTATCCTGACGGTTTTTTTGTCATTCAAATGTTAAAAAAAACCATGTGATCGTAATTTTTTCCATCTGCGGAAATAAGTTCGTGCCTTACAATGAGTAAATTGTGGAAGGAGGGAGATGATCCTAGGCCTATTAGGTAGCGGCTTCAAATCAACATTCTTGGTAGCGCATTCATTTTATTTCGTGTATCACTCGATTAGCAGCTGATGTCTTGACTCCCTCATTTAAATGCATCGTAATTGACTCAAGGAGGCTTGAAGATGTTCTTTAAGATGTTTAGGCAAGAAGCATTAAGAAAGGCAGCAAGCATTGTTCTTTCATTTTCACTTGTGCTTTCGCTGATGACGAGCGTTATCCCAGCGTCAACGGTTCTAGCAGCGCCGGGAGACAGCTTAGGTCTACTGGAAATAGAAGTGAACAAGCCAGCCAATGCTGTAGTTGATCTTAATCAGGCAAGCATCCATATTTCATTGCCCTACGGCACCTTATACCAAATGCTGAATGTTACGACAAACTCAGGGGCTGCTGCCACACTTTATAGAAGCAATGAAACAACAGCGATTTCTTTTGCGGCAAGCGGGATCAACCAAGGCGATGCCAAAATGGATCAATTTTCAGAAAGCGGGACTACGTTGTATTATTTGGTAGTTACGGATAAGAATAATAGCAGCAATAGCCGAAAATATACGATAACGACTACGGTAGAAAGTCAGTTGCCCCCAATCGCAGGTACTGTGGGAGATAACGAGAAATTTTTGCCGCTCAATATTAGGGCGGGCGAAGACGCGTGGGATGTGATGGGCGCATCTCCAATTGGCAATGGCAGCACAACAGGTTCTATTGAAGGCCCCGGTGCTCCTTCCTCTTATAGTGGAAAGGCATGGTCGGAATCTGTCTATGATCGATCAGGAGACTACCCGGTGGCTTCTACCGTGAATGAATCTTGGCTAGGAGACAATATGTATCTGCAGACCATAGGCAAAGATGATTTGAATGCGCTTGCAAAATATGGCATTGCCAATGTTCCAGGCACGGACAAACTCAATTCAGACATTTTGCGCTACCATGAATTTAAGCCTTTTGTTACGCCTGACGGCGTGAGCCGAGACGATGGTGACCGTGGTGCAGTGGGCAGCGACCGCCAGCGGCTGGAAATTAAAAGCAACACGGCAGCATCCAATCAGGATGCCAACAGCGTAGGCGGCGATATTATGACCCATCATTGGAGACTTATGCTTCCATCGGAAACGTTAAAGTTCCAGCAAGATGTTGGTGACAAGCATGCGGGCGATTTTATTGATCCCCACCGATTTTGGCACATTTTTCAATTGAAAGAAGTGGCGGGCAACGCTGCCGGCCAGCCCGTGGCTACGCTTACGCTGGTTTCAAGTGAAGGCAAAGGCCAACTGGAATTCAGGAATAATCCGGACGCCAACTATGCGGATAGAATAAAGCCATTGTTTACGATTCCATTTGATAAGGTGGTGGATCGCTGGCTTGATTTGCAAGTAACCATTTTGACAGCTGATAAAGGGTATATCTACGGCAAGCTTGTCGACCTTGCCACCGGCGATGTGCTGTTCCAAGGGGGAATGACGGCCGAAACATTCAGACGCCCCGAAGTTGTAAATCCGACCACGGGCAGGTCCGAACGAGTTGATTTACCCGCTGAGACGGGGCAGCAAAACCGTTCCAAATGGGGCCTTTATCATGGGTTGTATAACGGCGCAGGAGATGCGGCTTATGCAGACGAATTCCAAGCTTCAACCATGTATCTATCTGATATTTACTTAATCAAAAGGGATAAAAACAGCTACATTTTTCCGGATGGCTGGAACCCAAATGCACAACCTAAAGACATTGCAGCTTGGGCAAGGCCCAAAGAAGCTGCGGCTTCTCTAGGTACTTCTTTCAGCCAATTATCCTTGCCATCACAGCTGGATGTTACCCTGAGCACAGGGAATATAGAAAAGGTGAATGTGACATGGAGCCCGGAAGGCTATAAGCCTGATAGTAAGGGGAAATCCAAGATCTATGGCGATTTTAACGGCACAGGGGTTACGAATAGCAAGAACATCAGGCCTTTCATTGAAGTGAACCTTTCCGATTATCGAAACTGGGCGGTAACTCCTGAAGCTCAAATAAAAGCTGTCTCCAAAGGCAGCACTGGAAATATGAGAGAATCTTTTATTGATAACGATGCCACCACCTATTGGCAGGCTAACAGCTCTCTAATAACCACAGACGCTGGCAATCATCAATATTGGGCGGCTGTAAAGCTGGGGAAGAAAATTAATGTCAGCAAAATTCAAATCGAATGGACGAATAACAGCAGCTACTTGAAAAATTATCAGGTGTACTATACCAATGACGCAGCTGCTTATGATGAACTTGTGGAGGGAAATAATTTCTCGACCAGCACGGTTGGCACGGAAAAACCGCTGGAGACTGCCCATGGAGCATCTTGGACAATGATCCCTGGAGCGGGGAAATCCACACCGCTTAGCAATAACCAAAAGGCAGATCACAACTTGGCCGTGCCTGTTCAAGCGCAATATGTCCTGCTTGTATCCGATGTTAATAACACGCTGGCCAGCGGTAAAGGTGCGGGGATACGCAGCAATGCTTTCAACATTTTCGGAGAACCCTCCGTGACTTCCCCAGATCCTGTTCTGGTAAATCTGTTGTCCCCATCCCGTTTTACACCCGTAGCAGGACAGAATCTCAAGGTAAGCTCGGAAGATCCCAATCATCCAGGCATAGATGCTTTGCGCTCAGGTGGCAGCGGTTATTGGCGCAATTCAAGCTCAAATGTCTATATGGGCAGCTACGCGCCATCTTCCTTGGCAATAGCCCTTGACTTGGGATCTCCCAAAACGATTGATAAACTGCACCTTGAAATACCTAATACGATCGCAAATATCCAAAGTAACGCGACAAGATTTGAGGTCTATTACTCCAGCAGCCCAAGCTCATGGGCAAGTGCGCCTACGGCTTCCGATACGGCAAAGAATTACGATTGGAAGGCGAACGGCTGGACGCTGGCGGGCGGTACAGAAACGGAAGGCTTGTGGTCCTATGTCACTTACGCAGGGCAACAATGGGGTTTTGATAACAAAACATTCCTCTATCCGTTTACAGCCCGATATGTGATGATCAACACGGTATTGGTCGGCCCTCGCGATAAGAAGACGGATGAAGCCGCATCGATGATGGGGATATCCGGTTTGACGATTTCCGGCAAAGATGCCATATCTAATACAACGGCATTAGTACCGGCTAGGGATACCTACAGCACATGGGATCAAGCTGCACCTGTTTCAACAACGATAAATCTTGCTGGCGGGCAGACGCTTACCAGCATTGCCAAAGGCGGTACTCTGCTTCGTCCGACTATCGATTATTCGTTGTCTGGCAGCAAGGTTGTATTTGCAGCCTCCTACTTGGCGAAATTACCGCTCGGCACCAATGAATTTACGTTCAATTTCAACAACGGAAGTCCATCTATTTTCGCCTTGGACGTAACAGCTCGCGGTACTGGCGCTAATTCCAAAACCATCAAGATGAACGCTATTGAAGGCGTATCTCCTTATCATGTTCTGGGCGGTGCCATGGGAACTGACGAACCTGTAGAAGGCGTGACCAAGCGGATCAGAGACGCTTACCACGAGTATTATGGCGATCAGCCTCGGGCTAATGCTGCTGACGACCATGTGGTAAACGCATGGGATAGCGTGCTGAACACAAATGTGTTTAAGGTCTTTGAGTACGGAAGAGGCGTGAATAATGAATTCGTGGATAAAGTCCGCGATGGCGAGTACGGCCACAAAGGTGTTTTTGACTGGGAGAAAGGCTATGTGGTTGGCGGCGCAGCAATCAATGACAGGCAAAGAGTTGAAATTCGCCCAAGTGAAGATTCAGGCGGCGATTATGTAGCCTATAATGGCGATCTGGTTTCTTACAAGTGGAAATGGCATATTTCCGACGGCAACCAGTGGAATCAAGCCAACTTTAGGCATATTTTTCAGTTGAAGGCTGTGAATGCTCAGAAGGCTAATACTTTGCCGGGCGGCAACAGCGGCGGTGAGAATGGCGCCTATCTCCTTGCATTCTCGATTTCAGGTACGACCAGCAGAAATCTGGTTTTGAATCATAACCGATCCGACGGCGATAAGACCGCGATGAGCATTCCGTTAAAAGAAATCGACGGCCACTGGATTCAGGTTGAGCTTAACGCGCTTATTTCGGATTCCGGCTGGTTCACGGTCAAAATAACGGATATGGTGACAGGCAAGGTTTACAACGTTGACAGTCCGGATGTGTATCAAGCTTTTGTGAATCAAGGCGCGACGGACGGCACCAAGGATTTATGGAGAAGACCGGAAAAAGGCAGCAATTTCGAGACGGAGTATCCGGCGGCTTTTGACCAATATGAACGACCGAAGTGGGGAATTTACCGCAGCTCCAATGGCGGCAATAATTCAGCATTTGACGCAGAGCTGCAGCTTGCTGATATCACGATAACCAAAGTGGCTTCTGGCCTATCATCCGTTAACCTTGCGCTTAATAAACATGTGTACAACGTAGGTCCGGCAGCAAATGCCAATTCGATCCAGCTCCAATCGGCTGCGGGCGTAAACGGGAATGCCAACAAACTAACTACTGGCGTACTCCAAGACCCGACATTATGGGCTGTGACCGATGTGACCAGCTTGGATCAAATCGGAAATTATTCATGGCTGGGAACCGATGGGGGAAGAAAAGGCAGCTTCGTTCTCGACCTTGGCCAGGCCATGGATGTAAGCCAAATCCGATTGTTTGCCAAATCGACGAGATTAAAAGGCGCAACCGTCTATGTATCGAATGAGGTTGGAGATCATACATCGGCTGCTGAGTTTGATGCAATGAGCTTTACGCAAGTCGACAAACAGACAGCTCAAGGATATACGTACGCAACCGGCAACAATAGCGGTGGCGCAGATACGGCAGACAGCTCATACCCCATCGACCTTGGCAAAACTTATCATGCCAGATATATCAAGGTAACGGTGGAGAATGCTTCTGGCGGCAATACAGGGACGGATCTTACGGGTCCTCCTCGCCTTACACAAGTTCAAGTGTTTAATGCGCCTACACCTCCACAGAATCTTCATGTCGAGGCTAACGGATCTGCGAAAGTTCTGAAGTGGGATGCCAATGCTTTGAGCGAAGGGTATACGGTTTATAATGACAAAGCGGTGTTTGCTGAGTTACCGGCAGGTACAACAAGCTATACGCTGCCAAGCATTGCGAGCGATCTGTCCAAAGTAACGGTTAGATCAAAGGGGACGGACATATATTCCCGCATGTTTATGATCTCGGCGCCTGCTCAACCGACAGAGCTTGTTCCGCCGGACAATCAGGCGCAAATTGCCAGCATTACGCCAGTCAGCATCCTAACACCTGTAGGAACAGCGCCAGTAATGCCAACGGTTGTCACAGCAGTTTACAGCGACAAATCGACTCGTCTTGTTGGTGTCATTTGGAACAACATAGACGCCTCCCAATATGCAACGGTGGGAAACTTTAGCGTTCAAGGGACCGTTACGGGTACAACCTATAAGGCAGTGGCTGCTATTACGGTCACACAGCTGACATGGCCAAGCACATTCAAGCTGTCTGTGTCAGACGTGGGGACAAGATCAGCGACGCTGCAATGGACAGCTGCTGAAGCAAGCATAGGCGTAGCCGGCTATAAGATTTATAGCGTTACAGGCAGCACCTACACGGAAGTTGCATCGCTAGGCAATGTTCTTACGTATGCATTGACAGGCTTGACACCAGGGAACGATTATTCCTTTACGGTTCAAGCCGTTGACACGGACGGAGCCCAGAGTGTATACGGAACCGCGGTGGCCTTTCGAACGCTGAATGATTCTTCAGGATCAGGATCAGGCTCAAGCTCAGGTACGGGATCAGTCAACGGCAGCACGACGGCACCGGCAACAACGGGTTCAACTGGCAATTCCGGCATCTTGGATCTTGAGAAAGACGCGAAGGTAACGAAAGAAACGATGGCCGATGGAAGGACGGTAACCAAGGTCATCGTGGATGCGGATAAGCTGGAGAAAGCCTTGGCAGCTCCGATTGTTCTGATTGAGGTGAAGGGCAGCGAACCTACTGTCAATGTGGAGCTGCCAGGCAACGCCATCCTTAGCATGATCAGCAAGCAAAGCCATGCGGTGATTCAGATCCAGGCGAATGGCGACATGTATGAATTGCCTGTAAATTTGTTTGCAGATATTCCGAAGAATGCGACCGTTAGCATCTCGATTTCCAAAGTTTCCGGTAAAGCGGGGAACGATGTAAATGAAGCAGTGAACAAGATGAATGCGAAGCAAGTGATTTCGAACCCGATAGAATTCACAATCACAATTAATGGGATAGAAAAAAGTGATTTCGGCGGCATGTATGTCAATCGTACGATTAGCTTGGGGGCCTTGACCGTTGATTCCAGCAAGGTAACAGCGGTATGGGTGGACTCGAGCAACCAGATCCATTTCGTACCAGCGATAATCACAACGAAGAATGGCTCTTCCGTGATTACGATTCGTTCTCCGCATAACAGCCTATATACGGTTATTCAATCCGATAAATCGTTTAAGGATTTACAGGGGCATTGGGCAAAAGCGGATGTGGAGCTGCTGGCGAATAAATGGCTTGTAGACGGGAAAAAGAATCAGCAATTTGCCCCAGAGGTCACTGTAACACGTGCCGAATTTGCGGCTATGCTGGTTCGTGCGCTAGGATTGGTCGACATGAAGGCAAATGTATTTAAAGACGTACAACCGGGCGACTGGTTCCTCGGAGCCGTAAGTACAGCGTATAAAGCTGGATTGATAAACGGATATGAGGACGGTACCTTTAGACCAAACGCCAACATTACCCGCGAACAAATGGTAGCGATGATGATGCGGGCAATGAAATTGGGCGGCAAGGAAATTCAGGCCAATAACGCTTTATTGAATCGATTCTCTGATCGTACGCAGATCGGCGACTGGTCGAGTGCGGCTATCTCGCAAGCGTTGGCTGGCGGCCTCATTCAAGGCATGTCGTATAATGCCTTTGCGCCGAATGAACCTGCTACGCGTGCGCAAGCAGCCGTGATGCTGAAGCGCATGCTGCAATCCTTACAATTTATTAATTGATATAAGACGAGACCGCCAAGCAGCTTGGCGGTCTTTCTGCAATCGTATAAATTCACAGGGCAGCTTAAATTAATACATACAAGAAGTTCCCGATATTCAATATGATATAGGCAGTGGATGAAATCGTTTACAGTATATTAAAGGAAGAAGGGGTTTAAATGAAAAAAACGTTTAGTCTTAGTTTGGCTGTCCTGTTGACAGCTTCTGCATTAACCGCGTGTTCGACGGATGGGAAAGTAGCGGATAAGGCAACGCCGCAGTCTTCCGCAGCCAACGGGAAGAAAGAACCGACGAAGTTCTCTATCCTTTATCCAACGACGGTCAATACTGGGTATCACACTACCGTGCCGGATCTGAACAAGGACAAGTGGATCTTGAAGCTGGAGGAATTGACGAATACGGATATGAACGTAAAGGTCATGGAGGATTCCAAGTTCGGCCTTATGTTCGCAAGCAACGAAATTCCTGATGTGGTTGGCAGCATTGGCGGTCCTGGCAGCAAGTCGATGTCAGGTTCCGTAGAGAACGGTGTGTTTATGCCCTTGGACGAGCTGCTGAAGCAAAATGCGCCGAATTTGATGAAACTGATCCCCAAAGCAGCTTGGGATAGTGTTTCATATAATGGAAAAATTTATGGCGTGCCCGAATTTCTGAGTAATCCTTCCCGCCGCTCCACCTATATTCGTACAGATCTGCTGGAAAAAACAGGCCTTCAGGCACCGAAAACCGTAGACGAGTTTCTGAATGTACTGCGTGCGTTCAAGAAGCTGGGAGTCGAGAATCCGTATCAAATGAGAGAAAACTTCAAGTATGCGGACGTTATTCTGGGCGCTTTCGATGTTCTTCCTTATAAGGATCAATTTGAGCTTGTGAACGGTCAAGTAGTCCCGAAATTTTTCGATGTCGAGAATGTTCAGAAAGCGCTCGCTACCTACAAAACGATGTATGACGAGGGCCTGATCCCTAAGGAATTCGCTACCATTAGTTCAACCGATTTTACGAAAAGCATCGAGGCGGGCAAAGCGGGCATCTGGTCGCAAAACGCTTCTGGCTTGCCGGGCTATCGCACCAAGGCGCAACAAGCGGTTCCAGGCTCCAAAGTTGACATCATTGCTTCGCCAAAAGGACCGGAAGGGAAAGGCGGCTATTTCTATTACGCACCCGTCATCCGTACATTCTATATTAATAAAAATGTGAAGCCGGAAACAGCTGCCAACATTATTAAAATGTTCGAATGGATGATTTCACCGGAAGCCGAAACCTTCTTCACCTTCGGCATTGAAGGGGATACTTACACGAAGGACAGCAGCGGTAAAATCAATTATAAATTTCCAACGACGAAGGAACAGACGGATGAAGAAGGGTTCCGCAGTGGAACCATGTGGGCCGTGCACGATTCCACTTACAACAAACCAAGACTGCTGCTGAATGAGGATGGCAAAGCCACCTTGAAAGCATTCGACGAGGTACTTACGAAGGAAGGCTTGCCAGGCATCGGATTTTATCCGGATTTGAGCAGCTTCGCTAAATTTCCTGATCTTGCCGCGCCTCAACCCGACGTAGGTCCGAAGCTTATCATCGACCATATGATTAAAATGATTTACGGCAAAGAGCCGATCTCGGATTGGCCGAAAGTCATTGAAGAGTATAAGTCCAAAGGCGGCAACGAGATTATTAAAGAAGCAACAGATCGCTGGAACAAGAAGCAAGGAGCGATTATGCTAGATAATAAATAAGCTGCTGAAAGTGCTGTTTCCGGATGGGGGCGGCATGGAATCTGCGCTGAGCCTGCCGAAAATGCTGTCTCCGGATGGAGGCGGCATGGAATCCGCGTGAGCCTGCCGAAAAAAGGGGGCTGTCCCAGACAGCCTTATTGATAGGCATTCGGAGAGGCTCAATCGTGCCTATACCAAACTTACTTTTACTTTTTGATTACCGGCAGCTCGGATTTGTACATTATAACCTGACATAAACTGGTGGCTGTTCTGCGTATGATCTTCTTTCATGCGTATGAATATAGTTGTCCGGATTTCACTATAGCTTTTACGGGTTCTGATAATTTCTTGATGAGCCTCCTACTTTCTCTGAATCTAGTTCCAGTTGCTATCTCTAAACCTGCAATTATGCATCTTTTTTGCTCTTGGAATAGCCTCAACGATCAAATTCCTGCGTTTGTGCAGGCTTTTGAGGCTTTTTCTGGATGAGAGGCTGAAAAAGATAAAAATGCCTGCACAATTGCAGGCATTTCCACTTTTTAACCGAATTTGCCCGGAAATTCCTGCATTTTCGCAGGCTTTTACACTCGGGTGAACCGAACTGATCGGGAAGCCCTTCATCCCACATGGAATTATAGAGTAATCAATCCGATCATCTATCGGCGCTTACCTACTCAATTTGGCTTAAGGGACAGCCTCACCGAACTCGCTCTGAGCCTGCCGAAAAGGCAGTCTTAACAGGCAAAGCAGGCAGCCTCCCCTGGGAAAGCAAGCTGAGCTTAAAAGAAAGAGGTATCCGTCCAGCAGAGCGATCTGCTGGACGGATATCTCTTTGGCATTGAATGATATCGTAAAAAAAGACATATCACCTTAAATTTTATCCTTCCTGCTTAGCGAATAATTCCTATAATGAAGGTAATAAGGCATGAAGGTGAAAATTTAGGGGGTCGTGATCCATGAAGGCGATATTGGTTGGTTTGGGATCAGCAGGGTTCAGTTGGTATAAGCGTCTGAGAGATCGTGGCTTATTAGCAGCCGTTGTCGAGGTCGACAGCACGATGAAGGCGAAGATGAATGAGGATCCGTTCCCTTTCTACACTTCGCTTGAAGAAGCTTTACAGTGTGAACAAGCTGATTTTCTTGTAAACGTAACTTCGCCAATGATGCACACCGTGGTGAATAACGCGGCATTTGATCATAAGCTGGCTGTGTTGTGCGAGAAGCCGATCTCTTTTGACTATGAGGAATCAATTGAGGTTGTTGCTAGAGCTGAAAGGGAAAAGCTGCCTTTTATGATCGCAGAGAATTATCGCAGAATGGCTTGTATACGTAAAATGAAACAGCTTTTGGATGAGGGCGTTATCGGAAGGCTATCGTCTTTGGATATCCAGTTTTATAGATACCACCACGTTCAGCGGAGATATACGGTTAGTATTCTTGATGACATTGGTGTCCATCACTTTGATCTGATTCGCTATTTGAGCGGAAAAGAAGGGAAGACGGTCCAAGCTAAGCTGTACAATCCCGTGAACGCTTGGGAAGAAGACGGGGCCGTCATAAATGCTTACGCTTTCCTTGAATTGGAGGGTGGCATAACGGCTGCTTATAACGCATCCATCGCTTCTCGTGGGAGCGAAACGCCTTGGATCGGCAATTGGAGACTTGAAGGCACTGAGGGTGCAATGGAAGTCGTGAATATGCAAATTCGTGTGATACGGGACGGGGAAGTCCAACTATTCGAGGATTACAGCGGCGTGGATGAAACGGATACGTTGACTGAGTTTTTGGCGTCCCTTCAGGAGGGCCGCGAAGCAGAAACCAGCGGCAGCGATTATTTGAAAACTGGGGCGCTTGTTCACTACGCCAAGCTCGCTAGCGAAACCGGGCAGACGCAAGAGATTAAGGTTCCGACTTTATAAAAATAAGGAATGGAGACTCTGCATGAATACAAACAATTGGCAATTATCAGCACTGGGCGTATGGCGTCTGACGATTAGAGAACCGAAGGCGATCACCCCGCTATCATGGATGGAAGTTTCACCGAAAGAGGAGGCTTTGCAGCAAATGCCGCAAGTGAAGCCACCATTTGATTGGGACAGCATTCAGCTTGAGGAAGCAGGGGACAGTCTCATTTTGTCCTTTCCGCTGGATCGAACCGAGAAGCTGTATGGGACAGGTCTTCAGTTATTGCGGATGAATCAGCGGGGAAGAAACCGTTATCTGCGTGTGAACAGCGACCCCAAGCAGGATACCGGAGAAACGCATGCTCCAGTGCCTTTTTATGTCAGCGACCTTGGCTACGGCGTATGGGTGGATACTTCGCGAATCGTAACGATTTATTGCGGATCAACTCTAAAGCAGGAGGACACGCATAGCGAAGCGATTCGAGATCGCAATACCGATCGGGGATGGATAGCAACGCCGGTCGCTTCGCGTGTAGAAATTCGTATTCCTGCCGAAGGCGCACACGTCTATTTATTTGGGGGGCCTACTCTTGCGGATGTCGTGTCTAGATATAATTTATTTGGCGGTGGCGGCGTGCTGCCTCCGAAGTGGGGCCTTGGCTTCTGGCACCGCGTTCCGACGATGTATAATGAGCAGCAGGTACTGGAGGAAGCGGAGCAGTTCCGTCTCCATGATGTCCCGTGCGATGTAATCGGACTGGAACCAGGCTGGCACAGCCACAGCTATCCAGTCACGTATGAATGGGAGAAAAGCAGATTCCCGGAGCCTGGGCAATTCGTGGAAAAGCTAGCGCAAAAGGGCTTTCGCGTGAACCTGTGGGAGCATCCCTTTGTATCGCCGAACAGCGAAATGTATGCGGATCTGCAGCCGCTTTCGGGCAGTCATACCGTATGGGGAGGGCTGGCGCCTGATTATTCGTTAACAGAGGCCGCTAGTTTGTACAAAAAGCAGCATGAAGAGCAGCATGTAGATATCGGCGTCTCCGGTTATAAGCTGGATGAATGCGATGGCAGCGAATTGACCAACAATTCCTGGATGTTTCCGGGACATGCGAAGTTTCCTTCCGGGCTGGACGGCGAACAGATGAGACAGATGTATGGGTTGATGTTTCAAAAAATGACAGCCGATCTGTTTCGCAGCAAAAACCGCAGAACGTACGGGCTTGTCAGAGCTTCGAACGCTGCGGCATCCACAATGCCTTATGTGCTGTACTCGGATCTATATGATCATAAGCAATTTATTCGCGCGCTTTGCAACTCTTCCTTTAGCGGTCTGCTGTGGACGCCTGAGGTGCGTAGAGCTAGAAATGCGGAAGATTGGGTGCGTCGTATGCAAACCGTTTGCTTCTCTCCCTTAGCGATGCTGAATGCATGGGGAGATGGTACGAAGCCGTGGTCTTTCCCAGAGGTAGAGGAGGTTGTTCGCCACTATATCAAGCTGCGGATGAGACTGCTGCCTTATTTGTATACTGCTTTCGCCAAATATCGCGAGCAAGGAATTCCGCCTTTCCAAGCCATGCCTTTCGTGATGTCCCCGTCTGAGATCGCTGCAGCAGAAGCGAAGCTTGTCGAAGCGGAGCAGCAGATGTTGAACACGACAGACGCGGCTTACGGCAAGAAAAAAGTGAGAGAATGGGACGACCAGTTTATGATCGGGGATGCGCTTTTAATCGCACCGCTGGTTGAAGGAGAAACAGAACGAGAGGTTCTATTGCCAGTAGGCATCTGGTATGGCCTAGAGACCGGAGAACGCTATACCGGGGGCTGCATCGTTCGAGTTCAAGCCGGCTTAGAACGAATTCCTGTATTTGTTAAAAGTGGAGCTGTCATCCCGATGATGCCATCTTTGCCGCATGTTCCGGCATCCGGAACACAGGTCCCGCTGGAACTTGTCCACTTCGGCACTGAGCCTGGCGAAGGACTTTTGTACGACGATGACGGCGAAACCTTTAATTATGAGGACGGGACATGCAGCTGGCGGAAGCTGACGGTCACCCAACATGCAGATGGCCAATATGCCGGAGAGCTGACTGGGAACAGCGAGGAGTGGACGTCGTATCGGGGCGTTACTTGGCGGTTCTCTCAAACTCGGTTGGCGTAAGAAATCATAATTGAATCAGCGATTTTGAGAAGCGTGAGGGGGTCTGGACATGCATGTATTGATCGTAGATGATGAACCCGTCATTCGCAGAGGATTGATGAAGATGGCGGAATTGTATGCACCCGCGTTCTCCAAAATTCAGACGGCCGAGAATGGCGAGGCTGCGTTAGAGCGAATTCGGGCTTCAGAACCAGATCTTGTGTTGACGGATGTGCGCATGCCCAAAATGGACGGACTGGAACTATGCAGAATTATTTATGAGGAATTCCCTCATATTAAGACCGTTGTGATATCCGGCTACAGTGACTTTGAATATGCACAAAAAAGTGTGAATTATGGTGTTCGACATTATTTGTTGAAGCCGGTCACGAAATCCGATGTCCATGATATGCTGAATCAATTGATTAGAAAGCCAGCGCGCAGCTATATACCGCCATCTCGTTATATCGAGTGGATTGATCAGATGGAACAGCAAATATGGGCTTTGCAAATCGAAGAATTAACTAGCCTCATGGTTCGCTGGCGTGACTACTGCATGTCCGCGAATGTTTCGCTTGCCCAGTTGAAAGAACTATTGGATGATTGTAACGGTATTCTTGTAAAACGCTTTCAGTCACGCAGTTATTCGCCTGATTCCGTTCCTGCCCACTTGCAGGCAGATAGCGTGAAAGAAGCGCTTGATGCTTTCGAGAAAGGTCTTCACCATATGGTAAAAGGCTTGCTGGCCGTCCGAAGCGGCAATTTCAAGGATCCCATGGAAGAGGCCAAAGCGTTTATCGACAGCAAGCTGTCAGAAGAGATTACGCTGGACCAAGTCGCTGCGATGGTCGGATTAACGCCGACCTATTTCAGCGCACTATTTAAGAAAATAACGCATGAAACCTTTGTCCAGTATCGCATCAACAAGCGAATGACGAAAGCGAAAGAAATGCTGGCAATCCCGCATGTCCGAATCGTGGATGTAGCCGCAGATGTAGGATATGACGACTACCCTCATTTTACGAAAACCTTCAAGAAAATCGTTGGCGTTTCACCGTCTGAATATCGTGCTCGATTAGGTATTAAATGAAGATTCGAGGATTTACGAAGAAAATATTCGTTTATTTTATGATTGTTATTATTCTTTCATTGGGCAGCGTCGGCATTTTTTCCTATGTGATTACCTCCGGTGAGCTGGATGAAATGGTAGAGAACCAAATGAATCAAATCGTTGGAAACGCGGTTCACCATACGGATATATATTTGAAGGATTATGAGCGTTCTATCGTCTCGATTTTAACAAATAGGCAAGTGATGGAATTCATAGATTTGCCCTCTACTCGGGAAGCGTATGACTTCTATACGTATCGCAATACCATTCGCGAGACTAGCGTGGATCCTTTATTTATACGAAATCCGAAACTAGCTTCTGTCTATTTAATTAGCGATAAGCAAAATGCGGTGTACTATTATAATGGTGTAACGGAGCAATCCTTCAATGCGGAGGATATTCGCAAACAGAGGGACTATTTCCTGGCGAATACAACGGCTGATGGGCAATTAAGCATTCTAAATCATACGATTATTGCCGGGCAAGAGAATCAGATGTTAACCTTGGTTCGCCGCATTCGTGGATTCACCTCCCCTGAGCTGAGCGGCTTGCTCGCCATTGAAATGCGCTCTGCCGATTTATCTGCTTTATGGAAAGGGATAGATCTCGGGAAATACGGGTACCTATTTATCATTGATGACAAAGGCAACTATGTGTACCACCCTGATGGAGCAAAAGTTGGCACGACTGTACCCGCGGAGTTTGTCGACAAGCTGAAGCAAGCAGATTCTCGTTCATTTATTGATGCAAGTGAAGTCGATCAACGGATGTATGTAAGCCGCGACTCCGATTATTCAGGCTGGCAGCTTGTCGTTTCGATGCCGCTTCGCGAATTGCGCAAGCCGCTGTCCAATATCCGATCGACGACACTGGTCGTTGGGTTATTTACGTTAGTTTTGGCGATTTTGCTTGCCTATCGCTTCGGCACATCCATTGCCAAACCGATTCGAGTGCTTAAATCCGGCATGCGGGAAACGGAAAAGGGGAATTGGGCGACGATTCCACTCCCTCCCCACCGGGATGAAATTGTTGAGCTGATGGTGCGCTACAACTTAATGGTCAAGCGGCTATCTGAAGCCGTTGATCGCGTGGTGCAGGTCGAATTAAACAATTCGGAAATTCGCATGGAGCGCCAAAAGGCTGAATTTCAATCTCTTCAGTTGCAAATTAATCCTCATTTTATGTATAACACTTTGGAGACGATTGTTTGCTATGCCACGATTCAGGATTCGGAGGAGATTTCCGAAATCGTGAAGGCTTTAGCTTATATGCTGAGGTATTCTGTTCAGACGAATCTAGAAGAAATTACTGTAGCCAATGAGTTGAAACATGTTCTTTATTATCTGGTTGTACTTAAGCATCGAATAGGTCGAGAATTCGAGATCGATGTGGCGATTAAGCCTGAATATCTGCTTCATGTCATGGTACGCCTGACCCTGCAGCCGCTGATCGAAAATGTGTTTCAACACGCTTTCCCGGAGGGCTTGGAGGATTATCACTTCATTCGAATTGATGGAGGTATAAATGAAGGAATTTTTTGGATAAGTGTGGAGGATAATGGATCTGGCATGTCAGAGACGAAGCTGACACAGCTGCAAGAGAAATTGAATGCCAACCGATTGGCAGACGGTGAAATCGATGAGACAGGTATCAAAGGCGGGATCGGCGTTCTGAACGTCCACCGGAGGATCCAAATGGTCTATGGGGAGACTTATGGACTCCGAATAGAAAGCAAATTGGAAGTGGGCACCAAAATGATCATGATGATGCCCGCATCTGCTTAAATCCAATTCTCATAAAAATTTCGGGCAAGTTATGCTCCGTGAGTGCATAGGATTGTAGTACACAATTCACCATCACGAGCTGACCTATTAGTGAAGGGCAGCAGTGAAAGGAGGTACCCATGGACATATTCAAGAGAATTTCGGAGCATCGTACGGAGAAGGATTCATTGAGCTGGACCGGTACGTTCGCGGAGTACATAGAATTGCTTCGCAAAAATCCTGGACTTGCGAGAACAGCGCATTCAAGAGTCTATGATATGATTGCATCGCAAGGTATCAATGACCAATCTGGGCACAAATCCTACAGCTTTTTCAACCAAGAAATCTTCGGTTTGGATCGTGCTATTGAGAAGCTTGTGGAAGAATATTTCCATTCCGCAGCCCGTCGATTGGATGTTCGCAAGCGTATTTTGCTGCTAATGGGTCCTGTAAGCGGTGGGAAATCAACCATTGTGACCATGCTGAAGCGTGGGTTAGAGCAGTTTGCCAAAACAGATCTAGGGGCTGTCTATGCGATTAAAGGATGTCCAATGCATGAAGAACCGCTACATCTCATTCCGCTCGAGCTGCGTCCCGAAATTGAACGCGAGTTAGGCGTGAAGATTGAAGGCAGTTTATGTCCTTCCTGCCAAATGCGTTTAAAAACAGAGTACAATGGCTGCATTGAAGATGTCTTGATCGAACGAGTCTTTATTTCAGAAGAAGGACGTGTAGGGATTGGAACATTCAGCCCATCCGATCCGAAATCACAGGATATTGCCGACCTGACGGGCAGCATTGATTTCTCTACCATTACGGAATTTGGGTCCGAGTCCGACCCGCGCGCCTATCGCTTTGACGGTGAGCTGAATAAAGCGAATCGCGGTATCATGGAGTTTCAAGAGATGTTGAAATGCGATGAAAAGTTCCTCTGGAACTTGTTGTCACTCACGCAAGAGGGCAACTTCAAAGCAGGCAGGTTCGCTTTAATTAGCGCGGATGAGCTGATCATTGCTCATACCAACGAAACCGAGTATAAGTCATTTATTTCAAATAAGAAAAATGAGGCGCTGCAATCCCGGATGATCGTCATGCCAATTCCTTATAATTTACGGGTATCGGATGAAGAGAAAATCTATGCCAAACTGATCAGTCAAAGCGATATGTCGCACATTCATATTGCTCCGCACGCTTTAAGAGATGCGGCCATTTTCTCTATCCTTACACGGTTGAAAGAAACGAAGAAACAAGGCATGGATTTGGTCAAAAAAATGAGAATGTATGACGGAGAAGTCGTCGAAGGCTACAAAGAGGCAGATCTCAAAGAAATGCAAAATGAATTCCAGGAAGAAGGCATGAGCGGCATTGATCCGCGGTACGTCATCAACCGGATTTCGAGTGCATTGATCCGTCAAGATCTTCAGTGCATTAACGCATTAGATGTCCTGCGCGCACTCAAAGACGGGTTAGACCAACATCCATCGATTACCAAAGATGAGCGGGAGCGTTATTTGAACTTCATTTCTGTGGCGCGCAAAGAGTATGATGATATTGCAAAGAAAGAAGTGCAGAAAGCCTTCGTCTATTCCTTCGAGGAGTCAGCCAGAACGATTTTCGACAACTATCTCGATAATATTGAGGCTTACTGTAATTGGGGGAAAATCAAAGACCCGCTGACCGGTGAGGAAATGGATCCCGATGAGCGTCTGATGCGTTCGATTGAGGAGCAAATCGGAATTTCAGAAAATGCCAAAAAAGCATTCCGCGAAGAAATTCTGATCCGGATATCTTCGTATTCCCGCAAGGGGCGGAAATTTGACTACAGCAGCCACGAAAGACTGCGCGAAGCGATTGAGAAGAAGCTTTTTGCGGATTTGAAGGATATCGTGAAAATTACAACCTCCTCCAAAACACCGGATGAAAAGCAGTTGAAGAAAATTAATGATGTGACAAAGCAATTGATCGACGAGCACGGGTATTGCCCGGTATGTGCGAATGAATTACTGCGTTATGTGGGTAGCTTGCTGAATAGATAATGGCGCTAAGGACTTGAGAGGGACGCCTCTTAAGTCCTCTTTTGCATGAATTGAGCAATGCCTCGTCTGCACCAAATCTATCAATCTCTCATATCCTATACCATCAGCGAATAAGGAGGTGGAGTAGATTATGATAGGAAACTCGATGAAAAAAACAGCTTCCTTTCTCGCATTTCTAGTGAGTTTTCTAGCTTTAATCATGACATGGGAGATGAAGCTGCTGTCCAATATGGGGGGATTATTCGTAGCTGGCTTAAGCTTTGTTGTAGCCATTCTGATGTGGCTGGACGCCCATGATTCGTTGCAAGGAGTTGGCCAAAAGGATGCAAGACGAACAAAAGCCGATCAATGATCGGCCCGAGGACAACTCCCCCCAGAATAAATCCAAAGAATCTTCAAGATGGTCAGACATTCTAGGATTCGGCAAAATGATGGACAAACTTCCTCTATACAAACTATCAGCTCGCATGGCCTACTGCATGTTTTTTGATTTGGTTCTTCTCCTGTTCGTGCTAGTGCTCCGCGCATCTGGAACTCAGATGAATGATTTTCCGAACGCCTGGGATTTTCGCTTTATTGTGATCACCACGATTTTAGTTTTTTGGGTAGGTCTTAGTGATGTCTGGAAAGGGAAAAAATAGCAAGAAGTCTTGAAACAAGCCCATTTTCTCAAAACCATTCACCAACTAGGCACTCGCACACATACAGTGTACTAGGCAAATAACCTATACAAGAATGTGAGTGATTCCAACAATGACGAATGCAAATGAGCAAGAATTTCGTCCGCCAGTAGGCGGCTTTCACGGTGGAGGCATCGGACATGGCGGTTTTGGCGGCGGGCTAGGGCATGGCTTTCATGGTGGTCCGGGATTTGGTCCGGGGTTTGGCCATGGGCATGGAGCAGGATTTTTTCCTGGTTTCGGTGGCGTAGGTGTATTGCCGTGGGTTGCAGCTCCTTATGTGTATGATGCGACACTACCTTATTATTCTTATCCATACCCGTATCCGTACCCGTACCCGTACTATCCGCCATATCCGGGTTATCCTGGCATCTAGATCAATAGCATAGTGACACATAGAAACCGAGAAAATCTGCTGATGCAGAAAATTTCTCGGTATTTTCTATTTACTGCCTAAAATTAGCTGGAAAGTGTAAAAAAATTTATCAAATCTTTATCTAATCTTAATCTAAGTATAGGAATTGCCAGAAATTCATGCTACAATTTTAGGTAGATAGCGTTTACATTCTATGACATTTTGTTAACTTATCCCCCCTATTTTCCCTATATTAAGTAAAAAAATATCCAGGATTTAATGATTTATATATACATCTGGGAATTGTGATTAAAGTATTGTTGCTTCATATTCATAACTCAAGTAGGGGGAATGGCTTTGAGCAGTCGCCCATTAAGGATATTGCATCAAATTAGTCATATGAATCAGGATAGTGCACAAAGCTTTATTATGAAGGTATATCGGAATATGGATCGATCCAAGGTGCAATTCGATTTTGTCGTGCATACCCAGAATCCTTCCGATTTTGACGAAGAAATACGCGCATTGGGCGGACGGATCTTTCATCTTGGGAAACCCTATCACGCAGGCCGGTTCGGATACTTGTATGACTTGAAAACGATTATTCAACAAGAAGGACCTTTTCAAGCGATACATAGTCATAATGTGGATGCAAGTGGATTCACTTTATTGATCGCCAGATTTCTTGGCATTCCCATTCGCATTGCTCATAGTCACAGTTTAAGGGAAGCTACTTTTTCGGTTTCACCAAATAAGATGTCCCGTTGGTTTAAGAAGAATATGATTCGACGTCTGGCTACAAGTTGGGTTGGAAGCTCGCAGACGGCTAGCCAAGCACTATTTGGATTCCAATGGATGAACGATAAACGAGGTAAAATGCTGCGCAATGGCATTGATCTTAGTCTCTATACCAACCGAATAACAAAGTGTGTCTCGCTTCGTGAGCAGCTGAAGATTCCGCTGGATGAGCCGATTGTTGGTCATATTGGGCGTTTTAGTGCTGTGAAGAATCACCGATATCTGATTGAAATTTTTGAAGAGCTGCTGTACCGGCTCCCGAATGCGCGGCTGATTTTGATCGGTGATGGGGCTTTGCGTCCGCAAATTGAGGCGATTCTTGAGCAAAAGGGAATTCAGAACCGCGTCCATTTACTTGGCATACGGGAAGATATTGCAGAGCTTCTTCAGGAGATTGATGTGCTCGCGCTGCCCTCTTTTGAAGATGGGCTGCCGATGATTTTAATTGAAGCACAAGCGGCAGGTGTTCCATGTGTGGTTTCGGATGCTTTGCCTGATGAGGCTAATCTGAAGGCCGGTTTTTTCGCTTTCTTGAGTTTGGAGCAAGACGCAGCTATATGGGCCCAGTGGTTAATGAAGGCGATTCGCAGTGACAGGGTTTCAGATGAGATCAGGATTCGAGCGGTCCAACAAGCCGGATATGATATTAAAGAGGCTGCAACCGAGTTAGAGGACGTATATATGGCTCGAATTGGTTAGGTAAAGCTAAAGTTTAAGGCTCAGCTGCATACATAAAAAGAAGTGAAACCCTTCAGCTCCAGAGGAATCGTGGGGGTTGGAGGATTTTTTTTGATCTCTTTTTAAAACAAATAATCTATAGTAATCTTCTAGGAGGAATCATGTTGCAACAGCTCTTTAACGATATGATTAAGCAGGACGTAAAGCCGTTCCTTTCCAAGCGTGGCTTCGCAAAGAAGAGTTTGAATTTCAATAAGATAACAGAAAGCCTCATCTACATGTTCAATTTCCAAAAAGCCTCTGGCAATTCAGCGGACAATGTCATGTTCTATGTGAACTGCGGTATTTATGCAGCGGATTTGGCACAGATACAATCGAGAGAGATTCTGACAGCACCCCAAGAAGCGGAGTGTCACTTCAGAGCAAGAATTGGGCAAATTGTTGAGTCTGTTCCAGATCGATTTTCAATCACTCCTGATACGAATATGGATGATTTAAGAAAAACGCTGCTAAGTGGATTAGAAGAGGTTATTCATTTCTATGATACTATGACCAGTGCCAGATCCCTTGTTGATTATTACACTTCAGGTCCATTTTTACACTTGGGTGAAGAGAGCTTTCATTTGTTATTACAATCCAATGATGTAGCAGCGGCTAAACATTATTGGAAGGCTTTGCAGGAAAAGTACGGAACAGAAAAGCGATGGACCATATTCGAAAATGAATACAAGGCCATCTTCAATAAATACGGAGTGGAATTTGATAAGCTATAAGTCAGCATAGTGAACGTTAACCTAACGGAAACTATAGCACAACAAAAAAAGACTGCCGGCAGCAGCTATTTGAGCAGACTTGGTGTAGACAAATCGGAAACGGGAGAGATAAGGGATATTGAAAAAAAAATTTTCGGTTGGCAAGGCGGAGTGGTCAGATACAAGAGAAGAACAGTATAGAAAAGATAGCCTAGATATCGCTTTTGGATTTGGCGATACTATGAATACTAGAGATGGTAAAGTTTATATAATTAAAAACGATGTTGAGATAGAGATTTCGAAACCCGATAAAGTGAAAACCTTTTGGTTCGAGACATGGCAAAAGTTAAAAGATTTCTATGGAGTCTAACACGATTTAACTTAACGGGGAACGTTAGTGAAATAACCAGGGAGCAGATCGCCGCGACCGGCATCTGCTTCCTTTTTCTATTGAAGTAACGGGCAGATTAGCGTAATAAAATGTAAAAAATAAGCATTATATTTATGGTATTATTAGATGAATCCCCCTGATAAATGAGGTTGAAGATTGGTTAGCGAAGGATATAGAGAGCACTCTTTTGAAAAGAGTTGAGAATATGAGAATTAATGAGTTATGGCAATATTTTATAAGTAAACTTGCTGCTTCTGGACTTACTTTATTCAGTTTTTGCGCTATATTTTCGATAATTAACGGTTTGAATTTTTATAGTGTCTTTGGATTAATGAAGGAAGTCTCATTGTATAATATCCTTTATTTATACAGCATTCCTTGTTCGTTACTCATAGATCTAATCGTGAGGTTTATTCCTTCTAAAAAACGCTTATTTGAAATTCTCCTATATATGGCTTGTGGCTACGCCTACTTCCCGGGGCTTGCTTACATTCGTAGCGGATCTAGTTTATCTTCTGAAGAGTTGCTTTCTAGTTTCCTCTTTGCAGGAACCTTTGGTGCAATATTTGCTATGATTTTCTATACGGGGACAAGAATTGGAAGAGAAAAGTGGACTTTTCAATATCTCTTTGGTGTAGGTATTCCTCTGCTTTTGTTAATCTCTATGACTATCATTAACAATCTAAAATTAAATTGGGTTGAAACATACACTTCAACGACTTATGAAGCTACTTTTGACTTGTTTAATGGATCGAAGGAAGTACCAGTTAACGTTCGAAAAGGACAGACACTTATTTTTGAAATTAATTGGGATACTCGTGGTGGTTCATCAACGGGTCAGCATGTAATAAAGTCGAATGGAACTTACGCAGGTATGAAAGACACAATTGAACATAAGTCATCAGTTAATATTGATGAGGATGGAATATATAAAATTGTTGCAGTCGGTGACGGAGGCTTAAAGGGAGGATTTAAAGTGACATGGGAAATAATTGACTAAGAAGATAGCTAAGCTCTAACGGATAACGATACTTGAACGGCTGCTGCTGGCAGTCGTTATTACGTTAACGAACAGATCATTGCAATTTTAATGAGTATAACGGGGGGAATAGAAAGAACGGAGTGAGGACTTGGATAAAGATGTAATATGGGGAATTTTTGTTTCTGAAGATATTAAACGTTTTCCAAACTTCTTTCCGGTCGGTTTATATACAACTCGTGAAAAAGCAGTCGAAGTAATTCAAGGGTTACCAAAAGATGTAAATTATGATTTACTCAAGCTACCTTTGAACCTCAATTTTGCTTATTTTCATAAGAAAACCGGTAAGTTGGTAGGTATGAATGGTATTTACCACGAGCACTTTCATTTTAAGGGTGAATATGAAAGTGACTGACTGGGAACGACAGCTTCAATAAATAAGACACTGGAGTTGACTTTATGACTATTAGTAAAAAGGGAACAAGAAAGATTACTGTCGGGCAAGACTTGTACAGATGGGTAATCACTCCTTCAGCAAAGGGTATTCTCACCTTAACCGTTCAGCATAATGAAGTTAACGGCCAATTACTCAGTGTTAATATAGAATCAGACATTAATGAGTTCTGGGTGGAGTTTCCGCATGTTGAAACACTTAATAACAAAATTGTAATGCCTGCTGAAGTGGCCCTAATAATTCCTGAAGCAATTAATCGGGGATGGAAACCAAAGGAAAAGGGTGACTTATTAAGCTTCAAACTGACCGCGGGAAAGCTCGAAACGTTAACCTAACGGGGAACGATAGCTTAATAACGGCATCCGGTGGGAGTCCTCTAGCCGTTAAGGCCTTTCTATACAAGCAAAAATTAAATCGATTGCATGGAACATTATGTAAATATTCCTCGTCATATAAGCATATGAATGACAGGGGGTTCCGAAATGAAAGATAATTTTAGAAAAAGTAAACTTCTTGCGGCTGGTATACTGCTGGTACTGATTGTGACTGCGTGTGATAATCCTTCTGGAAATTCAATTTCAATGGAAAAACGACAAGTCGCGGCGGCCGGAGTTGATGTGCGTATCGTCAAAGCAAGCAACGAGTTCGGCATGCAGCTCCATCGGCAACTGGTCCAAACGGAGCAGAACAAGAAGAAAAACATATTCATTTCGCCGACCAGCATTTCTTTGGCGCTCGCCATGACTTACAACGGAAGCAAGGGGGAAACGCAAGTCTCATTGGCCAAGACGTTGGGCTGGCAAGGCATGTCCCTGGATGAAATGAATCGGGGCAACGAGACGCTTATCTCCCTTTTGCAGCAGCCGGGCAGCGACGTTCAAGTGCGTATTGCCAACTCGCTTTGGACACGTAAAGGAAAACCGTTTCACAGTGATTTCACGAAAACCAATCAAGCGTTTTACGACGCGAAAATAACTGAGCTCGATTTCAACAGTCCCAAAGCTCCTGGCACGATCAATGACTGGGTAAATAAGAATACCAATGGAAAAATTCCCAGGATGATCGAATCCATCGATCCTATGGAAGTTTTGATCCTGATGAATGCGGTCTATTTCAATGGCGGTTGGAAAAAGGAATTCCAACCTTCTGCAACGAAAGAAGAAAGCTTCAAACTGCAGGACGGTTCCACCAAGCAAGTGCAGATGATGACGCAGTCAGGCTCTTATGAATATTTGCAGGAAGAGGAATTTCAAGCAATCCGCTTACCTTACGGAGAGGGACAGATGGACATGCTGATCATTCTTCCGGATGAATCTTCTTCACTGGATGCTCTCCATGACAAGCTTTGGGCGGATCCCAACCGCTGGCACGAATCGTTCCAGTCGAACCGGGGTGAAATTAAGCTTCCCCATTTGAAGATCGAATACAGCGAAAAGTTGAAAGAACCGCTCAAGGCCATGGGTATGACGCTGCCCTTTGACGAAGTCCATGCAGATTTTTCCGGCATGGCCCCTGTTCCGCCCAATCTTTTCATCAGTGCGGTAACACACAAAACGTTCATCGAGGTCAATGAAAATGGAACGGAGGCAGCTGCGGTCACTTCGGTACAAATGGCAGGGGCTTCGGCACCAATCGATGAACCGTTCAAGGTGACGATAAACCGGCCGTTCTTCTTCGCAATTGAAGACCGCCAGACCGACGCATGGCTTTTTGTAGGATCCGTGGTCGAACCATAAACGCCCGTACTTAAACTGCAACGTGTTACTCCACATCAACTGAGGAAAGTGTCTGTTTTTGCTTGGTAGATAAGGTGTTTATTAAGCTAAAGTTCGTTAGCTGAATAAATGTAACAATAATGAAATCTTATTTTCATATAGCTTTAATGAATCAAGCCTATAATAAAACAGCCCCCCTTTAAAATATAAATAATTATGACCCACAGCCCGTTGCTGTGGGTCACTTTTTTTCATTGAACTACCATGAAAATTAGAAAGCTGGCAGTCGAAGAAAAAGACATCACTAAATAAGACGCGGCTCAGTCTCTTTTAAAAAAATTGCAGCGCATAGGATTTGCGTAATCCGTAGATCAG
>NZ_JABMKZ010000035.1 GCF_013204855.1 Paenibacillus alba | reverse complement strand
AGCAGGGCGAACTCCAAGATTTTCAATGGTTAATTGTTTTTCATCCTCATTTTGTATGGACACTTTCCATCCCTCGCTACATGGTTTTTCTTTATTATACTAAAAATTCAATATTATAGGGAATTGATTTGAGTTGTTCGACAGTCTCTTTTTGGCAGGCTCAGCTGGCTTTCACGGCCATGCGGACTTTTTCGCGTGGCCATGCTTCCTTTTCCCCCGGCAACTCAGCCTTCCATCAAGTCTTAACCCTCGCCTTACTTTTCCACAAAACAGACATCGTAAAAGCAGCCAACAGAATTACCGCGGCACCTATATACGGGAAGTTAATGTTGATATCAAATAAGATGCCTCCCAAAGCCGGCCCAATAATAATGCCTAGACTTGTATAGGTAGAATTCATGCCTGCAACGAATCCTTGATTTTCACCAGCCAATTTGGAAAGCAGTGTTGTCACAGAGGGCCGCAGTAAATCACAAGCAAAAAAGACAATGCACGTCACGACCAGGATACTCCAATAGCTGCTAACGAATACAGAAGCAAAAATAAAAATAGCCGCCGTCATCAGTGTGCCGTGAATCATTTTTCTCTCACCGAATTTTTCGATCAGCTTCCCAAAAAACATAATTTGCGCGACCACTCCCATAATGGAGCCTACGGTAATAATGACGGCGATCTGTTTGGCGGTAAAACCGAACTTCCGATCCACAAATAAGCTAAACATCATTTCATAAGCCGCCAATCCAAAAGCCAGCACAAACACGATCACCAGCGGTACAAAGTAAATAGGCTGGAACGACTTCTTAATTTCAGCTAAGAAACTGACTTGTTTTTTTCTTTTTCTATTATTCTCCAGCTGCTCTCTGGACAAGGGTTCTTTGAGGATAAATACCGAAATGAGTGCAGCAACTAAAGCAAAGGCAGCGGCAAAAAAGAAAGGCGCACGAATGCCCAAATCAGCTATAAACCCACCGATGCCAGGACCAATAATGAATCCCCCGCTAATGGCGGCAGCTTGATATCCTAATACTTTAGCCCTATCCTCCAATGAGGTTCGGTCTGCTATGAAAGCCGTAACGGCCGGCATAATGAAGGCGTCGCTAATTCCCCCCAATATTCTCGATAGAAAGAGTACCCATACTTGATTGCCAATTCCAAATAAAACTTCTGAGAAAGAAAAAAGGAACAGCCCCATAACGATCATTTTCTTCCTGCCAATGGTATCTACCCAAACGCCGGTAATTGGAGAGGCTAGCAGTTGGGCAAATGCAAAAGCGGAAATTAGGTAGCCCATTTGCTCCCCGCTTAAATCCAGCTCTCTAGCCAGCGAAGGCATAACAGGAACAGCTAAACCAATTCCCACAAATGCAATAAATAAATTAAATAACACTAAAGCTAAAGACATTTTTTCTTTACGAAGCATACTCATGATGTTCCTCACCTAGCTTCTTGGCGGAAGCTGCTTTCATTCGTTTTCTTTATGCTCGATGATGACCTCGTTAATTTTTTTCATCGTCTGGGTCATGTGCTGCAGATCTGCAATATCAATTTGAGAGTAGTATTTCCTAATTAACGTTTCATCCAAATTTTTTATTAACTCGGCGTATTTATGGCCTTCCTCCCCAAGAATGATGTAGAATTCCCGGCGATTGCTTGGATTGCTTTCACGAACAATAAAATGTCTTGCTTCTAATTTCGATATAACTTGGCTGACCGCACTTTTGGTTATTTCGAATTTGGCCGCGATGTCATTGGCTGTAATCCGCTCATTTCGCATAATATAAAGCATCATCACTTCTTGCTGAAAGGTTAAATGATACTCGTCAATCTTCTTCGCATTTTTGTTAGATAACACATAAAACTCGTTAAACGCATCATTCAACTCGTTCACGATTCTTCGATATTCGGCTAGCATGTCATTCCTCCTGAAAACACATAAGTTTAGTTTAGTTAACTTAACTATAAATGTTGTTCCACTTGTTGTCAAATGACCGCAGCATGCAAGCCCCTGTATCTCCTTCGAATAGGGAAACAAAAACACCCCTTATGGCTTCTGTGCCATAACGAGTGCTTAACGAACTCTCTTCCCCTCAACAGTCCCCAAATCCTTACAACTCCCGCGCTTCTCCGTACCGCATCTTCTGTTTATACTGCCTAGGTGTGCAGCCGCTAAACCGCTTGAATAATTCATAAAAATGGGCCATGTTTTCAATGCCTACTTCCACCGCAATATCTGTTACATTTTTGTTTCCGATTGCGAGCATTCTCTCCGCTTTGGCGATTCGTTTGCGATTGACGAAATCTGTGAAAGAGATGCCCACCTTTTTCTTAAAATATTTGGAGAAATACGCATAGCTCATCCCCACAGTCCGGCTTACTTCCGCCATATTGATTTTCTCGGCAAGATGCTCCTCAATGTAGGCGGAAACCGGGCGAAAAACATCCGCATCGACATACTCATGCGCGAGCAAAAGCTCCTGTTCGTCATTGCGAAGCAGCGTTAGCAGCAAATGTTTGATGTGCATGCTGACTGCAATTTCATAGCCTTTCTGCTTCTGCATGACTTCCTCGTGAATGCCCAGCAGAATCGAAGCAACCTCTTTCTGCACGTGCGGGAATTTGCGAAATATATAATTCAAGTCTTCCAGTGGATTCAGCACTTCCATGAAATGTCTTGTATAGTGCATCATCGCCGGATCGAAATAAGGTTCAAGGTCCACATGAAGCACGAGATAGGTGACTTGCTGCCCTTGAAGTCCAAAACCTCGGTGAAGCTGGGAGGAGCCGATTACCACGACCTCTCCCGGATTCAGTTGGTACGTCTGCGTCGGCGTATACATCCTATGCACACCTTCCAGCACAAGGATAAACTCAACCTCTTTATGATAATGCCATTTCTGAAAGTTTTCTTGTCCATATTCGATATGCGTAAATTTCCATACTTTCATACACAACTGAGGGTTCTGATAATGGATCGGTTCTTGGAATATTTCCACGGTGACAACCTCGCTATTTTCTCAAGAGTAAATATGGATATAAATCGGATAAATAACCGCATATACGTAACGTCTATTTCGACTGTATCATTCTTTTATAAGCAGGTATATAGCAAATGAAGGAGATGTATCGATGAAAGTAGCTGTATTAGGTTGCGGCGGATTGGGACGTGTCCATGCAAGCATCTATGCCAAGATGAAGGATGTAGAATTGACAGGTGTTTGTGATCTACAACTCCAGCTTGCCCATGATTTGTCTGAAATTACAGGGGCTCCTGCTTACCTATCCTTCGAGCAGATGTTGGAGCAGGCTGAATTTGATGTGATCAGCATTGCAGTGCCAAGCTTTTTGCACAAAGAATATACGATCAAGGCGGCTAAAGCCGGAAAACACGTCATTTGTGAGAAACCCATTGCCCTCCATCTTGAAGATGCCGAGGAGATGATTCGCTGCTGTGAAGAAAACGGGGTTCGCTTGTTCGTTGGACATGTCGTTCGCTTCTTCCCGGATTATGTCAATATGAAACGTTCCCTGGACGAAGGTAAAATAGGCAAGGCCTGCGTCGCTCACGCCAGCCGGATTGGGTCCCATCCTGGGGATACGAAAGCATGGTTTAAAGATTTTGATCAAAGCGGCGGCGTTATTGTTGATCTGATGATCCACGATTTGGACTTTTTGAGATGGACGCTTGGCGAAGTCACAACCGTTTACGGATTAAATCATTGCAACGATCAGCTGGATTATGCGCTAGTGACCTTGCAATTCGCAAGTGGGGCTGTTGCCAACGTCGAAGCGAACTGGGGGTTCCCCGGACCGTTCCAGACGAAAGCCGAGATTGCCGGAAACGCAGGCATCGTGATCGCCAATAGCTTGAACAGCAGCTCTCTGAAGATTCAAAAGGCTCCTTCCGCCTCAGCAGCAAGCGCCTTCGTAACTATCCCTGAAAGCCCGGGCTTCCAAAGTCCCTATGAGCTGGAGCTGCAGCACTTCATCACGAGCATTCTCACAGGTTCGGAAGCCATCGTGACCGCAAGAGATGCCTACAAAGCCTTGGAATTGGCGCTTGCCGCGATTGAAAGCGTGCAAACGGGCAAGGCCGTTCATCTACCGCTTACCAAATAAATCTTTTAGCTCAAACGCATAACCATGAGGAGGCACGTACAATGAATAAACTTAAAGTTGGTATGATTAGCTTTGCGCATGGTCACGCTTTCTCTTACTTCCATGCCCTGCTTTCTTTGCCTGAGGTAGAGCTTGTAGGAATTGCTGATCCTCTCAAAAGCCGGGTGGATTCTCTCTTAAACCAGTATCCATTGTCCTATTACGAGGATTATCGGGAATTGCTTGCTGCTGATATTGACGCTGTCGTCATCTGTTCAGAAAATGTTTATCATGCCGAGATCACGATCGAAGCCGCCAAACGAGGCAAGCATATACTCTGCGAAAAACCGCTCGGTATAACGACAGAGGAGATGCAGGCCATGCTGTCAGCATGTCAGGAGAACAATGTCCAGCTGATGACGGCATTCCCATGCCGCTATCTGGCAGCCGTCGTGCAGGCCAAGAAAGCGGTCGAAGACGGAGAAATCGGCGAGATTGTCGCGATCAAGGGAACGAACCGGGGCACCTTCCCTGGCGGTTGGTTCGTCGATCCGAAGCTCTCTGGCGGCGGCGCACTATTGGACCATACGGTACATGTCATGGATCTAATGAATTGGTTCACTGGCTCTCAGGTGAAAGAAGTTTACGCTTACGCGGCGGCTTTATTTCATGAAAACCTTGAAGTGGACGATGCCGGTATGATTCATGTCAAATTCGCAAACGGCGCATTTGGCGTACTGGATACGAGTTGGTCCAGGACCGCACCGTTCCCGACATGGGGAGATGTGACGATGGAGATCATCGGAACCAAAGGCGTCATTTCTGTCGATGGACTCGCACAGAAGAACGAACTTTACAGCAGCGCTGCCGGCAAAGGCCAGTGGGATTATTGGGGAGACAACATGGATGCCTACATGATCCAAGCCTTCGTGCAAGCGCTTCTCAGCGGCGAAGCGGTTCCCATCTCCGGCGAAGATGGCTTGCGCTCAGCGGCAGTCGCGTTGGCTGGATATCGCTCTATCCAAGAAGGCCAGCCTGTCCTGTTGTAGATGAATAGGGCTGTTCCCTAAGCAGATAATTCTGCTTGAGGACAGCCCTTTTCTTATTCATTCATGCACTTGCGTGATGATTTGGATGTTGCCTTGCGCCCCACCTGCAGGCCGCTGTTCGCCAAAAGACCTCAGCCCGGCCTATTGAAGTAACCGACTAGAGAAATTCCTGCGATTATGCATCCTTTCGTCCGTGAAACAACCTAAATCAGGAAATTCCTGCGATTATGCATCCTTTCGGAGCCTTTTCTTGATTTCAGGATGAAAAAGCTTGAAAAGCCTGCATAATCGCAGGCTTTTTCCATTTTCCACCCTGTTTCGTTGAAAAAGCCTGCACTTTTGCAGGCTTTCCCATGCAGTGACCATGCGCCCTTGCGAGCTGGAAGCCATAGCGCTGTATAAACACGGTGCTAAAGGAGACGTTCCGTTCAGCCCCACCCCGCGATTCGCCGATGCCTATGCCTCACACAACGGATGCTTCAGCGCGCAGTCGCACGGCGAGAGCGGATACCCATCCGAAAGAAACGATTCCAGCGCTCCCCATGATGACCCCGATCCAGCTGCTCATACCCATTCCTACTACAATGAGCAAAGGCGAAATGCTAGCTGTCGCCATGCAGTAGACTCCCCAGCCACGTTCCCCTTGCGCCGCGAACCGGCGAGCAAAGACGACGCATGCCGCTATTAGGCATAAGAACGCTGCAAAGAAAGCCAATGAATGCAAGCTCGCTTCCCCGCTCATCGTTGTTGGCATACCCGCAGGGGCTCCTACGGGAAAACCGAGACCAGGATCCGGGCGAAAAATGCCCGCCATTGCCATACCTAGGCCATAGATGCCAATGAGCATCGGCCCCCACGTTCCGCCCTTCCTGCCTCGCAGCAAGGCGCGTATGCCAACAGCCGCCGCCACTGCGAGCAGCCCGCTGAAGATGAAAGCCGCGCTTTGAATCCATCCCAAATCACCTAAAGTCAACGTACTGATGGCGTGGCGCCTAATATCAAACCCCGCGCGTGTAAACACTTGAGCTGCGACTATCGCATAGAACAAAGGCGCGGACACGACCCCGCCAATCAAGAGCAGCCTAATTAAGCTAGCACGACTATTTTTTGCATACGTCTTTTGCATAGTAATCTTCCTTTCTATCTCCATCGTTCACTAGTGACTAGTGATTACTCTTAAAAAATAAAACAAGCTCTGCTGAAATTCGTTTGGTATCGAGCTTCTTGGTATGTCCAAGTCCCTTTTTACTCAACAGCTGCGCGTTGGGCAGCACATTAGCCAGAGCCGCGGCACCTCGTCGCAGTGAAACCGGACTTTCGGTACCCTCAAGCACCAAGGTTGGCACCACAACGGTGCGCCAGAGCTGAGAAGGGAGCGGCTTTCCATGCATAAAGCCATCCAATAATGCTGCGTCGTAGGGGAGTGTATGAGCAACAGCCCTAAGGTTAGACCACACGCCTGGCATCATGCGCATCAAGCCAACAACGAACGAAGGCGCCCCCATCCCTTTTGTCATAAAATACTTGATGGCATCCGCCCGGCGATTACCTGCAATAAGCTCTTTAACGTACCACACGAAATCTTCCGGAGGCTTGCGATCTGCCGCATCGACCACAAAAGGAGGTTCATACAGAGCCAGCTTCGCAATGTTGGAGCCCTTCGCCGATGCCTGCAAGGCAAGAACCGCCCCGGAAGACAACCCCCAAACATAAGCCGATCCGCCCGCTGCATCAATCATCGCATCCAGATCTTCAATCTCGCGCGCTGTGTCATAAGGCTGCGTGTCCCCGCTATCGCCACGGCCGCGGCGATCGTAGTTGTACACCGTGAAGTGCTCCGCCAACCTATCAGCCAATTGCACCATCGCAGGGAATTTCCGGTAGCTGAAAGCACCCCCTACCAAGATGAGCGCCCGCCCTTTCCCTACTTTGTCATAAGTGATTGTAGTACCGTCTTTAGAAGTTGCTGAATACATGAGTATGCCTCCTTGGATTGTAACAATTCGTGCTTATATAATGACGACGAACGGCTGACAGGGAAATCGACACAGCCAGTTGTTCTCCCTATTTTTTTCCTCAATTAGTATAATTTTTTTATACGGTGGCACACTATCCCTTGTTGTTATTTTAAAGAAGGAGGTAGCATATGACTAACCAAAACAATCAAGCAAGCAAAGCGGAAGTACAATCAACGGAGTTAAACAAACTGCCTGTCCCAGGACAAGATGATACCGAGTTTTCCGCAGAGGAAGCCGCAGAGGCATTTAAAGAAAATCAATCCTCCAGCAGCAATTCGCAAAATCAAGAATCCTAATAAGCAATGCGCAAAAAGCCTAGTCCCACTTGGACCAGGCTTTTCGTTTGCTATAATAGTGTGGTGCCAATTGCCAATCGGCCTGACCTTACGAGGGCCTTGTCCCGAAATAAATATTCGAAACATGATCCTGCACATCAATATGCCCGGAAATGGTATCTGTAACCAGTATGTCTTGCCTTTTATAATTTGTAAAATAAACATCCTTCACATACGACACCTGATTTACACCCTTTAATAAAGCCTTCTGCTCCCCGCTACCCTGATAGGTGACGTTATCCAGCGTAATGTTTTGGATTATTCCCCCATCCCAATCTCCAGGAAACCGTTCATCCGTCCGGAATTGAAACACGGCAGCTTTATAGGGATCTCTAAAAGCGTCTATTCTTATATCTTTGAATACGATATTTCGAATATGGTTCCCTCCATTTGCCCATAACTTCAGCACGCCTGTGAACTTATCGAGGATATACACCCCTTGTTGATTCAGGACATCGATATTTTGAAACGTCAAATCTGAAATGTGGGCATCGGCTACACTTCCCAGACCTATGAGAATCGTATGCGCGTCATCTCCCCACAGCACACTATTTTGCACCGTATTCAAGGACGTCTTGCCATAATGATACATCACGATATCATCATCAGGCGTTCGAATAAATACACCCGTAATTAGCCCATGGCTCGATCCACTAAAATGAATGCCATCCGCATTCACTTCATAAGCAATAATATGAATGTTTCTGACAACCGGTCTTGTGGAAAAATTCATCACCACTGCCCACATGGTTGGATCTATAATCGTAATTCCCTCCACGAGATTATCACATCCGCTGCTTAGCCAAATAGCGCCCGTCCTGCCTTCGCCGGGATTCGGATTAGTATGCTGCAATTGACTGCCATCGAGAATGCCGCGGCCCCTTATGGTTACACGATCCACTTCGTCAGACGAAATAGACCCGTAACAAACAGCGCCAGGCGCCAAGTAAACCGTCGTATCATTTTGGGAAATAAAGAAAGATTCACCCGAATGCCAGTTCCCATAATTGGAACTTGTCTCATAACCGGTATGCTCATTTCCGTCAACGGCATGGATGTAGCTGGGCATTGCTCCCGCGATTGCGCGATTCAGCGCCAGATTCACAGTACCGCCCGCTTCATAAACTTTGAACTCGCCGATTGAATTGCTGAACACCCAACCGGAAGCAACGTTGCTTCCAAGTAGCATGAGCCGCACATATCTGGCTTTCTTTGGATTAAAGGTTCTCGTCAAATATCCCGTATCCGTATTCTTGGTACCATCATAGGCAAGGGTATAAGGATCATCCGTCTGCACTTTCGTTTCTACTACAAACTTGTTCGGGTACGAGAGAGGCTCCATGCCTAATCCTTGCATTTTTAATATCGTCTGCCTGAGATCAAATCGATCAATCACATACTCAGCGCCAAGATCAACCTCCAGCCAAGAACCTTGCGGCAAGGTATGCCGTCCAGGTTTAAAATAATACGTATCTTTCCCCACAGGCAATTGCAAAGGAATCGCATCCCCTGGATAAATGAGGTGAACATTGGGAGCACATTCCGAAGGCACATCCGTCTCCAATGGATTCGTTAGGATATGCAGGTTTTCCGTATTCCAGCTGTCGTTGAGGCGAATGACAATTTTACGTGGTGAATCATCGTTTTGTGTGGTTGAAAAGGTAAGGGTATTCTCCACTTGCACAGCATCAATGCCATAGGAATTGGGCCTGATATCGCAGCAATTAACCGTTCCCCCATGATAAGCGACGTTAACATCTATCGTGCCGGAGAAGTCGAAAATCACCATGGAAGAATCAAACTTCGTTCCATCTTGATGACCTAAACTAACATTGTAAACGAATAAATCGGTCCACTCCGTCTCATTCGATGGCTTAATCTGAACCGTGAAGGTAGGATTCATCGCAGTTCCTGCCGGTGGGGACCATGTATGAACAATATTGGACATTATTCCTCCTGTGAAACCTGAGTATGATTGCAGCTTATGGCTAATTAGCAATGATTACATTGTCAAAATAAAAGATTCCGCCTACAGGAGATTCGGACGACACAAAACCTACTCTGCCTATATCATTGGTGGCGGACTCCAGCGATTTATTCGCATTGATCCGTACATTATCGACGTACAAATCAAAAGTGTCCGTACTCGTATTGATCATGAGCTTCACATCGTACCATTGATTGATGTTGTAAGGCATTAACGCTGTCCAGACATTCCCGTTGTTGCTGTATACATTTCCGCCGCTATCGAAGCCAACTTGGGTAAGCTCCGTGCCTGCGGAGTTGTATACCGCCAGCGATTTCCAGTTGGTTTTGTTGGCTATGTTCATTCTGGCTTGTACCGTCACGATGCCGGACATAGCGCTTATGGACTTATACGAATTGACGATGCTGCTTGTCGTCTTGAGCATTTTCACGCTTTTATCCATCGTACTCGGTACTGCCTCTACAGTGGCTCCCGATGTGCTGGCCCACCCGCTTGGCGCGTTTCCGATTGTATCCGAGTTGAAATCGCTATCAAGAATCGTAGGTAGGAAAGATACCTTCACTTGATCAAAATAATACGTTCCTGCGGCAGCCTCACCGGATGTAAACATGACAGCGCCAACATGGTCAGTCGATACTTCAAATGACTGGTTGGACGCTTTAAGAACGCCATCAATAAAGAGATTATATCGATCTGTTGCGGTGTTTAATTCTATTTTGATGTCATACCATTGATTGGTACTGTACGGCATAAAAGCAGTCCAGACCGTACCATTATTGCTGTAGATGTTGCCTGCCGAGTCAAAACCAACCTGCATCAGCTCCGTCCCAGAAGCGTTCATAACAGCTAGCGATTTCCAGTTGGTTTTGTCGACGATTTTCATTTTGGCTTGCACAGTCACAATACCGGATGTTGGAGGTAAGGATTTGGAACTGCTGATGGCGGCGCTTGTCGTCTTGCTCATACGGACGCTTTGGTCGCTCGCGCTCGGATCAGGCTGAACCGTTACTCCCGGGCTGCTCGTCCAGCCTGTAGGGGCGCTTCCCGCCACATCGCTATTGAAATTGGCTGTATAGGAATAGTTAATATTCGATACACTCCCCGCACTCGTGATATTGCCGGATGCTTGATCCGTAACTAGGCTCCCATTTCTTGTATAGTTGTTGATATAGATATCTTTGACATCATTGCTGCTGCCCGCGCCGGACAATAACGATGTCAATTCCCCGCTCCCCTTATAGGTGATGTTATCCAGCGTGACGTTTGAAATTCGGCCATTGCCTTCTCCAGCAAACCGTTCATCGGTTCGGAATTGAAACACGACGGATTTGGCAGGGTCCCGGAAGGCTTCTATCCGAATATCTTTGAATAAGACATTTTTAATTTCATTGCCGCCATTGGGCCATAACTTCATGACACCGTTAAATTTAGTAAGATCCACAACCCCCTGTTGGGCAAGGACATCCAAATTTTGAAATGTTAAATCGGTGATATTGGCATTGGGCTCCGTTCCCAAACCGATGAGCAGGGTATGTGCGTCATCTCCCCACAGAACACTATTCTGGACGGTGTTCAATGAGGTTGGACCATAGTGGTACATGACAATATTATCGTCCGGCGTTCTTACGAATGAACCCGTCACCAGCCCGTTCGTGCTGCCGGACAAATGAATGCCGTCTGCATTCGCCACGTAAGTGATAATATTGACGTTTCTAACTGTAGGCCTTGTTGAGAAATTCATCACGACCGTCCACATGCAGGCGTCTTGAATCGTAATGCCTTCGATCGTATTGTCGCTTCCATTATTCAGCCAAATAGCGCCTGTTCGTCCTTCCCCAGGGCTTGGGTTCGCATGCTGCAGCAGGCTTCCATCGAGAATGCCACGGCCTTTAATGGTCACATTGCTTACGCCGTCAGATGAAATGGATCCATGTACAACTGCACCTGGCTGCAGGTAGACCGTCGTATTATTCTTGGAAATATAGAACGACTCTCCCGGGTGCCAGTTGCCATATCCCTTTTTTGTGCCAAATTGAGTCAGCGAATTGCCGTCGAATAATTGCGTATAGCTGGGGAAAGCTCCGGCTATCCCATGATTCAAAGCTAAATTCGTTGTGCCGCCAGCTTGCATAACCTTGAATTCGGTCACAGTACTGCTAAATAAATACCCCAAAGTCACATTGCTTCCGAGCAGCCGCAGCCTCACATATCTCGCATTTTTGGCCGGAAAGCTCTTGGTAATCGATCCCAGAAGGCTGTTGCTTGTCCCGTCATAGGCCGTCGTGTAAGCGTCGCCCGCATTTACTTTGGATTCAACGATAAACTTATTCGGGTACTCAGGGCCATTAGTGTATAAAGGCGCCTGCTCAAGACCAATCTTATCGATCGCATAGACAGCGCCAAGATCAACTTCCGCCCATGAACCTTTGGGCAGCGTGTGCTCGCCAGCTTTAAAATAATACGTATCTTTGCCGGCTGGCAGCTCCAGGGGGATAGCATCTCCCGGATTGATGAGATACACATTGGACGCCGTTTGCGACGGAGCATTAGTCTCAAGCGGATTCGTCAGGATATGCAAGACGCCTGTATCCCAGCTGTTATTGATACGTACAACGATTTTACGTGGCGAAAGATTATCCTGTACCACAGAGAAAGAGAGTGTATTCCCCGTCTGGACAGCCTGAATGCCATAGGAAGAAGGCGTAATATTATAAGAGCTAATCGTTCCCGGATTGTAAGTTACTTTCACGTCTAATGAGCCGGAAAAATCAAAATTCACATACGATGAATCGAAATTCGTGCCATCCTGATGACCTACTTTTACATTGTATTCATAGAGATTCATCCATGCTGCCTCATCCGATGGTTTCACCTGAACCGTGAATGTCGAATTAGCTGCGGTGCCTGATGGAGGAGACCATGAATGGACTAGATTTGCACCTGTGGCTTTCGCCTGCAATCCGCCTAGAAAGCCTAGCATGGCAACCAAGCTAAACAGCAATAAAAATCGCTTCATCATGAACATATGAAATTCCCCCGTTTCAAATTAGCGCTCAAGCGCGGTCTGGGATGTATGTTAAGTGGGGAACCTAATCAAATAGGCCCCCCTTAAACAAATAGTTACTTTTTGGCTGTCGCGCTCCATTCATTCAATTGCTTTTGTTTCTCTGCAATAATTTTGTCAATGCCTGCGCTCTTCAGGGCAGCAACCATTTTGGGAATATACACTTCAGGGTCTACGGAACCGGACATAATCGCCTGTTGGTATTGCTTGAGCACGCTGTTGCTGGCAGCCACTTCCTGCGTTAAAGATTCGGAATTCCAAGCAAATCCAAGCGCAGGCGACTTGTCGGCTGTTTCGTTGAATGTTTTGAATTTCTCCCATTTCTTCGGATCTTCATTGGGGAATAAATAGGTTAGCATTTGATTCCCCCACATCCAAGGCTCGTTTTTATAGCCAACGGATGCCGCATCAACTCCGGCAGGGAAATCGATCGTTGTCTCATCCTTTTTCACATAATGGGTTCCTTCAACACCGAAATCAAACAGATTAAGCAGCGTTTTATCGCCGTAAAGCATGTTTAGGAACATCATAGCCCGGTTGGGATCTTTCGAAGTTCTGGGAATAGCCGTCATAATTCCTGTTGTGTTCAACGTAATCGGCGTGTTCACCATTTCTTTCTGAACGACCTTAACTCCCCAGGCTGAGGACATTTCGGCATCTTTGCCAGGTTTCAGCTCCGAATACATCGCGAATGCCTTGCCAGCTTGCATAGCGCCAAAATCTTTGACCGTTGCCGCATCGAGATTCATATACTTCGCCTGATACCATTTGCGTGCCAGCTTGGCATAGTCCATGAACACTTTGGATTCAAAAATATCGACCACTTTCAACTCTTTGCTGGAACGGTCCAAGCCGCCCAAATAATCGCCAAGATTATCGAACGACGAAGAACTGACGGCAAAATTGCTCATCTGGCGCCCCTCTTGCCCAAAGAAAGGAACGATGCCTGGTTCATTGTCTTTAATCGTTTGCAGCATAGGCTCCAAATCCTCAAGTTTGTTCACCTTGCTGATATCAAATTTATATTTATCGACTAATGCCTTATTGAATAAAATACCGTCTACACTGGCAAATTCTTTGTTCGTAGGAAGTCCGTAAATCTTCCCGCCAATCCTTGTTCCGTCCAGAAACTGGGGCTGCAAAGCCTTCGTTACATCTGCCCCGTATTTGGCAACAAGCTCATCTAAAGGCAAGAATGCACCTTTGGCTACATTTTGCGAATAACCAAGGCCGCCCGCCGTCATCATCACGTCCATTTGCTCATTCGTGGCAATCATCAGATTGGTCTTCTCCATCCAAGTTCCCCACTCAATCGGCTTGAGTTCAACTGTAGCGTTAATTTTGTCTGTTAAATACGCATTCATCTTCTCTTGCACAGCTTTAAGGTCCTTGGGAACCGCCCCTGTTGCGTAAACGATTGTCAGCTTATACGGATCCAGTTTTGAAGAAGAAGCTTTATCCTTCGTACTTTCCGAAGTGTTTTTCGCTGTATTCTCCTTCGTCGCCGAATGACTGCAGCCTGCTATTACGGTACTTAATGTGAGAATAGCCGTCGTCATTACGATAACCTTTTTCATTGTGACCAAGTCTCCCCCGAATGTTTTTTTGTCGTGCAACTGGCCTTTTTCCCCTACGTGGCTTAGATGAATCACCTCCTCCATTAAATCTAGTACTAGCCTTTAACCGAGCCCACAGTGAGACCTTTCACCAAATACTTCTGGAAAAAAGGATAAGAAATAAGAATAGGACCTATGCCAATAACCGCCATTGCCATGATGATGGAATTTTGGGGCATTTCCGAAATTAGTTTGGCGGAATTCGCATTTTCCGTATGTGAGGACAAGAACTGAATATTCAATAAAGCTTTGGTCATTAAGTATTGAACACTGAAATAGTTGGAATCGCTAATAAAAATCAATCCATTAAACCAATCGTTCCAATAAGCCAGCGTGGTGAACATCCCAATCGTTGCCAGCACAGATACCGAAAGCGGGAGTACGAGTTGAAAAAAGATCCGCCATTCCCCAGCGCCGTCAATACGAGCAGACTCAATTACCGAAAGCGGAACAGAGTTCGAGAAAAAGGTTCTCATGATCAGCACATTAAATCCATTCATAAGCAGCCCCGGAATCATAAGTGCCCAGATCGTATCTCTCAAGTCAATGATTTGGGTATAGACCAAATACCAAGGGACCAAACCGCCATTTAATAAAATCGTAAAAAACACATAAAAGGACAGTATCTTGCGATACGGGAAATCCTGCCGGGACATCGGGTACGCGACTAAACTTGAAATGAATAAGCTGGTTAAAGTCCCCCCCACGGTAATAACAATGGTCACGCCGTACGCTCGAAATAATTGATGAATGTCGATAAATAAATAGCGGTAAGCGGCTGTGCTCCATATTTTCGGAAAATAGGTGTAGCCGCCTGTACGCAGAATACTCTCATCCGTAAAAGAAGCGATTAGCACCAGCACAATCGGAAATAAACAAAACACACACATCACTAAGAAGAAACCATGCAATAAACCGCTCGCCCAAGGTGATCCTTCCCGGTGCGTTCGAAATCGCTTTTGATTAACCATCTTCACTTCCATACGTATCCCCCTCTAAAATAAAGCGCTCTCTTTATCCCATTTTCTGACCAGCATATTGGCGATGATGACGAGCACGAATCCCACTGTCGATTGGTATAAACCCGCAGCCGAAGACATGCCGATATCACCTGTTACCAATAAAGCTCGGTAGACGTAAGTATCAATGACATTGGTAGTCGAGAACAAAATGCCTGTATTGAGAGGGACTTGGAAGAACATGCCGAAATCGGCATAAAAGATGCGGCCAATCAGAATCAGCACCACAACGATCACCACCGGACGGATCAGCGGAAGCGTGATCTTCGTCATCTGCAGCCAGCGATTCGCGCCATCCATGCGGGCAGCCTCATAATACTCCTGATTAATGCCGATCATAGCGGCAAAATAGATCAAACTGGAATATCCGACATATTTCCACGTATTCACGATAACAAGGATGTAAGGCCAGTATTTGGACTCCAAATACCATTCAATCGGTTGTATATGCAAGAACGGAAAAATGACTTTATTGATAAAACCGTGTTCGATACTGAAAAAAGCCAGAACAATATAGCCCACGATGCTAAAAGAAATTAAAAAAGGCAGCAGCATGATACTTTGGTACAAATTGCGCGCAAAGCGATTTTTGATCTCGTTCAACAACAGCGCTACCAGCAGGGCAATAATTAAATTATTAACGATGATAAACGTTCCATTGTAGAGCAGCGTATTGCGGGTAATGATGAAGGCATCCTGTGATTTGAACAGAAATTCAAAATTTTTGAAGCCCACCCAGTCGCTATGGAAAATTCCTTTAGTGTAGTTAATGTTCTTAAACGCAATGAATGTGCCAAGCATAGGCAAGTAATTGTTGATAAATAAATACAACACGCCTGGCAGTGTCATTAGAATCAGACTGCTATATTTCTTTGCCATTCCGCTACCCTCCACTCTATTTCTCTTCTTCATTGTAGAGGGAGCGGCTTACATCAGATAGCGCTCAAGATACCGAACCTATCACTCAAGTTACTTCTTGGGCATAAAAAGACGAACGACTGCCCCTTTTTCCAGCCCATTTCCAATCATGAGACGGGCCTCATTGGCATAATAGGCTTGCAGTCTTTGTTTCACATTGTGAATGCCCAAATTCCCGGCATCCTCAAATGCCTGACCGCTTGTCACGAACTTGCGCAGCGCTTGCTCCGAAAACCCATTGCCATTATCGGCAATCTGTATCCAGAAGCCACGGCTATTACCTGCTTGCTCTTCATAACAGCTAATTTTCAAATGAAAGCCCTCCTCCTGCATCACCATGCCATGGATAATGGCATTTTCGACAAAAGGCTGGAAAATCAAAGAAGGAATAAGCAGCTCGCCGACATGCTCATCCATTTCAATAGTGTAATCAAAATGCAGCGGAAAACGCATCTTATGTATTTGCAAATAGTGGTCGATGTGCTTCATTTCTTCCCGGATTGTGACCATTTTCTGCGGGCTTCGGATCATGGAGCGGAAATAATGCATCAGATGCACCATCATTTTCTGAGCTAATTCGGATTTCTTAGTGGCAATAAGATTATAGGCAATATTTAAAGAATTTAATAAAAAATGAGGATTGATTTGCAATTGCAGGTGCTTAATTTCGGCTTGCTGCGTTTTAATATGCTCTTCATAGACGTTGATTTTCAAAGAAGAAATTTCAGCGGACATGGTGTTGAAGGTCTCCGAAAGCACGGCCAATTCCTTGGAATGACTGGGCGGCATCCTGTAGGTCAAATCCCCTTCCTGGATGCGTCTCATGGCGCGGATCACACGAAGGATAGGGTTCAGCACGATTTTTTTAAGCAAAACTAAATTAATAATCAGAAAACAGCCAATAACAAAGGGCAGGAAATATATTAACTTTTGCAGCAAAGAGAGCTGTTTATAGACACTTTTCTCTGGCAGGAGTACCGTCATGACCATATTAGAAACCTGAGAGCGATTCGTAACTAATAAATACTTATTCGGAATTTCTACCGTGTGGAACGCTTTATCTGTTTTGAGAATCTTGCTTGTGAGCTGCTGTAGATACACCGGAGAAATATTCGTTGCCGTTAACGGTTCCGCTTGGTCAGAGAAGAAAATAATTTGCTCATCGGCGACCAACGGGACCTTATTGGAAGGAGCAGCTAAGCTTTGAATGGGAATGATACTCCCTACGTAGAGACTTTGCCCCGATTTAACGACATGAATCACACAAGGAATATTAGCGACCTTAATCGTTCTCCAGCCGTCCCCTTGATCCAAATATTGCCCTTCGTTACGCAGCCATTCATGAAGGAAGTCTTCCTTCTGTGGAATCTGAGATCCGGTTGCCCTGGTCATAACAAGATCTTTGGTTTTCGCTGAATAAATGAATAATGCGCCTAATTCGCTATAGTAGTTAATATCCTTCTCCATCGTATTGGCAGCAGCGATTCGCGTCATTAAATATTCATCGCTTCCGCGGGGCTGCAATTCCAGCGATATGACCGCCGGATCTTGAAGCGCCAATCTAAACATATACGTATTGATTTCGGATAATTTATTGTCAATATAGCTCATTTGCCCGCTCAAAAGACTTGAATTGGTTTGTGCCACTTGTTCGCGGACCAAATTCATCGCATAGCTATTGCTGAAAAACAATAATAAAAGCAAAGGAAGGGAAATTACCATAAAAACGATTACAAATTTGAAAATAAGAGAATTTCTGTCATTCATTTTCTGTCCCGCTCCTAATTATGTAATTTCCGCAATTCATGTGGTGTCATATGAAAGGTTCGCTTAAACATTTTAGAAAAATGAGAGAAATGCGTATAGCCAAGAGAAACGGCAATTTGACTGATCGTAGCGTCTGTACGCGTTAAAAGATCCTTGGCCATCTTCATCCGTTCAAATGTCATGAAATCGGTGAGTGTTTCGCCTGTTTCCTTTTTAAAAAACCGCGACAAATACGCTGGATTCAAATGAACAGACGCGGCGATTTCTTCCCGGGTTATTTCCGAGGTCACATGGTCCAAGATATATTTTTTCACCATTTCAATGATCGCTTTTTCTCCTTTACGGGCGCTTTGCCTTTGGTACATGAATGTCATCTTCGACTGAGTCACATTGTTGCTTTCCATCACGATTAAATCTTGATATACCCCATATAAATCCTGAATGGACGCCCAATTTCCTATGTAGCAAGAGATATCGCAATAAAAATATTCACTGCATGCCCGAATAAAGGTTTCACATCTTAAGCGCCAGCCTTCCAAGGAGTCCCGCTCGCTTCCACCCGAGTAAATGAATATCACATTGATGCCGGAATGATCTTGCAACGCAAGTCCGCTATCCTGCCCGATCACCAGCTCCGCTGCCGCGTTTCGGATGGCATACTCAAGTACCTCCTCATCTCTGGAGCTGAACTCTTTGTGCCACTTTTCCACACTGATCAAGATCGGCAGAATGGTAAAGTTGTCCGAAATAGTTAACCCAACCTCTTGCAGCTCGCCTTCCATCTTGACGGGATCATTGGAAATCCGCTCATCCAAATAATCTTGCCAAATCCGTTCAACTAATAGCGGCTTCTTGGCCTCCCATAGCGGGTAGAACCTTTCATACGTCTCTTTAATTTCTTCAAATCCCAGCTCTTTTTTGCGAATTTCCAATGCCTTGACGATAATCTCTTCGAGTTCCGAAAAGTTTACGGGCTTCACCATATAATCAAAAACGCCCAATTGAAGCGCCTTTTTAGCATAATCAAATTCAGAATGGCACGTCAGAAACACGACAACCATAGAAGGATAATGCTCTTTAACCCATTCCATTAATAGAAGTCCATTGCCACCCGGCATCTCAATGTCGCATATCATAATATCAATCTGGTGATCTGTGACGATTCGTTTGGCCATGTCGATATTGTAAGCTTCAAAAATATCTGTAAACCCCAGAGAGGCCCACTCCAAATTATATTTAATGCCCTCAATGGCATAGATTTCATCATCAACAAGCAGTAATTGACTCACCGCTGACGCCTCCTTTATATATCGTAATTACTATAAGTGTAGCAGGAGATGCTCCTCTGGAACATAAATAATCTTTAGTATTCGTTATTCGCAAAAGCGGCCTTTTGTCCATCGTGATGTTCGTACACACCTTCGTTGAATAACAAAGAAGCCGTCCCACAAGCAGAAATTGCTTGAAGACAGCCTTCGTTTATTCTGGACTACATCCTTATTGCTTTGATATCGTCCTGCTCTAGCTCCAGTTATTTTAATAAACCTGCAATTGTGCATCCTTTTTGCTCTTGGCATAGCCTAAATGATGAAATTCCTGCGTTTGTGCAGGCTTTTGAGGCTTTTTCCGGATGAGAGGCTGAAAACGATGAGAATACCTGCACATTTGCAGGCATTTCCACTTTTCAACCAAATTCGCCCGGAAATTCCTGCATTTTCGCAGGTTTTTTCTAGTCAACTGATCGTATCCCGCGCGGATTGATCAGCACCCTATGAGCCACTTCTTTCTACCTGTTAGCGATCAATGGATTTTCAATATTTGTCCATCCATATACAACATCCTTGTATACCTCACCATTAACAGTTACAGTTCCTTCACGTATCTTCCGCCCACCCATAGCTTCATAAAAACGACGAGAAGAAATATTCTCAGCAAACACCATAACGAGCATGGAACGAATATGATGACGAAGTAAATCTTCTATGAAAGCCTCAACTAATTGTCGGCCAATTCCTGCACCTTGATATTCATTTAAAACGTAAATCGCATAGATTTCACCTTGGTAAACTTCGTCTCCTTTTCGTTCAGCCCCACCCCAGATAAACCCAACAATTTCTCCGGTTTCATTCTCCGCTACATAAAGGCTAACGTCTTTTAAAGGTTTACTTAAAGCTTCTGTGAATCGGGGAGTTGACCATTCATGCGTTAGATTGTCCAGAAAATCTGATGGTAAGATGCCTATGTGCGAAGTCTTCAAGCTGTCAATGTGAACTTTCACTATTCCATCAACATCTTCCAACACTGCGTTTCTTATATTCATCCAATTCACCACCATTATTCCTTATTTCGCATTCAATACACGCGCCGCATTCAAAACAGCTATTAAAGTAACACCAACATCAGAAAAAACAGCTTCCCACATCGTCGCGATTCCGAAAGCACCCAGCAAAAGAAAAACCCCTTTAACACCCATAGCAAAAATAATATTTTGCCAAACGATTCGTCTAGTACGTTGGGCGATACGAATAGCGGTCGCTATTTTGGAAGGTTCGTCCGTCATAATCACAATATCTGCTGCTTCTATCGCAGCGTCAGATCCTAGTCCCCCCATGGCAATGCCAATATCAGCCCGAGCCAGAACAGGGGTATCGTTAATTCCATCTCCAACGAATATAATTTTTTCTTTGGGAGATTTTTGTCTGTCTATTTTCTCTATTTCTTCTACCTTATTTTGCGGCAGCAACTCCGCATGAACTTCATCAAGGCCAAGTTTACGCCCAACATCATCCGCGACTGCCTTGGCATCCCCTGTCAGCATGACCGTTTTTTTGATACCGAGACTTTTCAGTGCACGAATGGCCTCTGCAGAGTCTTCTTTCACCTCATCCGAAATCACAATATAACCGGCATATTTTTGATCAATAGCCATATGCACAATTGTACCTGTTTCTTCTGGCTGTTGAAATGAGATATTCGCTTTGTTCATCAGCTTGACGTTTCCGGCAAGAACTTCTTTGCCCTTCACAGTAACTTGAATACCATGCCCTGAAATTTCATTATAGTCTTGAATGCTTTCTTCTTCTATTTCTTTCCCATACGCTGAACGAATCGACTCTGCAATTGGATGTGTAGAATGTGCCTCTACCAATGCGGCATACTCGATCAACTCATTTTCCGATATGGGATCGACCGGTCTTATCGCACTTACTTTGAAAGCCCCTTTGGTCAACGTCCCTGTTTTATCAAAAACAACATATTTCACGTCATTTAAGGCTTCCAAATAGTTGCTTCCCTTGACAAGTATCCCTGCCTTGGAGGCCGCGCCAATTCCACCAAAAAAGCCCAAAGGAATAGAGATCACCAAAGCACAAGGGCAAGAAATGACCAGGAATATTAAAGCGCGATAAATCCAGTCTGAAAACGTTGCACCCGTTAAAACTAATGGCGGTACTAACGCTAACAGCAAAGCAACGATGACCACAATCGGTGTATAATAGCGGGCAAATTTGGTAATAAAATTTTCGGTTGGCGCTTTTTTGTTGCTCGCATTTTGAACCAACTCCAAAATCTTAGATACCGTTGATTCGCCAAAGTTTTTGGTAACTTCTATCGTCAACACACCGTTTTTGTTAATAAATCCGCTTAATACATCATTACCTGCTTCCATCTCTCGAGGTACTGACTCTCCCGTTAGAGCTGAAGTATCTACCATGGAATTTCCATCCACAATTTTACCATCCAAAGGTACCTTTTCACCTGGTTTGACAATAATATGATCACCAATATTAATTTCTTCTGGCGAAACGCGTTTGGTGCTATTCCCGGTTTTCAAATTCGCATAGTCAGGACGAATATCCATCAAGGAACTAATGGATTTACGAGACCGATTTACCGCAATGCCTTGGAACATTTCACCTATTTGATAAAATAACATGACAGCTACACCTTCGGGATATTGCTTAACGCCAAAAGCTCCAATTGTGGCAATGGCCATTAGAAAATTTTCATCAAATACTTGACCTCTAACGATATTTTTAGCTGCCTGCAGAACCACATTTCCACCTACAATAAGGTAGGCCAACAGAAATAAACCTAATTCGTATAGGCCTGAAACAGGAGCGAATACCCCAATGCCAGTTAATACCGCTCCAATCCCAATCCGAATGGACATCGTCTTGATCTTTCCACTTCCATGATCATGGGTATGGCCTTCATCACCGTGATCGTGATCATGATGATCATGATGCGCATGACCATCCTTGGATTCTTTATGCGATTCCCTTGTCGTATTTCTACCCTTTTCCCTTACTTGGATATGGGGTTCTAACGATTTCACCTTTTTTTTGGCCTCTTCGATTACTCTTTCTTCTTGCCCCTTCTCAGTCTCAATGAAGAGTGTTTTGGTCACAAAATTCACCGAACAAGAAGTTAAGCCTGGCAGCTGTTTGACTCCGTTCTCAATTTTTTGTGCACAGTTTGCACAATCCAAACCTTCTAATAACAATTCGCGCTTCACATGTTCGCTTTTATGATTCATTGTCGTCAGCTCCCTCGATATAAAACAATAAATGAGCATATGTTCATATATAACGTAATAAGCTGATTATAATCATTCCATGAATGGAAAGTCAATCCATTTGCCACCTAAAAAAAGAAAAAAGCGCCCAATTGTGGACACCTTGCCTGTTTCCTTATTTATGCGAAATATGCTTGTACGTTTGCAAAAAAACCTGCTCTACATGCTCATCTTCAAGTGAGTAGTATACCGTCTTTCCAACTTTTCTCCGTTTCACAATTCGTAAATTCCTTAAATAACGCAGTTGATGGGAAACGGCCGATTGGCCCATGTCCAGCACATAGGATAAGTCGTGAACACATAACTCTTTTTGCGAAAGCGCGTAAATCATTTTGATTCGGGTAGGATCACCTAACGCTTTGAACAATTGAGCCATTTCTTCAGAAGCTAAGCCATCTATCAGTGAGTTCTTTATATGCTCGCAACCCTGCTCCGATCCTCCGCATGTTTCTTCACATTCATCAATTGTAATTCGCTCCATGATTCTGATGCAGCCTCCTTCTTTCTTCGTTTCTTCTTACATTATAACAAATCGTATCTTTTACGAATACAGGCTCACGGTGAATCTGCCAAAGACAAAAATTACCGTCTATTTCGCATCATGAAAAATAATGCCCAAACTATACCTTGTACCTGTAGTTACTGTGCTTATGCCGTGCCTAAGCGTCGTTCTATAATAGCCGCGCGTTCCTGAAACAGGCCGATGATTGGTTGGAAAGATCAGACCTTCCCCTTGATGCAAGGTGATGACATGCCCACGACTCTGCGCCCGCGGCCGCTGCTCCACCAATAGAAACTCCCCGCCCGTGAAATCCTCTTCTTTTTGATTAAGCGCAAATACGACCTGAAAAGGAAAGAACACCTTCCCATATAAATCCTGATGTAAACAATTATATCCCCCTGCCTCATATTTCAGGATCAAGGGAGTTGGCCGGTTCTGCCCTTCTTGATGACATTGTGCCAGGAATTCCGCCAGAGTTGCCGGATAACTAGCATGATGACCCAATTGTTCTAACCAGCGATTAGCTGTTACAGCAAGATTAGGATACAATCCCTCACGCAGCTGCTGCAGCAAAGATGGCAGAGGCGCATTGTAATACTTGTACTCTCCAACTCCAAAGCGGTATCTGGCCATATCAATGGTCGTTCGAAAATGGCTTTCATCTGCATAAGTGCTGATGATATCGTGGCAATCCGTTATGCTTAACAATTTAGGCAGTTTGGCATAACCGTACTCGTCCAGCGATTGCTGGATTTCATTCCAATCCACATCGGCAATGCTAATTGCGGGAATCTCGCGCATGAAGATCTCCTCCTCCAATTTTCCGTTCACCTTCACGAACAGTATAACCCCGCAAATAAGCTCTTGTACGTATTGCCGAATATAACAGCAAGATATCGAAATGATGAACTCTCGTTTGTTCAAAACGGGCGGTCCGTATATTTCGCATATTCCTGCGATTATGCATCCTTTAATGGCCTTTTCGCGATTACAGGATGAAAATGCCTAAAAAGCCTGCATAATCGCAGGCTTTCTCGATTTCCACACGATTTGATCGGAAAAGCCTGCACTTATGCAGGTTTTCAAAATCGGCGAGCGGCGGACAATGCCTATGTGGGGGTGGTCTGCGTATGCCAGCAGCCGATTAAGCATCTCCAACCGACTCACCTGCGACTAGCGTAACATAAATACGCTCATGCTCTACCGTTTCCCCCGCAATCAACTTGATAAGCTGCTCAGACGCCAGGGCACCCCACTTGCGCTTGGAATAATCAATCGTTGCAAGGCGCGGCTGGGTATATTCGGTCAGCTCGATATTGTCGAAGCCGATGATGTGAATTTCTTCTCCGATTCGGAAGTCCGCTTTCACCAACGTGTTATAAAGCCCTATGGCCATTTCATCGTTCAAGCAAAAAACCGCCGCAGGTTCTGTGTACTCCCGTATGATCTGCTTGGCCGCAAGCTCGCCAGAATCCTTGTCGAACTTCCCCTCGATCTGGGTGCACACCACGTCGGAGCTCCGTCCAACAGTTTGTTTGATGGCCTGAAGCCGCTGTTTGGAATCGTAGGAGCCCTGCGGTCCTGTTACGACATACAGTTTTCGATGGCCTTTATCGATCAAATATTCCAAGGCCAGGGAGGCTCCCGCTTTGTTGTCCAAAAGGACCTGATTTACGTTCGGATGGTTCAGCTCCCGGTCCATCACGACCAGTTTATGCCCGCGATCAGCCAATTGCATCAGTTCTTCGCTTGAGAACGAGTGGTCAAGGACAATAGCCCCGTCAATCATACGCTGCGGCAGCCACTGGTGAGAGTAGGAACCGCTGCAGACAATAAGATCATAGCCGCTTTGGTTCAGTACCTCCTTCATCCCCTGCAGAAGTTCACCGTAAAACGCACCACTGAAATCCGTCAAATAAACGCCGATGATTTTGGAGACCCGTGTTTTTAAAGTTCTTGCTGCGGCATTCGGAACGTAGTTCAGTTCATTCGCGATCTTCAGAATCCTTGCACTCGTTTCCTCCGTTACCTTGGGATTACCGTTAAGCGCGTAGGAAACCGTCGATATGGAAACACCCGCTTTTTTCGCAATATCTTTAATGCTGATCACACAAACCGCTCCTAACCTTCACACTCTCATTTCCTTCTACTATATCATAAAGATGTCTTCCTATATGAAAAGGCGACCTCAAGAGATCGCCGCTTCCGCTTACACGTATACGTCAATTAGATTTGCATCCTCGTTTAACAGACTGCTTAGATGCTGCCCTCTGATGCGAAGTCCACCCTGACGGTAACGGTTGGCGGTTGCTGCCGCAGTCGTTTCTTCCCCGTTAACCTTCACATAACTTTCCGCACGACCCTTGATATGGTAGGTGAATGTAACTGGACTTCCCTTTACCATAAAATCGAACCGCAGCCCGTCCAATTGTTCGGGCAATACGGGATCGATGACTAGGTCGCCGCCGTCCAAACGAATACCCAGAACGTTAGAAATCAGCTGGTTCATATAAATTCCCGGGCCGCTGGAATAAATTCGCCATCCGCCTTTAACCGCTACGCTGCCTGCCTTCAGCTCCCCGAAACGATCCTGTGCTTCATAACGAGTGTTGAATTTCCCGTCTGAGCTGCTGAAGTAAGTGTTGCTCTGACGCAGCTCCGCGTTTGGTACAACATCACGGATGCCAACAGGATTAATCATCTCAAGCCCCTTCCAAGCTTCGCCTGGTTTGCCCAATTTGGCCATCGCCTCTACGAAACGGATGTGAGCGTGGACGTATTGCAGGCCGATCTCCCGTCCGAAGTTGGCCGCTTGCTCAGCCCGCTTGAAATTCGTACTGACACCGCCATCATAGTTGGCAGGACGGTTCATCAGACGAACGCCGTCTGGGAAATACAGTTCGTTCTTAATGAGCTTATAATGAGAATTTGCCTGTTCCTCTGTCAGCAGTTCACCGATCATGCTGCGCGTCATCGGAAGCAGACGATATTGAATACCTGTCTTGGTGTCTGTCGGATGCAGCATCAGCTCTGCCTTTTCCGGCTCCTCCATATACACAAAGCCCGGAATGACGCCCGTTCCCAGCATGAAGCGGTTAAAGTCGGCTTGAATGCCGGCCGCCAAACCTTTTAGCTCAGCTGCCATCCGTTCGTCGGCTTCCTCAAGTACCGCGGACAACTGATTGAACACCTGATAAGTCAGAGCAACGGTCCAACTGCTGACCATATATTGTTTGAGCTGCGCGTTGGCTGGCTGGAGCGTGTCATCCCAATCGCCATCGCCATACGAAGAAAGATGAGTGCCATGCAGGAAATGCTGCTTGATGTAGGCAATCTCTTTCTTGGCATGTTCATATATCGTAGCCGACTCTTCGGTAAACTCACAAACATGCCGCTTCGTATATGGCACTTTTTCTTGAAGGAAGTCATAATCTTTCGTCGCTGCCAAATAATCACTCAGCACTTTCAGCGGCCACACGATGATATCGCCGTGGCTTTCTTCCTGCTGGATCGCCGCATAGCGGTCAAACATAAACCACTGAGGCCAGTTTCCGTCGTCTTCGTACTGGTGGGCGAAAACCATTTTGATAATGTCGCGGACTTCACCATATTTCTGCGTCGCCAGGAAATATTCTGCCGGTCCTTGGCACACGTCCCGTGTTCCCCAAGCGGCCCCGCCATACTGCTCCAAGCCATGAGGGACTGAGTAATGGACGAGCATGTTGTGCGTGTACCACCAAGCAATCGTGTTTACCTTGTCCAGACTGTCAGCTGCGCCATCGCCTTGCGACAGGTGAAACCCGTTCATAACCGTGGCCAAAAAGTCCCGATATCCTACTATCTCAGCTGCGGTATCCACTTCTGTGAACGTCAGTTCTTCCCCCCGCAGAAGTCCCAGGATGGTTAAGCTCCATGCGCTGCTGGCGCCAAGCTCCAATACAACAAGGGAAGCGGCAAGCGGCTGGATGTTTGGCGCCAGATGAGCCTCATTAGCTACCTTCATGTCCGCGCCTTCGACTCGCATTCGGTAACACAGATGCGGCCAGACCTTCGCGCTGTCGGATGCCGAATCGGCGTAGAAAGACACCGTTTGACCGTCCTCTTGGAGTCTAAATGGCGTTTCATACTCATTGTTGTTCATAGTCACCTGATTCGTTACGAGGAAACGGTAAGATTTGCCGCTTAGTGAACGAACCTGCAGATGAATCTCCGGCGTGTCAACAGCCGTCAAGTTCGTGATAACAAGGGTATCATCGGCCGTTTTGTAATACCAGCGAGCATAGTTGAAGCCGAGCTCGAACATGGACGGCATGGTGAGCAAGCGGTATAAGCCCTCAACCTCTATATAAATACGCTGCCCTGACGTTTTCATCACATTCAAGGCGTTGCGTGCATTAGTCAGCATTTTATTGAAGGACGTGTTTCCGACCACGACCTGCGAATTAAAAATACCATACATATAGGCAGTGGTAGTCATCACATCTTCCTTCAGGCGGGCATTATCTCCTGACATGAGGATATGACCGTGCGGGCGCTCAACGCGAAGTTCTTTGTCCTTCAGAACCACATGTTCATGTGTTTCCGTGAAAAAGGACAGCAGCATCTCCCCATCAAATTCTTCCTGACGCCGATTCGGGAAATAATGCTCCAGCTCTTCCTTGGTCATTGACAAGGTGGTAAGCGGCTCACCGATATTGCTGGACAGGATCGTCTTGTCCAGCCGATGGCTAAGTTCGTTGTTTCTGCTACCCGCTTTTTCCCAAGCCTGCAACACATCGGCTTCGAATTCCAAAGCTTTAATGGTCTCCGGATGATCCTGCTTGAATAGGGTATAGAAGACAAAGCGCGCTGCGCCGTTCACCTTCACACGCTGGGATTGCAGCGCAGTGAATGCGAATTCGTACTGGTACACTTCGTTAGCCAACGTGTTTCGGCTGAGCGCCTCCGGTACGTTTGTTTCCTTATAGGATAAACCGTGAAACTGGAAACCATCGGTCGAGTATCCGACTAATGGGGTCAGACCGCCTTGCTGCAAGTAGGGGAATCCCCCCTGCTGCGGCATGTTTAGGCGGGAGCAGACGGCATATCCGTTCTGTCCATTTGCGAAGACAGCGTGGTCGATGTATTGCGATAAATACGCTTCATTGCTGCGGACAGCCCCTTTATCGGCGAGACCGATATCCTGTCCATAAATGACGTCCACATCTGCGCCGTTCCCTTGTACCTTCACTTCCCAAAACCAAATATCATCCGGCGTCAGATGAAAAGTTAATTCGTAATCAAGTCCTTCTACAGAACCTTCCCAGGTGACTTGGGATTCCGAATACTGGACGAGGCTTGCAGAGCGAACACCCATCAGAGGCACAGCTTTGATCCCTTTGGAGCTATGTATGCGCAAATACAGGTTATTTAAAGAGCCATCGATGGGGTTGGCGATCCATTGGTTAATCATTATATTTTTATACGTAATTTCGCGAATATCCCCACTGCTCAGGAAGGAAAACTGTACATTTCCCGCCTTCAGTTGAAAACCCGCTTGTTTGGCAGTTGTCATAGTGTCACTCTCTTTCCTCGTACCGACGGTAGTGTAGTCTCGGTCTCATGCATTTCCCTTTCAATAGAAACGTTTCGATTTATATTATAAACACTATTAAAATAGGCGTCAATGTAGTTGATTTTACTATATCGACCATCTAAAACGATTTATTTCGCCTTAATTATATGAAAATATCCGATATAAACTTGTTTTTTATCTAATCGAAACGTTTTTCTTCCTGAAGATTTGTACAAAAACGATTATTTTGTGAAAAAGTCAAAAGGAGCTGCCGAGGCAGCTCCTTTATTTGCTTGTATAGAGTCCTTTATTCAAACCATTAATTACGTAGATTTTTTTGTAATTGTTATTAGTTTTCTAATGCTGCTCTAATCTAACTATATTAATGTTACTTTAATCTCACTGCAAAGAAAGGAAGTTATGTATGGAAGCTAACCAAAATAAATTGAAAATTTTACTTAACAAGGTGCCAGAACTTACTATTTTCTTCTGGATAGTCAAGGTTTTATGCACAACTGTCGGTGAAACATTTGCTGATTTCCTAAATTTCAGTCTCGGATTTGGTTTAACTCTCACTACAATAATTATGGGAATAGCGTTTTTCATCGTATTGATTCTTCAATTCAAAGCAACTAAATATGTTCCAGGCATTTATTGGCTAACGGTTGTGCTTATTAGCGTATTTGGGACGTTGGTAACTGATAATTTGACAGACAATGTCGGAATACCCCTTGAGACTAGTACCGTCGTTTTTTCCGTGCTGCTAGGATTAACTTTTCTTCTTTGGTATCTTAGTGAAAAAACACTCTCGATACACTCGATTTATACAAAAAAAAGAGAGGTTTTCTATTGGCTTACCATTCTTTTCACATTTGCACTTGGAACAGCAGTCGGCGATTTATTTTCCGAGCAACTCGGTCTTGGTTATCTTCTCACAGGAACAACAGTCGTTATTATAATAGCCTGCGTATTCTTAGCATGGAAATTTTTGAAACTTGATGGGATATTAGCGTTTTGGATTGCGTATATTCTTACTCGTCCTCTCGGAGCGTCATTAGGGGATTACCTCTCTCAACCAAAAACGAATGGCGCGTTAGGTTTGGGGACAACAGTAACTAGTGTAATTTTTCTTATAGCTATTTTAGCGATAATTGTTTTTCTTGCAGTTACCAAATTTGATGCAACGTCAAAAAATGAAACAGCAGAAACAAACCAAGTAAATGGAAGCAAGAACAAAGTTTTGACGCAAACCGTTGTGGTACTGTGTATTTTCTTATTTGTGGGTATAGGCGGTTATGTTGGGTTAAGCAATAAGATAGCATCGCAAACCGATTCTACACAAGCTACATTAGCTGGACAATTAACAGATTTTATTAAAATCGAGAGCGATATGTTGAATTTTGTAAACTCAAATGACTTTGTTTCAGCGAAAAAAGGGGCTGACGATTTGGAACACCAATGGGATACATTTGAGCCTAAGCTTAGGAAAATAGATGGCAAAACATGGACCCAAATTGATGGAACTATTGACGCTGTATTGGCAGCAGTTCGTTCAGGAAAACCTGTTGCCAGCCAGTCCAAATCTGCACTTACCAATTCGCTTAGTATCATAAACGGAGCAAATAAATAATAATAAATAAAATAGGAACTGCCGCCTTGCCCTCTGGGACCAATCCCGGGGGGCTTTCATATTTATGTACAAAGGGGGGAAACGGGAAATGGACAGTAGTAGTCGAAAGCGACAGTTGAATAGCTTAGAGTGTGCTTTGCTAATAAGGAACAGCGCTTTTCCGTCTACCCGTATGCCCTCAGTGAATCAGAACTCGCGCTCAAGGCCTTGCAGATCTAAGGCTTTAAGAAGCTGAACTGATAACCGAATGTCATCTGAGCAGATGGACTATTTGCGCTCTCCTCATGCATGTATGGGGGGAGTTTTTTATTTGTTAAGGAGGTTTTCACGATGAAATGGAACGGATTTCTCAACATTAACAATAAATATAAATTCGGCTTGGCCGATGTGATGGTTATTCTCATGCTCTTGTCCATTCTATATTTGACAGCCCACCTTGGTGCGGGTATGGAAGTTCCTTTCTCCAAAAGTAATCAACCCGCCATGAGTCTTGAACCACACATGCTTCCCTATTACGCAGGACGCTCGCTTCTCAGAATGTTTATTGCATTCGGATTTTCACTTTTATTTACATTTGTTTATGGACGCATTGCCGCGTATAACCGCATTGCCGAAAAGATCATGATCCCAGCCATCGACATCTTACAGTCTGTGCCAGTACTCGGTTTCCTTTCGGCAACCGTATTGATGTTCATGGCTTTATTTCCTGGAAGTCTGCTTGGTGTTGAATGTGCTGCGATTTTCGCTATTTTTACCGGTCAAGTTTGGAACATGACATTTAGTTTTTATCACTCGCTTACAACTATTCCACAGCCGCTAAATGAAGCTGCAAAGATTCATCGTCTGGGCACATGGTCTCGTTTCACCAAACTTGAAGTGCCTTTTTCCATGATTGGCTTAGTTTGGAACAGCATGATGTCATTCGGAGGAGGTTGGTTTTTTCTCGCGGCAAGCGAATCGATCAGCGTATTGAATCAAGACATTCATTTGCCAGGAATCGGCTCTTATATGGCAATGGCTGCTGATCAAGGAAACATAAAAGCCATTGCGTACTCCATTATCACCATGATCATGATGATTTGTCTTGTGGATCAGCTTTTTTGGCGACCGCTAGTCGCTTGGGCACAGAAATTTAAGAACGAACAATCCGAGGCAAATGAAGTGCCGAAATCTTGGGTTTATGACATATTGAAACGCGCGCGATTCATTCGTTATGTGAATCAGACTGTCGGTACTTTCTTTCATGATGTAAAAGGTCGATTTCAACAAAGAAGCTCCCTCATTCTTTGGCCAAAACCGCCGTCTCTTCTATCCAAAATTGTGGTCTGGATCATTTGGAGCCTTGTCATCGTATTTGTTGCAAAATATGTCTATGAAGCTGTTCTTGAGATCATACAACTAAGCTGGAACGAATTACTTAGGGTAATAGTACTCGGATTGCAAACAGCCCTACGCGTATTCATATCAACCCTTTTAGCCGTCATATGGACGGTTCCTGTTGGCGTCATGATCGGCATGAACCCTAAACTTTCAAGGATTGCTCAGCCCATTGTACAGGTTCTAGCTTCTTTTCCAGCCAATATGGCATTCCCTTTGTTTACGATCCTCTACCTGAAACTTGGCATTAGCATGAACATAGGGGCCATTCCTCTCATGATGCTCGGGACACAGTGGTACATCTTATTTAACGTCATTGCAGGAGCGATGGCTATTCCTTCCGATTTGAAAGAAGCAGCAGCTATTTTACGCTTAACCCGCTCACAAACGTGGGTCAAGTTAATTTTACCCAGTGTATTTCCATTTCTCGTAACGGGATGTATTACAGCTAGTGGAGGCGCATGGAACGCGAGTATCGTCTCAGAGCTTGTATCGTGGAAAGATAATACTTTGCAAGCGTCTGGATTAGGTTCGTTTATAGCCCAAGCAACAACACATGGAGATTGGCCGGAAATCATTTGGGGAATTATCGTGATGTGCTTATTAGTTGTGCTTGTAAATCGTTTAGTTTGGCGTAAATTGTACGCCGTCTCTGCCAAAAAATATCATCTGGAATAGAGGTGTTTACCATGACGAATACACTCATTGAGCTTCAACGAATCAGCAAACGTTACGATATGCCAAATAGTACAAATGTCAGCATCTTAGAAGATATCCATCTGAGCATTGCTGAAGGTGAGTTTGTATCCATTTTGGGTCCTTCTGGCTCGGGTAAGTCAACCCTGCTTCGGATTATGGCCGGTCTTATACCTCCCTCACACGGAAAAGTCTTGTACAACGGGCAAGAGATACAGGGAACGAATCCTGGAGTGGGTATGGTATTTCAATCCTTTGCCCTATTTCCTTGGCTTACTGTCCTTGAGAACGTAAAGTTGGGACTTGAAAATAAGCCATTAACAGAGGCGGTTAAAATGCGCAAAGCGCTCTCCATCATTGATATGGTTGGACTCGATGGATTCGAGGGCGCGTATCCGAAAGAACTGTCAGGCGGCATGCGGCAACGCGTAGGCATTGGCCGCGCACTTGTCATGGAACCGGACATTCTCTTGATGGATGAACCTTTCTCGGCTTTAGACGTATTGACAGCAGAGAACCTCAAGCGCGATTTGCTTGAATTATGGACAGAGAAGAAGATTCCAACCAAATCGATCATCATGGTCACACACAGCATTGAAGAAGCCGTCTATATGTCCGATCGAGCCATTGTATTATCTCGTGACCCCGCTCGTGTTATTGCTGATATATTCATTCCTATGGCCCACTGGCGCGATAAGCAGGAAGGACAATTTACCGGGTTCGTTGATAAGATTTATTCCATATTGACCAAGCGTGAAATCAAGCAGAGTGAGCAGGTCGAAGAACAAAAGAAAAAGATCGAAAAGGTTCAAGAAGTACCTGCAGGTGCGTTAACAGGCTTCATTGAATTGATTGATGATCTTGGAAAAACGGTTGATTTATATAAGCTAGCTGATCAATTAAGTCTTAATTTGGAGGACTTTCTGCCGATTGTCGAAGCAGCCCAGATGCTTGGCTTTGCTCACATCCAGCACGGAGATATTGAATTAACGGAAATTGGAAGCCATTTTGCCGATGCCAGCGTGTTGGACAGAAAGGATATCTTCAAAAAACAAGTGCTCCAGCACGTTCCCATGATAGAGAAGATTATCTGGATTTTGCATTCCAAATCAAACAACAAAATGGAGCGAGAGTTTTTCTTGGAAATCTTTGAAAAGCATTTTGGGTTGGAAGAAGCAGGTCATCAATTAGACATTCTGATTGATTGGGGAAGGTATGCTGAATTATTGGCTTACGATGAGAAAGCAAAAAACCTCTATCTTGAGCATGAGGCCTCTGCGGCGGTGGAGTGATTCCGCTGCTGTTCGTAGGATTACGGCGCTGTTCAAGATAAAACGGAACTGGAGTACGCTATTTCTGGAAAAATGAGCTGAACGGGCATGAAACGGAACTCAAGTCCGCTATTTAACCGAAATAGCACGATTGGGCGCTAAAACCGATGAAACAGCGTACCGTAGTTCTGCTTGCTGGTGAATTCGCCCGAATTTTGATCAAATAGCGTATCTTAGTTCCCTTTCGGTTCGAACAAAAGAGGAGCCGCGGCGAAGCAGGCCCCTTTCCCACGCATAATATCCGGTGGTAGATTATTTATTATACAGTTTGACGCGCTGTCTGTAACGACGAGTTTCCGCTCAGACCAAGCGTCTCTGCTGTTGATGCATGAATTTCGTTCAGCAGCTCTGGATTTTCCATAAGCGATACGCCATAAGAAGGAATCATTTCTTTAATTTTCGGTTCCCACTCTTTGATATGTTTCGGGAAGCATTTGGTAATGACCTCAAGCATAACGTGAACAGCCGTAGAAGCGCCTGGAGAAGCGCCTAGCAATGCTGCAATCGAACCGTCAGCGGCACTAATAACTTCCGTACCGAATTGAAGTGTTCCTTTGCCGCCTGCTTCCGTATCTTTGATTACTTGCACACGTTGACCCGCTACTTCTAAATCCCAATCCTCGCTTTTGGCGTTCGGGATAAACTCCCGCAACTCCTCCATGCGCTTTTCTTTCGATAACATCACTTGCTCGATCAGATATTTCGTCAATGACATGTTCTTGGCACCTGCCGACAACATCGTTACGAGATTATCCGGTTTAACGGATGTTACCAAATCAAACATGGAGCCGGTTTTTAGGAACTTTGGCGAGAAGCCGGCAAACGGTCCAAATAACAGCGATTTTTTGTTATCGATAAATCTTGTATCCAAATGCGGAACAGACATTGGAGGCGCTCCAACCTTAGCTTTGCCATATACTTTGGCATGATGCTGCGCGATAACATCCGGATTATTACACACCATAAATATTCCGCTTACCGGGAAGCCTCCAATATGTTTTCCTTCAGGAATACCGGATTTTTGCAGTAAATGCAGACTTCCTCCGCCGCCTCCAATAAAGACGAATTTGGCAGTATGGCGTTCGACGGTACCTCTGTCGTTCCGTACTTTCAATTCCCACGAGCCATCGCCAGTACGTTTCATGTTATCAACGCTATGTTTGTATTTAATATCGACATTTTTACTCTTTAAGTGGTCAAACAGAATGCGCGTTAAAGCACCAAAGTTGACATCTGTGCCAGTGTCAATTTTGGTTGCTGCTATAGGTTCATTCGATGGACGATCTTGTATAATAAGCGGAATCCATTCCATCAATTTGGCAGGATCATCGGAAAATTCCATCCCTTGAAACAACGGATTCGTAGACATCGCTTCAAAACGTTTCTTCAAAAACGTTACATCTTGCTGCCCTTGCACCATACTCATATGAGGCAATGGTATGATAAAGTCCTGCGGATTGCGGATCAACTTGCTGTTCACAAGATAAGACCAGAACTGCATAGAAAGCTGGAACTGTTCATTAATTGCGATAGCTTTGCTAATATCTACAGATCCGTCTGGTTTTTGGACAGTATAATTAAGCTCACATAATGCGGCATGCCCTGTGCCTGCATTATTCCATTCATTAGAGCTTTCTTCTCCTGCATTTTCGAGCTTCTCAAACACTGTAATTTCCCATTCCGGTACTAATTCTTTCAGAAGTGTCCCTAACGTCGCACTCATGATTCCGGCACCAATTAAGATGACATCTGTTTTAGTTTCTCTGTTGCTCATTTTTACCATCCTTATACCCTAAGATTTGCAGAAAGGATTTAGGCGCGACCTAGTCACACACCTTTTCTGGATCAATTATTAACCCTTTAGATTAAAATACTTATTTACTATTATATGATAGTTATAACGTATTTAAAAGCTAGTAAAAAGAAAGAAATCCGAACAATCCGCCTTAGGAACACACAAAAATCTTGGCTTTTATCCAGCTTCTTGCCAGGGTTGTGACAAGCCGCCTAATTATTTCTGAATTTTCTCGAAAAATAAAGAACGGCCCTTTCGCAATACGATGCGATCAGAGCCGTTTTGGTCTTGTTTCATGGAGGAAAACTTACTCACCTTAGCCATTGAATACTAACGATAACCAGAAGCATTCGCTGGTTTGCCTGCATCCTGCACTTCTACAAGATACCGCCAGCAGTCCGGCTGTGAGCCGTCAAGATCACAAAAACCATACACTTGTGCGAGCTTGCCGCTTGAAATCGAGTGACCGTTCCATCGGGCAACCTCCGGGTCTCCGGATAGTGCGGCAACGGCCCGCCCTACAAAACGCGGCGATTCCGAGATGACGAAATGAGGTTCCTTCATAGTCGCATCACGCCAGTTTGCTTCCTTAACACCAAAGTGATCAAGCATGATTTCAGAACGCATCCAGCCCGGAGTCACTGCTACTGCTGTGCAGTTATAAGGTGAAAGCTCATGGGCTAAAGATTGGGCCATACGAATGACTGACGTCTTCGCTAGATCGTAGAACAGTGATAAACGGTAGTTTTTATCGTTGTATTCTGCCGTGCCGTCCGTTATCTCAATGACCAGTCCATTCTTGTTTCGGGTTAGCAGTGAAAGTGCAAAGTGGCTTGTAATAATATGCGTGTCGATCGCCAGCCGAAGCATACGCAGCCCTCGCTCAAGGGAGTGCTCCCACACGGGCACGTTCCATTGTGCCAAATATTCGGCCCCCCATACATCGTTAACCAAGATGTCCAGTCTCCCCTGTTCATTCTCAATGCGAGCAATTAAAGCCTGAACCTGATCAGAATCCAGATGATCCACTTGAACCGCTATCCCTCGACCACCAGCATTGCTAACAAGTTCAGCAGTTTCTTCAATCGTTTCAGGACGATTGTACTCAGAGCGTTGTGTTCGTGTCGTGCGTCCTGTCACATAAACCGTAGCCCCAGCCGCTCCTAATTCGATAGCTATTCCTCTACCAGCTCCGCGTGTTGCCCCCGCTACCAAAGCCACTTTTCCATTTAAAGGTTTCACGATTGGTTGCTCCTTTCGTTGATCTCCCCCTAATTATCGACCTTAATTATGCCAACTTGTGTCATAGTAATAAAAAAATATCCATGGCCTTATTGCTAATATCACTTATTTTACCATATGTCACTGGCATGAAGTTCAGATACTCACCGCTCATTAGTGCCCTTTAAGTCAGAAAAGGCCACCGATATACCGGCAGCCGCAACGAATTGGCCCGATCCGCCGAAATCTAATTTCAGCTGATCTTACACAACTTTACACACAAAAAGCCGCCGACACGATGGTCGACAGCCACTGAAATAATCCTAATACTAGTTCCACGTCACTTCTTGCCTGATCCTCTGGAACGCCCCTTATCCTGCGATATGGCAGGGTTTCCGCAGGAAAAATGAAAACCCGCCAAGCCTTATGGCCGCGGGGTACGTGGAAAAAGTCAGAATTATATGTAGTCCAGTATTTGTGTCTGTTGATGCCATCTGACGATGTCTCTGCTTGGCGGGCTTCCAAAAAAGCGGCTGTAATCTCGGCTAAACTGGGAGGTACTTACATACCCCACTTGCTGACATGCCGTGCTTGCATCCATTGAACTTGAGACCATCAGACGCCTCGCTTCATGAAGGCGCAGCGCTTTTTGGTATTGCAGTGGGCTCATCGAAGTGACTGCCTTAAAATGTTCATGAAAAGAGGACACACTCATGTGTACCAACTCGGCCAAGTCTGCAACCTTCATCTGATGGGAGAAGTTGGCGCGGAGCCAAGCAATCGCCTTCGCAACTCGCTGCACGCCCGAATCCGCAAAACCAATTTCAGCGACGTGAACACCGATGGGACTGCGCAGGACTCGTATCAAAATCTCATCCACCACGAGTGGGGCAAGTAATTCAGCGTCGCCTGGATTCGGCAAACACTCCACCAGTCTCCTCACCGCATTAACAATGCCCAAGTCGGCATTCGTGACGTAACCTGCGCTCCGCTGACGAACTGGAGGCAGGCCCTTGGGATACACTTTCAAGACCAACTCGGCAATCCTTTGCGGATCGAGGTCCAGCCTAACACCGAGGAACGGCTCGGAAGGGCTCGCATGTGTGATCTGGATAGCAACCGGTAGGGCAACCGGAAGCACGAGCATACTCGACCTGCCGAACTGATAGACCTCCTGCCCCATCGTGACGGCCTTTGCTCCTTGTGCAGCAATTAACAAAGAGGACAAGTAGAGGGTTTTCACGTAGTCCGTGTTTATTCGTGAAAAACGACCGACGTGCAAACTAGGGATGCGCTGGCTAAAACTGCCATCATGTGGAGCATGGGTATAGATCAAGCGTGCCAGTTGGGCAGCTTCCGCTTCAAGCCCTCCCTCGGCGCTACCTGACGCTAGTGGGGCCGCATGGTTATCTAGCATCCTCATTGTTTCGAAAGCAACTCCCTTTTATTCAGACATTTTGACCAAGGGATCCCTATCATTCCCAACCAGTCTGATCATTAACAATACAAAGCAGTAAACTAACTAAAGACAAGCACTTTAGGGGAAATACATACTGATGCTTTCATGTTAATTCTGTACGTACTATTATTTGCAAGACTCGTTAAGGTTCAAACTCTCCGGTCGACTTCTGGAAACCATCCATACGTTTATCATCCGTATCTTTAACTTGTTCAATGTAATACACTGTGAAAAAGGCATCTTCATTGAAGCCAAATTCTCTTTTTAAAATACTGTAGCTTGTATTGAAAAGTTCAATCTGATCACCTTTTATTAATGTTGGCAAAGGTACTTTCGTTTCCTGTTCAAACAAACACTGATCATCCACAAAGAAACGAGTAATGAAGTATTCCACAGGTGGGAATTGTGGTTCATATTTAATTATCTGCATACTCACACCTTCTCACTATAACTTCCTATCAGTTCACTCCATGGTCATCGTCAATCATCCATGAATACTCTTTAGCAATTAAGTTTGCATCTTCAATACCTTCAAGTGTATTAAACGCGCAGCCTCCATTGAGATTTGCAGGAATACCCGATATTTCTACAATCTCTCCATTACTCTCTTTGATAAATATTAATCGGATTAAAACAGCAATTACACCTACCCACTTTATATCATCAATTGTTGCCATCGAACATTCCTCTAACCAATTATACTAAATTCTTATATCAATTATTATTTTGAACGTTGTACCTTAAAGATTTTGACCAAAAATACATTCCCATACCGAATAAAGTCATCATACCGCCTAAGAACTGAAATAATGAAATTTTTTCTCCTAGCCACAGATACGCAAGAATAATGGCAAGAACAGGTTCTCCAATAATACCTACCGAGACAGTTGTTGCCCCAATTGATTTTAACAATAGATTAAAAATACATTGTCCAAAAATAGTTGGGATTATTGCAAGCAGCAAAAAATAAGTCCACTCTGATGAGTCGTATTCAATTAAAGAGTAATTATTTAACAAATTGTAAATGAGCATGATGATGCCACCAATAAAAAAAACGAAAATACTGTACACATTTGCATCCATTTTTCGGCTTACTTTTTGCCCTGCCAGCAAATATGCTGAAACGAAGATTGTGCCTATTAATGATAAGCCGTCTCCAATTAGCGCTTCTTTCGAAATCCCTATGTCTCCCCATGCTATAAGGATTGAACCAAAAAGAGCGGTGATCAAGCAAAAAACGGTGAGCCGATTAGCTTGTTCCTTGAACAAAAAGTACGAACCAGTCATTACAAATAAAGGCTGTAACGACAATATGACCATCGAGCTTGCAACTGAGGTATAGACCAATGATTCCATCCAGAATAAAAAGTGTAATCCTAGAAAAAGACCGGCTAAAATAACGATACTCCAATCTTTTTTATTCATATCTAACGAGCGAAACATTTTCCAAGGTATAAACGAGAGCAAGATCATTACGGAAATAAACAATCTGTACATTCCAGCCACAGAAGTAGGTGTATCAGAAAGTTTTATCATGATGGAAGAGATTGAAACGGACAATATGCTGATGAATAACAAAATAAACGGATGAGAAGATAAAGAAGATTTTTTTAATTTAATCATTATTCCTCCAAGCTGTTAGACAATTACCTGTGCACAGAAATTGTAATGGTAAGCCGAAGCTGGATATAATAATATCATCATCAACGTTTATTTTGTGCAACTATATCTTTCATTTATATTGAAATATCGTCAAATAAAGGGGCATACATGTTGAAAAAGCAATTACACGAAGCCATTCAGTTTCCTGACGAGACATTTCCATACATTATGTACACTCATACTAATCAAGGATCTATTCCTGAAGGGAGAGGAGTTAACGATCTACATTGGCATGAAGAATTACAAATTACTTTAGTGATCAATGGGAAACTAACAATACAAATCAACGGAATCGATTATGATTTAGAAAAGGGGCAAGCCATTTTTATCAATAAGAGTGTCCTTCACGTTGTTACACACCTAACCCATGACGGTCAATATGTCAGCTTTAATTTTCCGGAGAAACTGCTCGCCTTTTATTCAGAAAGTGCCATGGAAAGAAGCTATGTACATCCTTATACGAATTCTTTTTTATTATCATTAGAAATCAAAGGAGAGGCGGAGTGGCACAAACAAATCTTGCAAATACTTTGGTATATGAAGAACGAATTTGAAAAGAAAAAAAACTGGGGATGGCAGTATGAGGTTTCCATCAAAACGGTTCAGTTGTGGCTAATACTAATATCTAATATATCCCTTTCTTCAGAGGAGTCCTCTAAGCATAACAGACGTGAGCAAGAAAGACTGCAATTAATGCTTAGCTTTATCCATCAAAATTATACAAACAATATTACTTTGAAGGAAATTGCTGAGGCAGCTCATTTGAGTGTTTCGGAGTGCACTCGCAGCTTTAAAAAAAGCATTCATATGACTCCTTACTACTACTTGGTTAAGTACCGTATTAAAAGGAGCGTCGAGCTGTTAGAATCTACTGAATATACGATAACCGAAATTGCCCAGAGAGTAGGTTTCAATCATGTAAATCATTTTATCCAGTCTTTTAAAAAACATCGTAACATTACACCTAAGGAATCCCGCAAAGTTAGAAATGAACTAACCACATAAAAAGCCCCCACGATTCGCTCATTTTCTCCCTTAGATTAATGAAAACAAGGAGTAGTTGCCGCGGCGATCTGCTCCCTATTTATTGCGCTATCGTTCTGCGTTGGCTTATCTCCTAGACTTTAAACAATTGTTGCACAGTAACCTGTTTCCTTACCTTTTTCAACTGCATTGATATAACCATCAAAGTAATAAGATATCTCATCTTCTTTCCCATTCTGAATTCTACCTCTAACTTTATCGAAAGCAAAAATTGAAATTGAAAATTCCGGCTCACCAGTAACTAAAACAGGTTGTTCTCTATCTTGCATCCAATAGTACTTCCCACCATAATTCCTTCTTGCTACTTCGAAAATGTAACTTCCAACCATAGAAGAAACAGAATCCAAAGAATCATTATCTATTTCATACTCACATAATTCTTCAAGAATATCGTCTACTTTACGTAAGCTTTGTACACTAAAATCGAAATTTCCTTTATCAGAAAAATTATTTGTGAAGCTTTCTGCCGTTGAAATAATGTCTTGTTCTAATCTGCTCTGCATAAATTCTAGCCTCCGATAATAAATACCATTGAATATGGACATATCCCAAAACGTCTATTTTTCACTTTTACATCCCATAATCTCTTCTCCAGACAATTTCCATTATCCTCCCGTTACTTCAACAAAAAAGGAACAGTTGCCGACCGAGGCAATCTGCTCCAAATTTGAATCAACAATTAATGTATTAACCTTTATATTCATTGTCCTTCTGCATGCCTTTATAGAGGCTTATCGGCAGCGCGATTATTAAGAAAATTAATGTCCACTCACCAATAATAACGACTCACCGACTCTCTTTCTTTCTTTAAAAAGTCAACTTAATTACCCAATCATCTATAGAAAATGATTACCTCGGTGGTAATATACTTTTGTTTTTGTTATCCGTTCAATTACGCCAACGTATTAGGGATTAATATATCATTTTACAAAAATGGTGATTATATTTATGAAACTCATAGCTGAAATTCCACCAAAATTGCAGCCTTGTAATTTGCCTTCCTCAAATGGTTTAGAAATATTGAGCTCTACACGTTCTTCATCCTATGCCCAACCCCAATTATTTTCATTCTCGTAATCAATTTGGAAATCATTTATCTACATTTTGCGACGTATTGTCCACTTTATATTACCAATTTTAGGTGATAAGCCCCGTCAGCTTAATGATGCGATGCGGTTAGGTGGTGCTTTAATTTCTTGAATAAATCAATGCTCCTCCTGATCCTAAAATAACTAGATTTTGACCCGAAGGGGAAAAGCCACATTTGATATCCCCATATAATCGCTTTAATTCAATCATTGTGACATCATTAAGATATTGATAGTTTGGCTTGAATAGGTTTTCAATTATTACAGAAGCCCTTGGCCACCAAGGATAAATAACTTTTACAAACCATCCATCTATAGTTGTATGGATGCCGTCTCCTGCTTCAAATCCAAAGATATCAATTACTTCATCATTATAGGGAGTATGAAAGGTTAAATTATTGCTACTAATTCTTGCATTGGTTAGTTCAGAATCCCTATTCCTGTGAATTAATATTCCTGAACTTACTTCTGTAATGCTGTATCCAGAACTACTAATTAGAATTAAGTTTTCATTTAGATCCCATCCACAAGCGAAACATCCAGAAGCAGGTACAATAATCTCTTTAATCCATGGAGGTGGTGGATTTGACTCTGGTAATACCTGAGCTTTATGTAAAAGCTCTAATTCAAATTTTGTACGTATTTCATTAATTGGTTTCTTAAAGAAGTTCATAATACTTCTCCTTAAGTTTAAAGTTCAATTTCTGCATCACTTTCACCTAATCCTTATTTATGAATTTCGCAAATTTTCCATATTTGTGGTATTCGAGAAATGATTCAACTATCCTGCCCTTAGTTAAGTAACGGCGCTATTTTTCTGATCCAAGCCATAATTACTGAAGGGCAAAGAAAGTCTAAAAGAACCGTCGATAAAGTTTCCTTCGGCGCCGCGAAGCTAGGCATTGCCAGATACTTTTTCAACCGGATCTTGCACTCGGTGCCGTATGAATTTGATACCCAAGGTTTGAATATACGTACTGACGGCAAGGAGAATGGCCAGCAGACCACGAATCCTACCTATCATGTACCTGGACAGGAAGGATTTAATGTATTGAACTATTTTGGTACTCCTAACGCTGATAAGCTGCCGCAAGAGATGGTTTTGCAAGTCAATGTGAATCGCATCGGTGGGACTAGAGGAAGCTGGAAAGGCCAACTTCAAATCGACCAACGGAAATCATCAATCCCAAGTGCCAAGTAATCCGTGCTTTAAAACTTCCAATGAAAAACGTGGACACCTCATGAGTGTCCACGTTTTTTTGTCGGCGAACAAATCAATTTTGAACCGGCGTCCCTTTTAACTTTCTAGTTTCATGTAATAAAGATTTGTAACATCTTCTTTTGTAAGGGTATGTGCGCCAGGCGCAAGTGATACGCTGACAATGCCATTAGTCATTGCATAACTTGTTCCATCTATCTTGACTTTTAGTCCGTTTGCTGGATTAAACACTAAAGTTAATGTTTTAGCTGTTGTTGTGGTAAACCCAATATTGGTTGAACTCTCCATTTTCAAACATTGCGTTAGTGTTAAGCCATTATAGACCACTGTTCCCTTACTTGTTGAAAGGTTTCCTGCAATAGTGAAGAAGCTGCTTGTTTGTCCATCTGTGGTAAAGTTATGAACAATTGATGTACCCGGTGTTGACGTTGGTGCTGGTGTAGCTGTTGGTGCCGGCGTAGTTGTTGGTGTAGACGTTGGTGCCGGTGTTGACGTTGGTGGTGTTGAATTCCCCCCTACAGCTACAAGTTGAGTTGTGTAATTTAGTATTTTAGTCATCAGTGCTGAATTAAGGCTAGACGACAAGTCATCAACTGCATCAACAAAATCCCATGTAAAGTCTCCCTGATTCAGGCGGCCAGCTTCTGACGTAACAACTTGTTCAACTGTGCTTGCGGCATCGATGTTTGATACTTTAACTCCTGTATCGATTTTAGTATCAAAGTTATTGTAAGATGTTCCACCCGATAATGTTTTGTATGTGTTTGGAACTGTTTCATTTCTAGTCGAAGCTAAGTATGCGTCAAATTGTGTTGCACTAGCTGGAGCTGTTCCTGCATTGGAATTTGCATAAATAATACTTCCAGGATCAAGAATAATATTATTGTATGCTTTAATCATTCCTCCAGGTTCACCTGAGAATGTACCTTCCCCATCGTGCATATCCGTACCTTGTAAAGAAATCAACATTGGATTTTTAGTATGTCTATAATAATTGGATTCCACAAAGGCAGAACTTCCTGTTGTAGCACCCACACCATATTTGGATACTCCGTCAAAGAAGTTGTTATAGACATGAATCGTTCCCGTTCTTATACGTGGATGACGAGAGTCAGAATGATCAAACCAGTTATGGTGGAATGTAACAAAGAATTCTGACGATTCACTCAAGCCGACTAGGGCAGCTTTTCCAGAATCCCAGTAGTGATTGTAAGCGATTGTAATATAAGTTGATCCTTTTTTAAGGTCAGTTGAACCATCACCTTTGGCTTGGTCAGCATCTCCTCCTGCTTTTCCATAAAAAATATCATTATTATGCAGCCAAACATTGGCATTACCTGTATCAAGGGAAAGAGCATCGTCAGGGAATAACATGATACCTACGTTTCTAACTTCCACATTACCGACGTATCTAAGCAGCATTCCCCATCCATAAGCATAGGCATCTTTTCCGATACCTTCTAACGTAATATTCATTTCCGAATAATTGGATTTCCCTTTTACTTCAAGAAATCCACCGCTGTTCAGTTGTCCACTCATGTCAGCAGCCGTAACTTTTCCAATCAATCTGATTGCAAGTGGTGTTGTATCATAGCCTTTTTGTCTTAGCGCTAGAATATTACCAATACCAACACCTTTTTGTACGCCGCCTGAGCTATTGACTTTCACATCAAGAGCTACTGTTTGAGCATTCGCAGATGTTACATAAATAACTTGAGCGCCATTCTTAAGTGTTCCATCATTATTATAAGCACCTGAACCTGTGCCAAATGGTGAGTTTCCTGCAAAAGCAAAGCCAGATCTGTCATGTGCTGTTACGGATAACGCATTTGAAACCGCATTTTCTTTTGAACCATTTGACAGTGCTGCTTCAACTTTCATTACATAACTTCCAGCAGCAAGTCCTACAGCATCAGCTCTCCAATAGGCAGCATATCTTCGGATTAATTGAGTATCAATTTGTTTATATTGAGAATCTGCTGCACTTGCAGGTTTTACATATACATTATACCCTTGAGCATTACTGACAGGTGACCATTCTACAAAGGCCGTCTCATTCCAGCCTCCACTGCCCGTGATCGAAAGACCGATAGCATGTACTGCCTTACTGGCCACTCCGCTTGCGATGATAGATAGCGCTAGAGCAAACAATAGAACGTAATTCGTTACCTTTGCAACATTTTTTTTCAATCTAATTCCTCCCGTGTTTAAGTTGTTGTGGCTCATCTGAAATCGCTTACAATTACTTTCGAAATCACTTTATCCCCCCTCGCATCATCAAAGCTTAATACTAGCTCACTCCTTACGAACATCCTCAGCGTATCAGTTTTGAATGGAGTTCCGAAACAATCATTTGATCATATTGCCCGTTTTTCTGAGTTAATGATTATCGTCGAGGGAAATGATAATCCCGGCAAATATTCAAATAACTGGGACCTCCTATATAGTCCTAGACTGCCACATGGGCGTCTGAATGTGTCAACCCTCGATCATAGCAAGATACCTAATTTCCTTCCCTTCTAATTTAACAATTAGTATGGATCGTCCACCATCAAAAATTTCTACTCCAACGGGAAGTTTAGTCGCCATTTCATTTTCAAAAGTAAGCCCCTTCTTGTATTGACTTTTAATTGCTCCGACTTTCTCACCAATTGTTAATTCTGTTTGTTGTACCCATTCAATATCACTTGCGTTAGTGTAAAAGATTCCTTTGTGTTGAAAAACATCTGCATTCGGATTTTGAACGAGAATTTCTTTAGCTGTCGGATTATGAGTTGTTTGGTTACATCCTGTAAGCATTAATAAAGCAATTAAGAAAGAAATGAGTAGCTTCATCAATTACACTCTCCCCTCGTATATATCAACGTTTGATTTATTCAATTTGTTCCAGCATTTATTGAACATTACTGACATCAAAAAACCGGCCTAAATTTGGCCGGTCTTTAATTGCATTATTAGACTGTTTGAATTTTTACTTTAGCCATAATCCGTCATGCCCGTAAATTCAACTGATATAGGTTTGAGCTCTTTTGCTGCCGAATCAATCCATATAAGATCACCCGGTATCAAGTCATGATTAGGGTCATCACCGTCAATAATAGTTTAGTTCATCTGAGTGTAAAAACCTGCGAAAATGCAGGAATTTCCGGGCAAATTCGGTTAAAAATTGGAAATGCCTGCAATTGTGCAGGTATTTCCATCTTTTTCATCCGCTTATCCAGAAAAAGCCTCAAAAGCCTGCACAAACGCAGGAATTTAACACTTGATGCTATTCCAAGGACAAAAAAGATGCATAATTGCAGGTTTACAAAAAGTAACTGGAGCTAGAGCTAGAGCTAGAGCTAGAGCTAGAGCTAGAGCTAGAGCTAGAGCTAGAGCTAGAGCTAGAGCTCGAGAGTAGAAGGCTCATCAAGAGATGATATGAACCTGTACTAAGGAAATGTGGTTCACATAACATCATTACTTTTTCAATATACCTATATATTCTTTCCAAGGACCAATGTCCGCCCTGTATCTCTCGGCCATTTTATAACTGCTCCTTTCTATGAGTCATCTAATTTCAAGAAATATACCAACAGATATAGAACTATTCGCGAATGAATGGATATTTCCTCTTATAGCGATGCTGCCCATTGGCGCGATCACGCCATACAAATGCGCGAATGGCGCGGATACCGCGCAGCGATACGGATTTGTCGACTGAGAGAATGTGCTACGGTAAAGATGGGGCGTCAAATCCCTCATCTATCTCAAGGCAAAGGAGATCCATATGTACATTCGTTCAGCTTTCCCCGCATCCAAAGTCCGCAAAACACTTTTGGCTTTGTTGATTGCAGTTTTGTTGATTGCAGCCTTGTTCATCCCGCCAGCCGTTTATGCGACTGAGACGAAGGTGCCTCAAGGCGGACCTTCCGATCCGAAGGAGACGGAATCGTTCATTGATAGTTTCTTCAACCGGGCGGACATTCAAGCAAAGCTCGCGGGCGCCGTTATCGTCGTCGTCAAGGACGATCGGACGCTGCTAGCCAAAGGATACGGCTACGCAGATGCAGAGCGTCAGACACCGGTCGATCCCGGCAGTACGCTGTTCCGTCTGGCCTCCCTTTCCAAAACGTTTACCGCCACCGCCGTCATGCAATTGGCCGAGCAGCACAAAGTCGATCTGGACCGCGATATCGGTGGCTATTTGAACGGGCTCCGGATTCCGAACAATACGGGCGCTCCACTGACGCTCAAGCATCTAATGACGCATACGAGCGGTTTCGACCAAACGGAGGCGGACACGGACGAGGGCGATCCGCAGGACGTTTACCCGCTGGAAACTTTCGTCAAAGACAACCTTCCTACCGTCATCCGAAAGCCGGGAGAAGCGTTCAGTTACGACAACTACGCATACGACCTGCTCGGTTATATCGTACAAAATGTCTCTGGCAAACCGTTCGATACCATCGTCGCCGATCACATCTTCACGCCGCTCGGTATGACCGACAGCCATTTGATCCTTACGCCGGACGTGCAAAAACGGCTTGCCGTCCCGCATGACGGAGCCGGAGAGCCGCTTCCGCAGTACGCCACGTTCCCGAATAATTCGCCAGACGGAGGCCTCATGTCGACAGGGGCTGATATGGCCCGGTTCATGAGGGCTGAGCTAAACGGCGGCAAGCTGGGAGATGCGTCCATCCTGAGCGCGCAGTCCATTCGGGACATGCAGCAGCTTGACGTATCGATTCATCCCGATATTCCTGGCGTTGGCTACGGCTTCGAATCGTCGTTCCCGGAGTACGCGAACGGGCAAACCGTCGTCGATAAGGCCGGCGTTTCTTCAGGCTTTCAAGCACAAATGTGGCTGCTGCCCGAACGCCAAACAGGGCTATTCATCGCATTGAACAGTGCGCAGCAAGCGAGAACGATCCGCTCTCAGCTGTTCAAATCGTTCATGGATCATTATTTTCCGGGATCCCCAAATCCGCCGCAAGAAACAGCACCTCCCATAAGCCAGACGAAAGATCAGCTTCGGCGTCTGGAAGGCTTTTACCGCGATTTAAGGCTTCCAATGTGGCATTACGATGTAGTCGCACAGGTCGGCGGACTGCTTATCACCGACTCTTACGGGACGCATCGCTTGAAGCAAGTCAAGGAACTGCTGTTCGAGGATGAAAGCGGCAGAAAAGCGGCTTTCAAGGATGTCGGCGAAGGCAAGCTGTACTTTTCCTATAATAAAGCGGACAGCTGGTCGGAAAAGCTGCCAGGCCCGAAACCATTCTCCGATGTGCCTGACAACCACCCCTATGCGAGATTCATCTACTATGTTCAGCAGCAGGGCTTGCTAGGGAAAGAAAACAGCCTGGCGTTTCACCCGGATCAACCGATCACCCGCGCTCAATTCGTCGGGCAGTTGATGAAACTATCGGATATCCCTTTGTCCCCGGAACCAGAGTCGTTCGCCGATGCCGCGCAAAGTCCGTATGCCGCCGAAATCCAGACGGCTCTTGCGTTAGGCCTCGTCAACGGCACGACCCGCGATGCGTTCGAACCGGATCGGCCGATCATCCGTCAGGAAGCGGCCGTCATCTTGTCGCGTGCGCTGCTGCTAGGCTTCGGCTCCGCCGGAGCCGTTCCGCAGAAAGCCGCGCTGAAAGGCGATACCGACGCCTGGGCACTCGAAGGCGTGCAAACCGTCGTCGCCAGAGGCTACTTCGGCCCGGAGGTCGTTGCGGACGCAACCGGCGCGGTCGACTATCACTCGAAGCAGCCGATGCTGCGCAAAGAAGCCGCTGCGATGTTTTATCGTTTTCCGTAAACGCACTTAGGGGCAAACCTCCCTTTGACGGCGAGGTTTGCTCTATTCTTACGGCATGCATGTTATACTTGAAACGGGTGATCGCATACAATGAACGGACTGAAACGTTTGCAGCCAAAACAAAAAAACGGCCGATGGATTGCCGCATCCTTCGTTTGTTACCTCATGCTTGCCGTTTATATACATATCGTTTCTTTCAATGCGCCCTACCTCGGCATCGAGCTTGGGCAATCGTCCGGCGCCGGATGGCCTGTCGAGTCGATCGACGAAAGCGGCAAAGCGGCGGTTTGGGATATTCAGCCAGGCGACAAGATCGCAGCCATGGACGGCAGTCCCCAACCGAAGCTGGTCAAGACCGTTTCCGGGGCCATCTTGACCAGAGCGAGTTATATCGCCGTGGAGAAGCAGGACGGAACCCATCGAGAGTTCCGAAGCGCTCCCGGTCCGAGCGACATCGTCCAGATGATCATCTCGGCCGTCTTGGAATTGACGCTGCTCGGCATAGGCGTCTTTGCCGTTCGGACGAAGCCGGAGTCACGCATTATCCGCCAGTTTTACATGCTGAACGGGTTGATGGCGCTATGCGTGCTGAGTCAGTTTTCCGACGAGAAAACGGTGTCCGAACTGATCATCATTTTATGCTCGATTTGGCTGCCGCACCTGCTTCTTTCTTTTTATTTGCTGTTGGTGTTCCGAACGGTCCATACCCGGTTCAAGAAACTGCTTACAGGCTATCTGGTTTATTCGATCGTCCTCTCGCTATCGCTCGTTTACTTTATCGCGGCCGGTCAAGATGTGTACTATTGGGTCGTGGACATACTCAATTTGACGGTTGTCGGCACGCTTCTGCTGCTGGCCGGGATCACCTTCGCTTACTGGAAAACGTTCGGCCGGCCGGAGCAAAACCAGCTGCTCGTCTTGTTCGCCGGGCTGTTCTTAAGCCTGCTGCCTTACACGTTTCTATACGCCATTCCGATACTCCTCGGGGACGAACCTATCGTCCTCATCACATATACGCTCATCGGCCTTATTCCATTTTCCGGCGCGCTCACTTACCTGCTCATCGACAGGAGCATGCTCGATATCCAGCTTTATTTTCCGCGGCTGCTCATTCACGGCATTTATTTGGGTAGTTCGTTCGCGTTGTTCACTCTTGCTGCCAAAGGACCAGCGGTTGGGCTCTATCTGCTTTTTGTGCTGTTCGCCCTGCTAACTTTCGTTTATCAGAAATGCTTGCAGCGCTTTCGGCGGAAATCCCAGCGGCACGTGGAATGGCTGGAACGACAAAAGCTTCAGCTGTATAAACAGCTGGCGGAGAATGGGAACAAGCCGCATGCACAGAGCGACATGATCCCGTACAACCGAATCCTGCTCGAGGCGCAGCAGTCCGAACGCATTCGCACCACGTACTATTTGCATGATCATTTGCTGCAAAATTTGATCTTTTTGTCGCGGGACCTGGAGGAGCTGCACGATACGGGGATAGCGGACAAAGAGCAAATCGCCGTGTGGCTGAAATGCGTCTACGACTCGCAGCGCGATATTCGAACGCTATGCGACGATTTGTACCCGCATATTATCGACAAAGGCGATTTGAAAGAGGCACTGCACTGGCTCATGCGAACGATGCGGGAAAAAGGAGATATCCGAATAGAACTCGCTTACGGGCTCCCTCCTGGAGAACCGGCAAACGAGCTGATCAAAACGAATTTGTTCCGGGCCATACGCGAAATCGTTCATAACGCCTTCAAGCATTCCGAAGCGACCGACATAACAATCCGATTATGGATGGACCAGCAAATAATCTACTGTCAAATGACCGATAACGGCAAAGGATTCGACATCGCGTCGGTTTTGTATCCTTCTTCTGAAGGGGAAAGAAGATTCGGCCTGCTGTCTGTACACAGCCAAATTCGTCACCTCGGCGGGGATACGGATGTCGACTCCTCCCCGGGAAACGGAACGGTCGTCACGATCAAACTGCCATTCGGAACGGAGGCGCATGCCCATGCCTGACCACATAAGAGTCGTACTGCTCGACGACCATCCCCTTGTGCTTGAAGGGTTGAAAAACCGGCTCGAAAAGGAACCGGACATCGAGGTCCCGCAAACGTTCGGCGATCCTCGCGAGCTGCTGGAGAAAATTGGCGACTGCCGGCCGGACGTGCTCGTCATGGACATCTCGATGCCGTATTTGAACGGATTCGAGCTGGGTAAAATGCTGAAAGAGCGCTTCGGCCATTCGCTGAAAATCATTCTGCTGTCCGGCTATACGTATGACGAGTTTTATGCCAAAGCCTATGAAATCGGGGCGCATGCCTATTTATCCAAGCAAAGCACCTACGCGCAGATTATTAACGCTATTAAACAAAGCGTGATGGGCTATGCACTCGTTTCCGAAAAAATGATGGCCCGACCGCCTGACCAGCTTACCCCGAAAGAGCGAGAGGTGTTGGAACTGGTCGCCATGGAGTTGACCAACAAAGAGATCGCCCTGCGGCTGGTTATCAGTCAGCGAACGGTCGAATACCATCTCACGTCGATCAATCAGAAGCTCGGCGTCAAAACACGCATTGGTGCGGTCGCCCAAGGATACAAGTCAGGGTTGCTCGGTTCTTACACCCAAGACGATAAGAGGCGGCTTTAAGTCGCCGTTCGCTGCCTACTTGAAATTAGCTGCATACTCATGCAGAAAAGCGTCTAGCGTGCGGGGCTCTCTACCGAGCAAGCTCTTTACAGTGTCCGTAGGACTTTCCGGCACCAACGTAGACATGGTCTGAATTTCCACAACATGGTTCGCGAGCCAAGGAGGCATATGCCCGTGCTCGATTAAATTGCCGAGCAGTACTTGAGGGTCCATATCGATGTAACGTATCGGACGCTCGAGCAGCGCAGATAGTTTATCCGCGATCTGAGGATAGCTGAAAATTTCCGAACCGGTGAGCGTATATATTTGACCCGATGCTTTGCGATTAGTTAGAACCTCTGCGGCAACATCTGCGATATCCCGGCAGTCAATGAAATTACATGGTGAATCTCCCATGGCGCCGAAGAAAGCATTTTGTGCTGAGACTGTTGGTGCAAGGCGCAGCAAGTTTTGCATGAACGCATAAGGACGCAATACTGTATAGGTGATGCCAGACTCGCCCAAGGTTTTCTCGATTTCGTGATGCCAGCCCGCCACCGCCACTGGAGATTTTTGTTCAAAGGCAGGACTGGATATCTTGACGATATGTTCGATCCCTGCTTCGACGGCGATGTTAATGATCGAAGTCTCCAATTCGATTTGTCTTGGGCTGTTGGACATGGCCAGGAAGAGTTGGCTAGCTCCTGCGAACGCACGGCGCAGCGATTCAGGATCAGCAGCATCAGCCGATGCCACTTCGATAGTCGAGCGGCCTTTTTCCCCGAATCGATTACGCAGCTTCTCAGCTTCTCTGCTCAGCGCCCGGGCGGGTACACCAAGATCAACCAAACGTTCCACAAGCCTACTTCCTATCGTACCTGTTGCTCCAATAATCGTTATCATTTTGTCTCTTCTCCTTTGAATGAGTAATTTGTTGCGATAGCATCACGCCACCGCCATGTCACTATCGTGCTTGCTATAAAGCCAGATAACGGGAAATCGATCCAGACCCGATCGACCCAGGCCAATTGATCCATTGGAATCATAATTCCCAGCAAATCAGCTGTCACCCATGCGGCGAACAGGCCAAACGCTATCCCTGCCAACCCGAACATCCCGACCACAACCAAACGATGTGGACCGGTGACCCACCGTTTACGGACTCCTCGACTTCGCAGCCACAGACCCAGCATCCAAGCCACCAACGCCGATGTTACGCCAATTGTGGTCAATGCCCCTATCTGAAGACTCCTGTCGGCAGTGACCAGTCCCCCGATACCTGCCATAACAGCAGGAGCAATATAAGCCATTGCAACTTCTCGCCACAGTATAAAATTCTTTCTCTTGGATCCAGCAGTCTTGATGTCATAAATACCTTTTGTCTGATTCTGGTATTTCATCTTGCTCATGTCGTTACTCCCTTCCTTTTTTAAATTTCAGCAGCTATTTTTTCGGCATGTAATTAGGAGCCTAACTATATAAGAGTGAAAATGGGCTAGTATCACTAGCCCGTTTTACTCATTACTGAAGTTTTCCTTTACTTCGACTGATTCGTCCGTAAGTGCTGAGATGCCTTGTGTGACTCGGCCTAGCAGGTCGAGAAATAAGCTGCGTTCCTCGATATTGAGTAAACCCACCATTGCTTCCAGCCGAGCGAAATGCTCAGGAGCCATTTCACGGAGCTTCTTCGCACCTTCCTCGGTCAAAACGACCGATCGCTGACGACCATCCACTGAGCTTGAACGCCGGGACACTAGGCCATCTCGCTCAAGAATGTCGATAAGACCAGTCACTGTCGCACGTGTAACACCTAGATGCTCCGCTAATTGCGAAGGCAGCTCCTCCCCTTCATTGTCTTCAAGATCAGCTAGTAATCGATAGCGCCCTGTTGATAAACCGAATCTGGAGAAATGAATTTCCGAAGCATGTCCAAGCTTGGCTCCCGCTGCCATTAGCCTAGATGCGACGAGTATCGCCTGTGCGTCGATGTCTAGGTTATAGCGATCAATCTGCCTCTTGGATTGTACAAGCGAAGGAATAGCATCAACGTCATTTAATACTTGATTATCTTTGTTCATACGCATAGTATGGCACCTAACTACTTTTGTGTCAACTGGAAATTTGCCCACTCGTTTCCAAATCGCAGCTTTGATACCTGCATAGGCCGTTATTTGCATTATTTGTTCTAAAGCCCAACGATTCAAAGTTAGAACTGCTTCCCAGCTAGACTGCCTACTGCATCTTTGAGCAGCATATAAGCATCTCCATTAGTTAACTTCTGCTTATCGGTAATGAGATCAACGCTGGCTTTGCTAATGATCCCTTTCGCCTGAAGTACCGCGGGGGCTTCCTCGATCGTCGTTGCGTCTAAACCAATCGCTTTTACTATTGTAAAGCTCGCTTGCTGCAAACTTAATGGTTTTTTTGCCGGTTCTTCTACACCTTTCAATGCTTCGGAAGGATTACCGGTAAAATGAGAAGCATACATACGCTTGATATTGCTCAGCTGGTTCACCATCCGCTGAACATTAGAGGCCTTATCTAAATCAAATGCTGAATTGCCATATGATCCGTAGGCAAGTCCCATATAAACGGCTGCTTTAAGTCCTGGATAATCTTTATGCGTCATAAAAGACGGCTGTTTCAACGTATAAGGCTTTATATCCATTCCTTGATTATTCATCTGTTTTTGCATCTCTTCAATTAACGGCTTCGATTCGGCTAGTTGGCGGAAGGTAACATTGTTGTCCTTAGCAAGTTTAACGGCAACGCCTGCCGCTTGGCCTTCGGCCATTCCAGTCGGGATGACGCGGGCACTTCCATGTGCTAGCGTATCATAACTGGCTGAACGCCCCACTACAAGCAATCCATCCACGGCTTGCGGAACAATGCTGCGGAACGGAACGGCATAACGCCAAGGATCAACCGGAATTGCGCCATTATCTGCTGGTGAAGTCTTCTGGATATCCGCAGGGTAAGAACCAAAGGCAATCCTGTCCCACTGATCGCGATTTTCCAATAAGTCAAGAATGCTTAAGCGGTATAAGCCCTTCATATGCCGGGTTTCTCGAACATATAGCTCGGAAGCTATGCCATCCAGCTCGGCATTCTTGAATTCAGGAAATGTTTGCAGATACTTAACGACATTAGGAATTTCCTCTTTGGCAATTTGCAGGGCTTCCTTCTGCGCAGCTGGGTTTAATCCATCAATTCCGAAAATATGCAGCGCGTTAATCAAAACCGTATCATCATTTTGCCTGCCTATGTTCAGCCCACGCATCATGGCGCGTTCCTTGTTAAGCGGGACGTAGCTTTTCATTTCCGTACCGTATCCCCATGCCGACATGTTGTCCGTTCCAGTGCCGTCGTTCCCATCCCCGTTAAGTCGTTTGGAGATCAGCTCCCATGCTTTGGCATCGATATTTTTCAAACGAAAAACAGCCGTTACTGCCATGGAAGATTTGACATCTCCCAAGTCTTCGCGCCCTATTGTGAATCCGACGCCAGCCGCTGCCGCGATGTCACCATCCTGCGTAGCATCAATGACAGATTTGGCTGCTACGCTATGCTGGGTGCCGTCCTTCGATGTCACTTTTATTCCTTCCACAACAGTGGATTTATCATCTTTTTTAATAATAGGCTCAATTGCTTTTGAGTCCATGGAGATATCAATGTTCTCCTCTGAGCTTACAAGCCTATAAAAGCTATTAGCGGCTGTTTGGATATCAAACGAATGGCCTTCTATTTTTTTGTACCACTCTGCAAATATTCCTTGATTTAAGTACGCCTGTTCCTTGCCTAGTAAACTCGTGTCTGGTTTAACCCAGTTCATATCAATGCTGTTCAGCCAGCCTACGGTCATCAAGCCTCCAAGTATTTCACGGTTTCTGCTGTCTATCAATAAGGTTTGGAGTCCATTGCGCGCGGCGGAGACAGCAGCACTTATGCCTTCTGGATCTGTTCCAACGACAACAACGTCATAACTGTCCTTAAGCTTGGCTACAGATACTACCTTCTTAAGTTCTTGGCGCTGCGGCATCGCTGTAACCGGTTTGACCTGTTGGAGCGACTGGTCTTTACCTTTCATTCCTTTGTTATATATCCAGCTCCCTCCGATACCCAATAAGATCACTATCGCTATCCCTATAAATACTTTGCGTGACATACTTGCACCTCGATTTCATTTTTTGAATACCTCGTACAAACAAGAGTATACAAGCCAAATCTTAAGGTGTCTTTTGCAGCCACTTATGAACCGCTTAAGTAATTCTTAATAATTATTAAGCATTTGCTGGAATCAAGGGAATTCTTGTCTCGAAAACGGTCCTGCTTTTATTGCTGTGTGCCGATATTTGCCCACCGTGCACTTCAATGATGCCTTTTGCGATAGCTAATCCTAAGCCGGTGCCTCCTGTTTCTGACGATCTTGATTTCTCAGCGCGATAAAATCTTTCGAAGATGTAGGGCAAATCCATCTCAGGGATTGCTTCTCCATAATTGATAATTTCTACGATGGCTTCCTCATTGCTTTTCTTGATCTGAATATCCACGAACTTACCTTCTTTGCCATAACGGATGGCATTGGAAATTAAATTTTCATAAGCACGCACCAATTGATTGCCATCCGCTTGGACGTAAACGAGTTCATCATCCGATACCATGCGATACGACATTCCCGCTTTGGTTAGCGTGGGGATGAATTCTTCCGCAAGTTGTTTTAAGAAACCGTTAATATTGATTTTGTTCGTCTTAAGATCAGGACCATTTCCATGTATGGAGGTGTATTCAAATAGGGAATCAATTAATTTCTTTAAGTTTTTCGTTTTTTCGTAGGCTATATTCGTATAATACCGAAGTTCTACTTCGTCCTTATAGCGGTCAGATTCAATTAACTCCAAATAGCCGAGAATCGAGGTAAGCGGGGTTCGCAGATCGTGAGAAACACCGGTAATTAATTCATTTTTGGTTCGCTCGGCAATTCTTTCCTCTTCAATCGAATTTCGCAGTTTTCGCGTCATCTGATTAATGTTTTCGACCACAACGCCCAGTTCGTCTGAAGACTTTGCGACAATTTCATACTCGAGGTTTCCTTTGGCGATTTCTTGAACACCCAACGTAATTTCCTCGAGATAACCAATGATTTTTTGGCTAAATAAAAAGAAAAAAAATAGGAATAAAAGGCCGCCGATAACAACCGCAACGGGTGTAGAACCTATATGATTGACCACCCATCTAATAGGATCTCTAAACGGCTTGACATAGATCAACTTTTGAAGCACTTGATAGCTTAAAAACACCGCTGCTAACGTAAGTACAATGCTGAGCAAAAAAACAAATATAAACTTCCAGCGCAAAGTTTGTATAAATTTATTTCTCATTTGCAGCCTCCTCTACCTTGTCTGGCGCTACTACTCAATGGTATACCCAATTCCCCACACGGTTTTAATGTATTGAGGGCTGCTTGGTTCTTTTTCGATTTTTTCGCGAATTTTCCGGATATGAACCATGACGGTATTATTAGATTCCCAGAAGGGCTCGTTCCAAACAGTCTCGTAGATTTTCTCCATGCTTAGCACAATCCCGCGGTTTCTGGCCAACACCTGCAAGATAGCGAATTCCCGCGGCGTCAGCCTAGCATCAACTTGATCAATACTTACTTTGTGTGTTGCCATATTGATGACAAGGTCGTCAATGACAATTTCATTCTCATTTTTTATCGTTGAAGCATTAAGCTGTCTGTATCTTCGAAGTTGGGATTTAACCCGTGCCATGATCTCAAGCGGGCTGAACGGTTTGGCAACATAATCATCCGCCCCGATGCTGAGGCCCGTAATTTTGTCCATCTCCTGGCTCTTGGCTGAGAGCATAATGATGGGCATATGCTTCTCTTCCCTGATTTTCATACAAGCCTCAATACCATCCATATGGGGCATCATGACATCCAAAATAATTAAATCGACATGGTTGGTTTTCAACAACTCCAGAGCCTCAACGCCATTGCTTGCTTTTAATAAAGTAAATCCTTCATTTTTCAAATAAATCTCCAGAAGATCGACAATTTCCTTCTCATCGTCAACAAGGAGAATGGTTCCTCCGAACATATCAAGTCCTCCTGATTCTCTGTCTATCCAGCGTATATCCTGCTGTCGCTGATCCTCTATATTAGCATAGCATGTCCATTTAATAAAAACCGTCAAAAGACCGCCGACTCTTTGATGTCGGCAGCCTTCTCGGAGGGCATGCTGTGTATCGCTGCTCTCATGTTGATAAATATTTTTTTAATAACAAGAGCGCCTTAGCCCGGTCATTGGTACCGATCTTCGCATAAATATCACTTAAATAGTTCTTTACCGTTCCCTGAGTCAAAAATAATTGTTCGGCAATTTCCTTTGAGTTGTATCCCTCTATAAGCAGCCTTGCTAGGTCAAGCTCTCTTGGCGTTAGCTCAAGTTCCTTGCCTGCCTTTTCAAACTCGCTGTTCTTATTGCGGATATTGCGAGCAAGCTTTTGTGCCACTTTGCCAGTAAGCAGCAAATTACCGGAAAGTGCTTCATCAATGGATTGAACAAGCTTCTCTCCATCGATGTCTTTAAGCAAATAACCGGAAGCTCCGCTGCATAAAGCCTCTATGATATACGCATCATCATCAAAGGTCGTTAAGATGAGTATGGTCACATGCGGGTAGAGCTCCTTAATGGCTTCGGTTGCCTTTACGCCTCCCATACCTGGCATGCGGATGTCCATCAGGATGATATCCGGGACAACCGAGTGAAGCCGTTCAAGCGCTTCTTCACCGGTTTGAGCCGTCCCAACGATCTCTATCTCCGCTTTTATCGAAAGCAAAGTTTCCAGACCTTCCAGCATAATTTTCTGATCATCCACAAGCATGACTCTGATTTTGCGAGCGCTATCCATTAACCGTTCCCCTTTGCAACAGGCATCTGGACATGGAGTGCAAATCCCTTCATCGGTTCACTTTGCACATGCAATTGACCGCCGATGGCCTCGATTCTTTCTTCCATCGATTTCAAACCAAACCCATAGAGGAATGAATCGCTGCCGCTTCCATTGTCCTTTACCTTAATATGAATCGTATCTTGCTGCTCAAAGACAGAGATCTCAATGGCACTTGCTTTGCCATGTTTGAGCGCATTGGTGATCGATTCCTTGATGAAGTTGATCATGACATACTCCTGAAGAGAGATGAGAGGGGTGACCGCCTCGTACTGCAAAATAAATTGAACGCCCGTCTGCTTCTCCGTATCGTTCATGATCTTCTGTATGCCTTCCCTAAGCCCCAAGTCGCCAACAGTCCCGTCCTTTGCTTTTAATGTTTTGACAACTTGACGGATGTTGCCAAGTCCTTGCTTCAGCTGCTCGCGAGCGATGCGGATCTTCCGCAGAGATTCCTCCGGTTTTCTATCGAAGAGCAGTTGGGCTCCTTCAAGGGCGACGATCGCTGTAGTTAACGTGTGTCCCACCGTATCATGAACTTCTTCCGCAATCCGCGTTCTCTCTTTTAATGCTGCCATCTCTTCTCTCGTTCTAGCCTCTTGGATCAAAGATTCGTTCAATCGAAGGGTAATATCCCTTTGATTGAGCAGCAGCTTAGTGCTCCAGATGGGGATTACCAAAAACGAATAGCTCAAAATATGGAACATATTCCACCATACATTTTCTCCACCTGCTGACCACAAAAAAATGTAGGCTAAATATCCACCATAGGCAAAGGGAAAGGCGTACCACGACTTGTACTGCAAGAGAAGATCCGCACTAAAGAGAACAAATACGATACTCTCAATTTCTGTTCCGCTTCGCAGGAATAAAAAAAAGAGGAGAACGATTTCGACAATCGGGGATATGGCTGCAATCGGATGATACTTGGGATGATTCAACACACGTTTCGAGTGCCTTAAGAGATACAGTCCGATCAGGATCATAACAACCATAAAGCCTTTATACTGAGATACAACAAAGTAAAGCAACAGCAGGACCACGTAAGCGCATGCCAGTCCATAGAAAAATAATCTCGCTACTTTCGTATTGCTTAGAGTATGAACGGTTGAAAAACTCATGAATCACACATCCCTTTGCATGGAACACTTCACAGAAATCCTAAAATGACCGCAGTAACGGCTATAAGTAAGGGAATGGCTTCCACCCCATGAATGATAACCGACGGCCAAAAGCTGCGATATTTCGCATTCAAAAAGCCGTAAAAAATCGATCCGACGAGAAGCAATGGGATATCCGACATTTTATGCAGGTGATAGGCAGCAAACAAAACACCGTTCATGGCCCAATCCCATTTTCCAAAAGCTCCCTTCATCTTAGGCAGCAGAATGCCTCTGAAAAATAATTCTTCTCCGAGTAAATAGTTAAACAAACAACTGACAAGTGCAATTCCGAGCAAATACCAGTCACCTACAAATTCAGGGCTCACCAAATTTTGTATCTGGGCATAATCCGCAGGAGCCATGAAAGGGAAAAGCCGGTTCATCGTTTCTCCCATAAACGCGAATAAACCTGAGCTTTCAAAGAAAAAGGCGTACAGAATGATCGGAATCGTGAATGAATAAGCGAGTTTGTAGACCTTAAACGTTTTCGGATGAACCGGATGGTTCAGCCAGAGTCTTTTTTTCAGCTTCGCCCAGCTTAAATGGCCAAGTTCCCTTTTCAAAAGGATGACTGATAGTACAAACTGCCAGATCATGCCGACAATCATAAGCATCCAATAGAGAATACCCGGATGTATACGGACGATTGGTACCAGAACCGGCATCAGTGCGAATCGAATAAGGAACATCGGCAGCGTGACCAAAGCCCATAAACCCAATATTTTGCTAACACTATACTGCTTGATCTCTATTTCGTTATGCAATCTTCCCACTCCTTCTCGAACTATTTACCGAAGTAACTATATTAGAAAAGGCCATCATATGATAAGTGACGATCGTCATAAACCATGGATTGGATCTGAAAGTGTTAGAGTAAAAAAAGCATCGTGCCGAAAGAAGGGAGTCCTCCCCACAATCGGACGATGCTTTCATCGCTCAGCTAGATTAATCAACCGTTAATAATTGTTCGATAAACCCGCCAATTTCCAATTCTCGATCAACAAAATGAATTTCCAAAATCCAATCTCGCGGATGACCGTTTTTGTCAGGTTCTCTCATGGCAATATGATTGTCGGGATGAATATAGTTCTCAACTTCTTCTCCCTGGATTTCTTCGTGAGGGAATTCACCTATGAGATGACCAGCGTGTGGTCCTCCGAATTCCCAACCATATTGGTGGGCAAGATCACTAACAAAGGCGAATAATTCACTACCTGTCACATTAGGTTTAGATTGAAAATAGGTTTTTCCTTCTGCCCAAGCCTGCGCAATATCATGACGTAGTTTGGTCTTATTCGGATCTTGTCCAAGCACGTATGTCCGGCCGAAATCAGCCTCCCAATCTTCAAAAATCGGACCGAAGTCAAGAAATACAATATCATCCTCAAGGACGGTCAAATCAGGAGGATTTTCTTTATACGGATGCAACGTGTTTTTGCCCGCTCGGACAATACGTTTATGCCAGTATTTCTTAATCCCAAACATTTGGAACGCCAAATCATAGATATCCCGATTAATCTGCTTTTCGGTTGTACCGCTCCTTAATATGTTCTTATCTTCGATCGCTTGGAAAAGTTCAGCCGCCTTCCTTTCAGCTTCTCGCAACGATGCATGTCTATTCTCCACAAATGAATTCATATGTATCTCTCCTCTGTCTTAGTTCCTCTAGCTTAGATATAATATTATGCTCTACTTTGTCATCCATCAAGATTTGATGATTAGCTATCAATCGTAGAGGTTCGTATGTGCCGATTAATACGGAATGTTGAGCCTGTTGAAACAAAGGAAGATCATTCATATCATTGCCCATGCATATAAAAGATTCTAGTTGAAGACCCGTTTGCTTCAATCCCGTCATTTTATTAACATTTTTATTTGTAATATCTAGGATGCCTTCAGCGGAATGATAGTGAATAGTGACATCGAGCTGTGATATTTTTTGCGACAATTCCTCGAATTTACTGCACGACAGAACGACAATTTTTATAAAAGACTCAATTTGATCCAATTCAACGCGTTTAGCCACATTATTTTGATCTAGACTCATGAGGAGAGGATGCTGTTTCTCTGTTCTAATCGCATAGTTCAATGTATCATCAACGAGAAAATCAGCCTGATAGTCATCTAGGAGCTTAATAATTTCATTCGCTAACTGAGATGGAATCGGATTATAGTAAAGAGGTTTTCCCTCATTAAAAGCCATAGCTCCATTGGCGCCGATCAAAAGATGATGATAAAAGCGGTCATCCAAAATGGGCAGCATGTCCCGATAAGGCCTTGCCGAAGCAAACCCGATAAAGTGACCTAATTGTTGCAGCTGCCATAAATAATCTAAAATCCTTTTGGAAATTGGCTGCCCTTTAAAACAAATCGTTCCATCCATATCAAAAATAAAGTTCATTCATCATCCACCCCAATTACATTGATGTAATCAATAGTAAATAGAACTTCATCCTAGTTAAAGGGACAGAACGAACAAAGTCAATAGGACAAGAGGGTTAAAGCTCGTTAAAGAGGGTCAAACAGGCTCAAACCATGCTTCGGTTAACAGCTTTATGCCAAGATGTATCTCCTTGCAGCTTAATGACCCGTATCCAAGCAGGACTGTCGGGTACTTCCCTGTCATATGAAACCTATACCTAGATGTCCCATACACTTGTACGCCATTCATCTTGCCCAACTTGATTAATTCAGATTCTGATTTACTGGACTTTACTGTAACGAATGCATGTAAACCCGTATCTTTGGCTTCAACTTCCACAAAATACTGACTATTCTGGGATATGGCTTCGAAAAAAGCTTTAGACTTCTCTTCATATTGTTTCCGCACTTTCTGCAAATGCTTGTACCAATAACCATTTGATACATATTGGGCAAAGGTTAATTGATCGAGTCTCGACACAGGTTGATCATATTCGGTTACTCTTGAATGAAATAAGGACAATACTTCATAAGGAAGTACGGCATAGCTTATATTCGTGACTGGTAAAAGTGTTTTTGAAATTCTGCCAATATAAATGACTTTCTCAGGGGCAAGACTTTGAATGGAAGCCACGAACCCATTTTCATATTTATATTCCCACTCATAGTCATCCTCAAAAACATATTTTCTGGAATTAACCCACTGCACCAACTGTTGTCTTTTGTCCTGAGGCATCGTCAACTTATTAAGAAACTGCTGGGAAGGACTAACATAAATCACATTGGCAGGACTCTTTTCAAGCTCATCTATCGAAATGCCGTCCGTCATCAAAGGAATCGCATGCACACGAAAGCCAAGGTTAATAAATGTGTTTCTGGCACCGTCGTACCCGGGGTCCTCAACTCCTATTACATAATCTCTCGTATCCATTAGCTGGCATAGCAGCGATACAAGCTGTTGAGGAGTAGCACCTATTATGATTTGCTCGGATGCGGAAATGACTCCCCTTGCTTCAAAAAGCAATCTTGATAATTCTTTCCTTAATGCGTACTCTCCCTGCGAGTCACCTTCTACTTCATAATTTCTTTGATAGTGCCCTATAATTTGGTTGCGCGCTTTATTCCACTGATTCAGTGGAAATGAAGAAAGTTCAATATTGCCATAACGAAAGTCGATACGTACTTCATCGGTATAATCGCCACCCCAAATCGGGGAGGAGTTGCTCCCCGATTTTTTAACAAGATGAACAATTTTATATCCCTTTTTGGGAATGTTGCTGATGTATCCTTCTGAAACCAAAAGTTGATAAGCGCTCTCGACTGTATTTTTGCTTACTTTAAGCGATTGAGCGCAGCTTCTAATGGAGGGAAAAAAAGTACCATATGGTAATTGCTCATTCAGTATGCCTTGTTTGAAATAGTCATAAATTTGATAAAATAATGGCTTTCGATCCAACGAAAAATCTAATGAAAACTCAAGAATGATACTTCCCCCATTTCTGGACATCAAAAAAGCCGCTGCATTCCGCGACTTTCCGTTAGCTTCGTACCATTCTCATTATATATCTAAATGAGGCACCCGTTCCAATAGCTATGGCAATTGGACGAAGGATATTAGCGAGGATGCTGTCTGCTTCGCGCGTTGAGCCTGCCTTTTCGGCAGGCTCAATGGCCGCTTCACTACAGGAGAAAAAAGACGTCCATCCCCAAGTGCTGGGATGAACGCCAACGGCGCTGCCGTTAATTTCCGTATACTTCGAACTCGTAAATGCGGGCGTTGCTGCGATCACCGGGAGTTTGTGCATACCCGGCATCGCTTTGGACCGTTGTCGTGATGTATAACCGGACATAACGGCTAGAGAATGAAGCTACCGTCCGATCGGTTGTCGCAGCGGTATTCCCCGTGACGGCATCAACGTCCGTCCAATTCGATCCATCGCTGCTCTTCTGCAGCTTGAAATCCTTCGTATTGTAGCTAGCTGCTTCCCCATTCGAGCCCGCATGCTTGACGACCCAGCGATGAATGGCATAGCTGGTTCCCAAATCAACCTTCAGCCACTTGTCTCCAGGCACGAGATTCAAAGCCTGCGACGTCCACTTGGTTGTTGCTCCTCCATCAATGGCTTTCGCCGCAGACTCGGTGACATTGATCTCATCACTTGCGGTCACTGTTTTGTTTAGAGCCACATTAGACGGAGTCGTCGCCCCCTCGTACAACGTGATTTCAGCGATCTGCAGGTTTGCATCGCCATTATTGGCAGATACGTCTAACCGATAATTCGCATAAGCCGTATTATTCGCAAACGTATATGCCTTAACCTGAAGCCGATTCGCGAATGTTTCATTCGTTCTCGTGTCGAGCGTCGTCCAGTTCGTTCCATCGTTGGAGCCTTTCAGCGTCCAATTCTTCGGATCTCTTGCCGGAACGTCATTCGCTGACGTAATCTCATACTTATTGATGACTTTAGCCGTTGTGTAGTGGTACTGAATCCATCCTGCATTCGTGAAAATGAGCCATTTGGTTGCCGGGGAGCCATCGAAAGCTTTTTCCTTCTCTTCACCGCTTGGACTGTTCGTGCTGCTTGCGGTTACCGTTTCGATGGATGATTGCCCTAACGCTTGATTCATATTGTTCAGAATTGCCGCATAGGAAGTCCCATCCAGCGCAAGGTGTATCGTCTCGTTAGCCGATGTTGGAATCGTCAAATCGGTTCCCGACATTGTGCCGCTATCCACTCCGTTGCGGTAAACGCGCACCGTCTGCCCGCTCCATGGATTGGCAAGCGTCGCGGTTTTGCCTTTTTCGCTGATGATGCGGACATATTCAACTTGATTGTTCTTCCTGCTGCTCGAAATGAGAAACGCACCGTCTGCGCGCAGGTCCCCATATTTCGCGTCGGTACCCGTCGGCCAGTTCGCGAACACTCTGATTTTGTTCTGGAACGATTGCAGCATCATTTCGGCTAGGGTTGCCGGCACAACGTTGAAATTCTCGATGCCGCCACCACCGGTTTTAATATGCATATTAGCGTAGCTTGCGCTGCTGACGAACGATGAAAGCTGACTCAGAATCGTCGCTGGATCATAACCAACTCTCGCTGCTGCCGGATAAAATGTGTTGGTGCCATTGCCGTCTGTCCAGCGGGCCATCTGGCCGATCATGTTTTTGGCTGTTTGGATGAGCGATGCGCTGCTTGATAGGCCGATCTGGCGGCCAGGATAGATGTGTTGGATGCCAATCGCATTATCCGTGCTCCAGTCCCGCCCGACTTCCGTATAGCGGAATACGGTCTGACTGTTTCTCGTCTGCGTTGGAAATGCACTAAGATTGTTCAGGATGTTCTGCCATGTCGATCGGAGCGTCGTATCCTGACCGAGAGCCGTACTGATGTCTATGCAGCCTTGAAGCACATAACGAACCAAACCGAGCGACATGACCCCATTGGTTTGAGGATAGACATCACCTTCATGCTGGGCATCGTTGGTAATGACATATCGCGAACCGTCCCATGTCAAATAGTTCTGCCAGAACTTCGCCGCCTCTTTCAGATAGGCATAAATCGAATTCGCATAGGCCGAGTCAGCCGTCGCATAGTAGTGGTCGAGCATGACCGTCGCTCCGAAGACGGCATTCGTTTTTTGGTTATGGTAATTTCCGTCTGTGTCCATCGTGAAAGGACCTATGCCTACGGGGTAGTAAACCCCAGTAAATCCAGCGCCCGCAGCCGCGGTTTGCGCTTTCGGAATCCAGTCAAGCACTGGCTTGTCGTACGCGCCCGCAAGTTCAATATGGTTCGTAGGCATAGCGAAATAAAATGGCGCCTCTGTGTTGTAGTTCAGATGGTAATCGCCGCCCCAATCCGAATTGCGGGCTATCCAAGCCCCCCACAACCCTGGAGGCGCTTCACCTGTTCTAGAGCTGCTTCCGAGCAAATAGAGCGAGCCGTAGAAGGACTTCTCGATCGTTTTGTTCGGGATTTCGATGAAAGATTTCGTATAGAAGGCATCCCACCACGATTGATGCGCTGCTTTAAGTGAGTCTATATCGGCTTGGGTTTTGGAGCTGATATTGCTTAGCGCAAGCGCCTGATAATTGGCTGAATCTTTATTGCTCATGATACTCGTGACGAGTGTGTACGTGCTGCCGGGTGTTAAAGTGAACTGAAGCTGGTTATTGCTGATCGTTCCCGTCGTACCGATAACTCGCGTTGCAATGCGGGCTTTGATCGTCGTTATGCCATTAACGGTATCGGCACTGTCCGCCCGGACATCACGGTACAGAATATCCCCTGATGAACCGATCGAGCTCGTGAATGTATTCTGATTGGCTGGGGCGAGAGAGATCGTGGCGTTCTTCGAACCGCTTCCCGTGTACGTAAACTTCGTCATAAACAGATTGTTCGTCGTGTCTGTCGCCTGCACCCAGCTCGACGTGTTGATGGTATTGCTCGAGAGTGTAAACGTGCCGTCCACTTGCGCGCTGGCTAGCTTCTGCTCCGTCAGGTACGACGAGCCCGTCATGCCAGAAACGGCGATGCCCAATCTGGCCATCGATTTCAATTGACGCTCCGCAACGGAGAAAAACTCATTTTTGCCGAGCACGATCGTCATCGCATCAATGTTTCCAACCATAACGGCGCCAACATCTCCGTTGCCCAGCAATGGAGCGTTGGTCGTATTGCCGAAATTGCTATCCGCCTGCGGCGAAGTCCATGTCCCTTTGTATGCGCTTACGATTCGTTGTGCATGATTAGCTGTAATCGTATCTGCGCTCGCCGAGGGTACCCCAACCGTTGTTATGACCGATACGCTCGCTACGATAATAGCCAAACTAGCAGCCCATGCTTTTCTCATTACTAAAACCTCCTCATGTTTGTTAATACATTTTGGAAATCGTTAGACAAAAAGCCGCTTTCAACTTTCTAAAAAGAAGAAAAGCGGCTATTGATCTTTATTTGGATGCTTTCCAAGCATCAATTTGTTTCTGCATTTCTGCAAGAATATTGTCCAAGCCCGCCTTTTTCAACTTCGCATTCATCGTTGGCAAGGTGGTATCCGGATCGGCAATACCTGTGATCAGTCCGGCATAGAATTCGTCCACGACCGAGGCGGTTTGCGCCAATTCGCTTTTCACGTTGCTTGGATCGAACGAGAAGCCTAACAATTTGGACGGAACAGCTGCGGCGTTCTTATCAGGGCCTGCTGGATACCATTTCGGCTGAGTCGCGCTAGTGCGGAACGAATTGAACATGTTGCCGTATTCCCAACCAGAGTCCATCCAATAACCGGCATTGTCGACTTTTTTGATCAAACCATCCGAAACCTTCGTATAATGCTTGCCTTCAATACCGTAGCTCATCAAATTAAACAGCTCCGGATCGGCATACATCAGGTTGTAGAACATCATCGCTCTTGCTGGATCTTTGGACGTTCGGGAAATCGCTGTCATGGTTGCGATAATAGATCCTGTGCTCATATAGGGCTTAGAGAACTCTATAGCTGCTACGTTGGCTGCATCTCCACCGCCGAATCTTTGAGCTTGGTTCGCAGCTGTATCTGGATTGATAACGGTAAATGTAGAAGACACATATTTGCCTGCCAATTCATCCGAGTTCGTGTCTTTAATCGTCGCCGCGTCTTTGCGGATAATCCCTTTGCTGTACCACTCACGCATTTGTTTCAAAAAGGCCGTGAACTCCGCCGTTTCATACAAATTCACGACTTTGGACGAGGCATCGTCGATTCGAATGACACCAGGATTTTTCTGGGAGAAATATTCAAGTCCGATCGCGGTGCCGTAGTTGCCCATCACATCGGTGTCGCCTTTTAAACTAAACGGATATTTATCCGGCTCAGCCTGTTTGACTTTTTCAAAAAACGGTGTCAAATCAGCCAATTTTTTGAACTGATCGGCCTTAAACCCATATTTGTCCAAGTATGTTTTGTTGATAAGTACGCCCGGTGTGCGAGCCAGAACTTGGGTATTAATAATGCCATACAGCTTGCCTTTCACCTTCGCGGCATCCCAGGCAGATGGGGGTACTTGCTTCGTTATATCTGAACCGTATTTGGATAACAGATCCGTAATGTCGAGGAATGCCCCTTTGTTTACGTTTTGCAGGTAATCATTCGTCCAGTTCGATGTGAAAATCAGATCCGCTTTCTCCCCTGAAGCTGCAATCGCTTGCATTTTCTGATCGTACGTACCCCAATCGACTAATTGAATATTCAGCGTGGCGTTTATTTTTTCTTTGGTAATCTTGCTCATCGCATCCTGCACAAGCTTAGCATCTGGGAATACGCTTTGCGGCAAATACCATGTAATTTCATAAGGCTTAAGCTCCGCTGTGGCTGGACTAGCGGCAGCACTGCTTGCTGGGGAAGCAGGCGCGCTGCTGACTGGCGAAGGAGATGCACTGTTATTGTTGGCTCCGCAAGCGCTAAGCAGCATACTGATGGACAAACAGCTTACAATGACGGGTGACAAGGCTTTGATTGTTCTATTTTTCATATGCGAACCCTCCTAATGTCATGTTACAGGCAGTACAATCTATTATCATCCGATCCGGATTCGGATTGACAAACACTTACTTTCAGTTAGCCTTTAACCGCACCAACTGTCAATCCTTTGATCAAGTATTTCTGGAAGAAAGGGAAAGCGAACAACATCGGGCCAGCGGCCAGAATAGCAATCCCCATACGGGAAGATTCAGCTGGAATAGCGCTCATATCAATGCTGATCCCCGCTTGCATGTTTTTCGTCAAAAACTCGATATTAGACATGATCCGCTGCAGGAAATATTGAAGCGGTATCAATTTTTCATTTTGAATATAGAGCATGGCAAGCCACCAATCGTTCCAATACGCTAGTGCGTAGAACAAGCCCACCGTAGCCAGCGCCGGCTTCGACAGCGGAAGAACGATCCGCACAAAGGTGCTCAGTTCCGACGAACCGTCGATTTTGGCAGATTCAATAATTTCGAAAGGCAAGCCATCCATGAAACCTTTCATAAGCATCGTAAACCACGCGCTGACGCCATACGGAAGAATTAATGCCCAAATCGTATCCTGAATGTGCAATACGCTGGTTGTAATAATGTACGAAGGAACTAATCCTGCATTGAACAACAGCGTGAAGAAGATGAAGTAGCTCGTAATTTTGCTATAGCGATAATCCTTCCGGGTCATAATGTAAGCAATGGAAGAAGTGAGAATCAAGCTTAACGCAGTTCCCACGACGGTCACAAAAATCGTGATCATATAGGATTGAAGCAGCGCCTTGGGCGTTTGGAAAATATACGAATACGCGACAAACGTAATCCGTTTGGGAATCAGTTGATAACCATACTTCGCGATGTCCCCGTCAAATGAAAGCGAGACAGAAATGACGTACAACATGGGATAGATGAACAAGATCGATAGAACAACAAAGAATAGAATGATCAGCCAGTTGTTTTCTGACTTTTTCTTGATAGATGAACGCACTGTCACCCTCCTCCCTAGAACAAAGCGTTGTCTCGATTAAATTTACGAACGAATAAATTAGTCGCTACAACCAGAATCAAACCAACAATCGCCTGATACAAGCTGGCTGCAGACGCCATACCCAAATCTCCGACAACACGCAGCGAACGGAACACATACGTATCAACAACATCTGTCGTGGCATACAGCATTCCCGCATCCCTAGGCACAAAGTAGAACAATCCAAAATCCGAGTAAAAAATGCGGCCCACATTGAGCATGAACAACATCGTAATTAATGGCAAAATGAGCGGGATGGAAATTTTTCGAATTTGCTGCAACCTAGAAGCTCCATCTATGGAAGCAGCCTCATAATAACTGTTGTCGATGGACAGCAAGCCTGTGAAGAAGATGATCGCGGTGTATCCGACATTTTTCCATAAATACGTTAGCAGTAAAATAACCGGCCAATACCCCGGCTTGCTATACCAGTCGATCGGGGCCACATGAAGCTGCTCCAACGCCTTATTGATCACACCGAAGGAAGGATTCAGCAAAATGTAGCTGACAAAACCTACGACAACCCATGAAAGAAAATAAGGAAAGAACAAAATCGTTTGGAACAGTTTGACCCATCTTCGGCCTAACTCAGCCAGCAATAAACCGATGACTAGAGCGCAGGACATCCCCACGACAATAAACAACCCATTTAACAACAAGGTGTTCCGTGTAATCCTCAGCGCGTCTTGCGAGTTGAAAAAAAACTTGAAGTTATGAAGCCCTACCCAATCGCTTCCCCAAATGCCTTTGGTATAGTTAATATCCTTAAATGCGATCACAATGCCATACATCGGCAAGTAGTAAAATACAAACACAACAAGTACCGCTGGCAAACCGATGAAAAATAAGCTCCTTGCTTTCCAGAAATGCTTCCATTCCTTCTGTAAGGCGGTGAAGATTCCCAAGTGTGATACCTCCTTCTGTAAGTGCTGCTTCGTCCTTTGCGATTTCATCATACGAAATCCCCTGACGAATTGAATACTGCTCATTTTTGCGCCTGCTAAAATGTACTGTAGTTTTGAAATCCGGCCGGATTTCAACTGTACTTTACGCAAAAAAGCCGCCGACACGTTGGTCGACGGACTTTTTTGTATGCTGAGACTGCCAAAAAGGCAGGCTCGAGACGGAAAAACCATCAAATCCCATCAAACTCGATCTGAGCCTGCCGAAAACGCCGGCTCAGCAGCAAAAAAGCCGCAACCTCACGCTGAGACTGCCAAAAAGGCAGGCTCGTACCGGAAAAACCATCAACCCCCATCAAACTCGATCTGAGCCTGCCGAAAACGCCGGCTCAGAAGCAAAAATCCGCAAACCCCCGCTGAGACTGCCAAAAAAGGCAGGCTCAGAAGGGGAATAGCAGCCATCCCTCTCCGAGGCGGCCGAAAAAGCAGGCATAGCCTCCAAAGTAGGCCGACAGCTTTTCCCCACTTATCATCTTGTCCGTTTGGCCATATACTCTCTAGGCGTCATCCCAAACTTGGCCTTAAATAGTTTATAGAAATAACTTTCGTTCTCCACGCCGACTCGCTGCATAATCTCCTGGATGCTTAGTTTGGAATTCTCCATCCATTCCACCGCTTTATGCAGCTTAACCTGATTAATATATTCTGGTATCGACATCCCCAGATGTATCTTTGATATTTTGCTCAATTTGTAAGCGGGCAATCTCATCATGTCAGAGATGCTTGCGGCCGAAAGCGAGGAATCAAAATAGTTGGAGTCAATGATTTCTTTGACCGTATCGGCTACAACCTGGTTGCCTTGGATCGCTTTTTCTTCGCCCTCGCTATGGATGGATCTAACGGCTTCCAAGAGGAGCTGCTCGAATTGTTCGATCGTTTCCTCCTCATACAACTCCCGGCTCATGAGCCTCGCAGGGATCGCAATCGGTTCCTTGCTCGTACGATTCATTTCAAAAATCGTCTTCTTCAATTGATGAACGACCTGCATGCTCACTAACATAATGCTGCCATAGTCCAGCTTGCGGATCTGCTGAAAAACATCGCGAAGCTTTTCCTCCGTTTTGGGCGCATTCCCTTTGGGAACAGCTTCAATCAACTTGCTTACCATTACCCATACATGCTCAATGTCTACGCTCCCCGTATTGTCATCGATAAGAGCTTGCGTAATCACCGACTTCGTTCCGAACACATAACGATATGAGCTGTTAGCCAAGGTGCTGTTATAGGCGGCGGCAATCGCTGTATATTCCGTAATGGGACTGCTCACCGTCGCGGAAAAGGACACATGATAATGCTTCTGAATATAGCTTTGCGCTTCCACAAGCGCTTGCTTCACGATTTCCACAGATTCAGCTTGGCTGTCTGCCGTGTTCAATAGAATCGTGAAAGAGTCATCTTTCATGTCCACCGTTTGCGCGACACAGGTTTTCGATAAAGCATCCGTTGTTATATTGGCAATTGCAAAACGTAGTAGCTCCCTCTCCGCTAAGCTTTTATGGCTCAGAAACCGTTTGTACTCATCGATACGAAGAACACAGATCATGAATGGTTGATCTTGGGACAAAGATACGTTCAACAATCTAAGCACATCTTCGAATTCGGAGACGTTCATGCTGTAGCTGTCCGAGATCAGCTTTTTCAAAAAGTAAATCTTCATGATACTCGTATTATTGTTTTTTTCGAGATGGTATTCATACAGCTGTTCTCTCGACTTCCGGTACACCTCGGTCAAATAGGAGAATTCGTCTTTCAAGCCGGGCTCCAGAGATCCATCCTTTACCGCGCCGCTCCAAGAGGTTTGTTCCATCAGCCTTCTCACTGGCCTATAAATGCCCTGCGAAGCCGATAGCGTTAAGAGCAGCGCCCCGACAAACACAGCAGCCGTTATGATGAGAATCGTATCCATGAGCTGTTTCAAATTCGCGTACACTTCTTTATATGGTTTCGCTTCCAAAAGTGTCCAACCCGTATTTTCCAAATAGATATACGAAACGATGAAATTCTCGCCATTCACTTTGGACGAAAAGAATCCAGCAGGCTCCCCCGCATGAACCCGATCTTGGGAAACCGATGTTTCGAAGGCTTGCTTAATCGTAGCAGCGGATGAATTTTCAGCTATCAAACGGTTTGGATCCGTTTCCATAAATTTGTGGTTGTCGTCTAAAATGTATAAATCGCTTTGCGTGCGCGAATCAAACTGGTTAATCGTTCGAATATTGTCCACGAGCCAATCTAATTTCACATTGAGAATGATGGCACCATCCATGATACCTTGTTCATCCACATTTTCGAACATGACGTAACTTAGCACGGTTTCATAAATAGGACTTTCACTGCTGCCGCCGGTTTGCATTTTCCGCACAATGGCTTTTAATGGTGTGATCGGCGGGTTCGCCGAGAGAACCTTGTCCAACTCGACATCTTTATGATACAAATCACCGAAGGTGGAGTAATACATCTTCTTATGATTGTTATAGACATAGACGGATTGAATAAACGGATAATTGGCGACGATGGTTGCGTTCAATTTATTAATTGTATTCATATGATCGTACGTCTCTTCATCATTCAAATACATGAGGGCTTTCACATCATTACTGCTGTATGTAGAAAAGGTAAGCTTGCGGATCATCGTATCCAAATAATCAATGTTGTACTTCATTTGCGACAGTACTTTTTGGCTGCCCTCATATTCGCTTTGGAAAACATTTTTCTCCACATTCACATAAATAAGGCTGGAAAATGAAAGTAAGATGAGCAGGATAATGCAGTTGATCCATAAAAAAATGCGCAGCAAATACTTTTTTTCCTGAACGATTCGCCAAAGCTTCATACCAGTTCCCCCCTTATGCCCTAGCTGCTAGCCCATGAATAATTCAACCTTATTATACCGCTTCCAACGGAAACAGTCCCTATTGATTTGCCTCATAGGGACTTCTTCCTAGCATAACAATAAACAAAAATACCGTATACTGCTCCTTTTTGCAGCCTCAAAAAAGCACTGTACTTTCCGAAAAAAGCTGGTAGACATAAAAGGCGCTCACCCAATAGAGTGAACGCCTACTAGAAGTCGCCTATGTCTTTTACATTTTAGCTATTCAATTAACTGTACATACAAACTATATCCTTCCCATGGGAACAAACGATATTCACCTACCGGTAATGAGCTTGTATCGACTTCATATATTTCGTTAGTGCCGTTTTCAGGAACAATAATCTTTCTTCCATAACCATCGGAAACTTCTTTGTCAAAATCCTTTGGATATCCGACTGTGCTAGTTAAAACAAAATATACGGTATCATCTCTTTCGGTTTTAAATCTCAGTTTCGTACCAATTTTAACCTTCATATTGTAAGTATAGCTTGGAGATATCATTTCAATTTTGGCAAATGAAGTCATCGTATAAGGAGTTACATAGCTCTTATTAAAGTATTGTTTATCAATTGTAGTAATTGAATTTTGTGCAATTGCCAATTTATATTTTCTTCCATAGGGCACTTTTGGTGTAATGATTATTTTATTTCTTTCGATCTTTACATCATCATCTGCTGATAATGGAACAAAAGGTTGATTATAAGTTGCTACTGTGACTGAAGTTCGTAAATTTTTACCCTCTGCCAATGTAATATCGCGATTATAACCAAATTCAATATATTGTTGAGCGGCCCCTACCGTTATTATATTAGGTTCACTAATTAATGCTTTCGTCTGATCATCTAAAATAGTCAGCTGTCTATGATAAGAGGGTATTTCTTTCTCGTCAAAAACTACAACGCCATATCCATATTGTCCATTAAAATAAAATCCACTCGTATCAACGTTGGTTCTAACTCCGGATTTAATACTTTCTTTACGAACAAGCCCTGCTTGAATTCCTGCTTCCAACATTACTTTATCAGATACATTAAATCCACTATTTTTGAACAAATAAACGGTTCCGTTTCTAGTACTGGTGACGTAAACGGACTCACCTACTGTTACTGTTTCAGAAGCTAGTCCTAAGTAGTACCAACTTCCGCCTTCTATTGCACCATCATTCTTTGATCCGCCATTATTATTTCCATTGTTTCCACCGCTGTTTCCATTTCCACTACTTCCACTACTTCCACCACTTGAGCCGCCAGAAGATCCCGAACTCTCTTGAGGAACAGAAACTACCTTATCAGAACCACCAATATTAATTTTCACATCACTCGGTACATCACTGCCAAGTGTTACATTTTTCGGTTTTTGTTCCATGGTTATGCCGCTTGAATTCACAACAGCACGATCTATATTTCCTTCGCCTAGAACTTTGGCAGCCGCATTAAGAACAAGGGATAAGATACTCAACTCTTTACTTGTCTCAAGTATCATTCCTTCCGCGCCTTTACCAACATTCAATTGATTTATGTTACCTGTAGGGATTTGAACAAAAATACTTTTTGCTTCAATATTTACTGTATCAAATTCACCATAAATCATAACTCGTGATTTTTCTGGTAGTTCGTTACTTAATGTTAACTTGTTAATTGTAGTTCCTTTTTCAGCCTCAACATTTGCGCTAGTCTGAATCGTTATTTCTTGAACACTCGTTTTACCGGTAGCCACTAAACGTACAGTACCATCTAATTTATTAACAATCACTGTCAGTAATACAGAATCTTCTAAATGAACGCTGTGTTCCCCACCACCGTATACGTAGGTTTTCCCACGAACAGTAACATTTTTCAAATGGATATCTCCATCACCAACGGCTTTCGTAATGATTAAATCTCCAGCAATATCTACATTTTGAAGTGTAGCCCCTGCTTGATTCAAAATTACACTTCCTTCGAGTGTATCCTTGCCTGTCTTAGGACCGTATGTAGTTGCTTCATCATACCAAGTACCAAAACTATTAAATGCACGGTCTAATAAAGAAACAGCTTCAGCACGTGTTATATCTTTGGCAGGTTTAAAGTTGCCATCCTGGAAACCCTCAATTATTCCTTTTTTGGATACTGCACCAATCGCCTCTCTAGCCCAACTCGAAATAACCGTATCATCTTCATACGCCGATTCTTTATTCTCTCCTTTAAGAGATAGAATTCGACTAATCATGACGGCTGCTTCTTCTCTGGATAGCAACGTATTTGGTTTAAAGGTTTTGTCTTCATAGCCATTTATATATCCAGCCGTCGCTGCTACTTGAACCTCTTTGGCGAACCAATCCGTTGTCTTCACGTCAGAAAAAACAACCGAAGATTTTGATTCCTGATATTGAAACATGCGATTCACGAATGTTACCCACTCTGCGCGAGTGAGCCCTCGATCAGGTTCGAATTTTGCATTCTCCGCACCTTGAATAACACCTCGAGTATTCCAAAGGTTTGCTTTTTCACTTACCCAATGTCCAGTTAAATCCGTTAAATGCGATGTCCCCACAGCTTTTGATTCTGATTTAGAAACACTTTCTGCACTTTTTGTTGTTTCTGCACTGGCAACTCCCCCAAATAGAGACCCCACTAGCATTGTTCCAGCTAAGATATTACTCACATACTTTTTCATTTCTCTCTCTCCTAAACCAAAAATTGTATTGGAAAATATTAACTCGTGTTCATTGTACACTATATCTTACAAGATGCGACATATGTTTCACAAAAACGACATAGTTTTACAAATTGGTAAACTAAAAACAAAAAAAGCTGAAATCCTTAGAATAGGGAAATCCAGCTTTTTATCATCACCTTACACATCCCTATCTGCGATCGAACGGTAGTTTCCAGTTACCGCCAGTACGTTGTTAAGTTCATGTCGTTAATTTAGCATATACAGCAAAGAACACCATCACTTCTCCAATGATTATGTAATTCGGTAGCAGGAACATCAAATCCACTGCAAAAAAGATACCTAGCAACCCTAACAAGAACGCTAAGTGTGGTATCCCTAATCTTTGATGGATGTGTCGATATTTATGGAAAACCAACGAGGTTGAAAAAAAGTAGAGCAACACGGATCCAAAAATAAAATATAACATAAATGAATAATCTAATTGTTTCAGAACTAACAACTGAATCGAAGCTGCGATCATACACAAGGATAAATAAATGAACAAATGACCATAAATGATAGTTTGCCCTGCGGTCTCTATCGTTTTATTCACTTTCTTCTCAACGTTGTCAAAATATTGCCACCACATAGCAATAATTAGTAGAAAAGTTAAGGACGCGAATAAGATAGATTGCCACGTCCAGTAGCTAGACTGCATAACTGCTAATATGCTGACTACTGATTCGCCCAGAAGAATAAGTGTGAACAATGAAAAACGTTCTAATAGATGGTGCGTATTTATTGGGCTTTTCACCAAGTATTTTCGACCAATTAATGGGAGCAATATATCTACAGCAATTCCCGCATACAAGACGGCATAACGAATCCATGAGTCAAAGAATAACGATGAAGAAGATATCACCAATCCAATCCAAAAGCGACTCCCCAAATAGCGGGCAGTGATCTTTCTATGTGCATCTTCTTTACTATGTATCGAAAGATATTGAATGGCCGTCATAGCTCTTAAACCAACATAGCCTATTAAGAATGGAACATAGTATTGATCAAAATCAACCGATAGGCTGGCCGTCATTATTAATACAAAAAATAATTGTAGGATCAGAAATATTCGGTGAGATATGATATCTTGTCCAAACCGATTGACAAAGAGCGATTGACCTACCCAAGCCCACCAGATCGGAATAAATATTAGGACGAATTTCATTAAATACTCTACTGGAATTGAACCATTTTCGACATGGATCAAAACATGACTCGCTTTTGAAACTGCCGCTACAAAAAGTAGATCATAAAATAGTTCCAGCCAGGTAACCTTCTTATCAGCGGATGCTGCATGGTGCTGCAATCCCGATGCTTGGTTATTCATTGTTGGGCTCCTTTGCTTTTGATGTGTTAACGATCCTTGCCCATTTTGTACCAACTTAGCGCTCGTCTTTCTAGCTCTTTAACAAACGCATCTTTACCGTCCATATAAGCTTCAATGTCTCTTGGGAACTGTTTGGCGAGGCGTTCTTTTAAATCTCCATACTGATTTGCTTCATCAGGATGGGTTCGGAGGTAATCCCTTACAGCCAAATGGCGAGTCATATCTTCCTCATTATCCCCTTGAAACACATGCACTTGATGTGTGCGATTATCTCCGCCTTTGCGGAAATATCTTCTTCCTTTCATGCCAAGCTCACCCATGCATTCGTAGCCAAGTTGTTCCATGCGTTCATTAAACGAATCTATTTTTTCAATATTTTTGACTACTGGCATGATATCAATGATGGGTTTGGCTTTTAGCCCTGGTACTGAAGTGCTGCCTATATGGTGGATGTCGATTAACTCATTGGCAAAAATATCCTTTATTTTTTGAGATTCCTCGCTAAACTTCTGTTTCCAATTATCGTTGTATTCCGTAACTACAACATTCATCTAATTAGCCTCCTTAGGGGATGAAAAAAAGGAGCAGCCGTTAGGCGAGCTCCTTCTATTATTACTCGTAGTTCGTCAATGCATCGCATTCATCGTGGCATGCTTAACAATGACGCGGCGGATGAAGAACGCCACAGCCAGACCGATGAGTGACACGATTGCCGCGAACATGAACACGTTCTGGGAACCGAGCATCATGGCTTTAGCCAGCTCGACCGGTTCACTCGGCACCGGGGAGCTGACCAAATACTTCTCCATGCCGTTTGTCAGGATACTGATTGCGATTGCTGTTCCGATCGCCCCAGCGACCTGTTGCAGCGTGTTCATGACTGCCGTTCCGTGTGGGTAAAGTGCCGGTGGAAGTTGGTTAAGTCCATTCGTCTGCGCTGGCATCCATACCATGGAAATACCAACCATGAGACCAATATGCAAGGCAACGATAAAAGCTACAGAAGATGCAACGGTTATACTGGAAAAGAACCATAACATCACCGCTACGATGGCGAGCCCCGGGATTACGAGCCACTTAGGCCCATACTTATCGAAGAGGCGCCCCATACGCGGCGACAGGATACCGTTCAACGCGCTGCCCGGCAGCATCATGAGCCCGGTAGCGAACGCGGATAGTTTCATCCCGTTCTGCAAATACATCGGCAAAATAATCATGCTTGATAAGATGATCATCATACACGTCAGCACAAGAACCAGCCCCACGATAAACATCGGGTACTTGAAGACGCGCAAGTTCATCATCGGCTCGCGCATGAACATCTGGCGCAGCGCGAACAATACAAGTGCGATAAGACCGATGATGATCGATGCGAGCACGATCGGGCTGCTCCAGCCTCCGTGTCCTTCGCCCGCCTTACTGAAGCCAAAGACTACGCCGCCGAAGCCGATTGATGACAAAATAATAGACAATGGATCAATGCGGGGTTTGGTGACCTCGGTGACGTTATCCAGGTATTTCAATCCGATCAACAATCCTATGACCAAGAACGGAAGAGACAACCAGAAAATATAGTGCCATGTTAAATATTCGATCAAAAGCCCCGCCACAGTTGGACCCGTAGCCGGTGCGAACATGATAACTAGACCAACGAAGCCCATCGCTGCCCCACGCTTTTCTGGAGGATAAACGACGAGAATCGTATTAAACATGAGCGGAATCAATAACCCCATGCCGGCTGCCTGAAGAACGCGAGCAACCATCAGCATTTCGAAATTGACCGCAAGCGCTGCAATCAATGTCCCAACGATCGAGCTTGCAAGCGAAACAATGAAAAGCTGCCTAGTTGTCAACCATTGTAGCAGTAAACCTGTCATCGGCATCAGAATACCAAGAGTCAGCAAAAAGCCTGTCGTTAACCACTGTGCAGTCGCTGCCGAAATCTGGAACACGTCCATTAAATTACTAATTGCTATGTTGAGTGCCGTCTCGCTGAACATGCCTACGAAGCCGCAAATGAGCAGCGACGCCATTATAGCCCGTGTGTTGTATTGCTTCATATGAATTTCACTTCCCTCTCCTGTGAACTATTTTGAATAGTTCTTTATCTATTTGGTTCCCGCTATAAAATACAACAGTGTGTGTATTTATACAAGACCAAAAACAAATTAAACCGTTCTCTACCTTTCAGTCCTATAAGATCTCCCTTCCCCTTGATTTAAGTCAATGACCAGTCATACTCTCCTAATTATAATGAAAATAAATCTTATATAGGAGGCCAATTTATGACTACCTCAGTAAAAAATGGATCATATCAGCGAAAATCTGCCTTAATTGCTGGTACTTCGCTTATCATCATGGCAATTGCCTCATTTTTTTCCTACGGCTTCGTCCATGAAACTCTTGTAGTACAAGGCGACCCCATCGCCACATTTAACAACATCACGTCATCAAATAACCTTTTCAAAGCTGAAATCTTGGGGTGGGTCATCATTCTGATCTGTGACATCGTGGTCGCCTGGGCTTTCTATATCTTCCTGAAGCCAATTCATCAAAGCCTTTCATTGCTTGGTGCATGGCTCCGTCTTACCTATTCGACGATATTGGGAATTGCCATAATGAACTTGATATTTGTGCTGCTTCTCTCGAGACATACAACCTATTTATCCTCATTTAAAATCGAACAAATGCAATCACTTATGATGCTATTTCTTGAAGCGTTTGAATCCATTTGGTCTATTGGTCTGATCGTTTTTGGCTGGCACCTGTTGATTGTCGGGTATGTCGTTTTCAAATCAGGCAGCATTCCTAAAGTTATCGGCATTGGATTGTTGCTTGCTTCAATAGGCTATATGGTCATTCACCTAAGCAAAACGTTTCTTTCACAATATGATGCGGCAATTGCAATCCTTAATCTTGTATTTATGATACCAATGATTATAGGAGAACTGGGCTTTGGGATATGGCTGCTGCTCAGAGGGGGGAAACTCCCCAAACGTGCATGACAACCTACCTAAAAATCACTGGCATTGACCCGCTTCTTAATTCTACTTAACGACTCAGGCGTCATACCAAGATAACTTGCCAATTGGTGCTGAGGTACACGATTGACTAAATGAGGCCTTTTTCGCAATAACGCTTTGTAACGTTCTTCAGGTGCAGAAGCAATAAATGAACTCAATTCATCTTGTACCTCACCGAGGTTTTCTTCTACCATCTTGCGTATCATGGTTTCCAATTGTGCGTGTTTGTGAAATATGTCCATTTCCGCCTCAAAATCACCAACAACCAATATACAATCCTCGAGACAAGTTAAGGTGTACGCAGATGGCTTATTTTGTTGATGCCGATTAAAAATCGAGACCGCTTGTTCTTCTGTGTAGAAATTGGATGTGACTTCTTTTCCCGCTTCATCTATCGAATACTGCCTTACACATCCTTTCAATACGAAATAACATTGATTAGGAACATCTCCTTGTCTAAGGAGTATTGTTCCTTTTTTATATTCCTCAATAAGGATCTCTTCCGCGATAGCCCGTTGTTCCTCATCGTTAAGAGATGTAAATTTCGTCATATACTTGAACAATATGCTTTTCATTTTCCTCTCCTTTCATTTCATACTAATTTAGTATGGTTAGTCTCATCATATCAGAATCCCCTGTTGATCGCATAAATTTAGATGCAAAGAGTCCCAATAGATTTCTCTACTGGGACTCTCCGCGGTTCACACTACTTTTACTAGCCGTGAGCTTATATCAGTCCAGATTTTTGTAGAAGTCTCTGAACTAGAACGGCAACCTCCGCTTTTGAGATAAAAGCTTTTGGCTCAAGCAGATTGCCGTTCCTGCCAGCAACAATTCCCGCATCCAAGCAATTGGCGATACTCCCCCTCGCCCATTCCGATGCAAGATTGCCGTCGTCAAATTTATTCAGCCATTGTCCTGCTTCTTGCGCCTGAAGGTTACTCCGAAGACCGGTTATTTGCATCGCATTGGCAATCATCATCATGGCCTGTTCTCTGGTAATCTTCTCTTCCGGAGCAAAAGTACCATTTTCAAATCCAGTTACAATGTGGGCATTGAATGCTGTCTTCACATAACCGCTAAACCACGCGCTTGCTTGAACGTCCTTAAACGAGCTCGAGCCATTATCTGCTTTCAGTCCTAACGCCCGAACGATGATAGCTGCAAATTCAGCACGCGTGATGTCTTGATTCGGTGCAAAGTTGCCATCACTTGCTCCACTGATAACCATTCTGGATCCCAAATCGTTGACAACCTCTTTAGCCCAGTGACGCTCGAGATCCTTAAAAGCAACTGGATGCCATATGAGTGCGTACGTACTATTGGTCAAGCTGTTCACCTTAGCAAAGTACTTATTGTCAACTACAACAATCCGGGTGGGAACATGACGTACGGTGCCATCAGAATCAATAACAACTCCAGTTGTTATATGTTTGGGATCAACACCATCTGGAATCGCAATTGTCCTTTCCACATATGTGTTGAACTTGGAAACTTCGATGGTTGCATCCCCATAACTAGCTTTTATTATAAAATTGAGCGGTGGTGCAGCAGCGGCAAACTCACCTTTTTTAGCTGCATCTTCAACGATTTTCAATGTATCCGCTGTGGGTTTAGAAATGATGATCTGAATCTTAATGTCTTGAAGCGCTACGCTCTTTCCAAACTTCTCAATGATCGCGTTCAGATCGATTTGTTGTGTAGGCACTGTGTAAGAAGCGCTTGCTGTTTGTAGGACAACTACGGCTTGCTTCTGTTCCATACTTTGGATCAGCTGTCCGTCAAACTCTCCGATAACAACATCGGCATCTGTACGTACGGGTATCGTGAGCATGACTGTCTGAGCTTCGGCAGCAAGCTTTTCTGACAACTTCTTGGGATCAACCGTAATCGACGTTACTGTTTGCCCGTTCACTTCTGTCGTTGTTGCAGTTCCTATCCGTTCGATCTTGCCATTAACCAACAAGTCAATCTCTGTTGTTGGTTGTGACGGTGCGCTGCCGCCCCCACTGTTTTCTTGGCTTGAAGGGGACCTCGGAGTGACGCCGCTTGAAGCAATGGAAGCCTCACTTTTGCCCACACTATTAATCGCTTTGACCTTAAACGTATAGGTTGTTCCATTCGATAAACTTGTAAATATAATGGGACTAGAAGTGCCGCTAAGGGAGATATCCCCTGGTAAAGCGATGGCTTCGTACCCTGTTATTTGACTTCCACCATCATCTGCAGGTGCGGCAAAGCTTACTGTTGCCTGCCCATTGCCCGCTGACGCCACAATGCCAGTAGGTGCTGCCGGAACCGTCTTAGGCATGGCACTGACCTCATTGGACGCTGCGCTCTCTCCTCCTGGATTCGATGCTTTCACAATAAAGTAATAGGTTGTTCCATTACTTAATCCTGTAACTTCATAGCTGTAAACAGAGCCGCTAACGGTTGTTACTTCTACACCATATGCACCGGCAGCTGTACTTTTGAAAACCTTATATCCCGTTGAACCAATAACGGCATTCCAGGTCAGCCTAACCAGTCCATTTTCAGCTGAAGCTGACAAGATAGGAGGAGTGGATGGTGAGGCAACTTGCGGAATGACGCTTACTTCATTCGAAGCTGCGCTCTGCCCACCTGGATTCGATGCTTTGATTACAAAATAATAAGTCATGCCGTTAACCAGCCCCACAGCGTCATAGGCATACACCGACCCGCTGACCGTTGCCAATGGCGTACTGTACGAACCTGTCGTAAGGCTGTTAAATATGTGATATTCCGTTGAACCGGCTACAGAAGTCCAGCTCAAATTGACATGCCCGTCTCCTGCAATCGCGGATTGCAGCATGGGAACATCAGGTGCAGCCACCTGTGGGATACCGCTAACTTCATTTGAATCAACACTTTCAATGCCCCCATGCAAAGATCGAACTACGAAGAAGTACGTCGTGCCGTTCACGAGTCCAGTAATCTTAGAGCTGTACACAGAGCCTCCAACTGTCTCTACAGCAGATCCGTAGGAACCAGATACCGTAGACTTAAACACCTCGTACCCTTCCATCCCAACAGAATTCCAAGTAATTGTTACATAACCATCCCCTGGTATTGCGGAAACGATCGTAGTAGGATTAATTGCTTTTACGACTTGAGTAAGGGTAAACGTTTCGCCGGCCATATGGTCAGCTGCTACAGTTATGGTTGCGTTGTACGTTCCTACTGCCAAACCATCAAGCGCTTTTACTGTAAAAGTAGTAGACGGTACTGCGCTGCTCAAAGTCGTTTCACTCGGCTGTACAATTACAAAATCGCTCGCATTCGGACCGCTTAATGCTACCGTCAAGTGAGTCAAATTCCCGGTACCAGTTCGGGATATCGTAATCGTCTTGGTTTCTTGTATGCCCGCGGCATATCCAGCCGTCAACGCCATGTAAGTCTGGTTATCGATAGCATCTATCGTGAACGTCGGCGCTGCGTCTGTGGTGACTTGTTTCGTTGTATAGACTGTCTTATTTCCCGATTCATCCTTCACAATTACATTAAAATAATAAGCCGAGCTGGCTGTAAGGCCAGTTACATCAAATGTCCCTATATCAGCCGCGTAACTGCCGATTACCGTACCATTGGCTTCAATATTCGCTATTGTATCAAGGTTATTACTGCTGGATTGGTAGACTTGATATTGCAGCATGCCTTGCGCACTAACAGCATCCAACGCCTTTGTCCAATTCAAAGTCACTTCTGTATCCGTGAGTCTCGTTGCTCCAATCGTCCCGTCAGACACGACTGGCGCTGTGACGTCTAGAGTGACAACCTGCTTCGTTGTATAAGCCGTTTTATTGCCGGCTTCATCCTTCACGATTACGTTGAAGTAATAGCTCGTGCCTTCCGTTAGTCCCGTAACACTATATGTACCGATATCTGCTGTGTAGCTGCCGATTGCCGTTCCGTTCGTTTCGATATTCGCTACCGTAGTCAGGTTATTGCTGCTGGAACGGTACACTTGGTACTGCAGGGCGCCTTGCGCGCTGACCGCATCTGTGGCTTTGGTCCAGTTCAATGTTACTCCTGTGCCTGTGATGCTTGAGATGCTTAGCGTGCCAACAGACACTACTGGGGCGGTGAGGTCTGAGGTCACAACCAGCTTCGTTGTATAGGCCGTCTTATTGCCGGCCTCATCCTTCACGATTACGTTGAAGTAATAGGTCGTGCCTTCCGTTAGTCCTGTCGTACTATATGTACCGATATCTGCTGTGTAGCTGCCGATTGCCGTTCCATTCGTTTCGATATTCGCTACCGTGCCTAGATTATTGCTGCTGGAACGGTACACTTGGTACTGCAGGGCGCCTTGCGCGCTGACCGCATCCGTGGCTTTGATCCAGTTCAATGTTACTCCTGTGCCTGTGATGCCTGAGGTGCTGAGCGCGCCAACAGACACTACGGGTGCTGTGACGTCTAGAGTGACAACCTGCTTCGTTGTATAGGCCGTCTTATTGCCGGCTTCATCCTTCACGATTACGTTGAAGTAATAGGTCGTGCCTTCCGTTAGTCCCGTCACATTATATGTGCCGATATCCGCTGTGTAGCTGCCGATTGCCGTTCCGTTCGTTTCGATATTCGCTACCGTGCCTAGATTATTGCTGCTGGAACGGTACACTTGGTACTGCAGGGCGCCTTGCGCGCTGACCGCATCCGTGGCTTTGATCCAGTTCAATGTTACTCCTGTGCCTGTGATGCCTGAGGTGCTGAGCGCGCCAACAGACACTACGGGTGCTGTGACGTCTAGAGTGACAACCTGCTTCGTTGTATAGGCCGTCTTATTGCCGGCTTCATCCTTCACGATTACGTTGAAGTAATAGGTCGTGCCTTCCGTTAGTCCCGTCACATTATATGTGCCGATATCCGCTGTGTAGCTGCCGATTGCCGTTCCGTTCGTTTCGATATTCGCTACCGTGCCTAGGTTATTGCTGCTGGAACGGTACACTTGGTACTGCAGGGCGCTTTGCGCGCTGACCGCATCCGTGGCTTTGATCCAGTTCAATGTTACTCCTGTGCCTGTGATGCCTGAGGTGCTGAGCGCGCCAACAGACACTACGGGTGCTGTGACGTCTAAAGTGACAACCTGCTTCGTTGTATAGGACGTCTTATTGCCGGCTTCATCCTTCACGATTACGTTGAAGTAATAGGTTGTGCTTTCCGTTAGTCCCGTCACACTATATGTGCCGATATTCGCGGTGTAGCTGCCGATTGCCGTTCCATTCGTTTCGATATTCGCTA
>NZ_JABMKZ010000034.1 GCF_013204855.1 Paenibacillus alba | reverse complement strand
GCTAAAAAATTAGAAGCCATAGAAATTTCGGTTTAGTGTGTTTAGAGAAATGAGAAAAATGAAAAACTGCGAGAGCGAGAGCATTTAGCAGATGGACTCCATAATTAAGGGGCCGAACCGATTCTACGTGTGCAAGATCGTAAATTGTATTTTGGTGATGAAAAATAAAGATTTCTCCAATAAAATGACTAGGATAATGAAGTGAACTAAGTCCCGAAGGACCTATCCCAACAACAGATGGTCTTTTGAGGATCGTAAAATTTTGGAATGTGAACAAATTTGATTGCAGAAAGAATAAATGGACTAAGGAAGAAAATAAATTGAATCAAATAGAACTCGGAAATTTAGTGGGCGTACTTCACAAGTAATATTGAACTGGGAACGAAGTTATACAAGTCCTCATATCGGGTTACGTTAATAAGCTATCGCAAGTCGAGTTACATCAGAATACTTACTTGGACAATTATACGACCAAGTTATGAAAAGCCAATAGGCGATGCCGTAGCGGAAGCACCGAACGGATAGAGGGAAACCTCTATTTGTTTGGTGCTTTTTCGTTACAGAATAAAAAGGAGGAATTAATTTATGGAAATTATTAATCAATATTTTGGGGAACAAGCAACGGTTTGGTGCTATCTTTCTCAAGGGGGATGCGTGGGACATAGTGAGCATCATGCGGAATGCTGCTAGCAGCATCCAGATGCTATTCCCCGCGGCTAATTTTCGCGAACAACGATCTATTTTATTAGATATTGGCAAAGGCGCTTATTGTATATTGAGCGAATTAAACCAGGAGGCAACATTGGAAGACGATGATGAGCAGGTTGGAATCAAAATCTCGATAGACATCTACAAACCGCTGCTTGACGTTGAATGGATCAAGACCTAATGGATGAGTTGAATAGGTAGTAATTAGCGAGCATGCCATGAAAATAATTGTCGAATATTGGAAGGAGTTCCTGTTGCATTGTCGTATTTATATTATAATGCTCCAATACTTGGCAGCACGATAAATTGCTATAAAATAAAGAAGTTAATGATGCGCGCAACTGATATTGGGGAGTCTTCTAATTTGAAACTCCCATATAACCATTCTTTGCTACCATTTATCGTCTCTAGTCTGATCTACATCGATTTGTATACTTTAGAAGGGCAATCTTCTTATAAGTTTATCTATTGTTTCCGTTTTATCTTTTATTCATATCAATGAATGGATTAAGATAATCTTATCGAATTCAATAATGACTTTAACAACCTGGATAGTTTTCATTATTCCCCAAAAAAAGAATGATGGATATAGCACGCGTAATCCTTGACTATATGGATGCTATATTCTGGATCTTATTGAGTGTAGTTTTATATTTTGGAGAACTTTCAGGTGAATTAGATGCGAATACTATTACATATTCTAAATTTATTTTATTTGGACTCATTATTCAGACAAAAGTTATTAAAGCTTATGCTGGTCAGAAATTACTTTTAATGGATGATAGCAAGCCCAAAAATTAAGGTTCGAATTATCCTAATTGTGGTATCTGATTTGTGAGCCATTAATAATTATCATTAAGGGGAATGCTCGTGAAAACGTTTGAATCAGCAATGATGGATCTCTTTTTAGAGGTATTTAAGGCTTATGTAGAGCGAAAAGATGAGAAAATACTTATTCCGGGGCAACGTGTTGTCAGAGGGACAAGCGTTTCAAATTCCGCTGCACAAGAACTCCCGCATACACATGTGTATAAAATACGGATTTTGTGAACATGTATATTCATTTGTCAAGGATCGACTAATAATCCTTTAATCCTAGTTGCTCCTCGAGTAACAAACAGCAAACCGCCCCAAGGGGCGGCTCCACTTGCTAGCTTCAGTTGTTCACCATCACGCGTGTGGCTGTCTGAATTCCGTTTACGGTAACGGCCGTCAGGGTAAAAGATCCTTTGGTCACGCTTGGATCGAACGTGACATTAACCTTGCTGCGCACCCCATCAGAGCTGTCAGTGAGAGTAACTGTCAGTCCCGCCGAAACGTCATTTACCATGTAAATCACAGGCACCATGTTATGAAAAGGATCCACATTGGCATTTTTATACTCACCTGCGTATTGATCCTTTAGTGTTAAATCGCTCATCAGCATCCAAGTCAGCGCCCCGTCAGCACCTTGTGTTTTCACTGTGACGCCATCGTCATTGTACACTGTGGATCTCGCGAATGTTTTCACAGCGCTGCTGACTATGGATTTAATGTTAATGGGATCGCTTTTCACCGTTATGGCAGTAGACAAGATTTGGATTTCGCCTTTTGCATTCCGATAGGAAGCCGTCACCTTCGCTTTGCCCGCCTTGTTGCCCAACACGTATCCTTTTCCTGACGATACCCCTCCACGAGCCACATCATAAGCATTCGACGTTACCGTGATGATTGTATCCGGTACTTTAACCTCTTCAGCGCTTTCATCTTTGGCGGAGAGCGTAAGCTCGGCGGCCAATTTGTTCACTGATGAGAATGAAAGAGCAGCCGGAGTGCTTATGGACATGCTGTCGTCAAGCGTGCTGTAGATGTCTCTTGCGCCGGTAAGACTGTATGTCAATTTGACGTTTGTCGGATCGATTACCGTGAATTTTTTGGTGACGGACTCAAAAGAATCATTCAGTACCTCCCCCACCACTCCGCCGGTGAAGTCGCGTTTACGGATAGAGAATTTGACAGTCAGTGCAGCGCCTGGGGTCGACCCGCCTGGAGTCATTTTAAACTCCTTGTCGCTAATCTGGGCCATTGTCAAATTGCGCGAGCCTGGCGTAAGCGTCAGGTCGCCGGAATACGTCCCAACATATCCCACGGATGGAGTTACAGTCGCGTAGACGTCATAGGTTACGCTGCGGCCGTTCTCCACTTGATCGATCACTTTTCCCGCGCTGTTGGTTGGCAATACACCGATTTTATCCCCGTACTGGTCGACAATTTGGATCTTGCCGCCCACCGTTGCATAGTCCAGCGCCTTGGCAGCGACATCCGTAATCACCTTAAATCCTGCCGGGTACCTAGTCGATACCACGGGGATAGTCAGTTCGGCTTGACTGTTCACTCCGATGCCAAAGAGTCCCACGAATACGCGTGCCGTTCCTTTACCTTCCAATTTACGAATGTAGAGTTTCCCTTTATTAGGGCCCTCCTTAACAATCTGGCCTTTACTGTCTAGCATGACGGCTGGAATATCTGTGGATGCCCCGGTATACAGATTACTTGAGGTGGTGATGGTGAACCTGCCGTCCTTCGCATTCTGAACGATATCGTCGGTCGACAGCTTGCTGCCCTCCGAATCGTAGGCCACGATCCCAATATATTTGTTGTTGTCGCCATTAGCCCATGTATCGATTGGCTGGACCAGTTCGACCTTCTTGGCTACAGCACCGGCTTTCAGGTTCACCTTGGCCGTGGCAGTCGAAGCTCCCTCAGCTACCGTTAACGTATACTCCGCCGTGTGGTCAATCTTCGCGGTGGTCGTAACCACTACGTCATCCTCACCGTCATTATTGTCATCCGCAAACTGCAGATCAATGTTCTGTTCATTTGGCGATAGATAGGCCTGCGGTTTGAAAAGAACAGTGGATTCCTTGGTTATTAGCCCACCATATTGGTCGTATTGTATGAGCGGGATCACCGCCTTCTCCCCACTGTTCGTTAGAGCTGTCTTCCCGTTTTTATAAGTAACCTGCCCCAATTCCACCTTGGCGACATAGGGCTCACCTCCGACGGTGAAAGTCTTGACTGCCGAGAGATGCTGGTCGTTATCATTGATTTGTACGGTCACTTGGCTCAAATTCGAAATCATGCCGGTCCCTGCAGAATTCAGATTCACGTACAGCTTCCCATCGTCCAATTTGGACAAAGACGCCGTTTCCGCTGTTGTGGCATGCACCGTGTACCGACCTGCGGCGAATGACGCGGTTTCGCCAAACTGGTTGGCCGGTTTGAATTCAATCTTGACCTTCTGTGCTTTGGCAATGATATCGCCGGTATTCACAAACTCTAGTTTGACAAGCTTCTCAGACTGCCCGGTAAACGCAGTGGTGGACTTCTCGATCAATGAGGCTTCCAGTCCGCCTAAAGTTACGGTATATTCCCCTTCGGTGATGTTCGTGTCGGTCAAAGTCAACACCGCCGACCTCTTGTCATTCGACCACTTGACGGAGGCGGCAATCGGGACTGCGTCTTTGGTCAAATCTATCGTAACCTTTGAAGTATCTACGTCGCGATCCAGCGTCACGACTACTTTTTTTACGCCGGTTTGTTTCGCTTCCTTAACGGACACCTTTGCGGGTTTGCCCGCGTCAGCGATCACTTGATCCACTTGATAGAAGCCGCTTACCAGATCGGCGCGGGACGCAGCTTTAGCCCCGTCCGTCCCTAAATCCACTCCATGCGCCTTGGCGGCAGCCAAATACCCGTTATACCACGGCTCCGTTGACTGAACCTCAGACGATTTGCCCAAACCCCTGACCAGCAATGCCGCCAGTTGACCAAGGGTTACACCCTCTCTAGGGGCAAATGTCGATTCGGCCATGCCCTCGATGATCCCTTGAGCTTTCGCCGCTTCGATAAAAGGAATGGACCAGCCGATCGACGCGTCAGCGGAATCGACATCCGAGAAGCTGGAAGAAGCTTTGTCGTCGAGCTTGAATTGGAACACTTTAGCGGCAAGCTTGGCAGCTTCGGCACGGTTCATCTGTCCCGTAAGATCGAAGTTCTCCCCCTTTCCGTCGATATACCCTTTGGCGAGCAGCGCATCGATTCGAGCCTTGAGAGCCGCATCCGCTGTCGCGAGATCTTTGAAATCCGCCGATGTTCTAACTTTCGCCGCTAAGGATGGTGTTTCCGCGGCCGCCCAGCCGACGGAAGCGAACATGAAACATACCAATGCTGCGGATGTCATGACGTGTAAACTTTTCTTCATTTTTTTCTATTTCCCCCTCTAAAATAAGTGAACGATATGGATATCCTATATCAATAATGATAATCATTCTCACTAGATTATAGATGAGAACGATTTTGACGAACATGGACAATCTATAGAAATTGTCATGTACGATTTCCACAAAGCTGCTGGCGGAGATCGTTGATCATCCTCTCGCTCCACGGCTCAAAACTATGCAATCTTGTAAATATGGTATAACATGGAATGTGATGGTTATATTTCAGAATAGAGGTGATCTTCTTGATCATTACCAAAGGGCAGAAAATTGATGTGACAAAGGGACGCAATCTTCCGGGAATAGCAATAGGATTGGATTGGCAAAGTGACGATCCCGCTATCGATATTAACGCTTCCGCTTTCCTTTTGGACGCAAATGGTGTATGTACGAGAGACGAAGATATGGTCTTTTATAATCAACCGATTAGTAGAAATGAGTCTGTCATCCATTCCGAGAACGTTTCTGGCTACCGTGAAACAATTCAAATGGTTCATTCCGTCGTGCCTAAGGATGTAGCCAAAGTTGCTATCACGTTAACGATTCACGACGGTGAAAACAACGGTCAATCATTCGCCAAAGTTAGGGATTCCGTGTGCAAACTATATAACCCGCAGGACGGGAATGAAATCGCCCGCTTTCATTTCGGGCAAGATTTTACGAATGAAACAGCAATCGTAGTTGGAGAGATTTACTTGCATAACGGCGAATGGAAGTTTAATGCGGTTGGAAGCGGCTTCATCGGAGGATTAACGGCTCTAGTCAGAAACTTCGGACTTCATGTATCAGAAGAAGTTACGCAAGAAGTCGCAGCCGCAGCCGTGCAGGAACCCATTAAACAATTTAACGTGGAATTGAAGAAAAAGGAAAGCATCAGCATTCAAAAGTCAACGAAAGTAACGGCAACCTTGGAATGGCAGACTGAAAATGATCTCGATTTATATTGCTTCTATATAACAAAGAATTCTGTTGAAGGAAAAGTCTATTACAATGAACTCGGCTCAGCCAGTAAAATGCCTTATATCCAGTTAGATGGCGATGCAAAGGGAAACGGAAAAGAGACGATAGTGATTCACCGTCCGGAAGAACTGAACTATGTGCTTTTTGCAGCATATAGCGCGCTAAGCAACGGAACCGGGAGCTTTAAATCAATGAATGTACGCGCTGTTGTTGACAATCACTTGGGTCAGGCCGTAGCTACTCCGCTCCATGAGAAAAACGATTTTGCCTATTGGGTAGCAATTGCCCATATCGATTTTACGGATACTTTGCAAATGAAAGTCAGCCATGTCGAGAAATATTCTAACGATCACATGGAAGAAAGTCCGCTTCTCTATCCTGACGGATCATTCCAAATGGATGTTGGACCAATAGAATTTAAAGATGATGATTTTGACTCCTTTATCTGATGATATTGCTTTACCGTGCTCGATAAATCGACCACGGTTTTTTATTTCCCTACCTTTTGAATATAAAAAATACCCGCCAGGGTGGCGAGCATTTCAACTTATATATGGGTTTGGCTTGCTTAGATTTACATCCACCCCTAATCATTTAATCCCTTCCCACTCAGAATTTGCTGCATGTATTTTTCAACCCTCGACTCTCGCGTTTTGGATTGTTTGGGTTCAGAAAAATGAAGAAGGTACGCTCTTTGCCGTCCGGGTGTCAATGCTTCAAAAGCAGTTTTCAAGGCAGGGATTTCATCCAATTTATTTTGAAATTCTTCGGCAATTATGAATTCTGTATTCTTTTTAAAATTCACTTCCAAGCCGGCTTTTTCCACTTCAATGGCTTCATGAATATAGTCTTTCAAGATCGTCTCCATTGCATCTATTTCTCGAACATCCGTGAACCGAATCTGGCGTGCCGCCTGTACGTTCTCCGTTTGTTGGATTAGGATACCATGAGTATCCTTTAACAAGGCACCTTTGTGAAACAGCAGCGCACAGTATTCTTTAAATCCATGGATTAAAACAATGTTTTTATTCTGAAACGTGTAACAAGGATGCATCCACTTAAAATCTTCGGTCAGCTCACAGTCAAGAACGATTTTTCTCAACTTCTCATACTCTTCCTTCCAGTTTTTAGCCTTATTTAAAAATCCATCAACTTTAGGATTTAATTTACTATTAGTCATCATGGAACCCCCCTCTTCTTATCACTGATTTCATATAATTATATCAAGTATCTTCCCGTAATCGACTGTTCCGCTTGGATGATCTGCTGAGGTGTGCCCTCGAACACTACTTGGCCGCCCTTGCTGCCTCCATCTGGTCCCATATCGATGATCCAATCCGCTTGGCTGATTACTTCGAGGTTATGCTCAATGATAATCACTGTATTGCCGGCATCCACGAGTCGGTTCATGATCTCCAGAAGGTGACCGATATCGGACATGTGCAGGCCGGTCGTCGGCTCGTCCATCACGTAGATGCTGCCTTTCTTATGCAGCTCGCTTGCCAGCTTAATGCGCTGGCATTCCCCGCCAGAGAGCGTGCTAAGCGGTTGGCCAAGTGTAATATAGTTCAACCCCACATCACTCATCGCCTGGAGCTTGCGCACAACCTCTTTTAGCTCAAAAAAATTCAATGCCTGCTCCACAGTCATCTCTAACACTTCTGCTATTGACTTGCCGTTCAGCTTGTAGGCGAGTACCTCTTCCTTAAACCGTTTACCTCCGCATACTTCGCATGGCAGCTTCACACTGTCGAGGAATGCAAGGTCTGTATACACAACACCCAGCCCTTGGCAGTTCTCGCATGCCCCCTTGGAGTTGAAGCTGAACAAGCCCTGATTGACCTTGTTCGCAGAAGCAAATGCCTTGCGCACTTCATCCATAATACCCGTGTAGGTTGCGGGATTCGAGCGTGTTGACACTCCTACCGCGGATTGGTCGATGACGATCGCATCCGAATGCTGGCTGAGGAATATTTCGTTAATCAGCGTACTCTTGCCCGAGCCAGCGACACCCGTAACTACGGTCAGCACTGCGGTTGGAATATCTACACTCACGTTCTGAAGATTATGCAGTTTGGCATCCTTGATGGACAGCTTGCCGGATGGCTGCCTGCAATCGTGCTTCAGCCGGAGCGGCCGCTTCATATAAGTGCCTGTCAGTGTACCTGCCTCCAGCAGGCCTTCGAAGCTTCCTTCATACACGATGGTACCGCCGCGGCTGCCGGCGTGAGGCCCGACGTCGACGATATGATCTGCCAACTTGATCACATCGGGATCATGCTCGACGACAATCACGGTATTGCCCTTGTCGCGCAGCTTCTGAAGCAATCCATTTAACCGGTGTACATCACGGGGGTGCAAGCCAACGCTGGGCTCGTCAAAGATGTAAGTGACATCGACCAGACTGCCGCTCAGGTGTTTCACCATCTTGACGCGCTGCGACTCACCACCGGATAAGGTATCCGTCTCACGATCCAGCGTCAAGTAATCAAGTCCGATATCCACCAGATGCTGCAGCCGCTCCGTGAGGGACTTGACGACCGGCGCGGCGATCGCGTCGTCAATCTCCCGAATGACGCGGATGAGCTGCCCGACCTCCATAGAAGATAGCTCCGCAATGTTAAGTCCATTGATCCTGCAGCCCAGCGCAGCCTGACTGAGTCGCGCGCCGCGGCAACTGGAGCAGGGACCCTCGCAGATGTAAGGCGCAACAGCTTGTTGCGTACGCTCGGACTTGGTTTTCACGTCCTGCTTGATGTACTTGTTGGTGAACTTCTCGATGATGCCTTCTACGGTTATATTTACTGCTTTACCAGCGAACTGCATCTCTACTTTCCTCGCCTTGCCGTACAGCAGCTGCTCCAGCTCATCATCTGAATACTCATTCAGTTTCTTGTCAGGATCGAAGAACCCCGATTGCACGAGCATCGACCAATCCATGCTGTTCACCGTATAGCCCGGCAGCATGATTGCCCCTTCATTCAACGACATTGAAGTATCCACCGCCTTGCTCATGTCGACGGACAGTCTGCGACCGATCCCGTTGCACTCGGGACACATGCCTTGCGGATCGTTGAACGAGAACATGTTCGCTTGTCCAACATAGGGCTGGCCCACTCGGGAGAAGAGAAGCCGGAGTATGGGAGAAATATCGGTAATCGTGCCCATCGTGGAATGGGAACCACCGCCCAGCCGCTTCTGATCTACAATCACAGCCATGCTCAGGTTCTCGATAGCATCCGTATCCGGCTGCGGATAACGTGGCAGGAAATTGCGCACGAATAAGCTGAAATTCTCATTCAGCAATCGCGTGGATTCTGCGGCAATCGTATCGAAGACGATCGATGACTTGCCGGACCCGGATACCCCGGTGAAGATCGTGATCTTCCGCTTGGGAATGCGCAAGGATACGTTCTTAAGATTGTTTTCCCTCGCACCCGAGATCACGATATACTCCTGATTCGATTCGCTCATGCTTAACATCCTTCCGATTATGTTAATTTCAACTTTTATATTCACATTGTACCATTCATCGTTCATATAAAGTCGGCATCCCCAACTTTCAGCTGTTCCCGAAACGACAAGACATAAACCGGCTGCAAACTACATGCAGCCGGTTTATATAATTCGAGTCATTTAACATTTGGGAAAACAATTATTGTTCCAACAACTTTTCAAGCTCGCTGCACCATTTACTCACGCCATACCTAGCGCCTTCAAGTCCTTGCGTATTTGAGAATCCGGTTTGTTCGAGATGAAGGTTAACCTTTCCATCGCCTAAATCCTGCAAAGTCCAAGTGGCCGTTAGCTTATCGCCGCTGACCATCGTATAGGACAACTCATTTGGCGGGTCCACGATAAGCACTTCGCCGTCAATTATACCATTCCACCATTCGGTCGGTTGAGTGCGAAACTGAAAACGGTGTCCTACGACGGGTTTAAAATCATTTTCCATAACCCACTTGGCAAGCTTGCTTGAATCGGTTAATGCGGACCAAAGCTTTTCGATGGATGTCGTGTACTGAAAATCCAAGGATAATGTTAAACTCATTCTTCTTCCTCCTCTAATAGTTGGTTCAAGCGCAACATATTCGTAGTCCAGAACTTGCTGTAGAAAGCCGCCCAATCTTGAATTTCTCTAAGTGGAGCAGCGTTTAGCCTAAATCGCGTTTCTCTGCCGACTTTTCGGTCAAGTATCAGTCCAGCTTCTTTAAGAATTGTCAAATGCTTGGATACAGCGGTACGGCCCATTTGAAACTGTGCCGTTAACTCATGAAGCGGTAGCTCCGCTGCCTCTGCTAATATACGAATCAGTTGGCGCCTAGTTGGATCTGCAACTGCATCAAACACATCCCGCAACTGGTTGTTTTCGTTTTCGCTCACAACACCCTCTCCTACGTATTATTACCAAGGGACATCCGTTAATTTCACCACCTGCTTAAAGTATGCGGCTCTTTCCGGACGGAGCGCCCACGAGGCGAGAATTCCTAATACGACACCATTTAGTGTCTATTTAATAATAGGCCACCATTTGGTGTCGTGTCAACAACATTTTAATTAAAAAACTCCATATGTTTTTTTTCCTGCTTATAATAAGCTAATCTGTCTTGCAATGAACCTGTATGAAATTCAAACTTATGACCATCTGGGTCTGTAAAATAAATAGATTTTTTATCTTTTTCATCTCTAGGACGACCTGAAAGGATATTTACATTCAATTTCTTTAGTTTCTCATACATGTCAACAAAGCTTGCTTCTTCAATTGAAAAAGCGATATGGGTGTATGAGAGGTTTATTTCATTGCGAGGAATTTCTTTTTCTACATTTATGGCAAGCCACATCCCATTTAAATCAAAATAGGCAGTGCTTCTCCCCTTCACTAACAGCTTTGCACCAAAAACGCCTTCATAAAACGCAATTGAATTGTCTAAATTAGAAACCGAAAACAAAAAATGATTCAAACCTGTTATATTCACCCTATCACCCCAACCCAATAGCATCATTTCAGTAAAGCATCATTCGTTTGGCAAAATAGCAAAAACTACGGGGTCACCGATAATCTTCTGGATGTCATCATTTGTTACGGTCCTTGTCTCTCCCCCACCCATCTCAAAATGAATGGCAACCGGAACGATTCGCATGGCATACTCACCAGCGGCTGATAGTTTCCCTTCAGTACCTTTCTGATCCCATTCGATGAAAATCGATTGCGAGCTCAAATTTTCGAGAACTGTCGCTGCGAACGGAGGCAGCTTTCTGGTCCATACAAGCTCTTGCTGCTCCAGATGCTTCAAAGCTTCTTCCGGTTCACTACTAAGCTTAAAAATTTGCAATTCGAATTCTGGCGTAGGAGTTACGGTCAACGATTGATTTGAAAGATTTTGGGCGCGCAGCGTGAATGGAATGCCTTCGTCCTGGTAGAAGCCGTGCCGCTGAGAATTTTTCATCAAAGTGAGTGCAAAAGGTATTCCTTTGAATCCTCTAGTCTCTCTCCATTGATCCAAATTGTATACTCTCCAGCTTCCGACTAACGACCTGTCCGTGTCGTTCCGCGGCTTTGGAATCCACAGATCGCCATCGAATCCGCGGAATAAATACCAGTCCAGAATGCCGTCACCAGACCATTTTGCGATGCTTTTCACCTCCTGCGGGGCATAGTAACCTTTGGGATGTGCAATAGCATCAGGGCTTGGATATGTATAAGCGGCCGAGTCCTTGGTCAAGTATAGAATTTCACTAGAGGCTACGGTTCCAAGAGGCCGCTTATGAAGCGACAAACTCGGATTGACCCAAACCATTCCGGTAGAATCCGTCTTTATTTGAAACCAATCCGCCCAGCGAGCTGAAGCTTCCAGTTTCTTCCCCGGTTCGAACCAGATGGAACGATCATTCAATTCAGGTGCGGATGAGCCATAGCCCCCAGTAGGTAGCGTAATGGACTCCTGTACCGGCTTGATGCCGGCTTTTTCGCCGTTCGGCAGCACCCAGCGGGGCCCTTGATCCGTTTGAATCTTGTACCAAACGATTTCCCGAAAACGGTGTCCTTCATTTCCGGTGTCCCATTTGGTGAGGACATGAACGGTTTGTGGAGCGAGAATAATTGGCGCTTTTGTTAGATATGGAATTTCGTACAGCTGTTCCTCACGGGTCAGCAGCATATCGAAGTCGGCAGGCTCTTCCCGGATCTCTTCCAAGAGCAAAGGAGAATATAGCCACATCGGCACCCCGTCTGCCGTATTGATTCGGTACCAGCTATCATAACGCCCTGTAATGTGCACCTCTTGGGGGGGAAGAGTCAAGATTTGCTGCTCTTCGGAGTATGGCGCATCATGAATCCTCTCCGTTCTCAGCGTATGTACCTTGTAGTCCATGGATTCAATCTCTCCGAGTACTACCAAACCCGATTTTCTTGGAATCCACTGCTCGCCCAACCATGTATCCACTTTGTACCAAACGTTCATACCGTCACCTATAGTTTCTTTGACCTTAAGCGTTTGAAAACTGCTTAAAACACCTGTTGCCGCATCTTCGGACATATGGGCATAAAACGGGGCGTCCTTGACGATTGTAATGACCTGTGAGTTGGATGACTCGGACGAAGCTGCAATAGCGCCAGAGGCTATGATTAAACTTGCTGCAGCCACAGCCCATCCCAATAAACCGGATATCCTTTTCTTATTCATTCGCTCACTCCTTCCCACTTTATTAGACGGAGGTTGCATTCAAAAGTTCCTTGATTTTTCCATATCGACTTGCGCCATGAACTCAATGGCACAAAAATCTTTTTAACCAATCCATAATTGTATCTACTGATTCCATATACCTCTGCCCTACGAGTACGCCGGTATGCGTCGTGTTCCAAAGCCCTTTGTATTCAGCACGGAGGTGCTCCGCTGTCACTCTACCCCGAAGGTCGTCATCATTACAGTTTACAGCTTTGACAACCAAGCACGGGCAAGAAATCGAGCTGCTGTCTATGGATATCCCTTTTGCTTTGATTGAAAAGACAAAAGATGCAAATGCCTTCGATGACTCCATGGCCAGATACTTTCTTTGAAATTCAATGTCATCTTTCGTTTCATCTATGCTTGAAAGCTCGTCACGGGTTGGGGCAGGCAAAATGATGCCAGGTGTCGTCTGGTCTAATTCCTTATAGGGTACTACTTCATGAACTTCTCTGCTGATGACCGAATCGATCAACACCAACCCGGCGATCTCGATGTTTTCAGCCAACTTCTGGCTCAAGATCCCACCCATGCTGAATCCGATAAGAATTGGCGGAACACCACACTCCGCGATAATCTCTTTGATATCCTCCAAATAATCCTCGAAAGTTATCTTCGTCATATCCAGCAGCCTGCTTTTGTAGTGGCTTCTCAAGTTCATGACATAGCATTTCCACCCTTCACTGATAAAATGAGGAATGTATTTGCTCCACATCCAGCTTCCTGTGAAAGCACCATGTACAAAAAGCAAAGGAGGCCTATTGTTAGTTGCTACCTGGAGGTTCTCACCCTCGAATATCTCTAGAAATAAATCGTTTTCTCCAATGTATTTCTCCGTATGATCAGGCAATTCTTTCGTAAAATCTCTCATGATAATCTCATCCTTGTCATTTAGTTTGATGTAAAACTATTTATTTAAAAAAATTTAAAAGTTTTGATAAATCTTTTTTAAAACATTCAGCAAATCTTCTTTTTCTTTATCAGAAATATTTAAATAAAACACATCTAACATTTCTTTAGATATGGATTCAAAGATCGTTTCCAATTCACTCCCCTTACTAGTCAACGCAACATAAACAACTCTCGTATCATCTCTGTCCCTTTCCTTTGTCACATATCCAAGCCGGACCAACTTGTCAACTAGTGCTGTGACCGTAGATTTATCCTTATTAATCCTTTTTGAAATGTCCGCCATAGTAAGCCTAGGCTTCTCAAATAGTGCATAGATGATATCACCATGCGAAGTACCAATACCGTCTATCCCGTGCTTCACCATCTCTGCTACAATGAACCGATTAACTTTCTCTCTAATTTTGGAGATTAATGATATTGCATCTCTAGTTTCCATAATCGCATTATAGTTTGACGTCAAACCAATGTCAACTGTAATTGGTATGCTTGCCGCGGCGGGATGGCTGTCAGGAACTGCTTTTTATTTCAAAAGAGACTTAAAGCTGCTCAATCCTGCTTCTCCATTAACGAACAATCGGCGAATTAAGAGCGGATTCTGGTCAGGTTTAGCCATACCTTGCTCGATCGTAAACGCATAGCGAAACCCATGCTCTTTTAATATGTGTAAGGTGGTCTGATTTCGCTCCCCAAATGGGTAACAGTACACGTCTGCGGTAATCCCAAGTTCTTCCTCAATTTGACGCCTTGCTTCCGTTATTTCAAAGGTTTGCTTCTCTGAGTTCAACTTTGTAAGATTCGGATGAGTCATTCCATGTGGCTGGATGTCCCACCCACCCTTGTGCATTTCTTTGATTTCATCCCAATTCAGAAAATAGCCATCTTCAACCATACCCGGTGAGACAAACAGCGTTGCACGAAAATTGTGTTTAGCGAGAATCGGCAACGCGGCTGTATAATTGTCTTTGTACCCATCGTCAAAGGTTAAGAGTATAACTTTGGCGGTGGGTTTCTCCCCACCTTCCCAAATATCGATGAATTCTTTCAACGTTAACGTCTTATATCCCTGATCGGCTAAGTACTGCATTTGCTCCTCCAATTTTGCCGGAGTAATGGCAGCGGTATTGCCAGGCTGGACTGTTACACTATGATAATTCAGGACAGGAATGCTTATTTGTGCGGTTATAGATGCCGTTTTATAGACGGAGTCCTTCACTGTGGCAATCGGTGTTGCTGTAGGAGTAAAAGTTGCTATTGCTTCAGCGGCCAGCGGTGTCATTAGATTTGGCAGCTCTTGTTGTTTAGTAACCTCATCGTTCGGTACCTCTATGGGTAGAACAGGCAGGTGCTGTTCCTTAAATTCGGGAATTGGACCTTGTATCAGAGGGGCTTCTCTCGAATCCGCCGTTATCTGCGTTGGCCGAAAGGACTGTGATGCTAGGAACCATATAGAAACAGTAGCAATCAGCATTCCTCCAATGATCAGAGTGAGCCGCCAATTCGAAGTAGTCATGAATACCAGCACCATCCGTTTCATAGAATAATGGACAACCTATTACTCTATTTCTATCCGAATTCATGCCAGAATATTCCGCTACCGCTCTAACCTAATCGAAATGAAAAAGGTCGATAACCTACTCACTATGTAGGTTACCGACCTTTTTCTGCCTAAACGGCATCTTCCCTCATTCAGCTCCGAACTAAGAAGCAAATGCTTCTGTCTCGCGAACTAGCGATTCAAAGATGCGAACCGCTTCAGTCATGCCCGCCTGTTCAGCCGACAAACAAGCAAAACCTTCCCGCACGCGCTGCTCAAAATTGGCTGGGGCAGCAGAAAACTGACCACATTGAGCTACGGCACCTTTTTCATTGAGTAGATAGACGCCATTGCATGCGAAAAGCACTTGAACCAAGCAGCTTACAGTCCGAAAAAGATGACCAGCCGCATAGGAAACGTCGCTACGACTCCATGCTTTTTTGGCGTTTGCAAGCGAGAAATCCGCTTCCCACATGAACTTGGAGATCGTCGCTTGCCGCAATGCAGCAGGATAAGGATCCGTGCGTTGCTTCATGGCCAGGACAAGTCCATCAGGATCCCAAAGCAGCTTACAAGAAGCCACTTCTCCCATATAGATGGACGTGCAAAATCCATGCGGATGCCCCGGCTGATAATGAATGTCTAGGCGGCCTCGCGAGCAATCGTCAATTACGCTAGTTACTCGCGCCACATCGCGATAAAGAATATCGAGTGGCAGGCCTCCCGACTTTAGCCAACCCCCACCATTGATCCATGGTCCCCATTCGCCCGTTGGCGTAATCAGACCCTTGCGCCGCTCATCATCAAGTGACGTTGCTATGAGATCAAGCGCATGCATATCAATAGGCTGATCTGGCTGATAATATAGGCCTAAATCAATGTCAGACTCCGCGGTTTCCGTTCCACGTGCCCTTGATCCGCCTAAAACAATCGCCTTTACGCCAGGAATATGGCGTAGTTGCTCAACAGCTGTTGCAATCACATCATTCGCAGCCAATAGATATCACCTCCAGGCGACTTAATACTGTATAAGAAGCACAGATTGTGGTTCAAGAACGACTCGCTCATTTAATATCAATCTTCCATCAGTTAAAGCAAAGCTAACGTTTCTTCCACCAATCGTGATGTTGCTGACGGTTCGCCCTGCTAGTAAATCACATCCAAAGCTAGCCAGCTTGAGTTGGCCTCTCAGCACTTCGAGTTCAATTTGCTCGTGATTTACGCGAATCTCGCCCCATCCCTCGTGCAAGCTCCAGAAGCAGCGGAAATCTGTTTCTTGCCATTTGGGACTGAAGCCGATATGTCCTTGTACCATATCATATTCAAAACCACTTAGCGCAAGAAGCAGCCCATATGAAGCCATCGATCGTACATAGTTGCTTCCGCATTCAAATTCATTCCATGGATTACGGCGCTCTCCATCATAGCGATCACGTATGGACTTCACGACGGCAAGTCCTTCCTCGACAAGTCCCTCGTAGATCATATGCGAGGCCGCCTGATATTCAAATCCATTCATGCACTCATCCGCATAAGGAACCGGAACGATAGGACTGTTATCCTTCGGCCATGTACAGATCATGAGCCCCGCCTCTTCATTTAAACCATAGATACGGCATGCATTCGGATAATCACGTAAATTCTCGATGTAATTATGTTCATACACCGACTGAAGCGCCCGTTTCACCTTCTCAGGCTCAAGAACATAACCTAATCCCGCAAGGTGGGCGAACCATTGACCGAGTACTTGATCGATGCCGCAGCCTTCTCCGATTTGGTATTTATGCTCACCTGATTCCTCGTTCCAATACACATCTTCGGCACCGAATTTTTCGAGGATAGACTTATCCTGGATATTAACCACTTGATGAAAGTACTGGCCATTGAATAAATGTTCATTTGCCCAAGTGGACCCTCGCAGCCAGATTGCTTCGTATTCTGCTGCTTTATCCTGTTCACCTAATGCACCTGCCATGCTTGCTGCAGCTTTGAGTGCGGTCAAGTACATAGATGTCAACCAAGAGTTCGGACCGAATAGTTCCATATCCAGCGTATGATGCTGACGACCTTCCATGACACCATCCTTATCGGCATCCCACTGGTCCTCATTCGTCGGTTCCCAAGCATATTCGAGCGATTTCTTAACCTGCGGCCAAATCGAGACCAGCCATTCTGTATCACCGGATACTTTCCATTCCCGATAGGTTTTGATGATCCCTCCCATTTGACCATCGACAGCCGCTCTAAAATCGTTATCAAGCGTCGTTCGCTCGGCTGGAAGCATGAGGCGAAATGCCATTTTGCCATTCTCAAATTGGGCATATTTATAATCGATATTTCTCATTGACCGTGCTAGCGCAGGGAACAAGAACGCCGTAGCCTGTTCGTAGTTCCATACGTGCGTGCATGAACCTTCGCAAGAGCCTTCGTTCGTGTGAACGCCTTCAAATCCATAGAGGGTTCCATCGGTCAACCGCAGCACGGTAGATGATTTCAATATTGAAATGTTGCTGCTAACGGCATCAAGCACCTCATCGGGAAGTGTTGAACGGAACAGCGTCTCTTGGAACAACCGAGTATCCGCATACAACCGATCATAGTGGTCCAGAACATAGTTCGCTGTATCCGTGGAATCGCGGAACAGTGTCGCGTAATAATTTTTCCAAGTAGGAAATTGTTCTCTTCCATCAAGCTTGCCTGGATTCCAGAAGTTAACGCAGTTGGGGATGTGCCAAGTTAACACGAATCGAAACGTCGCCTTTTCCCCAGGAGCTACCGGGCGATGGGTGCTAAGCAGGCTAACATCTTGATGCTTTTCGTGCATTCTCTGAGGATCGAGCTCGCGAGGTCCCTCATATTTTCTTTCTTGAAAGCGGCCTGGCCTGCGAAAATCCTTCCAAAACACGGTCAAATTGTCGAACCATCCCCCGCGGTACCAATACGATTGGTAGCTCACATCCTCATGGTCTGTCATTAACGTCAAATTGCCAAATTCGGCTTCCGTATCTTGATAGTGCATTGAGGACATGTGAATCGCATGACGCTTGTGAACTTCGATGGCTTCGTTATAGGCTCCCTTATGAAATGGATTCGTGATGCAGCCAACTACGCAGATGTCTAGCTCATCTAGTGAACGATTGCTTACTTCATATTCGAAAATCGCACAAGGAATCGACGAGTCTCGATCGTTCAGCGGAATGAAAGGATTAAATGAGGTCATTTTGATGCTTATGGGGTCCTCCACATCATCGAAGGTCATTTCTGCGAACGGAAACTGGCCTTTGAACGACGTATTCGCGAAGTGAGGAAAACCGGCCATATTTTCTCTCCTAGGTCCATAGCCGTATCCTTCATATTTCCCTTTTCCTTCACCCGTATATGGCGCTTTCATGTCCCCATGGAGCACCTTTGTTAATTTAACCTCGCCGTTATGTTCAGCCTTTACCGCGAAAAACGAGAATCCATTAAAACTCAGTTTGTTCGGCCGGTTGAATATTTCCCAATCGATAAGCCTGCCATTGCCCGCTAGACCAATACTGCCTGTTCCAATGCCCCCAAGCGGAAAGGAAATTTCGCCTGTTTTTGCACCTGTATATGTAAATTTGTTTTCATGTGCCATGGAATATGCCTCCTTATTTTAAGCCACGATATAGCTTGCCTGATTTCTGTTCTCTTCTACACTTTAAGACCACCCGCCGTCATGCCATCCAACAAATATTTCTGACCGAAAATGTAAAAAAGCAGCGGAACGATAAGCGATAAGGTAACTCCCGCCAAGATGGCTGATAAATTTCCGGTCCCAAACGCGCCCGTTAAAGCTGTCATCCCAATCGGCAGCGTCATTTTTTCGAACGAATTCAAGAAAATAAGCGGTCTGAAAAAGTCATTCCAATGCGCGATAAAGCTGATGACCGATGTAACGACTACCGCAGGGAATGACATGGGAAGTATGATTTTAAGAAATACCCATAGCCGACTAGCACCGTCCATATATGCGGCTTCATCGAAAGAGAACGATATCGACATCATGGTCTGCCGAATCATGAATATGCCGAACGGGTTAATAAGACCAGGCAGGATGAGCGCTAAATGGGAGTCAATCAATCCTAGCTTCGACATCATGATAAACTGAGGGATGATCGTTACTTGCCCTGGAATCATAAGACCAGAGAGAAAGATAAGAAAGAGCACATTTCGACCGGGAAAAGCAATTCGTGAGAAGGCAAAAGCTGCCATACTCGAGATAAAAATATGCCCGATCACAATAATTACGCAAATTTTCAAGCTGTTGGAGATAAAATCGACAAACGGTACCTTCGCGAACACCTCTGCGTAGTTGCTAATATGCCAAGCAGTCGGGAAGATCGAAGGCGGCAGTGAGAAGGAATCTTTGGGCAGCCTAAGCGAAGTGGCGATTATCCACAAGAATGGAACTAGCATGAGAAAGGACAGAATCAGTAAGCCGCCGTCCAGAACTATTCGCCCCAGACCGATCCGTTTCCTTGTTCTTTTGGCTGCCCCTAACATCTGTTGGTACGATACCTCCACAATCATCAACTCCTCTCTCTCTTAGTCGCGATCATAATTCACCCATTTGTGACTGAACGAGAATTGAATAATCGTTACGCACAGTATGAGAAGGAACAAACTGAGCGATAACATGGAGGCATATCCCATATCATGATGCTGGAACGCAACCTCATAGATATACATATTCACCGATCGGGATGCATCTCCAGGCCCTCCAGAGGTAATAAGATACGGTTCATCAAAAATTTGCATCGCACCAATAAGCGTGGTAACAAGAACAAAGAAAATAGTCGGTGATAACATCGGTAAAGTGATGGCGAAAAATCGTTGAATGCTGCTGGCGCCGTCGATTTCGGCCGCTTCATAGAGCGATTCCGGAATGCTTTGCAGCCCAATCAAATAATACAGGAAAGCATTGCCGATAAATTTCCAGAAACTATAAATAGCGACAGCCAAGTAAACCCAATTGGGAGATTGCATCCAAGGAATGGGATCGATACCGAACTTGCCAAGAAAGTAATTCAAAATACCGAAATCCGTGTTAAAGATGAATTGCCATGCGACGGCTACCGCTGCTGATGTCGCGAGTACCGGAAAATAAAAGATCGTCCGGTACATATATTTCCACCCTTTAGAAATATTTCTGTTCACTGCAAGCGCAATTAGCAGTCCGAGAATCGCGTGCATCGGCGTTAAAATAGCGATATATTTGAGTGTGTTTCCATAGGTCAACCACAGCCGACTATCGTTGAAGAGATGCTTCACATTGGCGAGACCGGTCCATTGAGAAGGTGTTAGAACATTGTATTTCGTAAAACTAAGATAGAGCGTTGCGACGACTGGTTCGCCAATAAAAAGAATGAAAAACAGTAACGCTGGGGCCAAAAATAACAACCCAATAATCATGTTGGACCGCGTACGGTTCACTAACATGCTTGCTCCCTCCTATGAATAGGGGTGCCGGGCGATCACTATGATCGCCCTTGGCACACTGATTCAGCGTCATTTTTTCAGGATGGCATCGATTTCTTGTTTGGCCTTCTTCATTGCCGTCGCCGCATCGGATTGGTTAGAGAGAATCTCCGACACGTGTCGATCGAATACACCTTGAATTTCACCATATTGCATTGGGGCTTCAACGGCTTTGGCTATCTCGGCACTCTCCGCATATACCTTCCAATTCTGGGCCGGTGTCTTAGGCAATACTTCATTCATGACAGAGATACGCGTTGGGATGGATGTATTCGAAAGTGTTGTCTTTTGCGAGTACACACCGCCAAGAAAGGCTGAAAGCTTGTAGGCCGCTTCCGGATATTTGGTCGATTTCAGTACCGGGAATGCACCTGAACCAAAAATAACTTTATTGGTCTTGAACGTTGGTAAAAACTGCACGTCTATGTTCGTAAATTTATTTTTTTCATACGTGCCAAACGGCCATTTCCCAGCCGACATCATGGCTACCTGACCATTCATCAACATCTGTGTTGCATCATCTTTGGGACTTGGAATTGGTGCGACTTTGTACTTATAGATTAAATCTTGAAAAAATTGCATCATCTCGATGGCATTAGGATCATCCAGTTTACTTGTGGTCATATCGTCGTTAAGTATACTTGCGTTATTATTAAACAACCATGCTGACGCCCCAAAGTAGTAGTTCGGAATGGCAAAGCCAAACGTCTTTTTGCCGTCCTTCTCCGTAGTTAACTTCTGCGCATACTGGAGGAAATCATCCTTCGTCCAGTTCTTATTTGGCGTGGACAATCCAGCTTGTTTGAGGAGATCGGTATTGAAATGCATCACAACGTTATTCCAGTCCCATACAAAACCGTACGTTTTATTGTCGATGACAAATGGCGACTGGAGCTTAGGATGCAGATCATTATAATTGTCCATGGCCGCTGGATCAGCTTTCATATAGGAATCTAGCGGGAGAAGCAGATCTTGCTTAGCAAACATCTGAATACCTTCGATGGCGACCCGAATCACATCAGGCGAATTCCCGCCAGCGATCATCGTTTGAATTTTATTGAAATAATCGGCCCAACTAGTGTTGACCACTTCAACTCGCTTTACTTTAATATCCGGGTTAAGCTTATTAAACTCTGCCAAAATCGTAGTTAACTGCTCATCGGATGCTTCATTCTTGCTCCAAACTAAGGTAAGCTCCGCTTGGTTAGACTTGGAGGACCCCGCCTCTGAGCTGCATGCGACTAACGACCATCCAAGTGAAAAAATGATTAGAAAGACCCAGACCTTTCTCATTGTCAACACCATCCTTAACAGATTGTGATTCCACACTCCCGAAAATAGTCTCTTCCGGTGTGGCCAGATGTCTGTCTTCGCTGTTGTTCATGGTCGCTTGTAGGTTCGTGCACGTGAACGGAACTTAATAAAAAAAATAGCGTGGAAAACCATTTAGTGGTCAGAGGCGTCCCCCAGACACTATTCTTACATCACTGTGGTATTATTGGAGCTCCACAACATTGATCGTGCACGTGAACGAGTCCATCTTATCAAATGGCTTCAAATTTGTAAACGCTTTATTTAAAATATTATTTAGCTTTCCTACATCCCATTTTCTATAACGTTCACGAGCACGAAGTATTGACCTTGCCCTTCAGTTACGCTAGGATTAGACCAAATGATTCCTTGGTCAGGAGGCCACAACTCTTATGAATATAACCAGCAAGCAAATCGCGGAACTCTGTGGCGTTACACGGGGAACGGTGGATAGAGCTTTAAACAATCGCCCGGGTATTCATCCGGAAACGCGCGAGAAGATACTACGCGTTGCTGAGGAACTCGGCTATCGCCCTCATTTTTTGGCACAAAGCCTCGTTAAAGGCCATACGAAAACCTTGGGCATCGTACTTTTCGATATTCATAATCGCATTTTCTCCCAACTCTTTCATGCTTTCGAAGCTGAAGCCCGCAAACGGGGCTATATCGTATATCTGGTCTTATCTCATCGCGATAAAGAGCTCGAATTGGAGTATATCAATAATTTATTAGACCGTAGAGTTGATGGCATCGCGCTGCTCCCGGCAAATTTCAACAAAAAGTTCGAATCTCTCCTGCTTCGCTCTCGAACGCCTATTGTGACATTCGGAAATCGCCTTAACGGCCCTTTTCCCTACATCTGGATCGATGATAAGCAAGCCATCCAGGACTCTGTCTCCTTTCTAATCCAACAAGGATACCGCCGTCTAATCTACATAAGTCCTCCTCTGATGAGGAAAGGAAAAGAAAATATTCATGTTCCCGAACAACGTTATAATGGTTTTATTGAAGCTTGCGAAGCAACCCGTGATATGCGGTTTGACATTATCGCCCAGAAAAACTATTTAGCCGAATTAGAAACCTTGATGGATACAACGGACTCTACATGTGCAATTTTATGTTCTAGTGACGTATATGCCCTTGAAGTGCTGAAATGGTTGAATGATCGTAAAATCAAAGTTCCTGAGCAAATCGGCCTCATGGGTTTTGATAACATCGATGTGCTGAAGTACATTAATCCGGCAATAACAACAGTTGATTATAATGTGAATGAAATAGGCACAAGGCTGGCAGATTTATTGATTAATAAGATTAACAATCAAGACATCCCAAGCGAAACTCTGATCGCTCATCACGTTGTTGAAGGACACTCCGTTACTTCTATGAGATAAAAGCTTTCAGGATGAGCCTATCAATCCAATCTTGTTTGGTCTTCTGTTAGAAAAAACCTTGAACGGCACTATGCCACTCAAGGTTCAGATTAGTTAAGCATTTTGTGTTGGCGTTGGTAAATTTTCAAATGCATATTCATTTAACCCGGATGAATCCATTTTTTTACGTAAATCAGTCGCAAGTTGCATAAAATATATGTCAAGATTCATGCTGCCAGCATACTTTTTCAAATCATAATCTTGGGATAATAAAGGATAGAGATCATACAAATCGTCGACTAGTATCTTTTTTATATCCGCGTTTGTAATAGCTCGATCTATATTGCATTCGTTTACGAGAGCCTGTAAGGTTTCCTTAAGCGCATGCTGGTCGTAAGTTGGATGTGATAATAAATATATTAAATCATAAAGATCTTTGAACCTAGGTCTCACAATCGTTTGATGCAGTTTCCAAGCAACCTGGATCGAAAGCGGCACGGTGAGCGGAACAAGGAAGCTATCAGCAAATACAGGTTGATATTTCAGTGAAACGGGTTCTATTTCCAGCTCTAAATTAAAGGACACATCCAGACAAAACTCGTGATACTGACGCGCTTCCCCCTGCTCACCTTCGAAATAATAGGCAATATCCGTATTTACCGTCGGAAAATCATCTGCCATTGCATAGTCGATATATCGCCAAAATGCATTGTCTCGAAAACTTCTAAATAGTATTCCGTCGTTTAGGTCCAGTTCGGTCACTTGAATCATCCAATTTGTAAATGTTTCACGCGCCTGTTCAACGTCTTTGATCTTTCCCGCATATAAAAAGTCTATATCTTCCACGGACCGAAGTTCTCGGTTGTCCATAAATTGTCTCGTTAGCACGCTGCCTTTTAATACAAATGGCATGTTCACAAGAGATACTCTTCTCAAAAGCGCTTCTAATACAACGAGCTCTCTTACCTCATCATTCAAATCTTTAACCTTATTCATTCCACTCATGTGTGTCCCCCGTCAATAAAATTATGAAATCCACCCGCTGTCCAATTCTTCCCTACTGTCATAGATACATAATTCATATTGTTCTTTCAATAGCTCTATCTTATTTACGTTCAAAATGGTATGTATCTTTTCTACTCGATCGTAAAACTGTTGCGCACTTTCATATTCTCTGACGGTTATAAATCTCACTTTCCCATTCACATTTAAAGAGTTTCTTGAAATATGTCCGCCATGACCCTCACATAAATTTTTTAACATAGCAACATCATCAACCTGTACTTTCCCATGCCATTCAAAATACGGTTTAGAACTCTTGATGATGGGTTGGTGAAAATACTTTTCTTCCTTTGGAGAAATCTCTACTTTTTTTCTGACGACTGTAAATCCATTATTTTGAAACTTATCTGCAAACTTTTCAATTTCTTTATTAGCTTCATCAAAATCTGCACTTTGGATAACTCCTGTAATCATTGGTTGATTGATGTAATTTCCATGATCCAAGACGATCATAACAGGTTTCAATCGTTCCGATTGACAAATAGCTATAAAAGCATCCTTTTCGTTAAGCTTTAAATCATTGAACGTAATGTGGATTTCAAATTCCATTGCCTCACTCCCAAGTATTTCTTTAGGCTATCTGATCGATGTTATCAGCAATATTTTACCACAATCTTACTTGAAAAAAGGCATTAGATCCATGATAGTCTCAAATCACGATCTAGCAAAAGTAAGCTGTAACTTTTTACCATGTTCCGGCGTATAAATCAACGGAGAGGAGATGACACGACGATGAGTAAAAAATGGGCTGGATATACGGTCGTTTTTTCACTAGGCATGAGCTTGTTGGCGCCTGCGGGACATAGTCGAGCCGCAGATGTGAGCGTGAGGGTAACGCTGCCGGATTTTGCGGTGAACCTTAACGGTCACACGGTGGAAAATCAGTACCGCAAATACCCTTTATTGGTTTATCACGATATTACCTATTTTCCGATGACGTGGTACGATACTAGACTGCTCGGTTTGGAAGCGAATTGGTCGACGAGCGAAGGCTTGAATATTAAGGAGAGCCGTGTGACCTCCTCGTATATGCCATACAAGTCCGAGAGTCGCAACGCTGCCGCCTACGCCGCGGAGGTTCCCGCATCGGTCGTCACGATCAACGGGAAGAAGATCGACAATTCCAAAGAAGAATACCCGTTGCTAAGCTTCCGGGATGTGACGTATTTTCCATTAACATGGGGATTTGCGCACAACGAGTTCGGATGGGATTACCAGTGGGACGATACCAAAGGCCTTAGCATTACGTCTCATAACCCACAGGTGCAAACGGTTGGCCTCCCTGCTTATGCCGGCGAGAACGATGTCGCGCTGTTCAAGGAAAATTATTATTACGTCGAGTCGACGGACACAACGAACCATGTATATCGGGCTCCCGTACAGCAACCCTCCAACAAGAAAGAGATTTATTCCTATAACATCAAAACCTCAGAAGGGCTGCAAAAGCAATTATCCTTTCAAATCCGTGATAAATCGCTGTGGATTACCTATCACCTTGGCGGAGGTATTATGGGTCACGACGAGTTCGTGAAAATCGCTGATGACGGGAAAGCGGAGGTGGTGCATCAAGGGTATCTCGATTTCCGGGATACGCAGTTCGGAACATTAATCGTCACTCTGGGTGCTTCAGCGTTCGAAGGAGGCAACTTATATTTGGCGCAATCGGCTCAGGAAGAGACAAACCCCAAGCGTATAGGCGACCCGCATCTGATGTACGCTGTTACTTACAGCGGCACCTCGGTAGGAGTCTCACGTGACGCTTCTTCTTTACTCTCCGTCATCGGAGATGATGTGTACGTTCTTGCTTCAAGCAGTAACTCAGACGCAAATAAGATTTACAAAATCAACCTAAAAACAAATAAAAGTGATAAAATCGTCAACTCGAACGTCAGCTGGTTCCGGGTTATCGATAACAAGTTATACTATGTAAAAGATGAGGACAATGCGTTATATTCGTCCGCGCTAGACGGGACTCGTGAAATGAAACTGTCCGACCATGCTGTGTCATGGTTTGACAGTATCGATGGCAACGTATTTTATTCAACCAAGAAGGACACGAATCGATTCGAGCTGTATCAGGCTGATCCGAACGGCGATGACCCGCTCGTATGGACAACACCGGTCGCCAGTGTGCAAGTGTTGAACGATCGGCTTGTATGCCGGTTTGGCGAAAACGATGACTACGGCGTCGTACTGTTGGACGGTTCAGGTCATTTGCTGCTGAAAGTGGCCGATCCGATCGCGCGCGTACTCACATCAGACGAGGGGATTTTACTTAAATCCGCCCGAGATTCTTCAGTCACATTCATCCGTTGAACGAAAAGTGACTGCTAAAAGGGCTGCCGAATGGCAGCCCTTTTTTCCCTTATCATAAAATAGTCGGTACCATTCCCCCATCTATACGGATTGGAGAACCTTTACATGCAGACGCATAAGGACTACAGACAAAGGCAGCTAGTCAATTATTTGATGCACATTTTCAGAGAGTGTTGGTCCTGGGAGGATTGATCCTATTGTTAATGCCCGTTAATGTGTCTAGATGACTCGACCGCATTCGACAGAACACTCTTTCACTCTACTAAATATGGAATAATTTGTATTATCATCCCGATATGTGTATGATAGTGAAAGAATTATTACTATATTTGGTAATAGAAACACTATGGAGGGAATCAAATGAAACGTTGGATGTGTACACTTGCTGCCATTGCGGTAACGGCTTCGCTGACAGGGTGTAATTTTTCAGTGGAGGCTGATGGTACTTCAAGAGAAGCCGGATCGCTTAAGAAGCTGGGGAAAGACGAGAAAGCAACGATTAAAGTGATGTATTATGACAAGAATTCCTTTTATCAACAGTACGGTAATCTTTTCATGGCCAAAAATCCGAATATTGACGTAGAGGTTATCTCGAATCAAGGCATTTATTGATCTGGTCAAGATCCTCAAGAAGCGCTAGAGAAACTCATTGAGGAAGAAAAACCGGATATTGTCCTTATTAACGGCACCGACCAGCTTGAAAAGTTCGTACAAAAAGGACGCTTGTATGCGTTGGACGATGTCATTAAGCAGGATAAATTCGATGTGGAGCAGATCCTTCCTGCTACTCTGGAAACGATTAAGCTCAAAGGAGAAGGCAAATTATATGGACTTTCACCAGACTTCTACAGCCAGGCTCTATTCTATAATAAGGATCTCTTCGAGCAGTATGGCATAGAACTTCCGAAAAATAAGATGAGCTGGGAAGATGTCATTAATCTCGCCAAACGATTCCCGACCGACGGTCAGGGAGATCAGCGAATTTATGGATTTTCCACTTCTTACATGCGCGAAGGAGTCGCCTATCAATATATGAGCAGCATCGGCACGACGCTGGGTCTGGATTACATCAATCCTGAGCAAATGAAGCTGACGATCCAGACAGATGCCTGGAAGAAAGCTCTTCAGCTTACCGTCGACGCTCTGAAATCCGGTGCGTTGTACATGCCCAAAAATCAAAACAACGATTCTAATGCGCCGCGCATGTACGAGGATTATCTCAAAGAAAATTTGTTCGCTATGGGCAAGGTTGCAATGACGATTGACGGCAACTATATGATGCAAACTCTGCAAGAGGCTAAAGACCGTCTGAAAGATGTGAAGCCTGTCAATTGGGATATCGTCACGGTTCCCGTTGATCCGCAAAACCCGGACTTTTCTAACACGGTTTCCGTATCCAATGTATTCGGTATCAATGCCCAATCGGCGAATACACGTGCGGCTTGGGAATTCATTAAATATATCAACAGCGACGAATTTGCTAGAGTCATGTCCAAGTCTTCTAACAGCCTGATGACTCGCACCGCATACTCCAAAGAGAGAAACGGCCATAATCTTGAGCCATTTTATCTCCTGAAACCTAATCCTGACAAGAGCTATAAAGGTTACGAGAAAATTCCAGTTGGCTTCTATCAACCATTCAGCACGCTTGCCAATCAAGAAATTCAAGCCGTCATCGATGGGAAGAAATCAGCTGATGAGGCACTTAAGACGATTCAAGATAAAGGACAAGAACAATTACTGCAAGCGAAACAAGCGGATGATGCCCAGAAACAGGCTCAGTCCAAGCAGAAATAAAGCGAAGAGGCTAACCCAAGGTTCTTTTCAAACCTTGGGTTAGCCTCTCCATGCAATTCCCCATCTTTATCGATGTCCTTAATCTGTATCCTCTGCTGTAGCCCAGATGCTAGTTAACATAAAATGGTTCTATGGTGGTAATTTTAATCCTAATACGTTATGGAAACGGATTTATATTCTTCTTCATTGGAATTTGTCCAATAAAATCAGCCGTCAAAGGGCTTATAGCTCTGAAGCTTGCACTGGAAATAATCCAATGAAATTATTCATTAACTCTCAAAATGGCTGCTTTTTAGATTATGCATTGGAGTTTATCCAGTGAAAACGTCCTTCCAGCTCTTCAAACTTGATTGCATTGGAATAATTCCAATGCAATCAACTTCTCACTTCATCCCTTCTCAAAAAGTGGGGCTCCCTCTCCATAAATTTGCACACCTTTAGAAAAGGGTAACACCACAATCCTCTCCTAAAAATTAAGACTTTCTATAATGGCAAAAAAACAGCCCCAATTACTGGCTGCCTTTAAGTCGATATCAGGTTGTTTTTTCTATGCTGGGAATTCCTGGACTAAGGAGCAGTAATCATCCAGGACACACCAAACTTGTCCACGAACTGTCCGAAAAAACCGCCCCAAGGTGCCGCTCCGAAAGGGAATTGCACATTACCGCCATCCGAAAGCTTGGTATAGGCATCGCGGCCCTCGTCTTCCGAAGCGAATTCAAGATTCAAACTCAGACCATTCCCATGAGTATGGCCAGCGAAATCGCTCAAAAACAGGTTAACTCCCGCGACAGCAATACACATGTGCATGACCTTGTCCTTATTTGCTTCCGATTCATCTCCCATTTGGCCATGCGTCATAACGGACACAACTTCTCCGCCGAGCGAGCTTGTGTAGAACGCAGCTTGAGCTCTCGAGTCCTCAGAGATAATATAAGGTGTAAGTTTTGCCAAGAATAAACATCCTCTCATTGTTTGGTTTTAATTCAACACACTTAATATACCATATTAGGAATATATTTTGTGAATTCTCGTGGGGATCGGACATGACTGATTAGGATTATGTTATTTATTCGCATCACTGACTCAATTTTTCTTGACATTAACACTAATGTCATGCTTTATAGTATAGATGAAGTTAGTTTAAATAAAGAAATGGAGAGAGAACCATGTCCGATTTGCAACCAACCCAGCTGTTAGAACAACAACTTTTTTCCGATGTAATTCGAGAACGCCGCTCCGTCCGAAACTACGATCCAGCGGTCAAGATTTCCCGGGAGGAATTGACCGAAATATTGCAGGAAGCTACATTGGCTCCTTCATCCGCTAACTTGCAGCCGTGGCGCTTTCTTGTGATCGACTCGCCCGAACTTCAGCAAAAGCTGCTTCCAATTGCGTTCAACCAACAACAAGTGGTCGAGGCTTCGGCTATCATTGCCATACTCGGGGACTTGGAGAATATTAAATTGGCCGAGAAGATTTATGGCCAAGCAGTCGAAGCAGGTTTCATGCCTGAGCAAACAGCCAGTTCTTTCATCGAACGCTATACAAACATGTTCGCAAGCATGCCACCTGAAGCCATTCGCCAAATCGTCAATGTCGATTGTGGATTAGTATCCATGCAGCTCATGAATATCGCTCGTGCCAAAGGTTACGATACAGTCCCAATGGGCGGCTACGACAAAGGAAAGTTCATAGAAGCTTTTGGTATTTCAGATCGCTACACTCCGGTTATGCTAATAGCCATCGGCAAGGCTGCTACCCCTGGTCGTCCTACAACAAGGCTGCCCATTGAAGATGTAACCTTCTTTAACGAAATTCCACAAGAATAAGAACAGGCAAAGACCTTCATATCCACTTTATCGTGGATCTGGGGGTCTTTTATATTTGCAGCAAGCATGACCCCAGATAAGATCTTCTCTCTCTTAAACAAGCTTTTGAACCAGTTCGTCCTTTTGGCGCAGATGATGGTGAAAATGCATACTGACCAAATCGAGCCACTCGCGCGCGTTAAGCCATCCAAAGCCGTCATGTTTGACTTTATAATTTGGGTTAATCGTATCTAGTTTCTCTTCCCATTCAGACATTCTCTTTCGTACTAAATCGAGTCCACTCCAAAGGTCGTCTTTACTTTCAGAATTACTGGGATTATTTTCGGGGCCGTCCGGCAATTTGATTTTGATCGGAGGAAATGCGCCGATCGTGAACAATTGCGCGCCGCCCTCCGTTTTTCCTTGAATTTGCTCCTCATTAGAAGAAGCGCATATTTCCACTTTGTCAATGTAATCGAGCGCAGCAAGTATCAAATGATCATACATTTGGCCTAAAGACCAAACACCTAGCTCGGATACATACCTTAATTGATCCAAGGAATAACGCTGCAAATCGTTTTTGTATGACTCAATTAGCTGGGTATCATTCATTTAACCACACCTCTTTATCCGGATATATTCCATAATACCATACAGCAATTCATGTCATTTCTTTTCGATTGCTAATTTCTATTGCTATTGAACACTAAACACAAAAAACGGCATCTCTGCCGTTTCGTTATAATTTGCAGAGTTATAGCTTCTCCAGCGGCTTGACGTTGCCGAAGACTGGCACTGTCGTACCCTTCACTGGTGCGGCCCAGTGGACAGAATTCGAAATCACCTTCAGGATTTCCTGATTATGGTACGTTGGCGAGGTTTCATGTCCAGGTCTAAAGACAAAGATCTTCCCCTTTCCTCTCGTATAAGTCATACCGCTGCGGAAAATTTCTCCGCCCTGGAACCAGCTCACCATAATGAGCTCATCCGGCGCCGGGACATCAAAAAACTCGCCGTACATTTCCTCTTCCGCTAGCTCGATATACTCCCCAATTCCTTCGGTGATAGGGTGATTCGGTTGGAGAATCCAGATGCGCTCCTTCTCGTTCGCTTCCCGCCATTTGATATTGCACGAGGTGCCCATCAACTTTTTAAATATTTTCGATTGGGAAGCTGAATGCAGTACGATTAGTCCCATCCCACCTAGGATACGATCGTGTATTTTTTCAACAATGTCATCCCGCACTTCATCGCCTGCGATATGTCCCCACCAGACAAGCACATCGGTGCGATTTAACACTTCATCGGTCAGCCCGTGCTCCGGTTCGTCCAAGGTTGCTGTGGTGACGTTTAATTGCTTTTTGCTCAAATAATCTCCAATGACGCGATGAATGCCTTGCGGATATATTTTCTTTGCTGGCTCATAATTCAATTCGTGTCTAAACTCATTCCATACGGTTACATTAATTGTTGCTTCCATATTTAGCTCTCCTTTGGTGGCTCTATTTTTATTTTCATGCCGCTTTTCGTCGAATCCGCCGCACTGCATGCCATCGACCAGCTGATCAGGTTGTCTCCAATATGTGTGGCAGGCAATCTGCGTTCCCGGATCGCATTGACCATATCGCCGATTGAATATTCCAGGTAATCCGAATCATTGAATTCAAAGGCAGGAATCGGAATATTCTCCCGCGTACCATCCGACCAAACGATCTGAGGTATATCGTCTTTCAGTTCAATCGCTCCTTGACTGCCCGTAAGAATAATATCGCCGTTCCAAGAAGTGCTCTTCCCCTTATTCACCCAGCTCCCAAAATAAGTCATGAATACGCCGTCTTCAAAATTAAACACAGCTGCGGTCACTGAGTCCCCGTTAATTGGACTCCAAGTAGGGTTCATGCTTTCCGCATAGACGGATATCGGATTCTTCCCGAGAATATAACGGATGGAGTCAAAATGATGAATGCTCATTTCTTTCAGCATGATGTCATCGAAAGCCCGGCGCCAACCGGTAAGTTCGATATTCTTGTGATCCAAGGAAAACCGCCATTCCACATTTTCGATTGTACCCACTTTCCCCGCATCAACGCATGCTTTGAGCGCTTGAATGACGGGTCTGCGGCGGTAATTTTGATTGACCATGACGTATTTGCCGCAGGTTTGAGCAAATTTATATATTTCAAGAGCATCCTCGTAACTGCTGGAGACCGGCTTCTCCATGATCACATGCATGCCGGCTTCCACCGCATCAATCGTTAAAGCCCTATGCGTATGTGGCGGTGTTATGAGCAGTACGAGATCTGCCTTCACTTCGCGCAGCGCTTTTTTGTGGTCCTGATATAGTGGAATATTTCTCCCTGCCAGCCTCTGGGCCGCCACCGCTAAATTATTCTCTTCCATATCCACTACAGCGACCAATTCCACTTCTTCCACATTCAATACGGCACCTAGCCAAAACTTTCCAAAGCCGCCAAGCCCGATTTGAATCACCTTTATTTTCTCCATGCGTCTCACTCCATTCCGTCAGCTTTAATACTTCATGCAAATCGTTGAGATGTCACTATAGAAATCGATGCTGTACATGCCGCCCTGCCGTCCAATCCCACTCTCTTTGACACCGCCGTAAGGCGTTCTAGGATCACGGAGAAACCACGTATTGACCCAAGTTAATCCGACTTCGATCTGCTCGGCTACCCGAAATGCGCAGCTGACATCACTAGTCCATATGGAAGCACTTAATCCGTAATGCGAATCATTCGCCTGCCGGATGACCTCCTCCTCGGTATCGAACACCTGAATCGTCACCACGGGACCGAAAATTTCCTCCCGAACGACGCGGGAATCTTGGGATACACCGGTAATGATCGTCGGTTCGACAAAATAGCCTTTCTCGCAACTCTTGACTCTGCTACCTCCTGCTTCAATCGTACCGCCTTCTTCACGGGCAAGATCGATATAACGGAGCACGCGCTCGTAATGCTCCTTGCTTATCAAGGCGCCTATGTTCGTTTGGGCTTGTAACGGATCTCCAACAACCTGTTCGCGGGTCTTGGCTGCAAAACGCTGCAAGAAAGCTTCATAAATGGCTCGCTGCACATAGATCCGCGAACCACTGAGGCACACCTCGCCTTGATTAATAAAACTGGAACGAATCGTCGTATCCACAACCTTATCGAGATCGCAATCCGCAAAAATAATGTTCGGATTTTTCCCGCCTAGCTCGAAGGACAATCTTTTTAAATTGCCTGCCGCCGCTCTCATAATCTGTTTGCCTGTATGATTTTCGCCCGTAAAAGCGATGGCGCTCACATCCGGATGTTCCGTTAACGCTTCGCCTGCGGAATCCTTGCCAAAGCCGTGAACGATGTTAACCACGCCGTCAGGAAGACCCGCATCCTTACATATCTCGGCAAGCACGGTTGCCGTCATTGGCGTCCATTCTGCCGGCTTGATCACGACGGTATTTCCCATCGCCAAGCAGGGAGCCAGCTTGGCACTAAGCAGTAGAAGCGGCAAGTTCCAAGGACAGATCAAGCCTACGACACCAATAGGCTTGCGAATCACATAATTGAGCGCCCCAGCTTCCATCGGATAAGCTTCCGTTCCCAGCGTCGAGATGAGATTGGAGAAGTAGTGAAAGCTGCCAGCTGCGCGCGGAATATCTACGGCTGTTGACAACGATAACGGCTTCCCGGTATCGAGCGATTCCAGCATGGCCAATTCATCCTTCCGCTGTAGGATCAGCTCCCCGATACGACGAAGAATGGCCGCCCTTTCACTCCATTTACTGTGCTTCCACCCACCATAGTAGGCTTTTTTTGCGGCTGCCACCGCCCAATCGATTTCCGTTTTGCCCCCCTCCGCTACTTGGCCGATGATTTGTTCCGTAGCCGGATTCATATTCACAAACGTTTTTTGATTGTGCGATGAAACGTGTTTGCCATCGATAACATGCAAACAATCCATTTTTGCTGTTGGTTCTGTTTCCATACGGAGTCCTCCAATCCGATGAATATTCTTCTGTGAATCGTCATTGCCGCAGCGTTCCGATTGCTCCTCTTGCCAAAACAACAGCTGGCATATAAAATCCGCATCCATGGACATCGCTCGGCCCCTTCCAATTAACGAAAATTAATGAATGCCTGAAAGTAGGAGTACATGCTGCATTCGCTTGGCAGCCTCCTCGGGGTCAATCAAAATACCTGCTTGATCAGCCAGGGTGAAAATGCGCGCAAGATGAATAACCGAGCGCGAACTTTCGGCACCTGCTATCATCCGGAAATGCGCTTGATGCCCGTTCAGATAGGCCATGAAGACAATTCCCGTTTTGTACGATGAGGTCGGTTTTTGGAAAATATGCCGCGCCAAGGGTACCGTCTTCTCAAGCAGCTGACTATACCTGGTTAAATCCCCTTCATCCAGCGCCTGAATTGCGGCTGCTGCTGCAGGAGCTATCGCATCGAAAATGCCGAGCAAAGCATGACTGCAGCCTTGCTCATCCCCTGCAATCAATGTTGGGTAATTGAAATCATCACCCGTATACATGCGAACGTTCTGCGGAAGGAGACGGCGCATCGCGATTTCCTTGTCCGCATCAAGCAAAGATATTTTGATGCCGTCGATTTTATCCGCATGCGTCCGAATAATGCGCAAGCAAACCTCCATCGCCTGCTCTAGGCTGTCATGTCCCCAATAGCCCTTAAGCGCAGGATCGAACATATCTCCCAGCCAGTGGAGAATGACTGGCTGAGATACTTGCCGCAGAATTCGGCCGTATACCCGCTCATAATCATCGGGTCCTTTTGCAGAATGGGCCAAAGCCCTGCTCGCCATCAAGATGATCTGTCCCCCTTGCCTTTCCACAAAAGCGCATTGCTCTTCATACGCCTGCTCAATACTGGCAAGCGTAATTTGCGAGCGGGGAATCAAATGATCCGTACCCGCACCGCAGGCGATATGTCCACCCACTGCGCGCGCCTCGGCGACCGATCGTTGAATCAGCTCTTTTGACGTTTCCCATCCTAGACCCATGCCGCGCTGGGCAGTATCCATCGCTTCCGCTACGGAAAGCCCAAGCGACCACAAATAGCGACGATAAGCCATTGTCGCATGCCAATCCACTTGAGCGTTGGCGAGCGGATCTGTATTGGCAAGCGGATCACAAACGACATGCGCCGCCGAGAAGGCGATGCGGCTTTTTAGTGGCTTTCCTGTAATTCCAGCAATTCCAGCATAAGATCCTTCGCTTTGCATGGTATAGGCATATAAGGAGCCGTCTTCATGCGGCAGCTTTAACGTAACCATTGCGTTTACCTCCTAGAGCTTCAATTCAGGCACATCCAACCAACATCGCTTTTGCCATGAAAGCAGGGCAAGCTCGGACAATTGCGTTCCCTTGGCACCTTCTAGCAGATCCCAAGGAAATGGTTGATCCTCATGAACGTGCTTCAGAAACATTTCCCATTGTATTTTGAATGCGTTATCAAAATGTTGGTTATCCGGTACCTCACTCCACAACTCCCTGAAATTGAACGGATTCGGAATGTCCGGATTCCAAACAGGCTTACATGTATTCACCCGGTGCTGCACCTTGCAATCACGCAAGCCCGCAACTGCACTGCCTTCCGTACCGTCGACCTGAATCGTCAGTAAATCCTCACGGTTCACACGAACCGCCCAAGAGGAATTAGCCTGCACCACAATGCCCCCGTCCAGCTCAAACGTTGCATACGCCGCATCGTCCGCTGTGCTGGCATAGCTTTTCCCGTTCTCATCCCATCGCTGTGGAATATGGGTTGCTCCCAGACAAGAGACGCTGCGAATCTTCCCGAACAAATGATCGATCACATAGCGCCAGTGCGCGAACATGTCCACGATAATGCCGCCGCCATCTTCCTTTCGGTAATTCCAGGATGGACGCTGCCCTGGCTGCCAATCTCCTTCAAACACCCAGTAGCCAAACTCCATCCGTACAGATAAAATCTGACCGAAGAAACCGGCATCGATCAGCCTTTTCAGCTTCAACAGCCCTGGTAGAAAGAGCTTATCCTGCACAACACCGTTTCTCACCCCGGCATCCTTGGCCAGACGTGCCAGTTCCAAGGATTCCTCCAAAGTAGCGGCTGTAGGCTTTTCACAATAAATATGCTTGCCTGCTGCAATTGCCTTGCGAATGCTATCTACGCGAAAGCTCGTCATTTGCGAATCAAAATAAATCTGGTCACGCTCATCTGCCAAGCATTCATCAAGGTTCGTGCTCCAACGCGCAATGCCATGCGTCTTCGCCAACGCTTGCAGCTTATGCTCTTGCCGTCCAACCATAATCGGATCGGGCATTAGCACGTCCCCATTCGCAAGCTTCACCCCGCCCTGATTGCGGATTGCCATGATAGAACGGATCAGATGCTGGTTGGTTCCCATCCGGCCAGTGACTCCGTTCATGATGATTCCGATTGTATGTTCTGTCATTTGTAGTTCCCCTTTCATTGCCTGCAAGCAAAGGAATATTCTTATCATAAGTCAGTTAAAGCGAACACGTCTTATGCATATAGGAACTGCATTCTTTATAATGGAAGTTGATTTTATCCCGTTTTCAGACGGCTGATCATGCAGTTTCCCCATCTTTCTGATTGTCCTCCAATTAGGGTGATCTGTATCCTCTGTGGGAGCCCAGAAGTCGGTTAACAGTGATTAGTATAGTTAATAGTTAATGTGGTTAAATAAAATGGGCTAGTAGTGGGAACAACGCTTCTGCACTGGATATTTTTCCTTTTCATTGGATTTTGTGCAGTGAAATCAGCCCTCAAAGGGCTGAGTGCCAGCTTTCATTGGAATTAATCCAATGAAAATATCCATTAAACTTCAAAGTGTCAGCTTGTTAGATTATGCATTGGAGTTTATCCAATGAAATCCACCATTAAGCTGCTAAAACTAGCTTCCATTGGAATTAATCCAATGAAACAAGCCCTTCCTCTGAAGCCCTCTCAAGAATGGGGCCATCCTGCTTTCCAGAATGGCAAACAGAATGGCAAAAAAAAGATCGCCCTCCACTCAGCTGGGTAGGCTAATGGAGCAAGCGATCTTTATGACTAAATAGGGTTCTGTCCTTGGCAATACCTACTGAATGACGATACTATCCAGATTCGGCGCGCTGCCTGTATTATTATAAAATTTAATCGTATTATTCCCTGCATTGAGCTGAATGGAGATCGTCGTATTGTAAGTCGTGCTCCAAGAGGTGCCCGTTAATGGATAAGCTGTTCCAGAACCGCCGTTAATGCTTATATAATAGGTCTTGGTATTGTTGGTTAAATAATTGATTTTCATCGAATAAGTCCCTGCCGCTGCGACGTTGACATTGGCAAAGGTAACATAATTCGTCGTGCCGTTTCCAATATTATTGACCGCATTGCCTGCGGAGCAATAAGAACAACTGGCAATACCTACTGTACCGCTCAAGGTTGCCGCTTCCGCCTCATAATTAGTTGGCGTTGGTGTCGGGGTCGGTGTTGGTGTTGGTGTCACCGTAGGAGTCGGTGTTGCCGTAGGAGTTGCAGTTGGCGTTGGCGTCGGTGTTGGTGTAGATGTGCCAATGGTAATCTGGTATTTTTGATTGTAATCCGCGCTGAATGTAATATTGCCTCCACTTACTGTCGGTGTAAATGCGCTTCCGCTAGGATTTCCATTGGAGTCAAGCGGTTGTACACTTGGTGTACCGCTGCTCCATGGATTTTTAATCGTGACAGGCAAAGTGATTTGCTGCTTATTCACATTATTAATTTGAATACTGCTTACGGCACCGCTTGATAACGCGCTCGATACCTCGAAGCCGCCTTTGGCTAGGAGCCGCTTAAAGGAAGCGTCATTGCTCGTCGGCCAATCGGGAAACAGCTTGATCACGCCGTTCTCCGTTTGCATCAGCATCGAATTCACACCTTCAATGGCTCCCGATGTCTCGATACCGCCTCCGCCTTCAAATGCGGTCACATTGCTTGCTCTCCACAGCTTGGTTGAAGTCGTGTTCGTCAGAGAAGCCTTGAACTTATTCAACAAATCCGCCGCAGGCCAGCCTAACCTTGCCGCAATCGGCCAAACTTTCGGGAAGCCGTTATGGTTGCTGTATCCCGTTAAAGTCCACGGATGCATATAGCTTAGCGTATTTGTAGCGGTTTGTTTGTAAGCCGTGTCGGTGCTGACATAAGATTCTCCTGGAAAAACAGAGCCTTCCAATTGAACCGGCTGTCCATCAACGTAGATGTATGCCGGAGCAGCATCGTTAGGTCCCATAACTTCCATTAACACATAAACCGGTGTATTCGCTACCCCGTTCACGGTGAAATTCTGGGTAGGGTAAGCCGCGATATGATCACGCAAGTCCTGCCATTTAGGTACAAGGTTAGCGTCCACTCCCAATGTTTGACTCGCATCAATCAAGAATTGGGAATATCGTTTGATAAAGCCAATGTCGATGGCAGGATTCAAATCGTCTCCGCCTTCATGTGCCGAGCTATGCTGGATATCATATTTATAATTCCCGCCGCCTAGATCCACTTTCGTTACATAGTCCAGAAAGAACGCTTCAATATTTTTGGCAAGCGGATATAACGTATTTTGCAAATAAGTTTTATCCCCGGTGTATTCGTAATACCAGATTAAAGGCATCACCGCAAAACTGCCGTCGGACTTCTGGTCTTGAAGTTTCGTCCAATCCTTGGATGAAGCGGGCGAATTAATGGACGGCGCATTTGTAATTAAATTGTAAGGAGCAAGGCTCCTTTGATACAAAATACCTTTATAGCCCGCCGATGCCGTTTTATTTTGCTGAAATGGCGATTCTTTCACAATCACGTTGCTATAAGGCAATACCGAATCCGAGCGGTTGCTGGAAAATGCTCCATAATACAGCGCCTCCGCATTGTAATTCAAGAAATATCTACCGCCCCAATTAGGTATATCGTTGGTTATCCAGTTGCCCCAAATCGACGGCGGCGCAACGCTGTTCACTCTGCTGGAAGCACCCAATACATATAGTGCGCCAAAATAAAATTTATTCATGACGCTGTCATTCAGGTTCACATAGGATTTCATCCAGAAGTCCTTCCACCAGGTTTGGTGTTCGGCTTTCAGCGTTGTGATATTCGCTGCGGTTAAGGCATTCACGCCATTGATTGCATTATTCTTCACGGTAGTTAAAGATGGAGCCGCACTGCCGATACCGATGCCGCTTTTGATAGTCGTAATAAGCTGCACCGTTGTCCCCGGACTCAAAGTAAACGTTCCTTTGGCATCCGCTGAGCCGTCAGTCGTACCGCTGAAGGAGGCGCCCAACAGCTTTGTAGCTACGGCAATTCGCGACTTATAGTCGGTTGCGCCATTCAAATTGTTCTCGCGCGAGACCCAAAGCACTCCGCTCGTAATCCCGCTTGAATAGGGATACGTACTGTTATTGTCCTGTGAGACGTTGGATATCGTAATTTTATCCGGCACCCATAAATCCGCGTTTATCGTGACAGCGCTGCTCCCAGCTGGACTTGATAACTCGGTAACGAACACGTCGTCCGAATCCGCCGTCCATGAGGTCATCGTTACGGTCGTACTGCCGAACTGCATGTTCGTGATGACTTGTGCGTTTTGAATATCCTGTTTCATGCTATAGACCGAAGCTGGATTCGTGCCTGCTGTAGGAGAATTGATCGTTAATCCGCCGGCGGACAAGATAGACGGCTGCCATGAAGGAGAATTGGCCGTATCCGTCGGATTCTTAATGGCATTCCCCCAGAAATCGTTCTTGCCAAAATAAAATTTCTGGCTGCTGACGGTATCACCAGCCACCACACCGATATTACCGTTACCTAGAAGCTGGCCCGGCGAGTAATTTTTCGTTTGCACGCCGCTAATCGGTGTAGTAACGGTTGGTGAAATGCCAGAGAGCAGGCTCTGAATCGCCGCCCAGTCATCCGCTTGCTCGGACGCAAATGCTGTAGTCGGACCACTTAATCCTGTCGGTAGTGCAACCGACAACACAAACACCAACAATAACCCCCAGACATAGCCTTTTTGACTTGATTTGAACGTTAACATTCTTAAAGCACCTCCTACTTCATATTTTGGAAGTTCTTCTAAGATAGTGTTTACAGATTAATGGGATATGAACTCCCTTATTTAACAATAGGTTAAATAATTAATTTAAGCTTCCTAAAATCAGAAATTTGTTATTAAAAACAGCGCACGTTTTATCGATCACCCTTCATACTAAAACCTGTTCATTTCTGGACCGTACCCGATGAACGACCCGGTATTGGTTTGGCGACATCTGGATATAATTTTTGAACATTCTGTAGAAGCTGGATAAGGTCTCAAAACCCACCTCAAAGCAAATGCAGACAATTTCCTTGTCCGTTTCGACAAGCATTTTTTTGGCCATTTCGATTCGGACCTCAGTCAAATATTGAATCGGCGTAATCGAATACTGCTTTTTAAAAATATTGTTAACATGCCTGGTACTCATGCCCAATTTGACGGAAATATCGTTCGAATGCATAATTTCAAAGTAATGCGAATCAATATACAGACGCAGCTTCTCCGCACGCAAGCTGTCCGCATCTATAACGTGCGAAGGCTGCTGCGCCCTTGCCAGCACAAGCAGCAGCTCGGATAATTTAAGCTTCATTGCGAGAAGATTCAGCGGATTTCCGCGTGACAACTCGAACAGCATTTTTCGCAACAGCTGTCGAAGCTCACTGCCGAGAAACGGATTCAAGCGAATCATGCTGGAGACGTTGAAAAAAACATCGAGCAGCTCTTTTTGTACGGAGATGTCCAGCAATTGTGCATCAAAGGCAAGCACGAGAATCGTCAGATTGGAATCGGATACTACCGCATGCGGCGAGAACGGGACGATAACAACGCCATGGTCCTTGTTGAAATCCAACTGCTTTCCGTCAAGTGTAAGTTGACCCTCGCCATCCAACGCATACAAAATTTCATGGAAAGGATGGTCATGCTCCATAATCACATCCCCTTCTTCATGTTTAACCTCATACAAATGAATGCCTTGGATGGAGAGATCGATCACTCTACGATTGCTCATTGCGGCGCTCCTCCCAAATCATTAGACATGTCTCGCAAAACGTGTTTTCAGCAAAGCCAGAACCTCGTCTCCGGCTTGATCCCAAATCGTTTGATTGAATATTTCAACCTCAATCGGTCCTTGGTACCCCGCCGCTTCCACCGCCTTGCGTATTCGTCTCAGCTCAATCACGCCGTCCCCCATCATCCCCCGTCCCATCAGCATATCCGGCGTAGGTACGATCCAATCAGAAACGTGAAAGCCGAGTATACGTCCGCTTGCCCTTTGAATTTGAACATACAAGTCGGGGTCCCACCATACATGAAAGACATCGATAATAACGCCAACCTGCTGCGGCGTATATTTCTCGGCCATAGCATTTGCTTGAGCTAAAGTAACGACCACGGATCGTTCTGCGGCAAACATCGGATGCAGCGGCTCGATCCCCAATCGAATTCCATGAGACTGAGCAAAAGGGACAAGCTGAGCAATGCCTTCCTCCACCCATTGCCGGGCGCTGTCTATATCCCGGTCAGGAGCAGCCCCGCAAACCAGCACCAACACCTCCGCACCTAGCTCTGCAGCTTCTTCGATCGCACGGCGATTATCATCTAGCTTGTTCCGACGCTCATCCGCACTCGCTGCCGGAAACATTCCCCCTCGGCATAGGCTGGATACGCTTAAACCGGCGTCCCGTACTAACCGCTTGCTTTCAGCAAGGCCGGTTTCGGCTACTTTGTGCCGCCATAAGCCGATCCAAGGAATATCGGCTCGGGCGCTTCCCTCTACCGCTTCTTTCAAGCTCCAGCGCTCTGTTGTGATTTGATTTAAACTAAGACGCTCCCCTGCATCAAATGATTCCATTGATTTTCCCTCCTATGGACAATTTTTTCCACTGCGACACTCTGCTCCTTTGGAATCAGCCTTTCACCGCACCTGAAAGCATGCCTGACACAATATAGCGTTGCCCAAATAAGTACACGATGACAATCGGCAGCGTGGTCAGCACAATTGCCGCGCATACTAAATTCCAGCTGGATATGTAGGTGCCATAAAAGTTATAAACGGCCAGTGTCATCGGGTTGTTCGTCGATTTGTTAAATACATACAGTGGCAGGATAAAGTCATTCCAAGCATTCATGAAATTAATCAGCAGTGAAGTAATCGTCACCGGCATAAGCAGCGGATATTGAATCCGAAAAAAAAGCTGCCACGCGTTGCTGCCATCAATCACCGCCGATTCGTCCATTTCTCGTGGAACCGAATGAATGAATCCGTAATAGAGAAAGACGGTGAACGGTATCATCAATGCCGAATAAAGTAAGATGATTCCTTGAAACGTGTTCATGATGTGCAAGGTCTGCATAATCTTAATCGTAGGTATCATGTTGATAGGCGCGATCAAACCGACGATAAAATAGTAATACAGCATTTTATTCACCTGTGTTCTTCTTCTGGACAGAACAAAAGCCCCCATGGCGGACGCGATATTCGTAAGCAAAACCGAACCGACGGTAATGATCATACTGTTTTTAAAAGCGCGGATCATTTTCCCTTCTTTTATAACTGTCGCGTAATTATTAAATTGAATGTGTTTGGGAAAGCTGAGATTCATTGAATCCGCTTCCGCCGATGTTTTCACGGAATTAATAACGACCAAAAATAAAGGAATTAAAATGACCAACGTGAGCAGCCATACCGAAACTTCCTTGACAATTCTCATTCGCTAACCTCCGACCGCCTGGACAGCAGGCTTAGCGTGGAGAGCGCAATTAAGGTGGTCATTAAAAACAGGATAATACCGATGGCCGTTGCTGAGCCGTAACGCCCGGAAGAAAACTCTCTAAAAACAGCGGTGTTCAGAACCTCCGTCGTATTGCCGGGGCCACCTTTGGTAAGGACAAAGATGAGATCAAATACCTTAAAGCCGTTGATGAGATTCAATATCAAATTAATCGTAATCGCAGGCATGATAAGGGGCAGTGTAATATGAATGAGCTGCTGCCATTTGCTTGAACCGTCTATGGAAGCCGCTTCGTAATAAGAGCGCGAGATGGTTTGCAGGCCGGCCAAATAAATAATCATATTAAAGCCGATAAACTTCCATGTTTCTACCGAAACAACGGAAAGCATGGCGAATTTTACATCTACCAGCCAAGCATGCTTCCAACTCTCCAGTCCGATATAACCTAGAAAATTGTTGATTAAGCCGTGGCTCGGATCGAATACCGAGGAAAAAATCAACCCGATTATTAGAGGAGAGATCGTGACGGGCAAATAAAAGATCGATCGGAGCACATTTTTCGTGCGCAGACCTTCGTTCAACAGCAGAGCTAAAGATAAGCCCAACAAATTTTTCAACAGTGTAGTCGACAGCGCAAATTCAAAGGTGTGTGCAATGTATTCCCAGTAAAGCGCGCGATCTTTCAACATATCCCTGAAATTATCCAGCCCGATGAAGCGCATGTTTTCGTTATACGTATTCCAGTCGGTCAGAGCGTAATAAAAGCTGAATAAACTTGGGGTAAAGTACAAAAGTGTATAAATGCCTACCGGTAATATTAGAAAATATAAAGGGTAAATCTTCTTAGTATTCATATCTCCCCTACTCCATCCAATTATTTGGCAGTTGCCTTGAAAGATTTTTCTCTGTTGTCGTCCAATTTTTTCAAGACATCTAACGGTGTTAATTTGCCAAACAACATGTCTTGCATTGCCTTGGCGATGATAGCCCCTGAATCCCCGTAGAATTTGACGGAATCGTTTAAATCAATAAGCTGAGAGCTGGCAATGGACTGTACGCTTTGCAGAGCTTGCGTTGCAGGTGCAACTTCTATGCCCTTAAAGGAAATCGGGCCTAAATCTTTGCGCTCCGAATAGTATGCTTTTAAATTGTCCTGACTGGATAGGAAAGCGAAATATTGACGAATCGAATCGATGTTTTTCGTTTCTTTATTCACAACACGGATAATCCCGCCGGCAGAGTGGCCGAATGTTGTATTGTCACCCATTGGAACCGGGAACATCTTCCATTTATCCGCACCCGAATTCGGGAACTTCGCCAATACTTCCTGTTGGTAGGTCGTATAGACGAGGTCCATCGCGTATTTTCCAGAACCCATAGCTTCATAACCTTTGGTCCATTCGTTCGATAAAGCGTCTTTGCCGAAGTAGCCCTTTTTGTTCATTTCATTGTACTGACCCAGACCGGTTGCCAACACCTTGCTGTCGGCAAATTTCCCCGTATTGTTATTCAATTTGTCGATGAATCCTGGATCTTCTTTGACCGCAGCTCCAGCCAATTCCTGCAGCCAGATAGGCAGATGCCATTCATCTTTGGCATTTTCAAAAATCGGTGTGATGCCATTCTTTAGAAGCGTATCGCAAATTTGCATAAACTCAGCATACGTTTTTGGCGGTTGCAAGTTGTACTTCGCAAAAATATCCGTATTGTAAAGCAGGCCCCATCCATCAACAGACCATGTGTTGAATCCATAGATCTTGCCGCCAATGCTTGCTCCCGCTTTGGCCCAATCTGTATAATTGGCTGCCCAAGGTTCGTTCGACAAGTCCATAAAATTCTTTTCCGGCTGAAAGCTGTCAATTCCGATGCCGCTCGCCATATAGAGGATGTCCGGCGCTTCCTTAGTCGCAATCTTGGTTTTGAGAATATTGATATATTGATCATCTGGATTCACCTGAAAATCAATTTTTATGCCGGTTTTTTGTGTGAATTGATCAGCAAGCTTACGGTCAATGTCTTTAATCCAGTTTTGAGAAGCACCGACTGTAATCGTTACATCCTTTTTGGCTGCCTCCGGCTTTGCTGTTGGAGCTTGCATTGCTGCTGTACTTTCTGCTGGTTTCACTGAGCTTGCTGCATCTTTGGAACTGCTGCCGCAGCCTGACAGCACAAGTGCTAATGTCGATATACAGGTAAGCATCACTAGAAGAGATTTTTTCAATGTTCATTCCCCCTAAGCTTTTTTCAGACTAATTCTCGTCTGCCTCTGAATTATAAAGCGTTTTCATTTTATGATCGATGCACAAAATGCGCTAGTTGCGATGGACTTTTTTCACCTTATTATTCACCTTGCAGCTTCATTCCCTCACTGTAGTCCGATAGATTTTGTCCAGTCATATTCTTGAAGATGCGGCTGAAATAATGCGAATCTGGGTAACCAACGATTGCTCCAATTTCCTTAAAACTTAACTCTGGATGCTGCTGTATCAAGCGCTTGGCCTCGTCCATACGCAGCGAGATTAAGTATTTAATTGGTGTCATATGCTTGTATTTTTTGAAAATTTTCGTTAAGTAGGAGGAGTCGAAATTGAATTTTGCCGCAATATCCTCCAGCGTGATCGGATGGGCAAAGTTTGTCTTCAAGTAGCTCTCGATTGAATAGGTCAACTCCTCAGCGCCTTCCGAAACATGCTCCTCATTTAGAAAGGCTGTGTTTTCTAAAAGGGTCAGAATTCTCTCGGAAATGCTCGGGAAATCGGCAGCCGTATAGAGGGTATTCAGCATATCGTACTCCAGATGGAATATTTCCTCATGAGAGAAATGAATCGCCTGCTGATGGACAATTTGAATGAGATGCTGCAATTTTTTCTCGATCCATTTTTGCGGGTAAGCTTCCACGGTCCAATGCTCGAATAAGCTGCGCAGCTCCTTGTTGAAGTTCACTCTCTTATTTCCTTGAATGAAAGAGACCAGCTTGTGCTGGGTGTTGGGCTCGATCCATGCCGACGGTAAATCCCTTACTTTGCCGGTGTTCGAGAAGATAGCCGACCTACCGGGAGCGAGCCCTCTTTCCATGGCGACTCTCAATCCTTGTGAGGTGCTCCACAATTTCTCCAGTTTTGCAGGCTCCGCTGCATGAACGATGGTGACGGGATAAGGCTCTACTTGCTCGCGAACCGCTGCCTGCAAAGCATCAGCACAAACAAGAGGCTGCTGCATGAACGCTTCCTCTGTTTTGATTACAAGATACTTGCCGTGGAAGGGTAGTTGGTCCAGCAGCCACCAGTCTTCTGCGTCTCCAAGCAAGGTCGGAATGGCATTGCTTCTGTTCACCTTCATCCATAAATGATCAAAAAATCCGGCTAGTCCAGACGAATACGAAGCATTCGCCAAATGCCCGATTTGAATTAGAAAAAGCTGAAAAACACTGTCTTGCAAAGCTGCATGCTGTGGAAGGATCTCTCCTGTTTGAAGAGCGGATTGCACTTGTTCCTTTTCGGAGTATGCCTTTTCTTGATCTAGCTGAGCGCATATGCGGGATAACGTTTTTTTAATATCATCAGCATCGAGCGGCTTAAGCAGGAAGTCTCTGGCTCCGTAGCGGAGCGCCTGCTGGGCGTAATCGAATTCGTCATGCCCGCTGATGACAACAATCTGAATACGTGGATATTTGCTGGAAACCTGCTCAATCAATTCAATTCCGTTCATCTGCGGCATTTGAATGTCCGTAAATAGCACCTGCGGCTGCAAGGCTTCAATCACATCCAAAGCTTCTTTTCCGTTCTCAGCATACAGGATTTCAAACTTATCCGTGGCATTTTCAATTTTCGTGGCGATATTTCTCATGATCAGGGGTTCGTCTTCCGCTATAAGAATTCGGTAGGACCCCTTCGTGTTTGCTCTCATCCTGCCAACTCCTCCTCTGATGGTTTAGAACCCTGGTCCGATTGCTGGATCAAGCCGCCTATCATAATCCATGCTCCGCCTTCCGGGTGGTTAGTGGCTTCAAAAATGGCTTCATCTCCGTACAAAAGCTGTAATCTTTCGGCGATGTTCTTAAGCCCCAACCCTTTTCCCTGTGATTCCTGGGCATACAAATTCAGCTTTGGCTGGGACAAGGCTTGCAGCGCTTCAGGGGTAAAGCCTCCGCCGTAATCGCGGATATGGATCGTCCATTTCTCCCCATCCGTTCTTCCGGTCAGTTCGATCTTCCAAGGCGGCGCCACATGAATGCCGTATTTCATACAGTTTTCCACGATCGGTTGAATGATTAGAATCGGTACGGCAACCTCCATCATGGCTGGATCCACATCGATTTGAAATTTTAGCTTATCCCCATATCGAATCTGCATCAAAGTCAAATAGCTCGCGGCATATGCCACTTCATCCGACATGGTTACGTTCCTCGCGTGATTGGATAAGATGTAGCGCAGCATTTTCGAGAGATGCTTGCATACCTTTACGATATCGTGATCCTCTTTCTCCTCGGCCATGATGCTAATCAGCGTAATCGTGTTATAGAGAAAGTGAGGATTCATCTGCGACTGCAAGGCAACCATTCGGGCCTGCATTTCCTGCGAACGCGATTGGATGACTTCTTCAATAGAATCCTGCAGTCGAATGCACATTCGTTTGAATGACGTATTCAGAATATCCAGTTCATTCAAGCTGGTATTGCTTTCGATCTGTGATGACGGCAGCAGCGTATCAACCCGCAGTGCGCGGATGGACTTGTGCATTTCCTTAATAGGCAGCGTCAACCCCCTCGCAACGAAGAACGAGACGATTAAGGTAACCAGCAGCAAGCCGAATACAGCGATAAACATCGAATTGCGAAACGTCTCAACAGGCTGCAGCAGCACATTTTCCGACTCTACGGCCACGACAATCCAATCGGTGTAGTTCGAATGCGTATAAGCCATAATTTCACGCTGCTTATTAAGCGGGTTGTTAATCGTTGATGTGCCAGTCGCCAGATTCTCTCTTTGCAGCTGCTTCCAATAGAACTCCGGATAAGCATTGGGCTGATTGCTATAAGGATAGATCAGATTCCCTGCCTGATTATAAATATAAATCGATTTATTTACACTAGCCCCCCCATTAGGCTCAGCCATAAGCTTTCCGATCAAATTAGCCATAACGCTGTAGCTTTGTTGAATTTCCAGGATGCCCTGCTGCTTTCCGCCCAAAGCCCACGAGAAGACGCGAGCCAAAGAAATAACCGTCTTGCCCGAGCTGTCCCAATCATCTGAATGAGGGGGTGAAATTACCTTAGCACCGTCGGCAGCAAGTGTATCTTTGACCCATGTAATATTGTTCATCTTCCCACCTGGGTAAAGCTTGCTGACGGAATTATTGCCAGTTCCAAAAAAACGCCCATTCATATCAAAAAGATTAATTTGCCAATCCAATTGAATCGGCCCCATAATCGAAAAAATATAATCGTTCATTTTTCTAACATTGTAAGAGGAAATCGTCGGATCGACCGGATTATCTTCTTCAAAAAATAATTGCTTGATGTCGTCCGAGAAAATGACCTTCACAGCAGCGTTGTCGATGTTTTGAATTAGCGAATCGAGCTGTGTGGAAATATATGTCGTCGATTGAAAAATAGATTCCGAATCTCTTTTACTTAAAATGTCCGACACATAGTAATAAAATGAAATAGCTGCAATGGCTACGATGGCCGTGATGAGGATGGAATACGTTACGAATAACTTGAATTGAATGGACCTGAACTTAAGCATCGACACCATCCTCCCCTTCTTTCATACCGCCTTTAAACTGATTTTCACACAAAAAAGGATAAACTTGCAAGGCTTATTCACAGTGAAAAAAGTCCACAGCAAGGAAACGTTTTTGTCCATTGCACTCGTCGTGCGAAAAGGCTACCGATGACCGGCAGCCATGAGCTATCGTTTATTCAGCTAAAGTTTCCATCGAGCGAGACAAGTTACCGATTGATTTTCTTCCTTAGTAAATAACCACTAATAAACACTAAGAGAACCGCGAGAACATATGGAAAAAAGTCGATCCCATTATACCTGTCCCCAGCATATTCACCGCCATAAGTTGCTTTAATATACAAGCCCTTATCATCTTTAATGGCGATTGCTTCATTTACTTCAATGCCAATAATTTCGTAATATCCAGTCCCCTTTGCCCAATCTGCAGAAACTACACCGACAAATAAACTTGAAGAAATGAAAAAAGCAAAAATTAGGCTTATTTTAAGTCGCATTTTTCTCCTCTACACAATTCCAATATTTGTATAAGTGTTAGACGATTTTAATTATAAATGGTTGCACTATTATTCTGTCCGTTAGCAGAATCTTCTGAACCGCCTCTACGGTTACCTATAGCGATCAGCAACGTTTACAAGGTTTTTGACACCTTGCTGCAATTGTTTCTCATTGATAAAAGAATAACTCAAGCGAATCTGAGATTGCATTTTCCTTAGCGGATCGCAAATGATACCTGGAACGAAGGAGATAGATTGCTGCATGCATGCTTTCAAGAACTGTTCAACAGGAATAACTTCTGGTAATTTAATCCATAAATTAAGTCCTCCTCTTGGGCTGACCCAATTCCAACCGGTAGGAGTCAACTCCTTCTCCATAATATCCCTTCTGACTTGGAGAGCAATACGCAGCTTCTCTATATGTTGCTGCAATCGCTCCGATTGAAAGTAGTGGAGAAAGATTTTCTGATTGACTAACGGTGACCCGTTGTCTGCTAGCGACTTTGCTGTAAGCAGCAGTTTCATTACGGATGGACTCGCTATGATAGCACAAATTCGCAAACCTGGCGCCACATATTTACTGAAACTGCGGAGATAAACGACCCATCCCTCCGTATCATAAGTAAACAAAGGCTGTGGAGGCGGTCCATCAAAATACATGTCGTGAAATGCATCGTCTTCAATTAGCAAGCACCGGTACCGTTCAGCCAATTCAACAAGTTGCTTTCGTTGGGATGAGGGAACTGTATACCCCGTCGGATTATGAAAGGTGGGGTTCATATAAAAAAATCGCGGTTTATACTTCTTCATTAACATCTCGACATTCGCTATATCATAGCCATGCGGGTGAATGTCGACAGGAACAAACCGTGCTCGCTGTTGGCGGAAAATATCAATCGCTGCACTATACGTCGGACGCTCTATCATAACAGCATCCATCGGGCTAATGAATATGCGTGATAATAAATCTATGGCCTGCTGCGCTCCAGTTGTAATCATGATATCGCTTGTACGGAGCTGAATATGGTGATTCTGCATCATATAGTGGCTAAGAACTTCGCGAAGCTCCTCGTCCCCTTGAACGGTAGAGTATGTGCCCATTAATTTGGGATACATGTCAAACACTTTCTTTACATATTCAGAAAGGAAAAGATTCGGAAGCAAATTCGGATCGATCAGTGCTTGGGAGAACTGATCGACTACGGATACTCGTTGTATGTCAGATAAGGAGTTTATTAGCTTCCCGGTGACTACAATCGGCTGATCCTCCCCATACTCCAATACAACTCGATCAGGAACATTCGGATTTACATAATAACCGGATTTCTCCTTCACATAGACCTTCTCGTTGTGTTTCAGCATCTGATACGCCCGAAATACCGTTAGTCGGTGTACACCTAGCTCCTCGGCAAGTTGACGAATGGAAGGCAGCTTCTCATATGCCTTCCATTCTCCATGCTCAATGCGATGGATAACGTAATCATACACTTGTTTGAAAAGTCGTTTTCCGTCATCTGCAGCCATTTCCTTTTCATTCATCTGTTCTACTCCCATCATCTGTTCTGTGATCTATCTAGTATGATACTAACTAAGAGGGGGAACATCCATGATTATTTTTAATTACTTACTCGTATGTCTGATTTTTTCCACAACCTTTTTGGCAATTAAAATTGGTGTTGATGCATCCGCACCACCTTTTTTTTCTGCGGGGGTCCGTTTTTTTGTCGCTGGCTTGGTTTTATTATGTTGGATGGTACGTAGGAGGAAAGCCAGCTTCTCTATGCTATTCCGTAAAGAAATGTTTTTTACAGGAATCGGGATGACGTTTGCTACTTTTTCCACCTTATACTGGGCGGAGCAATATGTCTCCTCTGGCATCGCTGCCGTACTGTCAGCTACGGGGCCGATCATGATACTCTTTATACAGACCTTTGTGATGCGGCAAAAGACGACACCTTCAACCGTATTAGGTTGTATAATCGGATTTTCTGGAGTCGTCTTGTTACTTCTTCCGAAACTTACAGTAACATCAAATCTATGGTGGCTGATGGGCAGCGTTGCCATATTAATCGGGGAGTTCTGCTATTGTTCATCTGCCTTGTACTCCAAAAGAGTCATTCAACGCTTCTCGCAGGAATCGCCCATCGCGCTAAATTCGGCCCAAATGATCTATGGGGGCCTACTTCTTCTTGTGTTGTCTTCATTCACAGAACACATTCACATCATGTCATTATTAACAATTAAAGTAACCGGATCTCTTCTTTACTTAATCGTTATTGGCTCTATGGTTGGACATAGTCTATTCTATTGGCTCGTGGCTAAGACGAATCCTTTCTTTCCATCAACTTGGCTCTATATATCGCCGCCAATTGCACTTATCATTGGTATGATATTTTATAGGGAGACAACCACTTGGGTTACAGCAGCGGGTGTATTGACGATTATCGCCGGAACCGTAATTGCAAATTGGAGTAGCTTGAAGGCATTGACTTTGAGCTCAAAGACAAGAACAAATTCATCTAAAGTTTGAAATTAAGTGGGAATACAACAATTTAGATCCCAATATTTTTAAGTAATAAAGCAGGTCGCCGCGGCGCCTGCTTTATTGGTCTTCCCTTATGAAGTTAACGTTCTGCCTTACTGCAATAAACTGTTCTGCCCATTCTAGAGGTTCATCGCAAACAAGCGCAATTCTTCATTTTTACCCGCATTTGGGGTCATACCTTCAAAATGCAGCCCCAGCTTTTCTAACAGTTTGGCCGATGCATGATTACGCTCTGTGGTAATAGCCACAATTCGTTTTATCCCTAATTCTGATTGTGCATACTCCATCACTGCGGAAGTAGCCTCAAAGGCGTAGCCTTTTCCCCAGAACATAGGAAGAAAAGCAAATCCCACATCTACAGCTTCTAAGAAATCTCTTTTGGCCAAGCCGCAGATGCCGATCGGAATACCTTCATCCTTCAACTCCGTCAAATAAAATCCGTAGCCCAACCGGGCATACGCGTCTAGAGCTACTTTTGAAATATAGTCCTGCGCTTCAACGATGGTTCTCACGCCTTTATCGCCTATGTACTGGATCCAAGAAGGATCGTTCATAAGCTCAAGCATAAAAGCCGCATCCTCAATGGTTTGGTAACGAAGAATCAGCCGTTCCGTTTCTAATACTTTCATGGTAAGTGGCTCCAATTCCATAAAATAGGATATGTATAATTGTTCAGTTAGATATGATTCTGTTTTTTAAATTCAAAAATATCATCAACAGCTTGATGATACCCACCTGATTTTCGAAAGGATTCCTTACTATTCGCAACAGCTTTCTTGAAAGATGAAATGCTTAACACACGATCTGCGGCTTCACGTAGTTGATTTGCAGTCAAGTTTTCCATTTGTAATTCAATGCCTGCTCCGATATGGGCAACTTGGTCGGCAATGATCGGCTGATCCGCGCTTTGCGGGATTACAATTAGCGGTACTCCGTAGTAGAGGCCTTCCTGAGCACTGTTCATTCCACCATGTGTAATAAATAATTTAGCGAATTGCAGGACATCTGTTTGTGGAACATAATTTTTTACGATGAAGTTTGCAGGGATTTCCCCTAGATCAGAAATTTGGGTTCTATTCCCAACAGACATGACAATGGCATGGTCCGTGTTCCCAAATGCCTCAAAACAAAGCTTATAGAAATCAATTGCTTGGTTAAAGACAGTACCCAGTGAAATGTAAATTGGGCTTTTCTCCTTGATGGCTGGAAGGTCAAAGTTTTCTTGCGTTAATCGTGAAGAAATAGATGGACCTACAAATTTGTAACTTTGATCGAAAGCTTCTCCCGATGGTTGAAACTCCCTAGTTGTATAAACGAGTGTAAGTGGTGCAGGATTACAAAACACTTCGTAAGCGGAATGGATCTCCACCCCATATTTGTCCTTCACCATCACCGTCAGGCTTTGAAAATTATCGTGTATAGGTTTAACAATTTCTGTAGGAATTTTTAGAGAAAGCTGTTCCAACATTTGATCGAATGATTCTTTGGTTTGCGCAAAAGAAGTACAGGAGTTGATGGCGGGAAGCTTAAGAATTTGCGCAAGTAAACGTCCACAACCAAACATCGAATCATGGATGATATAATCAAAATGCTCATCTTTGATCTGCTCAAGAACGCTTGGTATGACAATATCTGCCGTAAGCAAAAGACCGTTGATTCTTTCGAGTAAATAATCTCTTCCACCGGAGATAAAGGCTTTGATAAATTTTTGATCGTCAAATGTCCGTACGGAAGCCCCCGTCTTCTCCATACGCTCACGAAATGCTTCGCTAGAAAAGTACACGACCTCTTCCCCACGCGAAATAAGCTCTTGCACAACTCCAATCGTTGGATTAATATGTCCTTCTGATCCACCATTAATAAACAAAACGCGCGCCATTGCTACCCCTCCTGCCAAATTTATATCTATCTAAGAAAAGATTTATTTACCACAGCCTTCTGTTAAATTATACGTTATTTATTCTTCCAAATCATTACATTTGTGTAATTTTACCAGTATGCGCATCCTTAGTTCGATTAGCTTTAACATATTTAAGTTGAGCAACGATGATGACGCTAATGATTACCAGAAGGAACCATGAGCTGATCTTGCTGAAACTAACGAGCCGCCAAGCTTCGTGCTGATTAGGGTATTGCCAGGCATTAAAGAAAGTGGCTATATTTTCTGCTAGCCAAATGACAAAACCTACAATGAAAAAAGCGAGAGTTAAGGGCATACGATAAGTTGTAGTCCGTACCCGGTATATGATCCATGTTTTCCAGAAGACAATAAACACAAGTGCTGTTAACCACCAACGTAAATCAGGAATAAAATGATGAGTAAAAAAGTTGAAATAGATGGCTCCTCCTATCAGCAACGAAGATTTGAGCCCAGGCCAGCCAGTCATGTCCATCCGCAGTCTCCGCCACACCTGGCACATGAAGCTTGCTACACTTGCATACATAAATCCGCTATAGAGCGGAACACCGAACAATTTCGTATACCCAGGTTCTGGATATGACCATGATCCCATCCATACCTTATACACCTCCAACAGCAATCCAATGAAGTGAAAAATGCAGATGACTTTGATTTCATCACGTGTCTCTAATCCGCTGCGGAACATGAAGTATTGCACGCCAAGCAGGATAAGTAGAATAGCATCATATCGATGAATGAAAGGTACCTCTATTACGCTAGAGAGAGCTAAAGTTCCAAAGATCGCAACAGGAAAAATGCAGCTCATCGCCTGATGATAGCCAAAATGCAGTAGTTGAATGATTGGTTTCAATGAATCTGATCTCCTTCTCAAATAATCTTACGACTCGGCAATTGACACTTGCTCTTTTGTCTTAATCAAGAATAAAGGCGAAGCCCCGATTAAAAAAGAGAATTTTTTTCGCTTCATATTTCTTGTTTTCAAATAACCCGATCATTCCTTAAGTGAACGGCAAAAAACGTACTCGATCAGATCAGATCTTGATCGAGTACGTTTTTTGTTTTGAGATATTTCCGGCTTAGGAATCTGTCCCATATACTTCAAATTCATACAACGAATATCCGTAGGAAGTCCCTCTAGCTGTAGCATACAGTCTTACGTATCTGGCATTCTGAGGGGCAATTGAAATATCGTCAATCGCACCATTCCCCGTAGTTGTCGAAAAAACATCGGTCCAATTCGTAGGAGTTCCGCTATCCGTAGATACTTGAATCTTGTAGCTCTTCCCATAAGCAGCTTCCCAGGATAGTTTCACTTGACTAATCTTCTTCACAGAACCAAGATCCACATAGATCCACTGAGGATCAACCCCTTCGACACTCGCCCATCTGGTTGTTGCGTTGCCATCGAAGGCTTTTGCCGCTGTATAGCTCGTTCCTTCGTTTGAACTCGATACACCTGTCTTGTTCAGAGCTAGATTCGATGGCGGTGTCGTTCCGCTATTGGTAGTAGCAGTTGCTGTATTGCTTGCCCCGGAAAGATTGCCTGCTGCATCAATAGCTTTGACCGTATAGCTGTATGCGGTGGACGCAGTGAGTCCTGTATCACTATAAGAAGTAGTGGTTGAAGTTCCAACTTGCGTACCTGCACGATAAACTTGATATCCGGTAACGCCAACGTTATCACTTGAAGCTGACCAAGTTAAATTAATTTGACTGCTGGATGAAGCTGCTGCCGTCAAGTTCGCTGGTGCTGTAGGCGCTTGCGTATCGGGAGTTGTTCCTCCAGCTGCTGGCTTCCACCAGTTGCCCGAAATGAAAAGCATGTTCAACATCGTAAAGCTATCGTCGTAGTAGCCTGTTTTATGGCTTTTCATAAAGTCCCAGCCGTCATTGATCCATGCTTGATTGCTGCTGTTCGATACAGCTGCTGCAATGAATGGTGAGACGAAAACACCTGCAGGTCCGCTAGCAGAACCTGTCACCGTTCCATCCAATTTATAGCCATCTTTCACATTGTTTGGATTGTTGCTTGTTTTTCCTTTAATCCAGGTAGCAATTTTGTCAGCAATCGTTTTACCTCTCGCATCTCCATATAGTGCATAGTCCATAACAATTCTTGTAGGAACACGAGCCGCGTTATAATTGTATTCGTTGGTTTCTGGAAACTCATCCAAATAATTTTTTGGCGCTGGTTGGGGAGGATTGCCTACGACAAAGTCAGAAATCAGCCCCGTGTTTGGCGAGTAAGAAGCACTGAATGAAGTATAAACCGAGTAAAGATTATTAATGACGTTTAGCCAAACTTGGTCACCAGTAACATCGTAAAAGGCTCTTAAATGACTGAGCATCCAATCCGAAGGTCTCGTATTCAAGACGTTTTTGCCATCCCAATCGCCAAGGTTTAGTCGATTATTGTCCGTAACATTGCTGGCTTTAATCCCATTTGTAATCATTTTTTTGGCTTCTGCCAAATAATTGATCGTACCTGTGGACCCCCATTGATAATGGGCTAGAATCAGGGAGTAAGCAATGTCAATGTCCCCATCGGTTGCCGAGTCAAAATGTCCTTGAGCGCCTGCGGCATCTGCTACCACCCAACCCATCAAGTTTGCATTTTGTGAACTTTTATAAGCTCTAGCTGTTTTATAAAGACCGTCGTAGATCGTTTTGGCATTCGCATCATAACCTGCCATTAACGCAGTTATCACCATGCCATATCCTTGACCTTCCGAAGAGCCGAGCGGTTTATACCCATCTGCGCTTCCGGTTATATCCCCTTTCACATAGTACCCGCCTGGCAAGGAGGACAAGTTGTTTTTCAGATAGCTTGCCTTCCAAGAATTATAGTAAGTAGCGACATCTGTATTCAATTGGGCTTGTGTGACATGATTAGGTTTTGTAATGCCAGGATAACTCACTTGCTGTGGAAAAGGCTTTTGCTCACCAGCCGCAGCCGCTTTTTGCTCTAATGCAGGTGAAAGCAAAGGTGCCGAAATAAAAGTGAAGCAAAGCACAGCAATAGAGCACAATTTCAGCGTGCTTTTAGCGGGTTTTACCTTGGTCATATTCATGTTAATACCTCCAATTGATTATTTTTCTTCCTACGATTCGAATCGTTCAGAAACGATGCGGTGTCACTGTCCCCCCTTTCATGCCATTCACAAATTAAAGCGATTAAACTTTTAGGATAAAAGTGACTATTTGAAAGCGGATCCAATGCTGCGGAGGCATCATTCCAAGGGGCACTCCGCAGCGCTGAAACACTGTTATCCATTGCGTCAAAGAAGCTTTTGCCTAATCATACAATGATTGACAACTCATGCCCATTAATAATTCCGACTAAAATATGGACTATTTCTACTTTTCAGATGGTATCATGGAAATCCTGCTTCAGTTCCCAGCGAATTGTTTCTTGTGCCAACTGCCTTAATAACAAAATTATAAGATTTGGCAGGATCAATCCCGTTAACCGTCAAACTGTAGCTGTTCTGTCCACTTACGGCTGGCACATAGACACTCCAATTGGTGCTGACTTTCTCGTTTTTCTCGTAAATGCGGTAGCCTCTCACCGGTTCTGTGCTGCTTGCAGGAGCATTCCACGTAATGGCGGCACGGTTGCCTGACTGTCTTACCGCAGCTGAATTGACTGCTGGATTAGGTTTCCCATCTGACCGTTTGATGCTGTAAGCATCGTAAACAGCGAGAGGTTGGTCTTTAACTGCCGTATACGAGGTAAACTTCAATACATCGCTTGTTATGGAAACATCCACAAACATTTTCTTGTTTGGCTGAAGGTTTTTTGCTGCAAAGAACGTATCTGCGTTGGGATTCAGCGTATAAAATTTAGAGGCGGCTGAGTTGCCCATCAAATAAACTATTCCTTGAGGATTCACAGCATTGCCCTGCTCATCAATAATGACATTATTAACCTTAGCGTTATTCAGCATTTGGTAAGATCTCATATACATATGGTCATGTCCTTCAAATACCATATCTACGCCAAGCTCATCAAAAACGGGAATCAAATATTTACGGTAAAATTTAACCCGTTCGTTTTCTGCCGATGCATTGTCCCCTGAAGAATAAGCTCCCTTATGCATGGAGACGAACTTCCATTTCTTATCAGACTTCGCCACTTGGTTCCGCATCCACTCCAATTGCTTCGTGAATTGAGCATCTACTTGGTAGGGATTAACTTGGCCTTCGTATTGAGCATCCATTTGCATGAAGAGCGCATCTCCGTATTCAAACGCGTACACCGCCCCATCATGTGAACCCGTTCCAACATCTTTTGGTAAATTAAAGTGGTAAAAGAAGTTATTATTCGGATAATCTTCTACCTCGTGATTGCCAAGAACCGGAGCAAACGGCACGTTGGCAAATTCCTTTTTGGGTGCGCCCAAAAACCATTGCCAGAGCTGCTCCAAATCACCGTCGTCCGTCAAGTCTCCTGTGAGAAGCATGAACTTGGGATCACCGGCTTTCTCAATAGCTCGCTTGAACGTATCCTGCCACAAATCGAAATTCGACTTGCTTGAACCTTGCGAGTCTGTCGCATAGAGGAAATGAAAGTTCTGATTCGTTGCCGTGTCCGTTGTAAAAGAACCCAATTCGCTCCATCCATCCGCATCGCCGTTGCCAACCCGGTAAGTATACTTAGTTCCAGGTTTGAGCCCGCTTGCAATCGCTTTGTGGCTGGCGAACTTTTTATAATTTTTGGAGCTTCTGTCGCTTGAAGTCATTAACGTATCGATGACAGTTGCACTGCCTGCGAAGGAAACAGCCAGTTGTTCGGGGAATTGGTTGTCTATGACCTGTGTGGATTCAACAACTTGGACGGTAGTACCTTTAACCGTTTCCACCGTATACCAGTCGAAAGCCATGCTTGTCTTGGGATCCCCATTAAACGTCATGTTAAGCAGTGTAGGTGTTTTAGTTCCCGTATCGGGAGATTTCGTCTTGAAGCTCCAAACAATATCATTGCTCGGTATCAAGCCGTCCGCTGCCCCTTTAACGAGTGCTTTAGGGAGGGTCACCTTGTAGGTTTTGCCAGCAGCCAAGCTTGGATGACTGATTTTCACTGTATCTTGGCCAAGGAGTGAGACAGAAACACCGCTAAGAGGCACATTATTATCTGTGATTGTAGCCTGATAAGTGGTGTCCAGCTGAATCAATTTGTTGAATTTAACGGTAATGTCGGTCGTGAGAGAGATATCTGCAGCCCCAGAAGCAGGAATTTTGCTTACCTCAAGCGTAGGCGTGCTGCCTGGATCTCCGCCACTATGTGTTCCTGTTATCAGGACATCTTTAATCCGGCTGGATCCCGTGCTCTGCACCGTTCCTCCGCTTACGCTTGTGGTGGAATTAACGACCCACCGAATGTAGAGCACATCTTGGTTGTTAGCTCCTGAAGGCAAAGGAAGATTTGTTAATTTGCAGGAATTGTTAGAGCAATTGAAATTATTTTGCGTTAGAACTAGGGCTCCGCCAGGAATATCTATCCAATTTTGTTGATTTGTGCTGTATTGCACATTAAAGTTTTTGGGGCCTGTACTAGATGATGTTTGTTGGGAGGAGAGCAGAATATTTTCGTAGCCTTTTGTGGAAACGGTTGCTTGCCAATATTTGGTGCCTACTCCGCTATTCCAGCCTTGGTTGCGTACGCTGTTTTCGCCGGACTCGTAAGCGTACTCGTTCGTATTTGTACCTACGTCGCGTAAGGATGAAGTCGTCTGGAAAACACCGCCAGTAGCTGGAAATACGCCATTTGTACCCTTGTTATTGAATATCCACTGGGCAATCGTTTCTTGAGCTGCATATGCGTTCTCAGCTTTCGAGACGAGACCGATCACATCCATGGCAAGCAGCAAACAAATAAGCGCGACACGGGTAATAGAGGACCATCTGATCTTGAGATACGGTTGGTTGCTAGGCATTCGTCCATCCCTCTCTTCATTTGAGTTTCCAATCATCGTCGCTGTAAACCTGACCGTAAAGCCTATTCAGCTTACAATATCTTCATATCGAATTATTAAATCCCCCTTTCTTTGCTATCCGTTAGCAAATACACTTAGAGTATATCCCAGAACATTTGACCGAACAGCACATATATTCTTGCGAATATTATTTTTTATACAAATATTGCTTTTAATTGAATATTAAGTCTACAATTCTCATAGGAGGTGCTTTATGAAGCCCGTATATTATGAGTCTACTTCTTTCGAGATCAGTCGTAAGAAACAGATGTATACCAGCATGCCTTCGAAACATTACCATGATGCCTATGAGATTTTGTATTTAGTATCGGGGGATTTTTATTATGTTATCGGTGAGAGAACTTATCAAGTTGTGGCGGGAACTCTATTGTTTATGAATATTTACGAAATACATAAGTTAGTAAACTCTAACAACAATACCTATGAACGAGTCACTTTACTATTCAAAAAAGAGTTTCTTCAGCATTTCTGCACCGACGGTCAGTGTGAGGAGTTGCTCGAGCTTTTCACAAGTGATTACCACGCCTTGAAGACGATTGGGAAGGATCAGCTCTTCATTGAACAGCTTTTTCAGAAAATGATTCACGAGGGGAAGAAGCAAGCTCGCGGATATGAACAGTATCAGCATCTCTTGTTGGTCGAATTGCTTCTCTATTTGAATCGCAAAATATTCGACAGTCACGAAACTGGGGTGGTGATTGAATCCAACCGTACGCACAAGAAAGTGCTCGATATCGTTAGTTATGTCAACGTTCATTATATGGAACCACTTAAGCTATGTGATATTTCACAGCAATTTGACATAAGCTCTTCCTACCTCTGCCGAACCTTTAAAGAAGCAATCGGTTTTACTTTAATTGAATATATCAACAACATTCGAATCAAAGAAGCACGTGAGCTGCTTGTTAGCTCTTCCTATAATATTACGGAAATTGCCGGCATGGTCGGATTTGATCATGCTTCGCATTTCGGACGGACGTTCAAATTAATAACGGGCATCTCGCCACTAAGCTTCCGCAAACAATCTAAATTGTAAGACAGACCTTCTTCTGTTTCCCTATTTGGGTGACAGCTAGGAAAAAGCAGCGCAAGATGTGCGCTGCTTCAGTTTCAATGGTTGCTATTCGTTTAAGAAAGTTGTCACCTTGTTCTGGATCAGCTTGGCTGCTTCCTCCGCAGACTTTTGTCCACTAAAGAAGGATGCGGACTCCTCTCCTATCATGGAAATCACTTTACCGTCTGCCACCGAATAGTTATTCGCTGTATGAATGAACTCTTTGAACTTCGTAAATTCTTCGTCCGACACTTTGGGTGCTTTTCCGTTAGGAAGCATATACTTTCCGCTCTTAACTTGTTTCTGGATGTCGTTCAACTGCTTCTCATTCACAGATTTAAGCATTGAAAATCCGTGTCTCCCTTGCAGGGATTGCCCTTCCTCGGATAGGAAGAAGGCAATCACCTTCCAAGCCTCCTCTTTCACCGTAGATTTGGCTTGAATGGCGAACTGGGAATCCGTGATAATCCTCGCACGAGCAGTTTGTTCTGGTTTTTGCAGAAGTTTCGGATTTGAAAAGATTTGATGTAGACCATTAATAAAGTTCTCCGGTGATTGCAAAATAGTAGAATAGAACATTTGCTTGCCTATATCCGCCGGTTCTGAAGTCATGACTTTGTCATCATACATTTTCTTAATTTGTTGCATCACGCCCACGAACGAGGGAGAATCAAACTTGGCCTTTTTCGTTGAATGATCAACGTACTCTGAATATTTATCCACGATCAATTCTTGCAGGAGGAGCTCCGGCGGGTCATTCGCTAAAGCGTACCGGCGCTCCTTACCACTCTCCCCCAGTTTCTTCGAGATCTTTGCAAACTCCGTCCAGGTCCAATTCTTATCGTCGACAGTCGTGTTCTTAAGGATGTCCCCGTCGCCTACGAAAGCACGCAGGGAGAACCCCATAGGCATGGCGTACAAACCGCCATTCTGCTTCAATGCCTCCAAAATGTTCGTTTGCAAATCGTTTTTATTCAGTGTTTTGTCATTCGCCATCGTCTCATCCATGTTCAGGAGAAGCTTTTTGCTCACATAATCGTCGATGGGCAAACTGCTTATTTCGAAGATATCCGGGCCTTTCCCGGCAAGCAAGGCTGTATTCGTTGTTTTTTTGTATTTCTCATAATCCTCTGAAATCTGAATTTGCAGATCGATATCCGGATACTTTTCTTCAAACTTTTTCTCTATGTTCTGAAACAATAGGCTCGATTCTTGCATCGTCGAAGGCCATAGCTGCATCGCTAAAGTAACGACCTTTTTCCCCTCTTTGGTTACCGGTTTCTCCGTATTTGCCAATTTCTCGCTTCCTCCAGAACTGCATGCGGTCATTGTCGTTGCTAAAATACCAATCGAAATCATATACATCCACTTTTTCATCGAATAAATGCCTCCTTGAGTTATAACTATTGCAAGCGTACACGGTTGCCGTCTTGTAAAGGTTCACTGCTTTCCATAATCATCAGGTCATCCTTATAGAGGCTATCCGCTTGAATCATTGTTTCTTTGCCATTCGCTTCACTGGACTGAATTCGGACTTTACGAGCAACAAAGACATTGCCAAAAGCCCCCCTCTGCTCGTCTATTTTATAAACAAACATGCCGTCACGGTCTTGATGAATCGCCTCATTGGAGATGACAAGCCCCTCTTGGTGTGAGCGTTTCTCCCATTTGATCTCTGCCTTCTCACCCCCTTTCAGCTCAGAATCATTAACCTTGATGCGAAGAGTCTTCTGCGAAATCGTTGGGGCAAGCGCATCTCCTTCACCCGATGCGCTATCGGTTCGAGGTTGTACATTTGCCACTTCATCAATCGTGCCATCGATCATACGGATTTGTTGTTCTTGGTCTTTATCTGCTGCTGTATGTACCTTGACCTCTATCTTCTCTCCGCTCGAAATCCCCAAGCTGGCAATTAACTTTGAATTGGCAGGAATATCCAATCGATACCCTAAGCTACTATTCGAGATAAGGACATCCGGTTCTCTCGTGGATGTTACGCCTTCAATCGCATTCAATTTGTTAATAATGCCATCGAACGGAGCCGTTATTTCCTGCTGCCTAGTCAAACGATCTCTTAACTCGTTGATTTTTCGTTCTTGTGTGCCTAGATCAAGTTTACGCGTTTGGATATTGCGTCTTGCATCCCGTATCTTAAGTTCGTCCCCTTGCGTGGTCGACTGAATCAACTGATCTTGAACATTCTCCAACTCGATTTTCTGCTTTTCTAAGTTCGTTATTTCATCTTCTAATTCTCGTTCGGCAGTTTTGCTATCATAAATGATTAGCTTTTGTCCCTTCTTCACACGATCGCCTTCTTTCGCAAGAATCTGGAGAACCTTCCAGCCGGCTGGGTTCGATAGTCTCGCCTCGGCGATTGGATACAGATTACCACTGCCTTCAATCGTAAATAAAAGACTGCCGCCAGCCGCTTTTTCTGTTCGCACTTTCGGCAAAGTCAATGACTGCAGCGTGTTGCTGAACAGCGTAAAAAATAATAACAATCCTATAAAAACAATGAACACGATTTGCTTCAAAAACCTCAACTCAACCATCACCCCTTAATGCCAGACAATTGAACGCCTTCTATGAAATACGTTTCTGCATACAGAAACAACAGGACCATCGGAGCCATGTAGAGCATGGATGCAGCGAAAGCAATCCCCGTCTCCCCATTTATCCTGGATAAATAAACTGACAATGGCTGCTTGAAGGGATCGTCCAGAAAAATAAGCGGCTGCTCCACCATGTTCCAATAATCGACGAACAAGAGGATAACAAGTGCAGCCAGACCTGGTTTAATCATTGGCATGATAATCTTGTAGAAAATTCGCAAATGTCCTGCTCCGTCGAGCTTAGCCGCTTCGATATAGGCATATGGAATATCCAACATGAACTGTCTGAGCATGAACACACCGAAAGCTGCGAAGATGCCTGGCAAGATAATTGCATTCGTACTATTCAGCAGCCCAAGCTTATCCGCCATCATGTAATTCGGCACTAATGTCACTTGGAATGGCATGAGCATTGTCATGACATACACAAGAAACAAAGGATCCCGGCCACGAAATTGCAGCTTGGAGAACGCGTAGGCAGCAAGCGCTGCTACGAGGGTTTGACCAGCGATGATCGGTACCACCATAAATACCGAATTCCAGAACATTGCCAGATACTTCGGGCTGCCTATAAGCACCTTGCCGTACTGCTCCAAGGTCACCTGATCCGGCACTATTTTCAAATTTACAAAGGGATTTGGCCTTCCTTCTGCCGCTTTGTTCATCTGACCTATTGGTCCATAATTGATGCCAATTTCTTGTTCTGTCATGAACGAATTTGTGAAAGTAATCACAATGGGCATTAATAACAGGACTGCTATTGCGCCCATGACGACCGTTAATACACTTTTATGCAATATTTTAGCAACTAACATAGCCTTCCCCCTATTCCATGAACTGCCGATAGCGGCGTTCAAGTGCAAACAATCCCATGACGATCAGAAGAATACAGCCGGCCATCAAGGTCGCCGCGGCAGTCAGCTTCTGCATATTAAGCGACGTGAACATGTTGTTCATATAGTGCTGCATCATGTATATACTGTCATGCGGATAATCGCCGGCGATCAAATACGTTTCCCGAAATACTTTAAACGAATTAATAATCGACATGATGACAACAAAAAACATTGTAGATGTTAAATACACAAGTGTAATGCGGCCAAATTGCCATAAACGCCCTGCCCCTTCAATTTTCGCAGTTTCGTAATAATCCTTCGGGATTTGCTGCAGCCCTGCCAGGAATAAAATCACGTTATAGCCGATGTTCTTCCATAAATAAACGACAATGATGACGTTTCGGGCCGCATCGGTCTTCATCCAATCCACACGTTCAAATCCGAAGCTACTTAGCCAAGCGTTCAAGGATCCGTTCCAATCGAACAACATCTGCCAGATCAGAATGATCGAGGCGACGGGAACGACAAGCGGCATCACATAGGCAGTTCGCAGCCATTTTCGCAGGTAAATATGTTTACTCAAAAGGATCGCCAAGCCTAGCGACAGGACAAGGATCAGCGGCACACTGACGATACTGAAATAAAACGTATTCGATGCCGCCTTTTGGAAGGATTGGCTCGCAAGCAGCTCGCGGTAATTATCCAATCCGACAAAATGACTGTCTACCGTACTGTCCATCAAAGAATAGAACACTCCAACGGCAAAAGGGATCAGATAAAACAGTGCAAATCCGAAAACGCTTGGCATGAGAAACATCAAAGCCGCCGTTCCATCCTTTCGTGTCCATCTTTTTATCTGTTTCATCCCCTTAACGCCATGCCATAAATGCCACTTCTTCATTCTCCATTTCCTCCTTGCGGAAGACGCACTTCAAAAAGCGTGCAAATGACAGTACTCTTGACCGAAATTGTGCCTTGATGCTGCACGACAATGTTCTTCGCGATGGACAAGCCAAGGCCAGTGCTCCCCTCACGATGAGTTCTCGCTTGATCGCCGGTATAAAACATATCGAAGATATACGGCAGCTCTTCCGGAGGTATGCAAAACCCATAATTGACCACTTGAACCATTACTTCTTCTGCGTGAGCATAGCAATTAATATCAATAAACTGGCCATCTTTTCCATAGCGCACGGCATTCGTCAGTAAATTTTCAAATACGCGCGCCAACAGCTCACCGTCACCCCAAACCGTCAAATGCGGAGTCACATTCAAACGGGCTGTTACGTTATTTTTCTCAAAGACAGGATATAACTCCTCATTAAGCTGGATGAGCAATTCACTCAGATCGATTTGCTTTTTTTCAATGATCAGCTTGCCATAATTCATTCGAGTGATTTCGAATAGCTCGTCAATCAGCTTTTCTAAACGTTGAGACTTGGTATAGGCAATGCTCGTATAGTGCTTGATTCGCTCTGCCGTTAATTGGTCGTCCTGAAGAATGAAATCCAAATAACCTAAAACGGAAGTCAGCGGCGTACGCAGATCATGAGCTAAATTCAAGACCAATTGTTCCTTGCTGTTTTCCGCGAAATCTCCTCTCTCCAAAGCCTGCTGCAATTGTTCACTGGCCAAATTGATATCTCTGGCAATATGCCCGAATTCATCTTTGGACGGAATATGTATACGACTGTTGAAGTCACCCTTCGCAAGCTGATGAATCCCGCGGGATATTTCATTGAAATAAGCCGCATATCGGTTGGTGAGGAGAAAGAAAAACAAAAACGAGAGTGGCATGAAAATAAGCAAAAAGAAGTTAATATCCCCAATATCTCTAATCAAATACCGGATTTTCGTCAATGGATTTTCAAACTTGGTCGTATAATAGTAGAATTGGAGCACTTTATAGAACATATAAGTAATGGCCGCGGAGAAAAGCATACTTAAACCAAAGAGTTGAATCATTTTGAAGCGGAAACTTTGGGTGATTTCAGCCATTGAAGGTATACCCCACACCCCAAACGGTTTTGATCAATTTGTGTTTATGAATGTCTTCGCCAAGCTTCTTCCGCAAAGTGCGAATATGCACCATGACCGTATTGCTGCCTTCATAATAGGTCTCGCCCCACACCTGCTGAAAAATGTTCTCAGCGCTAAAAACTTTCTTCGGATAACTGGCCAGCAGGAAAAGAATATCAAACTCTTTTGGAGTTATTTCAATCGTTTCACCATAAATGCTAACTGTGCGTTGCTCCGGATAAATAAACATGCCACCTGCTTCCAAAACAGTTTTATTCGCTGCTGGAGGCTGATTCAACTGCTTCGAACGCCTCAGCTGAGCATTCACGCGAGCAACCAATTCCATCGGATTGAAAGGCTTGGTCATATAATCGTCCGCTCCGCTTACTAAGCCTGTAATTTTATCAAGGTCAGTCCCTTTCGCACTTAGGAAAATGATAGGCAGATGATATTGATCTCGAATTTTCCTTGTTGTTTCAAAGCCATTCAGTTTAGGCATCATAATATCCAAAATCGCCAAATCAATATCATGCGTCTGAATAGCTGAAATAGCTTCCAGCCCATCAGGTACTTTCAGACAACAGTAGCCCTCTTTTTCCAAATGCAACTCAATCAGATCGGCAATTTCTGCCTCATCATCGGCGATTAGAATTGTGATCGACTTCATTCGTTCCACCCACTTTTACTTAATTAGACGCGGTCACAATGACGCCGTCCACGTTGTTTCCTGATATCTCATAGCGGCCATTCGCTGGCACAGGGATCGTCTTGTTTTGGGCGACAGGATAGTAAGAAATCTCATAGGTTTGATGATCTACTACAGTCGTAAAGGTCTTCTTTTCTTTCAAGAAATCCAAGTATTCCTCCAGAACAAAATTCTTTTCCTGCATAATTGCGCTGTGCGGCAAACCAACATAACGGAAATGCCATGGCTCAAACTGAATACCTGTGATTGCCGTTTTGTCAGCCGGATATCGCAAAATAAACCCGTAACGCCATGCGTTTTTTATCAGCCATTTTCCTTCAGGAGCATGACTCATTTCTGATTGCGTAGAGCCAATATCAAGCGATAGACCTAAGTTATGTTCGCTATAGCCTGCTGGCAGCGCATATTTAGCCCCCATTTGTTGATAGAGCTTATTTTGTTCTTTATGATTCCGATAACCGCTGCTGATTAGAAACCGGCTAACCCCATCTTTTGCTGCGGCTCCAATCATGGTTGAGAATTTTTTCACCAAATCCGGCGACAACTGTATCGTTTTATCCAGCACAATAAATCCATTCAGCAGTTCCTTATGCTCAAGCAGAGTGACCGCTTCGGACACTTCGTCACCTGCGGGGACAGGATAATCCTTATTAACCAACAACAAATTGCCTTTATAAATCTGATCTTTTGTTACTTTGAGATCTTTCATTTGAAGAGTCATTTTGGGAGCTTCTTTGGCTTCTTCCCGAGTATTCTCGTTCACGGCTTTCCATTTATATTGAGCAACGCCATAGCCAGCCAGTACAAAAATAACAAACACAAAAACCCACTTCTTCATCGTAGTTTCCTCCTTATCGTTCATTTACTTTAGGATAAGGACAACTATTAAAAAAGAAGTGGGGTTAAATATAAAATTTTTCTTAAACTCTGAGGGTACGCTTTCTATTGTGCAGGGTGGAATTTTGTTACTTATCCGTTTCGAAAGCAGGTATTAATTCTTCGGCATTGGAATTTGTCCAATGAAATCAGCTTTTACCTTCATCCCTTTACATTCATTTGCACACTTTTAGAACGGGGGTCTGAATATGATACTTTCACACTTTGTAATGAAATAAGGACAGCCCCCCAATGGAGTGACTGTCCTTATGCTTATAACGATCTATTTCCACTGAGCAACTTTATCAATCGGCAGTCGAACGGAACCGTGACCAGGGTTAGCGGCTTTGCCTATTGAGATCAACATAACAGGTATGAAACGATCCGCTTCTAGACCGAAAGCTTCAGCAATCCGGCCTTTATTGAATCCTGCCATGGGGTTTGTATCGTATCCGTGGGCACGGGCAGAAAGCATCAATTGCATGGAAACGAGACCACTGTCGATTAAAACGGATTCCTTCTTCGCTTCGATCGGAAGGTTCTGGAAATAGGGGACCGACATGGCCAACTTCTTCTCTTTCACTTCCTGCGGCATATAACCATGCTCTACTGCTTTCCCGTAGATTTCTTCCGCATTGCTCACGATCTGCAGGTCGCCAAAAACAGCGATAACTGCCGAAGATGTGTTCACCTGTGAAGCATTAAAAGGCGCAAGCGCAAGCAAAGTTTCCTTGGCTTCTCGGCTCTCGATGACAAGAAAACGCCAAGGTTGCATGTTAAAAGAGGATGGAGCAAGCGTCGCCTCTGTCAATATCTCGCTCATTTCTTCACGGCTGATTGTGACACTCGGATCGTAATTAGCAATCGCCCGGCGCCCGGTAATAATGTCGTTAAAGTCTTTCCGCTTGTTCACTTCGTTCATGGATATCTCCTCTTTCTATCTTGTTTGATGGATTATACATAATCGTCATTAGCCGTTTTCCCTTCCCAAAAGCCGATCGAAGATCCAATGCAGAGATTGTCTTTTTGTCGCCAATTCTTCATCGGACCATTTGAAGATACCGTCATCTAACCAGAAGGCAGCCCCGACTAGCAGAAATTCTGCGGCTTCTTCAGGGTGCTTAACAGAGAACTCACCCGCCTGTACACCTTGCCTAACAATTTCCGCTATGGAAGGAATCAGTGCCTTAATTTCTGCCACTTTCCATTTCTGATGCAAGGTAATGTTACTCGCATCATGCAAATAATCTAATACCGTTTGTTCTTGGGGCGTGGGCATAGCATTCAATATGACCTGACTCAGTTTTTCGAACGCGGTTAGTTCAGCGTTGTCTGCGGTACTCTTCACATCGGCAAGCCGCGAGAATACAGTGCGCTCGCAAGCGGCGTTAACAACCTCTTCTTTTGATTTAAAGTAATAATAAAACGTTCCTTGGGCAACTCCCATTTTTTTGACAATATCGCTGACTGACGTATGCTCAAACCCATTCATTTGGAATAGTTCCATGGCAACATCCAAAATTTCATTTCTTCGAACTTCGGGATCCTTTGAGATTCGTGGCATTTGATTTTCCTCCATTGATCACTTCATTTCTTCATTATAATATATTTATTGACTGAGAGGTAGTCAATAAACTATACTTCACTTTATACTACATCGACTGACACTCAGTCAACAATAAATTAAGGGAGTGCAAATTTCTTATGACCAATCGAAAAATATTGTATGCACTGGGATTCTGTGCAGCCATCGTATCTTTTGCACAAAACCTGTATGTTCCACTTATGCCTGAGATTCAAAAGGAACTGCACACGTCTTTGTATATGGTCAATCTCAGTGTTACCCTGTTCACTGTTGCGCTTGCCGTTCTTCAGATTGTTTACGGACCTTTGATTGACCGAATTGGACGCAAAAAAATACTCCTGCCCGGTATGATTATCTATGTAGCAGCTACAATAGGATGCAGCTTCTCCTTCTCGATTGAGATGCTTTTGGGTTTCCGGCTGTTGCAAGGCATTGGAGCGGCTGCCGTTCCGCTGGTAGCAGCAACCATGATTGGTGATTTATTTGAAGGGAAAGAACGTGCCGAATCCATGGCGACCTATCAGATGATATTGGGGATTGCACCTGCTCTTGGTCCGTTAATCGGGGGTGCGATTGGTAGTGTTGCCGGTTATTCAGGCGCATTTGGCTTTCTGGCTGTCACGGCATTCATTATGCTGCTGGTCGTCATTTTTGTTTTTCCAGAAACTGGTCCGGTCAGCGTCCAAAGTAAACGACTCGATCTGGGGTCATTTGCACGAATCTTCAAAAATAGAACCGGCTCTTCCGTGCTATTAACGGGCTTTGTTTTATATGATGTGTTTTATACGTTGATCGTATTCCTGCCAATCGTCCTCAAAGACGGATACCATTTATCTGTCGCACAGATTGGTCTTGCTTCCATGCTGCTCGTGGCATTCAGCCTTATTGGCAGTAAACTCAGCGGGAAATTGCAAACAAAGCTCGGTTCGGCCAAAAGCTTGAATCTGACCTTTTCATCTGTGATTATCGGCCTGATCCTGTTCATTATTGCCGCGAAGATGTCCATGATTGCACTTCTAATTACACTAGGCATCATCGGCTTCTTCTGTGGACTTACAATGTCGGCGCTGCCTACGCTGTTATCGGCAGAGTTCGTGAAGGAGCGCGCTACTGCTATTGGAGTCTACAATTTTGTACGCTACTTGGGCATGGCCACAGCTCCAATGCTTGGAAGCTTACTTTATTCTTATGGAGGAGTAACATTACTTATTGGATGTACGGCGCTTCTGGTAGGGGTGGCTGTTGTTTATTCCAGCTTGCAACTCGGGCTTATGATTAAGAAAGCAGACAGAGCGAAGGAAACCCATTAATCCATTCCTCTAAAACAAGTAGAAGGTTATTCTTCAAACAATGTTATGTTTGAAGAATAACCTTCTACCGATTACTTCTATTATTTTTCAATCTCTTTGCCTTTGTCGTCTTTCACCCATTGATGCGCTTTGGCAGCTTCTTCGATTTCATAGAATGCCCAATCGCTGCTGGGCACATCCGTAAAACTTGATGACTTGACGCCATACAGCGGCCCGCGATTGAACAGGCGATTTAATATTTTCACCGCTTCAGCGCGGGTAAGCTTTTGGTTCGGAGCGAAGGCATTGCCCTGATACCCCTCCATAATGTTATAACCGCGGACATGCATAATCGCTTGGTATGCCCAATGTTTGTCGGTAAGATCCGTATAGATCGTGTCATAAGCTGTGCTACCGCTCGCTTTGCCTTGCTTCGCCATCCAGCGATCCACAATGACAGCCATCTCCGCTCTTGTTATACCATCTTCTGCGCCAAAACGTTCATCTGCGTAGCCCTGCATTAAGCCAGCCTGATTTACGATCTCCATGTCTTGGAATGCCCAATGCTTCGCCTCGATATCCTTGAAAGACGCAATGCCATTGCCTTTGTACACAGTTTCGAGATTACGTGCGAGCATTGCCGCCATTTGGGCCCGGGTTACGGTTTTCTCAGGACCGAAAGTGCCGTCAACAAACCCATTAATATAAGGTTTATGCGTTCCTGTGCCTTTCATATAGACCATGGAGAACGTACTGAATTTGTTAATGCTGAATCGGATGCCACTCTCACCTTGCTTGTACGCAACCAATTCGCCGCGAATCAGTACTTTGGTGCCGTCGCTATGCTCAACGAAGATAACAAGATTGTCCAAGATCGCTTGGCGTTCGGCTTCATTCTGCGGCAAGCTGTCCTTCAGCGGAAGAACAAGCGTCACGGGACGGCTTTGCATGTTTGTATCAATCGTAATCGGACGGCCTAAGAGTTTAATTTCTTGTCCCTTGGCAATTTCCCTTATCTGCTCTTCCTTCTTCGCCCGTTCCTCAACTAATTTCCGTTCGCTATCTTGCTTAATCGGTACAAGACGGAAGTAGAGGTCCTTATTGAAGTTATCCAAGGATTCTCTTGGAATCACGATACGGACATTGTTCGTGTAGATTTCGAAATTGGCTTGCCCAGCCACCAATGTACCTATTGCATTAACAGGAAGCTTCACATCAATCTGCGATACTTTGTCCTTTTCGTCGGGAATGACGATACGTGCGGTTTTATCGGTTTTATTCTTTAACTGATCTACCGCTTCTTTCGCACGCTCCGAGGTAAGGATGACTTCGTCTTTCACCATGCCGTTCGGCTCTGTTGTACGAGTGATCGGTGTTTTGGTAATGACGTCTCCTTCTCCTGCCCGTACGTCCACCACGATTTCTTCTTTGGTTGTTGTTGAAGGCGAACCTGTTGGTGGCGTTGAATCAGGATCCGAATGGGAAGGTGTTACTACCGTTTGAGTTACGTTGAACACAACATCGGCCATGTTCGTTGCTTTTACGGTAACCGTCGTCGTGTAGGTCCCCGCTGCCAATCCGTCTTTTGCGTTTATCGTAAAAGTCGCAGATGGCGTATCTTTATCCAGCTTCGTCACTTGAGGTGCAGTAATTTCAAAACTTCCTGATTGCGTTCCACTTATCGCTGCATATACATTCTCCAGGACGCCAGTTCCAGTACGAGTGATCGTAATTGACTTCGTCTCCTTAATCCCGCTCGGGTAACCGGCAGTTAATTCCTTTAACGTCTGATTATTAATTGGTGCAATGGTATAAGTCGGTATTGGATCAGGATCCGATGATTTTTTTACTGTTTGAGTTACGTTGAGCACAACATCGGTCATGTTCGTTGCTTTTACAGTAACCGTCGTCGTGTAAATCCCCGCTGCCAATCCATCTTTTGCTTTTATTGAAAAAGTCGTAGATGGCGTATCTTTATCCAGCTTCGTCACTTGAGGAACCGTAATGTCAAAACTTCCTGCATTCGTTCCACTTATCGCTGCATATACATTCTCCAGGACGCCTGTTCCAGTACGAGTGATCACAATTGACTTCGTTTCCTGGGTGCCGCTCGCGTAACCAACGTTTAATTCCGTTAACGTCTGATTGCTAATTGGTGCAATTGTATAGGTTTGATCTGTCCATTTGGCATATAAGATCAGATTGGCCGTTACGGTATCTGCCTCGAAATCCCAAGGCGCATTGTATCCTGAATCCGTATACCAACCAGCAAATGAATAGCCATTTCTAGTCGGAGCTTCTGGTGCTGTAATCTTGGCATTCTTCGTAATATCGCTCAGAGGCAACACCTCACTACCGCCCTGCGAATCAAAGGTTACGGTGAAAGTTGATCCTGCAACAACTTCTGCATAATTTTTACCAACGTTCTTACCATTTCCTAATTGCCCAGCCTCATTAGAACCCCAGGCGATGATCGAGCCGTCCTTCTTCATTGCAAGGGAATGTCCCGTATTATCCCCCCCTGCGGCTATAGCAACAGCATTGCGAAAGATGTTCCCGTCTTGGTTGAGCACGTTGACAGGTACAGGACTATTCACGTTGCTCAAATTACCCACTTGACCATACTCATTATTTCCCCAAGCCCAGACTGTACCATCTTGCTTTAAAGCGAGTGTATGCATAGAGCCTGCATCAATCGCTGTAATATCCGTAAGTCCGCTTACTTGGGTGAGCGGATAAGGAATTGTCCCATTGTCGACTATGCCAATTCCCAATGCCCCTGCAGTGCCATTGTACCCCCACGTCCATAGCTTTCCGGTATCATCTAAAGCAACTGTGAATTTCAGACCAGCTGCTGCTGACACGGCTTTAAGGTCTAAACCATCGCTGTGTGTTACTTTCACTGGTAAATATTTATTCGCACTGTCACCTTGGGAACCCCACATCCAAAGTGTACCCTTCAAATCAATGGCTAATGTTTGGTTGTATCCAGCAAATATGGATTTGGCAATCAATGGGGTTGTTCCATCTGCTAGCATGACCTGCTTAGGTTGAGATACTCGAATCTCTATGTTTCCAAGCCCTAATTGTCCCTCTGCATTCGATCCCCACGTCCATACAGTACCGTCTCCCTTCAGTGCTGCAGTATGAGACGTACCTGCTGCAATGGCAGTTACATCAGCAATATTGTCTACCCTGTAAGGTTTGTTTCGACTTGATCCCGTACTTCCCAATTGACCGTCCGTGTTGCTCCCCCAGGTCCATACATGCTTATCGGGATCTAATGCTACAGTGTGAGAGCCTCCTGCGGCAACTTGAACTGCGATGAAACCAGTCCCGTCCTCTTTCATTACTTGCACAGGCGTTTTGCGATTGGTTTCAAACCCAGCATCTCCGAGTCCAAGTTGACCACTACTATTCGCTCCCCACGTCCATACTTTGCCATCTGTTTGAATAGCGACGGAATGAGATCCACCTGCTGAGAGGGGCATATATTTAGCTAATTTCTGGATGCGATGATTGTTGTAATCGGCGACATAGACATTGCCCATGTGGTCGATTGCAACACCCGTTGGATAATCAAACTCACCGAGGCCGCTTCCGTAACCATTATCGGGAATATCTGGACCGTCGTAGTCTTTGCTCCACTTGGTCCATGTATTTGTTGCTATCAATAGCTTCTGAATGCGATGGTTGTTGCTATCCGCTACATATAAATTCCCCTGCGTATCTACCGCAACGCCATAGGGTTCATCAAACTCACCAAGGCCGCTGCCTGATCCGCCTCCGTTTTTCTTTAACTCGCTCCATGTAGGCGTATATATGAATGCTGCATTCCCACCTGCATCTGTTACTTCACTTTTTTCGATCTTTACCTTCTGAATGCGATGGTTCTCATAATCCGCGACATAGACAATTCCTTTGCTGTCCACCGCCACATCGGTCAACTGCTTAAACTCACCAAGTTTGTTTCCTGTCGATTGACCGCTTTTCCCCCATGCAGTCCACTTCCCTGTGGCTGCATCGAGCATCTGGAGGCGCTGATTCGCCGTATCGGCCACATACACATTGCCTTCCTGATCAACCGCCACGCCGGTTGGCAGGTGAAACTCACCAGGGTTTGTTCCCCAACCATAATCCAGAACATTGGGACCGTTGTAGGTTTTGCCCCATTTGCTCCAAGTCCCTGTGATGGCATCCCGCTTTTGGATGCGATGGTTAAGTTTATCGGCCACATAGATATTGTCTTTACTATCTACAGCGATGCCGGCTGGACTATTAAACTCACCAAGACCACTGCCTGCTGCTCTGCCGCTTTTGCCCCATGCACTCCAAACGCCAGTAGATACATCGAGCTTCTGGATGCGATTGTTATCGTAATCCGCGACATAGACATTGCCTTGGCTATCTGTTGCCACGCCGAGCGGGTACCCAAACTCCCCCAACCCACTGCCTTGTTCTGATCCGATCTTACCGTATTGGCTCCACCCGTTAGCTGCATGTACAGAATTTGCAAATAGGGTGGTTGAGATCATGAAAATGACCATGCACCATGCGAACATTTTTCCTGCAATCTGATTTCTACGTCTCCGATTCATTCCTTTGATTTCCTCCTTAGTGAGCATTACCTATCATCCTAGCAAAGCTCTCTCACAAAATTCTCACAAGAATTGTATTTATCTGATTTGGAGGTAATATTAATGAACAAAATTCATAGTTCCAACGTCTCAAATAGGTACATTTTAAAAGAATTAAACGAAGGAGTACTATCATGAAGAAATTGTTTACATTCCTATTTCAAAGGAACAAATCCAAAGATCAGTTGGAAACTTATTTGGAAGCGACGATCTTGAAATGGAAAAAACGTTTAAATCCCTTAACGAATAAAATCGGGTTTGGCATCTACTTTTACAAAAATATTACGATTAACCTAAACCGATTAAATAAAGAGATATTAGAAATTGCTCAAGAAAGTGTCAATCTTTCCTATTTCAACAAGGCCGCGTTTCCTAGTTTTATATCGGTTGTCGATGGGATTAATGCAACGAGGTATTCTGAATTGCCAAACTACGTCATCCAACAAATTACCTCTTTAGTCAAAGCACTGCCAGGTTTTAAAGCTCTGCAATCCATATCCTGTTCATATGGGTACAAATGCGAACTACAATACAACCAAGGAAAAGTGTTTTTCGGCTCCTTACAGATACATTTTATCAAAGTGAATAAACAAGCTCCCTTCACGGTCAGCCTAATTTAGGATCATTGTTGCTAACAAATGAATAGGAAATTAGAAAAATCTCTCATTGATGAGAGATTTTTTTGTGGGGATACTATTGGGGTAAATTAAATGTTTAAATGGGAGTTGATATCTCATCGTGAAACGAACAGTTGCGATTGTTTCTACATTGCTTCTAGCTGCTGGATGCTTCCACAAATCCGCAACGCCTAATGAGATCCCCATTGAACCCAAACGTCCTATACCTAATGTCCAATCAACGGCACCGCCAGCACCAAAGCCTCTCGTCATTGCTTCTATTGAAGAGGAGCCTCTCAAGCCTCGATTAACGAAAGTTACGCTGGCAGCCATCGGGGATGTACTCATTCATGATCAAATTTACAAGGACGCCGAGCAGAAAGACGGAACTTATCAATTTAAGCCTATGTTTGGAGAAGTGAAACGCTTTCTAGAAAGTCCTGACATTCTGATAGCCAATCAAGAAACCATGATCGGAGGCAAGGCACTGAGGCTCTCCAATTATCCCGCGTTCAACAGCCCGCATGAAGTAGGCGATGCGCTGAAAGATGCAGGGGTGGACATGGTCACTATTGCAAACAACCATTCCCTGGATAGAGGCGAGAAGGTCATTCAGAGCGCCCTTACCTACTGGGATACCCTTGGTATGCCTTATACAGGCACGTTCAAATCGCAAAATGATAGAGACCGAATAAGGACGATGACGAAGAACGAGATTACTTTTTCGTTTTTGAGCTATACCTATGGGACCAATGGCATCACTACGCCAAATGGAAAACCTTTTTTAGTCAACAGGATCGATGAAAATCAAATCCGTCAGGATGTGATACAGGCCAAACAGATGTCTGATGTTGTTGTGGTTGCTCTTCATTGGGGTAAGGAATATCAACGGTTTCCAGACCACGATCAAGTCAATCTTGCGCAAAAGCTTGCGGATATGGGCGTTCATATCGTCATAGGAAACCACCCGCATGTCTTACAGCCCCCAGCCTGGGTATACGGTAAAAATGGACATCGAACTTTCGTTCTATACTCGCTTGGAAATTTCATTTCCGCTCAAAAAGACTTATATAAACAAATTGGCGGAATGGCCACGATTGAGGTTACGAAAACCTCAGGCAAAAACCAATCTTCAATTGCGTTACAAAACCCCAGCTTTCTCCCTACTTATACACACAGTCACAATGGGCATCAATTTCGAATTATTTCAATGGATAGAATAACGAATGAACAGCTGCCACATGCTGCCGCGCACTATGAAAAGATAAGAAAACATATGCAAACTTATATGCAGGAGCTCCATTTTCTATCATCCAATGTGCCTTAAACGCCTATTACGATTTTATAAATACAGTTTTAATATCCGTATAAAATTCAATCGCTGCCTGTCCCTGTTCCCGTGAACCGGAGCTTGACTGCTTAACCCCTCCAAACGGAGCATGCAGCTCCACTCCCGCACTTTCCGCATTGACCCGAACCATACCGGCATCGATCTCATTCATAAATGTCAGCATTGTGGAAATATCACGTGTGAAAATGGATGCACTTAGTCCGAATTTGACATCATTAGCGATTTGCAGCGCTTCCTCCAGGGAATCCACCTTGATCAGCGCAAGCACAGGTCCGAAAATTTCTTCCTGCGCAATGGTCATGGAACTAGAAATGTTTTCGAAGACGGTAGGCTCAACAAAGAAGCCATTTTCCAATCCTAGCTCCCTGCCCTCGCCTCCTCCGCACAGCAAAGTTCCGCCTTCTTCAACGCCTTTGGCAATGTAGGACAGCACAGTACGGAACTGCTTTTCGCTTGCACAAGGCCCCATCCAAGTACCCGTCTCCAAGCCAGAGCCTACGCGAATCACTTGAATCTTCTGCAACAGCTTCATCTTGAAAGCTTCATAGACTTCGCTATGCACGATGACCCGGCTTGTAGCCGTGCACTTCTGCCCTGTAGACCTGAGCCCGCCGCTAATTGTCGCTTCCACCGCTAGATCAAGATCCGCATCCTGCGCTACGATGACGGGATTCTTCCCTCCCATTTCGAGCTGATACTTGGCTCCTCTTGCCAGAGCGCTTTGTCCGACTCTTTTGCCCACCGTGTTGGAACCCGTAAAAGTAATGCCATGAATGTCGGGATGGTCGGCCATGGCTTGCCCGATCACTCCGCCATCGCCCGTTATCATATTGACAACACCGGCAGGGAGGCCAGCTTCATGGAAACACTCGATAATCAAAGCAGCGGTAATCCCCGTCTCTTGTGCAGGCTTAAACACCACCGTGTTACCGTAAATTAAGGCAGGAGCCATTTTCCATATCGGAATGGCCACCGGGAAATTCCATGGCGTGATGACGCCAACGACACCAAGCGGCACCCTTGTCGTAAACATTAAGGCAGCGCTGTCCGTAGACGGGATCACATCGCCGGTCTTGCGCATGCCTTCACCTGCATAATATCGCAGAATCGCAACGCCGCGCGCCGTTTCACCCTTCGCTTCCAGCAGTGTTTTCCCCATTTCACGGGTCATCATCGCGGCAATTTCATCCAACCGCCGCTCGATATGATTGGCGACTTTGAACAGGAACTCACCGCGTGCCGGACCCGATAATCGGCGCCACGCCAGCTTCGCTTCTTTGGCCGCCGCAATGGCTTCATTCAGGTCATCAACCGATGATAGTTGAAGATAACCCACGGTTTCATGACGGTTAGCAGGATTGATACTCGCTTCAACCGACTCATTGGAAGTCGCTTTCCACTCGCCGCTCACATAGTTCAGATACGTTTTAGCTGCAGCCACTTTAATCCCTCCCGCCGCGAAATTCGGTTAATGCCGCCAAAAGCGCTTTCACATAACCAATCGAATAAGCCCAGCCTACCCAGCCCATACCCGATTGCGAGGGATTATGGGGAGCTCGGTCCATTTCAAGCGAAGTGATATGATCAGGGTTGATGCACCCGTTATAGCCGACTTTATGCAGAGCTAATAAGATTTTGGGCATATTCATGTGACCTTCGTCGAGCAAAGCTTCTTCGAATGCTCCTGCTGTTGCCAGACTGCCTCTGATGTTGCGGAAATGAACCAGGAAAATCCGGTCCTTGCGCCCATATTGATAAATTTCATCGAGAACTAACGGTGTGCCCCCTGCTTCGCCGCGTGTACCTACGCAGTACACCAACCCTACGTTCCTGCTCGGAAATGCATCGATAACCCGATGGATACCAAGACCGCCGAATGGCGTATTATGATGCGGGGTATCCGATGGATGAACAGCCAAATTGACATTATAGGCTTCCGCCAGCGGAACTAGCTTCCCGAAAACAAGATCGAATCGCTTCCACCATGCGTTCAATTGTTCCACGGTAGGAGGCTGCTGCTCCGGGTTATGTCTTAGAGATTCTCCGCGTACCAGCGCCCCTCCCCGATGTACGGCTGTGTATTCCTCTGACATATACGGAAACACATCGTCTGCGAACCGCTGGCGGACAAGCGTAATACCAGCCTCGCCAAAAACTTTGATCGCGTTGCTGACGTTGTCCAATTGAATCTCAGAACCTGGCTCATCCAGCATAAAGCTTCTTGATATGTCGGGCAGCGTAACGCGATTGATGTCCATACCGTGCGAGCGAATTCTGCGTTTTAGCTTGAGAAGCTGGTCCAGATCCGGATATCCTTGCTCTAGTACCCCTGGAAACGATGAGCCTCGAGTAAGATCAAGACAGTCAACGCCAAGCTGACACATTTGCTTTAAATCGCTATCTGACAGATCACATGTAGGAACTTGAATGGATACCTTCATCATTGTTTATTTCCCCCCTAAACGTTATTGGTAGCAGCGAGAAGGTCTATGCTCTTCTTAATAATTAATTCCAACTGCTTATAATGCTCTTTCTCCACTTGCACCAGCGGTGACCGCACCTGCAAACCGACCGGCAATCCGACGATATCCATACCTGCTTTAATTAAGGAAACCGCATATCCTTTGCGAAGCTGCCGGATGCGGTGAATCGGTAATATCACTTCGCGATAAATGGCTTGCATCCATTGCTCATCGCCAGCCAGCAGACTCTCGTAATAAGCTCTCGAAACTTGTGGAATGTAGTTGGAAATTGCAGATGAGTAAGAATGAAATCCAAGAGCTTTATAGGCCGGCATCGTCAGTTCAGCTAACGGCATACCGTTCATCCATTGCAGTCTAGTGCCAATGGACTGCACGAATTCGATATTAAGCTCGAAATTTCCTAATCCGTCTTTGAACCCGATGACATTGGGAAGTGCAGCCAATTTAACCAGCGTGCTTAACGTAAATATGGCATTATCCCGCTGATAAATAATAACGGGCAGTTTCGTGCTCTGCGCGATCGTCCGATAATAGTGGTAAAGCCCTTCCTGCTCCGGAATAATGAGATATGGCGGCAGCAGCAGCAGACCATCCGCCCCAAGCCTTTCTGCCAATTGGGCACGATCTAACGATTCCTTCAGGTTGCCTCCGGTACCTGCGAACACCGGTACTTTCCCTGCGACAACGGAGACCCCGACAGTCACAAGTCTCTCATATTCGATGATATCCAAAGATTGAAATTCTCCTGATCCCGCACAGACGAACACGGAATCTAATCCGCTAGTCAATAGAAATTGGAGATTGGCCTCAAACGCTTTCTCATCTACAATTTCGTTATGATCAAATGGCGTTACCGGAAATCCCATAATGCCTGCTAGCGACACATGCTGATCGCTCCCCATATCTAACAGCTCCTTTACGTTATCTTCCACCTCATTATAGAAAATGAACGCAGATCTGGTCTTTATAAAAACACGCCGCTTCTTTAAAAAATTCCGTGATATAATAAAGGACAGCCAACTAGAGGGGAGATCACTTTCGTGCTGAGTCATGCCATTTATTCTCGAAGCAATCTATACCTCAACCAACATCTAGTTCAGCTGCAAGGGGCATCCGCCTCCATCTTTGTTCACTACTGGGGAGCGAAACCGCAGCATATGGGAAATAGCCCTCATGCACATTCTTTTTTTGAAATATGCTATGTCGTCGAAGGCGAAGGCATATATTCGGCAAATGGAATCACCTATCCGCTGCGCGCAGGAACACTGTATTGTTCCAAGCCGGAGAGCCGGCACTATATTCAAAGCGATCAAGGCATGCTGCTTCTATTTTTTGCAATTGAACCCATCGCTTCCCAATCCAGCGAAGCCTTTATGCAAGATTTTCATCAATTATGTGCTTATCCGCACCTGTTCATCCCGAATGCCGAGCAGACGGCGCCCGCGCTGATTTGGCAAGCTCTGCTTATGCAGGCTGCTGAATCAGAAGTCCGCTATCCAGAATCGATTGAACACCTGGCCTACACGCTTATCATGAGTTGTTTCAGCTTATTTCAACATTATTGCCTCTCTGGTGATACGGCTTCTCCCACTACGATTTCTACTTTGCAAGGAACACTCAAACAAGCCAAAGAATATATCCAAACACATCTGACGAGTAAAATAGCGCTTTCTGAGGTAGCTCAAAGCTTGCACTTGTCTGAACGACAGCTCTCTCGCCTCATTTCCGAAGAGCTAGGACAATCTTTTCCTTCTGTCGTGAAGACGGAAAGGGTCAAGCGAGCCGCCTATTTGCTCGGTTATACGGACATTCCGCTCAAACAGATTGCTGAAGATACCGGATTTGAAAGCATCCACTACTTTACACAAGTCTTTACCAAAGAAATGGGCACCACGCCAAGCTCCTTCCGCAAAAAAGGGCTCAACACCGAATCCGTCGATGCTGGGATACATAAATATTTAGAGCAAGCTGCCACACGTTATCAAAAGAACAAGCAGGAAGTAAAACTTGATTAAAATCCCTGTCATTTCAAGGTCTTGACATCTTCCTTAAGAGATGGGATGGAGAGCGGGAAAATCAGCATAATCTTCGTCCCTCTTTCCACTTCACTTTCTATTCGCAGGCCGTACGTTTCCCCGAATACCATTTGAATTCTGCGATGTACGTTAAGAAGGCCAATCCCGTCTTTCTTGCCGTCGTTCTCGTCTCCCAGTCGGTTGGCGCTCAGCTTCTCGTTAAGCTCTGCCAGCTTGTCAGCTGTTATTCCTGCCCCATTGTCTTCTACGCTCATCCAGAAGAACCCATCGCCTTCGCCTGCGTCTATCCGGATGAAATGGTAATCCTCCACCCCATCGGCAAAAGCATGCTGGAAAATATTTTCCACCAATGGCTGCAAGGTGAGACAAACGACGTCGCGCAACAAATATTCCGGTTTGATGGCAACATCAATTTCGAACTCAGGATTAACCCGGTGGCGAAGGATAACGAGATAGTGCAGCAAATGCTTGAGCTCGTTCGCTACTTTCGTTTCCTCTAGATTGGTTCCGACCGAATATCGCAGCATGTGCGCTAGAGCGTCCACAATCTCCGAAATTTCCTTAGAATTTTGAATAAAAGCGTAACATACGATCGTCTCCAGCGTGTTGTATAGAAAATGCGGATTGATTTGCAGCTTCAAGGATTGAATGACTGCTTTATGTCTTTCGAGTTCAATTTCCTGATTGTTAAGCTCAACCTGGTATACTTTATTGACCAATTCCGAGAGTCGGTTAACCATCACGTTATAACGAACCATAAGTTCGACGATTTCATCTTTGCGCTCGGGGATCGGGATGATCGCCCACTGCCCTTTCCCTGTTTCCTGCATACCATTCTTCAATACCTTGATCGGGTCCGTGATCGATTTACCGAAGCGATAGGCCAAGAATAGAGCGACGATGAACGTAAACAGCCCTACAAAAAGCGTAGACGTTCTGATACTCGATATGGGCTTTCGCAAATCTTGGACCGGCATCGAAACAACAAGGCTCCAACCGGAATAAGCGGACTTCTTGACCGTATACATGCGCAGCACATTGCCATCCATTTTTTCGAAAGAGGACAGGTTCGAGTCGTACACTTTTTGCGCCAAATCTTCTTGCACCAATGTTCCAAGCTTTTGCTTATCCGGATGATAGATGAAACGGCCTTGCGCATCAACGATAAAAAAATAGCCATTGTCGCCGAGTTCCATCCCTTTCCACAAAGCTGACAGCTCGGCAGCACGAATTTCGAGTGCAAGAATGCCCATCGTCTCTGGATGCGTATATCCGCGAACTTGCCGGACTAAAGTGAATGACTGATCGTTTTTATTATCCAAAATACTGCTGTTTAAGATGCTTACTTTCCCATCGGGAGTCGTATGTTTCAGAAAAAAAGCCACTTGATTCTGAATATCGGCCGTTTTGAACTGCTTCCCTTCTACCTCGTTGTAGTAGTACGTGGCATGGCTGTTCTGACTGATAGCATAAACGGCAGCAATTTCTGGATTGCGAATGAAAATTGGATTTATGCTCTCTTCCTTAATTTTTTTGCGATACTGATGAAATTCGTAGGCATCCCCGTCAAACGGCAATTCAAGCAGATGTCGGATGTCGTCGCCTTGCAATAGAGCAACAAACGCGCGTTCATATATTTTTAAATATAGATCCGTTTGATAGGCCGCATTATTAATCATTTGAGACATTTGGTGCTGCACCATGGCATCCAGCTCAGCCGATGATTTGCGATAAGAGAACAAGCTGACGCTGACGAGCGACAAAACGATAACAACCAGAAAATAAATAAACAGCTTGCGATATAAGGTTCCGGCCATCACTTGATCCCCAAGGAAGTGCGGTATTCTGACGGAGAAATGCCGACTATTTTTTTGAACGTTTTTGTAAAATGAGAATAATCGAGATAGCCGACTTCATCCGCAATATCGACAATTTTCAGATGCGGTACGCCAAGCAGCTCTTTGGCCTTCGCCATTCTTTTGTTAATGCGGTACTGGACAAACGTTTCATTCGTCATCTTCTTGAAAAGGAGGCTGAAATAAGTCGGGGTAAGCCCTGCCATATTCGCCACTTCATCGAGAGACAATTCTTGAGACAACCGACAATCAATATAGCTTTTCGCTTCCTGCATGGGATCTTTATAATTCCCTTTACGAGATAACAGCAAGGCGCTCACGATTTGCCGCAAATGATCATCAAACGCATCTAAGGCAGCTTTGACGTTACCCTCTGGAACCTCAAGCCTTGTAATCGTTGGCATAAAATGCCGCTCCTGAAATCTTTGCAGCAGCATATCCATGCACTCGTTCAGCAATTCTTGGAGCTGATAGAAAGAGAGACTTGCTTTGAGGCAATAGGCTTGCCATTGCTCCATCAACCCATTCAATTCATCGATCTGCAATGACCAGATGCACTGTTCCATCCGATCAATCCACTGCACATAACGAGTGACAGGAATATAACCTGGCGTTTCCCTCTTGATGATCGTATCGAAAACCTCATACAAACTCGCTTCTGTCACCGGCTTAAGCAAATAATGCTTAACTCCGTAAGACATACATTTCTGAGCATATTCAAAATCGTTATATCCGGAAACAACGAGCATGTTGATGTGGGCATACTGGTTATGAATCGTTTGGCACAGGGCCAAGCCGTCCATTTTGGGCATGCGGATATCTGAAATGACAATATTCGGTTCCAAATCAGCTATTTTGTCCAATGCATCCATACCGTTTTCGGCAGTTCGAATATCTGTAAAAGTTGGGGAATACGCTTCAGCCATCTTTTGCAGCCCGAGACGGATCATACGTTCGTCGTCTACAATAAGCAAATGCATGGTGAACCTCTCCTTTGCGTAATAACTTGCACTTATTGCAAAGGGGCTGCTCCTAATAGAAGCAACCCGATGGTGAGCGATGCGGCTGCATCGTTCGTGCTATTTCGTCATCACAATGACGCCGTCTTTTGTGTTGTAACGCTCCGTGGCTTCCTTGATGACTTCGCTGCCGCCTTTTTGCTTATATTCTTCAATGACCTTTGGCCAATCCGTAATGGGCTCTTTGCCGTAAATCATTTTGATCATATGATCGATGATCAACTTAGGTCCGGTGTCCCCTTGCGCCACAAGATCAGGGAATTTCGTGAATGCAGCCAAGTCCGGATAAAATCCGATTCCTGAAAGTCCTTCCTTCGACACTACGTTCTCTAGCGCTGCCACCGTATCTTGGCCAGAGGGGTCCAGCTCCATTTTCATTTTGTTAATCGTCGAGTCGTGAATAGCCCATAATGTACCGCTGCGCCAGCCTTCCTCGTCGTTTCCTTCCTTGGTCGTTGGGAACTTGTACGTAACTTTCCCGCTGCCATCCACCGTATACGTTTCTCCTTCCGTTCCGAAGGTGAAGAACTCCGCAGCTTCTGGTGTAAGCATCCAATCAAAAAACTTAATAATGCTAATAGCCGTGTCCGGCTTCACTTTACTATTCACATAAAAGGCACGGACGATCGGTGCATAGAATAAATATCCGCCTTTGCCTTCCGGCCCTTTGGGAGAAGTGATGACTTCGACCTTGCCATCAGGTACGATTTGCTTCACATTCGTTCGATAGCCTGGCAGTCCGCTCACATTCCCTGACCAGCTGCCTGCTCGGGCCCCGTTAATATTTTTGGTATAATCCGTCGAGGAAACGGAGGCGAAATCTTTGGGAATTAAACCTTCATCGAGCATAGTTTTATAACCTTGAAGCGCTTTCTGCATATTCTCTGAATCGAAAAATTTCGGAACGACTTGCCCGTTTACGACCTCGAACTGATCCTTGTAAGGAAGTACGTCATACGCACCGAAAAGAATATCCGAATATTTAAAGCTGTCCCTCATTTGATAGGGGTTTTCAACACCCAGCTTTTTGAATGCCCGCAGCACGTTTAAGAAATCTTCTACGGTTTGCGGAGCGGGCAGCCCAGACTTCTCCAGCAAGTCCATCCGGATGAACGTACCGCGTCTGGATGGATTGGTGAGAAATTCAGGCAAGCCATAGATTTTGCCTTTGTACGATACGGCAGCCCAGGCAGATTTGGGTATCGCTTTCATCATATTTGGCGCATATGTCTTCAATAAATCGTCCAGAGGCATGAACACACCTGCTTCCACGGAACCAGACATGGATTTGCTCGTTGGCGTGCCCACGCTGCCTACAACATCTGGAATGTCGCCGCCGGCGAACATGACGCTCATTTTTGAATCTTCTAAAACTTTGACATCAAGATCCGTATTTGTCAATTGCTCCAGCTTCAGCGTCCATTTATCTTTATTAACATCAACTCGAGTGTGATAGCCGGTGCTGATTGTCGTTGGGAAGGAAATCGAGAATTTCGTTGGGCTTTTAGGCGCTTCAGCTGCCTTACCGCTTGCGGAAGGTGAAACTGCAGCCTGATTTCCATTGGAGCAGCCGGCAGCGGCAGTCGTTGTTAGAACAGCAGCCAAAGTCAATATGACAAACTTCTTTTTCATATAAAGCCCTCCCTTTATTTCGTGAACCTATGACTTAACCGAGTCGGCGACAACTGCATAAATGAGTCCCATGGTCGCCAGAACAGGCTTGAATAGCGGTAAAATAATGTCTCAACCGAGGCGGAACTCGCTGCAGCCATCCATTCATTCGGCAGATTGAGGAACGATCTCCATATCGTCGCATCGGATAAAATAACACGATAGTTGCCTCTTGTAAAGCCAACTGGCCAGAAAGCAACTTCCCCCTTGTTAATGGCGAGGTCGTCAATGACCCGAGTATAAGGAGACATTCTCTCCCATCCTGATCTTACTGTTGATTTTACTACGATGGTCCGAGTCCGAACATGTCAAATCTTGTTGCCTTATTGGGGTAATTTATGATAATGCTTCCTTACTGGCTCCGTTTCAGGCAATGAAAAAGAGCCCGCAAAATGCGTGGCTCTTCTTTAGGGGGGCGAAGGCAATGGTTTAATTCAAAATAAACCCAGATGTTAAGTTAGCAACTGTACCTGTCACTGCACCTGCGTGATTAGAGGCCATGAAGGCAGCTGTATTCGCAACCTCAGCAAGCGTTGGGAGTCGTTAAGCAGCATACCTTCTCAGGCGAAAGCTCGTGCAGCTGCACTGCCAATCGTCCCACCTCCACCGTAAATTACCGCTGTCTTGTTCCTAAGTCCTCTTTCTTTCAAAACTGGATCATTTTTTCTGGATTATGGTTTCTTCTCGATTGCTATTATTTCTTACCCAAATTAAACATTGCTAAGAGGTCAAAGAATAAGTGTATGATGATAACAGGTAAGATTCTTTTACTTTTAACAAAATAAATGGAAAAGATAAAAAACATGATTCCTACATAGAGGGCAGGTATTAGTCCCTGATATAAATGATAGGAAGTTTGAATTAGAGTACTTGCAATAACTGAGAACTCTTCTTTTTTAATAAAAAACTTCAGTTCAGTTATGGTATATGCCCGAACAATTAATTCTTCGAAGAAAGGATTTATTAAGATAAACACGACATAGAAAATTGAAATATTAGTTTTTAAAAAATCAACGTTCCGAGGTGCCTGTGAAAAATTCGGTGAGATAGCTATCGCAATTATGTAAACAAAATAAATGGCAATATATAGCACGATCGCATGCCATATATCCGTTTTCCGAAACTCAAAACCAATTTCTTGCAAATTTCGACCTTGCTTTTTTAAGACAAAGTAAAGGATTCCTAACGATAGCACTTCCCATATAATGCTGAAAATAAAGTGTGAGTCCGCACTATATTCGGCTGAATTACCTGTCACGAAAAGAGTTAGGGAGTTTATGACTAATGGGGATATTGAAAAAAATAATATCAAGAATAATGAAAATAAACGGATATTAGCATCAGCTTTCATAATGTAGGAACTCTCCTATTGCGGATTTGCTTGTATTATTAATACTACTTGAAGACAGCCCTCGTTTTTGCTGACACGTTCCTCAGTGCCCTTATTGGTCCTGCTCTAGCACCAGTTAGTTTGTATAAACCTGCGATAATGCATCTTTTTTACTCCTGCAATGACCTCAATCATGAAATTCCTGCGTTTATGCAGGCTTTTGAGGCTTTTTCTGGATGAAAGGCTAGAATAGATGAAAATACCTGCACAATTGCAGGCATTTCCACTTTTTTACCGAATTCGCCCGAGAATTCCTGCACATTTGCAGGTTTAACAGTCAGTTGAACCCAACCTTAACCCAAAATCCCATTTCCAATATTTATTATATCGTCATTGCTTCATTAAAGAAAACAAAAAAGCCTAGAGTCATCAACTCTAAGCTTGAACAATGTTTCTATTAGGCCTGTGCCAAAAATTGATTAAAATCTGCGATGCTCGGGTTCGCCATATAGTGGCCGCCTTCAACTTGAATGGTCTGTCCTGTAATGAATTTGGATTCATCTGAGGCTAGAAATAGAACCGTGTTTCCGATGTCATCGGCTTCGCCATGATACGGGAGCGCATTATATTTCGCGAAAATATCCAAAACGGCTGGCGGCATACTATTCTTCGCGGCTGGAGTTAAAATTAGCCCTGGGGCCACGCCATTGCAACGAATTTTATCTTTGCCGTATTGCGCAGCGATATAGCGCGTAAGGTTCACAACGGCTGCTTTGGATGCACCGTAGGCGGAACGAACGGAGTCTCCGGCGAACGCGGCCATTGATGCTGTATTAATTATTGAACCACCGCCAGATTCCACCATATGCGGAATAGCAAATCGGCAGCCAAGTAGAACACTCTTCGTGTTCACATTCATGAGGCGATCCCATTCATCCAAATCGATATTTACAACATCAAGATCTTTTTTCAAATTAGTGACGCCCACACGGTTCGGCCCCTTAATTATGGAGTCTATCTGCTAAATGCTCTCGCTCTCGCAGTTTTTCATTTTTCTCATTTCTCTAAACACACTAAACCGAAATTTCTATGGCTTCTAATTTTTTAGCTTTCCAAGCCTCATGGTACTGACTTGGA
>NZ_JABMKZ010000033.1 GCF_013204855.1 Paenibacillus alba | reverse complement strand
GTTTTTTTGTGCATCGTCCAGATAAATACATCAATTAATCCCATATTTAGGTAGTAATTATAAATTATTTAGACGATACTTTTTTCGGATTTCCATGTTAGGTTTGATGCAAAGCTATTGGCTGAAAGGGAAGTATGCTCCTCTATTTCACCTCTAAAGGGTAATATTCCATCAAATTAGGCAAATTAGCGTACCGTAGTTCCCTCTGACTAGCAAAATGGCTGTTTGGATGAAGAATAGGGGAACAGAGTTCCCTCTCGGTCGTTAAGGGCTTGATTTGAGCGAAATCAAACAAGAGCCACGCTTTTCTCACCCAGCGGCTCACGCCAAGCGCAGCTGTGCACGCCAAGCGTAGCTGTGCACGCCAACCGTAGCTGTGCACGCCAACCGCAGCAGCGCACAAAAAAGAAGGCAGGACTCACGTCCGCCTTCTCTATCTCAACCATTAAACCTTGCGCGAAGTCAGCTTCGCTTGGGTGAACAGCAGCAGATAATCGTAGCCGCCTGCCTTGGAATCCGTTCCCGACATGTTGAAGCCGCCGAATGGGTGAACACCTACCAAAGCTCCTGTACATTTGCGGTTGATATACAAGTTGCCGCAGTGTACGGTGTCAAGAGCCTCAGCAATGCGCTCCTCATTGGTTGAGAAGTAAGAACCCGTCAATCCGAATTCTGTATCGTTGTACAGCGCGATTGCTTCTTTCCAGTCTTTGGCTTTGGCAATAGCCAGAACAGGCCCGAAAATCTCTTCTTGCATTAAACGCGCTTTACCGCCTACATCTCCAAACACCGTTGGCTGAATGTAGTAGCCATTGCCTTCTGCCTTCCCGCCGCCGGCAAGAAGGGTTCCTTCTGTTTTCCCAATTTCGATGTAATCCAGAATTCGATCATAGGAAGCTTTATCAATAACAGGACCTGCCGCAAAGTTAAGCTCAGGCAGACCGCTTTGCAGCTTATTCGTCAAAGCGACCACTTTATCGACGACTTGATCGTAGACTGATTCTACGATGACAGCACGAGAACCGGCCGAACACTTCTGGCCCTGGAAACCGAAAGCCGAAGCTGCAATCGCAGCAGCAGCTGCGTCGAGATCAGCCGTTTCATCTACGATGATCCCGTCTTTGCCACCCATTTCAGCGACAACACGCTTGATCCAGATTTGCCCTGGAACCGTGTCCGCCGCAAGTCTATTGATGCGCAAGCCAACTTCTTTGGAGCCTGTGAAGCTGATGAAACGCGTCTTCGGATGCGTCGTTAGGTAGTCTCCCACTTCAGCCCCGCTGCCGGGAATAAAGTTGATAACACCTGCGGGAAGACCTACTTCCTCCATCAGCGCTACAAATTTATGCGCAATCACCGGTGTTGTTGAAGCAGGTTTGAGAAGAACCGTGTTACCGGAAACAACCGCTGCTGTCGTCATCCCGACACAGATCGCAAGCGGGAAATTCCAAGGTGGAATCACAACGCCAACGCCTAAGGGAATATAGGAAATGCGATTGTTTTCCCCGGGGATTTTCACCAACGGCTGCGTCTCATTGATTTCACTTAAACGAATCATTTCTCGCGCATAGAACTCGATAAAATCAATAGCTTCTGCGGTATCTACATCCGCTTCCACGTAATTTTTACCAGATTCCAAAATCATCAAAGCAGAAAACTCATGTTTGCGAGCACGCATTAAAGCCGCAGCTTTGAACAAATATTCCGCGCGTTCTTGCGGAGGCACCTTTTTCCACGTTTCGAACGTTTCCAGCGCCACATTCATCGCTTTCTCAGCGAGAGCTTGATCCGCTTTACTCACATAACCGATTACTTCATCTAGATTGCCCGGATTAATGGACGTAATTTTGGCTTCAGTCATCACTTTTTCAGCACCAATACGAAGCGGGTATTCACGCCCTAGTTCATCCTTCACTTTGGCAATGGCTGCCTGCAGCGCTTTTTGATTCACCTCAAGGCTAAAATCTGTAAATGGCTCATTAACATAAGGACTAGCAGTTGTAAAAGTACGCATGGGATCTCTCCTCTCAAATTTGGCAAGCTGAATTGTACCTATCTCAGGTTTTGATTACTTAAACATATTTTTCAGAACAAACCAGACATTTGCTGGACGCTCAGCCAGTCTTCTCATGAAATAACCAAACCAGTCTACTCCGTAAGGCACATAAATACGTACTCGGTAGCCTTCTCTGACTAATTGCTTTTGCAGCTCATCGCAAATCCCGTACAGCATCTGAAACTCAAATTGATCATTCGAAATTCCGTGTTCGCTGACAAATTGCTTGGTGTGCTTAATAATGGCTTCATCATGACTGGCAATAGCGGTGTAATGTCCGTTGGTCAAATGTTTTTCAATGATTTTTTTATAATTCTCATCGACAGCGCTTTTATCCGGGAAAGCTACCTGCGGAGACTCCTTATAAGCGCCCTTCACAAGCCGCAGATTAGCTCCAAGAGAAGCTAAATCGTCGATATCCTGCATCGTACGGAACAAATAAGCTTGGATAACGATACCGACATTGTCATAGTCTTTTCGAAGTTCCTTGTAAATATCTAATGAGATTTGACAGTGCGCATAGTCCTCCATATCAATCCGTACAAAATTGTTATGCAAGCGAGCACGTTCAAGAATCCGTTTCATGCTGGTTACGCAAAGCTCTCTGCTAATATCAAGACCCAGAGATGTCATTTTCAACGAAAGATTGGACTTCACGCCGGACTCAGCAATCGCATCTAACGTCTGTATGCACATCGCGGCAGATTCCAAAGCCTCATCTTCACTAAAAACGAATTCGCCTAAATGATCCAGCGTCGCAACGCGGCCATCCTGATTAAGGCCTCGAACTGCTGCAATCGATTGTTGAATCGTCTCTCCAGCTACGAAACGTGCTGCGCCGAAGCGTAAACCATATTTTTTGGCTAATCGGTTGGCTGTGCGACTTTTGCCCAAGGATTGAAACATATTTTTCATGATAAGTTCCATATGTGTTATTCCTCCAAAGGAATTTGTACAATAGTGTTTAATAATTAACTTAATTGTACACTATAAACAATAATTTGAACACTATTTGTTCAAAAATATATTTCGATTAACTTTAAACACTTCTATCGGCTATCCTTCATCATACTCACATCCATCGTCCAGCGTGTTGAATCGCCTAAGTATTCATGGTAAATTTAAAGCAAATGAACGCTACATAAATGAGGTCAACTATGTTCAAAAATGAACACATTCCGTTGAACAGCAAGTTTGTCGAATTGCCATTGGAAACAACACTGGGAGAGCTATCTTCCTATTTACATCAAGGAACTGCTGTAATTGCTTCACAGAGCAGCGAGATACATCTATTCATACCGGAAGATGCAGCACTCCTGCCCATCTTCTCTGCACACAACCTGCAAGAGGTATTGGCCAAAACCAATTTTTTTGCTGCTCATTGGGCAGCTTGGGACGAAACGGGCCTGATTTCACAGACAGATCAAACTACGCATCGCCCGCTGCTCTTCAAGGATAAGGCTGGACAGATTCGGGGATACTCCCCTTTATCAGCTTGCTTGCAGGCCGTAATGACCGAGCAGCACAAATGGTCCTCTTATTTCTCAGCACTTGCCGAAACGGTTACCGATGCCGTAACTGTCGTTGATCGCAATGGCGAAGTGATTTGCTGGAACTCCGTCGCCGAAGAGCTTTATCATTTGCCGAGCGCAGATATTTTGGGCAAGCGTATTGGCGAGCATTTTGATGTCGAAACGCTGATGGTTCTGAAAATATTAGACGAAGGCCGTGTGATTCGTAACACGTATCACCGCCCTCGACCAGATACCCATGTCTTAATCAATGCCTCGCCGATCAGAGACGATAATGGTCTTATCATCGGCGGCATCGCTACGGAACAAGATATCACCCAATTAGTGCGATTGAATGAACAATTAACGACCGCAGATTCCTACGGCTTGCCGCACAAAGAGCACTCGGAAGATTTATTTACCTTAATCAAAGGAAAAGGCCCCGCGATCGGCAAGGTTATCCAATGGGCCAAGAAGGTTGCAGCAACAGAAACACCCGTCCTCCTTATAGGAGAATCGGGTGTTGGCAAAGAGCAGCTTGCTCATATTATTCATCAATCCAGTCCACGAGCGAATCAACCTTTTTTGACGGTTAATTGCGGCATCGTGCCCGCGGGATTGCTTGAAACTGAATTATTTGGCTTCCAAGGCGGTACGTTCAGCGGCAGTGACAGCGGGCAGGCCGGCAAATTGGAACAAGCCAAGGATGGCACCTTATTTATTAATGAAATCGAAAAGCTTCCGCTTGATCTGCAAGCCAAGCTCTACCATTACATCACGCAGCAAACCATCGTTCGCTCCGGCGGCAGCCTTCCGATCAGCTTAAGAACGCGGATTATCATTGCAACGCGGGAAGATTTGGCCAGCAAGCTGGTTAATCAGGAGTTCCGCTCCGATCTTTATTATGCGCTTAATGTCATCTCCATTCGCATCCCGCCATTGCGTGATCGCATTGAAGATATTCCAGCCATGGTGCAGATGTATCTCAAGCAATTCTCCGCGCAATATCAGAAGCCGGTTCCAACGCTTTCGCCAGAGGTTATCTTGGCTTTGACCAATTACACGTGGCCAGGCAATATCCAGGAATTAAAAAATGTCATTGAACGATGCATCATTCTTAGCGATGAAGACATCATCACTCTTGATCATTTGCCAACCGTCCTGCAGGAGCTGCAGCCTAGTCTCATTGCGACAGAAGCGGATTCCCTTGTAATTCTCAAAGCCAAAGTATCGGAAGATGAAGAAATCACCTTAATTGAAGAAGCTTTGCTCAAAACAGCTGGAAACAAAAGCGCAGCAGCCAAGCTGCTGGGTGTTTCCCGCGGCACTTTGTATAATAAAATCAAAGAGTATCAATTAGAATGAACCTCAGCTCGGCAGCTCGATTGCCGGGTTTTTTGGTGTTTGTCGAGAAGAGATAATTCGGATAAACTGAAAGTAGCGATTATCATAGAATTGTCGATGAGATTAGGGGGGAATACGCTTGGAATCGGCTCCAAAACAGCATCCTAATAAAGGAAAAGCAATATGGGAAGTACTTCTTGTTTCTACCAAACTAGGACTGACCTCTTTTGGTGGGCCAATCGCTCATCTAGGCTATTTTCATCATGAATATATTCATAAACGAAAATGGCTGGATGAGAAGAGCTACGCAGATCTCGTTGCTCTCTGTCAATTCCTCCCAGGCCCTGCCAGCAGCCAGGTTGGCATAGGAATCGGTACCCTTCGTGCCGGTTTATTAGGGGGTGCGGCGGCCTGGCTTGGATTTACAATGCCCTCCATACTCATCCTATTGTTTTTCTCACTTGTAATGAAAACGATTGATGTCAGCAATTCCGGCTGGATTCACGGCCTCAAAATTGTTGCTGTCGCCATCGTTGCACAAGCCATATTCGGTATGGGCAAAAAGCTCGCTTCTACGAAAAGTACAGCGACGATCGCCATCGCAGCGGCTTCAATCACCTTAGTCTGGCAAGCAGTTTTCAGTCAAGTATTGATCATTGTTTTAGCGGGATTGCTGGGCGTATGGGCTTTCAAAACAGCTTCTGCACAGGAAACTAGCCATATTCAAGTGAACGTTCATCGTTATTTGGCTATTGCTTGTTTACTCTCGTACGTACTTCTACTCTTCCTTCTACCGATTCTAAATGGGCTGGGACACTCTCCGCTTCTAGCCTTGTTCGATTCCTTTTATCGGGTGGGCTCCCTCGTGTTCGGAGGCGGACATGTCGTCCTTCCTCTCTTGGAACGTGAGATGGTCCCGCAAGGGTGGACCAGCAAAGAAGTCTTTCTCACTGGTTATGGCGCTGCGCAAGCAGTCCCTGGCCCGCTTTTTACATTTGCCACTTACCTGGGCGCGATGTTCAGCGGCATCAAAGGGGCCATTGTCGGCACCCTGGCCATTTTCTTGCCTGCTTATTTGCTCATTGTCGGAGCGCTGCCTTTCTGGAATGCTTTGCGATCCAATCCTAGCATTCAAGGCGCACTTGTCAGCATCAACGCGGCTGTGGTTGGGATACTGCTTGCCGCTCTTTACAACCCGCTTTGGACAACGGCCATCCTCCAGACTTCTGATTTCATTGTCGCCCTTTTGCTGTTTGGGCTGTTGGTTTTCTGGAAATTGCCGCCATGGATCATTGTGCTGCTAGGAGCTGCAGCTGGCGAAGCAATATCCTATCTATAAAAAATTGCCGCTAAAACAGAAGAGGCTGCCTCGCAGTCATTTTCGACTTGTGAGACAACCTCTTTTGGGTATTCAAGTGTCCTTACTGACCGCTTTTCGCATATTGCTCCGTAAACTCTTGGATGACTTTATCGCCACCGGCTTTGCGCCATTGCTCAATCGCTTGTTTCCAGCCAGCTTCATCCAATTTGCCCAAAATAAATTTCGTGCGGGCATCATCAATGATTGGCTTTAACTCACTGCCTTTGGTCGTTTGTGTTTCGGAAACTAAGGGATTGGTCGGATTATTCACCGCAATGGCTTCATTATCCTTGATCATCTTGCCATATTTCTCCATCAACGGCGTTTCTTTGCCTGTTGTTTTGGCTGTATATTTGGCTATTTGCAATTGCAGGTAACTGGAACCAACCTCGGTATCCTGCAGCTTTTGATCAATAAATACCGGCTTGCCGTCTTCAACTTTATAATGCTTGCCCTCGACTCCCCATCCTAGCAAATCCAGCATCTTCTGATCAGAAAGCTTATCGTAGAAGTCAAGGATCTTCTTCAGCTCCGCCTCTGTTTTCACGCTCGATTTGGGGAACATGAATACGCTATTGTACCCAACTCCGCCTGGCAGCCTTTCTCCCTTAGGTCCTTTGAGACGACTAACAACATCCACTTCCGCACCTGGGAACGTCTTGGCAAGCGATGCCTGATAACCAGCACCATCAATCATATTGGAAATGACGGCCCCTGCCTTCCCTTGGTTAATGTCATCCTTCTTCTGCTGATTGTTTAATACAGGAAAATCCTGCTTGATCAGCTTTTCATCATACAGCTTTTTGTAAAATTTCATCGCTTCAAAATATTCAGGCGCCAAGAAATCCGGGCTCAGCTTGCCGTCCTTCACTTCCCAGCTATTCGGAGCACCCATGATGGACGCTACAACGCCGAAGCCATCCATCGTTTTCTCTTCCGTCAAGCCCACCGTATCGGCTTTTCCGTTCTTATCTGGATCGTTCAAAGTAAACGCTTTTAACACATTGTACAGCTCGTCAATCGTTTTCGGTTCGCTTAGACCTACATTTTTCAGCCAATCGCTGCGGAAAATGATGCCGTACGTGGATAAATCACGGGCACGGTACAAGCCATAAATTTTCCCGTCTACTTTAATATTGTCGAACACAGACTTATTCATTTTGGATAAATTCGGGTAGTCCTTCAAATACGGACCAACCTCCCAAAATACACCTGCACGCACGGCGCTCAAAATATTCGAATCCTTGTTATTTTGCACGAGAAGCGCCTTCGGCAGCTCACCAGAAGCAATCGTAACATTCACTTTTTCTTTATAGGAAGAATTGGGCACCCAAGAGATGTCCAGCTTGGTATTCGTATATTCTTCAATCTTCTTTTGTACGTCACTGTCCGCTTTAGGCGGCTCCGCGTACATTAATGTCATGACACTAAGCTTAAGTGGCTCTTTACTTTCGGGATTGCTGCTCGTTCCAGCACTTCCCCCTGCTGGGCTTTTCTCGCTTCCACAACCGGCGAGTAGAGCAGCAGCGCCAACCAACATCCCCATCGCCGCAATTCCGGCTTTCTTCATTCCCGTATGTTTTTTCATCGTGGTAATGCCTCCCTATATGCTTATTTTATATGAATGAATCCCAATCACAATACAAAAGGGACACATTTTAACCTTTTACGGAACCAAGCATGACCCCTTTGGCAAAATGCTTTTGCAGAAAAGGGTACACAATCAAAATTGGCACCGTAGAGATGACGATGACGGCCATCTTAATAATTTGCGACGGAGGAGCAATATAATTCTGATCGAACTGGGTGGAGTCGCCGATTCCGCCTTGCGAGAGAATCACGATCTGCCTCAGCCAAACCTGGATTGGCCACATTTTGGAATCATTGATATACATAATCGCATTGAAAAAAGTGTTCCAGTGTCCTACGGCATAAAAGAGTGCGAACGTAGCCAATACCGGCGCTGATAACGGCAGCACGATCCGAAAAAGCAAGCCAACATCGCTGCATCCGTCAATCTTCGCCGCTTCCTCTAGTCCCTCCGGCAGCTGCCGGAAAAAGCTGACGACCACAATCAGATTGAATGCGCTGATCGCATTCGGAATGAGCAGCGACCAGTAGCTGTTCAGCATCCCAAGCGCTTTCACAACGAGAAAGGTTGGCAGAATCCCGCCATGAAACAGCATCGTGAAGACGATCATCATCATAAACAGCTTGCGCCCGGCAAAATCCGATCTGGACAACGGATAGGCCAAAAGTGAAGTGAACAACAGATTAATAAATGTCCCAACGACGGTAATTCCAATCGTAACGAACAGACTGTTCACAATCGTTTGCGTGGAGAAAATGTAGCGATACCCCTCTAAGGAGAAGGAGGTTGGGAAAAGGATAAAGCCACGTTTCAGCACCTCTGCCGGCTCTGCGAACGAAACCGATAAAATGTAAACAAACGGCAACAGCGTGACTAACGCGAAAACAAGCAAAAACGTATAATTGAAGCCGTCAAAAATACGGCTGCCCAAGCTTTTATGGATCATTTTGCACCTATCCCTTCTTAGTACAGACCGCTTTCGCCGAATTTTTTGGCCAACCGATTAGCGCTCACGACCAGCACCAGTCCGATTAGCGATTTAAATAAACCGACTGCCGTACTGTAGCTGAACTGACCTTGCTGGATACCGACATTGTAGACATAGGTATCGAAAACCTCGCCTACCTCGCGGTTCATCGCGTTCAGCATCAAGAAGATTTGCTCAAAGCCGGTATCCAGGAACGAACCGAGTCGAAGGATGAATAAAATGACAATCACACTGCGTATCGCCGGAAGTGTAATATGCCATACCTGACGGAAACGGCCTGCTCCATCAATCTTCGCAGCTTCATACAATTGCGGATCAACCCCCGCCAAGGCTGCGAGGAAAATAATCGTCCCCCAACCGGTTTCCTTCCACACAACCTGCGAAACGATCATCGTTCGGAACCATTCGCTGGAAATCAGAAACTCAAGCTTGGGAAGACCCATGGAAGCCAATACATCATTGACAATCCCGCCTTCGGTTGTGAAAAAAATGTAGGAGATCCCCACCACAACGACCCATGACACAAAATGCGGGATATACACAATTGTTTGAATGGTTCGCTTAAAGGCCTCTTTGCGAATTTCATTTAATAGCAGGGCCAAGATGATCGGCAGCGGGAAAAAGAAGAACAGATTGTAAATGGCTAAAATAATCGTATTCTTGAACAGCATTGCGAAGGAGGCATCAAAAAAGAATCGCTCGAAATGCTTAAGCCCGACCCATTTGCTGTGCAGCATGCCCAGAGCCGGTTGATAATCCTGAAAGGAAATCAGCAGCCCCCACATCGGGAAATAGCGAAAAATAATAAAGTAGAGCATGCCGGGAAGTGCCATCAGATACAGCCACCTGTTTTTGAATAGACGGTTAAATCTTCGGCGGGCGTCGCTCCGTGTAACCGTATCCGATTCTAACGGCTTGGAAGTCAGTTCCACTGTTCATCGTCCTCCTTGTTTGTTATGACAGCGTTAGCATATCGAAGCCTGAAATTGCCTTCAATAATCAACAGCGCTCCATCTGCCCAAAACAGGCAAAACCAGCGTAAATCCAGACTTTATAATCATTAGCGACCCTATTAATAATCATTGAAAGCTCGTGTACACCAAAAGAAGCAATTGCCTCACGAAAAGGAACTATGATCCGCTAATCGGCTCAGAATCCGATATTTACAGCTGGAAGGGAAGTATGATCCCTTATTTCACCTCGCTAGCGAGAAATTCCAGCAATTTAGACAAATTAGCGTACCGTAGTTCCGTCTAACTAGCCAAATGGCTGTTTGGCTCATGAATAAGGGAACGTAGTTCCCATTCGTGGGGTTCGTTACCTATCAGGTCGCAACTACCCCACAACTGGCTCACCTCATCCTCATCCTCATCCTCATCCTCATCCGCAGTAGCAAATAAATAAGAGGTAAGCCCATCGCGCTCCAAATCATCTAAATTCTTGTATAGCAAAAAACCTTGGCCCCTTAGCCAAGGTTTGATCTGCTCATTTGATTACAAGCAGCTACTGCTCTGCTCGCTTCTGTTCTCGGTATTGACCGGGTGTCATTGCTTCCAGCTTACGGAACTGACGGATGAAATTTTGCGCATTCGTATATTGCAGGCGTTCAGCAATTTCCGTTATTTTCATTTCCGTTCCACTGAGCCAACTTTTCGCCATATCATGGCGGTAGCCAGCTAAATAATCACTAAAATTCATGCCCGATTCTTTGCGGAACATCCGGCGTATATAATGTGTGCTGTAATTCAATCGCAGTGCGCACTGCTCAAGTGTCAAATCACTGTCATAATGCTCATGGATGAGATCCATCACCGAGCGAGAAATGCTTTTGCCCGACGATTCATGCCGTTTGCGTGTCAATTCGATCATCGGAGAAATCATTTGCGACTTGAACCACGCTTCGATTTCCTGCGGCGTCTTTAGTCCAAACATTTGTTCATACTCATTGCGATGATCTTGAGCGAACAGTCCCCCGGTATCCCCCATCTCATACAAGACGCGGATCAGATCTGTCAGCAGCATAGCAAAGGACATGCGGTACAGATTAGGATCGGATTCTACTCGCAGCACATCTTGAATAAATTGGTGAAGCAGCTCCTCTGCCTTATCCTTATCCAGAAAGACGATCGCCTGGGTAAGCTCTGAAACCAAGTGATGCGGGTAGTATTGCCGGGCAGCCTGCTTCGGCTTCAGGTCATCCAAATGCAGAATCGCCTTTTCGCCGAGTCGAATCCGATATTGCAACGCTTCTTTGGCTTCGAGAAATGCCTGAGACGTCGCAAACAACTGCGTATAAGGCCGGCTTATGCCTATACTGACCTTGAGCCCCAGGAATTCCTCGGCAGCGTTCTGGACCGACATGGCCAAAGCACTCCACTCGCTCAGCAGCTCCATGTGATTGTCTGCATTGCTGCCAACAAGTGTAACTTGATAGTTTCCGATCGGCATCGCCTGAATTCGCTGCGGGATAGGAATAAGCTCTGAGGCTATGTTATTGATCGCAAACAACAAAAGATCCTGCTCACTGAGACTATAGCGTGTTTGGGCTAGCGCATCGATCTGCAGCACCAGCACGGCGTACCTCTGCCACACAGGCAGTTGAAAGCGCTCAGCTTTCTCCTCCATTTCACTGCGATACAACTCGCCTTGAAAAAGCTTCAACATGAAGTAATCAACCAGCTGCCCTGACTGAATCTTCATCTGTCCTTCCAATTGTTCCTTGGACTGATGAAGGGATGCGAATTGATTCCCGATCCAATGCAGCTCGTCTTTGACAACAACGCCTCCACAAGACGGCTTGCTGTGACGCATCGTAAATTCCATCAGGCTTCGTACCGGAAAATAAATCCGCTTGGATGCCCAATAGGACAAAAGCGCAGCAAACAGGAGTAAAAGCACACACGCTGTTAAGGTAGCCCAGCCAATAGAGGCCGATTCTTTCTTGGCCTCCTCCAGTGGAATGACTGAGACATAAGTCCAATTATTGTACCGAGATTGGTTATAAATCACACTGTATGGTTTACCTGACACAGTGCTGTTGAAATACCCCTGTGTTTTATCGGCTTTCCGCAGCTCTTGGGACCATGGCTCGGAGAGGATGTTTTGGCCGATTCTGTCGGGATTGCTGTGGATGATAATAGTCATCTTGTCGTCAACAATCATCGTTTCTCTCGTCGAGAAACCACCGGTCAACAACTTAGCCAACTCGGTGCTCGACATTCGGACAAATAAGTAGCCTTTGGGCTCAGCGGCCAAGGAAGGAATCGCTTTCACTAACTTGATGCCAGCAAAAGCTTGATCCGAATCCGGCAGCCAGCGAGAGTTGTAAGCCGAATTTTGGCTGATCGCTGCCTTAGTTGTATCTGTTCCAAAATAGAAACCGCCATCTTTGATATACCATTTGTTCTGAATGCTGTGGAGCTCGGCTGTTTTGACACCCAACTCATAGGTTTGTACACCCAAAAGACCTTTTGCCAACAAATCAATGTCTTGAAAATCTTCTATTTCCATTTTTTTCGCTACCGAATTGACGACAAACGGTGTCTCCGCATATCTTCCGGATACCTGATCGACGACCTTAAGAATCTGTTCAACGCGGCTTTGCGATTGCTGCAAAATGAAAACATTCGCTTCATTCACCTTCGTTTGGACGGTCGAAGTGGATTGGAAGAAGGCATATACACCTAGGAATAAAAGCGGAACTGTGCTAATTAACGTAGTAGATACCAAAAGCTTGATTAGGAATGAGTATCGCGAGGGCATAGCATCCTCCATCAACAGAATTAATGGTTCCCATTGTAACATATGCATGCGATTTTGAGGACAGGCATTTCGCAGATGCCGCCAAATGGATTTTCGAAGAAAAAGCCGCTTACACGGAATACTCCCCGTGTGAAGCGGCTTTGAGCCTTATGGTTTCAGTTGCCTCCGAAACCATATGTTTGCGTACCCTTGACTCCGGGCTTCACTGCAAAAATCCCTCCGGCATGCGGTTGCTCCGCCATTTGCTCTGGCTGAACTCCCTTGCTGGCCGTCGTTATATACAGGGTGTCTAACTCTTCTCCACCAAAGACGCAGGAGCTGACCTTGGCTACTGGAACTGGAATGCTTGCCAACTTCTGCGCAGTTTTGGGATCCCAGCGGGACACCTGCCAACCGTCCCAATGTGCGATCCACAACATGCCTTCTGCATCACTGGTCATACCATCCGGAAAGCCTTGTTCCGTTTGAAAATCAATCAAGACTCTCGAATTGCTGATTTCCCCCTTCACTGCATCAAAGGCAAAGGCATAAACCAGCTTTTTCAGCGAATCTACGTAATACATTTCTGTCTCGTCCAAGCTCCAAGCAATACCGTTGGAAACGCCCACATTGTCTACGACTTTGCGGCAGCTAGCCTCATTATCCAATACATAAAGAGCACCTGTTGCCTCTGTTTCTGCTATTTCCATCGTTCCTGCCCAGAATCTCCCCCTAGAATCACACTTGCCATCATTAAAACGGTTGCCTGGTTGATGCGACTCCGGGTCTACCAAGGGAGTAAGCTCACGCGACACCAAATCGTAGGCTTGAAATCCGGATTGCGTTGCCAACATCACCTTATTCGCGCCGGCGCTGACGACAGCACCCACATATTCGCCGACAGGAAACTGTTCATTGTGGCCTGTGGCAGGATCGAATTGATGAAACGTCTTCCCCACAATATCAACCCAATACAGCTTTCGCTGGGCAGCATGCCAGCTGGGCCCTTCCCCTAATATTGCCTTGGCATCCAGTACAAGTTTCACGTGATCAGCACTCATCTTCTATTCAACTCCTTTCTCTCAATAGTAAACCGAATACCACGAGATTGGAAGATGCAGGAATTATGGCATTCGTTTGCAAATAGTGCTTCAACTAATTGCCGAATTGCGCTTCATGCAGTTGGCTGTATACGCCGCCAGCAGCAATCAGCTTCTGATGGCTCCCCTGCTCAGTGATGCCTTGCTCGGTAACGACGACGATCCGATCCGCATTCTTGATCGTCGCCAGTCGATGGGCAATGACAAGTGTCGTTCGCCCTTTGGACAACTCGGCCAGCGACAGTTGAATCGCTTTCTCCGTCTCCGTATCAAGCGCTGATGTCGCTTCGTCCAGAATCAGAATCGGCGGATTCTTGAGAAACATCCGCGCGATAGCCAACCGCTGTTTCTGACCGCCGGACAGCTTCACGCCCCGCTCGCCAATGATCGTCTGCAAGCCGTCCTTTTGCGAACGAATGAAGTCCTCCAGTCTCGCGCGGCGCGCCGCATCCCAGATATCGCTGTCGCTTGCCTTCAAATTGCCGTAAGCAATGTTATCGCGAATCGTACCCGAGAACAAGAAAACATCCTGCTGAACGATACCGATCTGGCTGCGCAAAGATAGCAGCTTCACTTTGCGAATGTCGGTTCCATCAACAGTGATACTTCCGGTATCCACCTCATAGAAACGCGGCAGCAAGCTGCATAAGGTCGTCTTGCCCGCTCCGGAAGGGCCAACGAAGGCAATAGTCTCACCGGCGTGAATCGTCAGGTCGATACCTTGCAGCACCTTACCTTCATTCTCATAACCGAACGTAACTCCTTTATAACAGATATCACCACGCAAGTTATGCAGATCAATCGCATCAGGTGCATCCGCGATATCCGGCGCGGTTTCCAGCAATTCGAGATAGCTCTTGAAGCCAGCGATGCCTTTGGGATAGCTTTCGATAACCGAATTAATTTTGTTGATTGGGCCCAGAAATACATTGGATAACAGCAGGAAGCCAACAAATTCCCCCGATGTCATCTCCCCTTTCACGACGAACCATGTGCCGCAAACGAGCACGAACAATAGGATAAGCCGCATCAATAAATAGCTCACAGATGAGTTCTGCGCCTGTATTTTATACGAAAGGAACTTCGTTTGGCGATACTGCTCATTATTTTCAGCGAATTGCCCCGCTTCATGCTGCTCATTCGTAAAAGCTTGTACGACTCGGATCCCCCCGATGCTGTCTTCTACGCGCGCATTGAATTCCGCGATATCTTTGAACATTCGACGGAACGCCTGCATCATTTTTCTGTTAAAATGCAGGGCTAAGTAAATGAGCCCCGGAATGACGATAACGGTCAGCAGCGCCAGCTTCCAATTAATCATCATCATCAGAATGAAGGCACCGATTAAGGTCATAGCCGCTATAAACAGATCCTCTGGTCCATGATGCGCCATTTCACCAATTTCCATCAAATTGCTCGTCATGCGAGCCATCAAATGCCCCGTTTTATTGTTGTCAAAAAAGCGGAAGGATAACTTCTGCACATGATTAAACAGCTTGCGCCGCATATCCGTTTCAATGTTAATGCCAAGTTGATGTCCCCAATAAGTAACGACATATTGCAAAGCGCTGTTGCAAACATAGATGGCAAGCAGTCCCAGACATGCCCACATGATCATCTGCCATTGGCCCTTCGGTAGAAGGTCGTCGACGAACCGATTGACAATCAGTGGAAAGCCCAGCTCCAGCAGTGCAGAAAATACGGCGCAGCAGAAGTCGATAAGGAATAACGTTCGATAAGGCTTGTAATAAGCGAAAAACTTTCTAAGCATAAGGCTTCACTCCGTTCTTATTCGTCCACAACACGATTACCCACAGACATTCAATCCGGATAGATTGAGGTCTATGGGTAATCGCTCAAGGCGCTTGTTTACTTTGCAGTAAGCTCCAGCAGTAATTTCGCTTGAATATCCAGCTGTTTATCGACCGAGATCGGATCCCCTGGGAAAATTTCACTCGTATTCATTTGATACACATGATTGTTCTTCACAGCAGGAAGGCTTTTCCATACCGGATTGTCCATAAGCTCCTTTAATCGGGCCGCGCTGTTTTCTCCGGCATTAGCCGTTAAGAAAATATAGTCGCCTACATATTTAGGCAAGCTTTCCATCGTTACTTCCAGCCAGTTTTTATTTTGATCAAACATTTCGGTTTTAACAGCTTTTGGCGGAGATAATTGAAGTGCGTCATATAAGTTATAGCCGCCTCTTCCGAAGTTTTTGCCGTAAACTACCGTTTGTTTCGCCCATAGCTCAACAATGGAGAACGTTTTCTCAGGACCAATAACCTTGGCTACTTGCTCTCGATACTGCTTCGCCTTGGCTTCGTATTTGGTAATCCACTGCTCGGCTTCCTGCTTTTTACCAACGATGTCGCCAATCTGACGAAGCTGCTCCAGCACATTTTGGGAGTCTGCACCCGCGTAAGACAAGACGATTGTCGGAGCAATTTTGGATAGATCGTCATACATTTTGACCGCTGCGCCTTCATCTTGCAAAATGATCAGATCCGGATTCAACGCCAGCATTTTTTCCTTCGACACCGGATTGCCGATGTTCTCTACGCCTGCGGCAGGTTCTTTCAGAAAAGCAGCATCAAACTGATAAGAGGCAGCTCCGACCGGCTTCACGCCCAGCGCCAGCAGATGCCCCATAAACTGGTCTACAATCACTCTTTTGGGATTCGTAGGAATGGTCACTTCATGTCCGAGCAAATCTTTGAACACGCGCGTAGTTGGCGCCGCGTCTGCCGCTTTGGCACTGGCAGCTGGTGTACTTGCCGCAGCAGCCGGCGTGCCTTTGGCCGCTGTATCTTCCTTCGCCTTCGTACCGCAAGCGGCTAGGAGCGTCGAGAACAACAACATAACCCCTAATACAACGATATTGAATTTTTTATATGGCATCGGTAAATCCTCCTATTGTTGCGATCCCTTATGTTCGCTTCATATATAATAATGATTCTCATTATCACTTAATGGAGTATAACCGATCTCTTCTGGATTCGAAAATAGACGATGGTGCTTACTTTTCATGCACAATCATGCTTTGAATACCGCCAAAGCCTCGCTGAGAAACCTTTCTTGCGTGTAAGCCGAATACTCGAACCACATCCATGGCGAGATCAGCGCGACTCCATGATTCTGCACGGCTTTCAGCGCTCTCCACGCTTCGTTTCGCTGCAATATTTCCCAATTTTCTTGTAAACTGCGTTCATTCGTAAACATTAATAGTATCCGATCCGCGTCATAGTCGCCTAATTGCTGTAGGGTAGCTGGCTGATAAGTGTCTATGCCCTTCACTTGCTGTGGGCAGTTAAGCTGCAAATCCGAATACAACACATCAGCGATGGACCTTTCGCCGTATACGTAGAAATCCGCTTCCGTTATTTGGACAATCATGACCGTATCGCTGTTCACAACGCCTTTTACTTGATCTCTGATGATCTTGGCTTTACGTTCATAATCTTCGATCCACTGTTCGGCTGCTGATGAAATCCCCAGAAATTCCGAGGTCAATCGCAAATGCTCACGCCAATTATGCTTCAGCCATGGAACAAAAAAGGCAGGAGCGACCTGTTTCAGCTTCTCCTGCTCGTCGATTGGCACGAAGTGGTCAATCCCAATGATATAATCCGGCCTGGCTGTCCGAAGCGCTTCACGATTGAACTCATAATCATGGCTAAGCTTCGTAACCACGTCGTATTGGTACTTCCTGCGATACAGATCCGTCCAGGAATGATCCATCGGAGCCGCAAAAGGCACAATTTTCAAGGCGAGCAGCTGCCCAATATTGGGAAAACTATAAGCCGCGACCTTGCGCTGTCGGTTCTTGATGTAAGTTGCAGGCGGAATTCCCACTTGCTGTTTAAATTTGCGAATGAAATAATATTCATCGTTGTAGCCCACTTGCTTTGCAATGTCACGCAGCCTTATTTTGGTTTTCTCCATGAGTACCTTCGCCTGATTAATTCGTAGCTCAGATAAATAATCCATCGCACTTCGGCCATTCTGCAGCTTGAACGTACGCATATAGTAGTAACGGCTCACACCGGCCATTTCGGCCAGCTCGTCAATTGTAATATTTTGGGCAAAATGCTGCTCCATATAGGTTCTTGTCCGATCCATCAGCGCCTCGCTATCCTGATCTTGAACAGCGGCAGGCAGCGCATCCTGCAGCAGACGGCAAAGCAAATCCTGAAAGGCTGCTTGTCCTCGCATTCGATCGAGCGCACTGGCTGACTGCATATTCCCACTAATCGTGGAACATAGGCTGCTTATGCTTGAACGATCAGCAAGGCTGATTTCCCCGCTAATTGGGAACACACTCTTCTGCCTGCTCAGTTCCAATCCGCCTTCCGTGCTGCCCGCTTCCACAACCGCATCAAACTGAAAAAGAAAGAGGCCGCCCTCATGCTCCTCCGCAGCGGAAGCCTCAACAAGCTGTCCAGGCAAGCAGATATAAGCATTGCCCGGCTTGAGGAAGCAGATGCGGCCATCTACAACCACCTTCAGCTTGCTGCTAATTGCAATCATGAGGGTATGTGATTGCACGAAATCCAGCGTCAAACGCCAGCCTTTATCCTCAATGCAAGTCAGTGTACGCAGTTTAATCCATATATGATCGAGCATGTCATAGCCCGTCTTTCTTATGATTCGTTCATCCATCTCGGTTCTATCACCATCCTGCACAGTAAGTCATTACTCTTCATTTTAAGTGATAATCGTTCTCAGTGTCTATGAGTAAATTGAATAGCTGCCGAAGACATTTCATTCTCCAGCTGCGCGGCCCCCGGCATTCAAAGCATGTCATTTGACTTATTTAACGAGTCATATCTTTATCATTAAAATAATATGCAGTAAAATAGCCATATGAATGAATATATTTTTTAAACTATATTACATATAAGGGGGCTGTGTATTTTGTCTTTATCTACGTCTTGGGGACTCGTTCCGTCCGAACAATTCGGCAAAGTCATTTGTGAGCCGAACTGGCGATGGAGCCGAGAGCATGACCCCTTCGATGACTTCGACTTCTGGTATGTATGGAGCGGAGAAGGTGAAGTTACTTTGAACAGCAATCGTTATGAAATCGGACAAGGCGATTGTTTTCTATTTCGTCCAGAAGACTTTGCAAGTGCCAAACATAATCCTGCACGCCCTTTGACCGTTACCTTCATTCACTTCGATGCCACAGGCGACTTATCCTGGATCTTGTCCCTTCCCCCTTACATCCGCTTCAACCCTGCTGACGCTCACGAAATATACTTGCAGCGTTTCATCCAGGTGAGACTGAACCAAGCGTTCGGGCATGAAGATGAGGCTGCTCTCTTGCTTCACTTGTTGCTGGTGCTTTATGAACGTCAGAAACCTGAGCATTTCCCATATAAAGATCAAACCCAGCATTCCATGAATAAAATCATGATGGACATCGCCGCACATATTCTGCAGGATCCCGGACACCAGCACACCATCGAAGAATTAGCGAAGCTCACTCATCTCTCGCCGCGTTACTTCTCCCTCAAATTCAAAGAACAGATGGGACAAACCATTGAATCGTTTATCATCGAGAAACGAATTGAACGTGCGAAGTATTTGCTGACTCTTGGGATGAATGTGGGGGAAGTTGCGGAAGCTTTAGGATATCGAAGCATTTATTTCTTTAGTCGGCAATTTAAAAAAGTAACGGGGATGAACCCTTCCAAGCTGCGCTCTTGAGAATTTTCTTTGGAAATCTGACAAGCAGCGTGATAGAATGTAGTTTTACCAACGTATTCTGCCATTTAATTAGGAAGGTATAGGTCATCATCATTATGAATTCTTCAAATTTATTGCGTTCTTTTAATTTTTTGTATTTCGCACTCCTTGCCATGTTCGTTTCCTTCCTTCCCGTTTATCTGGATGCGCAAGGGCTTCCTGCGACCAAAATTGGATTGATTATCGGAACAGGCGGTATCATTACGATTTTCTCACAGCCCTTATGGGGAATGATAAGTGACAGAACCAAAACGATTAAAAAAATTATGCTGCTTCTCTTGGGGTGCTCCACAATCGTTGGTTATTTCTTATATGCCTCCAACAGCTTCGTTATCCTGCTTCTGTTTACGATGCTGTTATACTTTTTCTTAATGCCCTTGGACCCTTTGACAGAAAGTCTGAACTTCCAGACAGCAGAAGCAAACGGAGTCAGCTATGGTTCTATCCGAACGTTTGGCGCCGTTGGCTATGCCGTGATGTCACTCGCTGTTGGTTATGCGATTCAATATTTAGGCATCAATAGCCTTGCTTTCCTTTTTGCAGGCATCGGCATTATCAGCATTCTGATCTGCTTGCCCTTGCCGGATGCTCCAGTAACCGGGAAGCCGATTACGTTGAAGAGCCTAAAAACGTTCCTTAGCAATAAAGAAACGATCTGGTTTTTGGTGCTCATCTTTATTATTGCTGTACCGCAGCGGATCAATGATACTTTTCTAGGTGTTTATATTCGTAAATTAGGCGGCAGTCCTGAATTGGTCGGGCAAGCTTGGTTTCTGGCAGCGGGCAGCGAGATACTCGTGTTCGCATTAAGCTTCTGGTGGCTTCGCAAAGGAAAAGAATTAGCGATTATTGGTTTCTCGGCTTTCTTCTACTTCATTCGCTTCTTCCTATCTGCCTGGGTGACAGAGCCTCATGTTCTCGTATACTTGCAGTTATTCCAAACTTTCACCTTCCCGATTTTTTATTCCGCGGCTATTCAATATCTGTACCGCATAGTGCCTGAGGAATGGCGCGCAACGGGACAAACCGTACTCGCTTTGCTGTTCTTCGGCGTTTCGGGAATCGTCGCCTCTTACTTGGGGGGATGGTTCTATGAAAGCTTTGGCGGGAAACCTTTATATCTATGGATTTCAGGAATGTCTTTTATCGGCCTGCTGTTTAGTCTGGTTTTAAGTGCAATCTATGGAAAAAGGAAGATGGTATCCTAAGCATTTTCTGTTAAAATGGAAAGCACAGAGATCGAACGGGGGCAAACAACATGGACTACATTATTTTGGATATCGAATTCAACGGCCGTAAATTTGCGAGTGAATTGCCGATGGAGGTCATCGAGATTGGGGCTGTCAGGTTAAATGCTTCATTAGAGCCTGTGGACGAGTTCTCCGCTTTGATCAAACCGGTTTATTTCTCCAAGCTGAACGGATTTATTAAGAAAAAGACCGGCATTCCGCAAGAAGATATTGATCAAGCCGAAGGTTTTCCCAAGGTCATTACGAATTTCATGAACTGGCTGAATCGCAGCGGGGAATTCCTTCTCATTACCTGGGGTGGCGAGGATCTCAAACGCATCGTCTTTGACACACGGATGCACAAAATGGATGATGGCTTCTGGATGTCAGCTTTTTATTTCGATTTATTGAAAGGTTTCACCCGTTACAAAAATGTAACGAATGATGTGAGTGTCGAAGGCGCGCTGCTCGATTTGAATATCACCTCCGAGGGTTCGGCCCACCGAGCACTTGATGATGCCCGAATGACAGGCGATGTTTTCCGAGCGATCTTTACCGAGCTTGATTTCGAGCGCAAGCAGCAGTACGTCGACGTCTATGCGAATGCGAAGGAAAGAAGGCTGGTCAAGACCGCCATTCGAGCGATTACCGCTCAGAAAGTCGTTCCAACCTGGGAACTGCTTGTCGAGCATTATTTTACAGAGAAAATGGCCATTACGGATCCAAGAAAGCTCGCTGAGCTGCAAGCATTATTTGCCGTGGAGATGACCAAAGATCAGCGTCCAGCCAAAGCGCCTACACAGAAAATATAAGCATAATCATTTCATCCCCAATATAAAAAGCCAATCCACTAGACCTCCTTTCGGACAAGTCTAATGAATTGGCTTTCTTCGTCCAATGGATCAAAACTGATCAACACCTAGACGGTTGTGGTAAGTTGTTGGCACCAAAAGGTGTTCATCGCGCTTCGACACATTGTGTTTAATATGAATCAAATCTTCGAACAGCTCCATGAACCATTCTTTGTCTCTTGCCGCCAGCGCTACATCAATCAAACTTTTGACTTGTTCTTCTATATCAAATGCAGCTATAGGCAATTTCTTCACATCATGATGAACAACCTCTTTCACTTTTCCAATCGCAGCGTCATGATCGGATGCGATGACATAAATGCGAGCCACTCCCTGCTGGGTATCGATCGATTCCACATAGCCATGAATCAATTCATCTTCGTTCGTTGCTGCCATTACCCAATCGCTGATTGTAAAATTCATCATCATCACCGCCACTTCTTATTAGTAAAAACTTAATACTGTAATTATAATTATTACAGTATGTATTGTCAAGGGGTGCTTCTAAGGACTGCGTCCTATTTACTCGGTCCAGCCGCGGTGATGACACTGGCCTTTTTATTTTTATACGCCGTCATGAAGAGCATCAACAGTGGATACAGAAGTCCCAACAAGATCGCTTCCGATGTCCAGGTTGTCGTATCCCATTTCGTTTTATAAACAAAATTTGGGTAAACCACCAACGATAGCACGCTGGTAATCATCCCTAGAGGAAAGCAAAGTATTTTCCCCTGATTGGGCAATTGGAACACCTCACCGAACCCCGTCATCATCGCATAAAAATAAAGCGTTAGCTTGAAATACACAAAAATAAACCAAAGGAAGGCAACAATCACTTCAATTCTCTGCAAAAAATTGCCAACATTGATTTTCCTCGCTAACACGTACGTCGGATATATTTGCGTTTCTGAATTGGCTGGCCCCAAAACCGTCGTGCTGACCAAAACCAAAATCATCAGGAAAATGCCGCTCAATAAGCCTCCAATTACGAAAGCTTTTCCTATTCCAGGCTTCCATACAAGTGTTGAATTAAAAGCCGCAAAGGTAATAAATAAAGGAAGGTAGGAATAATTAACAACCTGCAAAGCACCTCGAATGAGCGACATCCCCTCCAGCTCGCCAATCGGAAGCAGCATTTCCGGTTTAACCTCCGGCATAATCAATAAGATAAACATAACAAATAAAAGAATAATCCAAGGGAAAAATATTTCCGCTGTCCGCGCCAAGTTGGCAATTCCGAAATTCGCTCCAAGCATAGCGGTAAGGATAAATAAAACGTGAATAGCTTCAGTTGGCGTATCCGGCATGATTTGTGTCGTAATGAAGGTGCCGATATAAAATAAGACCTGGGCACAAATAATCATAATCGCAAAAGCAATCAACAAGCTAACCCCTTTGCCGAACCAGCGTCCAAACAGCCTTTCATTCATTTGAAAGAGGTTCAGCCCTTTATTTCTCTTAAAAATAAGGATATAAAGAGCCAAAAACAAAAGGCCGATGCTGGTCCCCACGATCTGCAATATCCAGGCATTCTGCTTCGCCTCATTAGCTAACGCAGATGGAACAACCAATATCGTCGTTCCAACCATAAAGAGGAGAACAAGAATCATGATTTGGCGAGATGACAGCATTTCATTCATCTTCAGGCACCTCCTTCCGTTATGCTTTTATGAAACCCAAAGAAAGAAGCAGCTTCGTGAGAGGACGCATGACAATCTCGATCCAATCCCCTGGATTAAGGAAAGGCAGACCCAGCGTCCTCCAAATCACCAGAAAGTTTCCTATTGCCAAAAAGGCGAGATACACGCTTACGTTCCCTTTCGTTCCGCAATTACGAAGCTTCGGAATTTCAAAATAAGCTACGAGAACCGAGATCGCAAACACACTGATTCCCAAGATCATAGCTTCCTACTCCTCTTTTTCCGTTACAGGCGATTTACCGATTGTTCCTGTGTTGCTCATGCTCGTAACGACTTCAATATGGATCGGCATCTGCTCGAAGCGCTCGTCCCAATTGCTTTTGTTCTTCTTCCAGAATTTAGGGTCAGCACGATGAACGGCTATACCGAAGCCAAAAATATCGGTTCCAAGGCTTATAGCTTTCTGAATGGACAGCTCCATAAGAGACTTTTCAGCCGCTGACACTTGTTCGTTAATCTTCTCAATCGTTGCTAGATCCGACAAATCAATTTGGCATTCAACACTTGAAATATTCCCCTTCACACTGCTATCCACCCATATTTCCGGGTTATTGTTCGTCACCTTGCTCCGCATCTGCGTGTGCACATGAGAAATATCTATGCCTAGTTTGCCGCCACTGGGACAAGGGATATGAAGTGCTGTTCGTTGCACACGGTCTGTGAGAAGCGAATAACCTCTCGACTCATTTTCATCCAGCCACCCTACAAGCTTGTCCTTCTTTAGAACCCCAATGCCCGCATGTTCGAACTTGACCGAGGGCGCAGATAGTTGCAGATTTGCCGTTTCTTTCCCTTTGGTTTTATCCCCTAGGATGCGAACTCCACTGAGCACGGGGTCCATCCCTTCTCCCAAAATATTGTTGGCTACCTCATCCATTTTAACGGATACCACATGGGACCATTCCTTATTCGCCACTTCCAACGCATTGAACAAATAATTGGACGGAATCTTCTCCAGCGGTGTAAGGACGCTCAAAACTTCCTTCGCTGTGCTGTCTCTTGCAATGACAACGTTGAAATCAGAACGAATTTCATTATCCCGCATCAGAAAATCAAGCGGCTTCGCAATCCCTTGCTTAGCAACACGCTCAGAGAAGACTACGATGCGAATATGAGCAAAAAATATTTTCCTTGCCACAGAAGCCGACAGTCGGCGAACCGCTTCATTCAAGGTCGCGCCTTTCGCCGAGTACACGACTATCGAAGTGTTCATACTTTCTTGTTGCTTCACAAAGCTTCCCGGATTTACGATCTGTACCGTGAGTACGTACTGATTGTCTTCCAGATCAATCCCAATGCCTTGCGCGATAGAGAGGGAATTCAATTCTTTACGGCTCCAGCAGCCGCTAGTCAGCAGCATCACTGCTATTAAACATACAAGGAGCCATACTCTGCTTCTTACACCCATCTCAACAGCACCTACCTCAGATGACTTGGCTTCCTTTGTTAGAGGGGCTTACGCTTGGTATCCTTGTTAGAGTGCATGCCGCGGATCCGCGAAAAGGTCGCTTGGAAAGGTAAGCGAAATAACGCATCCCGTTGCTTATCCAACTGGAGCGGAGCGAACGGACTTAAATACGGGACACCGAAGGATTGCAAACTATTCAAATGCATGACAAGCACAAGTAGTCCGATAAAGATGCCCACCAAGCCAAAAGAAGCTGCCAGTGCCATCATCGGAAAACGCAAAATGCGGATCGCATTGGACAAGTCATACGACGGAAAAACGAAGCTGCATATAGCCGTTATGGATACTACAATAACCATGGCAGCCGATATAATACCTGCTTCCACGGCCGCTTGACCGATTACCAATGTGCCGACAAAAGACAACGCCGAGCCAACGCTCCTAGGCATCCGAAGCGCAGCCTCCCGCAACACCTCAAACGTGACTTCCATCATCAAAGCTTCAATAAAGGCTGGAAACGGCGTCCCCTCTCTTTGCGCGCTTAAGCTAATCAGAAGAGAGGTTGGAATCATTTCCTGATGATATGTGGTAATCGCCACATACAAGGAAGGCGCCAATAAAGCGATCAGAAATCCGGCGTATCTAAGCATTCGAATCAAAGTACTGATATCAACTCGATGATAATAATCTTCTGACGCTTTCAGGAACGTTTCAAATAAGGCCGGGGCAATCAGTACAAAGGGCGTCCCGTCTACCAAAATGGCAATTTTCCCACGCATTAGCTCAAGCGCAATGACATCCGGGCGTTCCGAATTGTACAGGGTGGGGAAAACTGTTATCTGTTGATCCTGAATGATTTCTTCCACATTGCTGCTTTCTAATACGCCATCAATCTGAATGTTCTTCAAGCGGTCGCGCACTTCCGTTACCAGCGATTCGCGGGCCACGCCTTGGATATAAATGAGAACCATATCCGTTTTCGTAACTTGACCAATTTGAAAGGACTCTAGCCACAAATTAGGATCTTTAATTTTTCTGCGGATCAAAGCCGTGTTCGTTCTTATTGACTCTGAGAATGCTTCCCGCGGGCCGCGAATGACCGTCTCTACATTCGTTTCTGTCACACCACGGTCCTTCCAGCCCTTGGTGTTTGCCGCAATGCCAACCGATGACCCTTCTATTAAAATGACGGAATCACCCGACAATACATGATTTAGCAAACTCTCCATATCCGATACTTGATTGATCTCACCGATCGCAAGCGTATACGATTGCATAACGATTAATGGATCATCCTCAGGATCTGCAATGACAGAGTCCGTCATCAACGATCTCATAATGAAATCATTAATCGTGGTTACGTCAACAAGTCCGTCTGTATAAATAATGACAATCGGCTTTCCAATGGCATGAAACGTGCTTTCGCGAAAAATGATATCTGCGCTGTATCCTACGCTTCGTTCGATATAGGCTATATTGTCTTTAAGGCTGCAATGGATTGGCGTGGTGGTTGCCACTTTGTGACTGACAGGTTGCGGTGGTTCTATATTCTTTTTGGGACGCAGCCAATGAGCAAACATGTTGGATTCCCCTAGAACAATATGACATGCCTACATTATCCCCTCTAAATTCTGGTATATACATCCCTGCAAAATGATCAAATTTACATTCTTGCCATCACTATTTATACTTAGAAGATTGTAAGTTACTATTATTTCTCAACAAGGAGCTTTTCCGATGAGCAATTCTCCCCTTTTAACTGATAGCCAATGGCCGAAGCTGCTCGAGTATGTTGCTGAAGCCTACAATGAGGTTACGCTGAGTCGAGGGTTTACTTTGTTCAAGCAGCAGCAGGTCACCGCACTTAACGTGGCTGAGGCTCGCAGGGTGCAAGCCACTGTCGAAGAAGCTGAGACCTATAAGGTAGCTCTGAACCTGGATGCGTTTAGCTTGAGTCAATGCGCATGTCCTATGCAAAGTTCTTGCAAGCATCTGGCGGCGGTGATGATGGAGCTCGCTGATCGTCTAGGATATCCGGCGACCCAAATTATGAACGCGAAGCTGTATCTCAAACGGGCGGCGGACTCCAATATCGATTCCAGCCTTAAACAGCTGCCCAATATGGATGTGCAGGGGTGGCAGCATTTTCTGAATCAATACGCTTCATCCATTAAGCCATCCTACGATCAAGGCATCTATGTAGAAGCACTCCGACAACACTTGAACAATTTAAATAAAGTAACGCCTGATTTTCCAGCGATAGATTCGCTTTTTTTCGAGCTGCACAAATGGCTTTTTATTTTCCGTAAAATCAAAGAGCAGATGACGCTCACCACTTCATCTTATTACACGTCTTCCACCATCTATCGCTTTTCAGACGAAATGCTGGAGTGGCTGAAGACGAAAACAGACACCGTAAATCCCGCCGCCTCCAGCCAGCGGATTGATCAAACATTAGCCTATTTGAGAGAGCAAATGTCTGAAGACTCCGGTCAAAAATATCATGATTTCGGGGTGTATACGGCACTTTGGAAATACTGGATTGCACCTTTTCCCGAAGCTGACCGCTTACTTATACAGGAACAAGACAACCTTATGACCTTGGTCGAAGTTTCACCATCCCCTTCCGTCTCGGCGGCGAGAGCTTACATCCTGCTGCTGCAAGGTAAAAGTGATGAAGCCTGGGACGCTTTGGCAACGAGTTCTTCCTTTAAGGAGCTGCCTGCCGCATTATTCCTTACTTTATTGAATCAGCTGGCTGAAGCTCAACAATGGGCAGGACTAGTGACATGGCTTCGTAAGTCAGCGCCTTTCTTCAATATGAGACAAAACAAGAAGCTTGAGATCTATGCCGACTTCTGGAAATTAGCTGTCAGCTATGAGCCTCACGCCGAAGAACAGATGTGGCATATTTTCGAGCAATTTTTACCGCATTCACTTGCCATCATCGAGGCTATCTTGTATGAACAAGGGAAATGGAAGGCTTGGTTGGAAATGCAGATCGTTCTGGGACATGACCCTTTCTACCATCGCGTGAGTGTTCTGCAGCCGATTGAGAAAGAATCGCCGGTACTGCTGCTTCCCTACTATCATCAAGCCGTCGATCATTATGTAAGCTTGAAAAATCGTCATGATTATAAGGCAGCAACCAAGCTGCTAAAACGATTGGAAAAAGTGTACAAAAAGATGAAGCAGCCAGAGCGATGGGATATTTTCTTCGCCGGCTTCGTAGAGCGATACAGCCGACTTCGTGCTTTGCAGGAGGAGCTGAGGAAAGGAAAGCTTATGGGATGATTACAAAATTGCATGACATGACGATATATACGACGCTATCCAAATCAGGAGATGCCCTCATCTGGGGAACTCAGGACGGACGGGATCTGCCAGGGGAAATGCTGCGCAAAGTTTTGTTTGCGTGGCATGAGCCCTCTTACTATGGCACAACCTTGGACATACAAGCAGCAGGTGAAGTATCTGTGGCCATCTTACCTGTGGATATGGTCCTTGGATTCTTTGCAGCCCCAGGCTTCATGGACATTCTACGTTGGGAAGGCGGCAATGGCACAGCCAATGGACTGCTTGCAGCAGCTCCGATCTTATATCAAGCTGCCAAAGACGGCCATTACGTACCGAGCTATCAAGCCTTTCGCGAGGGGAAGCTCGAGTGGGTCTGGGATACGGAGTCCGAAGAGCTTCAGCAGTTGGATTGGGACACGCTTCAAGGCCGCCATGGCTTTGATTCGGAGATAGCAGGCTTACAGGCCGCCTTTTCTGCGGTTGTTGCCACTGAACATTATAAGAGCGAAGCCTCACTTGCTGATCTGCGGCGTGAATATCCGGCGCTGTTTCATGGGCGCAAATCCGCTCCTTCAGCCATAGATGCTTTCACGGAGGAAGAGTGGCTTCAATCTCTGGGCTGGAAGCCGGATACAACCCCCTTCCGCCCGGCGCTGCAGCTCTTGGAGCCGGACGAAGACGACGACGACTGGCGAATTCGGCTTGTCCTGCAGGATAAGAACGAAGGCGCTCTGGTCACGCCGATTCGGCTGTCCTTGGATGGACAGGCATCAGGAACTTGGGATAGCAACTGGAGTCCCTCCATCAAGGAACGTTCTCCCGGCTGGGTGACGAGATTGACAGAAGCTTTGCCTGGCCTGCATGACGGCCGCGAACTTTTGGCTGAGCCGCTTAGCAATGAAGCGGCTTGGACCTTCCTTACAACCGACAGCCTGCGCCTGCTGGAGGACGGCTGGAATGTCATGCTGCCTGGCTGGTGGGAAGCGGCCTCGAAGCGAAAACCCCGGTTGCGCGCCAAAGTGTCAAGCGAAGCCGGCGGCAGCGGCGGCAAAGCTCAATCGCTTTTTGGCCTGAACGCCTTGGTCAACTTCGATTGGCGAATTGCCATTGGCGATTCGGATCTCAGTGAAGCCGAATTCGCTGCCTTGCTCAGCCGCAACGATCGGCTTATCCGGTTCCGCGGACAGTGGGTCTACCTCGACCCTGCCCTGCTTGAGCAGATTCGAAGGCTGATGTCCAGTGTGAATCCGGAGGAAGGCTTATCGTTGCAGGATATTTTCCAACTGCATCTCCTCCAAGCATCGGAGAAAGACGCATCGCCATCCGACAGCCTAACAGAAGAAGAAGCAAAGGCGCAAGATGAAAGAATTCAACTGGAAGTTGAGTTAAATTCGCATCTCCTCGCCCTGCTGCATCAATTAGGTTCGCCTTCTGAACTGAACTTATTGGACATTCCCAAGGGACTGCAAGCCGAACTGCGCCACTACCAAAAAGAAGGCTTTACTTGGCTGAGCTTCCTGAGAAAGTTCGGATTGGGTGCCTGCTTAGCTGATGATATGGGGTTAGGGAAAACCGTCCAATTCATCACTTACTTGCTGCATCATCAATCTGAAGCGGAGCAGCCCGCCCTGCTCATTTGTCCTACTTCCGTCCTTGGCAATTGGCAAAAGGAGTTAGCCCGCTTCGCTCCGGAATTAAACGTCGTTCTCCATTACGGCAAAGGGCGCTTAAGCGGCGAAGCCTTCTCGAGCTTATTGAAAGGTACGGATATCGTACTTACCTCCTACACAACAGCTTTAATGGATCAAGAAACGTTGCAGGAAACGCTCTGGAGTTCGCTTTGTCTGGACGAAGCACAGAACATCAAAAACGCTCAAAACAAGCAATCAGCAGCCGTTCGCTCGCTCCAGGCCAAGCACCGTATTGCCTTGACAGGAACACCGATTGAGAATCGCTTATCCGAGCTTTGGTCAATCTATGATTTCTTGAATCCTGGATACCTTGGGAATCAGCGCGGGTTTCAGCATCGCTTCGCGAATCCCATTGAGAAGCATCAGGATGAAGAACGAACGATTCAGCTCCAGAAGCTCGTCAAACCTTTCATGCTGCGCCGCAAAAAGAAAGATCCGGCGATCCAGCTCGCGTTGCCGGACAAGCAGGAAATGAAAGTCTATATCAACCTTACTCCGGAGCAAGGCGCACTCTATGAGCAAGCGGTTAAGAACCTGATGGAACGTATGCAGAAGCTGGAAGGCATGGAGCGCAAAGGTGCGATTCTGGCAGCCCTAACCCAGCTTAAGCAATTATGCGATCATCCTCTTCTGTTAACGAAGGAAGCGATGCTCTCCGAGGAATCCCTATTGTCCGAGATCAGCCGCGAGGCCTTCATCCTGCGTTCGGCTAAGCTCGAGCGGATCGTCGCTATGGTTGGCGAGCTTCGCGACGAGGGCGAATCCTGCCTGATTTTCACCCAATACGTAGGCATGGGCCGAATTCTCGCTGATGTATTGCGGGCCCAGCGGAATGAACCTGTCCTTTATTTGAACGGCAGCACGTCCAAAACGGAACGCGACCGGATGATCGATACGTTCCAAGCAGGCGACGAGAACAGCCCGGGCATCTTTGTGCTTTCGCTGAAAGCCGGCGGTGTGGGGCTGAACTTGACCGCAGCTAATCACGTGTTCCACTTCGATCGCTGGTGGAACCCCGCCGTGGAGAACCAGGCGACTGACCGCGCGTATCGCATGGGACAAACACGCAACGTTCTCGTGCACAAGTTCATATCACTTGGTACCTTGGAAGAACGAATCGACGAGATGCTCGAGAATAAAATGAGCCTGAGCGAGAACGTCATTTCCACTTCCGAAGGCTGGATTACGGAACTGTCGAATGAAGAGCTTAGCGACTTGTTCGCGCTTCGCAAATCCTGGTAGTCGGAAACTGGCTCCCCGCGTCAGTGCAAAGAATGTATTTCTCTGTAAACAAAAAGTGCAGGTTGCTTCTAAGAAGCAGCCTGCACTTTTTATTCTCTTTTAGTGAAGTCCCTCTAGCACGACCTCTGTTTTTTTCACGGCTTCCGAGGAATGTTCTTTGCCGCGACGCAGGAAGAAACCAAGGATAATCCCTCCGACAGCAATAAACAGCATCACACGGAAGGTATGGCCGAAGGCCTCTGGCGCCACTGCCAGCATAGCTTTCTGCATATCAGCCGGACCCGTGATCGGGATGTTCTTCTCCGCAATCGTTGACGTCACTCGCGAAGAAAGAATAGTCACCAGTGTCGCCACAGCGAAGGAGTTGATAACTTGCTGCATCGCACTTGTTAACGAAGTTACGCGGCTAACCAAATCTTGTGGAGCTTTCTTGATCAAGTGAGAGTTCAGCGGCATCATCATGAGGCCCATACCTGCGCCTGCCATAATGAGCGGCAGAATCAAATCAGATCCTTCTGTCGTTAAGTCGACATGCGAGTATTGAAAGATTGCACCGGAAACTAAGCTCAGTCCAACTACGACTAACCAACGCACACCAATCCTGTCAAATAAGAAGCCGCCAATTGGCATCATAACAGCGGACGCGATCGCTTGCGGGAATAACGTCATGCCTGTATCAAAAGCGCCATAGCCGCGGGCTTGCTGAAGAAATTGCGGAAGCAGAAAGATGGCCCCGAATAAGGAAAATTGCAAAACCCACTGCACAAAGATACCAAAGGAGAAATCTACCGATTTGAACACGCGCAGCTCTAATAAAGGAATCTTAGCCTTCAATTCAACAATGATGAAAGCGATCAGGGCAACGGCTCCGATAATAATTCCGCCAAGCGTTTTAGCAGAAGTCCAGCTTTCCGCGCCTTGTGTAATGCCGTAGGATAAGGCGGCAAAAGCAATAGGTCCAAGAATCATACCTGGCAAGTCGAAGCCGGCTATCTTCTTGCGGGCTACCGCAGGCAGTTTCCACAGTCCGAAAATAAAGCTGAAAATACCGACTGGCAGATTAATCAGGAAAATCCAATGCCAGGAATGGTATTCCACCAACCAACCGGCCAAAATAGGTCCGATGGCAGGCGCCAACAGGATTGGCACACCGAGCATACCCATGACTTGACCGATTTTCCTAGGAGGACTGAGACGGAACACATAGGCCATGGCAACCGGCATCACGAACCCGCCGCCTAAACCTTGCAGAACGCGGAAAATAATTAACCATTCGGCACTATTTGGAGTTGCGCATAGGACCGAGGCAATCGTGAACAATAGAACGGAAGTGAGGAATACATTTTTGGCTCCGAAACGATCGGATAACCATCCTGCCAATGGAATAACCGCGGCTGTCGCTAACATATACCCCGTTACCGTCCACTGAATCGTTGGCAAATCCGTTTGAAAATCAACTACCAATTTCGACAAGGCCACATTCATCGCTGTGGAGTCGAGGATAACCATAAAAATACCTGTTATAATAGCAATCAACGGTACCAATATACTGCTGATCTTAAATTCCGGTTCGGTTTCACCGGATATTGTTTTCTGACTCATCTCCTGCTCCTCCTTCGACAATCGCTCTCTTTTTATGTTACAATTGTAACGGACATCTGTCCGCAACCCCATATTACGGACAATTGTCCGTAATGTCAAATTATTATTTTGTTAAGGATTGTTTTCAGGAGGCGTACACGCATGAACCATACCGATGACCCCAAAGATTCGTTGTATAATCTAGAGTTCGAAGCCCATACAATTTGTGGTCGACGTGAAGAAAAGGATTCCGAGTATCGGAGACGTATTCTGACAACGGCCCGAAACCTTTTTCAAACACATGCCATTGAAACCGTGACCATGCACCAAATCGCCAAAGAAGCAGGGGTAGGTCAAGGTACACTTTATCGCCGATATGCGCATATTGGGGAAGTTTGCAGCGACTTATTGCGTTCAACAACTTCCCAGTTCATCGAATCTTTGGAAAGAAGTTTGACCGATCCTGCTCCAGAGATCAAGGCGATGAGTCAAGTATCCAATTCGATCAAGCTGATTATCGACTTCATCGATGATAAAGCCTCCCTGCTCTCTTCGGTCAATATGACTTATAACGATAAGGGAAGCTTCTATTTGCACAAGAAACCGATTTTCATTCGGTTGCATAATATCCTTGCCCCCCTAATGGAACGTGCTGTTCAACAAGGGGAGATTCAACCGCTGGATGTTACCCTGACCGTAAATACCATACTTGGCTCTCTCATGCCTGATCAATATATGTACCATAGGGAAATACTTGGATACACGAAAGAGCAGTTCATTGAAGGTATCTGCCGATTGTTTGTGAAAGGAATTTAACAGCATGAAGACAGATATGAATGAAAGTCAACGTACTTTCTGGAAAAAATACATCGCCAAGGCTAAGCTTGATTTATCCTATGCGGCCTATACCAAAGTATCTCGAGCCTGGCAAGATGAGAATGACGCTTGTCCTTTTAATCGACTCTATTACATTCGTGAGGGCGAAGGCTACGTCCGTATTGGCGATCGCACCTATTATCCAAAGCCAGACGAGCTTTATCTGCTCCCGGCCGGAAGCGATCAGGCCTACGGCACGATCAGCGAGCATACTTTCGGCAAATATTGGGTCCATTTCACAGCAAAAATCGGAGATTTGGACTTATTCCAAATTCTGCAAACCTCCCCTTTCATTAAGGTGAAAGACCCGGAAGCCCTGCAATCAACCTTTGAGCAGCTCATTACTTACCGTCAGAGCGATGAACTAACCTCAGAATTCAGACTCAACGCCGTTATGATGAGCTGTATCGCTGATTTCATTGATCAATGCGACAAAGTTAAACTTAATTTGGCGTCAACACCAACTTTTGAGAAAATGAACAGCGTGCTGCTCTACATGGAACAACATCTAGCTGAAAATGTTTCTGTCGATACATTGTCTCGCATCGCCCATTACCATCCGAATTACTTTATCAATGCATTTAAACAATTTACGGGTTATTCCCCCATTCAATATATGAATCATCTTCGTTGCGAGAAGGCGAAGGATTATTTGATGATGACGGATTTAAATGTTTCCCAAATCGCCGACACCCTCGGCATGGAGTTATCGTACTTCTCACGCATGTTCCGTGAGCATACTGGCTTCAAGCCTACGGCTTTTCGCGATCTGAAACCGCAGTTGGGTGAGTGAGCGCTCTTGTTTGCTCCATATGCTAACTCAGGCGGAACTAGAATACGCTATTTCGGACAAATGAAGCAGTTTCTCATGTGAAGAGGAACTGGAGTACGCTATTTGATGAAATATCGCCAATTTGAGGCTAAAATGTGCAAAATAGCGGATCTCAGTTCCGTTTGAACAGGTTTTGTGGTAGTTTTCAGTGAAATAAGGGATCCTAGTTCCGTTTTGTCTAGGTTGGGGGGGCTTGAGGCGCCTGGGATACTTGGGGGGCTTGAGGCGCCTGGGATACTTGGGGGGCTTGGGGGGCTTGAGGTACTTGAGGTACTTGAGGTACTTGAGGTACTTGAGGTACTTGAGGTACTTGAGGTACTTGAGGTACTTGAGGTACTTGAGGTACTTGAGGTACTTGAGGTACTTGAGGTACTTGTTTCTTTCTCTCTTTTTGCTTTTTAATTGTGTTCAACTAGAGTTTGGCTGGGTTTGGCTCCTTGTTGCTCCATATGCTAACTCAGGCGGAACTAGAATACGCTATTTTGGACAAATCAAGCAGTTTCTCATGTGAAGAGGAACTGGAGTACGCTATTTGATGAAATATCGCCAATTTGAGGCTGAAATGTGCAAAATAGCGGATCTCAGTTCCCTTTGAACAGGTTTAGTGGTAGTTTTCAGTGAAATAAGGGATCTCAGTTCCGTTTCGTCTGGGTTGCGGGGCTTGGGCTATTTGGGCTATTTGGGGCACTTGAGGTGACTGGAGGTACTTGGAGGTACTTGGAGGTGCTTGGTGTGCTTGAGGTACTTGAGCTACTTGAGCTACTTGAGCTACTTGAGCTACTTGAGCTACTTGAGCTACTTGAGCTACTTGAGCTACTTGAGCTACTTGAGCTACTTGAGCTACATGGCTACTTGAGGTACTTGAGGTACTTGGGGCACTTGAGGTGACTGGAGGTACTTGGAGGTACTTGGGGTGCTTAGGATGCTTAGGATGCTTCGGCTACTTGAGCTACTTGAGGCACTTGGGCTACATGGCTACTTGAGGTACTTGAGCTACTTGAGCTACTTGGGCTACTTGAGCTACTTGGGCTACTTGAGCTACTTGAGCTACTTGAGCTACTTGAGCTACATGGCTACTTGAGGTACTTGAGGTACTTGGGCTACTTGCGCTACTTGGGCTACTTGCGCTACTTGGAGGTACCCCAGGTGCTTGGAGGTGCTTGGGGCACTTAGCACTCGGTCACCTGCCCCCACTCGGCGCATCCTAGCGCACTTGCCGCGCTTCGAGCACACAAGAACAAAAAAGCGGCCTGTGACCTGCCGTTCCGATAGGGAACAAGCAGTTTCACAGGCCACACTTTTTTAAGGATAGAACGCGTTAACTTTCGTCGTAGTTGGACACCAGCGGGAATTTAATAAATATTTAATGAGCGTATTCTTAGCCCGCTCTGTACCGATGTAGTGCAAGGATTCCGCGGCATGTGCACGCACATAGCGGTTTTCGTCATCCAGCGCAACTTCCAGCTGCGGCACTGCCGCTTCGGCAGAAGCACCTAAGCGAGATAAGGATAAGCTCGCCATGAAGCGGACCTGCGCGTTCGCATCTTGCAACGCTTTTGCCAAGCTAGCCACAATCTCATCGCTTGGTCTGTCTACGAAACCAAGCGCATCGACGACAGCGATACGGACCTCTTCAGCTGGATGCTCGAACAGCTTAACTAAAGCCGGAGCAGCTTCAGCTGCCACGCCTCTTAATTCACCAAGAGCAAATACAGCGCGCACGACGATGTCCTTATTTTCATGGGTTAGCGCTGCTGTTAACCCTTTAACCGCACCACTTCCGGCAACAGACAATCCGTAGGTAGATACACGGGACACTTGCTCATTGTCGCTGTTCAGTCCCTTAAGCAAAGCTTCAATCCCCAGCTGCCCTCTGCGTGCCAAATCATAAGCAGCGTTAATGGCCGTAGGCTCAAAACCAGCCAACTGGCTGGCCAGCTCCTGAATGTGCTCCGCATCCGGCGAAGCGGTTTCGGCCAAACTGCCGATTTCCCCGGATAACCAGTTCCACGTTTCCTCCCACATGAGGTCATGCTCAGCGATCGGCGCAAGGAGATTTGTTGGTCTCTTCCAAGCGCGCTCTTGGTTGTTCCAGCTTGGCTGCTGCGGCATCTCGGTTCGCATGAACTCAAACTTCAGCATGTAGCGGGGCTGCCCAAGGATGTTCGGCGTAGAACGGTGCCAAATATCATAATGAATCAACGCGAAGGTGCCTGCTTCCCCGTTTGCCAATACTTCGCCTGCCTGTTCACTCGACTCAAAGTTGCGGGATTGGTGATTTTGCGTGCCTGGCAAGATGCCAGTTGGCCCCAATTCCACGGGAGTGTCCTGCGGGAAATACATAATCATTGCCCAATTGGGATGGTGATTGCGCATGCGATCATAGCCCCAATAGCTGTCCTTGTGCCAGCCTCCGGCTTTATCAGAGGCATTGAAGTGTCCATGTCGATGCGCATGCATCATATAGTTGGGTCCCAGCACGCTCGTAAGTGCGCCAGTTACGACCGGGTGATCAAACACTTTTTGCAGATCCCGAATGCGAGGCAATAAATTATTTCCAGGGTTACCTTCTTCTGTGTACACCGTGTTTAGCTGTTCCAGCAGATTCGCATGAAACTCGGGGGAGAAGTCCGTTTTGAGCAACAGGCACCCGTTCGTAATAAAGGTTCTCATTTGTTCGTCTGTCAATAATAAAAGGTTATTTTCCTGCATGTTGTTCCAGCCTCCTTGGCATTAGTATAATTGCAGTAACAATATCCTTATTATAAGAAAGACGCTGCCAACAAATAATAGACGATCTTAATTAGAGGTAGCACAAAACTAAGATGCCCTTTCCTTCTCCCGATTCGGAATGAAATGAGCTCATCGATCTGCCTATGAAAGCGAGGCCACCCATGACATACCCACAGGATCTAATGGAACAAACACCGCGGTGGGACAACTGCTACCCCATCTGGTTTTATCGCAATCGCCCTGCGAATGCGAGTAAGGATGCCAATATCCTTTATCTTCATTGGCATGAGCATTTTGAAATCATTGACATGCAGTATGGCAAAGCCTTGTTCCTTATCGATAGCCAACCTTACGAAGTTGAAGCCGGGGATCTCTTGTTCGTTCCCTCCGGTGCGCTGCATGTTGGCTATAGTACCGCAGATGAAGAAATGGAGTATGTCGCGATTGTTTTTAACGCTGCGCTGCTTCGCGTAGTACCTCCTGACCTTGTTTATGAACGGCATATTCTGCCTTTTCTTGATGGGCGTGCTCATATTCCGGTGAAGCTGCTGGCAAATGATGAGCTTGCAGCCCCTTACCGGAACTTAATTCGCGGATCAACGACCGAGTTTGAGCAGAAGCAGCCTGCCTACGAGCTGGTCATTAAACATAACTTTCAGCTTCTGTTCACACGGCTTTCGCGGCAATTCCTTGCCGATAAATTCGCAGCTAAACCCGCTCCAAAGCGTCACTCGGAGTCCTTCAAACCGTTGATTCAGTACTTGGAATCCCATATCGCAGAACCACTTACCGTGGAAAAAGCAGCCCGGATGGTGAACTTGAATCCCTACCATTTTTGCAAAACATTCAAAAGGCTGACTGGACGCACCTTCATTGATTACATCAATTGGCTGCGCATTCAGGAAGCCGATCGCTTGCTCCGGGAAACGGAGTGGACCGTCTCGGAAATCTCTGAGCGGATCGGCTGCGGAAATGCCAACTATTTTACAAAGCTATATAAGAAATATAAGCAATATCCGCCTTCAGAAGCACGACGAAGACTGTCCTCCCAGTAACTTATCCAACATCATCTTAGTCTTGTGCTAACTTCGTGAGAAAAGTCTCTATTCAAGGCTGCTTCCCTTCTAGATCGGACACAAGGTCGCAATTGCTCCCATCGCTCAAAGAGTCTAGGTTTATAAATTGGAGCAAGCCGGCGAGCACATTTGGCAGGAAATTCAGCATTAACCGGATAGGTCCCAGCTTATAGGAGCGAGGGCATGACGTACCCGTACACGGCGATGAAGTGGCAACTGCTTCCGGCAAGCACAAACAAGTGCCAAATGGTATGATGATACTTTAAATTTCGCCAAAGAAAAAACATCAATCCGACCAAATAAGCGATAACGCCAAGCACAATCCAGATCACAGCGATCATTGGAAGCCGATGGTACAACGGAAGGATTAACGACATCATGAAGCCTCCCATGACCATGTAAAAGATCAGCCCCCATGGCATAAACCGTTTAATAATAAAAGAAACATAACGAACACCGGCCAGCGCCAGCGCCCATATCACAACTAATAACGTATAACCAGTGAATCCTGGCAGCGTAATGAGAAGAAATGGGGTATATGAACCCGCTATCGCGATAAAAATGGAAGCATGGTCCAGCTTCTCGAAGCGTTCGCTCCATTTGCGGGAGCGGGAGCTATGCAGGAGTGTGGAGGACAGATACACAAGGCAATACGAGGTGCCATAGATGAAATTACTAATCGTATAAGTCCAATCTTGGAACATCGCGGCACGCTGAAGCAGCAGCACAAGCCCCATAACACTTAGTATCACGCCAATACCATGACTAATGGCATTTAAACGTTCTTCCCTCAAATGAAGACCGGTTTCCATGACAAGGGGTCACTCCTTTCTGACCATCCTAGTTTTTCCCACAGTCGGGACTAGTATGTAATCAGATAGGAGCGACCCCTGCGTTATTTCATGGATTTAACGGTTCTATTGAAAAGCTGCCTCCAACTCGCTCGCAGTTCATGTCTATGTGTGTAGGCAATTAACAACAGATTACCAACCCATACCCAAATGACCGCGCCGCTGAATCCTCTTAGAGGCAAATAAATGCCAACAAGCAGCAAGCCAATGACAACCTGCGTGCCATCTGAAACCGGCGATGTGGGCTTGCCTTTGTTGATAAGCTTTATAACACCTAAAAAAACAGCTAAAATGATGGCAAGAGCAAGTGAAACCTCAAATCCGCTCAAAGCACTCCAAACGCCAAAAGTCACCGCGATGGCTTTGCCTCCCCTGCCTTTAAGGAAAGGCGAAAAGGCATGCCCGACAATCGGCGCCAGCGCAACGGGAATCATCGCATAGCCCTCTATTCGGCTGCTGCCAAGCAACAACACGAGGATCAGATAACCTTTTAGAAAATCGAGCACGATTCCCATAATCCCCCATCTGAAGCCCGCCGCTTTCCAAAGATTCAATGCTCCAGGGTTCCCGTCTCCAACCACCTTCAAATTTGTCCGAGCTATGCGGCCAAGCCAATAAGAAAACATCAAAGAGCCGCATACAAAAGCGCATAACGTCCAAACGATGATCATAGTGCTCGCCTGCTTCCTACTTTGACTTTCCTTCCTTTCCAGGATACATGGCCCAGGAATACAACTTGATAGGCGGAATACAACATGACAAATAGGAAAAACAAGGTTGATAGGACATGCAGCACCGGCATAAGAACTCCAAAAACACCGACGTATTTAATAAAATAAAATAATTGCAGCATGTACATCAAATACCCGATGAACAGCGGCAGCCCCCATGAGGTAGGGATAAATAGAAAAAAAGAATCTGACACAATCAGCCCGATAACCCAAACAGCTACCAGTGCGATGGTACCGCCTCTCAACTTGGACGTACCTAATACAGCCCCTTTGCCGAAGCCTTGAATCTGGCTTTTCATCCCTTCTGGGTACATGCGAAAAGAAACAAGGCCGCTTCCCAGAAAATTCGTGACGCTAATGCCTGCCCGCACAAAAGCCGCGCCAAGGTTCAAATCATCTAACATTTCTGAGCGTATGCTCGCATGTCCCTGGATTGTTTCGTAATCTTCTCTTGTCGTGAGAATGCAGGAGCCATAAAGACCCTTTTGGGGATTATTTTTCTCAAATGGCGATGTAAAGGCGAATACGCCTAAAAAATTAAATATGAGCGCCAACCTTTCAACCCATTTCACCGTAAAATGAAAAGGAACGACAGAAATAACCCCGCCGGCTTGATGTCGAACTTTAACCAATGTTTCAAGCGCCCGCGGTGCAAGCTTAATATCGGCATCAAGGAAAGCGATAAGATTGCCGGAACACTGCAAATATCCGTTCCAAACTGCCCAGTTCTTGCCCGTCCATCCCTCGGGAAGACTAGGATTCGCAATCACTGTTGCCCCATAACTTTCGGCAATAGCCTGTGTGTCATCTTCCGAAAAGTCGTCCACCACAATAATTTCATACGGTTCCAGCGTTTGAATCTTTAGCGCATGAAGAAGCTGCGGCAAATTGCCCGCTTCATTCCGAGCAGGGATAATGACAGACAGCGTTACCTTGTTCAAGTCCAGTTCTTGGCTGACTTTAAGCACGTTTTTGCGAAACAACAGGAATCCTGAGAGACATCCGATTCCACATAGACATAGGATCCATATCGCCATCCACGAAACCTCCTCTTCCCTTCACTCGCACGCCCCTTTTAAGTGCTGACTGCTACGTCTGGAGAGCCAGCTTGTATTGATATATATGAACTTTGGCATGATTTTAAACCCATCCTTTTGGCCGGGCAGCACCTTCCATCATCCTTCCGAATGGACAAAAATAGCCATCCACTCCCCCACAGCGGGAAAATGAATGGCCTTTTGAACGAGCCTATTTTGAAAATAACATCAGTATAGCGATTAAGCCTAAAACAAACGACGTATATTGCATCGGAATGAAAAATAAGGTGTGAGGCGTCCCCATTTTGAATTGCTGATTCGTTTGCGGATCTACGAGCACCCGTCCGGCGCTTTTATTCAATGCTTTGCCGCTGAACCATATGCCCACGGCTGCCGCAATCAAGGTAAGCGTGTATGGCCAACCATGCAGGATGCCTTTAGAAGACCCATAAATCGCACTTTCAATCATCATGCCAATGACGAAACCTGCCATCGCCATAAACACCGCCAAAATTCCCCAACCTTTCCAAATTACCAACAACTTGTTCCCCCTCTATCTATCATGTTTTGCAATGATAAAGTTTCGACAACATCCAACATTTCCCTGTCATCCATTTCTAAAATTTCAACAAAGAATTTTTTATGAATTCTTTAGAATTCATGCGTTAACATGGCCCTCATCTTCCTGCGTACGAACATTTCCCGGATTATGCTATAATGGTCAATATCAACTTACTGGAGGCATTCTGGCATGAAAATATACGTCATTCTCTCCTTCGACGGCGAGACCATGGAAAATGTGTATGTCGGTCCTGACGAGGAGAAAGCGCTGTCGCTTAAGCCGGCAGAGTTCGATAACTGTGAAGCCCTTTTCGTCGAGATCTGGGAAGACGGAGAGAAAACCGATGATTACCGGTTAGAAGAATGAATACACGAGAGCTGCATAGCTACAATTGAAAGGCGGAGACCTGATGGAACATACTTTTACCGTCCAGCCCCTAACCTATAACACCTTCGAAGACGAAACCGAACAGCTGGACCAATGCAAAGATTGGGGCTTGCTTTCAGAGAAAGCGACCAAAACGAAAGCCTTCTTCTACAAAGGAAATGGCATGAACATGCCTTGCCGCATCGTAGGCTTCGTCGACAAAATGACAGCTGTCATCGCCTTCGACAACGAACAGCTGCACTGCATTCACCCCTCTTACCTGAAAGAAATGCAGGCTGCTAACTACAGCCAAAGGCTTACAGCAACGGCTGAAGACGCTACTTCCGCTGAAGTTGCCGAGGGTGAGGTTCAGCAAGAAGAAATCTCCGCTGTAACTGAACTGGCTGCGAACGATGTGCCTGCTGAAGTGAACAACGTTCAACAAGAAAAAGCGGACAAGCCCCCTTCTGCCAAAAGCAAAGCTAAAAAAGAAAAAGCTCCCAAGCTGGAGCTCCCTGAAGACAAGGTGAAGATGATCGCAACCGTCAAAGAATTTACAACGGTACCGAACAATTTCTCAGATACGGAAGATGAAGTCGTGATCTACGAAGCCGTCTCCATCTTGGAGCCCGCGCTCATTGTCGATACTGCGTGGTCCAGCCACAGCAATACCCTGAAAAAGTTGGAGCTTGCCATCGGCGACACCCTCACCTTCGAGTGTAAAATAGTCGCCAAAAAGCTGTCCAAACATCCCGTGCCTTACAAAATCAACAACCCGGCTAAAATGCAAAAAGTAACTGCCGAATAAAAGCAAAGCATGCTCTAGGCATACTTTAAACCAGCTTTATGCCTATGTGTGGCCTTCATCATAACCTTCAATCTCACGTTACCGTGGCATTGAAGGTTATTTTAGTATTTGGCATCCCCCCAGCCATGACTCTACCTGATGTTTATCCTGCCTGTGTGGAATCTCTAGAGCTTACTCGGAGGTTTCATGTATAATAAATATGCTCCTATCAAGGCTAGAGGGAAGTGCCTCTTATGACATATATTCAAAATCTGGGTTTAAACGAGATGCCGCTTTATTTTACGCATCGCCGGCAAACGATCGGCAGTGCCCAATACCAAGGGACGTTTCATGCGCATCAGGGCGTTGAAATTTTGTTCATCCATGAAGGACAAGGGACATTGATCGTCGATCAGAAGAGCTACGAAGTTACCGCTGGCATGTTATGTATTTTCCAACCGTTCCAGCTTCACCATATTCAAATGAACGCCGAGCAGCCTTTTATTCGTTCCATTGTGCATTACGAGCCATCGCTTTATGAGCCCTATTTCGACAAATGGCCCAGCTTGCTCGCTTTTTTCAAGCATATGTATACGAACAAACTGCCCGCGCCCTGCCTCTATGCGATAGGCGAGCCCGAGCCGTTGTTATCTTTGTTTCCAAGTCTGGAGGAAAAGCTGCCTGATTTGCCCAGGCAAGATTATCTGGAGGAGTTTTCCTTATTTTTAATTGCTTTTTTCCGCGCTTTTAGAACGATCTGGGAACGCAGCGAAATTAAGCGAAGCGTCGCCGGTCCGACACGCATTAAGCATCAAGCTGAGCGCATACTCAGCTGGTTGGAGGGGCATTACACGGAGCCGCTGCGCCTGGAAGTTATGGCTAGCGAGCTTCATTTATCCCCCCACCACCTGTCCCATTTATTCAAAGAATGCACAGGCGGCAGCATTTCTGACTATGTGGCGGCACGCCGCATCCAGCAAGCTGTTATGCTGCTGAACGCAACGGACCTGTCCATTGCCCAGATCGGTGAAACCATCGGTTTAAGCAACACTTCTTACTTCTGCAAAATGTTTAAAAACCACATGGGCAGCACGCCCCATCAGTTTCGCAATCAACGTCAAAAGTAAGCTTGACGTCAGACACCTAGGCTATCTTTGTGTTAGATGGATCGCATCGCGCTGCGCAATTAAACATAATTCCGCTGCCTTGAACGTATGCTCCTGCGTCATGGCAAGCTCTGTGCGATTCAGACAATCAAGAATCAGTTGGCCGAAATAAGGGAAACCAACTTGGCCTTTTACCGCAAAATGCTGCTCCCCGTCTTTATTGACCAGATACACATGATCACCCGTCTCATCTCTGGCAATGTCTACGTATTTGCGAAGCTCAATGTAGCCTTCTGTTCCTAGAATGGTCAAACGCCCATCCCCCCATGTGCTGAGCCCGTCCGGCGTCATCCAATCCACACGGAAATACCCCGTCGCCCCATTGTCTCCGATCAAAGTTGCATCGCCGAAATCTTCAAACGTAGGATGCTGCGGATAGCTATAATTCGCGACTTTACTATGAACAACCTTGGCGTCCTTGGCCCCTGTAAAAAACAGAAACTGCTCGATTTGATGACTCCCGATATCACACAAAATGCCGCCAAACTGCTCCCGATTGAAAAACCAATCCGGTCGACTAGACAAGCTAATCCGGTGGGGTCCAAGACCAATGACTTGGAGGACTCGGCCAATCGCCCCTTGCTCAATCAATTGACCCGCGTAGATCGAGCTTTCAACATGCAACCGCTCGCTGTAGTACACAGCATACTTCTGTCCTGTTTCCGCAACCTTGGAACGAGCCGCCTCCAACTGCTCTAGTGTAGTGAACGGCGCTTTATCCGTGAAATAATCTTTCCCGCTGGACATAACTTTTAATCCAAGCGGTCCTCGATCAGATGGAATAGCAGCGCTGGCCACAAGCTTGACATCTGTATCCTGCAGAATTTCGTCCAAAGATGCGGCAACACGCACGCCCGGATATATGCCCACGAACTTGTCCACCTTAGCGGGATCAGGATCATAGACCCACTTTAATTCTCCGCCTGCTTCTTTCAAGCCATTGCACATCCCATAAATATGCCCATGATCTAAGGCTGCTGCCGCGAAAATAAATTCTCCAGGCTGACACACTGATTTGAAGGTACCGATGGGCGCATAATTCATTCCGTCACTTTTTTGCATAATCATTAATCCCCTATTCTATGTTATTAGTTATAGCTGCTTCCTGTTGAGATGGGACTGTTTGCTGTGAAATTTTCTATCGACGTTTGCTTCTCATAGAAATGTGTGGCATTTAATTGCACACCTTCACGTGTATAAAAAGCATCCTCCGGTCCAATCGGCAGTTGCACAAGCTGTCCGGTACTGGCCGATTTGTAAATGGCCGTAATGAATTCAAGCGTCTTTCGACCGCTATAGCCGTCTATTAATAACGCAGCACCGGTTTCAATCGCTGCCAGCACATTGTCAATTTGACCCGCATGTCCCTCGTATGCCACATCAGGCAATGCCTCATAATAAGCCTGCAGTTCAGCTTCGAGTTCAGGATTTGCTGCTGGAAACCCATTGGTCAACGCGCTGGAAGCTTTAACTTTCCAAGGCGTGGAGACACGGGCATGCGCTCCTTGGAATATCAACTGCTGCTCTTCGCCGTGATGCACAACCGAGCTCGTCAACTGGCCCAGCGAACCGTCTGGATAGCGCAGCATCGCGATGGAAATATCCTCGACCTCCGCATTGTCATGCGCAACATTGCTCATGAATGCCTGCACTTCGCTCGGGCTGCCCATCATCCAAAGCAATGCGTCGATATGATGCACCGCGTGATTCAGCGTAGGTCCGCCGCCCTCCTTTTCCCAAGTGCCACGCCACCACAGATCGTAGTACGAGTGGCCTCGCCACCAGAAGGAATCCACTTGAACATGCAAAACTTTGCCCATCAGACCACTTTCGAGGACCGATTTCATTTTCATCATCGGCGTCTTGAACCGGTTCTGCGCGACTACTGATACGAATTTACCTGTCCGCTTAGCTGCCTCATTCATGAGATCGCATTCTTCCAGAGAGGATGCCATCGGTTTCTCCACGATAACGTGAGACCCCGCTTCAAGAAATTCTACAGTCAGAGAAGCATGTGTATAAGGAGGCGTACATATCGAAACGAGATCAATCCCATCGACAAGCAAGGCCTTGTAATCCTTCACGGCCTTCGCATTCAGCTTGTATTGCTCGATGCGCGATTGCGCTTTATCCTCATAGATATCGCTTATCGCAACAATCGTGCAGCGCTCCGGGAATTGCAAATAAGCTTCAATATGTGCGGCGGCAATCGCTCCGGAACCAACTATGGCTACTTTGAGCATCTCTTCATCCCCCTTTGGCTTCTTGGTACCAGTGTATCAAGAATACGGTTTCAAAAGTGACGTGACTTTGTGCAAAAATACCACTATTTTGCGGTTTTTCACTCAACGTCAGCCATCAGACTAGGATGCAATTGGGACTGCGCATTCCCTAAGACTAGGGATAACGGTATGCCCCTTCTACCTGAAACGGAACTGGAGTACGCTATTTAACTCCATTTGGTTTAAATAGATGCACAAGAGGAACTAGGATACGCTATTTTTCCGTTTCTGCCTGCATGTAGGCAGTTTACATGGAAATAGCGGACTCCAGTTCCTCTTCACTCCGATTTTGCTTATTATTTGGCAATTAGCGGACCCTAGTTCCGTTTCGCCATATTTTCGCATGGCAAACAACCCCCGAATCCACGTTTCACGGAGTACGCGCCAGCGGCGCTGCTCCATAGACGGGTTTCAGGGGTCTGGTTTTAGCTTATATCTCGTGTACGATCATGCGGCAAACAGCTCAGCCTCTCGCCTGCACGAGTGCCGGCCGATTTTCCCATACCGTGCTGGGCACCTCACGACGCAGCACCGGCATCACTTCCGTCGCAAACCGTTCGACCTGCTCGCGCTGCTCTGCCTCGGTTAACCCGTCAACACTGATGCTCAGCACCTGATGTCCATAGGCGGCTTGGTAGTTCAGAATCTTCTCGATCACTTGCTCCGAGCTGCCAACGAGTACAGGACCATTCTGAATATTGTCCTCCAAATTCTTGAAGGGCGAGTTATTATGCTGAGCTGAAGCGGTTGCCCGGAAGGCATCGTAATAAGGGCGGTAGCGCTTTATGGCTTCCTCCGAAGTATTCGCCAAATATAAGCTTCCGAAACCTGAGCCTACGACGGCTTTGGCCGGATCATGCCCATAATGAGCTAAACGCTCGCGATAATGATCAATAAGCGCTTTATACTTCGCTTGTGGGTGAAACGTATTCGAGGAGAAAATAGGCTCGCCATATTTCGCCGCAAGCTCTGTAGAAAGCTGGCTCGACGCGCTGCCATGCCAAATGGGAATCGGCTTCTGAAACGGCCTTGGCTGGGTCGTCACGCCATGAAGCGGGGTGCGATACCGTCCTTCCCAAGTGACATTTTCCTCTTCCCATAGCTTTTTGAGCAGCGCATAACGCTCGGCGAGCGAGTCCCACTGCTCCTCCTCGGTAATTCCAAATAGCGGATAGTGGCGAGGATCATTCCCTTTCCCGATGATGAGCTCCAACCGGCCGTCGGATAGATGATCCAATGTCGCATAATCCTCCGCGACTCTGACGGGGTCGAGCACGCTGAGCACGGTTACCGTCGTCAGCAGCCGAATCGTTGAGGTTCTCGCAGCAATCGCTGTCAAAACAACAGGGGGCGAAGAGGACAGGAATGGTTCTCCGTGCCGCTCCCCTACGCCATAGGCTTCAAAACCCAGCTCCTCGGCAAGCTCAGCCTGTTTGAGTACATTTTCAAATTTCTGACGTGTTGTCAGTGTTTCACCAGTTAAGGCATTCGGGAGATTCATCATAAGACTGAATAAAGCGAATTTCATTATCGGTTATCTCCCTTCAGCGATTCAAATCCTTTTGGTAAGCCAGTACTAAATCCCAATTCCCGCTATAAATAGGCACGCGATAGTAGCCCACTCGTTCATAGAGCGCAGCAGCTTCCGGTTGTTTGGGACCCGTCTGCAGCTTGATGCTGGTATAGCCGTACTCAAGTGCAAGCCGTTCCGCTTCGGCCAAAATAGCTTGAGCTACGCCCTTACGGCGGAAATCGAGACGCGTGTACATGCGTTTGACCTCAACCGTCGTTTCGTCGATCGGACGCAAAGCACCGCAGCCTACAGGGTGCCCCTCCGAACGCGCCACGATGAAAGCTGATCGAGGCACTTCCACATCGGAAGCTTGGAAGCCAGCGGTCCCGTCGGAATCATAGAGCCGACCCAATTCTGCGCTTAGCTCGCGTATTAATTGCTCGGATTCACTTGCTCGGATATCTTCTTTGGCAGCCGTTATGGTAGAAATCATCGGTTACATTCACCTCTTTTAAAATTAGGAAACAGCTTTATTGATGTAAGCAAAATAAGCATCTGCGAAGCTCTGCACCCCGCGAACAATCTGATCTTCGCTCACATAACTGAAACAGAGCCTAGCATACTGAAAGCCCTCCGGATTGACATAGAAGCTCTTGCCATCCACGAAACTCACGCCTCGATGGGCCGCATCCTCCAAGAAGTCGCTTGTATTCACTTCATCCGCGAAACGAAGCCAGATATAGAAGCCTCCCTCCGGAAGATGAAATGTGACATGCTCGCCGAAGCTATTCTTCACCGCTTTGGCCATAACGTCCCTTTGCTGGCGGTAATGGTCGATTAAGCTATCCACATGTTCCTGAAAAGCAAAACCGTCCAATAGCTTCGCGACGATTTCTTGAGTAAATACACCGATGCTGCCGCCTAGATTCAGCAGCTTTATTTTGGCAATTACACGGGAATCTGCAATGATCCAACCGAGACGAAGCCCAGGCGCAATGATTTTGGAAAACGTATTGAGATAAATGACTCTTTCCGGAAACAACGTATACAGCGGAGGGTACCGGTTGCCTGTAAAATTCAATTCGGAGTAAGCATCGTCTTCCAAAATAAAAAAATTATAAATTTCCGCCAGCTGCACAAGACGCTTTCTCCGCTCAACGGATAACGTGACACCGCCGGGATTATGATAGGTTGGCATCGTATATAGAAACTTGGGCAGCGGTTTGCCATTCTGCTTGGCATTCAGCAAGGCATTCTCAATCAAATCTACACGGACGCCTTCTTCATCAATCGGAAAAGACGTGATTTCCGCCTCAGCCGTTCGAAAGGCTTGCAGCGCGCTGAAGAAAGAAGGAGATTCCACCCAGACATGATCCCCAGGCTCAACAAGAATTCTCGTCGCCAAATCTATGCCCTGCGTTGAACCATAAGTCACCAAGATTTGATCAAGCTCTACATGAATGCCATGCACTTGGGAGCGTGCCTGAATCCACTTCAGGATTTGCCCAGGACCAACAGAGCCTGAATATTGCAGTGCCTTCCTCCCATGCAGCGTGACCGCCTCTGCGGCCGATTGGGAAAGCTGTTCGATGGGGAATAAATGCGGCGCAGCGAAGCCAAAAGATAAATGTACATGATCCTGCTTCGTGACCGTCGTGCTGCCGATGGATGGCGTTGCCGGAATCCGTTTGGCAAAAGAAAAGGAGTCTACTGTTTGGGACATCGTTTGTTCCTCCACCTGCTTGTATTTAGGGTCTGACGTAGTTGGGATTCCACGCCAGCCACCATTTTTCCAATAATTTCGCTGCACTGTCCGATAATTTACCGAGCAAAGCATAGATCAGAATACTTAACACAATGACATCCATTTGAAAAAATTCCCGTGCATTCATCGCCATGTAGCCTAACCCTGATTTGGCAGCAACCGTTTCTGCGACAATAAGCGTAAGCCACATAATCCCCAAGGCGTATCGAAGTCCAACCAAGATGGAAGGCAGCGCCCCCGGCAAAATGATGTGCCAATACAAAGCGAGGCGACTGAGGCCATACACTTTGCCCACCTCAATAAGACCCGCATCGATCGAACGAATCCCATGGAACGTATTGAGATATACGGGGAAGAAGACACCCAAGGACACCAGCACAAGCTTCGCCGGTTCATCAATCCCAAACCAGATAATGACCAGCGGAATTAAGGAAAGATGCGGAATGGTGCGAACCATCTGAATCGACGAATCCGCCAGCTTCTCCGCGACACGAGAAAAACCGTTCAACAAGCCAAGCAGGAACCCGATGCTTCCACCTATAAGCAGCCCGCTAAGCGCCCTTTTCGAGCTAATGGCTATGTGGGTCAGCAATTCGCCTGATTTCAGCATGGCCGCAAAAACACTAAGAACCTTCAAAGGCTGTGGCAATACATTCGCGGCAATAATCCCCGTCGTCGTCAGAACATGCCAAGCCACAACTAACAGAATAGGGATTATCCAAGGAGCGACGACATAGAAACGTTCTCTTCCCTTTGACTCTTTCACTTCTGCTCAACCCCCTTTCGCAGCTTGGCTTTTCCTATGGCGCTGTGGTTATTTTTTTCAATTCTTCCTCAAAAGCTCTGCTCCAAGTTGCACTGACATCAATTTTACTCTTTAACAGCCCAACGCTAGTGAGCGCATCGGCGACATCCTGCTCCGACGCAATCGCTTTGTCGAAATTGGCGGATATCTTAGAGGGGCGCTGAATCTCTCCCTTTTTGAGAGTGTCCAAAGCCTGCTCCACGGGCTGCTTCGTATTGGCTGCCGTAATTTCAGCCCATTTTTGCTGATTGCTGCGTGTCCATGCATAAAATTTATTCAATCTGCCTAAAAAATCTACAATAGCGGCATGCTTGGCGGGATCGTTAATGGCATCGGGTGTAGCCTCATACAAGAAATTTCCCGACAAAATATCCTTGGCGCTTGCCAGCTCCGTAGCTCCATTCTGGTGCGCGGAGATAATGGCATTCCCATAGCTTGCCAAAGCATCTACTTTGCCGCTGATCAAAGCGCTAAGTCCATCGGAGGTCGATAACGGAACGGCTTCAATATCAGACCAGGACAGACCGGCATTTTGCAGGATTTTGACTAAAAAGTAGTGGGCTGTCGTGGCATTAACGTAAGCGACTTTCTTCCCCTTCAGCTCTGCGACGCTTTTGATCGGAGAACCTTTGGGAATCACGATTTCTTGGTTGAGCGTCGTTGATTCAAAGGAAGCGATCACTTTGAAATTGCCGCCGTTCGCTGCTTGGGAAGCAAAAATAGGCGGGATTTCACTTGTTGAGCCCAAATCCAGGTTGTTGGCAGCCATCGCTTCCAATTGCAGATTCCCGCCCTGGAAGACGCTGAATTGCAGCTTATACGGAGTATCTGTAAGACCAGCTTCCTTGAAGCCAATCTCCAAGCTATTCCACCCTGTTTGACCGACTCGCAAGTTTACTTTGCTTAAATCAACCGCAGGCGCTGCCGCAGTAGACTTCGCTGAGGCTGAAGGCGATGGAGCAGGGGGACTTGACGTTTTGGCATCTCCGGATGAGGCGGCTTGATTGGCACAGCCTGCCGCAAATGCAGCTATACATAATGAAATCATGGCTAGACTAACTCTCTTTTTGGCTATCGACATGCGTGGTTAACTCCCCTTTTATGTATAAATTATTTAATGCTTCACGTAAGCAGACTGGATGATTCGCTGCCCCCACCTATCCGCTGATAGAATGGCTTGCGCGAGGCTTGCTTCATTCACGGCAAAAGATAAGCCTTGAATCGCTTCCTTGCGGAGCTGAACGCCTTTCGCAATTGCGGTGGCAATGGGCTCGGGATCCTCCACTATGCCTAGTTCTCTCAGCGTAAGCGGCAATCCCAATTGATGGAGCAGAGCAGCAAGCTCTTGAATTTCATCCTCTCCTCGTCCCTCCAACACAACCTGTGCAAGTAGTCCAAAAGCAACCTTCTCGCCATGAAGCGTCCCGCTCGTTTGAGGGATAAACGTCAAGCTATTATGAATTGCATGGGCAATCCCAGCTCTGGGCGTTGTTCCTTGCGCACTTCCCGCTAAGCCCGCTAGAACTATGACAGCGTCAACAGCCTCCTTGAAAGCTGGCGTTATTACCCCTGTACCTGCAGCTTCGTAGGCTTGTAGCGCATGCGTCTTCAGTCGTTCGAGGGCAAGTTTGGCCGTCTGCGTAGCTATGCGAATATCCAAGCCTTCGGGCTCCTCATTGTGATTGACCACCGTTTCATACCATTTCACCAGGGTATCTCCAATGCCGGAAGCCAGATAGCGCTTGGGAGCAGCAGCCAAAATACGAAGATCTGCCAGCACGACGGTCGGTGAGCGTTTCAAAAGCAAATACGAGGAAGAGCGGCCTAAGTCATCGTACAGCACCGATAGAGCAGCCCATGAAGCGCAAGTCGCCGCAATCGTTGGAACGGCCACTACGGGAACTTCTAACCGATCCGCGACAGCTTTGGAGAGATCCAAGGCCTTGCCGCCGCCGATGCCAATAATGACATCAACTTGCTTTTCCGCCGCGATATTAGAGTAGGTCTGAATCTCTGTTGTTGTCACCTTCCCGCTAAATACCGCGATGGAATAGGTGATTTCTGACGTTTGCAGACTCGTGAGAAAAGACGAAGACTGAATGGCCTCCAACGAATTTCTGCCCGCAATAATGAGCGCTTTCCGACCTAATGGAGCAATGAGCGCTCCGCTTTTTGATAAAATGTCCGACTCATTCCAATAGCGCTCCGGTGCTTTAAACGAAATCATACTTCTTATCTCCTTTCACACAGTTGGATTTATCCTCATAATTCACATCGTTTATATCGGATTTATTTCCATACTGTACCATTTGCCCTTCTTCTCGTCTAATTGATGTTTCCTATTCTTTAATAGAATTGTTCTATACACTGCTGGGGCATGACAGCTAACCGTTGGTTGGGACCCGACCGACCGCAAAAACCTGCGAAAATGCAGGAATTTTCCGACGAATTGGGTTAAAAGTGGAAATGCCTGCAATTGTGCATGTATTTCCCGCTTTTCCAGCCCAAAATCCAGAATCAACCTCAAAAACATGCACATTTGCAGGAATTTCATGATTGAGGCTATTAGTGGAGTAAAAAAGATGCACAAATGCAGGTTTTCGAAAAGTAACTGACGCTAGAGCTGGACGACATCCATAAGAAACCCTCTAGGGAGGCCATTCAAAGAGGGTTAGCCGCGTTTACATGTGGGCTTGATTGCCAAATAGACATTTTCGGGAACCGTATTGCGCGCAAAAAGAGCTGCCCTCAAGTAGGTTTGTCTACTTAAGGGGCAGCCCCTTTAAGGATTTGAGTTAAGCCAACGAATCTTCCCTGCTTTTGAACCAAAGGATATCCACACAATAAGCGAGTATGATGCCCAAAGCATATCTGATCAAATCAACTTTAAGAAATCCTGTTCCCAGAACGAGGGAACCTATGACAGTCTGCCTGAGGTCAACCAGCCACTCTGCTTGATACATCTGACTAAATTCAATGGCATAGCTGAAAATCAGACTCAACGCAGCAGCCCAAATAAGGCTCTTCTTCACGAATAGACATCGAAAACCGAAGTAGACCATACTCGCCCAGAGCATATCACCTGCATGGCTGGCAATGAAACTTGGCAATACATGCGAGAACTTTCTAGAGCTTAAGCCCAAACCTATCGTTATCAGGACAAGGGCTGCATACCATAGTCGTTTCTTCAGACGAAACGGATCATCCCAAACGTTATTTCTCATCACGAACGCGTCTTAATTTCCGAAATACTTGATAAAAGGAACGCTTGCCTTTCATAATTCCCACTAATTGCGCACCAGCAAGAATCAATAAGGCGACCAACAATAACAGCATCACAAGCGTAATCCCTGAATTGGATGCTTTGGTCAGTATTATGGCGCAAATACCCAAGAAGGCTGAAACCGCATATAGCGTATACACCGTGCTCCGGCGGCTAACGCCAAGATCCGTCAATCGGTGATGGACATGGCCGCGGTCTGCCTCATACAGAGGGCGGCCTTGCAATCCGCGCCTTACCATAGCAAGCAGCGTATCCAGAATGGGAACACCCAGTATGAGCAAAGGAATAATAAAAGAAACGAATACAGCCTGCTTGAACCCCAGAATGGATAAAACAGCTAGTACAAATCCAAGAAATGCAGAGCCGGACTCGCCCATAAAAATCGAAGCAGGCTCAGAATTAAACAAATAAAATCCAGCCAAGCTCCCTAGCAGCGTCAAGCTGATAATCAAAACAGGAATGTTGCCGGTTATAGCAGCAATGATGCCGAGAGAGAGACAAGAAATGCCGGCAATCCCTGTGGCAAGACCATCTAATCCATCGATCCAATTCAAGGCATTAATTAATCCTACAATCCAGAAAATGGTCAACAGGATAGAGAACCAGCCTGGGAAATAAATATCGTAAGCAAATGGAATATGTATTTGGTCAATCGTGAAACCCGAGAACGCTACGATCGCGGCAGCAATCAGCTGCCCTAACATTTTCCATTTGGCCGATAACGTGTAGACATCATCAAGCACCCCCACCAGCTCAATGACACAAGCAGCGATGAGCAGAGCCCAGAATCCGGGAAGCGCAGGCACTAATTTCGAGTAAAATATAGCGACTGCCGACATAAATGAAAGGAATATCGCCAGCCCTCCCAGCCGAGGCATAATGCTGTCGTGCATCGTCCGGTGGTTGGGAACAGCTACAGCCCCAATGGCAACAGACAGCCGCCTAATCCATGGCATGATGAGCACCAAAATAACACCGGAAGTAAGTACAGCCGCTAACGAAGAAACTAACAAATTTGATCAACCCCTTTTCAGTCGTTATGTGTTTAACCTCAATTCCATTCGTCATGAAAATTGAGGTTGTGTGCATCCCTAATGCTTCTGCTTTCTTCTTTCTTCCAGTTCCTTCTTCAAAGCATTTTCAACAGATTCCGCCAACATATCGAATTTCTCCGCTACGGAATAGGAAAGAATGACGCCGCAATGGGTGCAGCGCTGCATTTGAAGCTCCGTCATTTTCGAACAACTTTTGCATCTAATCAACGTTATCCAACCACCTTTACACCCCTATGAAATAGTAACGTCAGCAGCACACCGGAAACCGATATTCCCCGTGGAGCTATCCGGTGTATTTTTGCTGCGGGCTGCCACACGATACCTGTTGCAGTAAGAACGATGACAGAGGTAGGAACCACCTCGCATCGAGCGCGCTTCTCCTTTCGGCGGACCGGAAGGATTGTCTCGCTTGCCTTTGGCATGATACGTTGGGCTGAACCAGTCAGAACACCATTCCCAAACATTGCCCGATACATTATACAAGCCGAAGCCATTAGGCTCGAATGCCCGAACAGGCGCAGTTCCGGCATAGCCGTCACTTTTATTATTTTTATCAGGGAACTTCCCCTGCCAAATATTACACATATGCTTGCCGCCCGGCTTCAGCTCGTCTCCCCAAGGATAGCGCTTTTTGGCCAAGCCGCCGCGAGCAGCGAATTCCCACTCTGCTTCTGTCGGCAGCCGTTTCCCAGCCCACTTGCAATACGCCATGGCATCGTTCCAAGATACGTGAATTACGGGATGATCCATGCGCTCTGCAAGATCGGAATCGGGACCTTCCGGATGCTGCCAATCCGCACCTTCCACTACCCACCACCAAGGTGTTTGCTGGACGGTCGTTTTCACATTTTGAGCTGTTGCTTCGGACACGAACAAATGAAAAACAAAAGACCAACCAAAGGCTTCCGCCTCCGTCTTATACCCTGTTTGCTCTATGAATTGCTTGAACTCCGCGTTCGTTACCGCGCAGGGATCTATATAGAAAGGCTTAAGCGTGACTTCACGGATCGGACCTTCGCCATCCGAAGGGAAGCCTTCCTGATCATCTGTCCCCATCAGAAAGGTACCGCCATTTAACAAAATCATGTTGTCCCTGTTTGATGCTGGGGCATCATTCTTTGGCTCGATCTGAACATCGGGGGATTGGGATTGCTGCACCTGCGCAGTTGTATTGCGGCTTGCTGAGCAGCACGCTGACATATTGGATTCCATAGTAAGCTTCCTTTCTCATCATAAATTTATAACTGGATTACCCTTTGATTTCATAACTTACAAAAGCCAATAGGCTCCTGGATTGCAGGCATGTCTCATCTTCCCCTTATCATCATACTACTCGGATCTTTGCTTCGTATACCTTTGCTTACTGATTATTTCAAGATTCAAGGCCAAAAACCTTCTCATGATTGTGGGAATTTCGACAAATCCAGCCCACGAAAGATAGTGGCAAATGCCTGGCTTGGGCTATGCTATAATAAAAAGGCTTCAAACGAAACTTGGGAAATTGAAGGTGTCTGTATGGATTATTTGCTGCTGTCTCGATTAGCCAGACTGGATGTCAAATGGATTTCAGAATTAGTTGGCAATGAACATTTCGCCGGGCCGAAATCCAATCCTTTTTTTGAGCTGCTTATGGTCACAGAAGGACCTGTTTATTTAGAGGTGGGCGAGGAGCGGCTGGAACTGCGAAGCGGTGAGACATTCCTGTTAATGCCGTGGGAAAAGCATGGCTGCTGGAAGCCCATTGGTGCGCAAAGCGGTTTCTATTGGGTGCAGTTTGCTGCGGAGCCTGGGTTGATCCTGCATAAAGAAGACGCGGCTGAGCGCTATCCTGCGGTCATCCCAGCTATGCAAGATCTCCGCACATCCCATTCGGACAGTTACATGGACTTTCTACTGCTCCCACGGCAAAGCAAGCCGTTTAATCGCTATGAGCTGCTTGGCCTTTTTGAGAAAATACATCAGCAATTTCATGTTCCTAAGGGATATTTCCGCTATCGCGCTACGCTGCTGCTGGGGCAAATCCTGGAGTTGCTTGCGCAAGATGTTTTGGACCAAAAGGACTTGCAAGCCGAAGTTTCTTCTACTTTTTTGCTCTACCGCCGGCTCGTGAATCTGTTGGATGAAACGTACACGACCAATCCCTCCAGTGAAGATTTGGAGCAGGCCCTGCATCATAATTACGAATATTTATGCCAAATTTTCAAAAAGTACGCAAACACGACCATCGGTTCCTATGTTCATCAACTGCAAATCCAAAAAGCGAAGCATCTGCTCACCAGCACCTCATGTATGATTCGCGATATTGCAGAGGAAGTTGGCTTTCAGGATCCGTATTATTTCTCCCGGATATTCAAAAAGCTGGAAGGCATAAGCCCCCAGCAATTTCGAGATATATGAGATTTAGCAACAAAACTTAACTATTAGCCTTCGGTACCCCGTTCATAAGCACTATCGGAATGAGTCCTTTCGTCGGCCGGCCTTGCGAAGTAATTTCGACAATGAGATCATATCTGGCTTCCTGCAAGCCTTGAGGATAGATCGTGAATTCAAGCTCTGTTCTGCCGACATTGCAGTGGTAGTTCTCCAGCGATGAAGCAACTTTCGGGCCTGGCGAGATGCTCCATTCAGCCGGCAAATGCCATTTGATCTGCAGCCATTGCTGCATAAACAACTGATTGTCGATGATCAGTTTAATCTTCTTAGCGGTTCCATCCTGAACAAATGGCGCTTCCTGATAATCAACTATCGCTGAGAAGATCGTGAAATCGTAAGGGACTTGGAAAGGACTTTGTTCCAGCTTATCCGCGAAGCTGCGATTCAGCCAAGCATTCACGCGCATTGGCTGACTTTGCAACTGAGCGCCTTCTTTCATCGCAATCGTATACCCTTCCGCTCCTGAAAGCACATCGCAAAGCTCACTGCCCAAGAACGAAGGCGCCAAACGCAAAATCCGTTCTGTCAATTCAACGACAGTTTTCGGAACGCGCAGACCCTGATCGCCCAAATTAAGACACAGCGTCTTAATGCTATCCCCGATAGGATCCGTCCATTTGGTTGGAATACTTTCAGCCCCGCCGATAATGCCCAGAATCGAGCCAATCGTCGCTGCCGTGCAGTCGGTGTCTTCCCCGCAGTTATTGGCAATGCAAATACTGTTGCCGAAGTCGCCTTCGCCATACAACCAGCCTATGAGCGTAATCCCCACATTGCTCGGCGCATCATAACCCATCTTGCCAATCGGAACGTCCTGCGGCAAATCCTCCGTATTCATCCCCAGAATCCCGAAGCTGCCTGGCACATCCGTCATCACTTGAATGCGTGCTTCCTGCCAAGTCAGTCCTTTTTTATATGCATCTATCGCAGATGCCACACCTTTGGCAACACCGGATTCCGCAGGAATATACGACAAGCCGATCTCGATCAATTTATTTCTGTCACTTTCCACAAAAGCTGCGCTCTCAATGGCAGCAAAGAACACTTCCGCATATACGCCTTCATGGCTATGATCAACAATCGCATCTTCATAAGCGTATTTGACCGCAATATCGGGATTTCCCGGGGCAAGACACGCCCAAATTTCCGAGCGAATGTAGGCGCCGTTGCTGTCGCGGTAAACATTGTCCACATAGCCTGATAAGGGGGGAACGATTCCTTGTCTGAGGTTGTTTTTGCCTGCACCGTATTCGCCCCAGTTCGGGACAATATAGGAAAGCCAGTATTCGCCCAATATAGAAGCCGTCACATTGCGGCCATACTTCTCCACAGCATTCAGCCACACAAGCTGGAGGTCTAAATCATCATTAGGCAAGGGCTCTCCATTTAACTCTTGGGTGTAAAAATCAACCTCAAATACGCCACGCTTGCATTCAAATGGAGCCCCTAGGGTGCCACCGACATTTTTGCCAATCCAGCAGCCCATCAATTTCGATCTATACGTCTGTAAACTCAGCTTCATCTCTGTTCCTCCGCCTTATCCTTGATTTGCTTGCTTATTTAAGCTGAGTATAACAGGCGAGAAGCTGAGTCTACATGAAGAAATCTTAGTTCCCAGACTTACAAATCATCAACTTTGTCCATCCCTTTGAGGCGGCCTTATGTAGCCTTCTACTTCAACTTGGTTTGCAGCAGCTCTACCAGTTGCTTACCTGGATCGCCAAAGCCGCGGTTTCCGCCACCGTTGCCAGCTGGACCTTTGCCATCTCCTTGCCCTTTGGCAGGTGCTTGCTCATTGCCTGTGCCGGTGCTGCTGCCGCTTGAAGCGTCCGGTTTCGCGCTCGCCGCAGGCGTTTTCGCAGGATCTCCCGCTGCATTGCCGCGTTTGCCTCCTCCGTTGCCTTTCTCCCCATTCGTGCCGCCATTAGGCCCACCATTGCCACCGTTTCCGTTGCCGCGGTTATTCATGCGTGTCGCTGCGTCTTCGACGAATTTTTTCTGAGCGTCTGTCAGTTTCTCCAGCAGCTTAGTTTTGTTGTCATCCGTGAGTTCACCTTTGGTAACAGCTTCCTCGGCTACAGGCAGCATGACCTGCGCTTGATCTTTCGTTATCGCTAGGCCATCGGCTTTATCAAGCATAAGGAGCGTCTGCATCGTACTGAACATTTGACGCAGCTCCGTGCTCATAGCTGGCCGGTTTGCCCCATTGTTCGCAGCGTTCGGAGAAGCTTTGGTGCCTTGATCCTGATTCTGCGCAGGCTGTGTCGTGCTCGCTGCCGCTGCTGCTTTGCCATCTGCTGGCTGACTGCCGCTCGCGCATCCCGTTAGTAAGACAGGAACCAGTACACAAATACCCGCCATTTTTTTCATATTCACCTTCATTGAATAATCACTCCTATCTCTTTTCGTACAACCCCTATCTTACTTTTCAAATATGAACAAAATTTGAAGCCAAGCTGAAACTTGGATAAATGTTTGCTTAAAATTACCTAAGTAACACACATGAAAAAACCTCGAATCCACAAAAGTGGAATTCGAGGTTGAGCGGTCTATCCGTTGACCGAATCAATAAATTTTTCTAAAGCTGAAATATCGGAGATATTTTTATTGCAATCCGCGCTATTCATACATAAATAATTGCCCACTGTTTTATAATAATCAGGCGAAGACTTGGGTGGCCGTATTTTGGAGGTCGCCGAAAATAATACAAGCTCCTCATACCGATTGCAAACAAAACAAAAACTTTTCTTATTGGTAGGCGTAGCTCTGCCTTCAATGCCAATGAATTGCCCATTGGCATGATAGACCATGAACAATTTATTCGTAGCAATATCCATCCAACTCAGATAGGTTACATAACGATGGTCGATGGTTGACAAGTCAGGAAGCTTAAGTTTCTTATTCTTGGGAAACAGTTTAAGGAGCTGCTTCTCTGTTGCTTGGGGAAATCCAATGATATAGGGCTCTAACGCCTTGATATACTGTTGGAAATCATCCGCTTTTTCTAATGTGGAAATACGATTGAGCATTTGTTTCTGCCCTTCAGTGGCAAGCGGAAACAGCTCATCAAGTTTAGTTTCTGTAAAATATCTTAGCGATGCCAGCACTTTGGAATCGGCATTGGTCCGAATAGCATTCAGCAGTGAATCGGCTTGCTTTTTAATAAAATTATATTGGTGGTTTCTAATAAATGGATCACACATATTGGTTCAGCCCCTTATTTATGGATAAATGAATGAAATAAGGTGCAAAGCCACTATTAGAAACGAAATATGCGTAATGGGCGATTAATTGTCGTTCACATTGCGCCCATGCAAAGTATCGCCTCTAAAGTAGGCTTTGCATGAGACTGTGCCAATCCGGCAATCTTTCATTGCCATCTTTACCAACTCCCTCGGTTCCGAATACGACTATTATAATAAAAATTAGCCTGCTAGATCAATGGAAAGAATTTTTTTAATAATGAATGAGAAGATTCTCGGCATTTCCTTACGAAAAGGAACTATGATCCGCTAATTGGCTCAGAATTCGATATTTGCAGCTGAAAGGGAAGTACGATCCCTTATTTCCCCACTTTACTGCGAAATCCCAGCAATTTAGACAAATTAGCGTACCGCAGTTCCGTCTGACTAGCTAAATAGCTGTTTGGATCACGAATAGAGGAACAGAGTTCCCTCTCGTAGATTCAAAAGAAGTTATTCTCAGCCGAACTCATTTGGAATTCAGTAGATTCGCTTGCCGCAAACCGCCCCCCCAATTGATTCGGAGACGGCTTCGATAAGCTCGTTTATTGAGTTAACCGCGTTCAGCTACATAACGAGCACTATTCAACACCAGTCTCCGATACGAAACTGGTTCAAACGAAGGAGCATGATGGCCTGGCTGAAGATAGACGACTTTGCCCAGTCCATAGCTGCTTTCCCATGCAGCAGGGTACTTGCGGCCTTCGTATTCATATTCAAGAAAGACTGTTTTCTTGGTAAACAGATCGAATTCGAACATATACGGCTCCTCGTCCACCGTGAAGCTCTCTACGCCTTCAAGCAAAGGATGGTCCGCTATGGAGGCCGAATAGGTCAATGATTGATAGGGAGGATGTCCTGTAAACTTAGCGCCGATAACTTGAAGCAGCTCATAGTTGTTATGCAAGGAAACGCCGTTGTGAATAACCAGCAGTCCACCTCCGCCCGCGACATAACGAAGGATTCCCGCCGTTTGTTCCCGCGTTAAACTGCGATTCCAGCAGTCCGTATAGGACAGGCAGAATCTATATGCCTCCAGTTGGTTCTCCTGACCCAGCTTAGCAAAACTCTCATAATCTTCCGTACCAACAAGCTCGTACTCCTGACCAAGAATTGATTCTAACTGCCGTTGAGCCGGCTCTAAAGGATGCCATGGAGCATCCGTTTGATCTCCTACTAGTAAGACTTGCGGTTTAGTAGACATTCTCCGCTACTCCCTTCGTATTTAGATTACCAAGGAATTTCATTGCCGCTGTGCGCCTCTACGTAGAGCGGTTTATCAAGGATTACGTGCTTACAGCTTTCAATGCGATTCACGATATGAGCCGCAGCTTCATCCGCTGTGAATCTGGCCGAGGTGTCCAATGTGCCACTCATATAACTTTGCACCCATCCCGGATGAATGAGCAGCACGCGGCCGCCATCCTTTTTCATTTTGTTATGAATAATGGAAGAACCCATGTTAAGCGCTGCCTTCGCCATGCAATAACCATACCAGGACTCACGATAGCTTTGACCGATGCTCCCTGCTTCGGAGGAGATGTTAACGATGAATTTGCCGCCCTTCATGATCGGTTCGAATAATGCATTCGCCATGCGGATAGCACCTAAGGCAGTTACATTAAACACCTGCTGCATGTCCTCAAAATCTAATTCATCCTCAATCGTTCCCTTAATATCGCCAAGGATTCCCGCGTTGTTAATCAGCAAATCCAAGCCATCGGTTTGTTTCATAATAAGCTCTGCAGCAGCTTTTACACTCGCATCACTGCCTATATCCAATACAAAGCTATGAAGCTTTCCAGGATATTTCTCTGCCAAACGCTCGTGTTCTTCATTGGCCGGTAAATAACTCCCTGCATAGACGCAGCAACCTGCTTCCAGCAGCAGCTTCGTCAACGCCAAGCCCACTCCGCGATCCGTTCCTGTCACACATACGATGCTTGCCATAATCGCCAACTCCTTTCTGCACTTCCCTATCATAGGATTTCGATCCGTCAGCTGCCGAACGTGTTACCACCGTTTACCGACAAGCATTGTCCTGTGATGAATCTAGACTCATCCGATGCAAAAAAGACGACTGCATTGGCAATATCGGTCGGTTCCCCCATTCGCTGCAGCGGTACTGCGGCCTGATAGTCATTGATTTCAGCGCCTTCATGGCGTTCAACGGGAATCCATCCGGGCGCAACCAGATTCACACGTATGCCTTGTGGGCCAAGCTCACTAGCCCAAGATCGGGTCATTCCGACCATTGCTGCCTTGGCTGTGACATAGCTGGAAAAGTTGGCATTGCCGATTTGAACGACCTCACTGCCGATATGAATAATGCTCCCTTGTCCCCTTTGCTTCATGCCGGGGAGAATCGCTTTAGCTAAAAGCAGCGGTGCTTTGACGAAAAAATCAAGCTGATCCAAGTACGTTTGCCACGTACTATCCTCGATAGAAAGCATTGGCTGTGGCCCTGTAGCGTTATTCACAAGCACATCAATCCCGATGCCAAAATATTGCTCGGATTGCCGAACAAGCTCGAGGACCTCCTTCTCACTTGTTACATCAGCGCGAAAGGCTTGGGCTTTGCCGCCGTTAACTGTGATCATCCTTACCGTTTCTTCAGCATCTTGCTGGCTATTCGCATAGTTTACTGCGACGACAGCCCCCGCGGAGGCCAATGATACAGCGATATGCCGTCCAAGTCCTCTTGAAGCTCCTGTTACAAGAGCAAGCTTTCCTTGCAAACGTGCAGTTGATTCCATGAGTGCCTCCTGAGCTACGTACTTTTATAATAGTGTGCTATAAACACTTTCCATGTTACCATACAATGAATTTCCCGAAAGCAAAAAATTCCATGCACAATCTAGCACATGGAATGATATGAACGCTTACGATACGGTCATCTAGACACCTTTTTGCAATCTGCTGACTGCAATCCCTGCTAGCAGCGCAGCGCCGATAGGCAGGCATTCTTCATGAAGTGTGTATTTGGGGTGATGGAGCCCAAACGCTTGATCGGCATTCTCCTTCGGACCGGAACCAAGCCAAAAGAAGCAACCTGGGATCTTCTCGAGATAAAGGGAGAAATCTTCTCCAGCCATGGTCGGTTCAGCTTGGACCCGCTGTTCGGGAAGGAGCATTTGATCAATCACGGATTCCACATGCCGCAGGCACTGATCATGGTTCGTCAGCACTGGCGTTTGTTCCACGTACCGAATCTCCACTTCACAGCGATAAGCCTCTGCAATCGAGCGAATAATTCGGCTCAGCCTCATCTCCATACCCAGTTGCGTTGATTTGGCGAATGTCCGGACCGTTCCCGTCAGAACAGCTCGATGGGGAATTACGTTGTTCGCTTCGCCGGCTTGCAGGCTGCCAATCGTCACAACAGCTGGCTCGAACGGCGAAATTTCACGGCTTACAGCCGTTTGCAAGCCCATCACGATGGCAGACGCCGCAACGATCGGATCAATGCTTTGATCTGGTATTGCACCGTGGCCCCCCTTGCCGGTAAGTTCGATCTCAATTCGGTCGACGGAGCCCATCAACGCCCCTTGGCGTGTAGCAGCCATTCCGTTTGCCAGCGTTGGCAAATTATGCAAACCGTAAATTTCGTCAACGCCATCTAAGGCGCCGCCGGCAATCAGGGCTTTGGCTCCAGCATTGATTTCTTCCGCTGCTTGAAACAACAACCGAATGCGCCCCTTAAGCGGAACCTGCCACTGCGTCAGCAGCTTAGCCGCGCCAACTAACATTGCCGTATGTCCGTCGTGTCCACAGGCATGCATCCGACCTGGCCGCTTGGACGAGAAGGATAGACCCGTCTCTTCTTGGATAGGAAGGGCATCCATATCAGCGCGCAAAGCAATTGTTGGTCCGTCTTCGCTATAAATAAGGTCCGCGATAATGCCATGGCCACCAATCCCCATGCGTGGAGAAAGGCCTAACAAACGCAGCTGATCCGCTACTTTCCGGGCTGTTTCTCCCTCGTCCAAACTAAGCTCGGGCTCTTCATGCAGACATCTGCGGAATGCCACTATATCATAGCTAATGGCTTGTGCTTCAGCATGCAGCGATTTAAGGGATTGCTGCTGCTTATTCCCACTGTTGTTCATTTGAGATCACCCTCTCCTGCAACCGGCTGCTTCGTTTCTGTCTCCGATTTCTCACGGCTGGACTTTCCTTTGCCATATAGCTCCTGCATGATGCGAGTTCCTGTTGGCGTAGCTGCTAAACCGCCCTTAGTGGTTTCACGATATTTGTCCGGCATACTGCCGCCGACCTCGAGCATCGCGCCAATGACCTCATCCGACGGAATGACGCTGCGAATGCCTGCGATCGCCATCTCCGAAGCGGTGATTGCCGAAACAGCCCCGAAGCCATTGCGGACGATGCAGGGAATCTCAACGAGTCCGCCTACAGGATCGCAAATCAAACCAAGCGAATTCTTCAGCGCCAAGCCTACAGCGTGAACAGCTTGCTCTGGCGTCCCGCCGCGCAATTCAGTCAGCGCGCCAGCCGCCATTGCCACGGCGGAGCCAATTTCCGCTTGGCACCCGCCTTCGGCTCCGGACACAAACGAACGATTGGCGATGATATAGCCAAGTGCGCCAGCAGTGAACAATCCCTCAGTCATGCGGTCATCGCTCCAGCCAAAATGCTCTTGAACACTAAGAAAAACACCAGGAATAACGCCGCAAGAACCAGCCGTAGGTGTAGCAATGATCCGGCCCATGCTGGCATTGACCTCAGATACGGAAAGCGCATAAGCAAGGGCTTTGCTGGAAATCGGCCCCAAGAGACTGGATTGTACTTCAATTAGGGCCATCGCACGTTTGGCATCATTGCCCGTGAGACCGCTTCGCGACAACGTATCCCGCGTCAGTCCGCGTTTCACGGCATCCTTCATGACCAGATAATAGCTGTGCATTTTATCGGTTTCCTGCTTCAGAGTACGCCCGGATTCCTGCGCCTGCTCCTCCGTCATCAGTTGGTGGATAGGCTTCCCTTCTTTCAGACAAAGCGCAGTTAATTCATGCAGATGGGAAAATCTCATATAACCTCCTGGGCTTGATTATCCCTTTTTAATCGTCATAACCGATCACGAAAGATCTAGGATACGTATGGACAGATCCGCTTTTATTTCTAATATCGCTTGCACTAGCTCCTCAGGAAAGCTGCTGTCCGCCTCAATGACTGTCAGCGCTTCACCGCTGCGGCTTCGGCGGTCAACATCCATAGAGCCTATGTTCACACCGTTTTGAGAAAAACAGGAGGTAATCTCAGCAAGCATTCCCGCACGGTCTGAATGTGTAATGACCATAGTCGGAAAGCTGGCTGAGAAGCGTACATCGAAATCATCAATTCCGACAATTTCAATATTTCCGCCACCGATTGAAGTACCTAGCACACTCAAATCTGCTATCCCTTCTGCCTTCAAGCAGATCCTTACAGTATTGGGATGTCCGACAATGCCTTGCGATGGAATAAAAACCAGTTCCACCCCTAGATCCTCGGCCGCAGCTAACGCATCCGGAATCCGCTCATTATCCGTTCCCCAGCCGAGCAGTCCAGCCGCCAGCGCAACATCTGTTCCATGGCCTTGATAAGTCTCAGCGAAGGAGCCATACAGATAAAGCTCAGCGCGCTGCGGCAGCCTGCCGAACAATTGACGTGCAGCTAATCCGATTCGCACAGCTCCGGCGGTATGCGAGCTGGAAGGTCCAATCATATCAGGTCCAATGATCGAAAATACGTCTTTAAACCGCACGCAATCTCCTCCATTATTCCAACCATTCAGCCAAATGCTTGTTCACAAACGCATCATCATGCAAGTGCGGATAATCACGGTACATCAGGTCGATTTCCTCGGATTGTCCTGGGGACAGCTGCTCATGCGGATTCAAGCACCACGTACCTTTCATTAACCCTTGTCGACGCAGTACCTCATGAATCCCAGGGATACAGCCTGCAAAAGCATGCGCCGGATCGAAAAACGCAGCATTCGTATCCGTAACCTCTACATTCCGAGTGAGCCAATCCAAAGAGATGGACTCGTTCTGTCTAGCTTTCTTCACTTCCTCAAGCAGTTCAACCGCTTTGTGTGTCCAAACCGCCCAATGGCCTAAGAGGCCGCCGACAATGCGTTTCTCCACGGATTGGCCTGCAACTTGGAACCGATATACGGTCAATAGATCATTGACAATATTATCGTCATTACCTGTATAGAGGGCGATTTCATCGCGACGGCTCGAATAGCAAACGGCACGAGCGACATCAATCGTTTGGTAGCGGTTAAATGGCGCCATTTTTATTGCAACGATGCCTGGAATGTTCGCAAACTCTTTCCAAAAGTCAAAGCTAAACACCTTGCCACCAACAGAAGGCTGCAAATAAAAGCCGATCACTGGTATTTTTTCTGCAATTTTGACTGTACGCTCCAATATTTGCGCTTCACTCCAATGACCAAGGCCCCCCATCGAAAGCAGCCCTGTGTCATACCCCAGCTCAATCGCGATATCCGTTTCATGCAGCGCCTGTTCTGTCGGGCCGCAAATCCCGGCAACCTTGATAAAAGGACGTGTCAGTCCAGCACGATCAACCTCTTCCGATGCCATGCGCAGCACCTTTTCGAACAAGTTGTGCTGCGGCTCGCGAATCTCGAATTGCGTAGAGTGCACACCTACTGCGATGCCGCCTGCACCTGCTGCTGTATAATAACGAGACAATGCCCGCTGACTTTGCTCATCCAATTGCCGGTTCTCATCCAAAGCAAGGGGATGTGCCGGAATAACAAGCCCGTCATGAAGCGCGATGTGCTGCTGCGTGGTTAATTCCCGTCGTGTCGCCATGCTTAGAATTTCCCCTCTCTTTCTTGGAAATGTGTTGGTTTATTGATCATGCTTCCACCATGCTGAAGCCATTCCGCAACCCAATCAAACATTTGTAGAAGCGAAATCCGCGGGTAGCCAAACAGCTTCATACTCTTCGCAGCATTGCTCAATAATGCGGTTTCGGATTCCTCGCCAACGAACTGCGGTTCAATGCCCAAGCGCTGCCCTAGCTGCTGTGCTGCATATTTCACAGAAACCGTCTCAGGTCCGGTCACATTCAAGAAATTGGCTGGGCTTTGTGTCGCAAGCAAGGAACGAATCGCGATTTCATTCGCATCCCCTTGCCAAATACAGTTGAAATGCCCCATGGATAAATCAATGGCACGCCCCTCTTTAATGGACTTTGCAATCTCCAGCAGAACTCCGTAACGCAGGTCAATGGCATAGTTCAAGCGGTACACAAGGACTGGCGTTCCGTTCTTTTGACTATAATGCTCGAACACTCTCTCACGACCCAAGCAGGATTGACCATATTCTCCGATTGGTGCTGGAGCAATTGCTTCATGCGCTCCGCCATAAGATACTGGGGTGAATGGGTAGACATTGCCTGTCGAAAACACGACGATACGGGAGTCGCGAAACTTCTCCGCTACCCGCCCTGGCAAATACGCATTCATAATCCATGTAAAATGCTCCTTGCCTGTCGTACCGAACTTCGTACCTGCCATGTAAATGACATTTTTGACATCAGGAAGCTCTTGTAGAGCTTGATCGTTAAGCAGATCGCAGGCAATGGTTTGTATGCCATAGGACTGAAGCTCGTCTTTTAATCCCGCTTCAGAGAAACGTGACACCCCATAGACGGTTTTCTTGACGCCTGCCGCTGAGATTGCATTCATAGCTAGCTTTGCGAGGCTCGGTCCCATTTTGCCACCAACGCCCAGAAGCATAATATCCCCGTCCAATTCCTGCATAAATGCTATTAACTCGGCCGATGGCTCCGCCATTACTTGTTCCAAATCTGCCAATGTTCTCATCATCTGTTACCCCTCTCATCCATTGCAAATAATCGATTCTGATGAAAGTATAACTTGCCAAATATATAAAAGACAAATCTATTAATCGTCTTTAAATGTGGCATAAAAACCGCCTCTGTCCTAGCTCGGGCTTTTGACATTAGCGGTATCGACTTGCGCTTTTGGGGCTACACATTTTCCAAAAAAGAGAGATGAAACAACTGCTTCGGCCTTCCCTTGGGCACTTTCACAGAACCAGCTATGGTAATTAGATCATGATCCATCCATTGCAGCAGCAAGCGGTGCGTGCTTCTCACCGTAATTCCAAGAATAGCTGCTAAATCATGCACCTCGTAATCCAGCTTGCTTGTCCTCGCCACAGTTGTGAGCAGCCGGCTTAAATAGGCGGAGGTCATTCCTGCATCTTCGGCTTTTTTCAGCAGCTCGGGGTCGGTTACCGACAAGTCACGGCTTAGCGAATCCGCCATTTCCAGCGGTCCGATCAGCGTTTTATCCTCACGAACAATGAAACAAGTGTTGCCTCCAGCCTCCTTACATCGTCTAAGAGCCAAACGCGCATGTGTGCCCGCTTCATTCGCACTACGTCCAAAGCCAATCCCCATGCTTAGCGACAAACCCAGCGATTTCCAAATCTCTCGGGCTAATGGCACTGTTTTGTAGCCAACCGTCTCCCGCTCGAAGATGCCCCGGGTCGTGAAAAATAAATACTCATCTGCTCCCAGATGTGTCAAATAACCATCCAGCGATTCTACATAATCAATCAGCTTTCTGTGAATATCCAGCTTAAACCGCTGAATATCGTGCTCAGAGCCCTTTAATTGCAGCCGTTTGCCAAAATCATCCACATTAAGCATTCCGACGAGAATCTGTGCTTCCTTGCTTCGTCTGGTTTCCGTAGACAACAAGGCCCGCTCGAGCACAACGGTGATATTCTGGTCCGTCGGCTTAATCCATTCACAGGGGATTCCGTCTCTGGTCAGTGCTTCCGCAACTTCGCTTTCCGTTGTAAGCGCGGCTTGCGAGCTTCCACCTCGATAAGCTTCCGCATGAAATTTCACGAGCTCATCCGCCTGCGGATAAGGTTGTCCGTCATACACAAGGAAGCTCGCGGGCTTCTCGCCAATTTCAGCAACGATTCTCCCAATCGCAGAAGAGGTGAAGGAATCAACGCTGAACACAATCCCGCTGGGGCTGTGCCAATGTTCGCTTTTGAGACGATAAAGCGCACTGATCAGCCCGGTGTCTGTCAGTGGAATTACATGCACGGGCAGCGGTGTGATCACCTGCTCCTTCACCCTGCGATACAGTGTCGGTCCCGTAATCAGGAGCACCTCTACTTCTCTTAACAGCTGTTCCGCTGCCGCTGAAGCTTCTTCTACAGAGCATATTCTAGCTACAGGATGAAAAGATGGAAATGATGAGGTGATGACATGCAGTACCTTATTCACCAGCGCTTCTGGCCCGAGTATCCCTATCGCGATCCGATTTGCAGTATCCATAACAGCAAGTAACTCCTTTATAGGCTTGGTGAACCCATTATAACCACACGTCAGGCTGGTGGACAAGGGCTTCATTTTGCGAAGCTGATCCAGATTAACTTTCCAGATCGTTGTGCGGTTCTTCTGTCAACGCAGCGAAAACTTACAAGGAGACTTATTGACTCCATAAAAACAGTCCATATAAACCTTCTTTTTTCTATGGAATCCATCCATTTTTTACAAAAGCACCTATCTTTAAATTGTTTCTTGTGATATGTTTTTTTTCAATTAAGGATCAAAAGGAATATCATGAATCATTCGGCTGTGAAGTACACGCCGCTTTTCGAGTCAGCATTCGCTGTTTAACTCGAAGAGCGGCTTATTTATTTCTAAAGGAGGCATGTCCGTTGAATGAAGCCAGGCAACTTGCTATTGAAAATTTCTTAGTGCAGCATCTCGCTGTGCGGAAAGGAGAACGATTACGGAAGCTTAAAGAAGGGTTAGGTCACGGAGAAAAACTATTTCTGCAACAAGTTTGGTGGCCGGCATTCCGCAACTTTAACAACCTGCATCCTGAGTATGAAATCAAGGATTTCCGAGATGGCACCCGATTTCTAGATTTCGCTTTTTTTCATCATGCTTTAAAGCTAGCTATCGAAATTGATGGTTATGGTCCTCATTCCACACAAATAACCCGCACCCAATTTGCTGATCAGTGGATTCGCCAAAACCATCTCATCATCGATGGCTGGAAGATCCTCCGTTTTTCCTTCGACGACGTTAAAGATCGTCCCAGAATGTGCGAACAAATCCTGCAGCAATTTATGGGACGATTCCTTAGTGGACGAACGTTAGCAGATATAACCATCAACCACATTGAGAGCGAGATTATCCGCCTAGCTCTCTCTGGCAACGGCGTAATTAAACCAAGTTATGTGAGCCACCTTCTCCATTTTGGTATAAAAAAATCATGTGACATTCTTAAAGCCATGACTGAAAAACGATTACTCAAGCCCGCCGGAAGCGGAACAAAGTGTATTAGGAGCTACCGTTTGCATGAGCATACACAAGGCATCTGGGAAGAGCAAAATCAGTTTAGAGGTGGCTGAGACTGCTTTTTTCGCCGGCTCGGGGCCGGGACGCGGCGGATTGCGCCCTGAGACTGCCTTTTCGGCAGGCTCACTCTTCTTTTTTGCGACTCAGGACACTTTTGGGGGCTGAGACTGCTTTTTTCGCCGGCTCGGGGCCGGGAGGCGGCGGATTCGCCGCTGAGACTGCCTTTTCGGCAGGCTCGCTCTTCTTTTTCGCGGCTCAGGCCACTTTTGGTGGCTGAGACTGCTTTATTCGCCCGCTCGGGGCGGGTCCTGGGCAGGCAAGCCAAAGAGACTGCCTTTTCGGCAGCCTCGCTCTTCTATCCCTCAACCCAGGCCACTTTTCGCAGCTGAGACTGCTTTTTTCGCCCGCTCGGGGCAGCGCCGGGGCGGATTGGCCAGTGAGACTGCCTCTCTAGCCGGCTCGCTGCCCCCCAACATTTCAAAGCAAAATAGAAATCAAAGCCTCATGAATCACTGAATTCGATGCCACCAAGGTGGTATCGCTTAATTCAAAAGGCTTTCCTGCCGCATTGGTTATCTGGCCGCCCGCTTCCTGCAAGATGACGAGACCTGCGGCGACATCCCACGGATACAGTCCATCATGCCAGAATCCGGTTAATCCTCCGGACGCGACGAGGCAAAGATCCAGACTGGCTGCCCCCAAAATGCGCACGCTCCGAGCCTTGCCTGTCATCCGTCCGATTTGCTCCACAACGACGGAGTTCGGTTTCCAGTCTTTGGCCTGAAATCCTGTTGCCAACAGGGCTTCGCAGATGTCTTGTTCCTGCCCGACATGAAGGGGATGATCATTCAGAAAAGCGCCTCCGTGTTTCCGAGCCGAGTAAAGCTCATCTGTCACTGGATTATACACGATTCCGATTAACGGGCACCCGTCTTTCATGACGCCTATGGAAATGGCAAAATGGGACAGATGATGGATAAAATTGATTGTGCCGTCTATCGGGTCAATAATCCATCCGTATCCTTGGCGCGGCTCCAGCAGCATGTGATGGGAATCCTCCCGCCCCCCATCGGTTTCCTCCGATAAAATCCAGTGATCCGGGTAATCCCGACAAATTTGATCGCGAAGGAAATGTTCACTATGCATATCCACTTTGGTCACCAGATCGGCTTGGTTCTTTTTTTCCTGAATTTGCAAAGGTTTCTTCATGAGTTCCATGATTAATCCACCGGCTGCTTTGACATACCGGATTGCGTCCTGCATGATAGCATCTTCGTACGCTAGTTGTTCATTCATATGTTCTCCTCTCATCAAGCTGTCAAATGGGTTTATTGGGATGATTTGATTAAGCACAAAACCCCCGTCATGATAAGCAGTATGCTGCTTAATTTAGCAAAGTTAACAGGGCTTTGAGGGACGCCCATGAGTCCAAAATGATCGATAACGGTTGAAGCAATTAACTGCCCGGCCATGATCAAAACAAAAACCGGAAGGGTTCCAATTTTCCCTGCGGCATAGGAAACCCCAAACATGATGCAGACTCCCATAATTCCTGCAATTCCCATCCATGGAATCACCTGCTGCTGCAAGGGAGGAGCCGATTTGACCCGCCATAATAAAAAAGTGGCAAGCGCAATTTGCGCAGCCGAAACACCGATAATCATGCCGTATTGGCCCTGTATTTTGCCGATATAAGCATTGATCATTCCTTGTGTAACACCTAACAAGCCCGCTGAAAAAGCAAGCAAAAGGCTGAATTTATTTCCTAGCATAGATTGCGCCCCAGTCTCATAGCTTCCATTTCCCACCAATTAATTACCAACTTCAACTAAGATACCTTCGCTATGTATTTGGCGTTTTTCCCCAGAAGCGAAGCTGCCTGTCATGTACAGGGTAGCCTTCGTACACAAACGAAGTTCATTCCACTCTTCTTGCAAAGGGATTGACCGCTCCAGACTAATAGGGATGATGCAGTGCTCAGGCTTAATCCAGGCTAGAATGCGGGAATTAAAGCCGTCCTGCATGCCATGGTGCGATACTTTCCATATCAGGCTGCTGATATCTGTCCGCTGAGCGAGGCGCTCCCACTCTGGTTCCAACAGATCACCACCAAAAAGCACGCTCGACTTCAAATCTTGCTCATCGCTGAGCCGATATACCGAGCTATCATGGTTCGATAATTCAAAGAAATCAATGAGGGTTTCACACACTTCTTTACCTTCAGCGCTAAAATGAGGAAGAATGCTCGCTAAACGTTCGTAAGCCGGCAATGAATCACCTTTCCACGGATAAAGCTGCGAAAGCCTAATGCCGTCCTCCGACCATATCACGGAATCAGCGTTAGATCCGTACTCGTCACGCCATTTTATTTCAGTCCCTTGCTCGGCTAATACTTCAATTAACTCCAAATAGGAAGCTAACATCAGATAAACTCTCATTGCGAAGCTGTCATCCTGCTCTTGAACAAGCTGCTTTGGCGGAAGGAGGAACGGTTTGTAGGGCAATATCGCCTTTTTGACTATTTTAACCTTCGCAATATCCAGGAGTCCTTGCAGATGGTCATTGTGAATATGGGTCAGGATCAACCATTCCAAGCAATCCTTCTTATTCCGGTTCATCCATAATAAGGGATGATCCTGTTCATCTGAGAATGTGCCATCCCCTCCGTCGATTAATGAAACGGTGCCTGAAGGATGCTGAATCAGATGAGCGTCACCCCAACCGACATTAAGAAACTGAACTTTGGCTTTATTCATTTACCAATCTCCTCTTTTGGGTAAGTTTGCATGTTTCTATTTTTCGAAAGGCAGTAAATGAATTTTATATTTATCCAAACCCACATACACGTTCCCTTTCAGATAACCTCTCACGCTTGGACTAGCATCATCTACAATCCATTGCAGCGGTGATGCGTTAATCCAATATCGAATCATTCGTCCCAAAAAGCTGCTCCTTTGTATTTCGCCACTCCACACATTGTCCCCAGCAACCGGATCTTCACTGATTGTGATGCATTCCGGCCTAATCACTAAGGTCACCTGATCACCTATGCGAAAGGAAGTGTGACTCTGATGCACCCTGAACACGTCCGAACCGCATTTTACAATCAAATCCTCATCTTCAAAAGCCGTTACTTCACCATCTATAAAATTGGCGGTCCCCACGAAATCGGCGATAAACTTGCTTTCCGGCTTGAAATAAATGTCCCATGGATCGCCGACTTGGCCGATACGGCCTTTGTTGAATACAGCAATCCGGTCCGAGATCGACAAAGCTTCATCCTGATCGTGTGTGACAAAAATCGCGGTTATCCCTAAACGCTGCTGCAACTCTCTCAATTCATTCCTGACTTCGACTCTCATCTTGGCGTCCAAATTGCTGAGGGGTTCATCCATTAGCAGGACCTGCTGCCCCATGATCAGCGCTCTGGCGAAGGCAACACGCTGCTGCTGCCCACCGCTTAGTGCTCTCGGCAGTCTATCCTGCAAGCCCTGAAGCCCGAACATGCTGAGCATAGCCTCTACTTTCTCTTTGGCCTCTTGCTTGGACAGCTTCTGCAATTTCAAGCCATATGAAATGTTTTCTTGAACGGTCATATGCGGAAAAAGCGCATACTCTTGAAAAACTAACGGTGTATTCCGCTTGAACGGCGGCAATCCATTCACGTTTTTGCCTTGTATCGAAATAGATCCGGCATCCGGCTCATAAAATCCGGCAATTAGACGCATAAGTGTAGTCTTGCCGCAGCCGCTTGGCCCAAGCAGCGTAGTGAAGCTGCCGACAGGAATATCAAGCGACACTTGGCTAATCGCCTCGAAATCACCAAAGCGTTTGGATACATTTGAAATTCGGATCATCGGTTCTTCTGTCTTCATGATTTCCTCCGCTTAAAGTTCTATCGATTTCCCTTGTTTCCTGAAAAAATACTGAGCTATGCACAACACAGCAAAGGCGATGGAAATCAGCACAACGGTAAATGCCGAGGCACTCCCCCATTCTCCGTTCTGAACCAAGCCAAGTATAGACACTGTGCCTACAGAGGTTTTCGCTGAATAAATAAAAATGATAACGCTTAGACAAGTTACTGATCGAAGAAACGACACTACGATTCCCGAAATGAACGGTCCTTTCAATAACGGAAGCACAATCCTTCTGAGCGTTGCCAAGCTGTTCATGCCCAGATTAAGCGATGCCTCTTCGAGTGCTCCGCTGATCTGTTGAAGTCCTGCAAGACTCGCACTATAGCAGGTAGGTAAATTCCAGAACATAAGCGCCAGAATCATGATAAGTGAAGTACCCGTAAGCAGGAACGGTTTCTCATTAAAAGCCATGGCGAAGCCAAGTCCTAAAAAGATTCCCGGAACAGCGCCAGGCAAGATAGCCAGAAAATCAAGCAAACGGTTGATGCCAATACGTTTTCTTTGAACAATATAAGCAAGCGGAAGGGCAAACAATCCAGCTGCCAATGAAGCGAGCAGAGCATATTTTAAGCTATTCCAAATCTCTCTGCCCTTCGCTTCAACGTAATGGATATTTTGTAAGGTGAAGGACCAGTCGTAACCCCACGTCTTCGTAAATGCGCCATAAAACAACACGCCGTAAACAGCAAGTACGATGAGTGTAATCAGCATGCAGCATGCAAACAATCCCCATTTAACCGCAGATGGTATTGGATAATGCTCCAAAGATGTATCCTTCCCCGTTACGGTAACGTAGGATCGTTGGCCAACCCATACTCGGTTCCATACGAACAAGCCTAATGCCGGCAGCAAAAGAGCGGTTGAAAGAACGGCAGCCGAATTCAAATCAAATAACCCGGACATCTGCATATAAGCCTCCGTTGGCAGGACATTGAAATTGCCGGCAATAATCATTGGATTCCCAAAATCAGCCAGCACGTTCATTGCTGCAATCAGTGCTCCGCCTGCCAAGCCCGGTCTGCACAAAGGCAGAAAAACATTTTTGAATACTTGGAAATGGGTAGCTCCCATGTTATAAGCCGCATACTCCAAATTGACGGAGGTCGATTTCATCACGCCATGAATAACCGCGTACGCATAAGGAAAAAAGGTCATCGTCTGAACCAGCCATAAGCCGTGCCAGCCGTAAATATCAATTTTAACGTGCAAAATATATTTAGAAATAATACCTTGTCCACCAAAGAGCAGGATGTAAGACAAAGCTACAATAAACGGAGGTGACACGATCGGTAGCAGCGTGATAAAACGGAAGAGCGGTTTAAACGGAACTTTCAATCTTGTGATCGTATAGGCAAAAACAAAAGCGACAATCGTACAGGAAACCGTCGATATCACGGTCATGAATAAACTATGCCAGGCAGCGCGATACCACCTTGGATACGTAATGAGCTTCAAATAATCCTCTAACCTAGAAAAACTGATGACCTTCACAATAGGCCAAATGACAAAATAACAAGCAATTAGAACGATAATTGCCACACCTATAGCTAAGACAGGCTCGCTTCTTAACTTCTTCATTTCTGCCCAGGTGTCTTTGATAGTCGTTGAAATCAAGCACTCCCCACACCTTTCGGTTATCAACATGCACCTGCCCCTGGCCGATTTGCGGCAAGAGGAGGTGTCATGTTTTGTTGGATACTTAAACTTAATGGTTTACTTGCCTGTCATTTCTGTAAATTTCTTCACAACATCGGCTTTCATCGAAGATGCCTTGTCTCTGTCATAATTAACAAGCTTTACATCCTCAATCTTGATCATGCCGTCAGGAGGCGCAACGTCTTTTCTAACAGAGTAGCGATTGGACATTTGTGTATTCATTTCTCCAACCGGCTTCGTTAACAGCCAATCAACGAATTTCTTGGCATTTTCCGTGTTCGCTCCGCCTTTAACAACACCAACGCCACCGATTTCAAACGCCGTTTGCTCAGGAACGATAACTTTGATCGGGTAACCTTTTTTGGCGGATTTCACAATATCATGAGCCCAAGACATGGCGGCAACGAATTCTCCTGTAGCGGTAAGCGTAATGCCATCGCCTGCAGCCGGCGTATAATGATGCACATTCGCATTTAGTTTCTTGAGATAATCCCAACCCTTATCCTCACCCAATCGGAACAATTGATCCGCTATAAAAATGTAGCCGCCACCCGCTGTCGCTGGATTGGATGTAAGGAAAAGACCTTTGTAATTAGGATCCAACAAATCGTCCCAAGTCGCTGGTTCTTTGACGCCTTTGGGAGCCAGCTCCTTTTGAAATCTATCTTTGTTAAGCACGATACCCAGAACGCCCATATACCAGCCTTGCCAGAAGCCTTTCGGATCATTAAATTTCGCATCGATATCCTTGGCATTCGGGGAGCTGTATTTCTCTAGCAAGCCTTGCTGAGCCAAAGGCTCGTAAAACTCAACGGACCCTCCGACGAAAATGTCTGCTTGCGGATTCGCTTTTTCAGCTTGAATGCGGGTACTGGCATCACCTGCGCCATTTAGACGGATATATTCGATATCAATCCCTGTATCTTCTTGAAACTTCTTTTTAATTTGGACGATATCATCTTCATTTAATGCCGCATAGACTACCAGCTTTTTGGACTCTGGAGCTTTCGAGGGTTTGGCAGCTTCGCTGCTTGCCGCACTTGCAGGAGCAGCTGATGCTGCCGTTGTCTGCGTGTTTTTGGCAGTCCCGCACCCCGATAAGACGGTAGTGATTGCGAATAATGTGACCATGGATAAACTCATAACGCGCGCTTTTGGTTTCTGAAAAAACATGTCCATCCTCCTATTAGATCTATCTCTCTTATTTATTGAATTTATTGAGCTGTCACGGTTGCCGTTACTTTGGCCTGTCCATTGCTGGTCACGGCATTGTTCCAAGTCATTGTATTACCCGGTGCTATCACGGCTGAGACATAGCCCATATCATCATCACCAGAGGTTCCGTCTGAATCATAAACATGAATTTCCACATTGGTGTTGGATGGTTTGGCTACATAAACCGTGTTGTAGCTTTCAGAGAAGTTAGGCCCGAACTCTGCATCGTTAGCCCCAAAAATGATGTTGTATGATTGATTTTTCGGCGCATCATTTTTCTTCCAGAATCTTGCATCCGTCTGACCTTGACCATTCACATAGGCTTTGATAAAAATATCGCTTTTCCCGCCGAACGGATCGCGGTCTTCCAAGCTTTGTGCGTTGGTCAGAACGATTTTATGAGAATAGTAGGGATTAAACACATAGTTATGTGAGAAATTGCCTAAACCGTTCAGATGCACATCGACTTGGTGAGCCGGATCGGACCAGTTCATCCCTTGCAAAGCTGGACCATCGTCGCTATCATCCCAGCCCCACGGTGCGTTGGCCGAGTTAGGTGTGTGATTATCACCGGCAAAGGTTCCCCATGAAGCAAAAATGTTAGGATCATTTCTTCGGCTCCAAAGATCGCCCCACTCGATTAAGGCATATCCATAGTGGTTCGTATAGCTGCCGGATGTCGCTGTCGGAAACTGAGCAGTACCTGTGTAGTCATAGACGATGCCATCCCCGCCGGGAGCACTGGATCCATCATAGGCCTTCACGCCATGTCCGCCGCTTGGGCTTTGTCCGTTCGCCTGGCAGAAAACTTTGGGGTGACTTCCGTCAAAAAGCACGCCGCCATCCACGTTGTCTGAGCCCGAAGTAATGCTTGGATCATTCGTATAGTCGTACCATTGGTTATGCGCCATTGTCTCCATCAACTGGAACGTTCCATAGGTAGATCCGTCTTTTTTGATGACAAGGAACAAGCCTTCAAGATCATTTTCATGGGCATCAAGCGGTCTTGTGTAAGCATCATCTCTGGCGTGGAACAAATCATACTCAATAAAATAGTGCGTAGTTGTCTCTGCTACCTTGTAATAAACATAGGCATTTTCATTGTAGTTGTTCAGATTATCCCAGTTGTTTCGAGCCAGATAATCACCGTCGTAGTTGAAATTCGTAATAAAGTCAGCTCTTACATCAAGATCGGCATTCACATCTTGGTAAATTTGCGGAGCCCAGTGAGCAGCCAAATCCGAATAACTTGCGGCTTGTGTCGTGGTGCCACCACTTAAGAAAGGAACGACCAATGTAAGTGCGGTCATAACACTCAGAACTATTTTCTTCATAAAATAATGTCCCTCCGATAATGAAGTTATTTTCAATTCAGAATAGCCGTCATGCTTACCCTCATCTGCCAGAAAATCGACTGTACAGAATCATTTCCGCATCATTTGCGAAAGCCTCCTTTCCTCATCTCCGCATATCGTTCATGCTGTCTGACATCTCAAATTATAGGGACTTTCGCTTCGCAGTGTCAATGAATCTAATGTTAAATAATTGTGTAGATAACGCCGTCTATCAAGGTATTCGGGCAATAGGACAAGATAATAGTTGTTCAAAAAAACAAGGTTGTGATACACTTGAGTTGTCAGACAGCATTAGATTTAGAGCATGCTTTACCCGAATTCGATCACATTTACGGAGAGGAATCGCTGAAATTTGGAAAAGAAATTGCTATACCTCAAGGTCAAAGAGGAACTCGAAAGAAGCATCAACGAAGGCGAGCTCAAGCCAGGGGAAAAGCTTCCCTCCGAGCCCGAGCTGGCAAAGAAATTCGCAGTAAGCCGTCCAACGCTTCGCGAAGCGCTTAAGATGCTTCAACGTGAAAAGGTTCTCATCAGCAAAAACGGCGTTGGAACCTATGTCAACACGCGATCTGAATTCATTATCCATCCGCTCAGCAAACTGCAAAGTGTCGGTCAGATGATCAAAAATCAGGGCTTTCTGGAAAGCGAATCCGACATCAAGCTCTACACGCGTGAGCCGGAGGAAGATTGGAAAAAACAACTGCTCATTGACGAACCCGTTGTCATTCTGGAGCGTTCGCGTACAGCGAATGGCAACAAAGTGGCGTTTTATTATAATATCTTTCCACAAAGCTTGGTCCAAGATCATTTGGATGGGGAGTTTTCGGGCGCTATTTTTGATTTTCTCCAAAGCAAGATGGGCATTCATATTGCTTATGCCATGACGGAAATCTGTGCATTAAACAATTCCCAAGAAATGGATCAGAACGCGATAGAGGTGCTTGGCAGCGAGATCATTTTGTTGAAACAGCTCCATTTTGATGATAACGATAAGCCTATTTTTTATTCTTTGGACTATTTGAAAAATAGCGTCTTTAAATTTTTTATTAAGCGTGAATAGATAGCCAGTAGGCTTACTAACTTCCAGGTAAGTAGATAACACTTTCCATACTATCTGCATCAAAAGTGCGTACTTTTGATGCCCCTTCTTATCGGTTATATTTAAATGGATAGAAACTTGTACCAGGAGGAGATAACTATGAAGTACAGTTACTTGGGACGCTCAGGCTTGAAAGTCAGCCAATTATGTTTAGGAACGATGAATTTCGGTGTAGATACAGATGAACAGGAAGCTTTTCGCATCATGGATGCCGCACTAGATGCAGGCATCAACTTCTTCGATACCGCTAATATTTACGGTTGGGGCGAGAATGCAGGACGCACGGAAGAAATTATCGGCCGCTGGTTCGCACAAGGTGGCAACCGCAGGGAGAAAACGGTTCTAGCCACCAAGTTTTATGGCGATATGCATGATGCGAACGACGGTCCCAATCGGGATGCCGGTCTGTCCGCTTATAAGCTTCGCCGCCATTTGGATGCCTCTTTGCGCCGTCTTCAAACGGATCATATTGAGCTGTATCAAATGCATCATGTGGATCGTAATGTCTCGTGGGATGAGCTCTGGGAAGCCTTCCAAGTTCCTCTCAACCAAGGCAAAATCGGCTATGTCGGTTCAAGCAATTTCGCTGGCCGCGATCTTGTGAAAGCGCAATATGAAGCTAAAGCCCGCCATTTCCTTGGCCTTATTTCGGAGCAGCACAAATACAGCTTGCTTTGCAGGCTGCCGGAGCTTGAAGTATTGCCAGCCGCGGAAGAACTCGGCATTGGCGTCATTGCTTGGAGCCCTCTGGATGGCGGATTGTTAAGCGGCAATGCCTTGAACCCTGTCCCAGGCTCCCGAAGAGCAAGCAACGCTGAGAATGTGAATAAGCACCGTGCAAAGCTGGAAGCCTTCGCGGCGTTATGCAAGGAGCTCGGCGAGAACGAAGCGAATGTAGCCTTGGCATGGACACTTGTCCACCCAGCGATGACAGCTCCAATTATCGGCCCTCGAACCCTTGAACAGTTCCAGAATACACTGCGCGTAGTGGACATCGTACTGGATGAATCCACATTGAAAAAGCTAGACGAGATTTTCCCTGGTCCCGGTTCAGCGCCGCAAGCTTACGCTTGGTAATACAAAAAAGCCATCTCATCTGAACGTAGATGAAATGGCTTTTTCTCTGTTAGAACTCAATACCAGCTTGTAAACACATTAGAAGTCCCGTACGCAAGGGGGAATGCTGCCCCAACCATCACGATAGGTCCCCACCAAGTGAAGAAGGAAATTCCCGTAAACAAACTGATGAGGATAAGCGCTGGCAAGACGAGAACCGGAATTGTCGTTTGCAGGGCTTGATGCTTCACTGTATCGGGCAGTGTGAACAAGGTCAGGAACGGTGTTGTTAATTCACCCTTGCAGAAGGATTTTCTCCAAAAAGCTAATAGACAGGCTGCCAAAATCCAGATCGTAATTTTCAGAGGTCCTGGCAGGACAAACATGACACCGCTGATCACAACGACGAATTGGATCGATTGCTTCCACTGGGTACCGTTTCGGAAAAACGATTTCGTTAACAAATCCGCGATACCGTTGCTCGCCCCCCTGCCCTTGAACAAGCGTTGGGACCTTCCGAAGAAAAGCGGATATTTCCGCGTTGATTTCCGTTTTCTTTCGACGACACGAATTAGCATCAGCGAGACGATTCTAAACCGCGCATCCCGCTCTCTGGCGATATCCGCCAGGAAAGCCCCCTTCTCTTGCATGCGTATTTTGCTTAAGAAAATAAACAGAACAAGCAAAACAAGATTAGCCACCCAGCTATACCAGATCTGAGCAGTCAATTCCGTCACCAACGTGTAATACAGGAAATAAAGACCCGCAAATAGTACAATTCGTACCAGCCATTGAACAATCCCATGAATGCGCAGAGAAAGCAATTGACGTAGCAGACCAAGGTTTATTTTCAAAAGATAGGTCAGCAGCCACAAGCAAATCACTTGCGTCAGGTTAAAGGAATCGGCTTGGACCAGCAGAGGTAGGAATACAAGCACTAGCAATAACGTAGTAACGCCTTGCAAAACAAGCGAATACCGATATCCCAGATGCATGAGATGCTGGAACCACTTCTGATTCTGCCGAAGGAAAAGCTGATCTCCCTCCTCAACAAAGTAACGAATCGTTCCAAGCCACGTGAACACATAGAAAACCGCGGTAACCAAACCTAACGGTATCCAACTAAACCAAGATGGCTGAGTCCCCCACCAAGAAATATATTGATAACCGGCCACAATCATCAGCGGTATTACAAAATAAATCGCGATGATCCAATCCACGGCCATTCGCAAGGCGCGATATTGGAAATGCCAATCAGAACGTACTCTTCGACTAAATAGCTGAAAGCTGCTCTTCATTTACGATGTCCCCCTCTCATAATAAGGAATGGAAACAATCGAATAAAGGAGCGTCCGGCATACCGCACTGCTGTTGAATGTCCTGCAGTGTTCCATTTGCTACCAATCTGCCGCCTGATAGCAGCACGAACGAACTGCATATACGCTCTGCTGTATCGAGCACATGCGTACTCATCAGAATGCCTGCGCCGCGTTTACGTTCTTCCTCTAACATGCCTAAGAAATCCTTGATCGCTTTGGGATCCAAGCCTATGAAAGGCTCGTCCACGATATACACATCCGGCTTGTTCAAAAAGCCAAGAATCAGCATAATTTTCTGCTGCATCCCTTTGGAAAACTTTCCAGGCAATTGATGCTTCTCATCCAGCAGCCTAAACCGATGCAGAAGATCATCCGCACGCTCAAGGAAAACCTCTCGATCCAGATCGTAAACGGAAGCCGCGAATTCCATATGCTCCCAAAGTGTTAATTCATCATACAAAATCGGATGTTCCGGAATATAAGCATAGCTTTTTCGCTCGCCGATAAACGATATTTTGCCTTTAAAATCCTTCAATAAGCCAAGGATACTCTTGATCGTCGTGCTCTTCCCTGCTCCATTGGGCCCGAGCAGCCCGACCAATTCTCCTTGCTTCACATCAAAATGAATCTGCTTAATCGTATCCGGCTGTTCATCATAGCCGGCTTGATCAATATGTACGTTGAGCACTGCTAATCGTTCATCTGACACTTATGGTCGCCTACCCTTCTACCTTCATCATATATCACGAACCTTCACATTCCAACATCGTATCATGAATTGCTCGTGTGGAACATGAATGTCAGATAAAAAAATAGGCATTTTCAAAAGAAACTATGGGGTTGGTAGTACCTCCATTTTACTAATGAGAGACATCCTTTTTGGCAGGCTCAGCTGATTTTCCCGCGGATGCAGCCTACTTCATTAATAGCAGCTACTCTTTAACAGAGCCTAACAAAGCACCCTTTGGAGCAATCTTCCAGCTTCAGCAAGATTCCAGCCAGCCAGCGCCCTCAAGCTAAAGCCTGCAAAAGTGCAAAAGTGCAGGCTTTTTCGCTCGAATCGTGTGGAATCATCAAAAAGCCTGCGATTATGCAGGCTTATAAAGCTTTTCCTTCCTGAATTCGGAAAAAGCTCTCCAAAGGATGCATTATCGCAGGCTTTTCCCGATTTCCCCCATTTCCAAGAGGAAAAGGATGCATATTTGCAGGAATATGCATCTTTGATGGACCTGAAGCCTAGCTAGTTAGACTTCCTTTTCATATAAACTGCCTCGCCAGCTAATCTCCCCAGACTGCAATTGGAATGTGCCTCTATATGTAAAATTCTGTTTGCGATAATAGCCATTCAACGCCTCATTCGTAGCCATGCAATCAAGCCTCACATATCTTTTGTTCTGAGTCTTCACATATTCCTCAATCCATTTCAGCATGTATTGGCCAATGTTGCGCCCTGCTTGTGTTCTTCGAACCACAAACCGATGCAAATAGCCTGATTCCTCATTGTGCAGATCTCCCCACACGCTAGGATCAGACCATTGTAGAGCAAAGCTTCCTACAATTTCGTCGTTCATCTTCACGAGGAAGATTTGCCTGTTATGAAAATAGGCCAATACGGTTTCGCGATTAAAATACTCCGGCCGCCACTGATCAATTCCGTTGTCCAGCATCCAATGTGCTGCTTCCAGCCACAACGAAAGAACCTCGTCTACTTGCGAGGGGGAGGCTTCTAAGATGTCTATCTCGTTTAACATGATGAACCTCCAAAATTTCCGTTTACTAACTATTCAGATTGACAAACTTGCATATAAACCCAATTTTACCATCGTCATCTTCTGCCTGTCAATTTATTGGCGATGCTGTCCAGCATACTAATCTTCTTCCCATTTGGCAAGGATGGTTGTCATAATGTCCTTTTTCGTCTCTTCCTCGAATCCATTTCTCAGTTCGCTGATGAATTCAATAAACAATAAAGTGACCAGCTCATTCAAGTCCATGTCCAGCGATATCTCATATTTACAATCCCAATCCGCGAAAAACACGGCAATCCGATTCACTTCTCTAGGATGAACACCGATGTTGAGAGTCAAATAGTCTCGATCCCCCATCCGATGAGTCAGAGTCCATTGAAACTTAGGAGCACTGCGTACGGGTTGTACATCCTTGTCTGCTAATACAGAGTTTGTTTGTAAAAAGTGACTGTAGTTTTCTCTCAAATCGAGCAGATAATCGTACAAATCATTTCCTTGGCGGACGCGATCCAGAAAATTATCAAATAAGAGCTTGACGATGAACGTTACATTCACGCCGACAAGTTCTTCGTTGGTTGTGTATTTCATGTCTTCAATAAACACTTCAGCCCGGTTAAAAAAGTCACGAGGCGCGCGAACTTTAACCGTATGGTAAACATCAACTGAGTCTCTGTTAAAAAAACTTGCCCATGATTTTAAAGTTAGCATGCAGTAGCGCTCCTCCTTATTCACTCTATTACTATGTATTCGAAATCTAGCAAACTTATGACAAGGAGATCAGATTGCTTGAACAAGCCGTACAGAGCATCTTTACTGTGACAAAATGTGTTTTCTGAGTGTTGACAGCTACATCGCGTCGCGATATACTTCACTATATGATATATCGCAACGCGATGCAACGAGCCGTGACTGACCGACTGAAGCATCAGGCCGTCTAGAAGGAGAAACGCCATGAATAACGATAAGATCCAACGCAACTACTTGCCAATGTCAGAAACTGCCTATTATATTTTGCTTTCCCTTATAGAAACCCGCCACGGGTATGGGATTATGCAGCATGTGGAAGAAATTACGAAAGGTAGAATCAAGCTAGGACCCGGCACCTTGTACGGAAGTCTTTCGAAGATGGAAAAGGATGCTTTGATTCATGTTATTGCCGAAGAAGATCGCCGAAAAGTGTACCAAATAACCGCTCTTGGCCGCAACATTTTGACACAAGAGATAGCACGATTAAGTGAATTGTTTCATAATTCCAAATCTATGGAGGATGACCAACATGGAGGACATTAAGAAAATAACGAAGATCTGGGCAAGCTGGGACAGTGACAAGATTGAGGATTGGCTGGAGAGCATGGAGGCTCAAGGCTGGCAGCTTGTGAAGATCAAATATCACGGCTACCGGATGCATTTTAAGAAGGGGGTTCCCCGAAAGGTAAGGTATTGTGTAGATTTTCAGGGCAAAAAAGATAAAGCCTATGAAGCCCTTTGCCTAGAAACAGGCTGGAAATGCGAGTTATCCGCCAATGGCTGGTATATATGGAGCATGCCTTATACGACGGAGCGTCCTGCGATTTATACGGATGTAGATTCTCTCATTGATCGAAATAAAAGACAGATTGCCACACTTTCTGTAGCTATGACTGCTCAAATTCCGATATTTATCATTAACTTAAATAACCATATTATTCATTATACTTTTATGGTCTTGTATGCCCTCTTATTCGGACTTCTCTTCTATGGCATTGTTCAATTAAACAAAACGAATCGGAAATTGCGTGATCGCAGCGAGAGTGTGAAATAGAACGAGGACTCGTGAGCCTCGTTCCGTCGTAGAACAACATGCGCGGTTTACAAAGCTGCTGGTCTCTTGGACCCGCCGCCATATAGCGCAAACACAGCTTCAATAGGCTTGAAATACAGATGTCCGTCCGCCCATGGCTGGAAATGAAGATCCATCCGGGAGTCGTTCCAGTTCTCCGGCGTCCCCGACGTAGTTAATTTGGGCGTCGTCAGCGGCTGTTCGATAACCTTCGGAAACTCTTGATAGCCGAACATGAGATTGTCATGCAGCGCAATAATCTCATATTTATCCCCCAAGAATGCCCGCTCTTCCTGCAGCTGATAATGATAATACATATAACTTGGAATCATGTCCGGATTGAGATGGGCAACTCTACCCACCCTGCGTTCCACAGGCTCTTTACGAAGCCAATGCTCATAGCTGACTGGCTCGTTGAAATGAAACACGTCGATCATCGGCATCCATTTTCTTTTGCTGGACTTCCCAGGCCAGTCCTCGAGGCAAGCGCCAAGCGTTTCAAACAGCGCTTCGGGTTGCAATTCTTGCTGTATGCATTCGTAATAAAGGAAAATATGATTAAGCCAGGTGAACGCTGCCACCGTCATGAGATCGCCATCATCAATTAGCTTTTGTGCCACAGAGGTATCTTTTAACTGCTTCAAGCCCGCATCTTCTTGCCCTTCTTTCCACTGTGCCCGAAATATCATTCTTTTCAAAAGCGCACTGCTCCTTTCATTGAACGAACTATAGTCTTCTCCACGTTCCACCTATGTCACGCATTTAGCCGTTCCAGCTGATCCTGCGTCAAACGAATGTTCAGTGAACCTAAATTCTCCTGCAATTGCCCCGGATTACTGGCCGCAATTAGCGGAATGGCCGTAGGGGCTCCTTGAAGCATCCATGCTAGGACAATTTGATTCACAGTTCCCTCCGTCTCGCTTGCCACTTCTTTCAAAACCTTTAGTTTACTTATTGTCTGAGGTCCTTGGTATTGAGCAGGGAGAAGCGCCTCACTTCGAGTATATGCCCCATTCAGCAATGGGGAGTAGGCAAGCAGCGAAACATCCTGTGTGCTTTGGCAATAGCTTAACAGCTCTTCATCCACACTTACCTGCACGCCAAAATCAGCAGCCGAATTCGGACGAATATACGTATAACGTTGTTGTATGCAAGAATAGGCCGCCCAATTATGAGCTTGACTAATGCGCCTTGCTTCTTGCAAACGAGACAATCGGTGATTGCTGCAACCGAGCGCCCGAACCTTACCCGCTCGTACGAGGCGGTTCATAACCTCTAACGTTTCTTCTAACGGCGTCTCTCCATCATCAATATGGCTGTAATACAAATCAATATAATCCGTTCCCAGCCGCAACAGACTTTCATCAATCGCTTTTTCAATCGTTTTATGGCCTAAGCCTTCCATATTTTCAAATCCTCCGCCTGGAAAAGATGGCTTTGCTCCCACCTTGGTCGCCACAAACATACGGTCTCGATTGCCGCGTTCCTTCATCCATTGGCCAAGCAGCTTTTCACTCTCTCCACCTTGGCAGCCTTCGTTCCAGAAAGCATAGTTATTCGACGTGTCCAAAGAAGTTCCGCCAGCATCCTGATATTGATCCAGCAAACGATACGATGTAGATTTATCTGTTCGTGATTCAAAGTTTAGACATCCCAGCACGATTGCACTTACTTTCAAGCCTGTCATTCCTAAAGGCAGCTGAAGCATGGAACCAACCTCCTCCAATATATCTCCTAGTCGGCCAAGTGAGGCTGCTGATCCTCCCAAGCTCTGTAATAGGTGATCTTATCCCGCAGTACGCTCAGAGTATCCTGCAGCTCCTTGACCTGAACAAGCAGCTTTTGTTCATGTTCTTCCAGCAATTGTCTTCGTTGTCCAATCCCTCGATCCCCTTGGCGCATCATCTCCGCAAAACGCTGCATATCGGCGATCGGCATGCCAGTCGTGCGCAAATGCATCAACAGGTTGATCCATTCAAGGTCATGAGATTGATAGGAACGATGACCATTCGCTGCACGGCAAATAGGCTCCATTAAGCCAACCTTTTCATAATAACGCAGCGTATGTGCACTAAGTCCCGTTTTTGCCGCCACCTGCTGAATCGTTAATTCCATTTCAATCATGAAGAGGCCCCCTCACTATTATCACTTACTTTATATGTTAGAGCGCACTCGAAGTCAATAAGAAGATTTCATGGCGGGACTCGCGGTCTTTTTTTATCAAAAGCCAAATAGAACCTATGAGCTGCCGTTTCATCAAGAAACTAGCAAGCCTATAGGCTCTTCCAATTGCATTCATAAATTGCTTTGAAACCCTGATCTATTCATCGTACTATAGCGGATTCCAGCATCCAAGGTGGCAATAAACATCATATTGTTCCAGATGAGGAAATCCGTCACAGAAGCCTCTATCCCCATGGATCGAAGGCAAATACTGCCTCTGAAATCAGATACTTTATAAATGCCAGTATTTGCGCAAGCATAAACATCCCCCTGATGGGTGACTAAACGATGAATAAACTTTCCTTCAAACCATACCTGTTGAAAACCGCCTTTTTTATTTCCCATAATCAGACCGCCATCGTCTGTTGTCCCTAGCAGCATTTGATTATATACCGCCAAGCTGGTAACAGGATGATCGATGGGAATCGCCAACCATTCGCTCATAAACACATCATAATAAGCGATCCCATCCTCGTAGCCAAGGAACAGAAAATTCGGCGTAACCAGAAGATCAAAGGTGTTCTTACCCGGATAAGCAACCGAAATCCAGTTCCCATCACTTCCACACTTTAAACCACTTTCGGTTAAAACAAACCGATCTCCCCAACTTACCGTCCGGTAGCAGGGTTCACGCATGGCTGTAGACTGCCACACATCATCCTCCAAACGGAAATGACCATGATTCGTAGAAGCAAATAATTGCGCGTCTACCCAATCCAGCCTCAAAATTAAAATGCCTTCAGGCAGCCCCTGGGAAATGCTCTCCCAAGAGCGAAGGGCGGTATATTGATACACGCCCGCCCCCCACGTTCCAGCGAATAAAATACCGTCGTTCGAAGCAGCTAAGGTTGAAAATCGAAGCGGCAGCATATCATTCGTGGAATGCCATAACTGATTTGAATCCATGAAGCTCCTCCTACTTGTTACATGATAATGCGTCCGGAACTAGCTGCGGGTGAACAGCACGAACAAGATCTGCTTTCCATATAGACCTCTTTCACAAGTCGGAGATAATCCATTGATTGGCTCAGATTGTAATCCCTTGCGGCTAGGCTTTGCCTTTCGCCGCTCATTAATCGATAAATGTACAGTTGTTCCGGAAGCTGCCCGAATGCTTCATAGCAGAATATGACGGACATATGGGTAAATAACTCCAACGCCGCTTGGCACGGATTCATCACATATTTATGGATATGGAAGGAGCGCTCGGATGGCTCCATCACTTGAATGATCATGGACAGCCTAATATCCAGCTCCTTGACATAGACGTTCATATTCTCGAACAGCATCAGCGGTGTTTCCAACTTGTTGGTGTCTGACAGAAAGCCAAAGAGATGAGCTGTCACGATGCGCTTGACATCCCGATAAAACTCCGGCGAGCTGAACACATGCACTTTGTTCGTCCATCGACGCTCAAACAGTTCGTTTAGCTTCTGCTGTGTTCGCAGCTTGGCAGGCAGCGAATACCATTCATTAATGACGTGATATGCGGCATATTGAGTGAGCTGCTGCCAATCTGTTTCCTGCGTAGAAGCATGGCTGAGCTGCGAATGGCTGGCGTGCAGCCAGCTTTCGAGTTGATAATCGGCAAGCAGCGGCGCGGTCACAAGATTCTCTTCTCTATGTATGTTCATTATGAATTCTCGGTTTCTTGGGCTACACGCCCAGCGTTTGCACGAATTGTTGACCAAATTGTCGACAAATTTCCTTGTCATCCTTCGATGGAGACAATTCTACCTTCAAGCCTTCCAGCGTCACTTCCGAGCCCAGCTCTTTCAGCTTCGTAATCAACGTATCAACCGCAGCCCCATATTCGGAATAGGAAGAATCACAAGATCCGAAAACCGCTGACTTTTTCCCGTCTAATTGAATATCATCCATCTCATCGTAAAAATCGAGGAAATCATCAGCCAAATCTCCATCCCCCCACGTGTAAGAGCCTAGAATAATGCCGTCATAGCCTGTAATCTCAGCAGCACTCGTATCAATAACATTCTTCACAACAGGCTCGATGCCCGCCTCTTTCACGCCTTCAGCGATTGCCTCCGCCATCTCTTCGGTGTTACCTGTCATGCTTGCAAATACGATAATTACTTTACTCATCTTACTTCCCCCTATTGGTTATGATTTCAGTTTCTTTAAATAGCAACTCATCCGCTTGTAATACACATAATGTCAGTAGTTCATGTTCATTTTTGCTATGTAATGGCTTTTGCGAATCCTTCCGCTGCTCTTTTCGAGCAGAGCCCTTTTTTTTCACAAGTTCATACAGAAGGCCCATGCTGCAAAACTCCCTCCTCTTATCGAAATTATATTGAGAATGATTTTCATTTGCATTTAACACTTTGAATGATAACCATTCTCAGTTAATATGTCAATATGCTGGCCTCACTTTTCTTCAAAAACTTTTATTTTTTTCACAATTTCTTGAAAATCTCTTTGCGATAACCTTTAGTTCCACGTTTCTCAGCGTATTCAGCTGACCTTGATGGGCTCGGAAACGCTACTGGTTCAAAAAACCTGCGATAGTGCAATAGCTTTGCATTGAAGCTTACATGTGCGAACTAGGCCCCATCCCTATCTCGAAGCAAATAGATCCAGAACCTAAAAGAGGTTGAATTGGATACTTTGCCTTGACTTCGATTATTAAA
>NZ_JABMKZ010000032.1 GCF_013204855.1 Paenibacillus alba | reverse complement strand
CTTGGCTCAACCCTTCTTAACTTGTTCTTTTTCACCTCAAAACCGCTAAGGTCCCGTTTGATTTCATAGTTTTTTTGTGAAAACTAAGGGTTACTCAACAGCCTGGATTATGCAGGCTTTTCAGGCTTTTCCAACCTAGGATCGAAAAAAGGCTTCGAAAGGATGCATAATTGCAGGCTTTTTACCTTTTTATCTGTTCCAAAGACAAAAAGGATGCATAATTGCAGGAATTTGCCGACTACACGACTAGATGTAGACTGCGCAGCTAGCGCAGGGTTGCGACAGCCTCTTACTTGCAGCTGTTTCCTGATTCACACAGTAATTCCCGCCTGTTGCTGCAGTCTAGCAGCAATTTTCATGAAATCCTCCGGGAATATGCCGGGCGCGAACTCTTCCGGTGTATCTGCGTAGTCCGGGATAGGACCACCCTCGGGGATGCCTTCCTTTACAATCAAGGAGCCGCCGTCCTCGGGATGCGCACCTTTCCAGATTTGCTCCAAGTCCTTGTAGTCCTCATCGCTGAAACGGTAGAGCACACGGTGCAAGCCTTTTTCCTCATATTTGCGAGTCTCATTGAAAGCTTTGTTGTCCAAGCTTGGAATCGGAATGAGCTTGGTGACATCAGCTCCAGTAGCTACTTCAAGCGCTTTGGCGTATGCAACAACGTGCACGCCTCCGCGGACAAGCAAATAGCCAATCATGGCGCGGGCCACAGGGTGGCTTGTCATTTCATAAACGCGCATCTTATGTGTGCGAGCCCCGCACTCCAGGAAGAAATTATGCAGCAGATCGAGGATTAGATTGCCGCTGTTGAACACATTTTCACCCGTCCAAGGCTTGCCCATGGAGTCAAAAGGCAGAGCATTCTGGCCGGCAACAATGAAATGCTGTGTATTGCGCACATCCTTGGCAGCTGCCAGAGGGGTGGAATCTGGATCTCCGGGCCGGGTTGAGCCGGCAAGGCAAAGGTTGATCGCATGCGTAACTAATTCGACATGGCCGAATTCCTCTGCTGTGATGCTCGAGACGAGATCGTAGAAGGGCTTCAGCTTTGTTTTGTTCTTGAAGTTAAAGGACTGGAACATGTAGTTGTTCAGTGTAGACATTTCACCGAATTTGCCGCCGAGCAATTCTTGGACAGCGGCAGCCGCGTTCGGATCGGCGGTTGTCGGTTGCGGCAATTCAATAGCTAATCGATTGAAACGCTTGATCATGTGTGTCCCTCCAACTGGTCAGATAGAGGTATTCTATCCACGTTGGAGGTCGATCATGCAGCCGGAGCCTATCCGCAAGCTCAGCGTGTGCGAGCGAGGGAGACCATCCGGCGGCCTTTCACCATGGCCTGGCCGCATAGGGGGCAGGCCTTCGCCGTCAGCCGCGCTTCCTGCGGCGACGAGATCCGCGACCAGGCCTTGCAGCCGGCCTGGCCGCACACCCACGCCGCGACATCCTCCGTCGCGGCTTCGCGCCCCGCGCCGGCGTCAAACCGCCGCGCCGCCGGGCGCCCTGCGGCCGCTTCGCGGGCCGCAGCCCCACTGCCAGCCGCCGCAGGCTTGCGGCTGGCAACAGCCCCAGCGTCCGCGTCAGAGAACGCGGACAGCAGGAAGCGGGAAGGCTCCGCCTTCTTCCCGCGATAATACGCCGGCGAGCTGATCAGCAGCTCAGCCTTGGCGCGTGTGACGGCGACGTAGGCCAGTCGCCGTTCTTCCTCGAGCGCGGCGGGACCCTTGTCGCGCCCCGCAACCCCGGCCAGCTTCACATCGTCCAGATGGCCGGCATCGAGTGCCGAGCTATGCGGCATGTTGCCCTCAATCGCACAAAGCAAGTACACCACCTTGAACTCGAGTCCCTTCGATTTATGAATGGTCATGAGCGAAATTTTATTCGCGGCATGATCTTTTTTCAGAGCGCTCATTTCCGTGCGTTTTTCTGCGACTTCATGGATAAAATAAAGAAATTGCTCCACCGTATCGAATCGTTTGGCGGAGGATTCCAGCTCATCCAGCGTTTCTTTCAGCATTTCACGATGCTGGGTCAGCTTGCTGCGCTTGTTCGTTTCCAAGAAGGAATCGTAGAAATCTTTGCGAATGGTTTGAACCGCTGCCAGCGGCTTCATCTCAGCAAGAGATTTGATCAACTTGATTCGGCTCTTCAACTTTTCTTTTTGGAATTCCTTGAGCTGCGGCAAGCCAAGCAGATGGATTAACGGCCACTTTTTGGCTTGAATAGCCTCTTGATCTTGAATAATCCGCATGCCTTGATCTCGACCAATATATAATGAAGGTAGGACACCCTCTATGGCTTCGAAATTTCGCCGTTCATGGGCAATTCGAAGGTGGTCAATAATCGGCTTCACCATCCATTGATCGTAGAAAGAGTCATTGCTGCCGTAATCGACAAAAGGCAAATTATGCATGATCAACTGCTCGATAATGGCCCGGCTGTTGCTGGCAGTTCGATAGAGAATCGCAAAATCTCCATACAGGCTGCGGCCTTCAGCAACTTTCATCCGAAGATCTTGAATCAACCAATCGGCTTCTTCATCGCTGCTCGCAGGCCGTACATAGTTTGGTGCCAAATCGCTTTGCTTTGTAGCCAAAAGAGTTTTTGCTTTCCGATGGACATTATGGCGGATAATAGCGTTCCCCAGACCAACGATGCTGGAAGTAGAACGGTAGTTGATGTCCAGAGTGACCGTTTTGGCAGTTGGATACTGCTCATGGAACTGCAGGATGAATTCATTCCGAGCCCCATTGAACGAATAAATCGTCTGGTCATCGTCGCCAACGACCATGAGGTTCTGATGATTTTGAGCGATCATTTTAATAATTTCATATTGAACCGTGTTCGTATCTTGAAACTCATCGACGCTGATATAAGTAAACTTTCGTTCCAATGAACGAAGAATATCGGCATTTTGCTTCAATAAATGGTAGGCGAGGAGCAGAATATCATCGAAATCGATTTTGTGCTGTTCCATTTTCCACTGCTCATATTGCATGAAAATCTTCTTCGTTTCCTGATCCTCTTCCGTTTTTTTCGGGAGATCCTGGACCTCGATAAGCTGCATTTTATAGGAGGAAAGCAGGGCAATAAGCACCTCCGGCTGATACGTATCCTGTAAACCCATACTTAGCATAATGCGTTTAAATACAATTTGCTGGAAGCGGCCATCGCTCAAAATTTCCTGCTGAAACCCATTCATTCGAAGCAGTCGCAAACAAAAGGCATGAAAAGTGCGCACCTGTATCGACTGCGTCATGCTGCTATCAATTCCGGGCAGAGAAGTAAGACGTTCTCTCATTTCTTCGGCGGCCTTTTTAGAAAAAGTGATCAGCAGCAGATGGCTCGGATGCACCCGATGGACACGCAGTAAGTAGGCGACTCGACATACCAGAACGGTCGTTTTCCCTGAACCGGCTCCAGCTAATGTCAACAAAGGCCCCTTATAATGACGAACGGCTTGCACCTGCGCTTCATTAAGCAGAATCTGGCTGTCTTCCAAATCGCGAAAAAAGAAAGCGTCCTGCTCCTCATTCGATACGAAATGTGTGCTATTCGTTAGCTGGGCCATTTTCGCATGGGGAATGGGGCGCTCAAGGGTAGGTTTCGAGCCTGACGGAGTGGGGTATATAGAAAGAGAACTCATTATTATTCACCTGTTTCCTAGCATTTCTGAATTACCTATTCTATCATAATTTTAGCCCAAAGAAAGGATAATAATCCTATGGTTATCTCGAATTTTAAATTGCTATGGGGGCAATTTCAGAAGCATGACGCTACGGGGCTTGCCGCGCAGTGCGCCTACTATTTTTTACTGTCTTTGTTCCCGTTTCTGCTTTTTATCATGAGTTTATTAGGGTATATGCCCTTCTCTTCCGATGATATCATGTTATTGATCAAGGAGTACGTGCCGGGAGCCGTCTCAAGCTGGTTGGAGGAAACGCTCAGCAATTTACTGAATGTCAAAAGAGGGGCAACGCTTTCCTTCGGGATCATCTTGGCCTTAGTCAGTGCAAGCGCCGCGATGAATTCTATTGTGATTGCTGTGAATAAAGCCTATGGACTGCCGGAACGCAAAAGCTTCATTCATTCGCGGTTCCTTGCTGTAATGCTGACACTGGGTATGCTCATCGTTATCGCGTCCGCGCTGCTTCTAAGTGTATTCGGGAATTGGATCGGCACGTGGATGGAGGCTCATGTCCCTATTGCGGCAGCGAAGATTCATCTTTGGAATAACTTCCGCTGGCTTGTAAACTTCATCATCATTTTCGTTGTTTTTATCGGTATTTATTACATAGCTCCTAACACTTGTTTGACTTGCAAAAGCGTGCTTCCGGGAGCCCTATTCGCCTCCTTAGGCTGGCAAGGGACTTCTCTCGGTTTCTCCTTCTATGTGAACAATTTTACGAACTATAGCGCCACTTATGGCAGTGTCGGGGGCATCATAGTCTTAATGACGTGGTTCTACATATCGGCGCTGATCATCATTATTGGCGGTGAGATCAATGCTTTGAAGCATGTGAAAAGCCAAAATGAAATTTTAAGATTTTCGCAAAATAAAAAGCTGGATAAGAATAGAAATAAAGATAAAGAGCAAAGAAAGTGACAAATTTGTTTATCCGTGCAAAATAGGCATCGACGTTCCATTCGGATCGAGTCATGATCCTCAAGTGGAACTGCGATGCCTATTTTTGGGGGGGAGTGGGAAATTCGCAATAGGTCTGGTCCTCCAACTCAACTAAAGTCCATAGTCGACAGATTAGCTCACCACTCCAATACCCCGCCATCTATTCGCTTCACACCGCGAAGCTTTCCAAGCTGCTCCGCAAGCTGAAATAAGGCATAGTCCTTCATCTTAGCTTCAATCATGACATCGATCCGTGCTAATCCAGCCTCCTTGCAGCTTTTGAGGAAGGCAATCAACGGTTCTGGCTCGATATAATCCGCGTGAGACCGAAACTCCTTCGTATCCTTGGATGATTTCGGAGAAGAAACATGAATTTTCATAGGAATATCGCCCCATGTGAGGGCAATCGCCGGCAGCAGCGTCTCAGGTGAGGCGGAAGAAGGATTGCACCAATCGTGGTGCAAGTCCAGCATGCAGGGACGATTCAGTCTTTGACTCACGGCTAATGTTTCTTCGAGCGTGTAAGTCTTATCATCATTTTCAAAAGTAAGCCTACGCCATACATGTTCAGGCACTTCAGGGGCTTTGGCATACAAGCGTTCCATGGCAGCTTCTTTATCTCCGTACATCCCGCCAACGTGGATATTGATAATCGCGGAGCGATCCAACCCCATCCCATCTAGAATGGCCGCGTGGTATACCAAATCTTGAATCGCGGCATCCACAACCGTGTCACTGCCGTTCAATAGCGTGTATTGATTAGGGTGCATACTTAGGCGGATGTCGTGTGCCTTTGCGAAGTCGCCGAGCTTCTGCAGTTCCACTTTAAATACACCTGCGACATCGATCAGAACATCCGGGTGGGTAGCCAGTGGAATAAGCTGTGACGAAAGGCGGAATAAGCGAATGCCGTGAGCAGCATTGTAAAAAAGAATACGCTGAGTCGCTGCGAGGTTTTTGCGTCCGATGTCGATAGCGCGCTGTAGGGCTTCCTCCCGCGGACGCTGTGAAAACAGCTTATAGGTAAAGGTTGAGCTTGGGGTGTTGTGAAAAATCGCCATGGCAATGGAGACGAAACCAAGTCTAATAATCATAAGGCCTCCGATAAGTGTGCGTGAGACAGCGAACATAGTTTACCCCAAAATGAGGATAGCGAAATGGATGCGATATTGGGATGATTTGTCAGTCTGGTGTCAAATACGAAGAATATTGAATTCGTGCACGTTAACTTTTACTATTTCATTGACAATGATTCTCACTTGCATTTATAGTTATGATAATGATAATCGTTTACGAAATTTATATAGAAACGGGTGAGTTCCATTCATCGTTTAGTTGCAGATAAATTAAATATTTCTTATGGCGAGCATCTCATTGTCGAAAATTTGAATTTAAGCATTCCTACGGGTAAAATAACTGCCCTGGTCGGGGCCAATGGTTCCGGTAAATCCACCATTCTAAAATCTATGGCGAGAATTATGAAGCCTCAGCGGGGAACCGTATTGTTGGATGGGAAATCTATCCATAGTCAATCGACTAAAGAAGTAGCGAAGCAATTAGCCATTTTGCCGCAAAATCCGATTGCCCCGGAGGGCTTGACGGTCGCGGAGCTTGTTGGTTATGGCCGATTCCCGCATCAACGTGCAATGGGCTCGCTGTCGAAGGAAGATAACCAAGTTATCGAATGGGCCATCGAAGTGACGGGCTTAATGCAGTTCGCTGATCGCCCTGTCGATCAGTTGTCAGGCGGACAGCGTCAACGCGCATGGATCGCAATGGCGTTGGCGCAGCAAACGGATCTTTTATTTCTGGATGAACCTACTACTTTTCTGGATATGGCTCATCAGCTTGAGGTATTGAAGCTGTTGGAAGAGCTGAACCGCGAGCAGGGACGAACGATTATTATGGTTGTGCATGATTTGAATCATGCTACTCGGTATGCGCAGCATGTGGTTGCTATTCAAGCGGGTAAAGTAATGCGTGAAGGTACGCCGGCTGAGGTTGTGACGAGTGAAACCCTGCGTGAAATATTTAATGTGGAGGCTGATATCGTTCCAGATCCACGTACCGGTGTCCCAATCTGTATTCCTTACGAATTAGCTGACAGGAACCACAGCCCAGAGGATAAGGGTGCAGTCTCTGTTCCGGAAAGCAAGAAGGCTTTGGCTGCTGTTTAGTATCTGAAAAGCGGTCGGTATAGATGAGGCCTAGGGCTTCAGATGATGAAATAACCTCCAGTTGCACGTTTACCGTGGAGCGGGAGGTTATTTGTGATTCGCTACTTTGGGAAGTTTAGCTTGCTAAGTGCGATGGCTGGGCTCTACGGCGGCTTTTTAGGTATTCAGTAGTGAATTTCTAGCAGATTCGCCAAGATCAAGGGATCTACACTTCATCGGCTGGGCAAAAGATGCAAAAGTGCAGGCTTTTTTAGCCAAATTGCTTGTTAGAGGGTAAAAGCCTGCGATTGTGCAGGCTTTTCTATCTTTTTTGTTCAATATTAGAAAACTAGCATCAAAAAGATGCATAATTGCAGGAATATAGGACTGATGCCTTGAAAATGGCTAAAAAAGATGCATAATTGCAGGAATATCAAAACTTCCGCCTCTCAAAGCCAGTAGCTACTTAAAGTACGCTGAAACACCCTGACCGCCAATAGCAGCAGTAAGTAAGTGCCATGTCCAATCGTAAGTAGCTACTTAAAGTACACTCGAACCCCCCGATCACCAATAGCACCAGTGAGTACATACGCCTCCCCAAGCCAGTAGCTACTTAAAGCACACTCGAACACCCCGACCGCCAATAGCAGCAGTAAGTACGTGCCATGTCCAATCGTAAGTAGCTACTTAAAGAACACTCGAATCCCCCGATCACCAATAGCAGCAGTAAGTACGTCCGCATCCCAATCACCAGTAGCTACTTAAAGAACACTCGAAACTCTCGACCACCAATAGCAGCAGTAAGTACATGCCATGTCCAATCGCCAGTAGCTACTCAAAGCACACTTGAAACTCCCCACGAGCAGTCAGCACAACCAGCCACTCTAATTCCACAGTGGAGATCAGCAACAAAAAAACCGCCACTCCCACACAAATGGGGTGACGGCTTCCTTAGCTCATTTCACAAACGTCTAAACGCGCTCAACTTTAAGCAAGTTGGTCGTGCCGGATTGACCGACCGGAATACCGGCGGAGACGACGGTCAGGTCGCCTTTTTTCACATAGCCAAGTGTTTCGGCTTGTTGAATAGCAGAACGGATCATCGCATCGGTGGACTCGCAGAATTCACCTAAGATCGGGATGACGCCCTGTACCATGCTCAATTGGCTGATCGCATATTGGCTGGCTGTTACCGCAATAATCGGCGCTTGCGGACGGTATTTCGCGATCATCCGAGCGGTAAAGCCGGTCTCCGTTGGCGTCAGGATGGCTGCGGCGTTCAGCTTGTCAGAGGAAGTTACGACGGCTTGGCAAAGGACTTCCGTCACTTCGTTGTTCGATTGAAGCTGAGCATCAATCAAGGAGCTGCGCTCCATGGTTTGCTCTACGCGTTCAGCGATGGTTGCCATCATGGTGACGGACTCGATTGGATACTTGCCTGCGGCAGTTTCGCCGGAAAGCATAACCACATCGCTGCCATCCAGAACGGCATTCGCAACGTCGCTGACTTCAGCGCGCGTCGGACGCGGATTGCGCTGCATGGAATCCAGCATTTGCGTTGCCGTAATAACCGGCTTGCCCGCCAAATTACAAGCGCGAATCATATCTTTTTGCGCGATCGGAACTTCCTCGGTCGGAATTTCTACGCCGAGATCGCCGCGAGCGACCATGATGCCGTCGGAAGCTTCAAGAATCGAAGCGAAATTCGTCATGCCTTCTTCGTTTTCAATTTTAGAAATAATCGGCGTAAGCCCAGCGCCATGCTGTTCCAAAATCCCACGAACCTCACGCACATCGTCCCCGTTGCGAACGAAAGACATCGCGACGATGGAGATGTTCTCTTCGACACCGAATTTGAGGTGCATAATATCACGATCTGTAACGCCTGGAAGAGAAGTGCGCACACCTGGCAAGTTAACACCTTTACGTTGTTTCAAAACACTTTGATTCAAAACAACACAAGTCACTTCCGTGCCTTCGATCTTTTCAACGCGCAGCTCAATGGAGCCGTCGTCAATCAGCACGAGATTGCCAGGCACGACATCTTGGGGAAGTCCTGGATAATTGACAGAGACGCGGCTGGAATCGCCGATAATTTGTTCGGTTGTCAGAACGAGATGATCGCCATTTTGCAAATCGTAGGAAGCATCTTTCAGCTGCCCGATACGGATTTCCGGTCCTTTGATATCCATAAGAATCGGGATGATAACCCCCATCTCTTGAGCGGCTTGACGAACACGCTGAATACGGCCGCGGTGCTCATCCAAATCGCCATGTGCCATATTCAACCGTGCCACACTCATACCTGCACGGATAAGCTCTTTCAAAGTAGGGACGGAATCGCAAGCAGGGCCCATGGTGCAAATAATTTTCGTTTTACGCATTGTGTAGGACTTCCTTTCATCGTGGACGAATCAATTTTGGCTTCATTATATGCCTAAATGCAGCGAGTTTCTATGAAATATAGTATGATATATGTACTATAGTATAGAAAAGGTGAGACCTTGATAGTAGCTGGCTTTTCGTATGATAAAAGTAGTAATTGGTATGCAGAGGAGCAGGAAGGCTGTTCAGATTGGACGCTTGTTCTCGTCACTTATGGGCGATGCATCTACTGGATCAATGAGAAGAAACAGGTGCTGGAGAAGGGGCAATGGCTGCTTATTCCTAGTCAGGTCCCCTTTTATGGACGAAGCGTTCCAACAATGATCCATGAAAAATATGTGGTCCAATTTACCTCCTTTTCAGCAGCGGAGCCTTTCCCTCTTCTTCAACTGCAGCACTATACAACCCGATCTACGGGCAAATATGAGCTTATCCTCGATCGCCTGCGCCTGATGCACCTTCAGTGGCAAGACAAACAGCCCTATTATCGAACGCTGTGTGAAGCGCTGCTAAAAGAGCTGTTCATTTATTTGCATCGTGAATGGGATGAAGTCGCTGCCTCAAAGGCAACCCTGCAGCTCGTGGAGCAGATGAAGAGTTACGTTCAGAGCCATTACCGGGAGCATGTGACCAAGGATGAGCTGGGCGTGTGCATCAGCCGATCTCCGAACTATGCGGCATCACTTTTTCGCAAAGTGACGGGTCAGACGATCAGTGAATTCGTGCATGCGACCAGAATCAAAACAGCCGTATACATGCTTCGGCATTCCGCCCTAACGGTATCGGAGATATCCGAGTTTATCGGATACAATGACCCGTCCTATTTCTACCGGGTATTCAGGCGGCTGACGGGTTTGGTTCCCACTGATTTGGTATCGGACCGTGAAACCATTCGCAAATAACGCGATTACATCGTACCGCCGCCGCGGCGCACTTCGGAAGGGATTTGTTCAGGCCCTTTATCGATGTTCTGATAGATGAATGTGCCGACACTTGCTTCATCATATTTGACGAGCTGCATCGTTTTGGTCCAGGCCGTTACGACAACTTCCTTGTCGCTGGGCACATCGGGGTTAGGGACAGCCAGAATGCCTGCACCGGCCTTTTTAAAATGGGTCAAATACGTCAATTGATCAAGCAATTCCTTCGGCGCATCCGGATGGTAATGAATAATAATATCGCCATGCTCCAAATTATGCACCAGCTTGGCATAAGGCGGTCTTTCCGTATAGAAACCGAATTTCAAATCATGCGGGCTGTGTGTGCCAGAGGTCGGGATTTTCATCTCATAAGTCAACATCCCCTCGTCATGGCCGCGTCCGTAATCCTTATCTGTTGTGACCTGAATAGGAGCGTTATAATTTAATTTCTCAACACTATATTTGCCGGAGCTGCGCTGAATAAGTGAGGTTCCTATAAAGCAAATAGCAATAATAACCAGCATGTGCGAGACGAACAGCAAGGTTTTCCGCTTTTTGTTTTGGGCTTGTTTTTCGGCTTTTTTCAGTCGACTCGTATTCGCTTTGTGCGCTTTGGCAGAGAGGACGTACCCGATAATAGCAACAACAAAAAGGGCTAGGCCTATGTAAAGCAAAATAGCAATAAAATTAGTTCCCTGTGACATTGTGGAATGGTCCATAGATCTCATCAAACTCCTTTGAAAATAAATTTGCATCAGTACACTACGTATTGTAGTTTTACGAGGGGCCAGAAGTCAAATTTTAAACTAAAATAGGGCAGAGGTCATGGAGCAAGCTGAGCTTCTGAGCGAAAAATAATTTTCCGAAAAAGATTGCCAAATATCGGTTAATCAGCTACAGTTAAGCCAAATGAATAGCAACACGGGTGCTTGATGAAGTCAGGCTGAGATAGTGGCCCTATGCCACTGACCGTTAATCTGATCTGGATAATGCCAGCGTAGAGAATGAAGTGCCTTTTTGTCTAGCACTAAGTTTATGCCTGCCGGTATTCGGTGGGCTTTTTTTACGTGTTCGCCTATCTCATTTTACAAAAACGTATCCACGAAAAGGAGTCGAAAATCAGATGGCGCAAAAAGAAACAGCAACACAAGGGTTAAAGTTGACCGATATTTTGATCACGATCGTGATTGCAGCGGTGTTTGGGGTGATTTATCGCATATGGGGGCCGATGTACGATATTTTGAAACCGATAGGCTTGCATGCGGAGCAGTTAAGCTACGGGATGTGGTTTATGGCGGCAACGTTTGCTTTTCTAATTATTCGTAAACCGGGAGTTGCCTTGTTGGCTGAGGTGGCCGCGGCGACTATCGAGGCACTGTTTGGCGGTTCATGGGGCGTCTCCACGCTTGTCTATGGCATTCTGCAAGGGCTTGGCGCTGAAATCATTTTTGCTCTTTTTCTTTATCGCCGGGTGAATGTAGGTGTTACGATTTTGGCGGCATTCGCATCTGCTGCACTATCCTTGCTGGTTGACCAATATTACGGTTATATTGACCAGCTTACCTTCTGGAATTACTGCTTATTTATCGGACTTCGCCTCTTGGGCAGTGCGTTGATTGCCGGCGTGTTCGCGTACTATTTGGCGGGTGCGCTGTCTCGCACAGGCGTGCTTAGCCTCGTTCGTCCAGCTTCCAAGAAAGATTACGACGTATTGGGGTAAATGAGATGAGTGAAGGAATAGGCGTGACCAATCTAAGGTTAAAATATCCCGGAGAAGCCGCCCCCCTGTTATTTCAGGGGGTTTCCTTTTCTATTCAGCCAGGGGAAAAGGTGCTGCTTTTGGGACCAAGCGGCTCAGGCAAATCTACCTTGCTGCAAGTACTGAGCGGCATCGTTCCGGATATTATCGAAATACCGATGAAAGCAGATGAAATCCGCACACCACTCCGGTGGGGCTATGTGTTTCAAGATCCCGATACCCAGTTCTGTATGCCGTATGTTGATGAGGAAATTGCCTTTGTGCTGGAAAATTTGCAAGTGCCGAGGGAACAGATGCCTGCTCGCATTGCACATTATTTGAGCCAAGTAGGGCTTGAGCTTGATCATGCTCACATTCTGATTGGACAGCTGTCACAAGGCATGAAACAGCGGTTAGCCATAGCAAGCGTGCTTGCCTTGGAGCCGGAGGTGCTGTTTCTGGATGAGCCAACGGCATTGCTGGATGAAGAAGGCACACGGCAGGTGTGGGACACGATTCGTGAGATTAGTGCGGAGAAAACACTTGTTATCGTTGAACACAAAATTAGCGGTATTCTTGATCTCATTGATCGTCTCATCGTAATGTCTCCCGAAGGGGAACTGCTCGCCGATGGCCCTCCGCAAGAGGTGTTTCAGACGTACAGGCAACAAATTGCGGAATACGGCATTTGGTATCCGGGTGTTTGGGATGATTATGAGCAAATGAATGCGGGAGCAGGCAGGGAGATGAGTACGGATAAGCGGCCGCCGATCATGACCTTTCGCGACTTTAGGGGGCTTTGCGGCGGACAAATCAAGACCGCTGTGGATAACTTGAACGTATATCCGGGAGACTGGATCACCGTCGTCGGGGCTAACGGTGCAGGCAAAAGCTCGCTGCTGCTGGCCATCATGCGCCTCATCAAGACTGGAGGCGACTGCTGGATTGACGGCGCTAAGGGCTATAGAATCGAGCAGCTCGCTGAGCAGGTAGGCTTCGTCTTCCAAAACCCCGAATTCCAATTCGTGACGAATTCGGTGGAAGAAGAACTGGCTTACTCCTTGCCAGAGGCGGAGGGTCGTGAAGCGCAATTAGCAGCCACCGAGCGGCTGCTGCGGGAGTACGACCTGCTCGCGCTGCGCGAGAGGCATCCGTTCCAGCTGTCGATGGGCCAGAAGCGCAGGCTTAGCGTGGCGACCGCGATGGTTCGCGGCCCGCGCATCCTGCTGCTGGATGAGCCCACCTTCGGGCTCGATGCGCGCGGTACGCTGCGCATGCTGCAGCAGCTGGAGCGGCTGCGGGCGAGCGGAACGGTGATCGTGATGGTCACCCACGATCCACAGATCGTTCAACGCTGGGCTACGCGCGTTTGGCAGGTTGAGGCAGGCCGCGTCACGGAAAGGGCGGCAGCGGAGCTGCCAGCCTCTCCAGTTCACGCCTGGGAAGGAGCACCGCAGCTATGCAAATAAGCTTCGTGTTTCGTGAAACCTGGCTTCACCGGGTGAATCCCGGTGTGAAGCTTGTCCTGTCCATCCTGATGTTTATCGTTGTTGTGTTCACACACAATCTGAACACCATGATGTATTTGACCTTGGGCGCCCTCCTGCCACTCGCGTTTCTCTCTGGTCATGGGGCTAAGCGGTTGTTTCTGTATACATCACCGTTTTTGCTTATTTTCATATCCTCTGCGACAGGGATGATGATGTTCGGAAACGGAGAAACGCTGTGGTTCGAGTGGGGGTTCATCCACATCACCGAAGAGAGCTTTTACCGCGGCATTCATCTTGGATTTCGCGGACTGCAGGTTGCTGCGGTTGGGCTGCTGTTCAGCTTAACGACGCGTCCTGTGGCGTTGTTTTACGCGATGATGCAGCAATGGAAGGTGGCGCCCAAATATGCTTACAGCTTCCTCGCAGCGATGCGCATGCTGCCCTTGATGCTGGAGGAGTTTCAAACCCTCCATTATGCGCTTAAGGTGAGAGGCAAGAGAAAGAAGCCAAACCTGCTTACGGGCTGGTACACAACGCTGCGCATGTATGCTATCCCTTTGCTTGCTCAAAGCATTCGCCGCGCGCACCGGACAGCTGTGGCCATGGAAGCGAAGCGTTTCTCCACAGGGGCCAAACGCACTTATTATTATCTGGCATCCTATTCAATCTTGGATATCTATTATATCGTTTATTGGGCTGTACTCGTCGTTCTGGCTCATTGGTTGGGGACGTCATGGCCGGTTGTGGATGCTGTTGACGTCCGATAACGACTTACCTTCATCGGCCCCATTTCATGGAAAGGGTCACTTCACAACACGATTTCCCATTCGTTCGCGGATCAATCGTGAAATGAACAGCACTTGGCGTAAAGCTGGTGATGACGGCCGATTCACAGCCGAAAGTATGAACGATGCGGTCGACTTCCTTTTGATCACCGGTCTGAGCATGGGTCATCAATTGCTGTGCGATAGCAGGTTCGGAGAGCTTGGCGGTGATGAGCGCGGCATCTTTTAATAAGACTTGTGAAGATGACACAGAATGGTGAAGAATCTTCATATCTATAGGCGGATAATCCCGATTCCATAGCGAAGAGGGGGCTGTAGCAGCCGCATAGTAGGCAGGATGTATAACATATAAGCGATAAAGTGGCAGAGCATAGGGAAAATAGGCAGGGTGGTTGTATATCGGCATCGAGGCGCCCCTTTTCTTGATTTTCATGAGCACTAGCAATATATGTCGCATAGGCGCGATTGTGCATGGCTTACTGAGCCGCTGGTCAACAACAAAAAGCACCGCAAACCACAGGAATGTGGTTGCGGTGCTTTTATGATTTTGCTTAAAGATTAAGGAGTAATCGTTACAAAGCTTGTTGCTGTTTGCCCAGAAGATGTAACTGCTGTTAATTCGAATGAGGTTACATTACCAGTTACCACTACTTTACCGGTAGGGTCAACGGATACGGAACCAACATCTCCTTTGGCAGCATCCCCTTTAATTTTATTGGTGATGAAAGCTGTCCCAAGGGCAAAATTGTAATTAGCAACTTCAGCACCTTCATAAGTTTGGTCATAATTATCAGTGATAGTTAAATCCATTTTGCTGAAAGCATCGAAGCTTGTGCTGGTCGCGCCATTCATGCTTTGTTCAATTGTCGTATTGTCTGCTTTAATTTTTTTGGCTGCAACGGAGTCACTTTTCACTGTTACAGTGACGTGGAGCTGTTTAGCATTGCCGCTTCCAACTTGAACCATGACGCTAATATCAGCTGTGCCTGCTTTGTTTCCAAGAATATACCCGCGATGCGTTGCAGAGTCTAGTCCTACTTTAACAACACTAGGGTCAGAGGAGAAAATGGATTGTATAATTCCTGGAACGGCAACTTCCTCGCCGCCGGATGTTACTTTAATTTTAACTTCTTTAGCCAGTTTACTTTTGGTTGGATCTTGAGCGGTTGCTTTATCGATAAAACCATCCGTGCCTGTTGCAGTTTCTGTCAGTCCGCTATCCAAAACATCTGCTAATGTGTAGCTGCCAACAACGGATACGTTCCCGGAATTTCCAGTATTTCCAGTATTTCCAGAATCGCTCGGAGCAGCAGCTACGCTAAAGCTGGCAGTGCCTGTTTGAATCGCAGAAGCATCAAGCCCGCCAAGCGTAACCGTATAGTCACCCGCGGCAAGTGCAACATCAGTTGCCAGTGTTACAGCCTGAGCGTCAGTGGACCATGTTGCCTTTGTAGGCACAACGGTTGAACCATTTTTCAAGACGAGTGTTGCTTTCGAAGTATCTACATTTCGGTTAAAAGTAACTTGTACGCTTTTCGTATCGGAACCTGCTGCAGCTTTGGTAATAGAAACAAGCGTTAGCTTGTCAAAAGCCTGCTGAGCGGTATAAGAGCTCTGAACAAGATCAGCGCGGATAGCCAATTGGTCGCCGGCTTTGCCTGTTGGGTGTATGCCCAGATCAGTAGCTTGCTTAACGGCATCGGCATACCAAGGTGAACCTGTTGTGCTGACTTTTTTACCTAAGCCTTTGAGCAGCAAAGTATCTAATTGACCTGCTGTTACGGGGTCGCCTGGTACGAATGTTGTATCCGTTACACCGTCGATAAGGCCGGCTTTTTTCGCTGCTTCAATATAAGGAATCGCCCAACCGTTTGCTGCATCCTCTGCATGAACGTCGGAGAAGCTGGATACCTTAACGGAAGGATCAACTTTCACATCATAAATAAGCGTTGCTACTTTTGCGAATTGAGCACGTGTCATATTTTGATTAATGCCGAAAGAGTTGTCCGAAACGCCTTCGAAAATACCTTGTGCCAGCATAGCGTCAATCTTGGCTTTCAATGCGGCATCCGTAGTGGACAGATCCGTGAAGTCAGCGCTTGTTTTCGTCGCGGCAGAAGCTGGATGCGAAAGGGTGGCTGATGCGAACAACGAGAATGCCATTGCTGCAGTCGCGATCATCGTAAGTTTTTTCATAGTACCTCCTAGGATTAAATGAATTTGAAATAATTGGACTCTAGCAAGCTATCGAGTGTGTGCTTTTGTTGCTATAACTATACCTTGCACGATAGAGTACGTCATTGTCAAATTCTTGGCAATCTACGTGCGAGAGTGCTAAGCGTGAAAATAGTGCAAATGAGAATGATAATTAAACTCATTTACTAACTTTAAGTAAATCACTTTACAAATGTAAGTGAAAAAGATATAATGATTTCAGCATCATAAACGAGCGAAGGAGGCTGAGATCATGGGTAAATGCGCATGCGGAAACACACAAAGCGTTGAAGGTAACTGCGACGGTTCACACGCTAAAAAAGACAAATAAGTCTCGTACATAATAAATGAACTCCTAAGAATGGCTACATTCGGTGGAGTTCTTTTTGTTGTTAAGAAGGAACGTATACGGTGTGGATTCTAGGGCAGTTAGTTAGTGAGTTGGTGCAAGACAAACAGCTCACTTCGAGCCAATTCCAGCTGGTTAAGGCTGATTTTCAGCCTTACAGCAGGCGATTGCAGTAATCCTCCATCTGAGAGGCCGAAAAACAGCCTTATTGCGAACAAACCAGCTCATTTCGAGCCCACTCCAGCTCGTTAAGGCTGTTTTTCAGCCTTACAGCAGGCGATTGCAGCAATCCTCCATCCGAGAGGCCGAAAAACAGCCTTATTGCGAACAAACTAGCTCATTTCGAGCCAACTCCAGCTCGTTAAGGCTGTTTTTCAGCCTAACAGTAGGCGATTGCAGCAATCCCCCATCTGAGAGGCCGAAAAACAGCCTTATTGCAAACAAACTAGCTCACTTCGAGCCAATTCCAGCTGGTTAAGGCTGATTTTCAGCCTTACAGCAGGCGATTGCAGCAACTCTCCATCTGAGAGGCCGAAAAACAGCCTTATAGCAAACAAATCAGCTCACTCCGAGCCCACTCCGGTTGGTTAAGGCTGTTTTTCAGTCCTACAGGTGAAAGATTGAGATACCCCACCATTTTAAGAGCAGCATAACTGAGCTGCTCTGAGCTGCCTTAACTAAGAACATCTATCCTGATTTGCTCGTCGTTGTGGAGGTCTGTATGGACTAGCAGCAGTTATGGGGATTCTGATATAAGAAAGACTAATTAAACCGAAATTTGTTGGAGCGCTGACTAAACGCAGAATGATAGAAAAAATATGCTGGAAAATTTTTAGATAGCTATGCTATACTACACAAACAGGAGATGATCAGATGAATGCTAAAATGTCATTCCAAACGCTGAATCGACCCAAGCTGGTTGATGATGTTGTGAATCAATTGCAGAAGAAAATTTCAGAAGGCGAAATTAAGCCGGGTGAGAAGATTCCAACGGAGCCTGAACTGATGCAGCAATTCGGAGTGGGCCGTTCAACCATTCGCGAAGCGGTCAGGGTGCTTGTTCATGCGGGGCTGCTTGAAAAGAAGCAAGGTTTTGGCACCTTTTTGACAGCTAACACGGGTATACAGGAGCCTCTTGATCATAGGCTTCGCAGAGCCGAAATTCTGGAGGTCTATGAGGTTAGGAAAATGCTTGAGCTGGAAATTTCCCGACTAGCTGCTCAGCGCCGTAATGATCTCGATCTTGAGCAGATGCGCAGTGCTTTGGATCAGAGACAAGAGTCTTTGGAGAAGGGCGATATGAGTAACTATTTGGTTTCAGATATGAAGTTCCATCTCTCCATCGCTATCGCTAGCAAAAACAGCGTTGCTATCGACCTGTATCGGTCTTTTTCAACTGTATTCCTTGAAGCTTCTCATAAATTGGTGAGCGTTCAGGATGTGCATGATCCCCACAATCTTCAGCACGAAAGCATGTATCAAGCCATTAAAGACAAAGATGTAGCGGGTGCGGCGTACTGGACCCAGCAAAATCTGGATGACACCGTAACACAGCTTAAAAAGTATCTTAACCAGGAGTAGCTTCATTCTCCTCTCGTTTTAAACGTCAGATGATATGATGAAAGGGGTTCGAGATCAAATGTCGAATTCAAGTATTGCACGCAATCAAACCGTTTTTGCAATTTTATTTTCAATCAGTTTGGTTCATTTATTAAATGATGCCATTCAATCCGCTATTCCTGCTGTTTTTCCGATTCTCCATTCTTCTCTACAGCTTAGTTTTACCCAAATTGGGTGGATTGCTTTCACCCTCAACATCACGGCTTCCATGTTTCAGCCCTTGATTGGTTTATATACAGATTCGAAGCCGAAGCCATTTCTGCTGCCCGCTGGGGTATTTTTCTCACTCATTGGCGTGATTGTTCTGGCTGTTGCGTCTTCGTTCATGCAAGTCATCGTTGCGGTCATTCTGGTCGGTCTGGGATCGTCGGTTCTTCATCCGGAAGCATCGCGTGTGGCTTATTTGGCCGCTGGGCCTCGTAGAGGACTGGCGCAGTCGATCTTCCAAACAGGGGGCAACATTGGGCAGGCTTTGGCTCCCATTTTTACAGCGCTGATTTTTGTGCCATTTGGTCAATTCGGTATCATTTGGTTTTCCATCGTGGCTGCTGTGGGGATTGTTGTACAGATTTTTGTTGCCAAATGGTATCGGAGTGTCGGAAGACGTCCAGCTGTATCAAGCAAAACAGAGGTTGTTCACAAGAAGCTTCCTCGTAAAACCGTGGCCTTCGCGATAACTATTCTGATTATGCTGTTATTTTCGAAGTTTGTTTATATGGCAAGCATGACAGGCTTCTACGCCTTTTATTTGATTGAACATAATCAGCTTTCAGTTGAAAAGGCGCAGCTCTTTATTTTCAGCTTGCTTGCTGCCGGTGCTTTGGGTACGTTCATGGGTGGCCCGCTGGCGGATCGCTTCGGAAGACGGAATATGATTTGGTTCTCGATTCTTGGAACAGCACCGTTTTCGCTGCTTCTGCCGTATGCCAATTTGTTCTGGGCAGGTATTCTATGTGCCTGTATCGGGTTTATTCTGCTGTCAGGTTTCTCCGTCATTATCGTTTATGCGCAAGAACTGCTGCCTGGTAAAGTGGGAACTGTGTCTGGTTTGTTTTTTGGCGTGGCATTTGGTCTTGGAGGGATTGGATCGGCTGTGCTTGGGATGTTGGCGGATTCGACAAGCATCTCATTTGTGATTAAGCTCTGTGCGTTCCTACCATTGATTGGTCTGCTGGCAGCTTTCCTTCCAACGGACAAGAAATTGCATTTACAGGATGCTGAGCTGCTGCAGCAAACGGCAGTCAAAGCCTAATTCAGAAGGAGCGAACCTAGGTGAGCGCGATTATCGAAATGAACAAGGTTTCTTGGTTTCGGGAAAATAAAACGATATTAAACCAAGTAGACTGGCAAGTTAAGCAAGGTGATCATTGGGCTGTCCTGGGTTTGAACGGCTCAGGCAAAACGACGCTGCTCAATATGATTAATGGCTACATTTGGCCAAGCGAAGGCGATATGTCTGTGCTGGGACATTCATTTGGCTCTGTTGATTTAAGAGATTTACGAAAATCCATCGGCTGGGTGAGCTCGTCTTTGCAAGAGAAACTGTATGCTTCTGATAAAACACAGCATGTTGTGATTAGCGGCAAGCATGCCTCGATTGGGCTTTATGAGAAGCCAAGTGAAGAAGATTTCGCACGAGCTGTTCAGCTCATGCAGCGCCTTTCCTGTTATCATTTATACGATCGCACGTATCAATCCTGCTCCCAAGGCGAGAAGCAAAAGCTGCTTATAGCCCGTGCGTTAATGGCATCGCCGAAGCTGCTGATTTTGGATGAAGCGACGAATGGTCTCGACTTTCTTTCGCGGGAAGCGCTACTGACCAGTGTCAATGAGTTAGCACAGGGGCCTGATGCGCCTACCTTATTGTTTGTGACCCATCACATTGAGGAAATCCTTCCGGTCTTTAATCAATCGCTGTTGATTCGCCGAGGCGAGGTATTTGCCAAAGGGAACTCGCGTGATGTGCTGTCCAGCGCTCGATTGTCGTCCTTCTTCGAGACGCCGGTCGAAGTGAACTGGCAGAGTGAACGTCCTTGGCTTTCAATTCCATCGAAGCAGGAATAGCGTAGAGCAAGCTTCTCTTAATTCGGGTTTGCGCACGAAGCAGCAGACGTGTAACAATAGAGAAAGAAAACGCTGCAGGGAGTGGGAATCATGGATGTTAAGGAAGCAATACGTCATCGTCGCAGTATCGGTAAGGTCAAACCAGATCCTATCGATAAGTCGTTAATCGAAGAAATACTGGAAGCAGGCACTTGGGCGCCTAACCATTGTCAAACAGAGCCTTGGCGATTCTGGGTGATGACGGGGGAAGGCAGAGGTCTTTTAGGTCGTGGCTATGCCGCGGTAGCTTTGTCGGAAGCGAATCCTGACCTGTCTGAGGATGAACTTGCGAAGCTTGCGGGTGCTCAGGAGAGGAAAGCTTTTCGCGCTCCTGTCGTTATTGCGGTTGCGGTAACCCCTTCGGCAACTTCTATCGTACCAGAGATTGAGGAGTTCGCAGCCGCGCATTCGGCGGTGCAGAATATGCTGCTTACCGCTCATGCACTGGGGCTTGGCACGATTTGGCGCTCAGGCGCACCGACGTACCATGCCAAGATGCGGGAGACCTTCGGACTCTCCGGCAAAGAGGAGATGGTCGGCTTCATCTATCTCGGCTACCCAGATATGGAGCCGCAGAACGCCAAGCGCACGCCTTACGCGCAGAAGACGATTTGGGTTAGCGAGTAGCTGCTCGAACATGAGAAAAAAAGGCTGTTTCATAAGCAAAATTCAGATCAGATCAGTTCACCGAAGTGTAAAAGCCTGCGAAAATACAGGAATTCCCGGGTGAATTTGGTTAAAAAGTGGAAATGCCTGCAATTGTGCAGGCATTTTTATCTTTTTCAGCCGCTCATCCAGAAAAAGCCTCAAAAACCTGCACAAACGCAGGAATTTAATAGTTGAGGCTTTTTCATGAGCAAAAAAGATGCATAATTGCAGGTTTAGAAGGCAACTGGAGCTAGAGTTCAGAGAAAGAGGAGGCTCATCAAGAAATTATCAGTTTCCGTAACAGCTACATAGTTCCGGACAGCTATAGTCATACGCGGAAAGAAGATCACACGCAGAACGGCCAGTTTAATTCAGGTTATACTGTACAAATCCGAGCTGCGTTAATCGAAAAGTAAAAGTGAGTTTGGTATAGGCACGTTTGAGCTTCTCCGAATCCCAATCAAAAAAGCTGTCCCTCAAGTAGGTTTATCTACCTTTGGGACAGCCTCTTTTTTGTTCGCTATGACCACACAAGGGTCATGGCTTATTTCTTCAGCGCAACCGCAATCCTTGCGGCGGTTTGCGCGTTGTGGTAAACGAGCGCGATGTTGGTTTCCAGGCTGCGGCCTTCGGTCAGCTGTTTGATGCGCGCTAGCAGGAAAGGCGTGACCTTTTTCCCGGTCACGTTCTGATCTTTGGCTTCAGCCAGCGCTTGCTGGATGACGCCTTCGATCTCTTGATGGTTCATCGCGGATTCCGCGGGAACCGGGTTGGCGATGATGGCGCCGCCAGCGATGCCGAGCTCCCACTTCGTGCGGAGCATAGCCGCTACTTCGGCTGCTTCATCGAGGCGGAAGTCTACGCCGTAGCCGCTTTCGCGTGCGTAGAAGGACGGGAACTCGCTCGTTTGGTATCCAACCACGGGAACGCCGTGGGTTTCCAAGTACTCGAGCGTACGGCCGATGTCGAGAATCGACTTCACGCCTGCGCAGACAACGGCAACGTTAGTCTGTGCCAGCTCCGTCAAGTCAGCGGAGACGTCCATGGACACTTCGCCTTCACGGTGAACGCCGCCGATACCGCCAGTAGCGAACACTTCGATGCCGGCAAGCGCGGCGCCGATCATAGTAGCGGCTACGGTTGTAGCGCCGATTTTGCCGGAGGATAGGATGTATCCGAAATCGCGGCGGCTGACTTTTTCAACTTGGCCATTCGTTGCAAAAGCTTCGAGTTCCTGCTCGTTCAGACCGATCTTGATTTTGCCGTCCATGATCCCGATTGTCGCTGGAACTGCACCGTTGTCGCGGATGATTTGCTCCACTTTTTTAGCCATTTCAATGTTTTGCGGATAGGGCATACCATGGGAAATAATGGTTGTTTCCAGAGCGACAACCGGTTTATTGTTCGCTAAAGCTTCTTTGACCTCATCAGTAAATGTTAAGTAGGATGTATTCATAGTGGGATTAGTCTCCTTTAGTTAAAGTCATATGGATTTGGGCAAGACGTTCTTCCGTAAGCTCACTCGCGACAGACTGTGCGGTTTGCAGTGTAATGTGTGAAGCTGCAAGCCCAAAGGAACAGGCTTCCATAAAAGTATGTTGATGTGTAATGCCATAAGCAATACCTGCTAAGAAGGCATCACCTGCTCCGGTAACCTCAACAACCTTGGTGGGAATAGGAGGGAAGTGTTTATCGCCATCCTCACCTACATACAGCACACCCTCACCGCCGAGTGTAATGAACACATGTTTCACGCCTCGTTCTCGGATCGCTTCGGCTAACTGCTTGTAGTCCGCATTAGCCTCTCTTGCGATGCCTGCTAACTGATAAGCTTCCTCCAAATTGGGGAATATAGCTGAAACGCCATGCAGCTGCTGTGGCAGCTTTTTGGCTTTCTCCGATGAGACCGGATCGATGAATAAGACAATATTTTCTTCTTGGCAGCGCACTATTAATTCGCGCAAGGTGTCCGCCGGTAAATTGGTATCAGCAATCACCAGCGCAGATGAGGCAATGTGGGACCATTTGTCAATGAGTAGATTGGGCGTGCATTTATCATAAATATCCATGTTAGCAAAAGCCAAAAACATCTCGCCTGAGGCATCGAGCAGAGCGGTATAAGTCCCCGTGCTTTCGCCTTGCAAGGTAACGGCCTGACTAACATCAACGCCGCGTTTCCGCGTTTCGTCCAGCACCCACTGGCCAGCTTTATCATCCCCAACAACAGTTAGAAGTGCTGTCGGACATGCGAGCCCTGCGAGTGATTCTGCGATATTGCGGGCAACACCGCCGCAGGATTCTGTCACAGTGACCGGATTCGAGGAAGCCAGACGAATGGCTTGCTTGCTCACAGCCTTGCTGTCCAGATTGGCTCCGCCAATACACGTGATCGTACGCGGCTCTGAGGTGACATAAGCGCGGCCGCGGATCGTGCCTTTCTTCGTCAACGCCGCAATATAGCCGGCAACAGCGGAACGGGAGATGCCAATGAGTGTGGCCATTTCATGCTGAGAGATGAATGGATTTTGACGAATAAGCGCTAGAATTTGCTGTTCACGATCCATGAAATGGCTCCTTTCAATCAAGTGCTACGTTTATCTTACTCCTTTTCAAAACAAAAGTCTATAGTATAAACATTTGTTTGTTGAACAATTTATGGAATGAAAAAGGAGCCTGTCCCCAGATGGGAATCTTGCTCCTGTTAGCCATCGACCCATACATTAATCGGAATGCGGGGAATCCGAGCGTCTGCTGAGCCCAAGCATACCAAGCAACCCTAGCAGTCCTAAGTAATTCCAACCTGACGAAGCTTTTTCGTTGTTCGAATTCAATGTCTGATCAGGGACATTCAAAGCTTTGAAAGAAGTAGGAGGCGTAAGACCATAGGCCGCGGCGTGATTGCTTAGGCTGTTTTGCGTCTCTTTTCGGGCATCCACACCAGGCATGCCGAACGGATTTGTTTGAAAGAAAGTCGGTGAACCTTGTTTAGCGGTTTCCCAGCTTGCTGTCTGGGCAATCATGTGCTGATTAAGGGAATGTGTCCGATAATGATGAGCCCCAAGCAGGGTGGTTATACACAGAAAAGATATCAAAGCTAGTTTTATATAACGCGGGAACATGATTCATACCTCCAAGCCCTTGTTGAAGTCTGTAAATGCAGGTAACGATATATTCCCCTATGTACAGAATCTTATGTATGGGGTAAAAGCGCCCTTTTCCAAGGTCATATCGACGGGTCTCATCATTTGATGATACGATGTGGACAAAACGACAGTAGAGCTGCAAGGAGAATGAAAGATGAAGAATGAAGTCAATCCTATCCTTCAATTGCCTGATGCGATATGGGAAGCATATGATCTGGCCGTAGATAAGATTAACAATAATGAACAGCTCCGTGAGCATGCTACGCTATGTCATCATCGTCTGCTTCAACTCCTTGAAGGTGACAGTAATTCCGATGAGCTTATCCCACTTCTGTCTTCCGTAGAATCAGAAATGGGCGAGCAAGCAGGGATGTTCGCTGCTGTGATGATCTTTGCCATAATTCCCTTTGTTCAAAAGCAGTATAGGGCTATTGGAATCCCATTCTCCATACTAGTTGATACGTTTACTGACCTTCACGTGTGGATGAATGATTACTACGGCAAGCACGGACGATGGGGGCTTAGCCAGATCGGTTGGATTCTTCATCATGTTCAGTGCCGCCTATTCAAGATAGGCAGGTTGCAATACATCCATAAGCCGCGCTGGGAAATGAAAGTATGGGTTTACCTTCATCATGGAACGGGTCATCTGCAAATAGTAGCTAATGTAAAGGAGCCAACTTCTCACGAAATCGTGGGCAATCCAATCTCTTCGCAAGGAGAGGTCATGCCGCAAATGATCCAGCTTGATCCGCAAGAGTGGAAGCTCGTACTGTTCGAGGATACGCCTGTTCTTGAGGTGCACGTTCAGGAAGGAGGCAAACTGAGCTCGGAGTTGTGCAAGGAATCGATGCACGAGGCTGTTCGCTTTTTTAAAACCTATTTTCCGGACAAAACGTTTGCTGCGTTCGTCTGTTCATCCTGGTTGCTGGGACCTTCCTTGCGTCAAGTTCTCTCTTCGGAATCCAACATTGTTCAATTTCAGAAGCTTTTTACACTTGTGCACGCGGATGTGGATAAGGATGAAATCTTTCAGCGAGTGTTCGGTGAAAAGCCGGTGGATCTGCACTCTGCTCCTCGCACCTCAAGCCTGCAGCGAGCCGTGCTGGATTACGCGATAAGTGGAAAAGATTTTGATCACGGCGTGGGTTTCCTGTATCTTAATGAGACTAAGCCGTCAGTCTAAGTGGTATGTTGGAAAATAGGCGAGTGATAAGACAGCTTCCTCCAGATGAAAAATCTTTCAAGCTGTGAAAACAGAAAAAGAGCTGCCCTCAAGTAGTTTTACCTACTTACTGGGCAGCTCTTTTTATTTATTTCGTAACCGTCACTTGAACCGTAGTTCTCATGTTGGAATAGGTAACCGTAATTCTAGCTGTTCCTTTACCTGTTGCTCGGATGACGCCATCTTTCACGTCCGCGATCATAATGTTGGAGGATGTCCATAGACTTGGCTTGGTTACATCTTCTTCAGTGCCGTCTGTGTAGGTGCCAATTGCTGCAATTGTAGCTGTTTTGCCTTCTTGAAGCTCAACTTTTACAATATCCGTTTTCAAATATTTGAGGGAATCGATTTCTACCGGAATCGCCACCATTTTGCCGCCGAAGGAGCCGGTAATGGTTGTTTTACCTGAGCCTGTTGCTGTGAAAAGTCCATTCGTGACCGTTCCAAGCTTGTATGCGGATACTTTCCAAGTTGCGGTTTCTGTGACATCTTTGATGGTCCCGTCCGTCAATGTCGCTTTGAGCTTCACTTGGACTTGGTCACCGCTTTTGGTAACGATGTAAGTCTTATCTGCAGCTAAGGCCTGGATCACACCGATTTCGACGGGAATGGTCACCGTTTTGCCGCCATATACGGCTGAAATGGTTGCTTTCCCTCGGGATATCGGTGTAACGAGCCCTTTGGAAACTGTTGCGATTGCACTGTTGCTGGTTTTCCACTCGGCTTCATTCGTGACGGTGCGTGAAGCTCCATCCGAATCTACCGCGGTTAATATGATAGATCTTGTTTCATTTAAGTCAAAAACAAGATTGTTGACGTTCGCCGTAAGATCGTTGGCCATGTCGACTTGGACGGATAACGTAACCGTTTTGCTGTCCAGTTGTGCCGACACCGTAGCTTCTCCTGATGCGACAGCTTTCACTTTTCCTGCCTCAACGGTAGCTGCTTTGGCATTGCTGCTTGTCCAGATAACGTCGGAGGTTACATCTTTGGTTGAATCATCTGTATATACGGCAGTTGCTTTCAAAGAAACGGCATCGCCTTTTTTCATGACCAGCTTTTCTGGACTGATGGTCAGACTCTTCAGAACGCCTACCGATACTTGAATCGCCGCGGTACGCGTACCGTATTTCACAGTAATTGTTGCCGCGCCTGTTGCAATACCGGAGATATCCCCGTTGCGTGCTTCTGCGACTTCCTTGGAGCTCGATGTCCACTCTGCTTTGGAGGTGACATCCACTTCCCGGCCGTCTTTGAAAGAGGCCATCAAGACAAGCTGCTCAGAGCCGCCAATTTGCAGATTGACGATTTTCTTGCTTGGCTTGATCATCGTTGGGATGTCCACTTCAACCTTGGTTGTTGTCGTTTTGCCGCCATACGTCGCGGTTACTGTAGCAACACCTGGTTTATAGGCAGTTACTTTACCTTTGGTGACAAAAGCAATCGAATCATCATCTACGGTCCAAGTAACTCCATCGGTAACTGTGGAAGTTGTTCCATCGGCATACGTAGCAGTGAGGCTAAGTGTTTGTTCTTGACCTGTTTGCATGCTTAGAAGGTCTGTGTTAACAACGAGTCGACGAGGAACTTCAACGTCCACGTTCGCTGTAATGACCTTCTCGCCATATTTGGCAGAAATCGTAGCTTCACCAGTAGCAACGGCAGAAACCGTTCCTTTGGTTACTTGCACGATGTTGGCAGCGCTGGAAGTCCACTCCGCACGGTCTGAAATATCTTCCTTTGTGCCATTTGCATAAGTTGCAGTCAACTTAAGCGTACCTGTTGCATTTTTCTTTAATAGGATACTTTGCTTGTCTAATTCGAGTTTGAGCGTACTATCTACATCGACTTTAATTGTTGTTGTTTTTGTGCCGTATTTAGCGGTTAAGCTCGCTGTCCCGACACTGTAGCCTGTAACTGTACCCTTGATCGCATCGGCTACATTCTCTTTGTCCGTTGTCCAAACGGCTTTCTCGGAAACGTCAGCAACCGTACCATCCGGATATGTCGCCATAAGTTTAATTTTCTCTGTGCCATTAAGCAGGAGAGAAATTTCTGATTTCTCGGCATCAATGCGTCGCACAACCTCTACATCAACCGGTAGGGTCAACGATTGGTTCATGTACTTAATGGTTACGATTGCACTGCCGGGATTCTGACCTTTAACTAATCCGTTGGTCACGGTAATGATAGAGCTTGAATCTACGGTATAATCCGCCTTGCTGGTTACATCCTCGGATGTTCCGTCATCGTAATAGGCTGTAATTACGAGTTGCTCGGTGGCATTCAAACGAAGATCCAAAGAGGACTTATTCTTGGTTAAGGATTTGACCTTTTTGCTGACCGTGACATTCACAATTTCGGTTTTACCCATATACGTAGCAGTAATAACTGCTTTGCCTTCTTTCTTAGCGGTCACGACGCCTGCATAGACGGACGCAACATCCGGCGTACCGGAATTCCAATCGGTCTTGACGGTTGCATTTTCTGTAGAGCCGCTTACGAAAATAGCGGTTGCCGTCAGATTTGCGGTATCTCCGACCTGCAGCGAGAGCTCGTTCTTATTCATGACGAGTTTGGAAATTTCTTCAGCAGCCAACGCGATTCCTGATACTAAGGTTTGACTCGCAAGGATGAAAATAATGACCATCGACAACCACTTACTGTGTCTAGACTTCACGCTCTGTTTCCTCCTGTTGTTCCCTTATATATATAAAACGCTAAGAAAATTATGGAACTCTATTATTATCGGCTTTCGGAAGGGGAAAGTGAATAGAAGTCACAATAAATACCTGCATTCATCCAGCGGATAATAAAGTTAATAGTCTTATAGAAATGCAACTAAAAACAACAAAATAAGTATAATAACATAATATTAATATTGATTTTATTTGCACTTTACAAATCTATGATACAGTTAGTTTATGTAGAAATCATTGACAAAGAGAGGGAGAAGAAAATGAGGGTTTATCAGGTGAAGCGAATAGCTGCGGATATGAAAATAAGCAATAAAATATTGGCTTTAAATGTAGTAGCGGTTGTTTTTCTCATTATATTGACGGTGACCAGCTTCTTTTTCCTGAGAAATATGAACAGCAATGCCGAAAGGATGTATGAAAATGATTATTTGCCTACAACCTGGATCAATCAAGTGGAGAGCAATGTCCATACGATGAATAACAGTCTTCTGGAGCTGATTCTAACACCTGATGCCCACTACAAGGATGTACTGGACAATGAGATGGCCAAAGTTCGTGTGCAAACGAACCAATTATTGAAGGATTACGAGATATCGCTGCAGGGAGAGCCGGTGGCTGAGCTATGGATGTCCAAGCTTAACAAAGCTTTGCTCGATTACGAGGAGGATAAGCAAAAGGTAAAAGCACTATCAGCCGCAGGTCAGGAAAAAGAGGCTTATTCTTATTATAAGTCACACATCAAAAGCACAATGGAAGACATCAATAGTTACATGGACAGCTTGCAGCAAGATCGGTTGGAAATCTCTGAGGTTCTGAATAAGGAGCGTAAACATCAGTACACGACTTTGATATGGACACTGATTGTGTCCTCACTGATAGCGGTCGTCGTCTTTTATTCGATTGGCAGGTGGATTTCTACGTTGATTGTTAAGCCGCTGAAAGCCATGCAGGCGCTTATGGCGGAAGCGGAGGCGGGCAATCTCTCCCTGCAAGAGGGTAGTGCCATCGCGAAAGATGAGGTCGGCATGCTGAATCGCTCTTTCCATGCCATGCTGGTCAGCCTGCGGGCATTCATCGGCGATGTGCAGCATGGCGCGCATATACTCGCGCAGCAAGCTGAGCAGTTTGCCGGCCATGCCGAGCAAAGCAAACTGGCGGCCGAAACCATTACGGCATCAACGGATGTCTTCGCTGAAGGCATACAGAAGCAAGTGACGATTGCCACAGAGACTTTAATGACCATACAAGTGATGAAAGAGGAAATGGCTGTCATCCAAGGAGACAGTCTTCATATGGCGCAGCTTGCCGAGACGGCTGCTGATTCTTCTCTTGCAGGGATGGACTCCGTTCAGAGGATGAGAGAGCGAATTGGACTTGTCTTCGATGAGGTGTCGGCGGCCGGAACGATCGTGGGTGAGCTCCGCTCCAGCTGTGGAGAAATCAGCTCGATTACTTCCGTTATTGCAGAAATTGCAGAGCAAACGAATTTACTGGCTCTGAATGCAGCGATTGAAGCGGCTAGGGCGGGGGATAGCGGAAAAGGCTTCAGTGTAGTCGCTGAAGAGGTCCGCAAGTTAGCTGCCCAAACGAACGAGGCGGCTAAGCAGATTGCCCGTCTTTTGCATGAGATAGAGCGCAAAACGGGAGCCGTCAACAAGGTGATGACACAAGGGATGAAACTTACGGAAGATGGTGTGAATGCCTCTCAGCAAGTGAATGAGTCGCTTATTTTTATGAAGGAAGCTTTTGGCGGCGTTTCACAAAAGGTGGAGGATGTGGGCGCAGCCATTGCCCATGTCACAACGCGCAGCGATGAAGTTGTTAGGCAAATGGAACGGGTCACGGCATCCGCCAATCAAGGGGCGGCATCAAGCCAAGATTCAGCTTCAGCGAATGAGGAGCAGCTCGCGATGATGGAGGAGATTTCATTTTCCTCCAAACTATTGTCGGATATGGCCGAACAGCTTCAGCAAGCGGCTGTTCGATTCCGCATTTGAAGACAAGAGGATTTCCCAGTCGCGAAGAGGGAATCCTCTTTTCTTTGCCTGTATCAGGAGACTGCCTGACGCTCAAGCTCGCTTCACAATTTTAAAATGATCCTCAAGGAGCAGCCAGTTCTGCGGGAATTTCAGACCAAGCTTCCAGTAGCTGATTCCGCGTAAACCAAGCTCCTTCAACAGGTTGAATTTTGCTTGAATGGAGCGGGCATCCTCGAACCATACGGTATGCTCCTTGCCATTTTCATCCCAATAGTTGAAATGCGGCGCCTGAGCCGTGTAGTCGTACAAGATTTGCGAATGATATTTACGGGCTATCTGTATGGCAGCCTGGGGAGAGACGGCTTTGGCAAAAGCGCCGCCTTTCACGAAAGGCAGTGTCCAGTCGTAGCCATAGAGGTTCTGGCCCATCATGATCTTGGAGGCGGGCATCTCGCTAATCGCATACTCTAGTACTTTGCGGACAGGACCAATGGGAGATACCGCCATAGGGGGGCCGCCGCTGTAGCCCCATTCATAGGTCATAATCACGACAAAATCCGCAATTTGGCCATGCGCCTTGTAGTCGTGCGCGGAGTACCACTGGCCGGCTTGAGCTGCGCTTGTTTTGGGGGCGAGGGCGGTGGACATCAGATAGCCTTCTTGATGAATTTGATCGGCTGCCTTTCGAAGAAAGCGATTATAGGCTTCGCGATCATCGGGGAACAGATGCTCGATGTCAAAATGGATGTCTTTGAAGCCAAGTTGCTTAGCGGTCGATTGAATCGTCTGAAGCAAACGATTCTGAACGGCTTCATCTGTAAGGAAAATATGTCCGAGCTCTGCGCTGAACTGGTCATTTTCCAGATTGGTCACAACCATCATCAATGTGACGCTATTTTGAGCTGTGATAGCACGAAGATCGTCCAGCGGAGGGGCATGCAGTGTGCCGTCTCGCTGGATGCGGAAGCTGAAGGGAGCTAGGTACGTTAGATGAGGGGCTGCTTCCTTGGCAGACTGAATCAAAGTTGGCGCTACATCCGTGCCTCTAGGCTCCAAATAAGCATTCACTTCCGCCTGAGTACGCGGAGTGGGTGGGATGAACAGGCGAAAGCCGATGGGGAGAGGCTGATAGAGGTGGACGCCATTCATCTCAGCCAAGGTCTGTCCGTCGAGTCCTAGCTTTGCGGCAATCATATAGAGGCTTTCGCCAGCGTGCACCCAGTAGTAGGAGCCTGCAATTGGAATGACCAATGCCTGTCCGATGACCAATGTCTCGCTGGGTATCATCTCATTGGCCGCTGCAATGGCTTCTATAGATGAACCATAGAGCTGCGAAATACGGTATAGCGACTGTCCCTTCTGGACAACGTGAATTTGCATGGGAGTTCCTCACTTTCTTTGTAAGCTTGAAGGATTGGATCCGAGCCTACCTTTTTCTTTTACCATATTCGTCTAGAGGTGGATGGGTGTATGTCTATGGAAACTATATGCAATTGCAAGAAACCCCGCCCTGATAAGGATTATGGCAGAGATGTATATCTTACGGGGGAAAGCGGATACTACAAGAATTGGAAATCCACTCATAAGGATGCTGTTCATGGGAACTAAACCTCGTCGCCAAATTGCGTTTCTTAGCTTGCTGGGCATCACGCAGTTGCATCTGCGCAATCCACTCATTATGATGTGGTGGTCTGCCGCCTTTCCAGGTTTTGGTCATCTGCTCTTATCCAAATACTTTCGCGGGTTTCTTCTGATTGGCTGGGAAATGTTCATCAATACTCAGATGCATTTGAACGAAGCTATGGTCTATACCTTCATCGGACACTTCGAGCAAGCTAACGACGTCATTCAACTTCGTTGGATGTCGCTTTACGCGCCTGTTTATTTATTCGCGATCTATGACAGCTACCGCACCTCCATTGATTTAAATCATCAATACATCCTGGCCAAAAGGGAAAATGCGCCGATCGCACCTTTCAAAATGGCTGGCATGGAAATTAACTACCTTGATAAACGCTCACCTTCGTTAGGGGTGATATGGTCCTTGCTAATGCCGGGCATGGGGCAGCTGTTTACACATCGCATCATTATGGCTTTTTTTGTTCTTGGCAACTGGATTATGCTCTGCTATTGGTCGCATTTGCTGGAAGGCATTCATTTTTTGATTTTAGGGGATTTAACGCGCTCGGCGAATGTGGTTACCATGCACTGGATCTTGTTTTTACCTTCGATTTATGGCTTTGCTGTCTATGATACTTATGTGAATACGGTTGAATATAACAAGCTATTTGATCATGAACAGGCTGTCATGCTAAAAGCGGATTACCAGCATCCTCAATTCCTATTTCCACAATCGCCACAACAAAAAGGAGGAGGGTGATTACCATGCATGTCATCGCATCATTCGACCATTCGATTTATTTGGAACTGGCGATTACTGCGCTGGAAGAGCTGGGTATTCCCAAAGAACGCATCTATGCCGTCCCCTTGCAGGAAAGACCAAAGAAGCCCAAGATGTTCGACAGCATCAATAGTTCGGATGGGATCAGCTTATTCGATGCTGGCGTTGCTCTGGCTACGGCATGTACAGTGATCGGATCTTCCTATGGGTTTATTTTGAAGGGAGGAGCCATTCTATGGGGGATTATTGGTGCTGTAGTCGGTTTCCTGATTGGTTTTATCATAGATATCCTGCATCAGAAGAAGACCGCGATAACGAAAGCGAAAACCAAGAAATCCGAAGTCATTATACTTGTAACTTGCGCCCATGAAGAGGCTAAACATATTCAGGAGGTTTTCTGGGAGCATCTTGCTTTTGGAGTTGCGGTTTGTGATTGAGGAGTAGATTGTATAGAAACCCGTTTGAGCCCTATGCTCGAGCGGGTTATTTGGGTTGGTACTACTGGTAAATAGTACTATCTGAAAGAAAAACGATCTCCTATAATAAGGAACAAGAGCAGCATACTACAGCGTTGCAGCAGCAACCACAGGGGGATTTTGGAGATGAACAACATTCGGAAACGGAATACAACAGCATTCACATTCATGGCATGGGCATCCTTTATTGGCGCATTTCTGGCGATGTTCATCGGTATCTATACCTTGGAAGAATCACTGAGTGTCAAAGGCTATTTCGCGGTATGTGCGTTATTTCTCACGATGTCCGCCTTTGTTCTGCAGAAAGTAATCCGTGATAATTTGGAGGATGGCTACGTCGGCCGCAAGCGGAATACAGCAGCTTTCACTTTCTTGGCGTGGAGTTCCTTCGCGCTGGCGCTTCTAGGGATGTTCATCGGAATCATTAACTTAGAACAGCTTCTTTCGGTTAAAGGGTACTATGCCGTTACAGCGTTATTCCTTACAATGTCTTCTTTTGTCTTACAGAAAACCGTCCGTGATAATAACGATGATGAGCCGTTGCAACCGGTTGAGCCTAAATTCGAAGAGCTATAAAAAACGTGGAAATAAAGCAGGAAATGACGATGGAGTTTAGTTCATGACAATGAGCTAAACTTCTTTGTTGTAGGGATAAACAGAAGCAAATCGGGCATATTGGGATAATGAGCTAATTCGCATAGAAAGGCTGAGCATATGACAGTTGAACGAGCTATTTTGATCTGGGTTTGGGTGCTTTGCATCGTTCTCATACCAATTCTAATACCCAAGCATCGAAGTAGGGAAGCTATCCTTTTATTTCTTGCCAATCAATTGCTGACTTGGATCCTAAGTGTCATGTTCGTTGAGTGGGGCTTGCTAGAAAATCCGATTCGCGAATTTCCCGCGGCCTCGGGGAGTAATTTCACGAACAACTATTTGCTATTTCCGTTTTTATCAACGCTGTTTTCCCTCTATTACCCTAATCATAAAAGCTTCGGTTTACAGGTGCTGTATCAAATAATGTTTGTTCTTGGCGGAGGTATTTACATTGCTTGTATCTCTAAATATACAGAACTCCTGCGCTATATTCATTTGAATGTCTATCTTCAGATGCTGGTAACACTGATCGTTATAAATATGACGAGATTATACGGAATATGGTTTTTCCAAAAGAAAACACATCAGGAAAGGTAGCACATTCACTATGAACTTGACGGTTGATCGCATAATCATCATAGCTGTATGGATCTTTTCCCTGATTGGTTTGCTCATTATCCCTAAACAGCATCGCCGCAAGGCGCAGGTAGCTTTTCTATTTCAACAGTTTTTAACCTGGATTCTAGGGCTTATTGTTGTTCAAAATGATTGGTTGGATTACCCCGTTAGAGAACTTAAACATAATTATACAAGTCTAACCTTTGAAATTATGGGCTATCCGGCGATTGCCGTCTATTTGAATATCTACTACCCCGCCGCCAAAAGCTTAGGGGTTCGTTTCCTATACATCCTGGCTTATCCCGCAGGAATAACGCTCACAGAACTCCTGCTTGAGTCCTATACGGACGTGATCCGCTATCATTCTTGGAACTGGTATTGGACGTTTCTAAGCATATGGGCGACTTTGCAGTTGTCGCTTTTTTTCAACCGGTGGTTTTTTCGCGAGAAAAAGGGGTTTCAGGATTAATTCCTTGTCAGTTTACTCTTTAGCAAGCCAGTGGCGAATACCTCGTTCTAATGAGTTGAAAAAGAACTATGATCCTCTATTTAGAGGAAAAGGTAACCAATTGGCGGTGAAAGGGAACTAGTATACGCTAATTGTTAAAAAAGTGGGGCAAACAGGCGGGAAATGTGGATTTAGCGGATCGTAGTTCCTCTAGAGCTGGATAATGGGGCGTAAATGGTCAAATAGCGTACCACAGTTCTTCTTAGCTGGAAAAAGATGAGGTGCTCACACGCGGGTCATTGAGATAGCCGGGGGCCACAGGCACCGTTTAATTTGTGGTCTGTGGAGTGATCAGATGATAGCGGGTCATAGCCACCGCAGTGATAGCCGTCATGTTGGTGAAAATTGGGAAGCAGCAGCCGAGCAAATAGTCATATTCATCAAGCTGTAGGTAGAAAACAGCACAGCAAAAAATCGCCCCAGATACGCGCAAGCTTGGCGTGTACCTGAGGCGATGCAGGAGGAAGCTGGAACTCTCTTGACTTAAGAGTTGACCAGATACTGATTCACGGTGGCTTTGATTAATTCCAAACGACCGGACTGGTTCACGATGGCGCCGTTGTTCTGTAGGGCGTAAGCTTCCAGAGATTTGAAGTCTGCTTTGCCGGAGACGATGTCCGCGCCGATGCCGGATTTGAAGGAAGCGTAGCGCGTATCCAAAATGTTGTCGAATACGCGATCTTCGATCAATTTGGCGGCAACTTCCAAGCCGCGAGCGAACGCGTCCATACCTGCGATGTGGGAATAGACCACATCGATAGGCTCAAAGGAAGTACGGCGAACCTTGGCGTCGAAGTTTACGCCGCCGCGGCCGATGCCGCCTTCATTGAGCAGGATTTCGTACATCGCGAGGGTAGTCGCGTACAGGTCTGTTGGGAATTCGTCGGTATCCCAGCCGAGCAGCAAGTCGCCTTGGTTCGCATCAATGGAACCAAGAATGCCGTTGACGCGAGCAACACGAAGCTCGTGCTCGAAGGTATGGCCAGCAAGCGTAGCATGGTTGGCTTCCAGGTTTAATTTGAAATAAGGCAGCAAATCATATTTTTGCAAGAATGAAAGCGTCGTAGCCGCATCGAAGTCATATTGGTGTTTGGAAGGCTCTTTTGGTTTAGGCTCGATCAGGAATTGACCGGTATAGCCGATTTCTTTGGCATAATCAACCGCCATGTGCAGGAAGCGAGCCAAATTGTCGAGCTCCAGACCGAGGTCGGTGTTGAGCAAAGTTTCGTAGCCTTCACGGCCGCCCCAGAAAACATAGTTCTCAGAGCCAAGCTCTTTGGCATGGTCGAGAGCTTTCTTCACTTGAGCTGCAGCGTACGCAAAGACATCAGCATTATTCGTTGTAGCGGCACCGTGCACGAAGCGCGGGTTAGTGAACATATTTGCTGTATTCCAGAGCAACTTCTTGCCGCTGGACGCCATTTTATTTTTAATCATCGCGACGACGGCATCTAAGTTCTTGTTCGTTTCCTGCAAAGTGTCGCCTTCAGGCGCGATATCCCGGTCATGGAAGGCAAAATAGTCGACATCGAGGATGTTCAGCAGCTCAAAGCAAGCGTCAACACGAGCTTGGGCCAGCTCCAGGCCTGAATATTGATCCCAAGCGCGAACCATCGTGCCGCTGCCGAAAGGATCAGAGCCATTCGCTGAGAAAGAATGCCAGTAAGCGATTGCAAAACGCAGGTGTTCGCGCATAGTTTTGCCTAGAACAACTTGGTCCGGATTATAAAATTTAAAGGATAGCGGGTTCGAGGATGTGCGGCCTTCGTACTTAATCGGTTGAATGTTATCAAAATAACTCATGAATTCAGCCTCCCTATTGTGGTTAATAAATGCTTCTGAAGTCATCATAGCACCATTCGAATAGTTTGTAAATTCATTAAACAAACTTAGTTGGTGCGAGAAAAAGCCTTTCATGTTAAAATCATTTCAACACATCAAAAGACAAGTAATCGGAGTAGTATGGGGGCTGGCATGAAGCAAACAGGCGATTTAAATTTGGTTAAAAAAATAAATAAATCCATCGTACTTCACCATATTCGCACGGACTCGCCGATCTCCCGCGCCCGGATCGCGGAGATTACAGGATTGACCAAGGCAACGGTATCCAGTTTGGTTAATGAGCTTATGGAGAGCAGTCTCGTCGATGAGATCGGAGTCGGGGAGTCAAGTGGCGGGCGTAAGCCGATGATGCTGCTGTTCAATGGGACAGCGGGTTATGCAATCGGTGTAGATTTGGGTGTGCACGATATTCTTGCTGTTCTCACCGATCTGACCGGCAAGATTGTTCGTGAGAAGCGGGTCATGCATGACAACAACTCGGCTGAAGAAGTCATCGAGCAGCTAAAGACGATCATTCGTGAGCTGATCAGCAGTGCGCCGGAAAGCGTCTACGGGATTATCGGCATCGGTATCGGAGTGCCCGGCATCTGTGATGAAGACGGCAATCTTCTGTTCGCGCCGAATCTAGGATGGGAGAACGTCTCTTTGCAGAAGCAAATGGAGGAGACCTTCAACATTCCTGTTGTGATTGATAACGAAGCGAATGCAGGCGCAGTCGGAGAGAAGCAGTTCGGCGCGGGCAAAGATACGGCGAATTTGGTGTATATTTCAATCGGCATCGGAATTGGTGCGGGGATTATTATAAAAGGCGAGCTGTATCGCGGTGCGACGGGCTTCTCGGGGGAGATTGGGCACATCTCCATCCAGCATGACGGACCCAAATGCCGCTGCGGCAGCCTAGGCTGTTGGGAACTTTATGCATCGGAGCACGCGTTGTTGGAACAAGCTCGCCGAGAATTTGGAGGCGCTGTTACCTTAGATATGCTGCTCGGGAGAGCAGAGGCGGGCGAAGCGGAGGTCATCGCGCTTTTTGAGCGCCTTGGTTATTATCTTGGTGTGGGCGTCGTCAATATCATTAACGGATACAATCCAGAGTTTATCATTCTTGGCGGACGTTTGGCCGGAGCGGAGAAGTGGTTGATGAAACCGCTGCTTCAGCTGCTGGAGAAGCGATCGCTTTCTCACCTTCGGAAGCTGCCTAAGGTTGAATTCTCCCAATTGAGCGATCGCTCAACTGTGCTTGGGGCGGCATCGTTTGCTGTGGCCAAATTTTTCGCCTCAACGACGGTGTCGGTAGAGCGCAGCTAAAAGGGGGGGGCGAATAGGTGCCTGCCAAGAGGTGATCTTTTCCAAGCGGGAAAGGATTGACCGACGGTTTGTTTCTTATGTAGAATGTAGAAAGCCAAGTTTCAAACTCGGTATTTCCTCATTAAACATAGAAGGACGGGAATTAACGATGCTTCTGCGTTCATTAATTATGTGCTGTTATTTGATGGGAGCGTATTGGGCATCTTATCATTTCCCATCCTTGAAGATGGTTTTTTTTCCGACTCTCGGTGCGTTCAGCTTCTTATTCATGCATCGTGTTGATCAAATCAAAGACATCGGGCGCATTACGCTTGGTGCTGTGATTGCCGTATCCATTGGCAGTCTCATGTATAGTTTAAGCCACGGTGCGGTTTCATTTTTCATAACGGCCTTGATGACGATCCTGCTGATTCAATTTTTCAAATGGAATGCGGCTCCGATTCTGGCGGTATCCTTCATTCCTTTTTTCGCACATCCAACTTCGTTCTGGGCATTGCCTGCCGCTGTTGTTGTTTCCTTGTTAGGGCTAGTGGTGTCGGTTTGGCTTATGGGCAAGGTGGAACGATGGCATTTCGTTACGAAATGGTCGTTATCCTTGGCGCTGCTTCGCAATAAATTCGTACCGCTCAAAAAAGAACTTTAACACGACAAAAAGCGATCAGCAGATGAAACTGCTGTCGCTTTTTTGTCACTTCATGAGCAAATAATAGGGTGAGAGAGCGAAATATGCTCGCATTTTGGCATAATAAAAGGAGTTCAAGATGATCCTCCATAAAGGTGAGACGTTGTTCCGCCAAGGCGAAAAAGGCGGGCTCTACCGACTGCAAAGCGGTTTGCTGAAGATTGTCCGTGTCCATGAGGATGGGACGCCAACGCTTGTGAATATGATTGTGCCGGAAGAAACGATTCCGCATCACTCGCTCTTAAGTCCAATCCCTAACTATGGCACTGCGATTGCGTTAGTGACTTGCCAGATTGAACGGCTTCCAGCCGAGCAGTGGTATCGGGATTTGGAGCAGCAGCCGGAGAAATTCCGCGAAATTGCAGGGCAACTGCAGGACAAGCTGCGAATGATGCAGCAGCGGATTGATCAACTGACCGAAGTGAAACCCGCCGTAAGGCTTCAGAAGCTTCAGAGCTGGATGCACACCTACTTGGGAAGCATGGTGCTTACGGATGTTTTGACGCAGGAAGAGATTGGACAATTCATCGGGCTTCGCCGCGAGACGGTGAACCGTCTGCTGCGTGAGCAAGCTAAGCTAACCACCCAAACTGAGCAGCAGTAAGAGCTACAAGCTCCCGGCAGGGCCGAAAAACTCATAATGAAGATCTTCCGCAGGGATACCCCATTCGAGGAGAGCGTCATGGATCGCTTTCATGAAGGGGACAGGTCCACAGAAATAATAGCTGGCTTCTTTCACAGGGACGACGGTTTGCAGCCAGTTCAGGTCGATGTAGCCTTGTTTATGGAAGGCTGGTTCGGTTAGGTCCTGCTCGGTCGGCTTCTCGTAACACCAATGGAAGCTCAAATTGGAATGCTGCTGGGCGACAGTCTCGACCTGCTGCTTTAAGGCATGAAGCCGGCCATTGTGAGCGGCATGAATGAATGTGACTTGACGAGCTGGCTTCGCTATTGCCAAGGTGTTCAGCATGCTGACCATAGGCGTCAGCCCAACGCCGCCGCTAATCAGCACAACAGGGCGTGAATCACGCTGATCCAGTGTGAAATCGCCTGCTGGAGCTGAAATAGAGAGGATATCGCCGACTTCCTTCTGCTCGTGGAGATACACGGAAACCTTTCCGGCAGGACGATCGACCATGGCATCTTCCCGCTTAACCGAGATTCGGTAATAAGGCTTGTCTGAAGCATCGGAGAGGCTGTATTGCCGAATCTGCTCGTGCTCTTCGCCTGGGATGTGCACGTTCACACTAATATATTGCCCTGGCTCAAAAGCAGCCAATGCTCCGCCATCGAGTGGTGTTATATAGAAAGAGGTGATAACATCGCTCTCTTTTACCTTTTGGATTATTCGGAATGGTCTGAAACCGGCCCAGCCTCCTGCCTGTGACTTCGCTTGTTCATACATATCTGCTTCAATACCGATGAAAGCATCTGCAATAACACCGTAAGCTTCTCCCCAAGCTTGTAAAATTTCTTCCGAAGCGGCATCTCCGAGTACATCTTTAATAGCCTCAAGGAGATACTTGCCGACAATCGGATAATGTTCGGCTTGCACGCCCAAGCTGCGATGTTTGTGAGCGATTTGTTTCACCACTGGCAGAATCATCTCTAGTTGATTGACGTGCAGGGCGGCTGCATAAACGGCGTTGGCTAAGGCAGCTTGCTGTTTGCCTTGTTTTTGGTTGGCGTGATTGAAAATATGCAGAAGTTCCGGATGCGCGGTAAAAAGCATGTTATAGAAGCGTGTAGTAATGGCCGTGCCATGGATTTCTAAAACGGGAACCGTAGATTTAATGACTTCAATTGTATGTTGACTCAGCATAGCTATTCGCCTCACTTCTGTACCAGATTCTGTTGATGAGCCAAGTATATCGAAAACAAAGCTTAACCTTTGTGATCGTAATCACAGGAAAAGCCAACAAACTGTGTCTGTTTGCACCTCGCGGTATTCGCGTTATACTAGAATCAAGAAATTTCCATTTTGTCAGGAACGGGAGTGTCTCGATGCCGGATTGGTCTTACCATGCGATATTTCGTCCGCTGCTGTTTCGATTGCCAGGGCGAATAGCTCGAAACTGGACGCTCCATGCCATTGGCGGGTTAAGCCGCATCCCGGGCGGAACGTTCGTGATCAAAACGATGGGGCATATGGAGCTGTCGCCTGTCTTGGAAGATCAACTGGCGGGCGTGCCGATCGCTTGCCCGATCGGCTTAAGCGGTTCCCTCGATCCTCATGGGAGGGCGCACAAGGCGCTGGCCCAATTCGGGATCGGCTTCATTGAGCTCGGACCTGTGACGGTCCGAGCCGTGCACAGCGATGCGCCTATCGTGCGCATCGCGGAAGAAGAAGCCATCGTCTACCCCGATGGCTATGTGAATGACGGCGCGGACGCGATTGTCGCGCGCCTGCGCAAGGGCACGGGGCATCGCCTGCCGCACTTCGTGCGGCTTACGCCGATGCCCGGCAGCTCGCCGCGCGAGGCGCTTCTTCAGCAGCAGGAGCTGCTGGAGAAGCTGGCGCCGTACGCGGCGGGCTTCTACATCGATGGCCTCGCCGAAGGCTGGCCATCGGAAGAGGCGTTGGCGTACCTCGGCGAGGTGCGCCAGCTCGGGCAGGCAGCGGCCCCAGGGAAGCCGCTGCTGCTGTACGTGCCGCAGCAATATCCCATCGGGATGCTGCGTGAACTTGTAGACACCGCTGCCGAAGGCTGCAGCGGTGTTGTCGTGGGCGAAGCGCAGCGCGAGGCGGGCACCGACGGCATGCGCGTCGGAGGTGCGGGCGCGCTCGCCGCGCAGCTCGAGCGGGTTCAGGTGCTCCGCGAGGCGCTTGGCGAGGCGAGCACCATCGTAGCGGCTGGCGGGGTGCACCAGCCGCAGGACGCTCTTGAGCTGTTGGCGGCCGGCGCGAATAGCGTTCAGCTGCACAGTGGGCTAGTCTATGCAGGGCCGGGATTGCCCAAGCGAATTAATGAAGCGATTATATATGATCGCATTCAGCACACAGAGGAGCAGATTCCGCCTTCGTTCTGGGCGAATTGGGGCTGGATGAACCTGCTTGGCATCGGCATGATGGTTGGCGGTGTGCTGGCGTGGCTGATTGCCTCAACGACTGTGCTCTTGCCTTATGATGAAACCTTTCTCGGCGTGAGCCGAAGTGTCATAAACCGATTTAACGGGCATATTATACATTTCATGTCTCATGACCGCATAACGTTGGCGGGGACGATGATCTCGATTGGCATCTTCTATTCGCAGCTGGCTCGGCATGGCTTGCGAAGCGGGCTGCACTGGGCCAGGACAGCGGTTATCACCTCATGCGCGGTGGGATTCAGCAGCTTTTTCCTTTATCTCGGCTATGGCTATTTCGATCCTCTTCATGCCACAGTCGCGGCGATACTTTTGCCGATGCTGCTGCTCACCATGCGCGGCTTGAAGGATTATCCCTCACGCAAGCCGCCTGGCTTGCTCAACGACGCTGTTTGGCGCAGAGCGCAGTGGGGGCAATGCTGCTTCGTTGTACTCGGTTTTGGCCTCGCCATCGGCGGTCTGACGATATCCTTCGTGGGGATTACGAATGTGTTTGTGGACACAGATTTAGTCTATATAGGCCTCACAGCCGAACAGCTAGGGGCTTGGAACAATCAACTTATTCCGCTTATTGCGCATGACAGAGCTGGTTTTGGCGGAGCCCTCTTTTCCCTCGCGGTAGCGATTACAGCCTCTGCGCTTTGGGGAGTAGGGCAAGGCAAAAGCTGGCTCTGGTGGACGTTTCTTTGGGGCGGATTGCCGGGATTTACGGCCGGTCTGCTGATTCATTTTCACATTGGCTATATGGATTTCATTCATTTGCTTCCAGTGTACATAGCTGTCATGCTATACGGGATTGGGTTGTACTTGTTGTATCCGTATCTGGTCAGCAGCGCAGGCCAGTATGCCCGCGTCACGAGAACGAACGAACAATTTTAACATAAAGGCAGGTGTGGCTTGTGGAAAAGCTAGCGATTATTTCCGATATCCATGGCAATATGCCTGCATATGAAGCCGTGATGAAGGATATTCAGCAGCGGGCTGTAACACAAATCATTTGTCTCGGAGACTTGATAGGCAAGGGACCCCATTCCGAAAAGGCCGTGGACCTTGTACGTGAAGATTGCGACGTGGTCATCATGGGGAATTGGGATGATTTCATCGGAAATCCAACGAAAGACGCTATACTCCTGTGGCAGCAGGATAGACTTGGCAAGGAACGGATTGCTTATTTAAAAGGGCTACCTTTCTGCTACGAATTTTGGATGAGCGGGAAATTTGTAAGGCTGTTTCATGCTTCGCCTAGAAGTGTGTATGAACGCATTCAGCCATGGGATTCGATGGAGAGCCGATTGTCGATGTTTGAAGCCTCGGAGTTTTGTGGAGAGCTGCGGCCTGCGGATGTAGCAGGCTATGGGGACGTTCACAACGCTTACCTGCAGATTCTGAATGGCAAAATGCTGTTTAACACAGGAAGCGTAGGTAATCCGTTGGATATTACGCAAGCCTCGTATGTTCTTCTTGAGGGGCATTATCACAGTAAGGAGCCTGGTGCTTTCAACCTTCAGCACGTCCGAATCCCTTATGATATCGAGCTGGCTGTACAGCAGGCTAAGGATGAGGGGATGCCTGATGCAGAAGCTTACATCCTGGAATTGCGCACAGGGCAATATCGCGGCAGGAAAAAAACGTAACCAGTGTTATTTGCCGTCAAACGCCCAAAGATGATATGCCTCAGGTAGAGAATAAGAGCCCCAAAAGACTTCTATCTACTTTAAAAGCGGCCGTATGAGCGAAATAGAAGTCTTTGGGGACCGCTATTTGGAGCTTAGGTGGCAAAATGGAGCTATCGGGGCTGAATAAGAGCCCTTAAAGACTTCTATCTACTCAAAAAGCGGCCGTATGAGCGAAATAGAAGTCTTTGGGGACCGCTATTTGGAGCTTAGGTAGCAAAATGGAGCTATCGGGGCTGGATAAGAGCCCTTAAAGACTGCTATCTACTCAAAAAGCGACCGTATGAGCGAAATAGAAGTCTTTAGGGACCGCTATTTGGAGCTTAGGCGGCAAAATGGAGCTATCGGGGCTGGATAAGAGCCCTTAAAGACTTCTATCTACTCAAAAAGCGGCCGTATGAGCGAAATAGAAGTCTTTGGGGACCGCTATTTAGAGCTTAGGCGGCAAAATGGAGCTATCGGGGCTGAATAAGAGCCTCTCAAATACTCGGAAATCTGCTCCCGTGGAGTGGAACGCATCAAGAAATCCAAAAAAGGGCTATCCCCAAGTAGATTGATCTACTAGGGAACAGCCCTTTTCTTTATGCTTAGAAGTTTTTTGCCAAATTCTTCGCGCGGCCAATGGCTTCTTCTTTAATTTGCGCTGCTTTGTCAGGGAATTGATTATGTCCCTCTACGAATAGTCCTTGGAAATCCGTGATGCCGAAGAATCCCATAATAATACCGATGTAGCGGTGCCCGGATTCCATCGCGGCTGCCGGTCCCTCTGAATAAATACCGCCTCTGGCTTGGATATGCAGTGCTTTTTTACCGGGCAATAGGCCGACTGGGCCTGCTTCCGTGTATTTAAATGTTTTGCCAGCCATGCACAGGGAGTCGAGATAAGCCTTCATAATCGGAGGAAAAGAAAAGTTCCACATCGGTGTGACAAAAACGTATTTATCCGCCGCGACGAATTGATCGGTTAATTCCCCAAGCCGGCTGACTTTGCTTTGTTCATCTTGGCTTAAGGTTGAAAAGTCTTGGCCGCCGCGCAGTTTCCCCCATCCGCTGAACACATCGGCATCAATGTGAGGGACAGCGATGCTGTACAAGTCGAGAGGGATAACTTCGTCGCTCGGATGGGCTTCCCGATAAGCGTCAATAAAAGCTTTACCTACGGCCATACTGTAGGAAGTTTGGTGATCATGCGGATGCGCTGTGATGTATAAAATCGTTGCCAAAGTTGATCTTCCTTTCTTATGGTGGGCTTTTGAACCTCTATAATGTTCATTAAAAGCCGGCAAACTATGCATCAAGACATTCGTCTTGATCCGCACATTTGCTAAATTTGTAAAGGGATTTGCATTGAGCCTAAGCTTCTTTTGGGTTATGATGAAAGACGGTGCATTTGGCACTATTCTTTGATGTCTACGAAAGTCTACCGACAAATTTATATAAAGCGAGATGGATGATGATGAAACCTACAGATGTAAACTATAAAATGCCAGCCGAATGGACAACTCATGAACGAACGTTCATCTCTTGGCCCGTGCAAGATTCCATGGTCTACCCTGAAGATCACGCAGTGGTGACGAAAGGCTATGAGGATTTGGTCAAAGCGATTGCTGAGTTTGAGCCTGTGACCGTGGTTGTGAACCCTGCGGAAGCGGAGCAGGTGAGAGCACGTTTTACCGAGAGCAATGTCGATTTTCTAGAAATCGAGCACAATGATGCTTGGTTCCGCGATAACGGGCCAACGTTCTTGCTGAATGAGCAGCAGGAGATCGCGGCTGTGAACTGGAAATTCAACGCTTGGGGCGGCAAATATGCGCCTTGGGATCTGGATGACAACGTTGCTCCGCAAATCCTTGAGCATCATGGTGTGAAGCGGTTTGACGCTCCGCTGGTCATGGAAGGCGGGTCCATTCATGTGGATGGAGAAGGCACGCTTCTGACGACGGAAGAATGTCTCCTGAACACGAACCGCAATCCGGACTTGAGCCGAGAGCAGATCGAAGCATATGTGAAAGATTTCGTGAACGTAGAGAAGATCATCTGGCTGAACAAAGGGCTGGACGGGGATGAAACAGACGGCCACGTCGATAACATCGCCTGCTTTGCAGCTCCCGGCAAGGTGATTATGCAAGTGTGCAACGACCCGTCGGATGCCAACTATGCGATCACACAGGAAAATTTAGAAATTTTGCGTCATGCGAAGGATGCCAAAGGACGCTCTTTGGAGATTATCCAAATCGAGCAACCCCCTTTAACCTTCTTTGAGGAGCAGCGGTTAACGCTCAGCTATTTAAACTTTTATTTCGTGAACGGCGGCATTATTTTGCCGGTGTTTGGCGGAACAGCGGAAGAAACAGACCGCAAGGCCGAAGAAGTGCTAAGCGCAGCTTTCCCGGATCGCCGAATCCGCAAAATCAACGGCATGTCCATCATCAAAGAGGGCGGCAATGTCCACTGCACAACGCAGCAAATGCCAGCTAGCCAGAAAGGGTAGGTGACTTTCATTGAGAAACGTCAAAGTAGCAGCGACACAAATGAGCTGTTCCGATAACATAGATGAAAACATTCGCAAGGCTGAGGCCTTGGTTCGTCAAGCAGCCGCTAAGGGTGCGCAAATTATTTTGATTCAAGAGCTCTTCGAGACGCCTTATTTCTGCCAAAAAGAGAAGGCCGATTACTACCGCTACGCAACCGAGCTTGAAAACAATAAAGCGATCAACCACTTCCGTGAGATCGCCAAAGAGCTTCAGGTCGTGCTGCCGATCAGCTTCTACGAGAAAAAGAACTATGCGCGCTACAACTCGCTTGCCGTTATTGATGCGGATGGCCAAGTGATGGGCACGTATCGCAAAAGCCATATTCCGGACGGTCCGGGATATGAAGAGAAGTTCTATTTCAATCCTGGTGACACCGGGTTCAAAGTTTGGAAAACCCGTTACGCCAAAATCGGCGTAGGCGTATGCTGGGACCAGTGGTACCCGGAAGCGGCCCGCGTTATGGCGCTTATGGGAGCTGAGCTGCTGTTCTATCCAACCGCAATCGGCTCCGAGCCGCAGGATGGATCGATCGATTCCAAGGATCATTGGCAAATGTGCATGCGCGGCCATGCGGCTTGCAATCTCATGCCGGTCATCGCATCCAACCGCATCGGCAAGGAAGTGGATGAGGATTCCAGCATCGACTTCTATGGTTCATCTTTCATTGCAGGCCCGCAGGGCAATTTGATCGAAGAAGCCGGCCGCGACGAAGAAACGGTACTTGTCGCCGAGTTCGATCTTGATCAGCTGGAAATTCAGCGGATTGAGTGGGGAATTTTCCGCGACCGTCGTCCGGATCTATACAAGAAGATTGGTACCTATGATGGAGATCAGGTGCTGTAATCGGCAATCTGGTGCATTTGCGGAACGATCACGTTAGGCAGGTTACTTGGGTTTCAGGTGTCATAGTAGTATTTTTGGCTTGGTTGTCATAATTGGAGCTGTCCCATAGTAGATCAACCTACTTGAGGCAGCTCTTTTTTACTTTCTCGTTACCTTAAGGCAGTCTTGTTCTAGCTCCAGTTGCTTGCTTGTAATAAACCTGCAAATAAGCATCTTTTTTGCTCTTGGGATAGTCTCTATCATGAAATTCCTGCGATTGTGCATCTTTTTTAGGCTTTTTCTGGATCAAAGGCTGAAAAAGATGAAAATACCTGCACAATTGCAGGAATTTCCACTTTTTAATCGAATTCGCCTGAAAATTCCTGCATATTCGCAGGTTTTTACAGTCAGTCGGTCAGTGCCACAGCCACTTTAACGCCGAAAAATGTGCTTTCAGCCTGGCAGCAGCTAGTAAGCAAGCAAGCTAGCAAGATCATATCTTCGCTAATTCTCTCGCCCTAATAGCAACAGCTCATACACGCGATGATTTAGCTCCTATCCGCTTAAAGTGGTATAATTGGTATATAATTGAAATGCTCGATAAAGGGGCTGCTGCTAATTATGAAGGAAACGGATAATAAGACTCTACACGATGAAATTTGGAATAAGCTCCAACATCATGACGAAGCGTATGTGCATGAATTTTTGCAGGAAAGCTTGCGTAAAGTAGGCAGCCATACAGCTGGGAATAGAGTATCTGATTTCCTAATGGAGCTGCTTCGCGCACCTTTATTTTTGGGAACTCTGTTGGCTATCATAATAGGGATTCCTGCGGTCCTTTTTCTGATTACGTGGATTCTGGGGATGGCGGACTGAGACGGGAGTTTGGTGGGATGAAGATAAGGTTATTGTTTGCTGGATTTGCGCTCTTGTTGTTTCTAACGGGCTGCGCCAAAGATATAGGTCAAGCCATTGAAGCGGATCTGTTAACCATCACGACGGATACCAAGTCGCAGGCTTCGAGCAATCCTGGTGTCTACATGGCCAATCAACAGAAAGCCTATGATGATATAATCAGCTATGGCGATGCTGGGCTTGAATATTTAGTCCAAACGCTTAAGTCTAGCGAAAGCAGCGGACTTAAGGAATGGATCATGGCCTATGCCTGTGCCGAAATTCTAGGCGAACAAAACCCTGTCAAACAGTGGGCGACCAGCGAAGAGTGGCTGTCAGGCTATGAATTAGCGAAATTGCAGAAATAATGAATCTGTCATGATGCATGGATGTATGTTTGCTTTTGGACTCATACTTCCAGTAGGAGTGGTCTAGGGTGCGTGATTTCTGCTGTAAATGGGTTATATATGCTAGCCAATAAAGATTGGAGTGATCGATAGATGGACCCGTCCAAATATGAAAAATATTTCTCGACCGACGGCTTCTGGTCCAAGCTCAAAAAAGGGGCCAAAAAAGCAGGCAGTAAAGTGATCTACAGCGGACTGCTGCTTTTCTATGCGGTGGAGAGTCCGAAAACTCCGCTCAGAGCCAAAGTGCAAGTCTATGGAGCGCTGGGCTATCTCATTCTGCCGCTGGATATCGTGCCTGATTTGCTGCCGATTATTGGCTATGTCGATGACTTAAGCGTGCTTGGGCTAGCTTTAGCTGCGGTTGCCAAAAGCATTGATGACGACGTGAAGCGCAAAGCGAAGAGCAAGCTGCGGGATTTTCTAGGTGATGAAGTGATGAGCAGCAAAGATATTATTGATATCGACGGGCAGCTCGTGACGGACAAAGACAAGGACAAGGACGCCGCGATGTCGGGCGTGGATCTTGGGAAGTAGCATTCACGTGATTTCGACTTCCGTTACAACGCCAAAAAGCTCCGTCTCCACAAGCAGTGGAAATGGAGCTTTTTGTTTATTTATGCTGTTTCGAGCATTTAGCAGGAAACTAACCAATTATGAGTATCTGAAGTACGGCCAAACTGGATGTCCGTAATCGTGTCGTAAAGGCGCTGAACGAGCTCGCCGATGTTCCCCTGATTAATGACCATCGATTTGCCCTGCCACAGCAGACTGCCAATCGGAGAGACAACCGCGGCAGTTCCCGTTCCGAAGGCTTCCTCCAGCGTTCCGTTCTCATAGGCGGCGACGATATCGTCTATGGCGATTTTTTGTTCTTTCACGGGAATGCCCCACTCGTTTAACAGGTGGATGATGCTCTTGCGAGTGATCCCCTCGAGAATGCTGCCGCTAAGGCTAGGGGTCACCACTTCCCCGTTAATTTTGAAAAAGACGTTCATGCTGCCCACTTCTTCGAGATATTTCTTCTCGATGGCATCAAGCCAGAGGACTTGTGCGCAGTTATTTTCCTTGGCAACGGCTTGCGCATTGAGGCTGGCTGCATAGTTTCCTGCTACTTTGGCGTTGCCTGTGCCGCCTTGGACAGCTCGGGCAAAATGGCCCTCGACCAAAATATTAACGGGCTGAAGCCCTTCTTCATAGTAAGCGCCAACGGGCGACATAATGATAATGAACGAGTAGCGTGACGAAGCCCGCACGCCCAATCCTGCTTCAGTCGCCATAACAAAAGGGCGAATATAGAGGGAGGATCCCTCTTTCCGAGGCACCCATTCGGCATCTAGGCGTACAAGATTTTGAATGGCATGAACGACGAATTCTTCATCTAGCGCGGGCATGCTCAGCCGTTCACAGGAACGGTTAAGGCGCTTCGCGTTTTGGTCGGGACGGAAAAGAACGATATCTTCTTGATCTGTGCGAAAAGCTTTGAGCCCCTCGAACACGGCTTGCCCGTAGTGAAAAACCATAGCAGCAGGGTCATGAGACAGGGGACCGTAAGGAATAATACGGGGGTCATGCCAGCCCTGACCTTCCTCGTAATCCATAATAAACATATGATCAGTAAAATGACGTCCGAATCCTAGGTTCTCTTCTTGTCCAGGCTTGGTTTTGCAGGAGGGATTGTGCTCGATCCGAATAGTTCCATACATCGTGAATAACCGCCTTTCGTTCCCATGAGAGTATTCCTTCTACTATAGAAAAATTTCAATCATTGATCAATTCCGATTTATCAATTACCATCATAGGTAATAGCTATGATCGGTGGTGGCAAGGTTGGAGTATCGATTATTAGAATATTTTATCGCAGTTTGCGAGGAATTGCATTTCACAAGAGCAGCGGAGAAATTGGGCATCAGTCAGCCCACGCTCAGCCAACAGATTCGTTTGATTGAGCATCGGGTAGGCTCTCCGCTTTTTCAGCGGATTGGCAAAAAGGTCTATATCACGGAAGCCGGAGAAATTCTCCTGAAGCATAGCAGAAACATCTTTCATGAATTGGATCAAGCACAAGCGGCGTTGAATGAGATTCAGGGGATGCAGCGGGGCAAGCTGCGGATTGGCTGTTCCGGGAATCACTTGCTGACCGCGACCATTATGGCCTTTCATGCCCAGTATCCGAAGATCGAGCTGTCCGTAACCGAGCTTGCCACGGAGGAAACCAAGGATGGTTTGCTGAATAACCAACTGGATATTGGCGTTGTTTTTTTGCCAGATGAAGATGAGCAGTTGGCTTGCATCCCCTTGTATAATGAGAAGCTGCTGTTTGTTGTTTCTGACAAGCATCCGCTTGCGGAGGCGCAAGCTATTCCACTGGAAGAGCTCGTTCAGCTTCCTGTCGCGATGATGCCTGGCAAATTCTATGTGCGGCAATTGATGGATGAATGCTGTAAGAAGAATGGCTTTGAATGGAAGCCGATACTTGAGCTCTCAACGCTGGAGTCTTTGCTTCAGATGGCTAAACAGAATGTGGTCGGGGTGATTTTGCCGGGCTCGTATGTGGATAGCATCCACAGCAGTGAGATCTGCTGCATTCCGATTGTAGATCCTGTTCCGCAGAAAGATGTAGGGATCGTATATCGTAAGGAAATGTACCTATGCAAGACGACGGATACGTTCATGAAGCAGTTGAAGCACCAATTTCTGGACGATGCCAAAATCGACGGAGAAACAAATTCCACTGAGAAACAACCAAGTAAGTCACATGTAAAATGAGGGATATGCCATGGAATATATTTATACCTATGTTTGTCACGAAGACGAGCAGGCGCTGTGTCAATTGGAACTGCGCTCATTATTAGGCGCAGATGCCGTTATCGGTGCGCGCTGCGCCGTTAGCGCGCGCAAGGTGGAGCCAAGCCGCAGCCCGTTCCTGAAGCTGCGGTTGGGTGTCTTGCTTGAGGCCGGCAGCTTATCGGAGCTGGCCTCGCAAGTAGAGACGTTGCCCCCGCAAGGGTCAACGTTCAAGGTCGTGTTCGCGGAGACGGAAGCTGCGGTCCCTACGGACCGCCAGCGTGAAGTCGCACGCGAAATAGGCCGGCAGCTCCGCGGCAAAGCGGAGCTGGAACGGCCGGAGCAGTGGTTCGCCGTGACGGAGCTGGAAGGCCGGTGGTTGTTCGGCGACTGCAGCTACGGCGAAGCCGTTTGGCTTCAGCATCAGCAGAAGCCGCAGAACTACTCCACCGCCCTGAACACGCGCGTAGCGCGGGCGGTGGTCAACATTGCCGTGCCGGATGCAGCCGGCACGAAAGTGATTGACCCGTGCTGCGGCATCGGCACGGTCCTGATCGAGGCGATGTCGATGGGCATCGACATCGTGGGCACAGACCTGAACCCGCTGGCGGTGCGCGGCGCGCGGGTGAATCTCGCCCACTTCGGCATGCCGGATGTGGTGCGCATCGCCGACATGCGGACGCTGGGCTTGGCAACGGCAGACGATCACGAGTCGCTGCCCCCGCTGCCGCACTCCTTCGCGGCTGCCTCTGCTCCTGATCAGGTTCAGGTTCCGCCGAACGACCTGCCAAGCCACTATGACGCGCTTATCCTCGACATGCCGTATAATCTCTGCTCGAAGCTGCCGGAGGATGAGCAGCTCGAAATGCTCCAGTCCGCTCGCCATTTGGCGGACCGCGCCGTAATCATTACGACGGAGCAGATTGATCCGCTTCTTGCGAAAGCAGGCTTCCGCATCGCAGAGCGCTGCCTCGTTCACAAAGGCAAGTTCAATAGGCAAATTATCGTTTGCCTTTAATAAAGCATTTTACCCAGAGGGCTATCCTCTTCAATGATATCTTGCAGGGCATACACGGATATAGGAAAATAAAGAAAACCGTACACATAAGCAGCCAGTTCATAGACCTGGAAGAAAATGACCAAAGACTTATCTGCGATGTAGAAATCCTGATCCGGACGTATGGCTTTGAAATCAACTAACAGGGGGATATCCCGCGTTTTGAGCTCGGCTTGAATAAGGGCACTGAGCTTGCCGATATAATCGCTGTTTGGTTTAAACAATTCTTTCAGAGCGTAGTCCTTGCCAGTTTCTGTATTGAACGTTAACCCGTGTTGAATCGTCAGTCCATGAGCCCCGCCCGAAAAGGCGTAATTCCACAAAGTCAAACTAAGCACATTGCGCTCATTCGTTTTGAGCTCGAAGTAAGCGGTCACGTCTGTTAGCGGGTTTTTCGGGTAGCCTTGCTCGCGGAGCTGCTTGTTGACCGCATTGACGATAGTTGTGTTCATGGCATGTTGCGCTGCTTGAGGTGTGTGGTTTACAACTGCGGGGTATAACAATTTCAATTTATTGCGCTGCACTTGATAGGTTTGTATACTAACGGGGTGATCCAATCCGTCCATGTTATCATCCATCCCAATGTTTTTACTATAATTTATTCGGTGGATGGGCGTTTTGTTCATTATGTGCGAAGTGATTTAGAAGGGGAGCCCCTTACACGAATAAAAAGAGCCTTTCCACGGTCGTTGAAGACCAAGCGGAAAAGCTCTTTTTTTACGCTGGCTTCCACAAAGCTATTGGAGCCGGCGAGGCGATTGTAAAAGGAATAATCCGAATTACGCTTGTTCAGATGAATCTTCATCGACAGCGGAGTTCGTTGTTTCATTCTGAAGCAAGGAACTTAGTTCCTCCACTTGCTGTTTGGACTGGCTGTCTTCTGCATTCGCCTCAGCGGCATTAATGGCATGGCTCACCACATCATCACTGTTGTTCGTTGACATGTAAGATCACCTCCTCTAAGTTTCAACTAACTAAGTATGTCTCGCAATCCCCCAAAGTATGCAGATTATTTTAACGATGGATAAAGCGGAAATCTTCATAGGTAAAAACTATAAGCGAAGTCTGTTTTAGGTATTTCACAAATGTCGTTAGGAAGAGCATAATAGAAGAAATTGGGAATGGAGGCGGATGGCAGATGGGCAAATCTTTCGAGGCGCTATTGCCGGATCATGAGCAGTTTATCGCTAAGCAGCACATTTTTTTCGTAGGCTCTGCCCCCTTGTCGGGGGAAGGTCATGTTAATCTTTCACCGAAGGGTCACGATGTTTTTCGGATTTTATCGAAGAATGAGGTGGCCTATCTCGATTTAACCGGGAGCGGGAATGAGACGAGCGCGCATCTGGAAGAGAGCGGGAATGGACGGATTACCGTGATGTTTATGGCTTTTGAGGGACCGCCCATGATTCTGCGCCTCTATGGAGAAGGGCGGGTTGTGCTGCCAGGTACGCAGGAGTGGGAGGCAATCGCGCCTAGGTTCACACTTTTGCCAGGAGCGCGTCAAATGATTGTTGTTGATGTGCATGAGGTCAAAACTTCCTGCGGCTATAGCGTCCCTTTTTACAATTACGAGGGAGAACGCACGACACTGCAGAAATGGGCGACGCAAAAAGGCGAGCAAGGATTAACGGACTATTGGCAGGAGAAAAATAGGGTCAGCATGGATGGACTGCCAACGCCGCTGGGCCAGAAGTTATCCACAGGGACTGTGTAAATGACTTTTTCTTTAGCTAAAATGCTTTCGTAATGCCTCAGGGGCCTCTACACTTTTGCGTGTTGTACTGTCCATCGTCACACTGGTTACAAGGGCGTCGGCACACAATTCGCCTTGCTGGTTGATAATTTCTTGCTTCAGCACATAGCTGGAGCGTCCCATTTTGTCAGGCCGGCAAGTGACGGTCAGGTGCTCACCTTGTTTGCACTCTTTTTTATAATTAATGTTGATGTTCACTGTAACGGTTTGAATGCCCATCGCGCCAAACGTATCGTAAAACAACTCGGATTGCTCGTACCATTCTTCTCTTCCCCATTCGAGGTATTCCAAATATTTGGCATTGTTGACGTGGCCATTCACATCAATTTCGGTGGATCGGACGATAATGTCTAGTCTAGTTTCCATGAGGCATTGCTCCTTCGGCAGCACCTGCCTTGGCGGGTGTTTTTTGTTCATTATATCTCTTCGCTGGAGGAGAAAACCAGCAAATGGCTCATAGGCTGCCATGATCTGGGTAAAATAAGATTTATGTGTTTGGTGATTGGTTAATACATTCTAGCGGGTTATGTCAGCATAACGAAGCAATAGGAGGTGGTTCGAGTGACGCAAGAGTATCGGATTGAAAAGGATACAATGGGGGAAATCAGAGTACCTGTGGATAAGTTGTGGGGGGCTCAAACACAGCGCAGCTATGAGAATTTCAAAATCGGCACGGAGCGGATGCCGGAACGGTTGATAGGGGCTTTTGCTTTGTTGAAAAAAGCGGCCGCTCAGGTGAACCGCGAGCTTGGCGGGTTGACGCCGGAGAAAGCGGAGGCGATCGCTCAGGCGGCAGACGAAATCGTACAAGGCCGCTGGCACGACGAGTTCCCGCTTGTTGTCTGGCAGACAGGCAGCGGCACGCAGTCAAACATGAACGTGAACGAGGTGATTGCTCACCGAGGCAGCGAGCTGATGGGGGATGGTACTCGCATCCATCCCAATGATGATGTGAATCGTTCGCAGAGCTCGAACGATACATTTCCAACCGCGATGCATGTAGCCGGCGTCATCGCGGTGGAGCAAGAGCTTCTGCCTGCGCTCGAGCTTCTGCAGGCGACACTGCACAGCAAGATGGAGGCTTATGCCTCCATCGTCAAGATCGGCCGCACCCATCTGCAGGATGCTACCCCGCTGACGCTGGGGCAAGAAATCAGCGGCTGGTGGGCCATGCTGGAGCAGACGGCGCGCATGGTGCGCAGCAGCGTCGATACGATGCGCGAGCTGGCTATTGGCGGCACCGCGGTCGGCACGGGGCTGAACGCGCATCCCGAGTTCGGCGCGCGCGTCGCCGAAGCGTTGACTCGCGAGACGGGCACGCGCTTCGTCTCGGCGGCGAACAAGTTTCATGCGCTGACCAGCCATGATCAGATTGTTTACGCCCACGGCGCGCTGAAGGCGCTGGCGGCGAACTTAATGAAGATAGCCAACGATGTGCGCTGGCTATCGAGCGGTCCCCGCTGCGGGATCGGGGAGATCACGATCCCTGAGAACGAGCCCGGCAGCTCGATCATGCCGGGCAAGGTCAACCCCACGCAGAGCGAAGCGATGACGATGGTCGTTTGCCAGGTGATGGGCAACGATGCGGCCATCGGCTTCGCCGCCAGCCAAGGCAACTTCGAGCTGAACGTGTTCAAGCCCGTTATCATTCACAACTTCCTGCAGTCGGTGCGGCTGCTGGCCGATAGTATGCGCTCGTTCAACGACCATTGCCTCGCAGGCATGGAGCCGAATCGCGCTGTCATTCAGCGCAATCTGGAACAATCCCTCATGCTGGTCACGGCGCTCAACCCGTATATCGGGTATGAGAAAGCAGCCAGCATTGCGAAGCAAGCCCACAAAGAAGGGCTGACGCTGAAGGAGTCAGCCCTGCGCAGCGGCTACCTGACGGCTGAGCAGTTCGACAGCTACGTCAAGCCGGAAGACATGGTGCATCCGAAGGCATAAAGACCGAGTCTGTCTCGGTTAAGCAAACAAATAAATCCTACAGAAGCGGCAAGCCGCGAATCTGTAGGATTTTGTATGTTCAAAGTGGTGGAATCCGTCAGTCCACCCAACTGAGCAGCAAATAGCGGTCCCCAAAGACTCCTATTTCGCTTAAACGGCCGCTTTTAAAGTAGATAGAAGTCTTTAGGGGCTCTTAATCAGCCCCGATAGCTCCATTTTGCCGCCTGAGCAGCAAATAGCGGTCCCCAAAGACTTCTATTTCGCTCAAACGGTCGCTTTTAAAGTAGATAGAAGTCTTTAGGAGCTCTTAATCAGCCACGATAGCTACCAGATCCACCAAATCCGCCATCCGTAAGGCTGCATTCCCAGCCCTAAAGTCCCCAACACACACATCTCACCCACCATAAGGTCGAAAAACAAGCTTAAAGTGGTGGAATCCGTCAGAATCCACCGATGCTCTCATCCGTAAGGCTGTTTTCCAGCCCTAAAGTCCCCAAAACACGCCCCCCACCCACCATAAGGCCGAAAAACAACCTTAAACTCGTGGAATCCCCAGGCCCCGCCAATCCGTCCTCGCCTCCCCGTACCCAACCAACATGGAAAAAACCTCCAACCCCACAAAGTGGTGTTAGAGGCTCCTTCTTCATCCTTGCTTACTGAATCGGATCCGGAATCAGATTCTTCTCCAGTAATTCACTGTTTGTTTTCATGTGCTTCATCTCGTTGCCGAGCTTTTTGATTTCGCCCATGTCTTGGGCCATGGAGCTATTGTTGGCTTCTTCCAAGGATTTGCTGGCGGAACCGTTGCATAGCCGCTCGAGCTCGATAAGTTTATCCAGCGCAGCCCGCCGGACTTGAAGAGGAACGAATTCGTTCTCTTGAAAGTCGGCTTCGTGGAAGTGAACGGTGGTGTTCCCATGCTCGGTCGTCAGTGTTGTCAACGTAAGCGGGTATCCGACGGAGGTAGCTTCGTTGTAGATTTTGATTTGGTATACCGATTTCTCTGTATATTCAATACGTTCTAATCCCAAATTGGTGAGTTGTTGATGCAAGGCGTTTTTATCCATAGTCCAAACGCTCCTTTCGAGCTTGCGGCTAAACAAATTTGTTCTACCAGCCCGAAACGGGCTCTCTCTGTTCTAATGTTTGTTCTACCAGCTCTCCCTGTTCTAATGCTGGTTGTTATTGCTGCCATGGGAGCTGTTGCTAGTAGCGGCGTGCAAGGATTCAGCTACCAGTTGTTTGCTCTCTTTGGCTTTATCGATCACGTCGGAAGCTTTGCTGCCGATTTCTTGTGATTTCTCACTGACCGTGGAAACGATGTCTTTGGCTTTTTCGCTGGCTGTTGCCGCGATATCTTGGGTTGTCTCGCAAACACTGGAGACAATTTCTTGTGTTTTTTGACCAACTGTTGAAGCCAATTTGCTTGTTTTATCGTTTAAAGTACGGTACGTATTAGAAAGGTCTTCGCGCAGTTCTGACCCAGCTTTAGGGGCAAATAACAGGGAAGCTACTGCACCAACCGCTCCGCCGATAACTAAACCTAATAATAGTCCGCCTTTGTTTGTTCCGACTGCTTCACTCATGAGTCATCTCTCCTTCAAATTGGGTTATGGTTTGTCTTGCTTCATAGTAGGAAGTAACCGTATTTCACGCATCTGAAACAGCAAAAGTTTATTTAGATTTCCGTTTCATTATATAAACGCGCAAGGAATGCCCGTATTCTGATTGAAATTTTCAAATGCGGGTAGTAAATAGAAGAACTCTAGCGATTTTTATTTTTAAACTATGCTAAACTATGGTGAGGGTTACTGTTTAACTTTTGCCCGAGAGGGGTTTGAACCATGAGTATTGTGATTGTCGACGATAACGCGACGAATTTACTTATAATCGAAAAAATTCTGCTTAAAGCCGGATACACGGATCTGACAATGGTCTCTTCAGCCAAAGAGCTGTATCAATTATTAGAGATGAATTCGCCAACTACGGGAGAAGTACCCGTGGACTTGATCTTGATGGATATGATGATGCCGGAAATTGATGGGGTTGAAGCCTGTCGAACGGTTCAAGCGGATGAACGGTTCCGGGATATCCCGATTATCTTCGTAACGGCTATGGGAGATTCCAATAAATTGGCGGAAGCACTGGATGCAGGGGCGCTGGATTATGTGATGAAGCCTATTAATAAAGTAGAGCTGCTGGCTCGTATACGCTCCACGCTTCGTCTCAAATTCGAGAAGGATTGGCACAAAGAGCGGGATAAGCGAATCAAGTATGAGCTTGATTTGGCCAAACAAGTGCAGCGCAGCGTACTTAGCAGCCCGATTCAGGATGAGCATATCAACATATCGGCTGTCTATAAGCCTTCATCAGAGCTGGCTGGCGACTTCTATGCGTGGTACCCGATCGGACCGAATCGGTATGGCATTATTTTGCTGGATATGATGGGGCACGGTATTTCATCTTCGCTTGTATGTATGTACATTTACTCTGCCTTGAAGGATACGATTACGAATATTTGTGATCCGGAAGGCGTCATCCGAGAATTGAATGGACGTATGAATCAGCTGCATATAGCGGATAATTTGATCAATTATTACTTTACGTCGATTTATATGGTGCTCGATACGGAGCATCGTACGATTGAGTATGTGAATGCCGGGCATCCTACCGGAATTGCCATTTTGGATGGCGAGGTGAAGCTGTTGACGGAAGGCTGCTGCGCTATTGGCTTTTTTGAAGGCATTGAGATTACGAAGGGTGTTATTCCTTATAAGAAGGATGCCCGGATTGTTCTGTTCACGGATGGCCTCTCCGAATGGCTTGATGATGAGCAGGAGGAAGGCATCAGCAAGATCCAAAGGGGTTTGGAGGCTATGCAGACGCATGATCCTGACGGCTTAATCGAACGGATTTATCCATACGCCAAAAGCGGCTCACCCCAAGACGATATGTGCTTGGTTTTGATTACAGCAGAGTAATACGGGCCTTATTATTTATCACATACGAGAGAGCACAAGTTTATCCCAAGTGGGAATAAAACTTGTGCTTTTTTTGTTTCAATAGGCACAAAGAGGTGTAATAAGGAATATCAATCCAAACAGGATGGGAGGAAATGGGATGACGATGGCATCTGCACCGGATTCAGACGCTACCTATTTATTGCATGAGGGCACACAGTATCAAAGCTATCAATTTCTGGGTTCCCACCTGGAAGAACGACATGGCCTGAGGGGGATCAACTTCGCCGTTTGGGCACCAAATGCGAAGCAAGTGAATGTATCGGGCAGCTTCAATGGCTGGGATGGCAGCAATCATAAGATGACGATGTCAGACGGTGTATGGACGCTTTTCATTCCGAAGCTGGAGGAAGGTATTCTGTATAAATACGAGATCATCACTTTGGATGATGAGTGTTATCTGAAATCAGACCCGTACGCTTTTCATACGGAGCTTCGTCCCGGAACGGCATCCATTGTAACCTCTTTGGAAGGTTATGAATGGCAGGATGAGGAATGGCTGGCTACGAAAACCTCGAATCAATTTCTGCAGCAGCCTCTTTTGATCTATGAGGTGCATCTGGGCAGCTGGAAGCGCAAGGAAGATGGAGATTTCTACACGTACTTGGAATTGGCTGATGAGCTGGTTGATTATGTGCTGGAGCGCGGCTATACCCATATCGAGTTGATGCCATTAGAGGAGCACCCGTTGGATGCATCTTGGGGCTATCAGGTGACAAGCTATTTCTCAGTGACGAGCCGATTTGGATCGCCGAAGGACTTCATGGTCTTCGTTGATCGCTGCCATCAGAAGGGGATTGGCGTCATTATGGACTGGGTGCCGGCGCATTTCTGCAAAGATGCTCATGGTTTGACTCGCTTCGATGGGACGCCGCTTTATGAATATGCAGACAGCCGGAAGGGAGAAAATCCGACCTGGGGGACCCAAATCTTCGATTATGGGAAGCCGGAGGTAATGAGCTTCTTAATCTCCAACGCGCTGTTTTGGATGGACGTGTATCATATTGACGGATTAAGAGTGGATGCCGTTTATAGCATTTTGACACTTAATTTCGACAGAGAAGATGGGGACCGTATTACGAACGAATTCGGAGGCGACGAGAATCTGGAAGGCATCGCTTTTCTGCAGAAGCTGAATGCGGTTGTGTTCTCCAGGTATCCGAATGCGCTGATGATGGCGGAGGATTCAAGCTCATATCCTGGCGTAACGGCGTCGGTTGATCATGGCGGACTCGGGTTTAACTATAAATGGAACTTAGGCTATACGTGGAACACCTTGGAATATATGAAGAAAACGCAAGAAGAGCGCGGCGCAGCGGAGGATCAATTAACGAATTCCCTGCTGAACGCTTGGGAAGAGAATTATATTCTGCCTTATGCGCATGATGAAGTGGTTCATTCAACCAAATCGCTTCTGGGTAAAATGTCTGGTGATGATAACTGGCAGCGTTTCGCCAATCTGCGTGTGTTGTATAGCTATATGATCGGGCATCCCGGCAAAAAACTGTTGTTCATGGGCAATGAATTCGGCCAGATGGACGATTGGAATTCGGAAAGTGCTTTGGAATGGAACCTGCTGGAGTTCGAGGAGCATCAGCAATTCGAGAGCTTCGTGAAGACGATGAATCATTTCTATAAAGCAGAGAAAGCGTTATGGGAACTCGACTATGACCCAAGCGGCTTCGAAGCCATTGGCGCTGAGGACCAAAGTGATGGTCTGGTCATGTTCATTCGCAAAGCGGAGAATACGGATGAGCATCTCGTGATTGTTTGCAATTTTAAGACAGAGGTTCATGAAAACTATCGCTTAGGGGTCATGAAGCAGGGCACTTATCAGGAAGTGTTTAACAGCGATAAGCCGGAATTCGGCGGATCGGGTGTAGGGAACGAAAGTCATTTAATTGCAGAGGAATTCGCCTGTCAGGACCGTCCTTATAGCATAACGATTCATATACCACCACTTGCAGCTGTGATCTTCAAATATACCCCTTCGGAAGGATGAGAATGTCATGAAAAAACAAGAATGTGTAGCGATGCTTTTAGCTGGCGGTGAGGGGACTAGACTTAGCCCATTAACGAAAAATATAGCAAAACCAGCCGTTCATTTTGGCGGAAAATATAGAATTATCGATTTTACGTTGAGCAATTGCCGCAATTCCGGCATTGATACGGTGGGTGTGCTCACGCAGTATAAACCAGCCGTTTTGCATGCTCATATCGGCAATGGGGAAGCTTGGGGGATGGAGAGTGAGTCCGGCGGCATTTCTATTCTGGAAAGACAAGTTGGCGCGCCTAACGCTTATTCCGGTACAGCAGATGCCATCTATCAAAATCTATCCTATCTGCGGGCACATAATCCAAGCTATGTGTTGGTTATTTCCGGTGACCACATTTATAACATGGACTATCAAAAGATGCTGGAGCATCACAAAGCCTCGGGCGCCGATGCCACGCTTTCTGTGATTCCCGTGAAATGGGAGGAAGCGAGCCGCTTCGGGATTATGAGCACGGACGACGCTCACCGGGTCACCGGCTTTGCCGAGAAACCGGCTAAACCGACGAGCAACCTGGCTTCCATGGGGATTTATATTTTTAACTGGGAAGTGCTTCGCTCCTCACTGGAGATTGATGCGATGGATGAAGCCTCTACGCATGATTTTGGCAAAGATATTATCCCTGCGCTGCTGGATGCGGGTGCTTATTTGTCTGCATATCCTTTTGAAGGCTATTGGAAGGATGTTGGTACGATCGAGAGTCTCTGGGAGTCTCATATGGATCTGCTTGGCTATACGCCAAGGCTGCAGTTGGATCATGAGAATTGGCCGGTTTTCACCAAGGAACGTGGTGACGCCAAAAGTCATGTATCGCTCAGCGCTAGGGTAAATAACGCAGTTGTTGGCGATGGCACTTCTATTTATGGCAGTGTGAGTCATTCTGTGCTTTTTGATGGCGTGAGAGTGGGAGAGAACAGCAGGGTCTTGAACAGCGTAATTATGCCAGGTGTTCAGATCGGCAAAAATGCTCTTGTTCTGAATGCGATTGTCGGCGAAGGTACGATTATCAAAGATGGGGCCATTGTTGGCAAACCAGGCGGCTCGGAGCTGACTGTCATTGGGGAGAAAGCGATTATTGGTCGTCACTATCCTGCTTCGATTCCTGCGAAGCTGACGGGTACAAGGGTGAATTTCGGATAAGGCGAAATGCTTACGAAGCCAGTTTTGCTAAAGCAAAACTCTTAGGAGGAGTGAATCATGAAAAATGTTCTCGGTATGATCAATCTTATGGATGAACAGGATGATTTGTCGACGCTTACACGTAATCGCTGTGTGGCTGCGGTACCTTTTGCAGGCAAGTATAGGCTCGTTGACTTCGCACTTTCCAATATGAGCAATTCGGGCATTCAGAAGGTCGTTGTGTTGGCGAATTCCAAAGCAGAATCTTTGCTTGAGCATGTTGGCGATGGGCAGGATTGGGGGCTGGATGCGTCGCAGGAAGGGGGAGTATCCATTCTCCCGCCTGTTTCCTTGCGGATTGGTGACGCGGATCATCTACGCACGCTTGAGCATGGTGACCTCCTTCATCTGTACAGTCACTTGGATTATTTGAAGTCCTGTACGGAAACGTATATTTTGCTGGCTCCGAGCAGTGTAATTTACCGTTCTAATTTTGAAAATATGGTTGATTATCACCTCAGCAGCGGAGCGGAAATTACGGTTCTCTACAAAAATTTAACGGAGATCGACCGCCACGCGCATATTGGTCATGCGTACAATTTGGAAATGAATGACCATGGCCGTGTCATCCGGGCTGTTCCGACCTATCATGCCCTGCCAAGCTTAACGCTGCAGAATATTGACCTGGATACGATGGTGATCGAGCGTAAATTATTGATTGATCTTATCGAGAAGAGCATGAAGAGCGGCACGGAAATTTATTTGAAAAATGTGATTTGGGCCCATTTGGATGATATTTATGTGCAGGGCTATGCCAATCATGGCTATGTCGCGATCATGGATTCTGTGGATAGTTATTACGCGCATAGTATGCATCTGCTGCAGCCTCAGGGGTGGAAGCAGTTCATGATTAATCAGGAATCTGTCTACACGCGGAAAGAGGAAGAACAACAAATCGCTTGCCATCATCAAGCATTGGTCCGCAATTCCTTCGTCGCTCCAGGCTGCCGTATTGAAGGGTATGTGGAGAACAGCATCCTGTTCCCCGGTGTGACGATCGGCAGCGGTGCCAGCGTGAAAAATAGCGTGATCATGCACGATTGCACGATCGAAGCCAGCGCGTATTTGGATCGGGTCATTTTGGACAAGCAGGTCATTGTGGAGCGAGGGGCAGTCTTATGCGGACAGTATGCGCATCCCTTCGTGGCGGAGAAAAGCGGAATACTTTAATCCAAAGGTGAGAGTAGGGAGGATCGGATATGAACGTAATGATACGTGAGAAAGAAGCCCAGATGCTGACACACGTAACGGGCTATCACCGCCGCTTTTATAGACTAGCCTTGTTCGCTCTGGTGGTTACATTGATTTTGCTGGTGCTAAAAGGGACAAGCTCAGGGCGTATCGTTGAACCTGAAGCTGTTCTCTCGCCAGCGGTTATCAGCATGCTGCCAGAGGGATCAGACGATTCCTTCCTGCCCGTCTCACCGCCTAAACTTGCTGCGCAAGATGATGCCGGGGCTGGGGCCTATAATCTGAGCCAGGCTGCTAGCAGCAGCTCGATCCTGACGTCTTTGGTTAGTCTGGAAGGCATTTCATTGGAGGATAATACAGCAGATGTGACGGCTAAAAAGGGGGCTCCGCTTACAACAGTTGAGGACCCTCAATTCATAGGAGAAACCATTTATCAATATCCGGATGTCAATGTAGGCTTCTATGAAGATGTCGTTGCTTTTGTGCAAGTACCGGCACGGGCGGGCCGCATTCAAATTAATGATCAAGAAATCCCTTTAACGCTGACTGATGTCAAGCAACTGCTTGGCGAGCCTGATTTTGTAGCGGAGGATGGGGTTGTTTTTCAAAGGAAGGAAGCGCTGATTAAACTTTTTATGCAGCCTGATACGCAGGATCTTATCTCCATTGATTATTATCATCTTTCGAGCACCTAACCGCGACAGCTGGCCACTTTGGCCAGCTTGAACTTGTTTGCGGGAGATCGTGCTGTTGTAAACATAACTTGTGAAACGCCAAGGGTATTGTTACTATTTAGAAGAAGAATAACTTAAAGGAGTGTGGCTCATGTCAGCGGAAAAGTTCCAGGTTGATCAACAAGAATCGGAAGAATCCATACAGCTTCATATCAGAGGGGAGCTGGATTTGGCGGCAGCTCTAACTTTCCGGCATGCACTCGAAGAGGTTGTCCATCGGGCGGATAAAGCGTTAATTCTAGATGTAGGGCAGTTAAGGTATATTGATAGCACAGGCATCGGGATTGTGGTATCAGCGCTGAAAATTAGGGATGAGCTGAAAGCGCCTTTCAGTGTTCGCAATATTCCGGCCAGCATCAGAAAGCTCTTTGATCTGACGGGAATTTCCGGATTCTTAAACGAAGGGATCGAAGGCAGAGCATGAATGTCGTTCGCTTAAAGATACCCGCTACAGCGGAATACTTAGATATCGTCCGACTCAGCCTGTATGGCGTTGCCACTAAATTAGGATTTTCCTATGAAGATATTGAAGATATGAAAGTTGCCGTTTCCGAAGCTTGCAACAATGCGGTGCTGCACGGGGAACCGGAGAGCGGCCATGCCGGGCAAATTGAGATTAGCTATGAGTCCGGTGACGGGAAATTGGTTGTGAAAGTGAAGGATGACGGTACAGGTTTCAATTATCAAGAACACAGTGAGAATGCGGCACCGCTAGCAGGAGCTTCACCCAGTGAACTTCAGCCCGGTGGCCTTGGTATTTATTTGATGCAGGCGTTGATGGACGAAGTTGTCGTCAATACCGATGCGGGTACCGAAGTTACACTCGTGAAATATGTGCAAACACAAATAACGGATTGACGGGAAACCGTCAATCCGTTATTTTGTTCATCTCTTATTTTCCCAGAAAAGCTTCCAGCATCCAGCTGTGTTTCTCCAGGGATGAGCGAATGCCGATGAGGAGATCTGCCGTGGGCTGATCTTTATTCTCTTCAGCGAGCTCAATGCCTTCCGTCAGTTCGGAGCAGACGAGCGAGAAGTCATTGGCCAACTGCTTCACCATCTGTTCAGCCGTCTCATCATTTTTGGCTTCTTTGACGGAAGCCTTCTCCAGATGCTGCGTCAAGGTTGCCGTAGGGATCGCGCGAAGCGACAGCATTCTTTCGGCAATTACATCGAGATGCAAGCCAGCTTCGGTATACAATTCTTCGAATTTGATATGTAAGGTGAAGAAGTTTTCGCCTTTTACGTACCAGTGGTAATTATGAATTTTCATATACAGAACAGAGAAGTTAGCGACTTGCTTGTCCAGAATTTCTGTAATCGGATTAGCTTTGGTTGCGACTTTTACCATGTGAAATCCCTCCATTTAATTCGTATAGGTGTGTATAGAATAACAATACCCAACTATAGAAAGCTTGAAACAAAAGAAAAGTAAAGTGAAATTTTCTTGGCTAACCTGTTTCATTTTTAGACAAGGGGGGTAACTATAAGTAATTAAGCAGACAGGGGTGATGGAAATGTTAATACAAATTAGTGCGATAATTGTTGCCGTTGCGTTTGTATTTCTCGTCTTTTACTTAATACAAACCTTGAAATCACTGAAGCATTCCTTGGATGAGATCACATCCACCATGGGCCAAATGAAAAATGAAGTGACACAAATCAGTTCAGAAGTACAGGATGTTATTCTCAATACGAATGAGATGGCGATAGATGTACGCGTTAAGTTGGCTAAACTTAATCATCTTTTCGGCTCCGTTAACGATGTTGGCCAAGTCATTCATGAATTAACAACGTCCGTGAAACAATCGGCAACAAGCTTGATTTCAGCTGTGAAGCAAACGAGTATAATGAAAGAAGGAGCAAAGCCAAGCCCCAAATGGCAAGCGATTATTCAAGGCGCAGCGATTTCCTTCGATATGTGGCAAAAAATGAAAACCAAAAAATCACCGCATACAGGTGTTATGAAATAGTGAGAGGGGTCATCTTGTGAACGCAATACGGAAATTTACAGTCTACAAACAATCCAATGGCAAAGAGAACATTATTTATTTAAGTGGGGAGTTGGATTTGTCCGCGGCATCCGAGCTGGCGGCGGTGCTTGATTCCGTCGTTAATCAAGAGAATCAGAGTCTTACGCTGGATTTAAGAGAGCTGCGTTATATTGATAGCACCGGGATCGGCATGTTCGTTTCTGTGCTCAAAGTGAGAGCATCCATGAAAGCAGCCTTCCATATTCAGCATATTCCGGCCAAAATTCAGCGGTTGTTTGATTTAACAGGCGTGTCACGATATTTCGTGAATAGCAATTCGCCAACGGCAAATCAGCGTGCGACAGAAAGGAAAGAAGAAATCATATGACGACCCCATACATTGGCCTTACCATACCGGCAAAAGCGGAGTATTTAGATATCGTTCGCTTAACGCTTTACGGCGTTGCCACCAAAGCTGGTTTCTCCTTTGAAGATATTGAAGATATGAAGGTAGCCGTGGCAGAAGCCTGCAATAATGCGATTCTTCATGCTTATGAAGATCAGATTGGGACCGTTGAGGTTCAGTTTGAGCATAGTGAGGGCTATTTGAGAATATCGGTAAAAGACGAGGGCAATAGTTTTAATTATGTCCAAACAGACCCTGATGAAGCTACCCTGCATCACAAGTCAATTAGCGAAGCGACAGTTGGCGGTTTAGGTCTCTTCCTGATGCAAGCCCTGATGGATGATGTTCAGGTTCGTACGAACAGCGGTAAAGGGACTGAGGTTATTTTGTTGAAACATTTGGCAGGGCAGCTGAATAGAAAAGAGGAAATGGTATGAATGCCAATGCATCGTCCTCAAAGCCTATATATGAAATGTATTTGAAAATGAAAATCTACAGAGAAACTGCTTGCCAAGAGACGGCTACGGCACTGCTGCTGCATTATGAACCTATTGTTCGTATGGCAGTCGGCAAGATGTCGCGAAGCCGTCCTGATTTGTATGAAGATCTATTTCAAGTTGGGCAGATGTCGATGCTCCGGCTTTTCGCCAATTACGATAGCTCAATGGAAATTCCATTCGAAGCCTATGCGATGAAAAGCCTGATTGGTCATCTCAAAAATTATTTGCGTGACAAGTCATGGTACATACAGGTTCCAAGGCGCATTAAAGAAAAAGGTTCAATGGTTCAACGGGCATTGGATGAATTGACGGTCAAATTCGAACGTTCGCCAAGCATTGATGAAATTGCTGCTTACTTAGAGCTGAGCTCGGAAGAAACGATTGAGATTCTGGCGGGCCGTGATTATTATAATTATACGTCCCTGGATACGCCGCTCACGAGCGAAGGCGACAGTGCCACGATCGGGGATATGATTGCAGGTCCGACCGACGATTATACCACTTTGGAAAGACGAATGGATCTTGAGGAAGCCATGACGTGCTTGAAGGAAGAAGAGCGCACTGTTATTGGCCTCATCTACCATGAAGGGCAATCGCAGCGGCAAATTGCCGATCAGTTGGGAATTTCTCAGATGAGTGTATCACGTATACAGAAACGGGCAATAGATAAGCTAAAGACAGTTATGATTGAGAACTCATAGGGGGGCACGTTGATGCAAGGCAGCCAATTTCGTTTGGAACACGGGAAAAAAGTGCGTTTAGCCAATATGGATCCGAATGAAACTGGATCGCTTCACGATCGAGAAGAGGCTGAACCCAATATCGAACGGTTGAAGGAACGATTAGAAGGTTTGCAAAATATGCTGTACGCCGAGAAGAAGCAATCTGTTCTCTTTGTGATTCAGGGCATGGACTGCAGCGGCAAAGACGGGGTTGTGAAGCGAGCGCTGGGAGGCTTGCATCCGCAAGGCTTTCAAGTCCATAGCTTCCGGACGCCAACAGAAGAAGAAGAAGCGCATGATTTCTTATGGCGGGCCCACAGAATTGTGCCGGCCAAAGGCATGATAGGTGCATTTATTCGTTCTTATTACGAAGATGTTCTGATCACTAGAACACATAAGTGGATCAGTGAGGCGGAAGTGAAGAAACGGCTCAAACATATCAATCGTTTCGAGAAACTGCTGGAGAGCAGTGGTGTGAAGATCGTGAAGATTTTCTTGCACATCTCCAAGGATTTCCAACTTGCGAAGCTGCGCAACCGCTTAACGGACGAGACGAAGCGATGGAAATTCGATAAGAACGATCTTGTGGAGCGCGAATCATGGAGCGCTTATGAGGAAGCGTATGAAGACGTATTCAAACAATGCAGCACGGAGTCGGCTCCTTGGTATGTTGTGCCGGCCAATCATCGTTGGTACCGAGATCTAGCTGTTTTGCAAATTGCTGTGGAGGCGTTAGAAAGCATGCGATTAGCTTATCCGGTTTCTGATCCCGAGTTGGATCAATTGCTTGAACAACTGCAAGAATAATGGGGAATCTTCTCTATTAGCTCCTTGAATATGGTATAGTGAGAGTAGTAGAATGTTAACATAACATTCGGTGCGAACTATACTAGGAGGCAATCATGCTTAAATCTTTGCAGGTGAATATACGGGCCAAAATTATAGTTGGATATGTATTTATTATCATATGCTTGGGGCTCTCACTTCTTGTTGTAAGTGACCGCGTCAATTCCCTTCAGAAGGAAGTTGATTTCGTATCCAAACATGATATCGAAGTACATGATCTGCTGAATCTAGTTCAGAAAAATATGCTGGATATGGAAACAGGTATGCGCGGTTATATCATTACGGGTGACTCGCAGTATTTAGAGCCTTATGACAGCGGGAGCCGAACATGGCTTGATAACTATAATAAACTTCATCAATTGCTGGATGACAATCCCGCGCAGCAAAAAAACTTAGAGCAGATCAAGCCTACGATTCAAAACTGGGTTAAGAATGCCGGGGAAGCTATGATTAAGGCGAAAACGGATAATAATCAGAAAGCGATCAATGATTTTTTTAGCCAAAACAATGGTAAAAAGGTGATGGATCAACTTCGTACGATGTTTGAGTCCTTTCTAATAACTGAGAATAAATTAACCGTTGCTAGAGTTAACCAATTAGCTGATAGCAATACTAATCTTCGTATTGTTCTTTTTTCCGTTTTGGGCATCATTTCAATTTTTGCTATTGTTGTGGCCTTATTGTTATCTAGTTCGATTACCAATACGATTAAACAAGTCATTCGAACCATTAAAGACATTACGGCCTCAGAAGGCAATTTGAATACTAGAATCGAAGTGAAAACCAATGATGAGATCAAAGAGCTGGCCGAAGCCACCAATGAGTTGTTGGCAAGCTTGGAGAAGCAGAGTTGGGTTCAGATACATTTAACCGAAGTTGCTACCTTGTATCAAGGAATCAACGAAATTAAACTATTGAGCGAAACCTTCGTAAGCAAGCTTGCTCCGCTGCTCAATAGCGTGTATGGCGTTGTTTATTTGCGTGAGAATATCGACGGTCATTCGCATTTTGTGAGAATAGCGAGCTATGCGGCGGCGGGGGAAGACCCGTCGGCGAACAGCTTCCGATTAGGTGAAGGGATCGTTGGCCAATGCGCCTTGGATCAACGAATTTTCCTGATGGATAACCTGCCGGAGAATCATGTGAAAATGACGTCCGGCTTAGGGGTTTCCGTACCGCGTGCTTTGCTTGTCGCGCCCATCATGGTCGATGGTCATACCGAGGCTGTCATTGAATTAGCTTCGATGCAGCCATTTCAATCCCAGCACCTTACCTTGATGGATTCACTTCAAGAAAAATTCGGTTCAGCGATTGTCAACGTTCGCAGCCGAATGGAAGTCGAGCGTTTGCTATCGGAATCACAGATGTTGACCGAAGAGCTTCAAGCGCAGTCTGAGGAGCTTCAGGCGCAGTCGGAAGAGCTTCAGATGCAGCAGGAAGAGCTGCGTATGACCAATGAGTTCTTGGAGGAGCAGAATCATTTCTCTGAGCAAAGAGCGCTGGAGTTGAAGAAAGCCAAGGACGAATTGGAAGAATTCTCACTGAAACTGCAAACGAGCTCGCAGTACAAATCCGATTTCCTCGCCAATATGTCCCACGAGCTTCGCACACCGCTCAACAGCATTATGATTCTATCGCAAATGCTGGCCGAAAATAACGGGGACATGCAAATGTCCGAGGTTGTTGATTATTCGCGTGTTGTTTATGCAGCAGGGAATGATCTGTTGGCGCTCATTGATGATATCCTTGATTTATCCAAGGTAGAAGCGGGCAAAATTGAAATCATGACCGATGAGTTCAATGTGACCGAAATGCCGCAGTTGATGAAATTAATGTTTGATCCTGTAGCGGAAAAGAAAGGCTTGGAATTCGCTGTTCTTTTGGAAGAAGATGTGCCGAACGTCATGCTGACGGATGGCCAGCGATTGCAGCAAATCGTTAAAAATCTGCTTTCCAATGCGTTCAAATTCACGGAGCAAGGCTCCGTAACGATGCGCATTGCGCTGGCTGATCCGTCTCGTGTGCAAGAGCTTCTTCATCGAGATCCGGAAGAGCCAGTACTCGCTATCTCTATTACGGATACAGGCATAGGGATTCCAATCGATAAGCAGCAGGTAATCTTTGAAGCGTTCCGTCAGGTGGATGGCACAACGAACCGTCAATACGGCGGAACTGGACTTGGTTTATCCATTTGCCGTGAATTTACACGACTGTTGGGTGGATCGATTGTTGTCAAAAGCGAAGTGAATAAAGGCAGTACGTTCACGCTTTACATTCCTAACGCTCCGGAATCCGATCAAGAGGAACATATGACGGGATATCCAGCTGGCGAAATTGCCGCGGCAGGCGAACATACCGAAATCGTGACGATAGAGGCGCTATCTTCGGAATTCCTCGATCTGACGGATGAGTCTCCAGTGTCAGAAGCGATTAAATCGGATGCTCAGCTGTTCCAAGGCAAAAAAATCCTGCTGGTAGATGATGATGCGCGCAACGTATTCGCACTGGTCACAGCGCTTGAGATGAAAGGCGTGACCGTGGATGTGGCGGATCACGGCAAACAGGCGCTGGAGATTTTGCAAGGGCAAACGGAATATGATCTCGTGTTGATGGACATCATGATGCCTGTTATGGGCGGTTACGAAGCGATGCAGGCTATTCGAGGTCAATTATTGATGAATGATCTTCCTATTATTGCTTTGACAGCCAAGGCAATGAAAAGTGAGAAGGAGAAATGCCTCGAGGCCGGCGCATCCGACTATATTACGAAACCGTTGAATATGGATCAATTGTTCTCGCTCATGCGGGTATGGTTGACGAAGCAGGTGAAGAAGCGTTGAATCACACGGATGAGCCCGGCGAATTGAACGAGCTGTCTTACAATGAAGAACTGCAAAATGTTGAAATAAACTTGCTGTTGGAAGGCATGTATCAAATGTATGGCTTCGATTTTCGCCATTATGTGCGCTCCTCGCTGCGCAGGCGAATTATCAATCGGATGAGAGCAGAGAAGCTGCCGACGGTTACGGCTGTTTTAGAAAAAATATTGCATGAACCCGGTTTTGTGGATCTGCTGTTGAATGACTTGTCGATCCGAGTGACCGAAATGTTCAGAGATCCTAGCTTCTTTCGTGCTTTCCGTACGTATGTGGTTCCCGAGTTGCGGCAGTATCCCGAGATTCGAATCTGGCATGCTGGCTGCGCAACGGGTGAGGAAGTGTACTCGATGGCCATCCTTATGCAGGAGGAGGGATTGGCGGAGAAAACGCGGATTTATGCGACGGATATGAATGAGAAAGCGATTGAATCCGCGCAAAAGGGAGCTTTCCCGCTGAAGCAGATGCAAGCCTTCACCAAGAATTATCTGGATTCCGGCGGCGAAAAAGCGTTCTCCGAGTACTACATGACGGACCATCAATATGCCTATTTCCAGCCATTGATGAAGGAAAATCTTATTTTTGCTCAGCATAATCTGGTGACAGACGGCTCGTTCAATGAGTTCCATGTCATCCTCTGCCGCAATGTGATGATCTATTTCGACAACAAGCTGCAGAAGAAGGTACACAGCCTCTTCTATGACAGCTTAACGTCGGGAGGCTTTCTGGGATTAGGCAATAAGGAATCCATTCTGTTCATACCGGAAGGCGTGAACTATGATGAGTTCGCCCCTCAGGAACGCATTTATCGGAAGAAATAACGCACCGCTTTTGATGATAGTAATCATCAAAGGCGGTTTTTTGTTCTGAATATAAGGTTGTTTCACAAGCTGGCGGAAGGTTTAAGTAAGAAGTAGCGCGTACCTTGGACATAGAAAGAAGGGAATTGAAATGAGCGAAGAGCTGGATCGAGAGGAAATAAGCGGAGCTTGCACACCGGAGCAGCTGGTGCAGGAATTGGAGCAGGATCAGAGCACCCAGCTGGACATGGAACAGCTAGACCGAATTAAGCTGATGGTTAGAGAGTATCAAGGCAACATCAAATCGCATTTGACGCAGCAGCAAGAGAAGAAAGCATCATGGGCGGATCGTCTAGCTGACAATATCGCGACTTTCGGCGGGAGCTGGACATTTATTGTGCTATTCAGCTTATTCCTACTGGGTTGGATGGCTATTAATCTTACGGCAATCGCTTATGATAAGCCGCCATTCATTCTGCTCAATTTGATTTTGTCCTGTATTGCGGCCTTCCAAGCCCCTGTCATTCTAATGAGCCAGAACCGCCAAGCAGCGAGGGATAAGCAGGAGGCCATCCTTGATTTTGCCATTAACTATCGCGCCGAACAGGAGAATATCGAGTTGAAAACTCTGCTGGAACGTCTCGATCAAAGAATGGAAAGGCTGGAGCAGCAAGGCTTAGAACGAAGTTCAGATAGAAGCCCAGAAGAAGAATAGCCTCATTATTTGAATAAGACATGTTTCACAGCGGGGCCAAGCGGGTAATAAAAGACATAGCAAGATCAACACAAATTGAAAGTAAAGAGAGGGTGTTTCCTATGTTGGGTTGGGCCATTATGTTTCTCATCATTGCGCTCGTAGCTGGTGTTTTCGGATTTTTTGGGATTGTCTCAGCAGCAGTAGGGATTGCCAAAGTTTTATTCTTTGTCTTCTTGATTATGTTCGTGGTATCCCTGATTTTCGGCAGACGCAGCCGTATTTAGTTCCGTTGACCACCGCTTCAACCTTATAAATAAGATGCGAAAGAGGAGGAATAATCATGAATACTTATACTAGAGTGAGTGTGACGGCGAATCTTCAAGAAGCGCAGAGCAAGGTGCAGCAGTTGTACAGGGAAGGCTTTGAACGGGATCACATCTATGTGCTGACGCATAGTGCCGAAGGTACAGACTTCGTAGCGAATTACACAGGTGCCGAGAAGATCACGATGGCTGAGGAAGGTGTGATTACCTCTATCGCGAATCTCTTCCGTTCTCGCGGCGATGAGCTGCGGGCCAAGATGAAAGCACTTGGCGTGCCCGAGGTAGAGGCTAGCCGGCTGGAGGGTGAGCTGGATAAGGGGAAAATCCTTGTGTTGGCTACACCAACAACAGAAGTGAATTCGTACAGCACCGAAGATTTTCAACGGACTATTTTATAAAAGTGAGTAAAAGGACTCCTTCTGGGAGTCCTTTTACGGTTTGCAACCGAAGAGAAGCCCTCACGACTCCATGTAGGAGAAGTAAGGGCTTCGGATACAACGTTCATCGCCTGCTGCTTGTGTTCGATAAGGTTGGGAGCATCTTTAAATCCTTGACCATGGATGAATGACAAATTGGACATTCCGGACTATCCGCGAATGAAAAGTTATCCCTCATCCAACATGAGCACTGTTCCGTGCTGCAGGTCCAGATGCTGGTTTGCTCTTCAGGAACAGGTTCCAACGATTTCTTTGAAAAGTACAATCGAACTCCTCCTTGTCATATTAGACTCAGACTCGCAAGCAGTTTATAGCAATATGTGGTGAAGGACTACAGCTTGACTACATTTTCAGCTTGCGGTCCGCGGTTACCTTGCGTAACTTCAAATTGTACGCGTTCGCCTTCATCCAGGCTCTTGAAGCCTTCTCCCGTAATGGCGCTGAAGTGAACGAATACATCCTTACCGCCTTCCATTTCAATAAAACCAAAACCTTTTTCTGCATTAAACCATTTCACTGTACCTGTTTCCATGTAGACATAAACCTCCAACAATAATTTGTGCCTGCGCGTCTGTTCTTCGGAATCACATGGATCCGGACAGCTTGTTAACGCAGCTTTGTTAATATATCCATTTAGTGGGAAGCTTATTCCATTTTCACCAAAAATTCATTTCTTATCAAAAATGCCGAAGATGAAGCGTTTTTTTGTCATCGGAAACGATTGACGGACAGCCGTTAAATCCTCTATACTGGGGCTACTTATTTGCAGCAAGATATAATTTCATAGTTCGTATAACCTCGATAATTTGGTTCGGGGGCTCTACTGGGAACCTAAATCCTAACTACGAACACAGTATATGTTTTCATATATTGTGTTTGTTGGTTGGGATTTTTTTGGTTCCTTTATTTGTATGAAGGAGGAAGATAGGATGGGTTCATTACTAATACGCAATGCCAAGGCGATTGTAACCGTAGACGCAGAGGACCGGGTGCTGGAAGGGGCTAATATCCTTATTGAGGGGAATCGGATAACGAAGATAGGGCCTGATGCAGATGAGGCCGATCAAGTTATCGATGCCTCTCAGATGTTCGTTTACCCTGGTCTGATTAATGTACATCATCATCTGTACCAAACGTTCACACGCAACCTGCCGCAGGTGCAGAAGCTGGAGCTATTCGACTGGCTCCGTTATCTGTACGAGATATGGAAGGGACTTACGCCGGATGCGGTGTACCACAGCTCACTCACAGGGATTGCCGATCTGATGAAAAACGGCTGTACAACCGTGTTCGACCACCATTATGTGTTTCCTCAGGCAAACAGCGCACATTTCATCGACAGGCAGTTCGAGGCTGCCGAGCGGTTGGGCATTCGATTCATCGCTTCCCGAGGCTCTATGACGCTGGGGAAAGATCATGGAGGGCTGCCGCCGATGAGCGTGGTGCAGGATCTGACTACGATTCTAGCCGATAGTGAGCGGCTTATTGATCTTTTCCATGATCCGGGTGCAGGCTCCATGAGGCAGGTGGTGCTGGCGCCATGTTCGCCGTTCAGCGTATCCGCAGATATCATGCGGGAGTCAGCGAAGCTCGCGAGAGCCAAAGGAGTGCGGCTTCACACGCATCTGGCGGAGACGAAGAACGAAGAAGCCTACACGCTGGAGCGGTACGGTATGAGGCCCTTGGCTTATATGGAAAGTCTGGGCTGGCTAGGTCCAGATGTGTGGTATGCGCACGGGATTCATTTCAACGACGAGGAGTTGAAGCTGCTCGCTCAGACCCGAACCGGCATCGCCCATTGCCCGATTTCGAATATGAAGCTTTCATCCGGTATCGCGCGAGTCCCGGAAATGCTGGCAATGGGCATTCCCGTTGGCTTAGCGGTAGATGGCAGTGCTTCTAATGACGGGTCCAACCTGCTGGAGGAGCTGCGGGTGTCTTACCTTTTGCATAGACTGCAGTCTAGTAGTCAAGCACCAACAGGCTATGATCTACTGAAGGTAGCCACGCGTGGCGGGGCCGCAATTCTAGGCAGAACCGATATCGGCTCCCTTGAGGTAGGCAAAGCAGCGGACCTGTTCATGGTGCGCGTCGACCAGATGGATGCGGTGGGCACTCTGACGGATCCGAAGTCCTGGCTAGGGACCGTAGGGCTCAAACGGCCAGTGGATTATACTCTTATCAATGGGCAGGTCGTCGTCGAGAACGGCAGGCTGACCCGTACCGATGAGGAAGATCTGGCACTTGCCTGCCAGGATTCCTACGAGAGATTCATCCATTCATGAAAAAAGCTCGCTCCGTCTTGGTCGGATAGACCACACGAGAGCGAGCTTAGAAGGAAAATAATTAGTGCCTAGTCAACGTGACACTGTGCGTATTGTTGTCAAATTCAATCTTGCAGCCTAGCTGCTCAGCTATGAAACGAAGCGGAACGAAGGTTGCGCCATTCTTCAGAACCGGAGCGCTGTCTAGGGCAACGGCCACACCGTTCACTTGGGCAGACTGGCTGTTCAGCTCGAGAATAATCGTTTTCTCTGTCAGCGCATCCGTGACCGTTATTTGCTTGGTTTCTTTGTTCCATTTCACTTCCGCACCGAGTCTCTCCGTAATGAAACGGACAGGCAGCATGGACACATTATCGGCATTAATATAGGGATGGCTGGCATCATAGGAGGAGTTGTCATCCTCGGACGGACTCATCAGCAAATGAACTTCCCTCTTGGCCACTTGCAAATCGTTTCTCAAAAAAGAATAAGCTTGCGAATCCTTTTTGAAAAAGCTGAGAATCGAGGTGCTTTCGGCTTTTGCCTCGATAAGATCCACGGCGTCGCTAGCGGGCGTAATCAGGTGTGCTTTTACAGGCTTATTGATATTCCATATGTCATTGACATAAGTGAGTTTAACTTCACTTATCCCCGTGCTTGCATCGGTAATTGGGAACGAAAGCTCTGCCCGTACTTTGCGAATCTGCTTATCACTGTCCACGAACAAGTCAGTTTTCAGCACTGTTTTATCGCTCAGGAAGGCTTGGGCTTGGGGATCCTTTGAGGAAGAAATCGCAGACGCTACCGTTGTATCCCAGTCCTTGAGCCATTTCTGCAGACCTTGTTGGATCGTTGTAAAAGCAAATTCGACAGCTAATGTTTTATTATCGAGATAAGCCCTCATTAAATCAGGGAACGGAGAGGAGAACTCATCATCTTCATCTTCATCTGAAGCTTTCATCTGCTCCTTGATAATCGGAACCAGAACATCATAGAGCTGCCCGAGCAATTCCTTCATGCCCTTCTCATCGGCGAGGATGCTGGTCAGGAATTCTTTTAAGAGCTGGACAAGCTCGCTGCCCTTAATCTCCACATGCAGCTTCTGCAAGGAAAGTGTCTCGGAATAAACTTGCTCAGAAACCGATGAGACGGAAATTTGTTTCGGATTTGGCGCATTGGCGATAATGAATTTCGTCAAGGCTGGTGCAAGAACGTCTCTTGTATCCATCAGCTGTTTTTGAACGCTGGATGTAAGCTCAGTAGGAAAAGAGCCTCCTTGTGCTTTGGCCAAATCAAAGAAAATTTGCTTTTTGGCCCCTTCAATTTGGAGCGCGAACTTCGTTTCATTCAAGCTTGCCTGAAAAGGAATCGAACCCTTGCTGTAAGTGAGGGCACCGTCAACGGATATAATCCGTTTGTCCTGCATGCTAACGTTGTTTAACTCTAATTTCACATCTTTCAGGACTTCCAATATCGCTTTATCGCCTGCTGTCAGCGAACTTGTATGGTTGGGGACAAGCTCCAGACGAAGCGACCCTTTGGACTCAGCGGATTGAACAAGGGCGTTGTTCTGAATCGCTTGTGTCACATCCAGCCCTTGTATGGTTTGGCAACCCGTTAAGGCAAACAGCATCAGAACTAATGTGGCGGCGATCCACCAAGTCAATTTCTTTTTTTGCATCTCTCAAATCTACTCCTTATCTATTACTATAATAGCTAGTGAAAATAGCAGTGATAGATTATACGCAGGCGAAGGGTAAAAGATGCGCTTAAACCAGTAAAATTAACCAAATGGTGGGAGAAACAATAAAAAAGCTCGCCGCTCGCCGGTGTAGAGGACCGGACGAGGGCGAGCTTTCCATTAGGAAAGCAAAACAATAACCAAAAGCTCGAACAGAACGAGCGTCATAATTTGATTATACTGGGCAGGTGTATAAAGGGGTCTGTGCTGACCGTCATATTGATTATACGGTGTTGCTTGGAGGTAAGCATGGTGGCCATCGACGTTTAGCAGAACACCTTCATACGTATGTCCATCTAGGGTTGTGACATGAATGGTCCGGCCAACATGAGGGTGCAGGCTGCCCATCACCATATCTCTCTTTTGCCTTAACATGTGATGCCAGTTTGGCTCAGCTTGGTAGATGACATGATGTCCTTGATGCTCATGGCCTTGGTAGTCTTGCCCCTGCTGACTATGACCTGGATAACCCTGATGACCTTGCTGATGCATGGGATTCGTATACATAACGTTAGCTCCTTTACCGTGCGGCTGCTCTGGGCAGCAGGCTGTTTGCCTAGGTTCCCTAATAGACTATTCAGCCGCACGTAAAGGGTGTATACACGAAAGCCCATCAGCTTCAAATTGTGTGGGCTAGTCGCGCTTAATCGTAACGACACGGGTGTCGTCGTTGAAGGATACGACGCCGCCCAACTGCTCGGCAATGAAACGAATCGGCACAAACGTTGAGCCGTTATGGAGCGTTGCCGCGCTATCCAGCTTAGTGGACGTGCCGTTGACACTGGCATTGGTGCTGTCCAGCTTTAGAACAATCGTCGCGCCGGATAACAAGTCCTTGATCGTTACTTGCTGCAGTTCGCCGCTCCAGATGACCTCAGCGCCAAGCGTTTCAGAAACGAATCGGACCGGAACCATCGTGAAGCCATCGGAATTAATAAATGGCTGAGGAGTATCCGTGGCAGGTCCTGTCGTATTCAAGCTAACTTGCTTCTTGGTGACCTTCAAATCATTTTTAAGCAAGGTGTAGATCAGCGATTGTTTATCCAAGTTATTCAGGAAGCTGTAGATCACTGAAGCTTCCGTCCCTACTTGCAGTGCTCCTCCTGAAATATCGACGGATGCCGCTGTAACTGGCTTATTTATATTCCAGGTTTCACTAACGTAAGAAAGCTTAAGGCCGGAGGCACCTGACGTATTCGGAAGCGGTAAGCTCATGGAAAGGGCTTGCTTGCGAACTTGCTTGTCGGCATCAGCATAAATATCCATTTGCACGGCGGATTTATTGTTGAATAAGGCTTGAATGGGCAGATGACCTTGCTCCAAGGAACCAGCTCCAGCCAACATGGCATCTAGGGAAGCCGAGATTTCCTCCAGAAATTCGCGAACGCGTGGATACACGAGCCCAACAGCCAATTGTTTGTTGCTCAAGATTTTCAAAGTGAAATCCGCAGCGCCATTGTTGATTTGTTCTTGAATAACCGGAGAAAGTACGTCGTACAATTGATTAATAAGCTCTTTCAGTCCAGCTTCATCAGATAGAATGTTGCTGAACAGCTTTTTGAGAAGCGAGGCCAGTTCTGTGCCGGTAAGCTGGAAATGAGCCTTTTGCAAAGACAGGGATTCGCCGTTAACTGTATCTGTGACGGATTCAACAGTAACGTTCGACGGATTTGCCGTATTTGCCAAAATAAGCCCAATAATCGCTGGCTTAATTTCTGTGATTTTGTTGCCGAATGGCTCTTGCAGCGCTTCAGGCAGCAATTGCAGGAAGGATAATTGGGAACCGCCCAACAGATCGAACACGACCGGTTTCTTAGCGCCATCGATGCTGAGCAGGAGCTTGGTCCCTTCCGTTGAGAGCTTGAAAGGAATTGTCCCTTTGCTGTATGTAATCGTACCATCGGCCGATAGATGAGTGGCATTTTGTGTCTTCACGTTGGTGAGGTCGATTTTCACGTTTTGCAGAGCGCTGAGCGCTTCTTGCTCATCCGCAGATAACCTGGAGATATCGCCAGGCAGAAACTCTACTTGGAGCGAGCCTTTGGATTCGGAGGATGTCACAGACCAATCATTTTTGATGACTCCAGCGATGTCTAAACCTTGTACCGTCTGGCAGCCTGTTAGCGTAATAAGCATAAGAGCAAGCAGTGAGGATACCCACCAAGTCCATTTCTTTTTGTGCATGCGATGATCTACTCCTTAGTTTTTATTAGAAATTTAGTCGAAAGTTTATACGCTCATAAAAGGGGAACGATTCGGTGCAAGAAGTAAATTTTTCAGAACGAAACCTTTTATTCCCAGAAACGTCTATATTTATGGGTGTGTATGACTTGCGATGCAAGCTTTCTGAAAAAAACTAGGAGGAGGTGAAGTCTATGATGACTTTGTTTGCCATATGTTTTTTCGTGGGTCTTGCGCTTACCCTGTTGAATACATTTTTCGGCGGTGATTTCTTCGAGTTTCATGCCGATCATGGTTCAGCTCAAGGCCATGGGGGGCCGTCCTTTTTTAATTTATCTTCCATTTTGGCCAGCTTAACGGTGTTCGGCGGTATCGGCTTTATTCTGAATAAAGTGGGGATGACCAGCAGTTTACTCATTCTGCTTATTGCGATTGGTGCAGGTATCTTCATGGGTTGGCTCTTCTTCCTGCTTTTCGCCAAAGTCATCTATAAGCACGATGATAGTATGAAAGAGAGTGATTTCAACCTAAGCGGTCAGCTGGGGAAGCTCTCTGTGCCCATTCACGGAACAGGGACAGGGGAAATGATGTTTGTTATGCAGGGAACGACACGCACGATCAGTGCCCGCTCTGAGCAGGGCGAATCCATTCCCAAAGGGGCGAAGGTCCTCATTTTGCAGATGAACAAAGGTGTTGCTACTGTCACGAGGTTTACCGAATAAACTAGCTTAGATGATGGATTAACAGGAGGTTATACGGTTATGATGACAGTTTTGTATGCAGTGGTCGCAATTGTTCTTGTCGTTTTTATCTTACTGGCTTCAATTGTCAAAGCCTACAAGAAAGTGCCGCCGAATGAAGCGATGATCGTGTTTGGTTTGGGTGGCAAAAGAGTTGTGCAGGGCGGAGGCACATTCGTTATCCCCGGTTTTCAGAGCTATAAAACGATTTCGATGATGCTGATGAGCTTCGATGTGAAGCCGGATCAGCCGATGTTCTCCCAGCAGGGAATTCGTCTCAAAATTGAAGCGGTGGCTCAGATCAAAATTCAAAGTGACCCCGTGGCAATTGGAACCGCCTCCGAGCAGTTTCTGGACCATACGCTGCTGGAGCGGGAAATGATGATTCTGCATTCCGTTGAAGGGCATCTTCGCGGATTAGTGGGACAATTGACCGTTGAATCCATCCTGAAGAATCCAGATGAATTGAACAGCAAGATGAGAGAAACGTGCTCAGAGGATTTGGATAAAATGGGGCTGAGCCTCATTTCCTTCGTGCTCAAACGTGTAGCCGATGATCAAGGGTACATTGAGAATCTGGGCGTTCCTGAGGTAGAGCGCATTCGCAAAAGCGCCAGCATTGCCAGAGCCGAGGTCGAACGCGATATCCAAATCCGCCAAGCGGATACGGAGAAGGAATCGGCGATTCGCAGGGCGGAAGCGCATCAGCTGAAGATTGAAGCCGAAAGCGCCGCTTCTGCGAAGGAAGCGCAGTACCGCAAAGAACTCAGCATGAAAGAAGCGGAGTTCAAGCAGGAGACGACGAGCCGGCAAGCGGAAGCGGATTTGGCCTATGAATTGAAGCAAAAGCAAATTCAACAATCTCTCGTGACGGAGCAGGTAAAGATCCGGCAGATGGAAGCAGAAGCGAACAAGACCGTTCGCCAGATTGAAGTTGAGCTGAAGCAGAAGGAACTCGAAGCGTCTGTGATTAAGCCGGCGGAAGCGGAGAAGCTGGCGGCGATTATGCGCGCTGAGGTGAACAAGCAGCGGCAAATTCTTGAAGCGGAGGCTGATGCGGAGTCGACGAGAAAACGCGGCCAAGCGACGGCCGAGGCGGAGCTGGCCAAAGGGAAAGCGAACGCGGAAGTCGTTCGCTTGGCGGGACTTGCGGAAGCGGAAGCGCTGGAGAAGAAAGCGGAAGCCTACAAGCAGTACACGCAGGCAGCCGTTACCGTGGAAATCCTGCGGATTTTACCGGAATTGGCGGAGAAAATTGCCGCTCCACTTAGCAACGTGGATAAAATCACGGTCATTTCGCAAGACGGCGCGACTTCGGGCGTCAATCGAATTACAGGCGATATCGCCAAAATGATTGCACAGGTTCCGGAAATTACGCAGACACTGACAGGCAAAAGCGTCACAGATCTAGCCCGCGCTTTTCTAGGCAAGGATAATGAACTCATTGTTGCGAAGGAACCCGAATAGTGTGAGAGAAAATGTCTTCAGCCTTGAGCTGAAGACATTTTTTTGTTAGAAAAGCGTGAGATGTAAGGCGGAACTTGCCGGATTGCTATACAATAGGAATATTAATTCGTATTTTGGCGGGATGGCAGGCTGGTTGGAAATGAGGATCGCATCATGCAGATTTACAAGAAATTTCTACGAGATTTAATTCGTAACTATATAATAGGTTCGGGCATCGCGGTTATCGTGGTGGGCGGTGTGATTATTTCGACGACATTAACGATTTCGAATGCGGAATTGGTACGTGTTTTCTTCATCATGTTCAGCTCGCTTTGCGTGATGATGCTGGCAGAGTTCATGGTGTTTCGTAGACACATGAAGCCGATCCGCGAGATGCTGGAGCAGGAGCATCCAGATTTGGTCGTGATTCGTGACGCCTACTTGCAAACCCATCGTTTTCCCGCACTGTCGGTGAAACGGATTCTTGGCCCGCATTTCTTGGGATTGTCCCTCCCTGCAATGACGTTGGCTTATGTAGGGATTGTGATGGGATGGCTGTCTCTGCCCGCGTACTACATTGGGCTCGCGGGCATTGGTGCGGTGCTGGTGGCGAGCATGCATGCGCTGTTGGAGTTTTTCTCGACGGCTCAGGCTATCCGCCCAGTGCTTGTGCATATACGCCAAGTCGGTCAGCGCCTATACGGCGAGAATGTCTCCCTGGATGGACGCGTGATCGTGTCGATTCAGCGGAAATTCCAACTCAGTGCGTTCCTGATTGGCACAATGCCGCTGTTTCTGTTCAGCTTGGCGACGCAAATTCGCCTGATTTCGCAGTCCTCCAGCCTCACAGCTGATTATTGGAAATGGGCGGGCATCATTCTCTTGCTGGGCGTTGGCTTCTCCTCGCTAGGGGCGCGGATGCTGACCAGGGACATTCAACAGCCCATCGAAGATTTGCACAGAGCAATGAAAGAAGTCCAGGCCGGAGATCTTCAGGTCCGCGCTTCCGATTTATATTCGGATGAATTTTCGCGGCTCGTTGCTGGTTTTAATCATATGGTTAAGGGGCTTGAAGCCCGCGAACAAATGAATAGTCAACTGCTGCAAAGCTACTATGCCACCTTAGCTGCGGCACTCGATGCGAGAGATGCTTATACAGCAGGGCATTCGACGCGAGTGGCCAAATACTCTTTAATCATTGGCCGGGCGGTTGCCTTGAATGAGCAGGAGCTCGATCTCTTGAACAAGACGGCGCTGCTGCACGACATTGGCAAAATCGGCGTGCGCGACGCTGTGCTTCTTAAGGAGAGTCGGCTTACGGACGAGGAGTTCGAGCAAATCAAGCTGCACCCGGTGCTAGGTGAGTCTATCTTGAAGCAAATTGAGCCTGCGGAAGCTATGGCTCCTCTGCTTCCCGGCGTGCGCTCCCATCATGAGCGCTACGATGGCGGCGGATATCCAGACGGCCTGAAAGGCCTGGATATCCCGGAGTTCGGTCGCATCATTGCGGTCGCGGATGCGTTCGATGCGATGACGTCCGATCGCCCGTATCGGAAGGGCATGGCGGTCGAGAAGGCCATGGCGATTCTCGCGGAAGGCAAGGGGACTCAGTGGGACCCCCAGTTTGCCCAAACGTTTATTGATGTTTATAAGCTTTAGGGGCGGAGCCTGATGCCTGTGTTAGGCGGGGGCGATAGCGATAGCGATGCGTGATGCGGCAGGCGAATGTTTGCTTGGAAGGTCAACTGGAGAAACGGGTTGGCTTTCTTTTTGTTGGGGAGAGTGCCTAGGGTTTGCGTGTGTGAGGGAGACGGATAAGGGAGAGCTTCGAAAGGGAAATAGGATCCGCTATTTGCCGGAAATCGATGGTTTTTGGTTGTGAGTGGGAACTACGATACGCTATTTTGAAGTTTTGCCCTCTATGGAGGCTCAATTGCTTGAAATAGAGGATCGTAGTTCCGTTTGCGCTTTGTTTGTGGTGAATCTGGGACAAATAGAGGATCATAGTTCCCATTGCTTCAAATAGGGCAACTCTGGCGAGCTGACACAAGTTAATCTGACTTCTGCTGGCTGGGGGCTGCTCATAGATCGAGTTGCCGGAACAACATCAGGCGGATGGGCAATTTATGTAGATGCCGCTATAATGGTAGCATGAGAAAAGAAACATACAGGAGGTGTTCCTATGGATGAGTTGCGCTACCCGATTGGATTGTTTGAACATGAGGGTGAAGTTACAGAAGAGCAGTTGGGCAAATGGATGGCCGATATTGCATCGACACCAGCTCGGCTGCGAGAGGCTGTCGCTGGGCTGTCTGACGAGCAGTTGGACACACCGTATCGCGCAGGCGGGTGGACGCTTCGCCAAGTCGTCCATCACGTCGCAGACAGCCATATAAACTGCTATACGCGGTTCAAGCTGGCGCTAACGGAGGAAGAACCGACGATCAGACCGTATTATGAGGAGCGGTGGGCTGAGCTAAGCGATGGCAGGTCAGCTCCGGTGGAGCTGTCGCTTGTTTTGCTGGAGTCGCTGCACAGCCGCTGGATGATCCTGCTGCAGGAGATGCAGCAAGATCAATTTGCCCGCGCCTTTGTACATCCGGAATCAGGAAAGACCATTCGTCTGGATTGGAATGTCGGTAATTATGCATGGCATGGCAATCATCATATTGCCCACATCACGCGTTTGCGGGATCGCAAAGGCTGGCAGTAGATAGGAAAGTCAAAAAAGGAGCAATCCACAAGTACAAAAACTACTTGTGGATTGCTCCTTTGCATTCACTTACGGGACGTATACTTTGTGGCAAGTGTTCCACTCCCGTCGACCTCGTACTTACTCGCTTGCAGAGGCGCGCTTCCCTGTGTTGTCCGATAAATATCGGTCAACTTTGTCGATCCATTCCTGCACATAATGATCTGTTGCCCATTGTGCCATAACGAGCTGCTCACCAGGCAGCAGGTCCAATGCTAATTGCGGTGCATTGCCCGGCGCTTGAGCGTAGGGGTAGAATTTCAGTTGGTCTCCCTCGAAGATAACGACCATATCGTTCAGCGGAGAGGTTAGGGCATCGGTCGCCTGCGGCCAAGCCGCTTTAATGTCGTTCCAGGAGCAGCAGAGATCGTCGTGATTGACGACTTTGTCAGGCAGCTGGCGTGGCAAGTCATGCAGCACATAGCTGTCAGGTGCAGTACTGCCAACTCGCGGGGTTTCGGCAATCTTGCCGACCCAGCGGCCAGGTTCGCGTTTCACGGTCCAGCTTTGACCTGTGAGCTCACTTTTGGGCGCCACAGGACCGCTCATAACTCTGGGAAGCGTTGAATTGTCGCCAGTGCCAAACAGTTCGGACAAGGACACATGGTTCTTGTCCACTGGTTTGTTATAGAACTGTAAGGTATGGCCTTCCTTCAATTGCGGCAGGGTACGCACCCAGATGCGATCTGCTTGGTAAGGCGTATTGCCACGAAGGGCTTGCTCTGATTCTGCTATGGACACATATTGATTCCCTGCAAACAACAGAGTTTCTACGCGATTCAGCTGTTCATCAAGTTGATCGACGAATGTTTCCGGTTTCACTGGCTGGTCAGCTAGATGGGCAGATAAATAATGGAATTCGCCTGTTTTGGTTTGTTGGACAAGGGAGTCGATTTTCCAGAAATTTTGCTTATAAGGCATCAGGATTCCTGGGCCCTCAGACGTCTTCTGCAGCTGCCCGCGAACGGGAGCAATCAGCATAGTTCGATAAGTACTGTATGGCATACCTTTGAGGCCGCGCCCTGCCGTACTGCTGGTCGGTTCATGCTCGGTCCTTAAGCCGATAAGGAGTGCTGTGCTTATCGGTGAAGGCACGGAGCTGGCGGATGCTGTCGTCGTCATGACCGAGGCATCCATGGCAGGGGCTGCATCACTTTGGGTGTGAATGGAACGCCAAGGGAAGATCAGTAACGCTGCAGCGATAACCCCAACCCCGGCGAAGCAAAGAAAGGGTTTGAACCTCGGCTTCGCTCGTTCCTTTTGCTCAATCGCTTCCTCGATGTTGCGTTGAAGCTTGGAAGTAAAGCCGGGCTGCTCAAGCGGTCCTGATTCCAACTCCTTATGTAAGTCATCTGGATCAGGATTGTTCAAGCGCTTCACGCTCCTTCAAACTGATCACCTTGAGTCTGGCATGGTGAAGTCGGGATTTAACGGTTCCCTCCGAAATCTTGAGAATGGCGGCCATTTCTTTCGTTGAAAGCTGATAATGGGCATGCAGAATTAGAATCTCCCGATATTTTGGCGGAAGAGAAATCACTTTTTTCCATATATCACTGGCGTATAATTTCTCCATGGCTTCTGTTTCTGCCGAGTGAGATGTGCCTGCGGATTGAATAAAGCCGACAAGCGTAACTTTGCGCCAGAATGCTTTGCGTAGATAATCGTAAGTCGTATTTCGTGTAATGGTCAGCAGCCAGGTTTTCACCGAGGCTTCACCGCGGAATGTAGTAAGATTGCGATAAACTTTTAGGAAGGCATCTTGCGTAATATCATCGGCTAAGTCTGAGTTCCGGCATATACTGAAGGCATAATTCCATACGTCGCTTCCATAAGCTTCCATTAAATTGCGTAAAATTGCTTTTTGATCCGTTGTTTCGGATACATACTTTAAATAATCAAATACATGGACACCGGTCGTCTCCATTCTCTCACCTCTCTGAATTAGACGTTGCAAGTTCAAAATAAGTTCTTTATTTGCAAAACTTTTTTTGGTTTCCGCACCTCAAGCTGGTGCTATATGATTCGCGAACAGATCGGCATTTAAGTCGGATTATCCTGTTGAAATTGGAAATCGTAAAAAGGTCGAAATGCGAAGGACTTTGGATGCCGGGCAGAGAATCGAAGAGATAACTTCTTTCCGTAGCTGTAGAGAAGCGAATACGCAGCTTAGTATATCATTGTGGATCGGGTAGGAGCATCAGCCCAAACGGATGAAAAACGACAGTGGGTTGATGAAATTAAGAAACAGAGCCAACAGTATGTTGCAATGTTCGACAAGTTTGTCATGCTATATAACCATCAGAATAAGTATACGGCAGAACAGCGCAAGACGGAATACAAAAATGTAGATGACGAAATGGATGAGGACAAAAGTCGAATTACGAACTGACCGACAAGCTTGGGTTGCGCCGCTGCAGCTTTAAGACTAGTAGGTGATAATTGGATTTTAATGTGCGGGTGCGGGCAAGAAGTTTGTCCATTGTATGTCTTGACATAGTAGGGCTTAACACGCAATATGAAGATAGGATACTGCATCTAGATCAGGTCCTTCGGAGAGGAAGAGCATCATGAATTTTGTTGAGCATATCATGGATCACTTACGATCTGGACACGTTAACAATTATCCGCAGCCGATTGCTCTGAATTTGGGCTTAGCCTATACGGTTAAACTCGAAGACAGAAAGACGAACCTAATTTGGCTGCCTTTCGAATATACAGGACTTGCTTATATCGATATGGGTCAACTGGTCAATGTACATCCCTATTATAGAGGTGTGATTATTGAAGAAATTGAGCTTTCCCGCGGATCGGACCTGCATAAGCCACAAACAGAGGAAGCTTTCATTAAAGCAATTTTCCTGAAAAGCCTAGAGTTTCATCAACTGCTGCAGAATGGCAAATATGCCGAGTTGCAAGGAAGTTCACCGGATTTCTTGGCCAAAATGCTATATATTGCTGATTGGCTGCGCTACTATAATTCAGCGATAACAGTTGGCGCTGGTAAACGGCTTTGTTAACTAAAAATAGGGGCTGTTCCACAAGTAGAAAGACTGCTTGTGGAACAGCCCTTATTTTTTGCTGGGTAACGCTTGCCCAGTGAGTGTAAGTGCAATGCTGAGAGTATGGATACCTGGGAGTAACTATGAAGGATTTGGTGCGTCTGTTGGAATGTTTGGGCAACTGGATATAGGGAGCGGAAGGAGTATTGGGAGTGAAAGGAGTAACAGGAGTGCAAGGAGCGTAGAAAGTATAAGGAGTTTAGAAAGTAGAAGTAGCACAGAAGGCATAAGTGTGTAAGGAGAGTAGAGTGTAAAAGGAGTATAGAAAGCATAAGTAGCATAGAAGGCATATGTATGCAAAGAGCGCAGAGTGTATAAAGAGTATATAAAGCACAAGCAGCACAGAAGGCATAAGTTTGCAAGGAGCGTAGAGAGTATAGGGAGTGTAGAAAGCATAAGTAGCGCTGAAGGCATAAGTGTGCAAAGGGCATAGAGTGTATGAGGAGTGTAGGAAGCATAAGTAGCACAGAAGGCATAAGTTTGCAAGGAGCGTAGAGAGTATAGGGAGTGTAGAAAGCATAAGTAGCGCTGAAGGCATAAGTGTGCAAAGGGCATAGAGTGTATGAGGAGTGTAGGAAACATAAGTAGCACAGAAGGCATAAGTGTGTAAGGAGCGTAGAGAGTATAGGGAGTATATAAAGTATAAGTACCACAGAAGGCATAAGTTTGCAAGGAGCATAGAGATATAGGGAGTGTAGAAAGCATAAGTAGCGTTGAAGGCATAAGTGTGCAAAGGGAATAGAGTGTATAATGAGTACAAAGCTCCAACAAGCATTCAATCATTTGCTGAAACAGCGCTAGCAAGAGCTATGTTTGCGGGTGCGTCTATGTTCTGCTTGGTTCTGTATGCTCCTTAAAAACCTGCGATTATGCATCTTTTTACTTGTTAAATTAACCTCCAGCCGTGAATTCCTGCGATTATGCAGGCTTTTAAGGCTTTTTCGCGATGAGAGGGGAAAAAGACCTGAAATACCTGCATAATTGCAGGTATTTCATCTTTTCAAGCGGTTTAGATGAAAAAAACCTGCACTTTCGCAGGTTTTCACAAGGTAACCCGGAATTCACCAGATTTCCGGGTGTCCGTAGAGCCGGCGAACCGCCCCACGCCAACTCGCAGACCCCGTCACCTTCGGCGTTCCTTCCGAAGCAGGTAGAGGAAATAAGGCGCGCCGATGACGGCGGTCATAATGCCCACGGGCACTTCGCGCGGGATGATGATGATGCGCCCAAGCAGGTCGCCCAGCAGCATCAGATCCGCGCCGATCAGAGCCGCCAGCGGGATGAGCCACTGATGCCGGCCGCCGACGATGCTCCGCGCAATGTGCGGGGCGATCAGGCCGATGAAGCCGATCGCGCCCACGGCGGACACGGAGATGCCCGCAAGGGCAACGGCGAGCAGCAGCAGCCAGAAGCGCTGCCTCGCGATGTGAAGCCCAAGCGAAGCGGTGATGTCATCGCCAAGCTGGAAGACATTCAGCTTGGCATAGCTCGCCCACACGATGGGGAGCAGCACGGCGATCCACGGCAGCAGCGAGTACACATCGTGCCAGCTGCGACTCCACAAGCTGCCGGACAGCCAGAGCAGCGCCATGTTAATATCGCTGGGATGCCTAACGATCAGGTACTGTGTGCCAGCCTGAAACACCGTTCCAATGGCAACGCCAACCAAAGCAAGGGAGGAAGGGCGGAGCGTTAACCGTCTGCTGAGCATCAGGAGCAGAAGAAAGGCCAGCACGGCCCCGGCAAATGCTGCGATAGGCAGCAGATAGCTTGGCGACTTCGGGAAGAGAAAGATGACCGCTGCGGCCATGAATCCGGCTCCTTTGGTAATGCCGATAACATCAGGGCTTGCCAGTGGATTTCTGACGATACCTTGCAGAATCGCTCCGCCAACAGCTAACCCGAAGCCAGCTAGAATGCCCACCAAGAGACGGGGCAAACGTACCTGATGAATAATGAAATAAGAAGGATGCTTCGCATCTGTAAGTCCCGCCCAGACATCGCCATACGGGATACGAACAGCCCCTACATGGGCATAAATAAGTGCCAACATTAGCATAACGGCGAAGGTGATGACTAAAGGGAGAGCTCTTTTCCACACTCCGTGAGAGGTCGGTTTCATCGTGCACCTCCTTGCTTGCGCGCCAAATAGATAAAGTAGGGCGCACCCACAGCAGCTGTCACGATACCGACAGGCGATTCGAAGGGGAAAGCAATAAACCGACTGAGGAAGTCTGCATATAGCAGTAAAATGCCCCCAAGAACGGCGGTGAATGGCCCGAGAATCGTTAGATTCGAGCCAACCAAAGCACGCGCAATGTGCGGAACGATAAGGCAGACGAAGCCAATAGGTCCGCACAAAGCAACAGCAGAGCCAGCCAGAACAATCACCAGCAGGATGCTGATGCCGCGAACGATATTGATGCGTTGGCCCAGTCCGGCAGCAATTTCATCATCAAGAAGAAGCAGCCGCAAAGAGGGGAGCATCAAGCTGAATAGCAATGCGCCGCCTATAAAAAAGGGCAGGATCAGCCGGACATCACTCCAAGCCGCTTGATTTAACGAACCCACAAGCCAGAAAATCATGCTGTCAGTAGCCTGTTGATTCATGAGGATGAAGCCTTCCGTAAGAGAAGACAGCAGGAAGTGAATGGTGATCCCCGCCAAGGCCAGCCGTACATATTGTTTGTTCCCCGTACCTGCCAAGGACCAGACCAATAAAGCCCCGAGCGCTGCGCCAACAAAGGCAAATCCGATCAAGCCGAAATTCCCGAAATGAGGCAAAGCGACTAACCCTACCACGACGGCCAAGGCAGCTCCGGCATTAATGCCAAAAATGTGCGGCGAAGCCAGCGGATTCTTAGTCGTAAGCTGGGTAAGCAGTCCTGCCAACGCTAGTTGAATGCCAACGATACACGCCATTAGTGCGCGGGGCAGACGCAAGGTTTGGATATATAAGTGAGCCTTGTCACTGCCTTGGAAGGTGATGGCTTCCCATAGTGTTCGCCACGAAACGTGCGACTGGCCCCATTTTAAGCTGCACACAATTCCCACTAGCATAATAAGCACGGACGCAGAAAAAAGGAAGAGCAGAGGCCAGGTTCGGCTCTGCTTCTTATAGGCATGTTCCATTGGATTATTGCCCCATATTCTTCACAAGATCTTCAAGGATTTTCTCGGATCCGAGCATCCCCCGGGAAAGAGACCAGTCACGTCGTTCAACGGTGTAGACTTTTTTGTTCGCTACAGCGTCGATTTTTTGCCAAAGCGGATTCGTTTCCCACTGCTTAACAATCGTTTCTTTTTCGGTTGGCAGCAAGAACAGAACTTGAGGATTCGCTTCAGCCAACTGCTCTAACGTAATTTGCGGATAAGCTGTTGCATTCTTAATCGGGTCAGTGTAACCCAGCATGGCCAAAAATGAACCGCTATAAGCGTGATCGGAATGTGCAAAAAATCCTTTAGGATTTACTACAGCTGGAAGCACACGCAAATTGGTCGAACCGAGTTTCTTTTTCAACGTTTCAACGGTTGCTTGGTGCTCGGCCATACGTTTCTTGCCTTCTTCTTCTTTGCCAACAGCTTTGGAAATAATAGCTACGTTCTTCAACATTTGATTGTAGTCTGCTTGGAAATCATCCAAGACAAGAACGGGGGCGATGCCTTTGAGTTGTTCGATCGCATTTTTATGCTTATTAATGTCAACGATGATCAAGTCAGGCTTCAGGGAGCTGATCAACTCGATGTTAGGCTCATAACGGGAACCAACGGACTTGTAGGCACCTAGTTTGCTTTTAACAGAATCCATGAATAAGTCAGGGCTTCCATCATCGGCAACGCCAACAGGCTGCACGCCAATGGATACTAAGATATCCGTGAAACCGAACTCCATAGCAACCACTCGCTCTGGTTTTTTAGGCAATTCCAGGGTTCCTGTCGCATCTTGAACGGTAATTTTGCCGCTTGCCGGGGTAGCGGGCTGTTGACTCGCCGCAGGCGTTGTTGTGGAGGCAGCTGATTCATTATTGGTCGTTTTGCCACAAGCGACAAGGCTTATAGCAAACACGCTAATCAGTGCGATAAAGCAAAGACGTGTTATTCGGTTCTTCATGTGGATGATTCCCTCCGTGACAATGATTATTATTCTCATTAGGGATCATACCGAATAATTGTAGGTAAGAACATGTCTGTGATGTAGAATAGACATGTCTTATTACTAGATTTCTTTTTGGCGTTGGAGATAGACACGAGGCGAAAAGCCTGTTTTCTTTTTGAAAACTTTGCTGAAATGAAAATAATCAATAAAACCTACGCGCTGCGCGACCTCTTTGGCCAGCAAATCGGTCTGTTGGAACATTTTTTTCGCTTTCTCAATGCGCAGGTCGTACAAGTAGTCCATGAGGGTAGTACCGGTTTTCTTTTTAAAAAGAACCGTAAAATAGCCTACGCTCATCGCCGCACGCCTAGCCAGCATGGGGAGGGTGAGCTCGACCATATAATGTTCATTAATATAGGAAAGTGTCTCTTCGATGGATACGGCAGCCGATTTCTTTTCTTCTGAGAGGTGGGATTCGTAAAGGTATATGAACAGGATGCGCTCCAGCATCATCCGTTTGCGAAACTGATGAGCTGCTTCCTCCTCCAAATTCAGGGGATGAATATCATGAGTTGTACGTATAAGCTCGTCGATCATGTAATGAATTTTAAATTCACTCAGGGTAGTCAGAGGACCGCGAAGTGTCCAAGGATAGTCCTCGGGCAGCATGCGATAGGTGATGAGAATGTACTCGGCAGCTCTTGTCTTGGGTACTTGGATGGCATAAGTCCCTTGCTCGGGATGGAAAGCGTAAGCTTGGGCGCAAACGATCGGTGCCTGCTGCAGCAAATGGATCTGGATATGGCCGCTGCGAACAATGATTAACTGGTGATGCTTGGGCGGACATTCAAACGTATGTGAAGAAGCATGTACTTCGATATGCGCCATAAGCGGAATAAGTGATATAAGTTGTTGGAAATCCATTGTCCAGCACTCCTTTCCTTAACAGCCTTTTATTTGATAGTGACACACGAATCTGGATAGCGTCAATGGATCAAAGTGGTAAGAATCCTTGATTAGCAGCGTCTATGCGGCAATAGTCCCGAATTCGGTAGTGCTTGGACGTGCTCATGACTAGGCTTTAAGCCTGTTCTCAAAGCATATTAGAAGGCTTATCCTAGAGGATGGCACAGTTTAATGTCCAAAAAATCATGGAGAAGCGGAGAATGAAAGATGCGGTATTGGAAGAAATGGATGGCAATTGCAACGATTTGTTGCGTAATGACAATAGGTGTCGGATTAGGGAAGAGTGAGGCCGCAGGTTTGACGGATATAAGAGGACACTGGGCGGAGCAGACAATTAGCCAAATGGCCCAGCAAGGGCTGCTGGACGGGTTTCCGGATGGAACTTTCCGACCAGATGATTCGGTCACGGCTGACCAATTCGTGAAAATTGTGCTGCTCGCTTTTACAGATAAATATCCAAATGGCGAGCGCAAATGGAAATCCAGCTTTCTGCAAGCTTTAAGCGCAGGCAATCAGAGCATTTTGCAGCAGGATTATCGGGATTTTACGTTCAAGCCAAGCATGGTTGGCTATTGGGCGAAGCCTTACTTGGATTTGGCTAGTGATCTTCATTTTATAAGCAAAGGTCAATTCAGTGACTATAAGGCGAAGCTGAAACGTGAAGACGTAGCGGAGATTTTATATTATTTGCTTAAGGAAACCGAGTATTTGGAAGATGAAGTCTATAGTCTCAAAGCTGCTTCCAAGTTCGGCGATCTGCAAAGCGCAACGTCCAGACAGCAGAGATTCATCGGGGAAGTTATGACAAAAGGCATTATGGAGGGATATCCGAACGGCTATTTCGGTGTGGGGCGTGATGTGACACGTGCGGAAGCGCTGCAAATTATTACCAGATTACAGACGAAGTCCAAGCGCCTCAGCGTAGATAGTGGAAGCGATTTCATTAAAGTGGTCCCTACGAAGGATGGCAGCTATAAGAAGCTTATCTTCCCTGACCAGCGGATGCTGCAGGCTTATGAGGTAATGGAGGAAGCCGGCAAGCTGCGGGGGACGAATTATGATCTGGAAGAAACCACGCTGCGTCTTTTCAAAAATGCGGAAGCCAAAGGGCTTGCGATGAGTGGAGCAACGCTTGAACAGCGCAATAGTAATGAAGCGTCGTTATGGCTGGATCCGCAATTTCTAACGTATGGGGTCACGCTTCGTTTGGATGAGGGAACCATCGCACGCAATATGGAGAGCATCCGCAAGTTTACAGATTTCCTTTTTGGCTATGATGCTGATATTTTCTATCGCCAATTTACGGACGCTTGTGAGCGTGCAGCTGCCAAAGGTGAGCTGGAGACTACAACGAAGCAAATTGGCAGTTATTCTGTTGAAACTAGGCTGGAATCGGACGGGAAGACGATTATTTTCTCCCTTATTCATACGTAATTTGATACAAGCTGTACATACAAGTCGAAGCTAATGAACTTTATTTTCCCGCCATCTAGATAACATGTACGTACAAGCGTATAATGATTTATTATACGTACATTTTATCGGAAGGTGTTGAGATGGCGTGCTGGAGAGCTTGAAGCAGGCAGTACTGGAAGCAAATTTGGATTTGCCGACCTATCGGCTCGTTACCTTTACCTGGGGCAATGTGAGTGGAATTGACCGCGAGCAAGGCCTCGTCGTCATTAAGCCCAGCGGTGTTCCATACGAAGACTTGAAGGCGGAAGACCTTGTCGTTGTTGATTTGGATGGGAAAATCGTGGAAGGAAGGCTAAGGCCATCCTCGGATACACCCACGCATTTGGCGTTGTATCGCGCGTTCCCAGCCATTGGCGGCATTGTGCATACGCATTCTCCTTGGGCGACCAGTTGGGCACAGGCGGGAAGAGGCATTCCGGCACTCGGGACAACACATGCGGATTACTTCTACGGCGAGGTGCCCTGCACACGTCTGATGACAGAGACAGAGATTAAAGGCGCTTATGAGCTGGAGACAGGCAATGTCATCATCGAGACTTTCAAGGATTTGGACCCGGCGATGGTGCCGAGTGTTCTGGTGAATGGCCACGCTCCTTTCAGCTGGGGCCAAGATCCGCATAACGCGGTTCACAACGCGGTTGTGCTGGAAGAGGTTGCGAAGATCGGCTATCGCACCTTTACCTTGAATCCATCGTCTCAACCTATGGACCAGACGCTGCTTGATCGGCATTTTCTGAGAAAGCACGGAGCAAGCGCCTATTATGGGCAAAAATAAGGCAAAAGACAGCTGGCGCACAAGGCCTGCTGTCTTTTTTTGCATTTTGGCGAGAGGAGGCCGTTTTTGGTATGATAGAGAGGCTAACTATGTAAGAGGAAGAAGGATGATACTTGATGTTTGCTCAAGGAAGCTATGAAGGCACAAGGGAAGAACAATATGCCTTGCTGATTCAGCAAGTTGAAGCTTTGATACATGATGAACCGAATCGTATTGCCAATTTGGCGAATGCGGCAGCCCTGCTTGGGCAGTTTCTAAGCGAAGTGAATTGGGTAGGTTTCTATTTGATCGACCAGTCGAATGAGAAGAAGGAGCTTGTCCTTGGGCCCTTTCAAGGGCTTCCGGCATGTGTTCGGATTCCCTTGGGCAAAGGGGTATGTGGAACAGCTGCGGAACGCAGGGAAACGGTGCTGGTGCCGGATGTGCAAGCTTTCCCCGGTCATATTGCCTGTGACGCGGCTTCACAATCCGAGATTGTAGTGCCGATCCTGCTGGGCGACGAGCTTATCGGGGTGCTGGATATCGATAGCCCGAAGCTAAGCCGATTTGACGAAACAGATCAACGTTATTTAGAGCAGTTTGTTCAGAAGTTGGCTGCTGCTATGTAATTTCGTATGTCGTAGATAAAATATCCGCCATATCTTCATCCGAACAGAAGCTGCAGTTGGCCAACATATTCGTGTCTTTGAGCCGGGTACTCAATTGAATCAGGTGCCGGATCAACTGCTGTTCCACGAGGGGATCTGCAATGCTGAATTCGATGCCGTACTCATAGAGCGTTGTTTCCAGCGTCATTTTTCGCTTGATGATACCAAGCACTTTCATTTCTTGATGAAAAAGTAGAAAAGTGAACTCCAACAGCAGATTCATATCCATCGGCAAATTCAGCGGTGTATGGATGCGAATGCCGCCAGCGCTGATATCCTTGATCATGATTTTGGAGTGTTTCGTGTCTGCTGCCTTATTTTTGATACCGATAATTTTGAATAGAGCAGATAAAGGAATTTGAAGATTTAATCGGAAGCTGGAGCGCTTATTTAAGTGTGACATGCGGAGTGCTCCTTGATGTTTGTAGGTCTATTGTACTATGTCAATGGTTATTCAGAACTACTATTTGATCTTTTTTATGAAAAAATTAAAAATAGGGGCTGTCTTGGAGGGTGGCAGCATCGAACCCGCGCTGAGCCTGCCGAAAAAGCAGTCTCAATGCGCGAAGAAGGCTGCATCCCCGCGAAAGTACGCTGAGCCTGCCAAAAAGGCCGTCTCCGGCGGGTAACAGCATCGAACCCGCGCTGAGCCTGCCGAAAAAGCAGTCTCAACGCGCGAAGAAGGCTGCATCCCCGCGAAAGTACGCTGAGCCTGCCAAAAAGGCTGTCTCCGGAGGGTAACAGCATCGAACCCGCGTTGAGCCTGCCGAAAAAGCAGTCTCAACGTGCGAAGAAGGCTGCATCCCCGCGAAAGTACGCTGAGCCTGCCAAAAAGGCCGTCTCCGGAGGGTGGCAGCATCGAACCCGCTCTGAGCCTGCCGAAAAGAGACTGTCGAACAACTCGAATTCCTCCCCTATAATATTGAATTTTTAGTATAATAAAGAAAAACCATGTAGCGAGGGATGGAAAGTGTCCATACAAAATG
>NZ_JABMKZ010000031.1 GCF_013204855.1 Paenibacillus alba | reverse complement strand
TTACTTGAAACAATGGTCAAAAAATAAAGTAGTAAAACTATATATGCGGTCTAGCCTTTGAAGAATTGACTAGTTTCCATAATTAAATATTGACTATAAAGGTTATGAAAAAAAGTTTATCCGTGATTCTATCATCCGCAATGGCATTATCCATGTTTTCTTCGATGGCATTCGCTGACACAGCGGCAACTACTACAACAGATGCTACTGCTACTGCTAAGAAAACTTCCGCTGATTTCACAGATCTTAAAGATCTTGACGCAGCTACAAAAGCAAAATTTGACGCTTTGATTAGTGCTGGTATCTTCGACGGAACAAGCGACAAAACGTTTGGTTTGAAAGAAGAAATGAACCGTGCACAATTCGCGAAAGTTGCAGCTTTGATCACTGGAATTGAAGTTAACAAAGATTTGAAAACTTCCAGCTTCTCTGATGTTAAATCCGATGATGCAGCTAACGGTTACGCACTTCCTTACATCGAAGCTTTGAAAAATGCCGGCATCACTGATGGTTACGGCGTAGGTACTTACAACCCAGCTGGTAAAGTAACAAAAGAACAACTGGCTACTTTCTTGGTTCGCGTTCTTGGTAAAGATGCTGACGCTAAAGCAAAAACAGGTAACGATTCAACAGTTACAGATTGGGCACAAGGTTATGTTGCTCTTGCTCTTGAATTGAAACTTCTTCCAGCTGGCGACGGCGGTAAATTCAACGGTCAAGCAAACGCGACCCGCGATCTTCTTTTGACTGGTGCATATGAAGCGAAACAACAATACGTTTCCCCTGGTAAAGTATCCGTGACAGAAGCAAAAGCTACTGGCGCTCAAAAAGTGACAGTAACTTTCAACAAACCAGTTGATACGGACAAAGCAAAAATTGCCTTGAAAAAAGGTACTTCTGATGTAGTAACTACAACGAAGTTTGCTGATGACAAGAAATCCGCAGTACTGACATTGACTGATGTTAAAGTTAGCAAAGGTGATTACACAGTAAACGTAACTGGGCTAGATGCAGCTAACACTGATAAAACAACTGCTTCTTTCACAGGTCAAGACGAAGTTCTTACAAAAATTGACTTCGTAAATGCTGGCGATACAATTGCTTATGCAGATAAAACGATCGTTAAGGTTAAAGCTTCCAACCAATACGGTGAAAATGCAACGACAAACGCTGGTTCCTACAACGTTTACACTTCTGCTGCATCATTCACAAAAATCACAAAAGATAATGATGGTACTTTGTTGATTACTTTGAATACAGCAAATCCTAACACTACTCAAGGTGTATCTGTAATTCCAGTAACGATTGTTAACAACGACAGCCACATTACAGCTACTAAAAACTTCAAGCTTGGTACACAACCAATCCTGACTAAACTTGAACTTGGTGCAGCTCGTTACTCCGTAGGTACAACGTTGAACGGTAAAGGCGAAAACGTTAAATTCGATCTTGTTCTGTTTGATCAATACGGCGGCACAATCTCTTATGATTCTTTGATCAATGCAAAAGTCTACAGCAAAGATAACACTAATACTTCTAAACTGTTTGGAGATACAACTCTAATTTGGAATGATTACATCCCAACTAGTGATGTTAAAACAGAGTTTGAGGATAACGGAAACGATATCCCGCAAGTTAAGATCTCTCTATTGCAAGATATTGACAAAGCTGCTGAATACAACTTTACAGTGTTCAATCAAGCTGCTACAGCAACTGGTAAGATCTCCGTTAAATCCGCTAAAGTTGCCAATAAAGTTGTAATCGGCGACCTTAATGATGTAATTGCTGCTGGCGACAAAAATGTATATGTTCCAATTATCGCTTATGATGCTGCTGGAAATGAGCTTAGCATTGATGATTTGACTAGCGAACAAAACCGCAAACGTATTAGTATTAACGTTTCAGGCGTTAATGGTCAAGCTATCGCTACAATTCAAGAATCCGGTGAGCACAGAGGAACTATCAAATTGAATGAAATTAGCCCGAATTCTAAAGGTGCTGTTTCCGTCACTGCAATCATCGCAACAGCTAACGCAAGCAGCACTTCAACAAAAACTTACACAGTGCAAGACGCTCGTGTGCCTGACCACTTCAGTGTAGTAACTGATCCTACGAAAGCAGCACTTAAAGGTGCTACAGTAGCTGTTGAGCTTGCTATTATCGACCAATATGGTAAAAAACTTGACGATGCTCACTTCACAGACAGCCAAGGCAACAATGTTGAATCTGGAGGTAACAAATATCAAGTAACTGTAAGTGGAGCAACTTACTATGAAAATGGTACTGCATTTACAGATACGACTAAACTTGCATTGAAATTAGGCGATACATTCATCAACCCATCTGCAACTTATGGTAAAGGTGAAGTTGCTGGTGATTTCAAAAAATTCAATGATGAGTTCACGTTGTTCACTGGTTCTGAAGCTGTTGAAGGTTCCAAAATTCAGTACGTAGCAACAATCACTAAGAACGGTACTGAGATCTCCAAGCTTACAAGAACATTAACTGTTGCTAAAATTACAGATGATCTGACTTACTCCGTGAATGCTGTTCCTACTTTGTTCAACCTGAGCGACAGCGGTTCTGTTGTAGGAACAACTTACGGCAATAGCCAAACCATCACTGCCGATGATCTTAAAGATGTAACTAAGAGCCAAGTGTTCGCACGCGAAGTTAAAGTTTCCGCTAAAAACGCTGCTGGCGATACTGTTAAAGTTCCAGCTAACACAATTACTGCTATTACTACATCCAACAATGCTGCTGCAAAAGTAGCTCTTGTTAATGGTAAAGCTTATGTTCTGGGTAACAAAGTAGGTACTGCAACATTGAATGTATCCTACAAAACGATTAAAAACGAAATCAAAACGGCAACAGTCGCTGTAACTACTAAGAACGATGCATTGGCAGTTGATAAAGTTGCTGCTGACAGCACGATGACAATTGCTACAACTGGTGGAAATGCGTTCATCAACTCTGCTCTGAAAGTTACTGATAACTACGGTAAAGAGTATGAGAAAGATGTTGCTCAAAAAGCTAACGGCGTACTGGGTGTAACATTCGCAGCTAGCAACTACTCTACCGGCATTAAAAATGTTACAATTAATCCTTATGGTGATATCGCTGTAACTGGTTCTGGTACATTTGATCTGACAATTACTTCACCAAACGGTAAATCCGATGTTGTTGCAGTAACTGTTACTCCATAAGATTAGCTAACGTTTAATAAAAAAGAAGGCCAATTGGCCTTCTTTTTTATTTTTGTACAAATGTAGAATGCACATATTTATTTGTATTTACGATATTCTTCTGACTGTTTTCAATACTGTTGAACAAACTAATTTGTAAGCTAGTGTTAATCTGTGTATCATTTTTACGAGTTATCCAGATCTTAAATAATTCTTTGGTCTGTCCAACGGTCTCAAGCACTTTGGACTGGCTGGCGAGGATCTCGTTAATGCCTGTGTTCGCATTCTGCTTGTAGACTGAAGTCGCGAATTCCAATGATTTGTTATATTCGTCTGTAAGCTCCAAATAATCTCTATCGAGAATGTCCTTGACGTTAGGCACTTGATCAAAATCCATGTATTGCTGTAGTTTATTTGCGTACATATAGATTTGCATGTCCGTATCACTTAGCCATTTATAAGCATTTACTATAGATTCGTTTTGATTTTCATTTTTAGGTTGGTCATTCTTTAAAGAAACATTCACACTATACGTTGAATCATCCCAAGCAACATCAGCGCCTAACTGCTTCAACATATAAATAGGTACCATCGTTCTTCCCTTGTAATTGATAGCGGGAACGTCATCGACTTTAAGTTCATTTCCATTGTCTTTTACACTTACAATTGGATTGCCCTCGAAGTCTCCCCGGCTTGATGAAGCGTTGACGCTGCTAGTAATAAAGAATAAAATCATAGTTACCGTTAGTAATTTTTTCAAAAAAATCACTCCGTTCTGTTAGATTATTTTAATAGATAATTCAACAGAAGAAGTAAGATTTCCTTTAATTTTACAGATTATCATGACAGGAGAGTTTACTGCTAATGAATAGGAAGCAAATGATTTTGACAACAGGCTGCGTAATTTTTCTATTATCGTCATTTATTTCAGTTTCTCAAGCTGATGCCCCTACCCCTGGCTCATCGACTGACCCGGTGATTACGAAGAGCTACTTCGATCAGAACACCTTAAGCGAAGCCAAGGTGAAAGAGCTTGTCACAGCGGCGCTAGCTGCCAATGGTGGCAGCCAACCGAGCGCAGGAAGCTCTACGTCAGCGACGATGAAGGTTGTCCAGCTGCAGAACGGACAAACCCTTTACGCCGGAGCTGGCGCTGAGTTTATCGTGCGAAGCGGCAAGGTACTGGCCGTGAGCAACGATGAGAACGGCATCCCGGATGTAACGGGAGGCAAGGACTTGGCAGCGGGAACAGAAGTCGCGCTGAATCATCTTTTGATTTTCCCGACCGAGGGCCGCGGGATTAAGCCATCGCCCAAGAATACGGCGGACATATTTGTCATGGTGCGCGGGAGTTATTTGATTTTGAATGCCGATGGTAGCAAGGTTACACAGTAACATCACTTTCCTCCATAATTTTACCCATTATGACAACTTCTTATGCGGTTTGGGTGCTCGATTCTAGCCATACTATAGATGCAACCCAATAAGGGTTCGCGGGCTTATAATATGGACAACACAAACTCTAAGGAGGCGTTTAAGTATGGCTAGAGGCAATAAAGTGGTTCCTGAATCAAAGAAGGCACTTGATGTTCTAAAGTATGAAATCGCTGCAGAGTTAGGGCTGCCTGTTGGCAAGCAAATGTCGTTAAATGCCGATACGGAGTTTGCAACAGAACTAGGGGCAATCCCTTCAAGTTCGATTAAGGAAGACTACTGGGGACACATCTCTTCGAGGGATGCTGGAGCCGTAGGTGGAACGATTACGAAAAGACTGATTCAACGTGCAGAAGAAGTGCTGTTTTCGCTGTAACCACGGGCTTTATTCATAATATCTTCATGTTTTATACATTGACACTAGACGACAAATAAAGTAAGATAACTAATTGAAGGTCAATATTTAATTTAGCCTTTTCCAATCGGGAAAGGTTCATTTTTTTGTTGTCTTTATTCATTATTGTAGGGAAAAATATTTATTTTTACCAGTGCGGAATTGAACGTTCTTGTTAGCGCTTGAGCGCAAAAGAGGGATTCCGTTTGGCGTGAAAAGCTGCGCGAAAGCCGGGCCCACATTTTTTAATATAGAGGCATCGAGTAGAAGCTTTTCAAACATACTAAATGATATTAGGAGGATGAATGATATGGCGCAAGTACGTGGACGTCGTTTATTTACATCCGAATCCGTAACAGAAGGTCATCCGGATAAAATTTGTGACCAAATTTCTGACTCGGTATTGGATGCATTTCTTGCCAATGATCCGAATGCTCGTGTAGCATGTGAGGTATCTGTAGCAACTGGTTTGGTTTTGGTAATCGGTGAGATTACATCAAGTTCTGAATATGTAGATATTCAAGCAATTGCTAGACAAACAATTAAAGAAATTGGGTACACACGTGCGAAATACGGTTTTGACTCCCAAACATGTGCGGTTCTCGTTTCATTGAATGAACAATCCCCTGACATTGCACAAGGTGTTAACAGAGCACTTGAAGCAAGAGAAGGTTCTATGTCCGATGAGGAAATCGAAGCAATTGGCGCTGGTGACCAAGGTCTGATGTTCGGATTCGCGGTTAACGAAACTCCTGAGCTTATGCCGCTTCCAATCTCCATTTCTCACCAATTGGCTCGTCGTTTGACAGAAGTTCGCAAAGACGGTACTTTGCCATACCTGCGTCCTGATGGAAAAACACAAGTAACTGTTGAATATGTAGATGATAAACCAGTTCGTGTTGATGCGATTGTTGTATCTACACAGCATAGTGAAGATGTAACATTGGAGCAAATCCAAAAAGACATCAAAGAGCACGTCATCAATCCAATCGTTCCAGCTCACTTGTTGGATGGGAACACTAACTACTTCATCAACCCAACTGGCCGTTTTGTTATTGGTGGACCACAAGGGGATGCTGGTTTGACTGGTCGTAAAATCATCGTTGATACGTATGGCGGATATGCTCGTCATGGCGGCGGCGCTTTCTCTGGTAAGGATCCAACAAAAGTTGACCGTTCCGGTGCATACGCAGCGCGTTATGTTGCGAAAAATATCGTAGCAGCTGGACTTGCTGAAAAATGTGAAGTTCAATTGGCTTACGCTATTGGCGTAGCGCGTCCGGTTTCAATTGCTGTTGATACTTTCGGAACAAGCACAGTTAGCGAAGAGAAGCTCGTTGAGCTTATCCACAAAAACTTTGACCTCCGCCCTGCGGGCATCATCAAAGAGCTTGACTTGCGTCGTCCAATCTATCGTCAAACAGCTGCATACGGTCACTTTGGCCGTAATGACCTGGATGTTCCTTGGGAGCGTACTGACAAAGCTGAGACTTTGAAAGCACAAGCTTTGGTTTAAAATAAATTAGCCGTCCTTTATGGGCGGCTTTTTTTATGATAAAAAAGAGAACATATGTTTGAATTTTGGTTTGATGTATGGTAAAATATAAAAAGAAGATATTAGAAAGACAAAGGCAATATTGCTATACAAAATGTGATATACTTGGCTAACAGAAGATCGACTTACGGAGAAACAATAGATAGGAGTGATGAATGTTGGATAATGATTTGAAAGAGGCGCTTTCTGCTTTGCTTAAGGCTGAATTGTCACCGGTGGTAGAGAGATTAAATGGAATTGATTCTCGATTAAATGGAATTGATTCTCGATTAGATAGGCTGGAATTGGAACAATCTCAAATTAAGCAAGCAGTCCTAGAAACCAATGATACGGTAAAAAGGATGGAACTCATTCAAGAGCAGCAGCACACGATTATCGAACTTTTATCAGCTCGGTCTATAGAACATGAAGCAAAGATGAAATGGACTAAATGATATATAGTCATACATCTCAAGCAGAGAGCAAATCCCGATAGGAGGAGCTCTCTTTTTGTTTATGTCCACTCGTTTATGACGTATAAATACAACTTCTCTTCTATCGTAACTTTTTCCATAGTTTTAGAGTCTATATAGATATCGCTAAAAAGATAAATACTAGACTTAGACTGAAAGAGGAGAGTGGAAAAGCAACATGACGGTTCAGAAGCAAGTAGGAATGGGTGCGCTGGCTTGCGCATTGGTGTGGCAATTGGTTGCGGGAACGACGGTCTACGCGGCAGGTCCGACGTTGACACTTAGTTCACAAGAAACAATTACATCAGGTGCTGTAATGAAGAACTATGTATGGACAACTACGAGAAGCAATAAGGATGTTTCGGTGAACGCCAACGTCGTAGAAGTTGATTTGACGAATCCGAACGTGAAGATAGACGCAATGGCAGGTACGAAAAATCAATTTACGAAAAATCAAAGTGTATTAGGCATGGTGAAGGACACTGGTGCCGTGGCTGGTGTGAATGGAGACTTTTTTAATACACAAGCAGAAGGCGTTCCGGAAGGCGCACAAATAACGAATGGCCAAGTCATGGCGACGCCGGCGAAAATATCTGGATTGTATTCATTCGCGATTACGAAAAGTAATCAACCGATTATCGATATATTTGATTTTCAGGGTAATGTAACAGCGAAGGATGGAACGTCGTTCGAACTTGGTGGTGTGAACAAGACATATTATTGGGATGATAATGATGTCCCGTTAATTGCGGACGGGCTATTTCTCTATACAAGTGCTTGGGCTATGACACAGAGAGCTGTAGATGGAACACACGTTCCAACAGAGGCGCTAATCCAGAACGATATCGTTAAGGAAATTGCCGTGGATACGAATGTTAAAATGATTGCTCCAGCAGATGGCTATATTCTCAGAGGTTCTGGCTTAGCCCGGGAGTTTATCGTTAATCATCTCAAAGTTGGAGATAAGATCACCACCAAATATGATATGGTTCCGCACGATGCTTCTCAGACCTATGATTGGAAAAATTTTAAAATGTTAATCGGCGGCAGCACATTGTTAGTGGACGATGCCAAGCCAAGTTATTTTACCCGTAATATTGGGGATTTCAGTGGGTATAGTCCTCGATCTCGAACAGCAATAGGCTATTCTAAGGACATGAAGACGGCTTATATCATTACTTCTGATCGAAGTGCAGGCAGTGCTGGCATGACGCTTCCTGAGCTTCAGCAGTTCATGATTGGGGCTGGTGTTTGGAAAGGGATGGTTCTGGACGGTGGAGGCTCTACACAGATGGTCTCAAGATCACTAGGTGATTTCGATCCGAAGCTTGTCAACAAAACGGAGAATGGCAATCAGCGTTCCGTAGTTAATGGTGTTGGGGTATATTCGACTGCACCTAAGGGAGATTTGAAGGGACTTATTCTAAAAGGCCAAAATATTTTATTCATGAATGAACCTAGCACTTATCAATTTAAAGCTTATGATGACTATTATAATCCGATTTCTGTAGAAGGTATCGTTCCACAATGGAGCATTTCTACGACGAATGGTGCTTTTAAAGATAATGTGTTCACACCCACGTCACCTGGTAAAACGCAAATAACAGCTAAGTCTGGCAAAGGCTCTGCCTCCATGGACGTAGAGGTTGTAGGTAGAGATCAAATTACTGCGATGACTTTCAGTGCAGGTGCTTTTTCAGTGACAGAAGGTGGGGATTTCAAACTCCCTATTAGTGTGACTACAAAAAGTGGAGTTACTCGGGATTTGCCCGCGGCATCTGCGACATGGGAACTAAGTGGTATTAAAGGCTCGCTCAAAGACGGAATACTTCATGTAGATAGTGCTTCGGGCTCTCAAGCAGCTCAAGTTATTGCTAGATATGATGGATATAGTACGATGGTAACATTACCTGTTGGCCAAGAGAAAAATTGGTATGATGTAGACAAATTCGCCGTAATGACCACTGGTGACAAATACCCGGCAGAGGTAGTCTCTGCGGTTAATATTGCACAAGACAACGGGAATAAAAATCTTGAGATCGCTTATGATTTTACAAAAGGTACAGGAACAAAAGCGGCGTACGCGAGGTTTAATGGAACGAGTGGCGCTCCGATTGAAGGGGAACCAGAGTTTATTTCAGCAAGAGTGTTTGGTGATGGAAGCTTCAATTGGGTACGAGCAGAAGTGGTTGATGCCAATGGCGTTACGAATTTAGTTAGTTTCACTGAAAATATGAACTGGACAGGCTGGCGCAAGATAACGGCCGATGTGTCCGATTTGAAATCCCCGCTTAAAATTAAGAGTGTTTACGTGGCTAACCCTGCCAATGGACAGGACGAAAGAGCTGCAAAAGGGAAAATTAATATCGATGACATTTCATTTATTTACAAAGGCCAGCTGGCATCATTGCCGAAAAATACGGTAAAGCTAACTGTAAATAAGAAACAAGTTACGCTGAATGATAAGCCAATGACTTTAGAACAAGCACCTACCATTGTGAATGACAATACTTTGATTCCTCTCCGTTTCGTTACAGAAGCTCTTAGCGGAAACGTAAAGTGGGATGAAAAAGAACGTAAAGTTACGGTCATGCGCGGTGATAAATTGATAGATCTATGGATTGATAAAGCAGACCTATTAGTAAATGGGCAACGTGTGACTGCAGAAGTAGCACCGAAAATTATGAATAACGTGACGATGGTTCCTTTGCGGCTCATTTCCGAGAAATTAGGCTTCAAAGTAGGCTGGGATCCTAAAAATTATGGGATAACACTGGAATAAATAGTGCTAGAAGTACACTTCAAATTGTCAGAACTATGATACAATATGGGGTAGACTAATTTCTAATATTGTTTGTTAAAAGGAGCTCGTTTCATTTGCAGCCAGACGCTATAGATCGTGTCATAAAAAACGCAATTAACGTCATGGAGAGCAGCAAGTATCAAATGTTTGAAATCGCTGAAGCCTCTCGCTTCGAAAAGGAATCACTTATTCGGGAACTCGAGGAAATTAAATATGAGACGAGTGTAACGATTGAGCTGGTCGATAAGTTAGAGAAGGACTACAAGCGTTCTCGCATTCGACTCACGGAAGTCAGTCGTGACTTTAATAAATACCGTGAGGAAGATATTAAGATTGCTTATGAAGCGGCTATTGCATTTCAATTACAGCTCACAATCGCAAGGGAAAAAGAAAATAACCTGAAGACCAGGCGAAATGATTTACAGATGCGAACGAAGAATGTGGACAAGCAGGTAGAACGGGCTGAGACGATCGTTTCGCAGATGAATGTCGTTCTGGAATATTTGTCAGGTGATCTCAATCAGGTGACTCGCATATTAGAATCGGCGAAGAATAGGCAGTTGCTTGGTTTAAAAATCATTTTGGCGCAAGAGGAAGAACGGAAGCGTATCGCACGTGAAATACACGATGGGATGGCTCAAACCTTGGCAAATGTCGTGCTTCGCACAGAAATTGCTCAGCGCATGCTTGTTAAAGATGATATTCCTGCTGTTAAGGAAGAATTGGTAGATTTGAAGGGTCAAGTCAGAGGAGGACTTGAAGAAGTTCGGAAGATCATCTTCAACCTCCGTCCAATGGCGCTCGATGACCTAGGTATCGTTCCAACATTGCGTAAGTATGTACAGGATTTCGAAGAGAAGTATCGCATTCGCACACAATTTAATCTCGTAGGCAAACAGACTCGCATTCCATCTGGGCTTGAAATTGCTATCTTCCGACTAGTGCAAGAAGCTCTATCTAATGTAATCAAACATGCGAAAGCTACTTTCTTATCTGTTGAGCTCACACTGGAACCAGATCAAGTGCAAATCTACGTAGTAGATAACGGAGTCGGATTCGACGTGCCACAGACAGAACAGAGAATAGCCAAAGGGAATAACTTCGGTTTGCTGGGCATGCGCGAGCGTGTTGAGCTTTTGGAAGGCACGATGGTCATTGAGTCTGAGAAAGATTCAGGAACCAAAATTACGATGCTGATCCCTATTGGCAGCGGTGCAGAGAACAAGGAGGAAAATCAGAATGGACAACACGGCGAGTCATAAACGCAATGTACGCCTCGTCATTGCGGACGACCATCAATTGTTTCGCGAAGGTGTTAAACGAATTATTAATATGGAAGATGATATGGAAGTCATTGGAGAGTGCGGTGACGGGATCCAGGTTATCGAGCTATGCAACCAAATTACTCCTGATATTGTGCTTATGGATATTAACATGCCACTTGAAAACGGGGTAGTTGCAACAGAGAGGTTGAAACTTATCTTCCCTGATATCAAAGTAATTATTCTATCCATTCATGATGATGAGAGCTACGTATTCGAAACCCTTCGCAAAGGGGCTTCAGGCTATTTGCTCAAAGACATGGAGGCGGAGTCCCTTATTAATGCGATTCGCTCTGTTGTTGCCGGTCATGCTTATATCCATCCCAAAGTCACAGGCAAGCTGATTAATCAGCTTCGACGAATGACTTATCTCGATGATGTCGGTGTCGTAGGATCCGGTCAGGGTATCAAAGATTCAGGGTTAAAATACATACATAATGCAAACAGTCCTCTGACCAAACGCGAAGCGGAAGTTCTTCGTCTTATGGCAGAAGGTAAAAGCAATAAACTAATTGGTGAGTTCCTCTTTATCAGCGAGAAAACAGTTAAAAACCACGTCAGCAGCATCCTTCAGAAAATGGAAGTTGATGACCGGACACAAGCTGTTATTATTGCGATCAAAAATGGTTGGGTAACCTTGTAAAATCCCCTTATTGGAACCCCTATTCCTTATGCGGCATACATTGCAAATAAGGGAGGGATCCGCTATGTGGGTTGGGTTGCTTTGGATCTTAGGTTGCTACGGAATCAGCATCGCTGTGCTCCATCTTTTGTTCGGAAACCGGAAGAGCAAGAGCAAGAAACAAACTAAAATTCTACTCGTTACCAAAAATAATCAAAACCAGATTGAATGGTATATTCGCTCATTGTTTTTCTTCACTCGTCTAAAAGGCAATGAAGTGACGGCTACAATTTTTGATGAAGGGTCGTCCGACGATACAAGAAAAATTATTGAGCGACTATCCCATACCCATTTACTGGATCTGCATGGTGGAGCGGATAGTAGCACTGTAGACAACTACTTGCTGCAACATGAAAGTGAAGCTCTAATTGTTGTTCATCTGAGTAATCGGGAGGATCTTGTTAAGATTCCCTTTGGTTTACAGTAGGTTGTTACAAGCACTTACATGACTAAGAGAGTAAGGTGAGCAATGAAAGTTCAACTTTACGCTGTATGCTTAGGACAAAAGTGGGAATGGCGAATAACCATTCACACCCAGACAGACATTCAATATTGGTTCGAGCAATACGCAGCCGACGCCGGCCTCGTAGTGTTCGAACCTTTTATTTCTTTTGGGCAAGGTGTGCGGTTGCTTCAGAAGCTAAATGGTGATACCTCTTTCACTTCGAGGAAATCTGGTGAGGGCATAGAAGAAATGGGCGAGACTGCGCTAGAACGCTTTCGTCGAATTGCAAGAGAATACGTAATGCCCAATCAAGAAGCCTTTAAGAAAGAAGTCATTCATCATGGTACATGGAGGCACAGCTTGTATCCTAGAGTAGTTTTAGACACAGGAGCATACAAAGATATCGTCGATGCATGCAGCGGCAGATCGCTCCTCATTGAGGAAGTCCACCAACTGCTGGAGGGGGTAGGTCTGGATTGTGGGATAGGGGAAGCTTGGCGAGCCTATTTGCAATTGGCACATCTTAACGGCGATCTTGAGTTGAGTAATGGTTTGGAAGTCATTGAACGTCGAGAATGGCGACAAGCATTTAAGAAAAAGACGAGCTATCGCTGCAAGCGGTGTGGGAGTAGTGACGATCGAATGTTTTGGTCGGCTTGCGTGCATTGCGGGCAGGAATGTCCCTATTGCGAGGAGTGTCTGACGATGGGACGGGCTAGGTTCTGTTCTTTGTTAGTTAGTGGGCGATCTGCATTAGTTGCGCCATTCGGTGGCGAAGAAGTGGATATCCGCGCCTATATCGAGCCGTGGGGACTTAGTGAGCCCCAGGCGAGAGCCTCTCTGGAGGGGCTTCATTATATCAGAGGAGATGCGAGAGATCATAGAAAGGTGAATTGGCTGCGTGATATTAGCCTAGTGCTATTTGGAAGTGTGGAAAGAGTTGGGTTGTCGGTTCGAAGACGGACAGCTGCAAACGAAGTCGTTAAACCATCGGCTCTGAGGAAGTTTTTGATCTGGGCTGTTACCGGCGCCGGCAAGACGGAAATGATTTTTCCTTTTGTGCACCATACCGTAGCTAAAGGTGGACGAGTACTTATCGCAACACCCCGCAAAGACGTGGTGTTGGAGCTGCAGCCACGCATCGAGCGGGCTTTTGTAGGCTATAGCGTTGTAACGCTGTATGGTGGGAGCGAGCAGCGTTGGGAGCAGGGACAGATCACGATCGCCACGACGCATCAGCTAATGCGTTTTCATAGGGCTTTTGATCTGGTTATTATTGATGAGATTGATGCGTTTCCGTATCACAACAATCCTATGCTTTCTTACGCGGCGGCTAAAGTGTGCAAGACTAGCGGTGTCAACATTTTGCTTTCGGCTACGCCGCCCAAAGCCATTCGAAAGGCGGCTGAGCGTGGACTATTGCCGCATGTTCGAGTACCGGTGCGTTTTCATAAGCACCCAGTGCCAGTCCCTCACCTAATCTCAGTTCCTTATCTGAGGAAATCACTTCGGGCACAAACGCTGCCGAGTTCGTTGTTTGGGAAGATAGCTATCTCAATAGAGCGGGGTGCGCAGGTTTTTGTTTTTGTCCCTAATATTCAATTGGTGGACCCGATGGTTGAGCTTTTGAGGAAGATGATAAACCCAAGATCAGGTGGTTCAATGATATGTGTGGAAGGGACATCATCTAAGGATTCGGCTCGAACAGAAAAGGTCCAACGTTTCCGGAACAGAGAGATTCGTTTATTAGTAACAACAACGATACTAGAAAGAGGCGTTACGGTTCCCAAGTCGGATGTAATCATTTTGGATGCCGATTCGAGGTTATTTGACGAGGCTGCGCTCGTTCAAATGGCAGGGCGCGCGGGGAGATCGAAAGATGATCCAGCAGGGAAGGTGTATTTTGCAGCAAAAGAAATTACGTATTCACAAAAGGAGGCGATTCGACAAATTCAACAAATGAACCGCATGGCATATAAACAGGGATACTTACTAAGGGGGAAATAAATGACGAATTCTGGAATGGGGCATTGGATCAAAAAAGCATGGACTACGTTAGCTTCAATGCTAAGCCCTGTGAAGGCGGATTGCCTTCTTTGTAAGAAGGTTAGTGAACTTCGGTTAGAACAGCTGGGGTTATGCATTTCATGTTATCAAAAGGTTCCGTGGATTCAAGAAGTGCTTTGTCCCACATGTGGGCGCTCTGAGAGATGCTGGGATTGTCAACGGAGACAACAAACCTATTTTATAAGAAGCCGTAGCGCTGTAAGATATGATGATGCGATGAAGGAACTGCTTGCCCGCTATAAATATCGTAGAGATGAAAGGCTGAAAACAGTTATAGGCAGGATGCTTGTCCATGCTTATCACTTATCGCAGTTAGAGCAACCAAAATCCGGCTCTGATCCAGCGCAGAAGATAATTACTTTTGTACCTGTAAGTGAACGTAGAATGTTAGAACGAGGTTTCAATCAAGCTGATCAAATGGCAACAGAACTAGGAAGACGAATAGGGGTGCCCGTTATTCCACTTCTCAACCGTTCCAAGCACACCGACAAGCAAAGCATTAAGAAGAGGAATGAAAGATTGGATGATTTGGAGCATGTATTTGAAATTGACCTATCGCGACTTGACATAAGATGCTCAACAACTGCCTTGCATATTTACCTCGTGGATGACGTATATACGACAGGAAGTACGATGAATCAGTGTGCCAAGGTTCTTAAAGCGCATTTTTCTGCTGAGGTAGTTGGGCTAACATGGGCCAGATGAAGGAAGGAGTTCTATTGCTGTCAAAATATTAATAGGCAAACGCTGTCGAATTGCGGTAAACTGGAATTATTAATTGGGAATTGGGAATAATAGAAGGGGGCGATACAAATGGGAATGAATGTCGCTAATTGTCCGCGCTGTGGCAAAATATTTGTTAAAGGGTTCGCTGAGGTATGTCCGAACTGTTTGAAGGATTTGGAGCAGCAGTATGATAAATGCTTGAAATACCTTCGTCAAAATAAAGGCACGAACATTAATGATTTGAGCGATGCAACAGGTGTTTCGATTAAACAAATCACGAAATTCATTCGTGACGGTCGAATTTCTATCATGCATGCACCGAATATGTTTTATTCCTGTGAAGTTTGTGGGACTCAGATTCGTGAGAATACGATTTGTGAACCTTGCCGCATGAAACTTGTGAAGGATGTCAGGAATAATTCGGAGGATGAGCGGCGGAGAATGGAGCAAGAGAAGAAGGATACTCAAATGAGTTTTAAAATCAAGGAACGTCTACAGGACAGGCATGAATAAAAGAAGTTCAACCATATAAAGTTTCTTATACAAACTGCCGATAATAGTAATAACGATTATCGGCTTTTTATTTTTAAGCGAATGAGGTGTCACCGAATGAAAGTTAATGAACCAAAGCGGGTTGGACCAGTTAACCCCTATAGACAAGCAAGTGATCATAAGGCGTTGAACGGAACTAATAAAAAAGAAAAACAAAGAGACCAAGTCCAAATATCCAGTGAAGCTAAAGAATTGCTTTTGGAAACCAGTCAAGCCGTGCAGTCCAAAGAACGGGTAGCTAAAGTCAATCAACTGAAGCAATCTGTTGAATCGGGTACTTATCATGTAGATGCGGGGAAGATCGCGGAAAAGTTACTCCCTTATTTTAAATAAATCACATGACAAGAGAATAGGTGAATGAACGTGAGTATAACCCAGCTGCTCGAAGTTTTAGAAAATTTAATCTCCATACATCAAACAATGTTAGAATTAGCAGCACAAAAAACACCGGTACTAGTTAATAATCAAGTAGTAGAGCTTAATACCATTATTCATAAAGAAAATAAGCTTATTAAGCAAATAGAAGAACTTGAGCGTATGAGAGTTCAGTTAACTGGGGAATATTTGATCTCTCGTGGGTATAACCCCGACCCCAAGGTGAGAGTCAGCGACCTGATTAAAATTATATTCAAGGCAGAAGAAAAGAAAGCCTTAAGTGAAGTTCAAGCAAGGTTATTAGACGTTATGACAGAGATGAAAAAACAAAATGAAGTGAATCAAAAGCTAATTGAGCAATCCTTGGCATTTATAGATTTTTCATTGGATTTATTCGTGAAAACCCCCGAGCAAGACGCGTTTTATCAACATCCTAACCAAACGGGATATAGTTCTGTACGAAACGGAATATTCGACACTAAAGCCTAAAGGAGTGTTATTATGACTTCTACCTTTCATGGGATAGAAACAGCCAAGAGAAGTTTGTTTACCCAGACTGCCGCTTTAAATACCACAGGACATAATATAGCTAACGCAAATACAGCTGGGTATTCGAGACAAATTGTTAATATGGCGGCGTCGCAGCCTATAGAATTTCCTGGGTTGAATCGGTCCAATACGCCCGGGCAACTGGGAACTGGGGTAGAGTTTACTTCAATTACCCGGATTCGCGAGTCATTCCTGGATGATCAATTTCGAAATGAGAACAAATCGTTAGGCAACTCCAAAATCCAATCCGACACCTTAAATAAACTTGAGACTATTATTAACGAGCCTTCCGACTCTGGACTTCGAACAGTGCTCGATAAGTTCTGGGCTTCTTGGTCTGATTTAAGCAAGGACCCAGAGAACACAACTGGACGCAAAATTGTTAGAGAAAATGCTATGGCCTTAACGGATGCAATGAATCAAATAAGCAAGCAACTGAGTGATTTAAGCTCGGATTTAACTGCCAACATTGGAGTAAAAGTGAGCGAAATTAATTCCAAGACCAGTACAATTTCTAGCTTAAACAACGAAATCACTCGCATTGAAGGTTTAGGTGATGATGCCAATGATTTAAGAGACCAACGTGATCTCTTGACAGATGAACTTTCGAAAATTGTTAATATTACGGTCACGAATACCCCTCAAGGTTATTCTATTTCTATGGGGAATACGAACTTGGTTACTGGTGATTCATTTACACCAACTACAGCAGATGAATTGCAAACTGCTTACGGCAGTGGCGATGGAACAGGGAATTTGAAGAGCGGTGAAGTATTCGGAATGATTGCTTCTCGAGATAAATATGTCGCTGACTACCAGAAGCAACTTAATACGATCGCTAGCAGTATTGCGACCGGTGATATCACGATAACAATTCCTAAGGGTTCCGTACTACCTGAAGGTACTGTATTAAACGGAGTGACTTATTCCGGAGCTACGAGAACGCTAACATCAGATCTCACTGCGACTGTGGCAGGCTTGAATGGTCTTCACAAGCTTGGTTATACATTTGGAACTCCAGCCGCAACGGGGACTGATTTTTTTACATCGACTAGCGGTAGTATAACCGCGGGCACAATTACTTTGAATCCGACAATTGCCGCGGATGCGAGTAAGATTGTAACCTCGTTGCGAACCGAGGGCTCAGGTGCCACCGAGAAAGCCGTCAAGGGTAACAACACCTTAGCCTTGCTTATAGCCCAACAAAAAGATAATAAGTTCCAATATACAACGAACAGCAACGGAATCACTGAAGGTACGATTGATGATTATTTACGCTCTGTAGTGGGTCAATTGGGTGTTCAAGCTCAGGAAGCGACTCGTCTGAATACGAATCAGCAAGCAATAGTTGATCAGGTTGATTCTCGTAGGCAGTCAGTAAGCGGAGTTTCATTGGATGAAGAGATGTCGAATATGATCAAATATCAACATGCTTATGGTGCAGCAGCTAGATTTATGACAACTTTTGATCAAATATTGGAGAAACTTATTAATAATACCGGAGTAGTAGGACGTTAAATCATCATTAGGGAGGTAGCTTAGCATGACTGTTCGTGTAACGCAAAGCATGATGCATAGTCAGCTGCTCAGGAATGTGAACAATAACATGGGCAGAATGGAAACTAATCAGAATATATTGGCGACAGGTAAGAAAATTAATAAACCATCTGACGATCCTGTTGGCATTACCTATGCATTAAGGTATCGCAGTGAGCTATCCATTAATGAGCAATACCAAAAAAATGTTGACATGGCTTCATCACAGGTTGAGCATACCGATACTATATTAGGCCAAGTTGGAGATATTGTTCAACGAGCTAATGAACTTGTAACGCGAGGGCTGAATGGAACGAACCCACAGAGTGCTTTAGACGCGATAGCGAAAGAGATTGGCCAGATATATGAACAAGCGGTTACGTTAGGAAATGATCAATTAAATGGAAAATACATTTTCAATGGGCAAAAGACAGACATCCAACCTTACACCTCTGCAGGAGCTGCGACTGAAACCACGGATTCAGGGAAGCTTATCTCACAATTTGCTGCTGGAGTGACTATACCTTTAAATGTGACAGGTAGTGAAGTATTCGGACAAACAACCGACTCGGACAACCTATTTTCAGTGTTAAAAGGCCTGCAGACTGCTTTTTCAGCTGGAGACCAAGCCACCGCCAAATCACTCTATGATGAGTTTGGAACAAGAATTACTAAAATTCTTGAAGTGAGATCAGAAGTAGGCGCTAGAGCCAATCGTCTCGATTTGATCAACAATCGCATTAAAGATTTGGATCTGAACTTAAATAGTCTGGATGCTACAACGGAAGACGCAGATATGGCCGAAACGATTACAAAGTTGAAGTCGGATGAAAGTGTATACCAAGCATCGCTATCTGTAGGAGCCAAAATTATTCAGCCGAGCTTGTTGGATTACATCAGATAATTGCTGACGTGGATTGCCTGTGATTTGTTGCCGTAATGGAGCGTCAAATTTATGAATAATGAATGCAGCGAGTATGAGACTATTACAAATAAACTATCAATGCTGTAGCGAATGCTATAGCATTGTCGTGTTTTGAGGAGGTATCAAGGAATGATAACCATGTTACATGATGTTACTATTCAGCTTCAGGGAAGTATTCTGGGATTCGAAGGTCATAATGAATATCGTATTGACGTGATTGAAGAAAACGATCAATTCGCAAATTTACAAAGTATTGAAGATCCTAATATCTCTTTTCTGGTTACGTCGCCTTTTTCGTTTCATGAGCAATATGTATTCGAGCTTGAGGAGAGTATCAAATCTACCCTTCAGGTGGAGAGTCAAGAAGAGGTGGCTGTTCTAGCCATTGTAACGATCCATGAGAAATTTATGGAATCAACGATGAATCTGCTTGCCCCGATCGTGATTAATACCAAGAGTTTGATAGGTAGACAGATTGTACTTCCACCGGACAGTGGCTACAAAACAAGCGAGCCTCTTTTTGCTCCTATTTCCAAAGAAAGCGGTGAATAGGTCATGCTAATTCTTTCTCGTAAAAAAGGGCAATCCATATTGATAGGCAATAATATAGAAATCTTCGTTTCCGCCATTGACGGCGATCAGGTCAAAATAGGAATTAGGGCGCCACAGAATATCAATATACTGAGAAAAGAAGTTTATGAAACCATACAATTAAGCAACATTGAAGCCTCGAAAGGCAAGATAGACCTTGCTCTATTAAAAAACATGACGAGATCTAAAAAAAATAGCGAAAAATAGTGAAAATGCTATTAACAAATCAAAATGCGCATCCGATATATATATATGTAAGGCGAAATGCCTACCCACATGGAAGTGGAAATTATACATTCAGGGAGGAATTATATCATGATTATCAATCACAATCTTAACGCAATGAACGCTCACCGTAACCTACAAGGTAACAACATCCAACAAGGTAAATCAAGTGAGAAATTGTCTTCCGGTTACAAAATCAACCGTGCTGCTGACGATGCTGCGGGTCTGTCGATCTCCGAAAAAATGCGTACGCAAATCAGATCGCTTAACCAAGCTCAATCTAATGCACAAGACGGCGTATCCTTGGTACAAACTGCAGAGGGTGCAATGAACGAAGTTTCCGACATGTTGTCCCGTATGAAAGAGTTAGCAACAAAAGCGTCGACCGGAACTTACAACGCTTCTGACCTTGGTGCAATTGACTCCGAGTTCAAATCGCTTAGCTCAGCTATCGATAACATTGCTACGAAAACGAACTTCAATGGCATCAACGTGCTGAACACTACAAGTGCAGTAACGATCCAAATCGGTGACAAAGGCGGAGATATTGTTACAGTTTCTCTGCAAAACATTACAGTGGCTTCACTTGCTATCAAAGCTGATAACCTTGCTTCTATGAGTAGTGCAAGTACAGCACTTGGTAACATTGACAAAGACATCTTGACAGTGAACTCCGCGCGTTCTTCTTTCGGTGCCGTTCAAAACCAATTGGAGCACACATTCAACAACCTCGGAACTACAACAGAGAACCTGCAAGCTGCTGAGTCGCGTATCCGTGATACAGACATGGCGAAAGAAATGATGAACTACACCAAGTTGAACATCCTTCAACAAGCGTCTACTTCTATGTTGGCGCAAGCAAACCAAGGATCTCAAGGTGTTCTTAAATTGCTTTCATAAGTTTAGTTTTTCGTTTCAAAGAAGCCCATTACATCGTAATGGGCTTCTTACTTACTAAGGGGGACATATGAAAATCAGTGTATGTATGATCGTTAAGGATGAAGAGACACAATTACCTAGATCTTTAGCAAGTATACCGATTGAGTATGAGATGATTGTTCTAGATACAGGTTCTAAAGATAGAAGTGTAGAAGTAGCCAAACATTATGGTGCTCGAATTTTTAGTTATATATGGAATGATCATTTTGCAGAAGCGAGAAACTGCTGTGCCTCTTATGCAACTGGAGACTATATTCTTTTCATTGATGCTGACGAAGAATTGCCTCAAGACTGTTTTGAGATGTTGCAACAATTTGTTCGACAATTCCCGAATACTACAGGTTCGGTTACTATAAATAATGTATTGCAGGACGGTATTAAGCATCACCGTATGATTCGATTCTACCCGAACCGACCGGAGTATAAATTTCATGGAGCTGTGCATGAACAAGTCTATTGTGGAACGCAGCCGGCTTTGTTTGAAGACACAGGACTTCAGATTTCTCACTATGGTTATAGCGAAGAGATATATAAGGAGAAGGATAAAGCTAATCGCTATCTTCCCATGTACCTATCCCATTTGGAACAGTATCCAAATGACGGATATATGCGATATCAGCTAGGTAAGCTATACTATAGCACAGGAAAATATATCGAGGCTGAGGAGCAGCTTCGTCTTAGTTTGAACATAAATGAAGTATCGGCTTTGTACTTTCCCGTCATGGTTGTCATGCTAGGTTACACGCTCAAAGAACAAGGGAAGTTCAAGGAAGCTGTCATGTTACTGAAGCAATATGCCCCTGTTTATCCGCAGTTTCCGGATATGCCGTTTTTACTTGGGCTTTTAGCTATGGATACAGGAGAAATTGGTGTAATTGAAACTCATTTCAAGATGGCAATTGAAATCGGTGAAACCGCTAAATACAGCTCTGTCGCTGGAGTTGGCTCTTACAAGGCGGCATATAACTTGGGTGTATATTATGAAGTGATCGGCGAATTGAACAAGGGCTTGGATTATTATCGCTATTCGTCCGATCTTGGCTATGAGGAAGCTGCGTCTAGATTATTAATTTTACGAAATACCTCTTCATAATAATCGAATAAAATACGATAAATAAAGTATAGAATTCAAACAAGGAGGTTGATAGGAATGGTTAATCGCGTAACAGGGCTTAACTCGGGTTTGGATATTGAAAGTATGGTAACTAAACTGATGAAAGCAGAAAATGCTCCCGTTGATAAACTGAAGGCGAAGAAAACAACACTGGGTTGGAGTTCTGATCTGTATCGGGAGGTCAATACCAAGCTCGCCAGCTTGAAGACGCAATTGGATGGTATGAAGCTTTCTGGAGATTGGAATCAGCTATCAGCGACAACATCGAATCCAACAGCGGTCACAGCTAAGGCTGACGGTACAGCTAATTCAGTCTCTCATAGTATTACTGTACAAAATTTGGCTTCTGGAGCTACAGCTTTCAACAAAAATTCCATCTCACAAAATGTAATGACAGGAAGTAGTAGCGTAAATGCCTCAACCGTCATTGCAGCAGCATCGAACAATAATTCTTTTCAAGTCACGTACGCAGGCGTTTCAAGAACAGTAACTATAGCTGATGGGACTTATGATAAGACACAGCTTGCTGCACAAATTCAATCAAGTATTAATAGTAGCTTTGGAAGTGGGAAAATCGCAGTTTCCGCCAACTCCAGTGACAAAATTGAGTTTTCCGGTTCGAGTCAAATCTCTGTTAAAGTTTTATCTGGAAATACGGGAATTGCCTCAATTGGTTTTACGAATGCTCAGACGAATCGAATCGATCCTTCGCTAAGTTTAAGTAATCAGACACAATTTAGCACATCTCTTTCCGGATCTGGTAGTTTCAACATAAACGGTCAAACTATTTCGTACACATCTGGAGACACACTTTCCGGTATTATGTCACGGGTTAATGCATCTAGTGCTGGCGTTAATATGTCTTACGATGCTGAGACGGATAGAGTAACCGTTGCATCCAAGGATACTGGGGCCAACGCTCAGGTAGCGATGAGTGATACAACTGGTAATCTTCTGGGAGCATTAGGTTTGACTGGCAGTAACGTAGACACAACACAAATAGGTACAGATGCTAAGTTAACTATCGACGGTGTATCGTCTACACGGAGTTCTAACACTTTCTCAGCGGGTGGCGTTACCTATACACTTAATCAAGTTACGTCGAGCCCAGTATCCGTTAATATTAGTCAAGATATAGACAGCACAGTCAAGAAAATTAGTAGCTTTGTGACTGCGTATAATGATGCAATAGATCTGATGAATAAAAGAGTCAAAGAAGATAAATACCGCAGCTATACGCCACTAACTGATGATCAAAAGAAAGATATGAAAGACACAGAGATTACAGTTTGGGAAACTAAGGCAAAGAGTGGTATTCTTCGTAGTGACGATATGCTCCAATCAGCATTAAGTGGATTGCGTTCGTTAGTGAGTACTTCTGTTGGCTCGAATACTTCTTCAACATACAATGCCTTATACAAAATAGGTATCACAACTAAAGCCTATGACAGCAGCGCAACTAGCGATGCAGGGAAATTGACTTTGGATGAAACAGCTTTGCGTGCAGCTTTAAGCAAGGATCCGAATGCGGTTATCCAAACATTCTCAAACTATCCCGATGGAATAGCTCAAAAGATGTACACCCAGGTTTCTACTTCAATGAAGCAAATCATTGAAAAAGCGGGTGGAGCAGGTACCTCGACAGATAATGTATCTAGTACAATAGGTAAACAAATTACCGAATTGAATAGTAACATAACTGGTTTTTCTGTTAAATTGGCGAAAAAAGAAGATTATTATTACAAAATGTTCTCTTCTATGGATACGGCAATTGGTAAGAGTAATACGATAATGAACTCATTAGCGAAATTTGCAGGTTAAATACAGTGAGGTGATAAATATATGGAGATAAATTCATTTGGGGGGTTCACGCGTAGTGGTGATCAAACTCCCTATACGAATATAACTGTTTCTTCCACTTCAGCAAGCTCAGATATTGGCGGCTTGGAATCAGTCAGTCAACTTATGCAGAAACAGAATTATCAGTTAACGGTTTCGGACAAAGCAGTCGTACAAGCTATTGAGAAAATTAACAAGACACTTGAGGGCGCCAGACATAAGTTCGCATATAGCATACATGAAAAAACGGGGCAAATCATGGTGAAGGTAATTAATGAAGACACCAATGAGGTCATTCGAGAAATTCCGAATGAAAAAATTGCAGATTTGATTGCTAGTTTTCAAGAAATTAATGGACTCAATATTGACGAGAAGAGGTAGGACTAGCATGAATCAACAAGCTCAAGCAACTTATCTTAGAATGCAAGTCAACACTGCAGCTCCTTGGGAATTAACGACCATGCTCTTTAGTGGGTGTATTAAATTTATGAAACAGGGTTTAATGGCGATAGAAAATGAGGATTTTAATTTAAAGAACATAAACATTAAGAAAGCAGTAGATATTTTGGATGAATTGACGATTACACTTAATCATAATTATGAAATTGCTGACCAATTAAGGAAAATTTATGATTATGTAAAAAGAAGATTGTTTCATGTTAATTTCAAGTTGGATGTAAGTGCTCTTCAAGAGTGTATAGCGTTAATTTCGGAACTACGTGATACGTGGGTTACGGCCATGAAGGAGCTTCATGCCGTTGCGAAAGTTCAATCATGATAGAACAAGAAATGAAGATTTTATCTTTACTGATTGAGCTAAAGCATAAGACGGAGCAATTGTTGGAGATTGATATTGAGGAAGAGCAAGAAATCCCGAAATTGAACGCTTTGCAGCAGGAGCAAGAGATCCTTAGCCAGCGCTTGGCCCAATTTCAACCTGCTCTGCTAAACGATCAGATTAGACGAGTTGCTTCGGAATGTCAACAGTTAGAAACTCTTTTCAATGCAAAGCTTATTAACTTTCAGAAAGTAGTCAAGACTAATATCTCTAAGATAGAGCTGATGAAGCAGCATAAGCATGCCTACCAGAATCAATATTTACAGGCAGAAGGTTATTTTATTGATAATAGAAAATAAATGATACACATGAAAATGAGGCACTTGTAAGCAGATTCTGCTTGCATAGTGCCTCGTTTTGCTTGGTGAATAAATGTTTATGAGCTATCGCATAGCGTTCATCATTAGCCCATAGTAGTGTGGGTATTGCTCTTTATATCTGTCTAGCACGTCTTTGGAGAGGTCAGCATCTGAGCATTGCGCTAAATAAAATACATACAGGTAAGGACGGTATGGATTAAGTTCAATTGATTTACGCACAAAAGCCAAGCCTTCTTCCACATCGCCTTGATTCACATACAATTTCCCTACATTTTCGTATCCTACTGCGGCAAGCTGTTCATGCTGTATAAGCATAGAGTAATAGTCCAGTGCGAGCTGAATCTGACTTTGCGAATAAAAGTGGTCGCCAATTAAATTCGCTACTATAAAATAGTAGGGTTGAAGTTGTTCAATAAATCGGTCATATGCGTCAAAATATCCATATTTAAACAAGTCGATGAGCAAAGTTACGGCGTAATTAAGTTGTTCTGAATCGAGCGTTGGACTAGTTCCTTCAGTGGTCAACTGAAGAGCTACTTGAACGATTTGGTGAAGCTGTTCCTTCTGTAGCGTGCTGCCATCAATGGTTTCAATTAATTGGTCCGCATAGGCAGATTGGTTCCAAACGAGGCTTGCTAAGATGAAGAGTTTATTATTGTGCTCGCTCTGTTCTTGCGGCGGCATCAATTGCAGGATTCGTTGAAATTCATCCTGAGAATCATGGATCAGTGCCGAGAGCAGCTTGTAATGGGATGACAGCGAAATCTTGTGCTGTTCGCATTGGTACTGGTAATGAGCTGTTAATTCTTGATTTCCTAATAACAAGCTAACTTGAAACAACTGCAGGATATCTGTTTGAGATGGATTTACAAATATTTTTTTATTGAAATCAATAATTGATGAAATGGTTTCACTTTGAGTCAGCAGAATTAATAACTGATAAAGCACCTTCTGATCACCTGGGCTAAGGTTGATGAGTTTGGTTAAAGCGCTGACTGCTTTAGGAACATCTGAATTCTTTAAATACAGATTTACAAGATGTACCAAAGGTATAATACTTCCGTAATTGGGAGATACGAGCCAGTAACGGCCGTCTTTGTTAGGCGGTGAATTTGAGATCTTCAGGCTTGTTTCAAACCATTCTATAGCCAGAGTGGTGAGCCCCACCTTTTCGAGAATGAGACCTTTAAAACAGTAGTAGTCGGCATAAGCGGGATATCGGCTCAGCCCACTTTCTACCACTTCCAATGCTTCCTTCAGACGGTCGAGTTCAATGAGAGTGATAACCGTTTGATTTAAGCAGTGCAACATAAATGCTTGATTCTCCATTTTTTTTGTGGTTGCCCGCTTGTAATAATAGAGTGCCTTCTTCAAGTCCCCTACTGCGAAATATTCATTTCCCAACGTAAAATAATCGTACTCTTCGAATTGTCTGGTTTCTTTCAATTTTTCAAAAATAGCTAGATTTCGAGTTGATTTATTCTTTTCTTGTCTTACCTCGAGCGTATAACCTGTGTGGAAAATCGAAAGACGATAATAAGTTTGTTCAAAATGGCCGTGGCGGTATACGACCTGCTCATGGATGGGGCGCTCAAAGTAAATATCCGGATGATTAGAAAATAGCCGCAGTGCAGTTGATTCAACCATTTTTCCTTTTCTAATAGGCCCAGTGTAATTGTATATGGTAAGGATGTAACCCATCGGCGTATCATGATCGGCTTGCTTGAGCATCGCTAGCAAATGGACCATTTGTGTAGAGTCGACGTATTCATCTGCATCTAGAACTAGAATCCATTTGGACATTGCTCTTTGAATGGCTGCGTTCTTGGCTGCGGAGAAGTCGTTGATCCATTCAAAATCAAAAACTTTATCTGTGTATTCCCGTGCAATTTGTTTAGTGGAATCAACGGACCCCGTATCCACAATGATGATCTCGTCCACATAGTCATTTACACTATCTAGACACCGCCTTAGCACTTTCTCCTCGTCTCTTACAATCATGCAAAGTGAGAGCAACTGATCCATACGTCCTCCTTAAAGCAGCGGGAAATGGTTCAATCCCGGATACTTATCCATTAATGTAAGTTTTATATTTTCTTGTTCGGATGTTTCGGTCAGATGTTGAAGTAAATAAGTATATAGAGTAATATTCATTGGGCTAAGTTCAATGGCCTGGCGTATATAAGTAATCCCTTCTGACACATCGCCTTGGGCGATGTATAAACGGCCAACGTTCTCATAGCCTTCAGCTGAGAGAGCATTTTGATTCAACAATGTGGAATAGTAATCCATAGCCAATTCGTACTGCCGATCTTTAAAAAAGTTGTTCCCCAGTACATTCAGCAATGAAGAGCTGTGATACTGCTCAATCAAGCGATCACAGCAGGCAAACTGTTCAGCATAGAAAAATCTCATGTAGGTTTGTGCGAGCCAATCAATATCACGTGGCTGTTTGCCTACTTCCGGAAGGTTGCCTCCCCATAGCAAAAAGGACATAAAGGCAATGTCAATGTCTAGTTCTGCAGTTGGTTGGTTTGGTTTGAGTCTGCCAAACAACAGTGCATCTTCATGAAGAATGGCGTATTGCAATTCTAATCTTGCTGGCAGCTCAACACATTGTTCCGTGCAGATGTTCAAGTACGAGGTCGAGAGCGGTTTACTTCCTAATTCGATGCATAACTCTAGTATCATGATGAGCTGATACGACTGAGGTAACGGGTAAAACGAACGCAGAAGTGACTCCAAGCCTTCTGATTCACCAAAGGAAAGTAAAATTTGTAGTAATTGCTTGAGCACCATCTTGTTATTGGGGGCCACATAGAGCAATTTGGACAATGTGGTTACGGCTTCCTGAAAGTCGAAATTGCGTATATGCAGAACCGATAATTGTTGTAGAGGTAACGAGCTAGCATTGTTGGGACTAATCAGCACTTTGTTGGATTCCAGTTGTTCCGAATTATCGCCCAGTCGGATGCATGTGCGCAGAGTCTCGATAGCGAAGCTATCCAATCCTAGCCTTGCTAGAAGGTAGCCCTGCAGCCAGTAAAAGTCGCAAGCGTCATGCCAGGTCTTTTGTGCTGTCAGAACATGCTGGTAGGCTTCCAAGTACTTCTCCAGGTTGATACAACAGTTAATCATGTTGCCGATACATAGCGGCAGCCAACTTTTCTGCATCTCGGATGGTTGATGTGCTTGTTCGTAGCATTCTAAAGCCTTCTGGTACAGGCCTTGAACCGTGTACTCATTTCCAAGTGTAAACCAGTCGTAACAAGATAAATTTCCTTGACGGGACATCAAATCAAAGATCGCCATATTTCTTGAAGACTTATCCTTGGCTTCTATGACTTCCTGCAAATAACCGGTATGATAAATCGGGAAAGAGAACTCTACTTCTTGAAGAACTCCGTCCGTGCAGAGAAGCTGTTCGTGGATCGGCCGGACGAAATAAATTTGACGGTTGTTACTGAAGATCCGCATCGCCTTGGACTCTGATATTTTACCGGAATTTGATTCACCGACATAATTGTAAATGGGAACGATTACACCAGTTGGGACATCACTAGGCAGCTTCTCTAAGAAGCGCAGTAAATCCGTTGCAAATTCGGGGTTAATAAATTCATCGGCATCCAGATACAGAATCCACTTCCCTTTAGCATGAAGGATCGAAGCGTTGCGTGCTGCTGCAAAATCCTGTTTCCACGCAAAATCGATCACGTACGGAGTATACCGCGTAGCAATCTCCTTGGTACTATCCGTTGAGCCTGTATCTACAATAATAATTTCATCAACACAATTGGAGACACTTTGAAGGCATTTATCTAAATGCTTAGCCTCGTCTTTTACGATCATACACAAGCTCAAGAATGGCATTATTGTATATCTCCTCAAGTAGGCCTACGTATTGTAATTTGATAAGGTAGGATGTGCAAGTAATGTTTAAATTATTTATATTATATCAGAAATCATAGAATCGTGTCGGAATTTCGACATTGATGAGCGTTTGTCGATAGAGTGCATTGTAGGGGATCACAGTTAATAGTCAATTATTTCTGCTAATTAATTTGTTGATATATGTCTATATACGTAATAGTATAAATATTTGGCTTAAAGTGAATGGTGGCGTACATCTAATGAATAATAATGTATTACTTCAAATCGAAGAGTATATTCAATGAAGTGATAGGGTAGTAGCTCAAGCTGTATGTATATAAAAATGCACCTTGCTGATAGGTAATTTTGGTTGTAGGGATACCTCCATTTACCATATTCAATAGGTGCATTTTTTTATTTTTACTACCAGGGGATACTGTTTTGAACAGACTCTTAAAATTAATAGTTCTTAACGACTGAATAGCATTCTGGAAACCTCTCTTTAAATACCCGAAGTACTTCTTTTTTTTCATCCTCGTCACAATATCTTAGCATAAGAGTGTAAGTTCCAAGGCTGTTTGTTTCTAACTCGATTGCTTTTCGCAAAAACTGTAAACTCTCTTTGATCTCATCTTGCATCAGGTAAAGCCTAGCTAGATTTTCATATCCAGATGATTCTAGTTTGTCGTCTAATAGTAAAAGTGAGTAATAGTCGATAGCAAGCTGATATTGACCGTTTCCTATAAAATAGTCTCCTAATCGATTGGCTATAACATACTTATCGTGTGAGGCATTCTGAATTAATGAATCATAAGCACTATAATGACCCATATTAAATAAATCGATAAGTATCGAAACACTTAACTCAATATCCAAAAGATCTTCTGAGTGATAAGACTTATCCCAGATTGCTTCAGCGATTGTCGTAAGTTTATTGATTTGTCCCTGTTGATCTGAGGAGTTGTCTAAGTGAATATTCGATAAACAGATGTCAAAAGTTTGAAGATCATCAGAAATCAAAGCGTATCGCATTTGGGATAGAGGAGATAAAGGGATATTTTCTCTCAAACATAGTTGGTAAAAATGTTCTGCTAGTCCCTTGTGACTTAGTAACAATGCAATTTCAAATAACTGTAACACTTGTTTCTGGCTCATTTCGAAGTAAATCTTGTCTAGTAAAGTAATGATTGATGACATAGGTTCATTTGGTAGCAAAAGTTTTAAAAGTTGAAACAAAACGGCTTGGTTGCTACTGTCGAGATTTATTAGTTTGGTCAATACATAGACTGTCTTTGGAATATCGAGTAGTGAATGATAGATGCTGGCCAAATTAGAATAAGGGATAAAGTTGCCGTAGTTTGGTGATACAACCCAATAACGCCCGTTTGAATCCTTGGGATTCTCCGCCATTTGAATACACAATTCAAAAAACTCAGCCGCCTTTTCGTAGAGACCGACATCTTTGTATATTGCGGCCTTGAAACAAAAATAATCAACTTGATCAGGCCAACGTTGGATACCTTCCTCAACCAAACTCATGGCATCATCAAACAGTTCTAACGTCATAAGTACAGAAACAGTCCGATTAAAGCAATGTAGCATATAAACTTGATTTTTGGATCGACTAGTCATAGCTTTTTTGTAGTTTTCTAGGGCTTTAGGAAAGTCTCGAATAGCAAAATATTCATTTCCGAGTGTGTAGTAGTCGTATTCTTCAAATTCCTTTGTTTCCTTTAGTTTTTCGAATATAGCTAAGTTACGATTGGATTTGTCTTTTTCACGCAAAGTTTCTTCCGTGTAACCAGTATGAAAGATGTGCAGAGATGGATAAAAAGTTGTTTGCAATTCCCCGTTTTGGTATACAAGTTGTTCATGTATTGGACGTACAAAATAAATATCAGGATGATTTAGAAATATGCGTATAGCTGTTGATTCAACAAACTTACCTGATTGAACAGATTCGGTAAAATTATAAATGGGGAGCAAGAAGCTGACGGGTTTAGTACTATCCATAGAAAGTAAAAAATTCCGCATTTGAGCCAGTTCTTCTGTTTGCACATATTCGTCAGCATCCAAAACCAGGATCCATTTAGAGCGAGATTTACGAAGGGCTTCGTTCCTAGCAGCGGAGAAATCTTGCTCCCATTTATATTCATACAACTGCTCCGTGTATTCTCTAGCAATTTCTTTAGTTCCGTCAGTAGATCCAGTATCAATGATGATAATTTCGTCTACGCAGTCACGAATACTAGTCAGACACCTACGAAGAACTTTTTCTTCATTTTTGACAATCATGCAAAGTGACAGCAGCTTATCCATGAATCCTCCTTATTGAACTACATCTATTGAAATTAACATATTATACCATGAAGAAATGATTATAGAAAAAGTGAGTTCCTCATAATACTAAAGTATTGTTTTATAAGAAGCGATAAAATTCCTCACTTTTTTCCTGGGAATGTCGATATATATACTATAATCTAAATACTAGCCCAGTTATCGGTCGGAGGTAAATAAGTGAAGACAAGTATTATTATCGCAACATACAATAAATTTGAGTTTACCCAAAAATGTATCGATAGTATTAGACGGTATACTACAAAAGAAGATTATGAAATTATCGTTGTTGATAATGACTCTAAGGATGATACTAGAAATTGGTTAAAAGAACAAAAAGATATTATTACGATATTACACGATAGTAATTTGGGTTTTCCTAAGGCATGCAATAAAGGAATTGAGGTCGCAAGTGGAGATAGTATACTATTATTGAATAACGATACAATCGTGACAGAAAATTGGCTTACTAATTTAAGGGTTTGTCTAAATAGTAGCTCTGAGATAGGTGCAGTCGGGACTGTTACCAATAATTGCTCATATGGTCAAGCTATATTTGTTGACTATCAATCGATTGAAGAGATGCACTCATTTGCAGCGGGTTATAACAAATCTAATGCATCGAAATGGGAAGAAAGGTTAAAGCTAGTCGGCTACTCGATGTTAATTAAAAAATCAGTTGTGGACCAAGTCGGTCTGCTGGATGAAATTTTCACACCAGGTAACTATGAAGATGATGACTATTCGGTGCGCATTCGACTCGCAGGATACAAACTAATGTTATGCAAAGATACTTTTATCCATCATTTCGGAAGTATTTCTTTTGGTGATGCGCCCCCTCAATATTTACAACTAATGAAAAACAATAATCAAAAATTCAGAGATAAATGGGGCTATGATCCGGACACTGCCAATCAGATTAAAGTCGATTTTATTTCATTAATTAATCGAACAAGCAACATGTCATTCAGAGTATTAGAAATTGGTTGTGGCTGTGGCGGTACTTTGTTAAGTATAAAGGAAAAATTCCCTCAAGCTGAATTGTTTGGTGTTGAGAGTAACTCAAACGCGGCGGAAGTGGCAGAAATAGTTGCTTCTATTGAACGTGGGAGTGTATATGAAGCATCTCAGAAGTTCCCAGCATTGCTTTTTGATTATATTTTTATTAATGATCCAATCTATTATTGGTCAGCAGATGAAGGAATATTAACTGAATTCAGAAAGAAATTAAAAGAAGATGGTGTGCTGATCGCTGCATGTCCCAATTTAATTCATTACAGTACTATAAAAAATATGCTTCAAGGCACGATAAAACGGAACCATCTTGTAGGAATGACATTTGGAGAAGTTCAAAGTTTTTTTGAAGCAGCGTTCTTTCCTGAAGTGAGAATTACTGGAACGGTTGGTCAATCTACAGCGTCAGAGAAAGACTTTATGCATTCTTTGTCAAAAATATCCGGAGTTGGATCCATAAAATTGTATGAAATACATGAATTTCTAGTAGAAGCCAAAAATATGGACTCGGAAGTTAAGTTAAAACAAATTATTAACCATCTGGTTATGCAAACGGAGTTAGATCATAATTTGAAGGAATTATCACAGTATAGTTCCGAAAGGATAATAAGTGTTATCGAAAAAGTCGGTTACGACCAAAAAGTGGAATTATTTAATTATTTAGCCATTCAATATTTGGAAAAAAATGATGCAAAACAAGCGCTAACTTATTTAAACTTTGCTTTTGAAGAAAATGATGAGCATCCAGCAACTTTATTCAATTTGGGGTTAACGATGTATACCATGGGACATCTTGAACTGGCTTTGAACTGGTTGGAATTACTGCCCGAAAAAAGCGAACAGGTCCAACATTGGCTGCAAGAGATTCGTTCGCAATGCTTGACTACTTAACGAATTAAGAAATTTGTATGTGGCTCTCAACTTATGAAATATGAAAAGAGGCTTGGATTGCAATGACGGAGTCAGTGGAGAACAAAAGCGTTATTGAATTATTAATGGAAATAGACAACGAGCTTAATGTGCTTGAGAATAGTAAGGAATTGCTCACTAGATGTCAAGATAATGATAATGCATTACAGGAGGTATTGGGAGTTGTAGACGCACGGGTAACTCAGAAGGTAGCTATTTGCAATTTATTAGCTATTACAGGTTATGAGAACGAGTGCTACGATTTGATTCTACCCTTACTCGAAAAAGCTCTTGAGTACGATTCGTATAATAAAGATACATTGATAAATTTAAGTGTGGTTCTTGCAGAGTTTGGGGAGAAGGAACTGGCGATTAGTTATGCCATGAACATAAAAGAAAAGAGTCAAGATGTAATTGATTTAATAGAAAGGTTAACCGGTAATACGGTGAAAAGCACGAGCGGGGATATTTTAACAATAGAGCAAAATGATGTTGCCTTTACAGGCGAGAGACTGGTCATTAATAAGGAAGTTAAAGATAATTACAGTAATGTACTTGAAGAGCACATACACAGATATTTGTTAGCTTCTAAATATGTAGAAGATAAAATGGTGTTAGATGCTGCTTGTGGTGCAGGCTATGGATCCAAGATGCTCCAACAGGCAGGGGCAAAATTTGTATTAGGTGTAGATATCTCTGAAGAAAGTTTGCAAAATGCTAGCAAAGTATATGGTGCAGATAATGTGGATTTTGTTTATGGAGATGTAAATAGGTTGGCTATTGAGGATGATAGCTTTGATGTGGTTGTTTCTTTTGAAACTATTGAGCATTTAGAGAGTGGCGCTCACTGGATTCGTGAATCTGCTAGAATACTTAAAGATGATGGATTGTTTCTTGTATCTACACCGAATCGATTAATTACTAATCCAGGTACATATTACGTTGAAAAGCCATTCAATCCTCATCATAAATTCGAATACAGCGTGACCGAATTCGTTGGAGAACTATTGAAAGAATACGATATTTTGGAGCTATTTGGACAAACGTTTTCAAATGATAATAACACTTATTATTCTCAAGTAATGAGACAGCTGCGTAAGATGAATGCAGAATTCATTCCTGAACATGAGATTCAAGCAACAGGCCACGAGTTAGTATCTCTTGGTGATGTGAAAGATGCACAGCCTATGTATGTTGTTGCTGTGTGTAGAAAAAAGCAAAAGAGGATTTTGCCTAATGTTACTGAGGTACAGGATGGTTCTAGCAACTTAAATAATAATTCAACAGCTCATAATAGTCGTAGCATTCAAAATTTAAACTTTTATAAATTCGGAATAAATTCTTATATTGCTGATGGATATGAGATTGTCGGAGCTGAGGCAATATCAATCGGAGATAACGTTCTTATTAAAAAAGATTGTTGGTTAAATATAGCTGTTGATCAATTCAAAGAAGAGCCACAAATTATAATTGAGGAAGGATGTCAAATTGGAAAAAACTTTACTATCTCTGTTGCAAATAAAGTGGTAGTCGAGAAGCATGTTATTGTTGGTCCTAACGTCTACATCGCAGATTGCGGGCATGCTTATGAGAATATATCATTGCCCATAATTTACCAAGGTGTTACTTCCACCAAAAATGAAGTGTCAATTGGTGAAGGTTCTTGGCTAGGAATTAATAGTGTTATTGTTGGAAATGTTAGGGTTGGTAAAGGCTGTGTAATTGCAGCTAACACATTTGTAAATAAAGATATCCCAGATTATAGTGTAGCGGTTGGCAATCCTGCAAGAGTTATCAAGATGTTTGACTCTGCTAGCGGTGATTGGGTTAAAGTGAAAAATAATGAAGAAATTCATGAGATCTTGAAACGAAGAAAAGAAATTTCGCTGAGTTCTATTATGAACACCGATATACAACAGGGCGAATGATTAGAATATCGATTGGAATATTGCCCTTAATTTCAAACAATATATCATCTTAACAATGAAGAAGTAATTATTTTAAAAATCATAAGCACTACCCATTAGTCCTCCTGTGGATAATGTGCACAACTCTGTGTATAACTTTGTTAATAAGTTGTAAAGAAGCCCGCCGCGACAAGATTCTACAAATTTTTCACTTATCCACGGCTTGTATATACCCGAATTTTCTAAATATTTAATTTATGGTTAAGTTAGAAATTGACAGGTCAAGCTTAGGGGTGATATAGTCGAAAAGTAAGGGCTTACATTTTTTAAAACGAAGGGAATGTGTACGGTATGCAAGGTAAAGTGAAATGGTTCAACGCGGAAAAAGGATATGGTTTCATTGAGCGTGAAGATGGTGGAGATGTATTCGTGCATTTCTCAGCAATTCAATCTGAAGGGTTCAAAACGTTGGACGAAGGTCAAGCCGTTGAGTTTGACATTGTGGAAGGCGCGCGCGGACCACAAGCCGCTAATGTAAGCAGACTATAACCATTCGGTACGAGGTACCGCTTGTATACATCTAAGAGCACACTCTAGGGAATACTCCTAGGGTGTTTTTTTTGCACAATGTTAGCTCGGAATTTAAAGGAATTATGAAGATGAGGGTGGAATGTAGTATACTGTAAGTAAGGAAGGGAGATGTTTAACTATGATGATTAGCATACGCGGAGAACACCTTGAAGTAACTGAAGCCCTTAGGGACTATGTGGACAAGAAATTGACCAGACTTGAGAGGTATTTTGAAGCCCCCCTTACATCAGATGTACAAGTGAAACTGAGCGTTATTAAAGGATTGCAATCTATTGAGGTTAGCATTCCACTGACAGGCGTGCTGCTCCGAGCTGAGGAGCGTAATGCGGATATGTACGCATCGATCGATTTGGTCGTGGACAAGTTGGAACGCCAAATTCGCAAACACAAAACGAGAACGAACCGCAAAATTCGCCAAGAAGGCGGCAAGCGTGACCTGTTTAAAGTTGAAACTTCAGCTGTTACTTATGTAGAAGAGGAAGAAGATTTTGAATTGGTTCGGAACAAACGCTTTGATTTGAAGCCGATGGATGTGGAAGAAGCGATTCTTCAAATGAACATGGTTGGGCATAGCTTCTTTGTTTTCTCCAACATGGATACAGACACGGTAAATGTCGTTTATAAACGCAACGATGGTAAATACGGACTTATAGAGCCAGCTATTTAAGAAATTTAGCCCTTATACTTTCTCAAAAATGAGCTTGATTCGATTTTGTCGAATTAAGCTTTTTTATATGCATTCATTTTAAACTTCGAATCAATACTACTTAAATAAGCAATAACCTGATCTTTTTACAGGAAATGGACAGTTTATCAGTAAGAAGGCCTGAGCGTTTGTTGCGACAAGGCTGTCAAAAGTGTTACAATTTAAGGATACGAATGCAATAGAAAGGGGTTCACCGATGCTAGGACTAGTAAAGAAAATTTTTGGTGATTCCAATGAACGGGAAATTAAACGGATGCTTAAAGCTGTTGATTACATCAATGAGCTTGAGGCTACTATTAAGCCGCTATCCGATGAGGAGTTAAGAGGCAAGACGGTTGAGTTCAGAAATCGTTTGGAAAAAGGCGAGGAACTGGATGATTTGCTGCCTGAAGCTTTTGCTGTCGTTAGAGAAGCGGGCTTGCGCGTTCTAGGTAAACGTCATTATGACGTTCAGCTCATCGGGGGTATGGTGCTGCATGAAGGCCGTATCGCGGAGATGAGAACAGGGGAAGGGAAGACGCTCGTTGGAACGCTCCCTGTTTATTTGAATGCTTTGCTGGGCAAAGGCGTACACGTAGTTACGGTCAATGACTATTTGGCACAGCGGGATAGCGGTGAAATGGGTCAGATTTATGAGTTCCTCGGCTTGACGGTTGGGGTAAATCTGCATGACTTGTCCCATGAGCAAAAGCAAGCGGCTTATGCTTGTGATATTACGTATGGAACGAATAACGAATATGGCTTCGATTACCTGCGTGACAACATGGTGCTTTACAAAGAGCAAATGGTACAGCGGCCGCTTTATTTTGCGGTTATCGATGAGGTGGATTCCATCCTAGTCGATGAGGCGAGAACGCCGTTGATTATTTCGGGACAAGCTGCGAAGTCAACAGACTTGTATTACGCGGCAGACCGTTTTGTGAGCACGTTGAAAGCAGAAGAAGATTACACAATAGATATTAAAGTGCGTTCCGTAGCTCTTACTGAAGAAGGGGTAGCTAAATCGGAGCGTGCATTCGGCATTGAGAACTTATTCGATCATCAGAATGTGAATATTAATCATCATGTGACACAAGGGCTTAAAGCACGTTTCATTATGAAACGCGATGTGGATTACGTGGTGCAAGATGACGAAGTGATGATTGTTGATGAATTTACTGGCCGTATTATGACAGGTCGTCGTTATAGCGATGGGCTGCACCAGGCGATTGAAGCCAAAGAGCAGCTGCAAGTTCAGAATGAGAGCATGACGCTGGCGACGATTACCTTCCAGAACTATTTCCGGATGTACCGCAAGCTTGCGGGTATGACAGGTACAGCGAAGACGGAAGAGGAAGAGCTCAAGAAGATTTATGGTCTTGAAGTTATCATAGTTCCGACGAACCGTCCGATGATTCGTAAGGATATGCCGGATGTGGTGTACAAGTCGGAAATGGGTAAATTCAGAGCTGTTGTTGAGCAAATCGTAGAGCGCCATAAGCTGAATCAACCGGTTCTTGTCGGTACCGTTTCAATTGAGAATTCCGAGGTCTTATCGGACATGCTCAAAAAGAAAGGTGTTCAGCACAAAGTATTGAATGCGAAGTATCATGCGGAGGAAGCTGAAATCGTAGCACGCGCAGGACAACCGGGCTCTGTGACGATTGCGACGAACATGGCGGGCCGCGGTACGGACATTGTGCTTGGCGAAGGCGTACATGACGCAGGTGGACTGCATATTATAGGTACAGAACGTCATGAAAGCAGACGGATCGACAACCAGCTGCGTGGACGCGCAGGCCGTCAAGGTGACCCTGGTTCTTCCCAGTTCTACCTCTCTCTAGAGGATGAATTGATGAAACGCTTTGGCGCGGAAAATATCATGGCGATGATGGACCGCCTCGGGATGGAAGAAGATCAGCCGATCGAGAGCAAATTAATTTCCCGCGCAGTGGAATCGGCTCAAAAACGCGTTGAGGGCAACAACTTTGACGTGCGTAAAGTCGTTCTTCAATACGATGATGTAATGAACCAACAGCGTGGTATCATCTATAAACAACGTCGTGAGCTTCTGGAGTCCGACAATATTCGTGAAGTCATCGAAGGTATGATTACTTCCGTGATTGAGCGCGTGGTGAAAGCACACTGTCCGGAAGAACAAATTCCGGAAGAGTGGGAAGTTCAAGAAGTGGCTAACTTCGTGAACAACAATTTGCTGCATGATGATGCGCAAATTACGGATCAAGATCTATGGGGCAAAGAGCAAGAAGAAATTATTGAATTTATTCAAGCTCTTGTCAGCAAACGATACGATGAGCGTGAAGAAGAAATCGGCGCTGAATTCATGCGTGAATTCGAGAAGGTTGTCGCTCTTCGCGCGGTAGACAGCAAATGGATGGATCATATTGATGCCATGGATCAGCTTCGCCAAGGTATCCACCTTCGTGCATACGGCGGTACGGATCCGCTTCGTGAATACCAGTTTGAAGGCTTTGAAATGTTCCAAGAGATGATTGACAACATCCGCGAAGAAGTCGCGATGTACATCATGAAAGCTCACGTTCAAAGCAACCTGGAGCGCCAAGCGGTAGCTGAGGGTCAAGCGGTAGATACGAAGAACGAAGCTGGCGGCAAGAAACCACTGGTGCGCGACGAAGAGCAGCGTATCGGGCGCAACGACCCATGTCCTTGCGGCAGCGGGAAGAAGTTCAAACAGTGCCATGGGCAAGGCAGCTAAGCAGGAATACCCGGCTGCAGCCAATTAACCCGCGTATAGGGGCACAAGAGAATAAAGAGGTGTAAGACATGCTGGAACCAGAAGTGAAACAAGACTTAAGAGAAACAGCAAAGCGACTAACCGAATTACGGGGGTCTCTTTGACTTAGATCATAAGCTGGAAGCGATCGGGGATTTTGAGGAAAAAATGGGGGCGCCGGACTTCTGGGACGATAACGAACGTGCCCAGAAGACCATCGCAGACCTCAACGTGATCAAAAGTGTCGTTGATGAATTCAACGGCTTCTCGAACGCGTTCGATGACCTGCAGGTCATGGTCGAGCTCGAGGAAGAGGAAGCCGATGCTGGCCTAGCAGCCGACATTGAGGAAGGCATCGCGGCACTTAAGAAGAAGCTCGAAACGTTCGAGCTTGGCTTGCTTTTGAATCAGCCGTATGACCGGCTGAATGCTATTCTTGAGCTGCATCCCGGTGCCGGCGGCACCGAGTCGCAGGACTGGGCGGAGATGCTGCTGCGCATGTACCGCCGCTGGGCGGAGAAGCGGGGCTACAAAGTCGAGGTCCTCGACTATTTGCCCGGCGACGAAGCCGGCGTGAAGAGTGTCACGCTGCAGATCACAGGCTTCAACGCCTACGGCTATTTGAAGGCGGAGAAGGGCGTGCATCGGCTCGTCCGCATCTCGCCGTTCGATGCCTCAGGAAGGCGTCACACGTCCTTCGTGTCGTGCGACATCATGCCGGAGATTGAGGACGATACAGAGGTTGAGATCCGCACCGAGGATCTCAAAATCGATACGTATCGTGCCAGCGGCGCCGGCGGTCAGCACATCAACACCACGGATTCGGCCGTGCGGATTACGCACATGCCAACCGGTGTCGTGGTGAGCTGTCAGCAAGAGCGCTCGCAGATCAAGAACCGCGAGAAAGCGATGAAAATGCTTCGCTCCAAGCTGTATGAGAAGAAGATCGAAGCGAATTTAAAGCATCTGGCTGAGATTCGCGGCGAACAATCCGACATTGGATGGGGAAGCCAAATTCGTTCGTATGTGTTTCATCCCTATAGTATGGTCAAAGATCACAGAACTTCGGCGGAGACAGGTAATGTAGGCGCGGTAATGGATGGAGATCTCGATACGTTCATTGATGCTTATCTGCGTCATCAGATTCGGAAGCCGGATAGTGAAGTGTAGTCAGAAGTTGGCGTATCTTGTTGCGCTCAGGTCTGCTGCGCATACCCGAAGCCATAGACGATCATCCTACACCTAGAAGGTGTAGGATTTTTTGTGAGAGGAGGGCCGCTCGTGCCCAGAAAAGAACCGCGGATACGGATCGGAAGTCCTTCCCATACCGTATTTGAATATACATTATTAGTTATTGGCTCGCTCATCATGGCCGCGAGTTTTAACAGCTTTTTAAATCCGAATCAGATAGCCACGGGTGGGGTCTCAGGGATCTCAACAATTGTGCAGCATATAACAAATATAAACCCGGCCATCACGCAATGGGCATTGAATATCCCTATTTTTTTGCTAGCCCTTTGGCTATTGGGGGGACAGTTTGGGGTTAAGGCCGCCGTAGGGTCGGTCATTTTTCCGCTTTGTGTACTGTTAACAAGTCATCTAGGCGTACCTACTCATAATCCTTTATTAGCGGCAGTTTATGGAGGGATGGGAGTCGGGCTTGGGTTAGGCATTGTTTTTCGTGGACGCGGTTCGACCGGCGGACTGGGTTTGGCTGCTCAAATTCTGCATAAATATTCGGGTTTAAGCCTTGGCTTTTCGGTTGCGGTTTTTGATGGGTTAGTGATCATAAGCTCAGCCTTGATTTTCACACCGGAGAATGCGCTTTACGGAATGATCGGTTTATTCGTCACAACGAAAACGATTGATATTGTACAGCTTGGATTCAACTATGCCAAAGTGGCCTTTATTATTTCAGATCATACGGATGCTATTCGCAAAGCGATTTTATATGATTTGGATCGGGGACTTACAGAGTTGAATGGGTCCGGAGGTTTCACGGGGGAATCTCGTACGGTCATGATGGTCGTCGTGAAACAGAATGAGGTAAGTCGTTTGAAAACGCTGGTGCAATCCGTGGACCCGCAAGCTTTTGTCATTTTGAGCGAAACGAATGAGGTCTTAGGTGAAGGCTTTAAGAAACATGCCTAAGAATTCGCTTTGATGGAGTGAGTAAAAAGATTAGACGCACATTGGTGCGTCTTTTTGTGCATAACTTAACTCTTGGTCGAGATAGTTGTGGGTAAATTGTGGATAAGCTGTGCATAACCCTAGTACTTACCCACATTTTCGAAAAAGAAGAAGCAGAGAACATACAAAATTTGCTTGTGTGGCGTATGTTTTGGGATAATAGAGGGAGTGTGAACGGCTTAGGAGAGAATATATCTGAAATGATTCATTTTTATGCAGAGGACACGTGAATTTGATGCATATTATGTATATTTTCCTCAAAAAAACAGGTTCCTGCAGAAGCTTCGCAGAGATGCGCGAAATCCTTGAAACGACTTGCTGTAAATCAATTTTATTGACAAAAAACGGACAAAAAAATTCATTGAGTTATTATGTATGCGACTGTATAATAATACATATATTTTGAGGACGTCTGGGGGAAATTCAAATGAGTCATGGCGTAAGAGCGGCTATTATTGGAGCCACAGGTTATGGTGGTGCAGAATTGATTCGTCTATTGCAGGCGCATCCGTTAGTTCAAATTACTTCGGTTATCTCGACTTCGAATGCGGGAGCACCGCTTGCTGAGCATTTTCCGCATTTGCAGGAGATCGTTTTGGATGTGCTGGATGTATTGGATGTTGACCTTATCGCAGGTAAAGCAGATGTTGTTTTCCTGGCAACGCCAGCAGGTGTGAGTGCAGAACTTTCGCCGAAATTGTTGGCAGCTGGGTTGAAAGTCATCGATATTTCCGGAGATTTGAGATTGAAGTCGTCTGCGGATTATGAGAAATGGTACAAAAAACCGGCCGCTTCCGATGAGGTGTTGGCTCGTTCGATCTATGGTCTATCCGAAGTGTTCGGGGACGAAGTGAAAGGGAGCGATCTGATCGCAAATCCTGGCTGTTATCCGACAGCTACACTGCTTGGTCTGGTACCTGCTGTTGCAGCGGGCTGGATCGACCCTTCGACGATTATTATAGATGCTAAATCCGGTGTGTCCGGCTCTGGGCGCGGCGTGAGCTTGGGTGTTCACTATTCCGAAGTGAATGAGAATTTAACCGCATATAAAGTGAACAAACATCAGCACATTCCAGAAATCGAGCAGGCGCTCGGCCGGATTGTCGGCAAGCCGGTGATTACGACGTTCACCACGCACCTTGTGCCGATGACTCGTGGTATTATGGCTACGATGTATGCCTCTGTGGATGGCGAGCATACGCTGGAAGATTTCACCCAGTTGTACAGCCAGTATTATGAAGGAAGAAAATTTGTGCGTATTCGCAAGAATGGTAAGCTGCCTTCAACGAAAGAAGTATTCGGCTCCAACTACTGTGACATCGGTTTTGCTGTGGATGAACGTACAGGACGTGTGACGATTGTTTCGGTCATTGATAATGTGGTGAAAGGCGCTGCAGGTCAAGCCATTCAAAATTTAAATATCATGCAAGGCTGGGACGAAACGACAGGGCTGTTGTTCGCACCGGTGTATCCATAACGAGAAGATGAGGACAGGTGACGAACGAACATGCTAGAGCAAGGTAGCTTTACTGTCGTGCCAGAGGGCACGGTTACGACGCCGAAAGGCTTTCGTGCAGGCGGTCTGCACTGTGGTTTGAAGAAGACGGAGCGCTATGATCTGGGCGCAATCGTCTGTGACGTTCCTGCGGCAGCGGCGGGCGTGTACACGCTGAACGCATTCCAAGCGGCACCGCTGCGCGTGACGCAAGAAAGCATCGCCCATAGCGGCAAGCTGCAGGCGATGATCGTCAACAGCGGCAACGCCAATGCGTGCACCGGCGAGCAAGGCGAGCAGGACGCGCGTGCGATGCGCGCCGCAAGTGCGAAGGCGCTAGGCGTGGCGGAGCATCACGTCGGCGTGACGAGCACAGGCGTCATCGGCGAGCTGCTGCCGATGGGCAAGGTTCTCAGCGGCATCGAGCAGCTGCCGGGCCGTGTGAAGGCAGACGGCGGCGAAGACTTCTGCCAATCGATCCTGACAACGGATCTTACGCAGAAGATGACGTGTGTCCGTGTTGTGGTTGGCGGCAAGGAAGTACATATTGCCGGGGCAGCGAAAGGTTCGGGGATGATTCACCCGAACATGGCGACCATGCTCGGTTTCATGACAACCGACGCGCCGATCGAAAGCGTACACCTGCAGCAGCTGCTAGGCAGGATTACAGACAGCACGTTCAACATGATCACTGTTGACGGAGATACAAGCACCAACGACATGGTCGTGGTGATGGCTAGCGGGCTGGCAGGCGGCGAAGCGTTGAATCCGGAGCATCCGGATTGGGAAGCGTTCGCGGCAGGGTTCCAGTACGTTGGCGAATACCTCGCCAAAGCGATTGCGCGCGACGGCGAAGGCGCGACGAAGCTGATCGAGACGACAGTAGTCGGCGCGGAGAGCGACGAGGCGGCTCGCAAGATCGTCAAGTCGATCATCGGGTCGAGCTTGGTGAAATCGGCTGTTTACGGAGCTGACGCCAACTGGGGTCGGATCATCGCAGCAGTCGGATACTCCGGTCAGCCGGTGAACGTAAACACGGTCGATATTCGCCTTGGCGATATCGCGGTGTTGGAGCAGTCGCGTCCAGTGAAGTTTGACGAGGAAGCGGCGCTTGCTTATTTGAAAACAGACACGATTCAAATTCACGTGAATTTGCATATGGGCACTGGCAAGGCAACGGGCTGGGGCTGCGATTTGACATATGATTATGTGCGCATTAATGCGGCATACCGCACATAAGGAAGCAAAGGGGAACGAACGGCTGTGAAGAACAATTGCTTTGTGATGAAATGCGGCGGGAGTACGCTTGCGGCTCTACCGTCCAGCTTTTTTGAAGATATGCGTCAGCTTCAGGAGGAAGGCATCGTTACTGTCATCGTACACGGCGGCGGTCCTGCAATCTCGGAGACGCTGGGGAAGCTCGGAATTGAGTCCGGTTTCGTGAACGGCCTGCGGGTGACGAGTGAAGCGGTGTTGGATGTTGTAGAGATGGTGCTATCTGGTCAGATCAACAAAGAGATCGTCCGCCGTATTCAATTAACGGGTGCAGCAGCACTTGGATTGTCCGGTGTGGATGGACATCTGATCGAAGCGAAGCCGGTGGCGAACAGCCATGAAGTTGGACTTGTCGGCGACGTGACGAAGGTCAATGCGGAGTTGATTCAGGGCATCGTGAATATGGGCTATATTCCGGTCATCGCACCGGTTGGACTTGGCGCAGATGGCGGACAGCGTTACAACATTAATGCAGATACAGCAGCGGGTGCGGTCGCTTCGCACCTTGGTGTCGAGCAAATGGTTGTTGTGACTGACGTTCCAGGCATCATGAAGACAGTAGACGGCGAGAAGCAGGTGCTTCCAGTTGTGAGTGTGGCAGAGATCGAAGAAATGATCGTGAGCGGTGAGATCTACGGGGGTATGATCCCTAAGGTCCGTGCAGCGATTGCTTGTATACAGGGTAAGGTGCAGGAAGTTGTTATCGTGAATGGTTCTGAGCCGAATGTGCTGAGCAAAGTGCTGAAAGGTACGGGAATCGGAACGCGTATTGTGCGCTAGAAGGTTTTAATCATTTTGAAATAGCAGCAATTATCTATAGACATCACCCAAAGAATCTTAATCAATACGCACAAAGTGCGCATTGGAATAACCACTAAGGAGGGAATGTACATGACAGAAACGGGAAAAAGCTCGCTCTTTCCAACTTACGCCAGATATCCGATTACATTGGTGAAGGGGGAAGGCAGCCGACTGTGGGATGACACAGGCAAGGAGTACATCGATTTGATGAGCGGCATCGCGGTGACGAACCTCGGACACGCGCCTCAAGCGGTGAAAGAGAAGCTAGTTGAACAGCTGGATCAGCTTTGGCATGTGAGCAATCTTTTTCATATTCCGAATCAGGAGAAGCTGGCCACTTTGCTTACGGACAACAGCTGTGCGGACGCGGTATTTTTCTGTTCCACGGGTGCGGAAGCGAATGAGGCGGCAATCAAGTTAGCTCGTCGCTACTCCCAGAAGGTGCTGAACAATGGTCGGTTCGAGATTATCACGTTCAACATGTCGTTCCACGGACGCACGCTGGCTACGCTGACCGCTACAGGTCAGGATAAAGTAAAGGAAGGCTTCCATCCGCTCCCAGGCGGTTTCGTCTATGCGCCTTATAACGATATTGAGGCTGTTCGCAGTCTTGTGAATGATACAACCTGCGCGATCATGCTTGAAATGGTTCAAGGCGAAGGCGGCGTTCTGCCGGCTGATCCGGAATTCGTGAAGCAGATTGCTGAGCTTTGCAAACAGGAGAATTTGCTGTTGATTGTAGATGAAATCCAAACAGGCATTGGGCGTACGGGTAAATTGTTCGCGTATGAGCATTACGGTGTGGAGCCGGACATTTTCACATTGGCCAAAGGTCTTGGCGGTGGCTTCCCGATCGGAGCTATGCTGGGCAAGGCGCATTTGGCTGAAGCTTTCAGCGCAGGCAGTCATGGTTCGACGTTTGGCGGAACACCGATTGCGACAGCGGCGGCTCATGCGGCTTTGGACACGATTATTTCGGAGAAATTGTCTGAACGTGCAGCAGAGTTAGGCGAGTATACGGTGAAGAAGCTGGAAAGCAAGCTTGCGGGCAATCCGCTAATCGCGAAGATTCGCGGTGTTGGTCTCTTAATTGGCATCGAGTGTACGCAACCAGCTGGTGAGATCATCAGCGAAATTCATAAACAAGGTGTATTGGTTATTCCAGCAGGGCCGAATGTGATTCGTTTGGTGCCGGCTTTGACGATACCGCAAGCAGATTTAGATCAAGCGCTGGATGTCGTGTGCGATGTCCTCTCCCAGAAGGCATCGACGATCAGCAGCATTTAGACAGAGTTAAACGTAGAGAGGTTGGATGAAATGAATATTACCTTACAAGAAGAAATGGCTGCCCAACTGAAGGGCAAAGATTTTCTTGCTTTGGTTGATTATACACCGGAAGAAATCGAATATTTGATTCACTATGGCATTGAGCTGAAACGCAAGCAGAAGGCTAGAGAGCCTCATGCTGTATTAGCGGGCAAAACGTTGGGGATGATTTTTGAGAAATCATCGACGCGTACGCGCGTATCTTTTGAAGTCGGGATGTACCAGCTTGGCGGTCAAGCGCTTTTCTTAAGCAAAAATGATCTTCAGCTTGGACGCGGAGAAACGGTTTGGGATACGGCGCAGACGTTGTCCCGTTATCTGGATGGCATTATGATTCGTACGTACGAGCACCGTAAAGTGATCGATCTGGCTCGTGGAGCAACGGTCCCGGTTATTAATGGGCTTACTGATTACGCGCACCCTTGCCAAGTTATGGCTGATTATCAAACGGTTTTGGAGAAAAAAGGACGTCTGAAAGGGATCAAAGTGGCTTACATCGGAGACGGCAACAATATGGTTCACTCTTTGATGATGGGTGCGAGCAAATTGGGTATGGACTTCGCGATTGCTTCGCCGGAAGGGTATGACCCGGACAAAGAAGTGATCCAGATTTCCAAGGAAAATGCTGCGCTATCCGGAGGCAGTGTGCTGCTTACTCGTGATCCGCGCGAAGCGATCGAAAATGCCGATATCGTCTACACAGATGTATGGGCGAGCATGGGCTTTGAAGCGGAGCAGCAGGAGCGGGAGATTGCTTTTAAAAACTTCCAAATTAACGAAGCGCTTGTGAAGTATGCGAAACAGGATTACTTGTTCATGCACTGCTTGCCAGCCCATCGTGGGGAAGAAGTGAGCGAGGGCGTCATTGATGGCGCGCATTCGATCATTTTTGACCAAGCCGAGAATCGTCTTCATGCGCAAAAGGCCATTATGGCCGCGACAATGATATAATAGCTATCAATCAGCAGAATTAGAAACGGAGAGATTAGTAGACATGGCTAAGGAAAAAATCGTACTCGCCTATTCCGGCGGACTGGATACATCGGTAATTTTGAAATGGTTAAAAGAGACTTATGACGCTGAAATCATTGCATTCACAGCGGATATCGGGCAAAAAGACGAGCTTGACGGTCTGGAAGAAAAAGCGCTCAAAACCGGCGCATCCAAAATCTACATCGACGACCTGCGCGATGAATTCGCGAAGGATTTCATCAACCCGATGTTCCAAGCGGGTGCTCTCTATGAAGGGCAATACCTGCTCGGCACGAGCATTGCGCGTCCGTTGATCGCGAAGCGCATGGTCGAGATCGCCCGCGCTGAAGGCGCAACAGCGATTGCGCATGGCGCAACCGGCAAAGGGAACGACCAAGTGCGCTTCGAGCTTACAGCAGCGGCGCTAGCGCCTGAGCTGTCGGTTATCGCGCCTTGGCGTTTGGAGCAATTCCGCGAGGAGTTCCCAGGCCGCGCAGAGATGATCGCCTATGCCGAGAAGCATGGCATTCCGGTGACGGCATCTGCGGCGAAGCCGTATTCCACGGACCGCAACCTGCTGCACATCTCCTTCGAGAGCGGCATGTTGGAAGATCCTTGGTTCGATGCAGCGCATGACGACAACAAAGGTATGTACGTCTTGAGCGTAGCTCCAGAAGACGCTCCGAATGAAGCGGAATACATTGAGCTTGAGTTCGATAAAGGCGACTGTGTGGCTATCAACGGAGCCAAATTGACTCCGCTGCAAGTGATGGAAACCTTGAATGAAATCGGCGGCAAGCACGGCATTGGTCGTGTGGACATGGTTGAGAACCGTTTCGTTGGCATGAAGAGCCGCGGCGTGTACGAAACTCCGGGCGGTACGATCCTCTTCACAGCTCACCGCAAAATGGAATCTCTCACGATGGACCGTGATGTGATGCACCTTCGTGATTCCTTGATTACGAAATATGCGACACTGGTTTACAACGGCTTCTGGTTTGCGCCTGAGCGTTTGGCGATCCAAGCGCTTGTGGCAGAAAGCCAAAAGAACGTTTCAGGTACAGTGCGTTTGAAACTATACAAAGGCAATGTAATCGGCGCTGGCGTCAAAAGCCCAGTATCCCTATACAACCCAGATATTGCAACGATGGAAGCAGATCCGACGAAAGCATACGATCAAGGCGATGCAACTGGTTTCATCCGCTTGAACGCGCTTCGTTTGAAAGTATCTTCCGGCGTGGAGCAAAACGCGAAGAAATAAGTTCGCAGTCTTTCAAGGGCTTTCCCACTGTGGAAAGCCTTTGGGCTGTCCATTAGAGAGGGGTAGTGCAACGTGTCAAAGCTTTGGGGTGGACGATTTACGAAGCAAACCGACCAATTGGTCGAAGAATATACAGCATCGATAACATTTGATAAAGAGTTGGCTGAGGAAGATATTCAAGGCAGCTTGGCGCATGTGACGATGCTTGGCAAATGCGGTATTTTGCCTGCTGAAGACGTAGAGAAGATCAAAGACGGTCTGCTGCAGGTCCAAGGCATGATCCGCCGCGGCGAACTTGAGTACACGATTCAGAATGAAGATATTCATATGAATATCGAGAAAACACTAATCGACCTGATTGGTCCTGTTGGCGGCAAGCTGCATACGGGCCGCAGCCGCAACGACCAAGTGGCTACGGATATGCATCTCTACCTGCGCAAGCGGGTTGTTGAGTTTGTCGGACACCTGATCAAGCTGCAGGAAGCGCTGATTGACCAAGCCAAAAACAACATTGATACGATCGTTCCGGGCTATACGCATCTACAGCGTGCGCAGCCGATCCTCTTCGCACATCACTTGATGGCCTACGTCAGCATGTTCCAGCGCGACTTGGAGCGCTTGCAGGACAGCTACAAGCGCGTAGATATTTTGCCGCTTGGCGCTGGCGCGCTCGCCGGCACGACGTTTCCGATCGACCGCCATTTCGTGGCGGAGCAGCTTGGGTTCGGACGCGTGTACGAGAACTCCCTGGATGCGGTCAGCGACCGCGATTTCATCCTGGAGTTCCTCTCTAACGCGTCCATGATCATGATGCACCTTTCTCGCTTCAGCGAGGAGATGGTGCTGTGGTCTTCGACCGAGTTCGCGTTCGTCGAGCTCGACGATGCATTCTGTACCGGCAGCTCGATCATGCCGCAGAAGAAGAACCCGGACGTGGCGGAGCTCGTCCGCGGCAAAACCGGCCGCGTCTACGGCAACTTGTTCGGTCTGATGACCGTGCTCAAGTCGCTGCCGCTGGCCTACAATAAGGACATGCAGGAAGACAAAGAAGGCATGTTCGATACGGTTCGCACCCTGCAAGGGGCGCTGCAATTGTTCGCTCCGATGGTCGCTACGATGAAGGTCAACACGGATCGCATGAGACAAGCTGTTAACCAAGATTTCTCTAACGCTACGGATATCGCGGATTACCTTGTTAACAAAGGTCTTCCTTTCCGCCAAGCGCACGAAGTGATCGGTAAAACAGTTCTGCACTGCATCCAGAACAAAAAATATTTGCTCGATATGAGCATCGAGGAGTTCAAAACGTTCTCAGAACTGTTCGAATCGGATATTTATCAAGTTTTACAGCCGGAGCAAGTGGTCAATGCGCGTAATGTCTTTGGTGGAACAGCAAGCAACCAAGTGACAGAAGCGATTGCTCGCGCTGAGCAAGTTTTGGTTCAATCCAACGAGTGGCTGCAAGCTTTTCTAGAAAAAAGCAAATAAACAAAAGCCTTCAAACTCATCGGCTTCGATGGGAATGAAGGCTTTATTTTTAGTTGTTGGTTACTGAGATGGAACCTGTATCGGTTTGAACTTTCACTTGTTTGCTGCCATCACCGAGGGAACCTTTGGCCGAATGACGCCCGCTATTCTCGTTGCGCTCCATATTGACACCTGGGATAGTTAGATTAACATTGCCTATATCCGATCTCAAATCAAAACTTGCGTTCTTCGGAGCGGGATCCAATCTAAGGCGAATGCTGCCTATGTCCGATTGCAGCGAAACGGAATCACCGATATCGTTTAATTTCGCTGTAATACTACCGGTATCTGTTCTTAAAGCCACATTGCCCTGACCATTGTCGACGGTAATGCTTCCTGTATCCGTTCGTAGATTAAGCTGCTTTCCTTCATAACGGTCTATAGAAATATTGCCTGTATCTGTGGATGCTTCCAAGCTTGCCGCCTTGATTTCTTTGAGATGAATAGCTCCTGTATCGGAAGAAATGGTGATAGCTTTGAACATTTTATCGGGAAGGGAGATTTCTGTTTTTAGCTGTTTGCCGTGGCTGGCAATCAGGCTTTTTAGCTCGGACAAACTAATGCCAATATTAATTTGATTTTTTTTATGCGTAGCAACATTTACCCGCCACACGTTATCTCCTTCAGTAGCTGCATCAATGACGCAATCTTTGGCAGCCTTTTCCCCTACTGTTCCTACCAAGTGCACTTTAATTTCATCCGAATTGCTCGGAACAAAGGTGATTCCAGAGATATCATTTTGGAGAATGAACGTATCGATGTTAGCGGCGGAAATTTTCTTTTCGATATCGATGTTGGCTATTCCCTCATTCAGGTCGACGCTTTTGAAAGAGACAGCTGCTCCAATAAGCCCAATGGCCAAGCAGGCAAAACCAATCAGCAAGAAAAACTTAGGTCCACGTTTCATGGCTTACGCCCCCTTTATCAATTTGGCATTGAATTGGATATATGTCCAAGTGAGTTTGAAGAATACTTTGAACAGCCAGGAGCTGAACGTTGTTAGAATAATTCCCAAGCCAAATAAAGCAAGCATGGCGAATCCGATAAAGCGCATATCGTTGTCGAAGGCACCCGTAAAGGTAGTGAGAACTTCGATGATGGGTGCGATAATTAGTGCAAACCCTGAAATAAACAATGCGATCAGGGTTGAGAGCACAGCGAACCATGGTCCAACGATGAAGATAAGGTTGAAGAAACCAAGCCCAATGCTGACGATAATCGCCTTAATTCCTGTCTCTGGCTTCACCGGATAAGGGTAGGGAGCATTATTTGCATACGGGTTCGTTTGATAAGGCGGTGTATACGGCGGAAACCCGTTCGCTTCAGGGGCTTTTGTAGGTGCTGGTGTTGGAATAGGTGTGGGCGTCGGTATTGGCTCCTGCTTGGTATATGCCTTCTTCTCTACGGGTTCAGTAAATGTGCTGCCTGCTGGCTCCTGTTGCTTGCTTGGCGCCTCCTTCTGACCATCCCACTGAGGTACGCGCGGGTAGCCTAGCGACTGGGCCACGTCATCCTCATGTTTTCCGTTTTCAAGTGCTTTTTGAAACAATTCTTCATAGACAGACAATATATTTTGGCGCTCCTTCTCGGGAAGTCCGCGCAGTCGATAGTGGAGTTCTCTAAAGTAATCGATTTTACTCATCGTCAAACCTCCTTGTTTGCTATTTCGTATTTTAATCATAATAGAAAAAAGTCATAATGACCTAGTAACTACAGTCACATGACCTTTTCTTTTTTTATACATATTTGTTCATGGGGACTATGACCTCTGTAATTAGCGAAATGCTGGCCCCTTCACGCCATCTTCGAGGAGAGGTTGCTTTGACTCACTTTGGTTGCCATCCTCGGGTTTGATATTTCCTTGGTTTGCAGCGATCAAAGTGGGTACAGGCGAGTATTGATCTTTGGATATCAACTTTTTCTCCACCGTTATGCCGTTCTCTCTTTTGATGCGATACGTTTCAACTTTATAACCAACTTTACCCTTACTGATCGTTTGGGTCGCTCCCGCACGAAGGCTAGGGTTGTGCAAGTATTTGATTGGAGGCTGAATAGTTTCAATAATCGTAGATTCAATATCATAGGAAATGGAAGGGTTCATATGTCCAAAAAGCTTCACGGTAACCGCTTGTTCCGTTGTGATCGTGCGTATTAATACGTAAGCGTCCGTATTGTTGCGGAATTTGAAATTAATATAGCCATTGGCAAAAGTCGCATCCTGGCCTAATGGCACATAACTGACAGGCAGCGAATGATTGCGCCTCTCGACGATTTCCAGACCGCTTCGCAGAACAGCGTTGTAAAGGGTGGATGACACTTGGCAAATGCCGCCCCCAATGCCAGGCACCAATTTGCCGTTCAGAATAACAGGCGCCTCTTTATATCCAAATTTCGCCTCCGTTTGTGCAATGATTTTGCTGTAATCGAACGTTTCTCCCGGCGCCATAAGCAAATCCTGAATAGATTCGGCAGTTGAACGGATGTTATGAATGCGGCCTTCCCCGGATAAAGGGAACGAGGTTGTGAATTCCGATATTTTGCCATCAATGCCTTGCTGTGTCAAGCTTTCAACCGTTATCGTTGGACCTTGCTCATACAAAGGGAGTGTTAGGCGCACGGGTGCTGTATTGTTGATATACGAAATAGAAGGAGCGATTTCTTGCAAATGCTCGAGCAGGTGAGCGATATCGACGCGCAGCACTTTTTGTTCTTTTTCATAGGTTAGCGAGTCTTGTTCGGTCACGATTCTCTTGGCGGGAGCGGGCTGCTGGGCATAAAGCGCGCTCCAGGCTTCTTTGACAGCTTTGACGAGCTGCTCTTCATCGACCGTAACCTCGAGAGGAACATTCGTGTGACGAAGCGACCAACGCGCCTTTATTCGCTCAAATGGCGAGCTGTCGAAAAGCTGTTTCAGCGACTGCTCAAGCGCCTCATTTTGATAATGAATGCCTAGTTGGCCTAGCGTTAATTGTCGATTGGGAATATCGGGATAGGAGGTGTCTATTTGAATAGGAAAGGCTAAGAGCTGCTCAAGCCGCTTGTTGTATTGCTGTTGAAAGGTCTCATAACGCATATCTCCAACACGCCAGCCTGCGACAGAGAAGTTCGGCGGGAGGGTAGCTTGAGAGCCATACATATATAAAGCGATGCTAATGGCGCTAAACGCACCAAGGATGATTGACAGATAGAAGATAATTGTTCTGATTTGAAATGGCATGTACAGCGGCTCCTTTACTTGTGAATTAATCGCGGGCCTGTACTACCATATGTATCGTTCATCAAGAGATTTTAGTACTTGCTGCTTCTGCTCAAGCTCTATAAAAAATAACCGCCGAAAAGAAGCTTCGACGGTTTCGTGTTTCGCATTATTTGGTTCCAGTAAAGGTAATGCCCTTGATGAAGAACTTGTTGCCGAACACATACACAAGCAAGGCTGGCAGCGTGAAGACCATGGATGCCGCCATGATATAGTTCCAATAAGAAATGTATTGGCCCTTGAAGGTATTCAACCCTAGCGGGAGGGTGAACATAGCGCGCTCTGACATGAAGAGCAATGGTTTCAGGAATTCATTCCATGAGCCCATGAAGGTGAAGATCGCCATAGCAGCGAGCGGTGGTCCGGCCAGCGGAAGCGCTACTCGGAAGAACATGCCGATACGGCTCATGCCATCCATCTCTGCTGCTTCTTCCAATTCTTTAGGGAAGCTGATGAAAAACTGGCGCATCATGAAAATATAAGTCGCTTGCACCGCGGCTGGAATGATCAAAGAGCGGTAGCTGTTCAGCCATCCTAAGTCTTTGATGATCAAATATTGCGGAATGAGCGTAACTTTATCCGGCACCATCAGAATCGTTAAAATAAAGAAGAAAATAAGTTTGTTGCCAGGAAAGTCGAAGCGGGCTAAGGAATACCCGGCCAGAGAATTAAGCAGCAAATTGAGCAGGGTAACGGAGATGCCGACCATGACACTGTTTAGAAACCAGCGCGGGAACATTTGCTCGCTTGTGAAGATATATTTGTAATTATCGAGTGTGAAATGCTTGGGAATAAACGATAATCCGGTTGTAGAGATTTCCGCTAGCGTCTTGAACGAAGCGGAGAGCGCCCACAAGAACGGAATGATGGTGATTACAGCATACAAAGCCAGCATGAGATAGGTTAACACACGCGCGAAGGCGCGGGATTTGGTTGCTTCCATATTGGGTCTCTCCTCTCTTAGTTCAATTTCTCTTCGCCACCGAACAGCTTGCGCTGAATCAATGTCACAACCATGATGGCACAGGTTAACATGAAGGCCAAAGCGGAAGCGTAGCCCATGTCTAAGTTCTTGAAGGCATATTGATAAATCAGCAAGACAAGGGTCAGCGTAGAATTATCAGGGCCGCCTGAGCCGTTAGATATGATATAGGCCTGATCGAAAAGCTGGAAGGTTCCAATCAACCCCATCGTCACGACGAAGAATGTCACAGGTTTGAGCATGGGCACTGTAATCGAGATGAATCGGCGCCAGGTGCCTGCACCATCTAGTTCAGCTGCTTCATAGAGCGTATCGGGAATATCCTGCAGCGCAGCCAAATAAATAACCATAAATTGAGGCGCTGTGGAAAATATATTCATGATCATAATGCCTTTGAGGGCGACGCTTGGGTCTCCCAGCCAGTTGTAGCTGTCCAAACCTACGAGGTTGAGCAAATCGTTTAATAAACCATCGGATTTATATAGCCACATGAAAATGAGTGTTAATACCGCAGATGAAGTGATTGTCGGCATAAAGTAAACTACTCGGAAGAAATTGCGGAACTTAATTTTTGAATTCAGTACCGAAGCCATCAGCATGGCGACAATGGTTTGTATCGGAACGACATAAATGGCATATTCAACGGTATTGCGGAGTCCTATCCAGGCACGGTCATCATCTGCGATACGAGCAAAGTTGCGAAGTCCGATGAATTTGTAACTGACGCCGCCTAGCAGTTCCACCTTATGTAGAGAGAGGAACACGGCATACAGAATAGGCAGCAAGAAGAAGGCGCCAAGTATAAGCAGAGACGGAGAAACGAACAAATATCCCGAAATCACATCCCGCCATTTGCGGCGGTTCCAGCGTCGTTTCATTATAAAGCTCCCCCTTTCCTGTAAAATACGTAAAAGAGGAAGGCTCTCCTCTTTTACGGTTACTATGCTTTATTTAATTATTTCGCAGCAGCAATTTCCTTATTGGCAGTATCTTGCGCTTTCTTGAGTGCTTCTTCCAAGGTTACTTTACCTTGATAAGCGGAAATAAACTGATTGTTGAAGTTGTTCATGATAGTTGGCAATGTTTCTTTGGCTTGCCAAGGAATGGAGTAGGAGTTGCCGGCTACTAAAGCAGCGCGAAGCGGGTCTTTGTCGAATCCGAGTTCTTTCGATACGGATTTACGTGCAGGCAGCGCTAAGCCTTTGCTAGTCCAAGTTTTCATGCCTTCTTTGCCAGTGAGGTAGGAAATAAGTTCCCAAGCCTCTTGTTTGTGTTTCGAGCTTTTGTTCATGACATAAGCAACGGTGTAAGCCATTGTCGCTTTTTTGCCGAAAATGGTAGGGACTTCAGCTGTACCGAAGTCAAGATCTTTGAATGTCGTTTGCAGGTATGGAATTGCCCAGTTTCCTTCAATAACCATGGACGCTTTGTGCTGTCCGAACATTTCGCCGCCCCAGCCAGCGCCCAAATCTTTGGGCTCGCCTGCGGATTTATCTTTCAAATGCATATCGACAACAGGCTGCAGCCCTTTTAGAGCTTCAGGAGAAGCGTAAGCCGCATTGCCATTATCGTCGGATATTTTACCGCCAGCGGCCTGGATCATGAACATTTGACGAGCCAGCTCAGGCGCCGCGCCGAATCCGAAGCGGGATACTTTGCCGCCGTCTGCTTTTGTAAGCTTTTTAGCTGCATCTTGAAGCTCTTCCCAAGTGGTAGGAACCTTCGTGATGCCTGCGTCTGCAAAATCCTTTTTGTTATAGAAAAGCGCTAGTGTAGAGGTATCTTTCGGGAAGCCATAGCTTTTGTTGTCTTTCCCTTTGAAGGCATTCACAAGCGGCTCTTCGAAATCAGCCACGTCAAATTCAGGTTTGACATAGCTATCAAGCGGTTCAAGCACGTTTTTGGCAATGAGGCCAGGAGCTTCAAAAGCATCCAGGAAGAAGACATCAGCGCCTTCGCCACCGACTAAACGTGTTTTGATCACGTCCATGTATTGATCCGCGATAACGTCAAATTTAACGGTAATGTTCGGATGTTTGGCTTGGAAATCTTTCAAAACTTGTTGAAACAAGGCTGTTTCTTCCGGGCTGGAGCCCCAACCATTCAAAGTGATGGTGACAGGTTCTGCTGTCCCAGCGGAAGTCGCAGCAGGGGATGGAGATGCGTTGTTCGTTTGGCTGCCGCAGCCGGAAATAACGATCATGGATGATACAGCAGCGAGTGAAATGCCAGTAAGCCATTTTTTCATGAGTAAATGCCTCCCTTTTTATAAACAGCTATTTATGAATGGTGAATCACTTGAAGCCCTGTTGTATTATTCAATACATGGACTACCGGAGTCTTCGTCTGCGGGTTGAGCTGAACAGACAGACACAATTTGCCTTGCGCCACTGTCATATTGCGGACGGTAAGGTCCGTCATGCCAGATGGAAGTACAGGATTCAAACGGATGGTACCGCCCAGCGTGTCGGGCTCAATACCGAGCATCGTTTGTAAAAATACGAGCGGAGTGCCGGCTGCCCAAGCTTGCGGAGAGCAAGCGACTGGATAAGGCACAGGCTCGCCGATAGATTCGTCGTATCCGCAATATAATTCAGGCAGTCTATGGTATTCGAAACTTTCGGCAGCCTTCATCAAGCCTTCGATGACTTGCATGGTTTCTGCCTTGTAGCCGCAGCGGCTCATGCCGAGAAGTACAAGTGAATTGTCGTGCGGCCAAATGCTGCCGTCATGATAGCTCATCGGATTGTAGCCAGCTGATTCCGTACTCATCGTGCGAATGCCATAGCCGCTGAACATGTCAGGAGCGACCAGTCTTCGTACCACGGCTGCGGCGCGATCCGGCTGCAGCATGCCGGACATAAGAACATGACCCGGGTTAGTCGTCACGGATTGAACTTGCTTCTTGTCAGCGTCCAGCGCAATCGCGTAGAAGCCTTCTTCTTCCATCCAGAAGCTCGCTTCAAAGCGTTGGCGAAGCTCTTCTGCGGAGCTTTCCAGCTCCTGCGCCATCGCTTCTTTGCCAAGCTGGCGAAGGATCGGCGCCAGTTTCACTTTGGCGTGATAAACGTATCCTTGCACTTCAGCGAGCGCAATCGGCGCTTTGGCATAATCGCCATTGCTGTGTACGACGGAATCGCCGGAATCTTTCCAGCCTTGGTTGGCGATCCCTTTGGATGATTTCTGGTAGTATTCCACAAAACGGTCACCATCTGCATCGCCATGCACGTCAATCCAGTTCAGGGCTTGCTCGATGTTCGGCATCAACTGCTCGATCAGTGCCGTATCACCAGTCCATTGCACATATTCTGCTGCAAGGAGCAGGAACAAAGGCGTCGCATCAATGGTTCCGTAGTAAGGCGTGAACGGCACCTGATTCGTTAGCGCCAGCTCGCCATAGCGGATTTCGTGCATGATTTTGCCAGGCTCTTCATCACGCCAAACATCATGTTTGGTGCCTTGATAAGAGGCAAGGGTTAGCAAGGTGCCTTTGGCCACATTCGGCTCGGCAGAAAGCATCTGCAGCGCGGCGATTAAGCTGTCCCGGCCAAAAGGAACGGCATACCAAGGCAGTCCGGCAACGGGGAATTGTCCATGCCCGAGGTCGGTCAGGAGCACGCGCAAATCCTGCAATCCGCGATCGTACAGATGATTGAACAGCGGAAGATTGCTTTCTACGGAAGTGGTATTCGTATCCCATTCTTGGTAAGAAGCTTTCAGCTGTTTAATTGCCTGCTCGGCAGGTACTTGTTCAGGTCCTTGGCCATCGATATAAGGAGCGATGAAGAAGGTCACGGACTGCCGCTCTTTGGGAGCCAGCTCAAAAGTGAACGCTACTGTGCTGTCTTCCTGAACCGTTGTTTCTTTGCGATCCCAGCCGATATGGGTTTGACGCTCGATACCGTCTGTCCCTTTGTAGCGCTTGACCAGCTTCTGATGTTCCTGAATGTCCGGAAGCAGTTCACCGAATGTTCCGTTCTGGAAGCCGCGAACGACGAACATGTCAGCGAAGTCGCTTTCGAAGCGAGCCGTAAAGTCGAAAGCGACCGGTTTAGGATAAAAATTCGTGAAGGCAATCGTTTCGTATAAAGCGCCTTCATAAATAAAACGTTGCCTTTCCAGTTCGATGGATTCTCTCCAAAGAATCAACTGCCCATCCGATTCCATATGAGGATTAGTCATACGAATGGTGGCGATATAGTTCGTTCCTGCGGAAGAACTAAGCAGAATCGGCGTCATGCCGTTAATACGAATCTCCATCCCACTTAAAAAGCGGGTATCCTTCGTATATAAACCGTGTCCTGCAGCATTCCCAGCTGGAATATCGCCGGTTTTATCGGTCATGAGGAAGAGATCATTCTCTTTGATGACGCGGTAATCCATTCGGGCCACCCCTTTTCTCTGTTATTCTTGATGAATTTGCAAGTTTTATGCGTTCCGAAACGTTTCGGGTACAATTAAAAAGAAATGGAAATTAAAATCAACAGGGGATAAGCCTGATAAATTTTCTTTTCCAATTTTCAAAAATAAACCGTTGAATGTTTTCCGAAACGTTTTGGTAAACTACATTTTTGATTATACATAACGCTGTAACCATTTTCAATCCCTTTTATACATTTTTTAAGCGTTTTCATATTTAGATAAATAAGATTGAAACTAAAGGGGGAATATATTAATATAGAAATTATATAAAAATCCGCAAAATACACTCCAAAACGTTTTGGATGAGGAGCGAGCACGCTACGAATGATTACAATTAAAGATATTGCCAGAGAAGCAGGCGTGTCCGTCACGACGGTATCTCGAGCGCTTAACGGATACGATGATGTGAATGATAATACCCGGAAAAAGATTCAGCTTATTGCTAATGAGCTTGGTTATAGTCCTAATATGGCAGCGCGCAGCCTAATCTCGAAGAAAACCCAGACACTCGGACTTCTGCTTTCCGGCATTACCCGCAGCAGCTCCAAGGACAGCATAGCGTTTGAAATTCTTTGTGGCATGAATGATCGGGCTGGCGAGCTGAATTACGATCTTATTTTATTCAGTACGACTCCGCAGAAGCAAGCGGCAAAGTCCTACAAAGCGCTCTGTCAGGAACGCGGGGTAGATGGTGTTATTATTATGGGCATTCGGCTGGATGACCCTTATTTGAAAGAAATTGTCACTTCCAGCCTGCCCTGCGTACTGATCGACATTCCTTTCAAGAACAGCAACGTTGGCTATGTGACCTCGGATAATGTTCAAGGCGCGTCTCGCATGACACAGTTCTTGATTGAACAAGGGCATACAAAGGTGGCGCTCGTGAATGGACATGAGCAAGCGGATGTCAGCATAAAGCGTTTGGATGGCTACAAGCAAGCACTGAAGCAAGCAGGTATCGCTTTTGAGCCGGATTTGGTGCTCGATGGAGGGTTCTCGGATGAGGGAGCACGTGATGCTACCTATAGGCTGATGTCCCAGCATCCGGACGTAACCGCTATTTTTTGCGCCAGCGATATTATGGCTCTGGGGACGATGCAAGCGCTCCGCGGGCTTGGGCTTGATATTCCTGGCGACGTCTCTGTTGCCGGGTTCGACAACATTAGCATTTCCGCGTTTTGTTCTCCTACGTTAACGACGGTTAGCCAAAACCCCTACGAAATCGGTTATCAATCTGCCCAGATGATCATTGATATGCTGGAAGGGCGCCAAGTTACCAAGCAATTGGTACTTCCTACCGAACTTCTTATCCGTGCCAGTGTGGCAGCACCCAAAAATGCACCCAAATAACGAACAGGACCGTCCTATACAGGGCGGTTTTTGCGTATAGTATGGTTTTAGTGCTTGAAATGACTGGCGCTGGATTTCTCTATATCTACAAGAAAATGATATAATGACGGTATTCACCATAAAATTCGAAACGATTTTAGGAGGATTATCCGCTTTTGTGTCGAATGGATAAAGGCTATCTAACTAATTAGGATGTGATATTGTGATCGAAATGCAGGACGTATGGAAAACGTACTCCAACGGCACTCATGCATTGCGAGGGATTAGTGTAAAAGTGGACCGCAACGAGTTCGTTTATGTTGTTGGACCTTCCGGCGCAGGTAAATCGACATTTATGAAGTTGATGTATAGAGAAGAACGGCCGACCAAAGGCCAAATTTTTGTGAATGGATTTAACTTAGAAAAACTGAAGCAGCGAAAGATTCCTTATCTGCGCCGCAATATCGGCGTTATTTTTCAGGATTACCGCTTGCTGCCGAAATTGACTATTTTTGATAATGTAGCTTTTGCAATGGAAGTCATTGAAGCGCCGAAGAAACAAATCAAGAAGCGCACAATGGAAGTGCTTGAGCTCGTAAAGCTGAAGGACAAGGCGAATTCGCTGCCCTCACAGCTTTCTGGAGGCGAACAGCAGCGTGTAGCCATTGCCCGGGCAATAATCAACAACCCTTCTGTCATCATCGCCGATGAACCGACAGGCAATCTCGACCCCGAAACCTCATGGGGCATTATGAAGCTGATGGAAGAAATTAATTTCCGCGGCACGACCATTGTCATGGCTACGCATAACAAAGAAATCGTGAACACGATGCGCAAGCGAGTGATTGCAATCGAGAGTGGCCTTATTGCTCGTGACCAGTTGCGGGGGGAATACGGCTATGAAGATTAGTACAGTCGCACGTCACTTAAGGGAAGGTACCAAAAATGTTGTTCGGAACGGTTGGATGACCTTCGCTTCGATCAGCTCTATTGCCATCTCCTTATTGATTCTGGGTATTTTCGTGCTCATCACACTGAATGTGAATGATATTGCGGCTCAGATCGAAGACCAAGTAGAAATTAATGTTTATCTCGAAGTCAACACTTCGCAAGAGCAAATCGATACGCTAAAATCGCAGATTCAAGGGATTCATGAGGTCAAAAGCATAAAATTCGTCTCCAAAGAAGAAGGGTTAGTCTATTTGCGCCAGAAGCTTGGGGAAAGCGGCAAGGCGCTGCTGGATGGATTCGAGGGGGACAACAATCCGCTGAACGATGCTTTCACGATAGAAGTAGATGACCCGAGGAATGTAGCCGCGGTAGCAGATCAGATCAGCGCGCTGAATATCGGCAAGGACCCGAAGCCTATTTACAAAGTGAATTATGGCAAAGGAACGGTTGAAGCCTTATTTAAGGTGACACAGATCGTACGTTGGATAGGATTTGGAATCGTTATTTTATTATCGTTTACGGCTGTTTTCTTGATCGCCAACACGATTAAAATCACTATTTTAGCTAGACGCAAAGAAATTTCGATTATGAAAATGGTGGGGGCAACGAATTCCTTTATTCGTTGGCCGTTCTTTATAGAAGGTGCATTACTTGGATTTATCGGTTCCGTCATTCCTGCTGGGCTTATCTTAGGCGGGTATTGGGAGCTGCTCAACACAAGCTCATTGAATTTGAATCTGCTTATGATTCAGTTAACGCCTTTTAGCAAAATTGCGCCTACGATGGTGGTTTTGTTATTAGGTATTGGAATGGTAATTGGCATCTGGGGTTCCCTAATCTCCGTCCGCAAATTCCTCCGCGTTTAACTAGGTGGCTAAAAAAGCCCACTTTGATAACGAAGTTGAACTTGAAGCTTATTCGGCATCGAATCTTGAATGAAAATGGGGCACTGCGGTACTCATGTAGCTTGCTACACTCCGTTCCTCCTGCCCTCATTTTCATCCAACCTTCTCGGTTCTGAAAGCGGGCTTTTTTAACTTTTATCTCTATTCAAACATTTACATAGATTAACAGATTCAAAGAAAAATAGATTCACAAAGTAACATCAGGCTATTGATGATGGGGAGGCTACGTGCTTGAAGAAAAAGATTCTACCCTTGGTGTTGACACTTGGGATTGCGGCTTCGGTTGCTGCAGTTCCCTATGCGGGTTATGCCGCTTCCACAACGGATAAGATCGATCAGCAGTTGACTCAGCTTAAGAAGCAAAAAGCAGATGCACAGCAGAAGGCGAATGAGGCGCAGAATCAGATAACGAAGGTACAGAACGAGAAAGATCAAACGGCTAAGGATATGACGACTCTCTTGAATCAGGTGAATGAAGCCAGCAAGAGACTGACGATGCTGAATGAGCAAATCGATCAAGTTTCGGATACGTTGGAGAGCAATGCCAAACAGCTGGACGAAGCGGTTGCACGCGTGCAAAGCCGTGATAGCATGCTGAAATCCCGTGTTCGCTTGATGTATATGAACGGATTTGTCTCCTATATGGACGTGCTGTTGAGCGCGACCAGTTTCTCTGATTTCTTGAATCGCGTTGAGGCTTTGAAAGCCATTGTGAGTCAGGATAAGTCTATACTAGAGTCAAATAAGAAAGATAAAGAAACAGTAGCTTTGAAGAAAGAAGAAACAGAGAAGCAGTTGGAGCAGGTAAAAGTGTTGTATGCCGATGCGGATGCTCTTCGTGATGATCTGCAAGCCAAGGAGAAGGCTAAGGAAGTTAAGATTGCTTCGCTTTCTAAGCAAGAGAAGGTGCTCGAGGATATTTCTGAGGAAAGCGATAAGCAGATTACGCAGATTGCCAAGCAAGAAGCGGAACTTCAAGAGAAGAAGCGCGCTGCCAGCAAAGCGAAGTCTCCCTTTACATATGCGGGCGGGAAGCTAGGGTACCCGCTTGCCGCGCAAGCACAGATTACATCTGATTTCGTAAATCGCATCAATCCGGTAACAGGTAAATCAGAGAATCATAAAGGGATTGATTTGGGAGCAGCCAAAGGAACGGGAATTCTCGCTGCAGAGAACGGTTCCGTCATTTATGCTTCTTGGATGAACGGTTACGGCAATTGTGTCATCGTGAATCATGGGAACGGCTTATGGACGGTCTATGGGCACATTATGAACGATGGCATCTATGTGAAAGTCGGCGATGTTGTGAAGCGCGGACAGAAGATTGCAGGAGTGGGCTCCACGGGACAGTCGACAGGAAATCATCTCCATTTTGAAGTTAGGTTGAATGAAGTTCCGACCGATCCTAAACCGTTCCTGCGATAGGACAACTTGGTTATAAAATGGGAATAGCTTGTCATATACTACAAACAGGCGAACTCAAATGGGTTTAGGAAAAAAGGTGGTGTATCACGCTTTGCAATTCAAAGGTCGCACGGTCATTGTATTTGTTTTGTTAGCTATGTTTGCAAGTAGTATTGTCACACTGACTATTGTGGATTCATCCTTCTCATGGGGGCGCAATGAGCAGCCGGCAGGCAGTAAAGCTGCGGCTTCATCAAGCACCTCCGGACTTTCAAGCAAGGATTTGAACAAAATCTCGACAACCTTTCAATTGATTGAAAGCAAGTACTTGAAGCAGCCGGATCATGATAAATTGGTTAACGGTGCGATCAATGGGATGCTCGAATCTCTGGAAGATCCGTTTACTGTTTATATGGACCAGAAAGAAGCTAAGCAGTTCGATGAAAGCATCACATCTTCTTTTCAGGGAATAGGCGCAGAGGTCTCCATTGAGGAAGGCAAATTCGTGATCGTGTCCCCGATCAAAGGGTCGCCTGCGGAGAAAGCTGGTATCCAAGCCAAAGACGTCATCGTTTCTGTAAACGGTGATAAATTGGATGGACTTACGCTTAACCAAGCCGTCATGAAGATTCGAGGCCCCAAAGGGACGCAAGCCAAACTTGATTTATTGCGCCAAGGCGCCGGCGATCCCGTTCAAGTCATTGTCGTGAGAGACAACATTGATGTTGAAACGGTGTACGGCGAAATGATGCAAGATCAAATCGGGAAGATTGAGATCCGTCAGTTCTCATCCAATACGGCAGTGCGCTTCGCTGAAGAGCTGAAGAGCCTTGAAGCCAAAGGGATGAAAGGTCTTGTCATCGATGTGCGCAATGACCCAGGCGGCCTCTTGAACGTCGTTGTAGACATTGTGAATCCCTTCGTGAAGAGCGGCAAGCCGATCGTTCAGGTTGAGAATCGCGATGGCAAGAGAGAGCCGACGCCTTCTACAGGAACAGGTAAAAATTATCCGGTTGCTGTTCTCATCAATAAAGGAAGCGCGAGTGCCTCGGAGATTCTGGCAGGAGCTTTCCAAGAAGCGGTCGGAAGCAAAATCGTGGGTGAAACTTCTTACGGCAAAGGAACCGTTCAGGTTACTTTCGAAAAGGAAATGGGCGACGGCAGCAATATTAAAATGACGGTCTACAAATGGTTGACGCCTAACGGCAACTGGATTCACAAAACGGGTATCACACCGGACGTTCCCGTTGAGCAGCCTGGTTACTTCAAAGCCGCTCCGCTTTCCAAGAAAAGCGTGCTTAAACAGGATACAACGAGTGACGATGTGAAAAACCTGCAGTTGATGTTGGCGGGTCTTGGTTTTAATCCAGAGCGTTCGGATGGTTATTTCAACGACAAAACCGTTACTGCGGTTAAAGCGTTCCAACGGACGAACGATTTGCCGATGACAGGCGAAGTGGATGTGGAAACGGCGAATAAAATTGAGAAATCGATTATGTTACAAATTCGCGAATCCAAAAATGACTTGCAGCTGAAAGCGGCGGTTGGACAGATTCAGAAGCAGCTTGGGAAATAATTGTTGGTGTGTTAATGGAAATTCGCTGCGGTTGGCAGGAAATGAAGCCCCTGTAGTCGAAATTAGGTAGGAAGGTTGCGTATGCAGCCTTCCTACTTCTTTTTTATCAAGGAGCCCTTGTATGGATGTGTTGAATCAACTTTTGGACAGGCTGCTGCAGGCTCTGGGGCAGTTGCTTGTGAATCCTTTCTACTATATAGGCATTTTATTTATCCTCCTGCACTACCGAAAGCAAATTCAGATGGAACGCAAGTTATTTCATACGCGTCTGCATTCGCTGCTTAATGAAACGTGGCGCACCGTGCTTTGGGGCTGGATTGGTGGACTAATCGCTTCCCTCCTTATGCTCTTCATTGGTGTCAGTGTTGAAGCAGATGTGGTGATTCTTCTGTGGGTTCTAACGGTTGTTCTCGTTATGTTTCGGATTCGATTCCTCTGCTTGGCGTACGCTGTTGGCATTATGGGATTGGCGCAGGTCATTCTTTCCTGGCTTCCTAATTCGGCTAGCCTTCAAGCGGATGTTCCGATCCTGAGCGTGGTAGCGGGCGCGGACATTGCGTCCTTACTGGTAATTGTCGCTGTGCTGCATCTGCTTGAAGGCTTTCTTGTCGGATTTCAGGGCGCGCGGATGGCAACGCCGCTTTTCCTTGAAAGAAAACGAGGTCAGATTGTTGGCGCACAGCAGCTGCAGGGATTCTGGCCCGTTCCCTTATTTCTCTTAGTCCCTTTGGCTGGGGGGAGCACACTGAATCTGCCATGGGAAACGCTGTTTGGATCGAACCTTGCATCTGGATGGACGCTGCTTGCGTTCCCCGCCATGATAGGTTTCACGGAGCTAACGATCTCCAAGCTTCCGGGCAAGCAAGCTCGTTTCAGTGCAAGCCTGCTGTACCTCTATGGGCTTATTTTATTGGGAACAGCGATTGCTGCGCACTACTGGTCGCCTTTAATACTCGTGGGAGCATTACTTAGCATTGCGCTTCATGAAGGCCTAGTACGTTACAGCCAATGGAAAGAAGAGAAGCAGGTACCTTTCTATGTCCACTCCCCACGGGGGCTAATGGTCCTTTCGGTCGTGCCGAACAGCCCTGCGCAAGATTTAGGCATTCAAGTGGGTGAGCTGTTGCACAAGGTAAACGGCCACAAAATCAAAACGAAGACAGATCTGCATGTCGCAATGGGGTTAAACTCAGCATTTTGCAGGCTCGAAGTACTGAATGACCAAGGCGAGGTACGGTTCCTTCATCGTGCGATTTATGCGGGAGAGCATCATCAGTTAGGCATCATTTTGGCGCCGGATCAAGATGCTTTGTACTTCACGGAACATCGTCCGATGCATCTGTTTTCCTATTTGCGGAGTAAATTGACCGGTTTGCTATCCAACGATTCAACGAAATCCATGTAAATAAAAGACCCTATCTCTCCAAGCTTGAAGAGGTAGGGTCATTTTTATTTAATGGTAGCTACAGGGGCTAGTCCATCACGCAGGACAATGATTTCGACGCGGCGGTTTTTGCTGCGGTTCTCATCGCTGGTGTTGGGAACTTTGGGCATCGTATCAGCGTATGCTGTTGCGATGAATTTGTTGTTATCAAGCTTAGCGGTATCACTGAAATAGCGAAGCACCGAAAGGGAGCGGGCGAATGACAAGCCCCAGTTATCCTGAAAAGGCGATCCCGTAGCGAGCGGTAAATTATCGGTATGCCCTTCAATGCTTACTTTACTGTTCAAAGTAGGGAACAGGGAAGCAAGCTTTTGCAGAATCGGTGAGGAGGCTGGCTTGAGATCGGCTTTGCCCAAATCAAATAGGAATAAGTCATTCAGCGTGATGGCAACACCACGTTCGGTATCGCTGGCAGATACTTGGGCTTCCAAATTTTGATCCTTAATATAAGCTTGCACTTGTTTCAAAAGATCTTGAAGCTCCTTCTCGCGCTTCTCTTTCTCACTGTCTTCCGGCTTCGTTTGATTCTTCTCTTCTTTCTTATCATCCAGATTCTGCTTGGTAAAGTCCTTGTCCTTGCTGTCGGAGTCTCCTTGTTTTGGGGTCATTTGACCGCTGATGCCATGTCCTTTATCCAAAACCGAATCGGCCTTTTGGAACTGCAGGTTTAAGACTTGGGCGAGAACGGCATACTTTTGAACATCGACTTTACTCATGGCATACATAATGATGAAGAATACGAGCAGCAAAGTGATTAAGTCCGCATAGGTAATGAGCCATCTCTCATGATTGACATGCTCTTCGTGCTTCTTACCTCTCCGCGCCATTGTCGGCTTCCTCCTCTTTGACTGCTTTTCTGGACGATTTATCGTGGAGGAAGGAATTCAGTTTTTTCTTAATTAACTGAGGGTTTTCACCCGCTTGCAGGGCAAGAATGCCTTCGAGCATCAGTTCCATTTCGGAGACCATCTCTTTGCCGCGCACTTTGATTTTGTTGGCAAGCGGGAGATAGATCAAGTTAGCGCTCATAACGCCATAAAGGGTAGCTGTGAAGGCTACTGCGATGGCCGGTCCAAGACTAGTGGGGTCATCGAGATTGCCCAGAACGTGGATAAGGCCCATAACCGTACCGATGATTCCCATCGTTGGCGCATAGCCGCCCCCAGCTTCGAAGACTTTGGACATATTGTCAACTTGATGCTCAATCGCATCCATTTCCAGTTCGAGAATTTGCCTGGTCAGTTCAGGATCAGTACCATCCACGACCATCAGCAAACCATCCTTCAAAAAGGGATTCGTATGTTCCTGCGCACGCTGTTCGAGCGCCAAAACGCCTTCTCTGCGAGCGATAGACGCCATATCGACAAGCTCGTCAATTGTTGCGCTGGGATCTCTTTTTGCTTCTTTGAAGGCAATGCCCAATGCTTTGGGGATTTTGGCTAACGTGGAGAGTGGAAAGCTAATAGCAACTGCTCCAAAAGTTCCGCCGAATACAATTAACATCGCGCTTGGGATAATTAGGGAACTGATGTGGCCCCCATCCCAAACATAACCGCCTATTAAACCTACAAGACCTAAGACTAATCCTAATACTGTTGTCAAATCCATGACTGTACCACTCCTAATTAGCGTAAAAAGAATTGAGATTTTACAAGCCTTTTGTGCGACATTCCAAAGGTGTCTAATCATGCTGCGGACGGGATGTAACAGATATTGCCGTTTGCATCCATGATTTAAAAAGAGTATAATGGAAAAACCAGAACAAACATTCTTATGAGGGCTGTCAGAATTCCCTTCATAATTGGACTTTCGAGTTCCATAAACTTCTATATCGGATATTACAAATGGAAAATGAATAGGATAAAAGTTCGATTTATTTCATAAGTGTAGGTGATAAGTGATGAGTGATCTTGTTGTTAGTTCTAAGAAGTTTGAGCTCGTATCTGATTTTTCTCCACAAGGTGACCAGCCTCAAGCGATTGAGGAAATCGTCCAAAGCATTCAATCTGGCAAAAGGCACCAGACGCTTTTGGGTGCGACAGGAACAGGGAAAACTTTTACAGCGGCGCAAGTCATTGCCAAGCTGAACAGACCGACCTTGATTATTGCCCATAACAAAACGTTAGCCGCACAATTGTGCAGCGAATTCAAAGAATTTTTTCCTCACAACGCCGTCTCCTACTTCGTTAGCTACTATGATTACTACCAGCCAGAAGCCTACATTGCCTCCTCTGATACTTACATCGAGAAAGATTCCAGCATTAATGAAGAGATCGATAAACTTCGCCATTCCGCGACCAGTTCCTTGTTCGAACGACGCGACGTTATTATCGTTGCGAGCGTCTCGTGTATTTATGGTTTGGGTTCGCCGATTGAATATGGCAATATGCTGCTTTCTTTGCGTGTAGGGATGGAGAAGTCGCGAAATGAGATTCTTCATAAACTCGTAGACATTCAATATCAGAGAAACGATTTGAATTTTGTCCGCGGGACGTTTCGCGTGCGCGGAGATGTCGTTGAGATTTTCCCGGCATCGCATGGGGAACAAGCGGTAAGAGTCGAGTTGTTCGGCGATGAGATTGAACGTATTACGGAAATCAACGTGCTGACTGGTGAAATCATTGGCGAACGCGAACATATTGCGATCTTCCCAGCGTCTCACTTTGTGACGCACGAAGATACGATGAAACGTGCGCTTGTGAATATCGAGCGGGAACTTGAGGAACGTCTAGCTGAGCTGAAGGAGCAAGGAAAGCTGCTCGAAGCTCAAAGACTGGAGCAACGGACACGTTACGATATGGAAATGATGCAAGAGATGGGCTTCTGCTCCGGTATCGAGAATTACTCGGGACCGTTAACTTTCCGTGAGCGAGGGGCTACTCCTTACACGTTGATCGATTATTTCCCGGATGACATGCTGTTCATGGTCGATGAGTCGCACGTAACATTGCCTCAGATTCGTGCCATGTACAATGGCGATAGAGCGAGAAAAGAAGTATTGGTTGACCATGGTTTCCGTCTGCCATCCGCACTGGATAATCGCCCTCTGCGGTTTGAAGAGTTTGAGGAGAAAGTGGATCAAATTTTATATATATCGGCAACACCGGGACCTTACGAGTTGGAGCATTGCCCAGAGATGGTGCAGCAAATTATTCGTCCTACAGGCTTGTTGGATCCTATTATTGAGGTGAGACCAACGAAAGGTCAGATTGATGATCTGATCGCCGAGATTCATGATCGCATACGCAAAGATGAGCGTGTGCTCGTGACGACATTAACGAAGAAGATGTCGGAGGACTTAACGGATTACTTCAAAGAAATCGGGATTAAAGTTCGTTATTTGCACTCCGATATCAAAACATTTGAACGAATGCAGATTTTACGGGACCTGCGGTTGGGAACATTCCATGTTCTTGTAGGGATCAACCTGTTAAGAGAAGGACTTGATTTGCCGGAGGTATCGCTGGTTGCGATCTTGGATGCGGACAAAGAAGGATTCTTGCGTTCGGAACGTTCTCTGATTCAAACCATCGGTCGTGCCGCACGGAACTCGGATGGCCGCGTGATTATGTATGGGGATAAGATTACGGACTCCATGCAGAAGGCTATCTATGAAACAAGTCGCCGTCGGAGCCTGCAAGAAGCGCATAACGAGAAGCTTGGTATTACACCACAGACGATTGCCAAGAAAATTCGCGATGTTATCGAAGCTACGAAGGTAGCGGAAGAGAAAGCCGATTATCTGGCAGATGTGAAGGGCGCGAAGATGTCCAAGAAAGACCGCGCATCGCTGATCGAGCGACTGGAAGGCGAGATGAAAGAAGCCGCGAAGAATCTGCAATTTGAACGAGCGGCGCAGCTTCGTGACGCTATTATGGAAATGAAAGCTGACGCCTAGATGGGCGTCAGCTCCACATAGGAGAGGAAGGGTAACGTGTCTAGAGACCAAATCGTCATTAAAGGAGCTAGGGCTCACAATCTCAAAAATATCGACGTCACAATTCCGCGTGATAAGTTCGTTGTGTTAACCGGCTTAAGTGGTTCGGGGAAGTCATCGCTTGCCTTTGATACGATTTATGCGGAAGGGCAGCGCAGATACGTGGAATCTCTATCTGCTTATGCTCGGCAATTTCTAGGGCAAATGGATAAACCGGATGTGGATTCGATTGAAGGGTTGTCACCGGCGATTTCCATCGATCAGAAGACGACGAGCCGTAATCCCCGCTCAACGGTTGGAACGGTTACGGAAATTTATGATTATTTGCGTTTGTTATACGCTCGTATCGGGCGGCCGCACTGTCCGACCCACGGCATCGAGATTACTTCGCAAACCGTGGAACAAATGGTGGACCGCATTATGGAATATCCAGAACGCACGAAGCTTCAAATTCTGGCTCCGCTTGTTTCAGGACGCAAAGGTGAACATCTGAAACTGTTTACGGATGTCCAGAAGCAAGGCTTCGTCCGTGTGCGTGTTAACGGCGAAACGCTGGATCTCTCTGAGAAGATTGAGCTGGATAAGAATAAGAAGCATACGATTGACGTTGTTGTTGACCGTATTGTCATTAAAGAAGACGTCGCAACACGTCTCGCTGATTCCTTGGAAACAGCGCTTAAGCTTGCTAATGGACGCGTCATTGTCGACATCATCGATCAAGAAGAGCTGATGTTTAGCCAGAACTTGGCCTGTCCGGAATGTGGCTTTAGCGTTGAAGAACTGGCACCGAGAATGTTCTCGTTCAACAGCCCATTTGGTGCTTGTCCGGATTGTGATGGATTGGGCAGCCAGATGATTGTTGATCCGGATTTGCTCGTACCAGATATGAAGCTGACGATCGAAGAAGGTGCGTTCGAAGCTTGGGCTGGCAGCACATCCAACTATTATCCTCAGTTTCTTGCCGCGGTTTGTGAGCATTACAACATCGACCGAAATGTATCCGTTTCTGAGTTAACCAGCGATCAGATGAAGGTCATCCTCTATGGAACGGGCGGCGAGAAGATTCGCTTCCGCTATGAGAATGATATGGGAGCTACGAAGGAGGCGCTGGTGCCATTCGAAGGTATTATTCGCAACTTAGAGCGCCGATTCAAGGATACGTTCTCTGAGGGCATACGTGAGCATATACAGACGTATATGAGCACTAAGCCTTGTCCGAAGTGCAAGGGACAGCGTTTGAAGCCAGAAACATTGGCAGTAACAATCAACGGCAAAAATATTGCGCACGCAACTTCACTCTCTATCGGAGAAGCGGAGGAATGGTTTAAAGGTCTTGATTTGAATGAGAAAGAAATGACGATCTCCAATCTGATTCTCAAAGAAATCAGGGCTCGTCTAGGCTTTCTGGTGAATGTAGGTCTTGATTATTTGACGATGCATCGGGCAGCAGGCACGTTGTCAGGTGGGGAAGCGCAGCGAATTCGGTTGGCTACACAGATTGGATCCAGCTTGATGGGGGTTCTCTATATCTTGGATGAGCCTAGCATCGGGCTCCATCAACGGGATAATGCGCGTCTGATACAGACGCTCGAACATATGCGTAACCTTGGGAACACGTTGATTGTCGTTGAACATGATGAAGACACGATGATGGCAGCCGATTATATTATCGATATCGGGCCAGGCGCTGGTATCCACGGCGGACAAGTTATTGCACAGGGAACGCCTGCTGAGCTGATGGAAGACGATAACTCGCTTACAGGGCAATACATGAGCGGCAAGAAGTTCATTCCTATTCCCGCTGTCAGACGCAAGCCGAATGGGAAATGGCTTGAGGTCAAAGGAGCCAAAGAGAACAACTTGCGCAATGTCTCCGCGAAAGTGCCTCTTGGGGTCTTCACTTGTGTAACAGGGGTTTCCGGTTCAGGCAAAAGCACATTAATTAATGAAATCTTATTCAAAACCTTGGCACGTGATTTGAATGGGGCTAAAGTGCGCCCAGGTGAATACAAGGAGATTGTCGGATTGGAGCACATTGATAAAGTGATCGATATTGATCAATCTCCGATTGGTCGTACGCCTCGCTCTAATCCTGCGACCTATACTGGGGTTTTCGATGATATTCGTGATGTGTATGCCAATACGAATGAAGCCAAGGTACGTGGATATAAGAAAGGACGCTTCAGCTTTAACGTGAAGGGCGGCCGTTGTGAGGCTTGCCGTGGAGATGGCATCATTAAGATCGAGATGCATTTCTTGCCAGACGTCTACGTACCTTGTGAAGTTTGCAAAGGCAAACGATATAACCGTGAAACGATGGAAGTGAAGTACAAAGGCAAGAGCATTTCAGAGGTGCTGGAGATGACGATTGAAGACGGCTGCGAGTTCTTCAAGAACTTGCCGCGCATTCATCGCAAGCTGACAACGCTTCTTGACGTGGGGCTGGGCTACATGACACTTGGCCAGCCTGCAACGACGCTGTCCGGCGGCGAAGCCCAGCGTGTGAAGCTCGCGGCGGAGCTGTACCGCCGCAGTACAGGCAAGACGATCTACATCCTGGATGAGCCCACGACGGGGCTCCACATCCACGATATCGATCGTCTGCTGAAGGTGCTTCACCGCCTCGTCGAGAACGGTGAAACGGTGCTTGTCATCGAGCATAACCTCGATGTCATTAAGACGGCGGACCACGTCATCGATCTAGGCCCCGAGGGTGGCAACCGAGGCGGGCTGATCGTGGCTTCTGGTACGCCGGAGGATGTCGTGAAGGTGGCCGGGTCTTACACTGGCCAGTACTTGAAACCGATCCTCGAGAGGGATCGTGAGCGCTCTGAGAATTACGCGAAGCGATTAGCTGTTCTGGAAGAATCCGTAGGCTAAGCAGCAGCATTTAAGCATGGCAATCCGACGCTTTAAGTCGGAGGCCATGCTTTTTTTGACCACAATTGAAAGGATAAGTTTTCGTTTCTTGAAGTGGTCGCTCATCATTGTGAATGATCTCGATAGAGGTTTTTCTTATTGGACTGCTCAAAAGTGTGTCATTTTTCACACTTTTGAGCAAATTGCAATGAGTTTGTCAAGACTTAATTGAATTCGACAATTTAACCCTCTATCGCTGAACAAGAGAGTAGACTTATAATGAAAGTACAAGATAAGTTAAACATTATTGTCGCCGACCCTACTACTGATAATCGAGAGATATAGACAGATCTAATCTATCTGCATATTTGGAGGCCGTTATGAAACCTACGTTAGAGTTACAACAGATTGTTTCTGCTTTAGGAATTGACCCGTTTCGTTTCTTGGCATGGCAAGAGAAAGAACAGGCTCTTAAACAACAAAGCGTGGCAGCGCTGGAACAACATACACAATCAACCACTTCCTATGAGTTAGTCATTTAGTTGAGACTACCTATTGTTTATGGCTGTCAGTAGTGCCCGGATATCCCCTGTGGAGATTTGGGCTTATTTGTTGCTCGGCGGACAGACATTTAAGTGCTGCTATAGTTATAAATAAACGAAGAGTTGGACATTTTAACCTTACAAGGAAAGATCATTTTAGACGTTGAAGAAGGGGCGTTCCACCCAAAAGGTGACAAACTTGTTACACATCGTTGGAATCACTTGCATCTAGTGCCCAATCAAGCTAACATAGAATTAAAATAGCAGGACGTGTGCCTTGCACCGAGTTACTATAAGGAGGTTTCACCATGTTATTGGCAGAAGCAGCAGAAGCAGCAGCAACGACTAGCACGTATACGAGCTTTGATATTTATGTTTTGATCTTCACGGTGGTCATTGCCATTGCGGTTATTCGACAGTTGATCAACCCACGAAGAAATTTGTTTGCTCTAGGATTCGCAGGAGTTTCCTTGATCGTATTCGGCATCATGGATTACGTCATGATCAGCGGCTGGTAAATCGGAGTTAAACAAGATAAAAGCCCACAGGACTGAGATCGAAGGATCTTCAAGCCTGTGGGCTTTTTTGTAACCTATGGAAGGTTGCAAGGAGTGGGAATTATACCCACCACATTTCACCAAGCGGTTCCTTGATGAGAACTTGTTGAAGATTCTGCACAGCTTTCGAGAAGCCTTCGTCAACGGACATTAATCCGTCTTCGTGCTCGATGCTCACGACATAGTCATAACCAACAAGACGCAAAGCGCTAATGATATCAGCCCATACTTTCATATCATGACCATAACCAACAGAACGGAACTGCCAAGCACGGTCCAGCATGTTCGTGTAGGACTGCATGTCCGTTACACCATGACGGTTGACGTTGTTCACATCTAGAGATGTATCTTTGGCGTGGAAATGATGAATCGCTCCAGCGCGGCCAAGAATTTGCACAGCTTGTACGGGATCGATTCCTTGCCACCACATGTGGCTCGGATCGAGGTTGGCCCCGATTACATCGCCAGCTGCTTCACGCAAGCGGAGAAGGGTTGCTGGGGTATGTACGGAGAAACCGCCATGCAGCTCTAGCCCGATTTTGATATTGCGGTCAGAAGCGTATTTACCTGTCTCAGTCCAGTAAGGAATGACTTTATTCCCCCACTGCCAGTCCAGAATCTCTTGGAAATCATTCGGCCAAGGAGCAACCGGCCAGTTCGGATATTTAGCATCCTCATGGTCGCCAGGGCAGCCTGAGAAGGTGTTCACAACAGGAACCTCTAAGCGCTCAGCGAGGTCGATCGTTTGTATAATAGCGTCGTGAAATTCTTTGGCGATGTGCTTTTGCGGGTGTAGCGGGTTACCGTGTGCACTAAGTGCGCTGATTGTTAAACCGCGGGATTCCACCGCATGTTTGAATGCTTTAAGTTTGCCGGCATCAGCCAGCAATTCGCTTGGGTTGCAATGTGATGTACCAGGATAGCCCCCGGTACCAATTTCAACGGCATCCAAGCCCTTCGATGCAATGTAGTCCAAAGCTTCCTCGAAAGGTTTTCCACCGAACAGAACCATAAAAACGCCTAACTTCATAGGTACACCTCCATAAATGGTAAACAGCCAAACAAATTATACCACTATCATCCAGTAAAATGAAGCAAGCCTTTGTAGATGCGAAGCACGGTCTCATAATTAGAGCTATAGATGATAACAGAGAATGTTACCAGTGTTTGTGTCACGAAACAACGGAAATAAAAGTAAGTTTTCGACACCTTCTTTTTATTCACGGTAGTCAGTTTAAGCAGGTTTTCGATAGCTAGAATGAGGCCATGATAGAGCCCGTAGAAGAAATATAACCAGGTGAAGCCATGCCATAAGCCCATCAGCACCATGATAAGGATGGATAGACTGGAGGCGACCCAACGCGAGGGCACTGTACGGGAGAAGAACATGAAGATATGGTCACGGAAAAAGTCGCCCAGTGTTGCGTGCCAATTGCGCCAAAACTGCGTCATGGAAGGCGAAAAGAGCGGACGCTTGAAGTTTTCAGGCATCGTGTAGCCCATTAGACGTCCGAAACCGATGGCCATATCGGAATAGCCGGAGAAATCCATGTAAATCAGTATGTAGAACCAAATTAATAGAAATAACGATTGATGCGTATGCAAGTCCTGCTTCAGCACTTGATCGAAGATGCTGGTCATCCACGTGACGACAACGATTTTTTTGAACAAGCCTAGAATGATGCGTTTAATACTATTTTCGAAGAGGGCAGCGTCTACGGTGTAAGGCTTTTTGCTGTCTGCCATAAAGTCGCGAAATTTCAAAATTGGGCCTGAGGTGAAGGTTGGAATAAACAACAGATAATTCGCGTAATCAATGGCGGGAACTTGACCCTCTTTGCCAAAGAAATAGGCGAAATAATAGGCGTCGATGACTTTGAGCACGTTATAAATGAGGCCTAAATAAATAACTGTATCGAAAATAGGATTATGGAAGATGCCCATAACGAAAAGGCGAACACCCAGAAATACACCAATGACATTAGCGGCAATGGCTAATATAAAGGTAGCTTTCCGCCAAATGGTCGTCCGGCACAAATAGACGAAACCTATATAGTTAATGACAGTGAAGGCCGCATAAAATACGAGCAGCTTCTGACTGAAAAGCAGCAAAAAGCAAAGGCTGAAAATAATCATTAGAATGCGTTTGTTGTCAGCCCACTTCCGCGTGAGCATTAGAACAGCGATCATGCCAATCATGGCGATCATGGCGTTCATGTGCATATAAAACATAGCTAAAGTACTCCTCGCTTGAAAAGCTTATTCCTACTTGAATGTCACCTCTGATAAGGTCAGAGCTTTAAAATTTCTCATAGATAAACAAGCCCTTGCCGGTGAAATAAATGAATACCAAATACAGCATCGCGAGATAGATCAGGACTTCGATGGTTTTCCTAAGGATTTTAACCATGTGTCTACCTCCTTCGTAAATAGCGGAGCGCCTTCTTCACGGTTCAAATGAACAAGATCATGGAAGTAACGGGGATCGTATGTGTGCATCAAATCCAATACCGGTATATTCGCAGCGTTCAGCTGGTTGTTCACCTCTTGTTTGAGGGAGGCGACGTAAGGCGGGTCGGCGTAGCCTTTATTCCAAGGCATCCAGATCACTCGCACAGACAGCTTATGCTCGCTCGCATAGCGAATCACCCACTGCATTGCAGCTAAATTATCCTTGAAGTCTTTCAACGTCATGGCGCCAAAGCGCTTATCATAATCAGCCCATTTGGTTTTCAGGAATTCATCATCCTTACGCCCAGGATACAGCTCTTTGTCGATCCATCGCGGTTCATAAGCGAGGCTTCCTTTGGCCAGATTACGAGCAAATTCTTCACCCGAATCTCGGAAATAATCCCGATAAGTATAAACATAAGGCTGGTACCAAGGTTTGAACCATGGGTAGGTTGGATCTGTTTCCAGAGCATCCAGCATGGTATGGACATCGATGCCGATGACCAGTTCATCTTGGACCTGGTATAAGTTTCTCTCCAGAATGCCTTTGAGATCCGTGAGCTTGCCATAAGAAAGCCCCATCTCGATCAAGTGGGCATCGGACTTCTCTTCGATATAAGCACCCGTCACGGAGGAATTACCGAAGAAAACCGGTCCCGAATGAGACCAGCTGTGGTGGTAGAGCGTTTTGGTAAAGTCGTTTTTGTAGAAACGGCGTGTGCTAACCATCGGGTTCCACCAGGAGATAAGCAGGTCGGAAACGACAATCGCTAGCAGCAGGCCCAGCACGAAGCTATTCTTTTTGAGAAATGTGGCTGCTTTCAACGGGATCACTCATTATCTTGTATGGGATGGATGATACTCACGAGGAGTCATCAGAAGTAATCATGTGGCCCATAGCTGTTTACCGACTGCAACATGTACAGGCAGGTCATACAGCGTATGGGCCATTAAGGTTATAAGATCATAGAGAAGTGAAATTCAATGAGTTACAGCGCTTTGTCCTGCCAAGCCTGGTACTGCTCGCGGAAGGTTGCAGGCCATTGCTGCTCATCCAATCCGTATTGCGCCAAGAAAGCGAAAGCCCAGCGCTCGATGCCGAAGCCTACACAGCCGGTCACGGCGTTGCGTTTGCCCATTTTAATATTAAAAGCATTGCCGAACGTGTTGCTGTGGAAATTAACGGATGAGCAGGCAATCGATTTCTTAACATGAGGAATCGTTAGGCGCAGCTCGTATTTCATCTCTTGATTGCGTTGGAAGGACGCTTTCACTTGGAAATCGTTCGTGAAGAACGGATCGTTGGCGATCTCCATCATGCTGTCAACCTGCCATTCAACGGCAAGCTCTTTCAGATACTCAATGGATTTCAGACGATTTTCTTTGACGAAGTCTGGCTTGCCGACGAAAATAATTTCACGCATCGAGAAGTCGAGCAAGCGTCCGAAATCACTGTGGTTTTTGGACTCAAAGCGGTGACATTTGGCAATGGCGGTAACTACGATGCCGTCGCCTTCCAGCGTTTCATTTTCCAGCCCCTCATAGCAGTGATAGCAAGTAGAAGGATTCATCATGAAATTTGGCTTCACCATGTTGTTATCCAGCGCCAATGGCTGTTCAGCGTTCCAACCGCCAGCTTCGCGAATGGACTGGGAGAATGATTCGATGACGTCCAGGTCTTCACGCAAATGGGTGACGAAGTGAATATGTTCAGGGAAGGAAGTGAAATGATTCGTCTTGTTCAAGGTATGACTATGAATGACAGCTGGATAGGATTCTTCCTGCATGCCTTCAAAGCGTTTGGCAATCTTCGTAACGAAGGAATAGTCGAGGAACCGCATCAAGCTGGAGAAGGGCTCACGGAAAATGAAAAGACCAGGCTCCAATACCTTAATGGCTTTGCGCTCTACGAGCTCGGCAATAATATCGCCTTCGTAGGGGGTGTCCACTTTATTTTCGAACAAAATATTTTCTTTGAAACCAAAATCGCCATGCGAGAAACGTTCGATCAGGCGTTGAACGCGTTCTGTAATGCCCTCGTCCCCATGGGGAGAGTTATGCGTAATTACAATGTGGCCATCAACCAAGGCGATATCTTGAATATGCTCATCCGCGAAGGCAGATGCATATTTGACTTGTCCATGCTGGCTTTCAGCAAGACCTTCTAGAGAAATTCTACATGTCATCATGAAATGGTTACCTCGCAGTCTTCTTGGAAATAAAATCGGCAATTTCGCTTACGGTGTTCATGGAGTACAGCATAAGATCTTGATTCGTGACTTGGATGCCGTACGTTTTCTCGATATGAGCGATCAATGCTGTGGCACCGATCGAGTCGATAAATCCATAATCGAACAGATGAACATCAACGTCAAAATCATCGTCGTCCTCGGCAATTTCGTAACGCTCGCGAATATGCTGTTCAAGCTGCGCTAATAAGTCTTCATTAGACATGATGGAAAGCCTCCTGGTTAATGGAAAGTGGTAGTAATTCAGTCTTAAGCTACTGCTTAAGACTTGTCTTGCTAGCGAAAGAAAGAGTTGCTAGATCCCCATAGCGGGTGATCGTGTACATGTGAGTTGAGGCATCATAGGATACCTTCACATCGGTTGTATCAAAGGTCAATTCAGTAGGACTATATATCTTCACTTGCTGCAATCCGGCTGATTTCAGTTCTAAATGATGGGCAGTTCCTTCAAGTTTCAGAACAAAAGGGACATTCGAACGTACAACATGAAATTGATCCTTCTGGGGGCCAATCCCGATGGAAGTTGGTTTAGCCAAACCAACATAGAACTTAGTATCTACCGTTGTATAGGTGTCGGAATCGCTTTGCAGGGAGTATAGCGCCAGTTTTTCACCTTTTTCGATGACGACTCCCAGCGTGGAAGCATATTCATCCGCCAAGGTCGGCACGTTAGCTGAATTCGGTGTCAGTGTCGCATGGAAATGCGGACTGCCGCCAGCTAATCGATCCTTCAGCTTGTCCCATAAATAGGAAGCCCAGGACTGGCTGATCCGAATCTCGCTTTTCATAGCGGTTAAGAACGATTTGGCCATCTGATTTTCGGTCATAAAATTATAATCATGCTTCGTGCGAAGCTTGTCAAAGTAGTCAGCGAACTCGGCTAAATCAGCAATTTTGGCAGGTACGGGAAAATGGTACTCGATGTGCTCAAAATAATCAATCGGCATATCCAATTTCACCATGGATTCAAAGACATCTGTCGTCGCGTAATCGCCTGTCCGCAGCACCGGTGTCGGTGTGTGGATGAGCATCGTTTGATCCGTCTTGCCTTCCTTATCCTGTAGAAGAAAAGGAAGAGACCAAACGGCATCAGGACGGGCAATGACGGGCGATTCGGAAGGCAGGAACCCGAAGTTGTACCACATGCCTTGCTGCTGCTCGCTTTGCAGCGTTTGGGCATGGTCCTCGTTATTGATGCGCCATGTATGCTGATTCGTACCCGGATGCAGCCAAGGAATGCCTAGCTTGTCAAAGGCTTGCTTGTGCAAAGTCAGCTCGGTCCGCTCTTGATCAGCACTTTTGAAATTATGTACAAACACATGAGGATTCAAATCCAAATGGTTATCACGCGCATATTGGATAAATGCTTGAAGCTCCGCAGGATAAGGAAACTGCGGGTCGTCGATCGAAACGGGGGACCCGAATTCGATGCCGCCGACGACCAGATCGTCTTTGCCGTCGTGATTGAGATCGACCCATAGCGGGACGGAGTAGTGGCCAGCAACCAAGGCATGATTGCCGACTTGGTTGAGGGTTGTGCCCTCCAGGGGACCTTGTGGCGTCCAAGCGCCGTCAGCGCCTTGGAGATACACCTGCAGGTCCCCGTCGCTGCTGCCGACTACGAGATCGAGTCGGCCGTCGTTGTTCAGATCGCGCGCGCTGGGCGCGGCGTGCGTGGCTTGGTTCGGCAGCGTCATGATCACGCTGCCTTGTGCCAAGTCAAGGGCCGCTGCGCTGCGGCCCTTGTAGAGCCACACTCGTCCATCGGCTCCGCCGAGGACGAGGTCGAGCTTGCCGTCGCCGTCGATGTCGGCGACCAGCGGCGCTGCAGGCCCTCCGGGCAGCTGCAGCGGCTTTCCGCCCGCGAGCACCGCCGCGGGCTTCGCAAACCTGCCGCTCGCAAGCTGCGGCACAGCCCACACGGCCCCGGCCTCATCGGAAACGATGAGGTCCGGGCGGCCGTCCCCGTTCACGTCTGCGGCGTGAACGGTGCTGTAAGGGCCAAGCTGGAGCGGCGCGCCGCTCTCCAGCAAGATCTTCTCCGGCGCGCCGAACGTGTCCGGCAGCGCCAAGCCCTCGGGCGGCGGTTCGCTCGCGTAAGCCGCCGCCGCAGGGCCAAGATTCGTGTACTTATACACGAATCCATCCGCACTGCCGGCCAGCAGATCGATGCGGCCATCGCCGTTCAGATCCGCCGCGGCCGGGTACGCGCGGTAAGGCAGTTCAATCGCGCTCGCCAGATCGCGATACTGAGGGAACAGCGCCTGGCGCAAAGGTTTGCCGCCAGACATGACATGCAAGCCGCTGGCGTAGCCGGAGCCGGGCAGCTCGCCGACGAACTTGGGCTGCGCGTTCGTCCCCGTGTTCAGCTGCACCGTCACGCTCTCGCGCCATTGTCCCCAATAGAAGGCGTTGCGGACGAGTGTAAACGAAGGAACTTCGTTATACTTCTTGAGCAGCTCCGCCCAAGCGATGCCGTCTTTCTGCTGAATGGCCGACATCGCCTCAAAATGATTCTGAAACGCCATAGCCGGCCGCCCGTAAGGGCCAAGAACCTTGCGCACACTGTAGCCCAGTGTTTCCTTCGCTACGTAAGAGAGCAGCTCGCTGCGGTACTGCATGTTCGCGGCAGCAAAATCGAAATTGAAGTAAGGCTCAATCGGCAAAGCTCTTTTATTGAAATAAGTCGTTCCAGATACAGGCTTGCTCTCCGCTTGATATTTAGCAGCCCATTGCGAGAAGCCGAGCTTCGGGTCCATGCCGCTTTTCATATCATAGCCGGTTGGAAAATACCGATTCGGCAGAAAGTTGCTGCTGATCAGGACGGTGCCTTTGCCCACGTGATTCTGCATGGCGAGTGAAATCGGCTGTCCGGGCGTGGTCATGGCAACAAGGGTTTGTCCTGTAGAAGGAACAAAGCCGAACCCCATATGGAAGCCAGGCATGTCGTCCAAGGCGTGATGCTTAAGATAACTCTGACTAAATAACTGAAAGGTTTGCTGTAAGCCCTGCAGATTAACGGGAACCTGCGGGTAAGTAAGACTCGGTGTGTTGGTTAGCGTAGTTAGCGGTAATTTCTGCAAGTCAACAACACTCGCAGCACCTAGAAAGTCTAGCGGAAAGCTGGTAGAGAACCCATTTTCAACTAATAAATGGCCGCCATGCTTCACATATCCGGTTAGCTTTTCTGCTTGTACGGACCACGCGGCATCTTGCGCCAGCGCAGGATCCAGATAGATGGCATCGTACTTGTTCAGCTCTTTTGCGGATAGATTAGGCAGGTTTTGTTTGTTAAGCTTGATTCCTGCTTGCAAGGTTTGTTGGAAGTTTCCGTAGGCTGCCGTATCATATACATCCCCGCTCGTCGCATAAAGGAGCTTAGTTTCGTCTACTTTTGGTAAAAATAGTAGGATGCAGAGCATGATGAAGAGGCAAAGGCCTAGTCCAATCACTACTGGAAGAACGCGAATTTTCGACAAAGCCAAAGGGATCCCTCGATTACTGTAATGGTCACTATCCTTGACATTATAGCATTCATAGGTAAGTTTGTTAACTTCTAAAGGGGTTGAGCGCGCGTAGGCAATGATTGGAATTGTACAGGGTGTGTCGGATTCTGGGTAACTTTGTAATTGCTTGATGCCCTAGATTCCTACCTATCCTTTCTGTTACACTAAAGAGAAGACTTTGAGGATGACCCGAGGATCTATTATTGAAAGGATTTGCTGCCATGCGTACGATACGCAGAGAAGATATAGAATTGTTGGCCCCTGCGGGGGATTGGGATTGTTTGCGAGCGGCTGTTGCCAATGGGGCGGATGCCGTGTTTTTTGGTGTGGAGAAATTTAATGCACGAGCTAGAGCGCATAATTTTACGATGGCAGAATTGCCGGATATTATGTCGTTTCTTCATCTATATGGGGTTCAGGGCTTCCTGACGTTTAACATCCTCGTTTTCGAGGAAGAGTTGAACGAGGCGAAGCAGTTGATTGAGGCTTGTGTGGATGCGGGTGTCGACGCGGTTATTGTGCAGGATCTTGGTTTGGTTAAAATGATTCGCGAGATTTCTCCGGATTTCCCGATTCACGGATCGACACAGATGACGATTACATCGCCGGAAGCTGTTGAATTTACGAAGCCGTTCGACATCGAACGCGTCGTTCTTGGTCGTGAAAATAACCTGAAGCAGATCAAACAAATCGGGGATCAAGCCAAACTTCCGATGGAAGTTTTCGTGCATGGTGCGCTTTGCGTTTCCTACTCAGGTCAATGTTTGACTTCCGAAATGTGGGGTGGGCGCTCCGCCAATCGCGGGGAGTGCGCGCAGGCTTGCCGCTTGCCGTATGACCTGATGGTGGATGGCGTTCAAAAGCCGATGGGTGACGTCACTTATCTGCTTTCTCCGAAGGATTTGGCGGCCATTGAGATTGTGCCGGAACTGATTGAAGCTGGTGTGCGTTCTTTTAAAATTGAGGGGCGTTTGAAAACCCCTGAATACGTGGCTAATGTCGTGAGTAAATATCGCCGTGCCATTGACCGTTATTTTGATGGTGAGGATGCTCGTCCGTCGAAAGATGAGGTTCGTGAGCTGCAGCAAAGCTTCTCGCGTGGATTTACCGTAGGTTTCTTGAATGGAACCAACAATAAGCAGCTTGTTGACGGCACGTTTCCCAAAAGCCGTGGGGTTTTCGTTGGCCGTATCAAGCAAATTTTGCGCGATGGCGTGATTTGCGAGCTCGAGGCGCCGATTAAGCGCGGAGACGGTGTCGTCTTCGATGCCGGGGACCCAACGAAGAAAGAAGAAGGCGGGCGAATCTATGATTTGCGCCGCAAAGGAGAGAAGCTCGAAGGCGAAGCCGAGGGCGGACTCATCGAAATTATTATGGGCCGCAACGATGTCGAATTAAGTCGTCTGCATGTCGGCGACCGCATTTGGAAGACGAACGATCCACATCTCGACAAGCGACTGCGCCAGACCTTCGAGACCGATAAGCCTTACCGGACATTCCCGGTTAGCGTCAAGATTAGCGGTGTTGAAGGCGAGCCGCTCAAAAGCTGGTGGACAGATATCCGAGGCGGCCATACTGTCTTCGTACAATCCGAGCTTCCGCTGGTTCGCGCGGAAAAAAGACCGATGGACGAACAGCTCTTCACCGAGCAGTTCGGTCGCCTTGGCGGCACGATTTACGAACTCAGCCAGCTGGAAGTCCAGCTGGTCGGTGAGCTTATCGTGCCGATGCGCGAGCTGAACAGCATGCGGCGCAGCGCTGTTGAGCTGATGGAAGACGAGCGGCAGAAGCCGCGCGCGTACAGGAAGCGTGACGTCGGCGTGTACGACGACGTGCTTCCGACTGCGGCTGCGTACCAAGCCGCCGCTGCGAATACGCCTGCGCTATCCTTAGCGGAGCGCAGCGCTGTAGAGCTAACTGCGCTTTGCCGCAACCTGGATCAGGTGAAGGCTGTGCTGGAAACGACAGATGATGTACAGCTCATTTATGCTGATTTTGAATTTATTAAGCAGTTCCCTGCAGCCGTTGAAGCTGTCCATGCAGCTGGCCGCCGAATCGCCTTGGCGACTCCGCGGATTCATATGCCTGGGGAAACGGGCTATTTTAACAATATTCTCAAACTTAAGCCTGATGCGGTGTTGATCCGTAACACGGGGGCTGCCTACTTCTTCTTGAAGCATCGCTTGGAGAATCCAAGTGCACCGCAGCCGCAATTAATCGGTGATTTCTCGCTCAATGTGGCCAATCACAAAACAGCGGCGCTCTTCTTGGAAGCGGGTCTCTCCAAAGTGACGCCTTCGTACGATTTGAACATTCAGCAAATGGTTGATTTGCTTCGTCGTTCCGAAACGTCCAAACTGGAGGTCGTTATTCACCAGCACATGCCAATGTTCCACACGGAGCATTGTGTGTACTGTACGTTCCTGAGCGAAGGAACCGACTTCACGAACTGTGGCCGTCCTTGCGAGGATCACAGCGTTTCCTTGCAGGACCGTGTGGGGATGTCGCATCCGGTGCGTGTCGATGAAGGCTGCCGCAATACGGTATATAATGCCGTCGATCAATCAGGCGCAGAATATTTGAGCCATTTCATGGATCTGGGTATTCGCGCATTCCGAGTCGAGTTTCTTGAGGAAACGCCGGACAAAGTCCGTGAAATCCTGGATTTGTACCGCCGCGCAATCGACGGACAAATCAGCGGAACGCAAGTATGGCGTTCACTGAAAGCGACCAATCAGCTAGGCGTTACGCGCGGCCAATTGGTGAAGTAAGGATCCATAGATGGGGAATTGACCCAGCGCCTTTTAGGTGCTGGGTTTGTTGTATATATTTACTGTCATTTGTTTGACGCCCTGAATAATATGTTACAGCTGATGCCTACGCTTAATGGACATAAGAAGAAAGGGTGGCGATGGATAACAATGAAAAGGACATATAAGTTCACTGAGATCGCTGGTAAAATCGGAAAACCGCGAGCAGCTGTGATGGAATGGTCAAATGATTTTCGTGAGTTTCTTCCGACTAAAGCTATTGGCGGATCGCTAAGGTACACAGAAGAAGCTATTGAAATCTTTGAGATCATTGCTAAGTTGAGCGATGCCAATAAACCGCTTAAATGGATAAAAGAACATTTACGGGAAATGCGTCAGAAAGCAGCGAATGCACTTCATGATGAAAAGCCTTTATCACCTATACCGACTGTTGTTCCTGACTCTAATTTATCTCCCTCCGCAGATCATTCGATTTCACCTCCAGTTATGAACAACTCTAACTTGCAATTAAGCAAGGAAACCGTGGAATTAAGTCACATGGTACAGCTCCTCGTGCAAAAGATAGAAGCGAATAAATCCCCAATGAATGGAATGGGCAAAGTAGACGATCTCAATCAAAAGGTGGGTATATCGTCTTTAGCAAGTGGCGGGCGTTTGTTGCCTATGCTGGATCAATCAATGGCTCAGTTCGCTCAATTAAGCAATGAAGTTGCGGAACTTAGTAACATCATCGAGACGCTTAAATCAAAGGTTATCGAAGTTTCTGGTTTGTCTGAAGAAGTAACGGAATTGCGAAATGTGATCCAGATTCTCACGCACCATATCGTTAATTTGTTCGAACAGGACACAAGTAGTGAGGTGGCTGCCACATTAGCATTTCTGCATAGAGAAATAGAGGGTGCAGCTGTTGAAGTACAAGGATTGAAGAATGTGATTGAAACCGTTCAGCAGAAGGTTGTTGAAGTTTCGGAGCGAGATCTCCGAGGCGAAATACTTGCGTCCACAACGGAGCTATTGAACCAACGGCACGAGAGCATTTCGATGGAAATACGGAACTTGCATAAGGGGAATTATCTCCATACGCAAAAGGTGACAGAACTGCAAAATGTGATCGAAATGGTGCAGCAGAAGGTTGTTGAAGTTTCGGAGCGAGATCTCCGAGGTGAAATACTTGCGTCCACAACGGAGCTATTGAACCAACGGCACGAGAGCATTTCGATGGAAATACGGAACTTGCATAAAGGAAATCATCTCCATACGCAAAAGGTAACAGAACTGCAAAATGTGATTGAAACCGTTCAGCAGAAGGTTGTTGAAGTTTCGGAGCGAGATCTCCGAGGCGAAATACTTGCGTCCACAACGGAGCTATTGAACCAACGGCACGAGAGCATTGCGATGGAAATACGGAACTTGCATAAAGGAAATTATCTCCATACGCAAAAGGTAACAGAACTGCAAAATGTGATCGAAATGGTGCAGCAGAAGGTTGTTGAAGTTTCGGAGCGAGATCTCCGAGGTGAAATACTTACGTCCACAACGGAGCTAGTGAACCAACGGTACGAAAGTATTTCGATGGAAATACGGAACTTGCATAAAGGAAATCATCTCCATACGCAAAAGGTAACAGAACTGCAAAATGTTGTCGAAACCGTGCAGCAGAAGGTTGCTGAAGTTTCGGAGCGAGATCTCCGAGGTGAAATACTTGCGTCGACAACGGAGCTAGTGAACCAACGGTATGATGAAATGTCTCAACAATTAATATCACAGCAAAGACTACTAGACAAGATTGCCAAAATTTTAGGTTTTTAACGCCACTGAAAAACGCTTGTTTTGATTTTGTGAAATTGACTAAAGTAGGTAAAGGCCTACCATTTGCCGATTCTAAGGAGATACAACATCAAACTGAGACTGCCTTTTTTTCGGCGGGCTCAGCTTGCTTTCGCGTCGATGCCGACTGATTCGGTCGGTGAGACAGTCTCTTCGGCAGACTCAGCTTACTTTAGCAGCTATGCTGCTTTTTCGCACGATGAGACTCAGGCAGCCGGGTAATTCCTGCGAATATGCATCCTTTTCGGCTTGGAAATAAGTAAAAAGGTGAAAAGCCTGCAATCATGCATCCTTTAGAGAACTTTTTTCGATTCTAGGACGGAAAAGCTTAAAAAGCCTGCACTATTGCAGGCTTTCTCGATTTTCAGACGATTTGAACGAAAAAGGCTGCACTATTGCAGTCTTTTTCAAAATTGGTGCGGTGAGACGGCCTTTTCGGCAGGCTCAGCTTGCTTTCGCGTCGATGCCGACTGATTCGGTCGGTGAGACGGTCTCTTTTGGGCAGTCTCAGAGCGAGTTCTATGCTTTTTCCCCTTATAAGACTGCATCGTTTATAAGATTGGGACTTTTTCAGTGGCTTCGCAGCTAGGGGTTTTTTATTGGTTAAACACATGCGATTTCAGTCTGCTTTCTAGCATTCGATGATTTAGCATCCTAACAACCTCAACAACCATATCTCGTTCGTTCATAATTTAGACACATTTTTTTAATCTATTTTTCAGATTTGCTTAAGGTTGGTTTATTGTTCCACGGGTATAGTGATGATGGTTATATAGAACGAAAAGAATGAATGGGGGATCTTGGATGCTTGAGGTCAAACAAGTCAGCAAGCTGTACGAAAATGCCCGAGGCGTGCATAACATCGATTTCTCGATGCAGCGCGGCGAAATCGTCGGCTTCTTAGGGCCGAACGGCGCTGGCAAAACAACGACAATGCGCATGATTACCGGCTATTTGAATCCAACACACGGGCAAATCTGGGTGGATGGCCACTCCATGGCGGACAACCCGAAGAAAGCACGCCGCAAAATCGGCTACTTGCCGGAAACACCGCCACTCTATCCCGAGATGACGGTGCAAGCTTACTTGCGCTTCATCGCGAACCTGCGTGATGTGCCTGCCCGCGAGCAGAAGCTGCGTGTCGGCGAAGCCATCGACAAGCTGGGCTTGCAAGGTCGCGAGAAGCAGATCATTCGCTCCCTCTCTAAGGGCTATAAGCAGCGCTTAGGTCTCGCGCAAGCTATTTTGCACCAACCTGATCTGCTGATTCTGGACGAGCCCACGTCCGGCCTCGATCCGAAGCAGATCATCGAAATCCGCCAGCTGATTCATGAGCTGGGTGAGAACCATACGGTGCTGCTGAGCACGCACATTTTGCCGGAAATTAACGCGATCTGCAACCGCGTGCTGATTATTAACCAAGGCCGCGTCGTACTGGACGAGCGTCCCGAGCATCTCGGCCGTACGATGGGCGAAACGTTCGAGGTGTCGCTCGAGGTCAAGGGACCTCGCGAGCGGATCTTGACCGAGCTGCGCAGCCTGGAGGCGGTCGCAGAGGTCAAAGAAGTCGACACAGCCCTACCGGCGGCGTCTGACCAAGCCAGCGAGCCTATCTCCGACGCAGCTGAACTAGCAGTAGTCCAAGAGCCGGCAGCGGAATCTGTGAAGCTGCTCGTTACTTCAGCGGATCGTACCGATATCCGTGAAGCGCTCTTTTTCCGCTTAGCCGGTGCTGGCTACCCGATTCTCGAAATGAAGCGGGAAAGCCTCAGCCTGGAGGATATTTTCCTCAAGCTGACGACCGACGAACCTGCGGCACCCGACTCTGTTCCGAACGAGGAGGTAGATACCGATGCGTAGAGTCTGGGCGATTTGCTCCAAAGAGCTACAAATGTATTTCTTTTCGCCGGTAGCTTATGTGGCGTTTGCTTTCTATGTGCTGCTGTCGAGCTTTTTCTTCTATATCAATTTCGTTAACGGCCAGCCGCCGATTGTCGATGCGCGCTCCGTTGTGGGCAACACATCTTTCGTGTATCTGTTTATCATCCCGCTGCTAACGATGCGGCTCATCGCCGATGAGTTCCGTCAAGGAACGGATGAATTGCTTCTCACCTCACCTGCGGGCATTGGCGAAATCGTGCTCGGCAAGTATTTATCCGCTTTTATCGTGCAAATCGGACTCGTGGGGATTAGCTTAATCTATCCGCTGATCATGTCGACCTTCGGAACCTTGGATAAGCCTGTCATGTGGCTGTCCTATCTGAGCATGTTCCTATTAGGCTGTGCGATGATGGCGATTGGCTTATTCGCATCCAGCTTATCCAACAACCAAATGGTTGCGGGTATGACCGGTTTTGTTATGCTGCTGTTGCTTTGGCTGCTCGATTGGGTCAGCAGTGGGATGACAGGTAAACTGAAGGATTATGTGGGTCAATTCTCATTGACGAGCCACATGACGAACCTGCAAAAAGGCGTCCTGCATGGCGGCGACATCGTCTTTTATATCACATTAACAGCGGTTTTCCTCGTTCTGAGCATACAAGTCCTTGAAAGAAAGCGTTGGAGGTGAGCAGGATGAACAAGTGGATACGGGGAACTAATGCGACAGTTTTATCGATCGCTGTCATCGGTATTTTCATCATTCTGACCATTTTCCTTCACTCGCTGAAAGGCTTTCAGGTCGATTTGACGAAAAATAAGAGCTTCACGCTCTCCGAACAAACAGTGACGACACTCAAAAACTTAAATCAAGATATTCATATTATTTCCTTCACGAATAGTGGCGATGGCAATGAATTTATTACACGTCAAGTGACGGATATGATTACCGAGTACAAGAAGCAAAACAGTAAAATTACGTACGATGAATACGATATGCTGAAACAGCCGTCGATGGCTAAGCAGTATGGCGTTGATCAAGGTGGAACGCTTGTTTTTGAAATGGGCACGAAGAAACAAAATGTAAATTTCTATGAACTATTTAACGGACAGCAGGACGGCTCCTACACATTTACAGGTGAAGAGAAGTTTACACAGGCCATTACGAGCCTAACTTCCACAGAAAAACACACCGTTTATTTACTTTCCGGTCACCAGGAATACCCGCAAACGGCGATGACGATTTTGAAAAGCAGTCTGGAAGCCGCCAATTATGTGGTGAAAGACCTCAATCTTTATGTCGAGGGCAAAATACCGGACGATGCGCAAATGCTGATGCTGCTTGGACCGCAAAATGACCTGAACGATAAAGAAGCGGAACTGATTCAGGCTTATTTGAAGGATAAAGGCAAAATTTATATCGCGCTGGGCTTCAATAAAGATATGGCGACCAAGTGGAAAAATATTGATGCGATCATGAAAACTTACGGTATCGTTGATCAACATGCCATTGCGATTGAGCCAAAACAAACGTCGCTATATGATCCATTAACGATTATTCCTGACTATGGCTCACATGAAATTACGAATAAACTGTCTAGCAACAATTTGGTGACGATGCTGTCGCTGGCTGCCAGCTTGACTGCAGATGAGAGTGCGCCGGATTATACCCAATCGCTGCTCTTGAAAACAACAGATAAAGCTTATGGTGAAACAGATATCAATCTGTTGGCCCAATCGAAAACCAAGCAGGATGCAACTGATATTAAAGGTCCGCTCAACTTGGGTTACGCGATTGCGAACAAAGATAACAAGCCTAAGGCTGTTATTTTGGGCGGCTCGACGTTCGTGCTGGATCAAGATATTCAGAATCAGGGCAATAAGGATTTCGCGATGAACAGTATTGGCTGGCTGCAGGAGCAGAAGGATCAAATCACCATCCGTCCACGCCAAGGGGATGCGTTCCAGCAAGCGATGATTACGCCTAGCCAAGCGAATACGATTTTCTTAGTTACGATTGTGTTCTTGCCTCTCTTGTTCTTAGTCATTGGCGGCTTGATCTGGTGGAGGAGGAGACGAGGATGAAACGGTTTATTCCTACGATTCTGTTAGTCGTTGTGTGCATCGGGGCGTTCTGGTACGCCTCCAGCCAAAACTTCTTTCAAGAGAAAAAAGAAGAGCCGAAATCACTCGTTGTTCTTAAGCAAGAAGATGTGCAATCGCTCAGCGTCCAAACCGAGGAACAACAGGTGGAGCTAGCACGCAACGGCAGCGGCTGGGATATGAAGAAGCCGGCAGCAGCGCCAATCAATGCGAATCAAGCGGATTCGTGGTTGGATGCTCTGGGCTTGGTGAATTCTACCAAATTAGTGGAAGATCAACCGAGTGACGTTGCCAAATACGGCTTGGATAAGCCTGTGGCTGCATATGAGGTTCAGCTGAAGGATGGCTCCAAAAAAGGGTTGAAGGTAGGGACGGCGCTTCCTATTCAAGGCTTCTCTTATGTTCAGGTTGAGGGTTCACCTGCTGTGTACCAGGTAAGCGATCAGTCACTCACTGGCTTAAGCAAAGCATCTGTTGATTTTGCCGACACCAGCCCGTTCAAATTTGAGAACGACAAGGTGCAGTCTGTCAAAGTGACGTGGAAGGGTCAGTCCTGGACACTTGCCAAAACGGATAAGGATAAAGTTGCCGCTGAGGCGAACTGGAAGCTTGGAGATAAAGAGTTAAAAGGCGCGGACGCCAATCCGCTGCTCGATAATCTGATCTTCCTTCATAGTGCGGCTCTGCCGCAGCCCGCAGCTCAGAAGCCTGTTGCAGGCGGAGAGCTTAAGGTAGAACTTGCCTTGAGCGTAGATGGCAAAGATACAACCGAAGTGTACGAAGGCAAGCTGGACCAAGACCAAGTCTGGTTAGCTAAGCAAGGGGGGGCGTGGGCCTATCAGCTCACAACTGCCGATATCCAGAAGTTAGCGGATGCTTATGCCGGCAAACCGGCTCAGCCCGCCTCATAGCGTGTAAGGAAGACTGCTCCCTGTAGTGATTTTACTGCGGTGGAGCAGTTTTTTAGCTTTTTTTACCAATGTCACATAAAACGGCATATTTTGGGAAACCTACAAGAAAGGAATGGAAAGGAGGTAACAACGACATGTACAACAACCAAAACCAAGGGAACCAAACCATTACTGGCAAAGAGCTCTCGTACTTATCGGACACGTTGAAAAATGAGGAATTGTTAGCCAAACTTTGCGTGCAAGGAGCAGCTAACAGCCAGAGTCAATCTCTGAAGCAAACGTTGTCTCAACTATCCCAGGAGCGCCTGCAAAACGTCAGCATTCTCATCAATACCTTGCAGCAGCAATCCGGAATTACCCATTAATCCCTACATACAAGAGGAGGTGCACGAAGCATGTATCAACAAAATCAGAACTCGTATCAACAGCAACAGCAGCAATCTCAGCAGCAAGTACATTTGCAAGAGCAGGATTTCGCGAATTTCGTTCTTTCCGAGCTTAAGCGCAGTGCGCGTGAGTATACAACGGCTGCACTGGAAGCGGCGAATCCGCAAATCAGACAGACGTTTCAGACGTTATTGCTAAAAACTTTGCAAGATCAAGCAGCTGTTTTCAATGAATTGCAGAAACTGGGCGCTTATGAAGTTCAACCTGCGCAGCAGCAGCAAATTCAACAAGAGCTGCAAAAGCAAAGCCAGACCGCAGCGCAGCTGCAGACCTTTGTTCAACAGAATTTGAACAGATCAACCACGGCTAGCTATCAACAGCAGGATCAGATGGCGATCGGGCAGCAGCATGCTCAGCACCAACAACAGCCGCAGCACCAGCCGCAAAGCCAACAACAGAATCAAATCGCGGCTTTGCATCAAGCGCCCATTCAGCCGATGATCAATGCATCCCAATATCCGAATGCGGTGTACAACAGCCAAGGACAGGGCTTCGCCTCTCACCAGCAGCCAAGCTATACGAACCAACAAGGACAAAGCTATCAGGATCAAAGCTATGGACAATCCAGCTATGGTCAATCGCAAGCTGGTTACTCGGCGTCATCAGCTTTTGGCTCGACCGAGAGTACGCCTATAACTAGCAAAACAGCGAATACCAGCATTACATCGCGTGCCCAAACCGGTATGCTAGCTCCTTCTTCAAGCGCTGCGAGCGAAAGCTCCTATATCAGCAAGCATCATGAAGGAAGCAAATACAGCTTCTAAGCTGTCTGCTTCTACACCAAAGACGTCTGCAGCCCATCTGGCTTCAGGCGTTTTTATTTTCATCTCATTCCAATGTTTTGTCCCACTTTTCTCATAATCATGGTATGGAACTGGCTTGTCACACATATATAAGAGACAAAGGATGTCCAAACTTATGAGAAAAGGGTGTATCTCTGATGAAAAAAACGTGGATTTACGGTACAGCGACTTTAATGGTTCTTGGCGCATTGACAACCGCATGTGGCTCCAAAGAAGAGGTAGCAAGCTCTAATCTAGGACCAAATACAGCGACAACAGTATCGCAAGGAAAGACGGAGAGCAGTGTGAAGACGGTCGCCTCCAACGCCAAACCGGCCATTGATGCTCAAGTATCCAAAGTAGACGGAAGAAACGTGACGATTACCTATCAGACAACGAATTTCCAATTATCCGCTGATCATATGAATCAAAAAGCGGTACAAGGTGAAGGGCACCTTCACCTCTATGTTGACGGCAAGCAAAAAGCGATGATTGGGAAAACAGGCCCGTTAACACTCAACAACTTGGCAGCCGGTAAACATGAAATTAAACTCGAGCTTCAGCAAAATGATCACACAGATCTCAAGGTGGAGAAAATCCTTAATATTGACGTAAAGTAAGTAGAGAACATTTGTACGTATTTAGCCGGAAATCAGGCTTGAACGAACATCAGCCGACACTAGGTGCATATTCCTTGAAAAGACGGGCAATTAGCCCGTCTTTTGTCATTTGACACACCTGAATACGTAGCATAGACTGTTGTTAGTATGGCAATATTGCCCCTAATCGGAGGGAAACAGTTGATCGTCGATATACGCAAGTGGAAGCATGTGTTTAAGCTTGATCCGGATCGTCACATTTCAGATGAGGCGTTGGATCGCCTTTGTTTGTCAGGGACGGATGCCATCATGGTTGGCGGCTCTTCCGGAGTAACCTTTGATAATACGGTGGATCTGCTTTCGCGGATTCGTCAGTACGAGGTGCCTTGTGTGCTGGAAATTTCCAATCAAGAAGCGATTGTTCCTGGGTTTGATCTTTTCTTAATTCCTGTTGTGCTGAATGCGGATGATCCGAGGTGGATCGTTGGGCAGCATCATGAGGCACTGAAAGAATATGGTTCCATGTTGAATTGGGACGAAATTATAGCGGAAGGCTATATTATTTTGAATAGCGAAGCTACGGCTGCTCAGCTGACGTCTGCTCGCACGAACTTGGATGCCAGAGATGTTGCCGCATATGCGCGTATGGCGGACAAGCTATTTCATATGTCTATTGTGTATTTGGAATACAGCGGCGTGTTTGGCGATATGGAATTGGTACGGCGGACGCGGCAAGTGCTAGAGAATGCCCGTTTGTTTTATGGCGGCGGGATCGACAGCTTGGAGAAGGCGCAGCAGGCAGCGGAAGTCGCAGACACGATCGTCGTGGGCAACATTATTTATAGCGATTTGGAGCGGGCGCTTCAGACCGTGAACGTGAATTTTGATAGAACAGGAAGGTAACTTTATGAACGAGACAGTCAATATCTTAGATGCGATTAAAAGGTTGAATCCCGAGCAGCGCAAAGCGGTTGAAGCCGTAGATGGGCCGCTGCTGATTATGGCTGGAGCGGGAAGCGGGAAGACGCGCGTGCTGACGCATCGAATCGCTTACCTCATTGGCACGCGGAGAGCGGCGCCGTGGAGCATTCTGGCCCTGACCTTTACGAATAAAGCAGCACGTGAGATGCAGGATCGTGTGGGCAAATTGGTAGGCGGCAGCGGCAACGATATCTGGGTCTCTACGTTTCACTCCATGTGTGTGCGGATGCTGCGCAGAGATATTACGCGAATCGGTTTCACTTCGAATTTCACTATTCTGGATTCCGGCGATCAGCTCTCTGTCATCAAAACGTGCTGCAAGGAGCTCAACATTGACACGAAGAAATTCGAGCCGAAGGCCTTCCAAGCAGCGATTTCCACAGCCAAAAATGAACTCATCTCTCCTAAGCAATTTGAAGATAAAATCGGTGACTACTTCGATGGATTAACCTCCAAAATTTATACGCTCTATCAGAAAAAGCTAAGAAGCAACAACTCCCTGGATTTCGATGATCTCATCATGGCCACCATTCATTTGTTTAACGAAGTTCCGGAAGTGCTGGATTACTACCAAAACAAATTTCAATATATCCATGTGGATGAGTATCAAGATACGAACAGAGCACAGTACATGCTGTGTCAGATGATCGCGGCCAAACATAAGCGAATTTGTGTTGTAGGGGACAGTGACCAGTCTATTTACCGTTGGCGCGGGGCTGATATTACGAATATTCTTAATTTCGAAAAAGATTATCCGAATGCCACTTCCATTCTATTGGAGCAGAATTATCGCTCAACCTCGAATATCCTGCAGGCGGCTAATAAAGTCATCGCGAACAACACAGGCCGCAAGCCCAAAAACCTGTGGACCGATAAAGAGGGCGGCGTTGGCATTAAGCTGTACCAAGCGGATACCGAGTATGAAGAAGGCTATTTTGTTACGAATGAGATTAACAAAAATAAGTCAAACGGCAAGAAGTTCGGTGATCATGCGATTTTGTACCGGACGAATGCCCAATCCCGGGTCATTGAGGAAATTCTGATCAAATCCGATATCCAATACACTATCGTTGGCGGCGTAAAGTTCTATGATCGGAAAGAGATCAAAGACATTTTGGCGTACTTGCGCCTAATCTCAAATCCAGACGATGATATCAGCTTGAATCGTATCGTCAACGTACCGAAGCGGGGCATTGGCGATACCTCGATGGACCGAGTGGCGGATATGGCAGGGCGAAGAGGGATTTCGCTGTATGCGATGCTGGAGGAAGTTGATTCGCTTGAAATTACGTCGAAGGCGAAGCACGCTTTGGCTGATTTCCGTGAAATGATTGAAAACCTGAACCGTATGGTTGAATACTTATCGGTTACCGAGCTGACGGAGAAGATTTTGGAGCTGTCGCAGTACCGCCTCGAAATGCAGCGCGAGAATACGATTGAATCCAAGGCTCGTCTCGAAAATATTGAAGAATTCCTGTCTGTGACGATGGACTTTGAGAAGCGGAATGAGGACAAGTCTCTCATTTCCTTCTTGACCGATCTGGCGCTGATTGCGGATATTGACACACTGGACAAAGAAAAACCAGAAGAAGAACAAGATGCCGTTGTGCTTATGACGATGCACAGCGCCAAAGGACTCGAGTTCCCGGTTGTTTTCATCATCGGGATGGAAGAAGGCGTCTTCCCGCACAGCCGTGCTTTTGCCGACAACGAAGAGCTCGAAGAGGAGCGCCGTTTGGCCTATGTCGGCATCACGCGCGCCGAGCAAGAGTTGTTCCTCACATGCGCACGCATGCGCACGCTCTTCGGCCGCACCGCGGCGAACGCGCCGTCGAGATTCCTCCAGGAGATTCCGAAGGAACTCCTGGAGAACGTCACGAGCGGCAACGCCATCGGCGGTGGATTCTCGCGAGCTGGCCGCAGCGGCGGCAGCTCGTGGGGCAGCAGCGCTGCATCGACGACGAGCCGCGGTACGACAGGCTCGTCCGCTTGGGGCACGCCGTCCTCCTTCGGACGGCCATCTGCTGGCGCGGCTGCGCCAAGCCCTGCAGCCGCCGCCAAACCGGCTGCGCCAAGCCCTGCAGCCGCCGCCAAACCGGCTGCGTTCCGGGCTCCCCAGCCGGCCGCAGGCGGCGCGGTGCCAGACTACAAAGCCAGCGACAAAGTGGCGCATGGCAAGTGGGGCATCGGCACCGTCGTGTCCGTCAAAGGCTCGGGTGATGACACCGAGCTGCAGATTGCTTTCCCGGCGCCAGTAGGTTTGAAGCGCCTGTTGGCTAAATTCGCGCCGATTACCAAACAATAGGTCATGAGTTCATCTGTTGAAATCCCAATTCCCTATTTCCCATTAGAGAGGAAGAGCCCGTAATGACAGATGCCATCGCGGCAATGAAAACCCTCATTCAAGAAATCAATAAGCACAATCACAATTACTACACACTGGATCAACCCACCATTACAGACGCGGGGTGGGATGCTCTCTATGATAGACTGTCCGCCTTGGAGAAGGAGACAGGAACCATCCTGCCATCCTCGCCCACCCTGCGTGTGGGCGGCGACATTCTTAAAGGCTTTGAGCCGCACCGTCATTTGGCAAGACTTTGGAGCTTGGACAAAGCGCAGAACGCTGCGGACCTGCAAACCTGGCACACGCGCGTACTCAAGCTAATCGCGGATTACAACAGCAAGAATCCTGAACAGCCGCTGCCAGACCCTACGTTTGTTGTCGAGCTGAAGTTCGATGGTCTCACGCTGAACCTTACCTATGAACAGGGGAAACTCGTCCAAGCTTCTACACGAGGCAACGGAACGATCGGCGAAGGTATTTTAGCCCAAGTCAAAACGATTAAGTCCGTTCCCTTGGAGATTCCCTATGACCAAGGAGTTCTTGAAGTTCAAGGCGAGGGCCTGATGTTCCTTTCCGTGCTTGAGGCGTACAACCAGACGGGCGCAGATCCGCTCAAAAACGCGCGCAACGCAGCAGCTGGAGCTCTGCGTAACTTGAATCCTAAAGTAACGGCAGAGCGGAAGCTGAACGCCTTTATCTACAATGTAGGTTATTCGGACGGCATCCAATTTGAGAATCATTTTGATATGGTTCAATTTCTCCGTGACAATCACTTCAAAGTGAGCAATCGTACGCGGTATTTCAGCACGATTGAGGAAGTTAGCGCTGAACTGGAGCAGATTGCGGAAGAACGCCTCACCTTCGATTTCTTGATCGACGGAAGCGTAGTGAAGCTGACCGATATGAGAACAAGAGAAGTGCTGGGATATACGGATAAATTCCCTCGTTGGGCGATCGCGTATAAGTTCGAAGCCGAAGAAGCAACAACCATCTTGCAAAGTGTTTCATGGGAAGTCGGCCGCACCGGCAAAATCACGCCGCTGGCCCGCGTTGAGGCCGTAGATCTCGCAGGGGTTACCGTACAGAACTGTACGCTCAACAATGTCGGCGATATCGAGCGCAAAAACCTCAAGCACGCCTTGGGCAGCCTCGTCTACATCCGCCGCTCCAATGACGTCATTCCGGAGATTCTCGGCAAAGTCACCGAGGAGAATGACGGAGAAGAGATTGTCGCTCCGACGTTCTGTCCTTCCTGCGGCAGTGAGCTGGAGATGCGCGGGGCTCATCTCTTCTGCCTGAACCGTCTAGGCTGCAGTCCGCAGCTCGTTGGCCGGATGTCGCATTTCGCTTCGCGCGATGCGATGGATATTGAATTTTTCAGCGAGATGACCGCATCACAGCTGCATCAAGAGCTGGGTGTCAATGATCCTGCGGATCTTTACACGTTGCAATTCGACGATCTCGTCAAGCTCGATCGTTTTGGAGAGAAGAAGGCGCGTAATCTTCTGGACGCGCTGGAGAAGAGCAAGTCTCGTGATCTCGCCTCCTTCCTCTACGCCCTCGGGATTCCCAACTCGGGCAAGACGACAACCAAGGTGCTGGCTGACTATTATCGCAGCTTAGAGAAGATCATGGCGGCTGCGCCGGAGGAGCTTATCGCCCTTCCTGACGTAGGGGGAATTGTTGCCGATAGCATTCATTCGTTTTTCCGCGACCCTGTGATGGTGTCCAGCATTGAACGAATGCTCGCCGCAGGTGTTAATCCGATTGCCGATGAACCGGCTGTCGTTCTGGCTAGTCCGGATAATCCGTTTTTCGGTAAAACCATCGTCCTTACAGGCACGCTGTCAACCATGGGACGCGACGAATGTGCGAAGAAGCTGGAAGCTCTTGGCGCCAAAATATCCGGCAGCGTTTCTAAGAAAACGGATGTCGTCATCGCTGGGGAAAGTGCCGGCAGCAAGCTGACCAAAGCACAAGGACTGGGCATTCGTATTATTGACGATGAGCAAGAGCTTTTGCAGTTGTTGGGTGAAAGTTAAAATTCAGTAGTGATTAGGGGGAGACAACGCCATGTCCAAGCTGCTTCATATTGTTAATGGTGATGCTTTCGGCGATAAGCTTCGAGCTTCAGGTATCGATGGGGATATTTTGGTGTGGCGTGAATCTCTTTATGAAGGACCTATCGGCATGCAGATGTCGGATAGTGTCCTTTTGCCTATTCGTGCAGCTTATATGAATCGCCGGCATTGTATTCCGGAAATGTTATTTTCCTCTGCGGTACGAGAGCAGGAGGAAGCGCTGGATAACCTCGCGACGAATGTAAGTGAAGTTGTTCTCTGGTTGGAGCATGACCTTTACGATCAATTGATGCTGCACTATCTCTTGTCACGGATGTATGCGATGCCCAGTCGAGCCTTTCAACTCTTTCTTTTGAACATTGGCGAGTTTCCCGGCATAGACTTATTTTATGGATTAGGGCAGTTGACAGTTGATCAAATAAAAAGTCTTCATCACAAGTGGGCGCCAGTACAAGAAGATCAACTTCGCCTTGCTTACAAAGTATGGGCAGCCTATTCGGCTTCTGAGCCGTTGCCTTTAGCTTCTTTAATAGAAGAAGACCTATCCCTTTTTCCTTTTCTTAAAAAGGCCCTGCAGGCCAATTATGATCGTTATCCATCTAAGCTTAATGGCTTGAATGCCATCCAGCAGCTTATTCTGACGCTGTTGGCAGAAGCAGAAATGCCTATCTCGCAGTTATTTCATCAAATCAGTAAAAGCATTAGCGGATATGGTCTTGGTGATTTGCAGTTTTGGAGTATCATCGAGGACCTCCGGCAATGCGAAGTTCCTTTGGTTCAATTAATCGGAGGAGACAACCTGCCGAGATACGGAGATCCTTTGCCACCCGGATTCGAGAATTGGCGAGTGAGAATAACGGAATGGGGCAAGCTTGTTCTTGGGTGTGAACAGGATCATCTTTTCCTAAGTGGCATAGATGACTGGATTGGCGGCGTTCACTTGCTTGGTAAAGAGGGGATTTGGCGTCAAAACACCGCAACCATGGGGTTTTTGAGGATGTAAGATAATGGATGTAAAAAGACGCTTGCAATTCGTTTTGAAACCTGATAATATATGTTCTTGTCACCGCAAGAGCGATACATTAACGCTTTAAACGGTAACGTAGTAAAGCTCCTTGAAAACTGAACAAATGAATGAAGCAAATCAGCAAATTCAGTCACGCAGTGACTACAATTGAGATTGCAAAATCTCGCTAGCAAGTCAATGAGCATTTCAGCTTTCAGATATACGGACGAGCAATCGTTCGCTACTATGGAGAGTTTGATCCTGGCTCAGGACGAACGCTGGCGGCGTGCCTAATACATGCAAGTCGAGCGGAGTATTTCCTTCGGGGAATGCTTAGCGGCGGACGGGTGAGTAACACGT
>NZ_JABMKZ010000003.1 GCF_013204855.1 Paenibacillus alba | reverse complement strand
TAATAACCAATCCGAACGTGATCTACGTATGATTGCCGTTAAGCGGAAAATATCTGGCTGTTTTCGTTCGGAAATAACCCCGGGCTTCTTTGCGACCATCCGAAGTTTTATCTCCACGTTGGTCAAACAAAATCATCCTATTCTTACATCACTGCAATTGGCTTACGTTGGTAATTTCAGCTTTTTTAGTCGGGGTCCTGAGTAGTAACCAATTGTGCAGGCTTTTTATGCATCTCGAGCCTGAAATGGGAAATATGCCAGAAAAAGATGCATTATCGCAGGAATTTGCCTCCAACAGATGAAATCAAGCGAAAAAAGATGCACAATCGCAGGCTTTTCTTCAAAACAGCAGTAACAACATATCTTCAGAACCGCAGCAGCTTATCAAGTTAAAGCTCATGCTTACAATCAACATCAACACTTCACATTGTAGAGGTAGTCTATCTCATACGACATTAATTACCTGCCCTCTTCCGCCTATTAGCACTTTGAAGCCCTTTCCGTCCGTCCGCTCACCTTCCAAATACAGGACTTATTAAACCAGCTGTCCTATCAAATGACTTTTTCCTCGAGTACTTCACATGGCGAAAACAATGAGGACCGCCCTCAAGTAGTTATTCTACTTGTGAGCAGCCCTCTCTTTTTAATCCGTCTGGCGCTCATCACCGTACCACAGCTTCTGGAACGTCTCGCTGCGGAGCAGCAGCTCCTCCGAAGTACCTTCAGCTTCGATGCGGCCATCCTTCATCACGATGATGTGGTCGGCGCGTGTCAGCGCTGTTTTGCGATGCGATACGACCAAGCAAGTCGCATCGGCTCGACGCTGGAACATTCGCTCCCAGAGCTGCTGTTCCGTTTCGACGTCCAGCGCGCTCGACAGGTCGTCGAAGACGTACAGCTCGGCGTCGCGCACGAGCATGCGCGCTGCCGCCGTCCGCTGCGCTTGGCCGCCGGATAGCTTCACCCCACGCGGACCGATGACGGTGTCCAGCCCGCCAGGCAGCTGCGCGACATCGAATTCCATGACCGCCGCGTGAAGGGATTGCTGCAAGCTATCGCCTTGCTCCGCTTGCCCGAGCAAAATATTGTTGCGCAGCGTATCGCTGTAAAGCCGCGGCACCTGCGCGGTGTAGGCGCTCCGCGCAGGTGTAAAGAAGGTGCCCGGGTCTTCGACGGGCACACCATTCCACGCGATCGTCCCCTCACCCTTGGGCAGCAGCCCTAGGAGCGAGCGGACCAGCGTGGTTTTGCCTGACCCTATCGTTCCGGTGACTACCGTGAACGATCCTCTTTTCAAACTAAAGCGGATGTCCGAAATCCCTCTGCCTGTATCGGCATAAGCGTACGTCAGCCCCCGCACATCAAGCTGCTGAAGATGATCTTCACGCTTATCTGTACCCTCGGCCATTGCCGGAAGCGGGCTTCCTGACTTCAAATGCAAAGAATTTACCATCGTAAGAACCTTGGCAGATGCGCCCTGCAATAGGAAGGTCAGCCGTTCCAACGAAACGCTCATCTGCTTAAAATACGTAATAAATTTGCCCACATTCGAAATGAACTGTGTCACAAACGTTAAGTAATAAACAAACAAAGCAAAGTCGCCGACTGTGAAAGTCCCAGCTCTCATTTTGGTCCCAGCTAACAAAAGAATAAGCCCTGTTCCTAGATTGACGGAATTGGAAAAGATCGAATCCAGCACTTCAGTCATCAACCGATCCTTCAGCATCGCTTTTCTCCGATTGTCACCAAAGCTGCGGAATCGTGCGATTACGCGTTCCTCTGCGCCAGCTACTTGAATCGCCTGAACATTGCCGAACATCTCGCTGATTTCGCCAGTTACTTTGGAGGTCGCTTCCCGACTCGCAGCGCGATACTTCTGTAGACGTACCGTTGCGAGCTGCGCAGCCGTGATAACGAAGACGATCGGCATAAACACGAGCAGCGTCATTTGCGCATCAATCCGAATTAAAATATAGCCAGATACGAGTGCAAAGCATGTCATACCGAACACATCTACAGACCAGCTTGCCGCCTCTTCCGACTGATCTACATCATCGCGGAAATGACTGATGGCTTCACCCGGAGACACGGGAATGGCCTGAGCCCCTGGCTGCTTCAGCACATGCTCGAGCAAATTGCGTCGCAGCAGCATCCCCATCCGAAAGCGGAAATTCACATCGGTGATAAAGCCTATGACAATGAGGATAATTCTTCCAACAGCGGCAGCCATGAGCAGAGCAATCAACCCCCATACCCCATAGCCCAGCTTGGAATTTCCTGTTAAAGAATCAAAAAATTCTTTGGTCAGAAGTCCAGGTGCAATTGGTGCTAAATAAATGATCGTCCAGGCGATCGCATTAATGAAATACCGCAGGGGGCGATACATGATAAGCCGCCATAAATACTGATAGGTATTCATACCAATACCTCCTCTAGCCCGGTGGCAAGCAGTTGACTGAAGCGGGAGTTCGGATCTGCGGCTAAGCTTGCCCTTTTGCCTGACTCCAGAATATGGCCACTATCGAGAATTAAAATATGGTCAGCCCGCTGTACCGTTGCCAAGCGATGCGCAATCATGATGCAGGAGCGTTCCGTCAGCAGCTTGGAAACAGCTTTCTCAATGCGCTGCTCGGTCAAGGGGTCCAGTCTGGAGGAAGCTTCATCCATGATGACAAGACCAGGATTGGTTAGAAATACCCGCGCAAAGGCCAAGAGCTGAGCTTCGCCAGCGGACAGGCTTCCTCCGCCCGAGGCCAAATTCGTATCTAAGCCTTCTGGCATCGCCTCATACCAGGCACCAAGTCCAAGTTCCTTCAGCACTTCAATAATCGCTTCATCGGAAATCGACTCATCATAGAACGTTAGATTGTCCCGGATGGTCCCTTGCATAATTTCAATGTTTTGTGTCACCAAAGCTACGCGTTTGCGCAGATCGGACAGCTTGGCGCTTCGGATATCGGTCCCGCCTAGTGCGATAATCCCGGTTTGTGGATCATAGAAACGCAACAGCAGACGAGCCATCGTTGATTTCCCACTCCCCGTTCTTCCAAGTAATCCAAGAACTTCACCAGGTTTCAATACGAAATTCAAACTTTTGAGCGTTGGCTGATCACCATCATAGCTAAATGTTACATCGCGGAATTCAACGCTAAGCGCTCCTTCAGGAATTAACGCGCCAGGACCATCCACGATCTCGGATTGGGTAGCAAATAACTCACGAATGCGAGAAATACTCGCATCTGCTTTTTGCAAATCCTCCATTTGTGTGCGGATTTTCTCGATTGGCTTTGCTAATAGCTCCGTATAGAAAAATATAAGGTAGACGGTTCCGAGAGTGATTTGCTGGTTGTGCCACAAATACGCGCTAATCCCAAAAGCCATCGCATTCCCGAGTGCAAAGACGAAGATCGACATATTCCACATCGCACAAAAACCAAGAAACGCTTTAACTCTGAGCGGCAGCATCTTCCTAAGCATCGTATAGAACCGATTCATAACGAACCCAACGGCGCCATTGGCACGAATATCCTCTGTACCTTCCAAATGTTCCCCAATAAAGCCGTAAAATTCAGCATTGGCCTGCCGCCATTTGGCCCATACGGGAACTGCAAATTTACGGATCCACTGAATCATAAAGACGGCAAAAACGACGAAAAAAGCCATGCCCAACCCGATCAACCAATTTTCCCGAAACAATAAAACAATAATGCCGGCCATCAGCAGCAGATTTCCTAATAAATGAATAATCATACTTGAAAAGAAGTTTGCCAGCGCGTTAACATCCCCATCCACGCGTTCAATGAGTGATCCGGAAGTATGCGATTTATGAAAAGACATGTCAAGTGACAAACAGTGCGCGGCCAAATCGACACGCAGGTTATTTGTCGTTTTCCATCCAACATTTTCACTGAAATAGGTAGCGATTACAGAAACCAATTGTTGAACAAGCGAGAATCCGATAAAGAAAACAGCGGCAGAAATCAACGGCTGCAGCGAGCTTTGCGATTGTGCCGTATCAATGAAATAGCGAATGATTTGAGGGTTTATGAGCTGCAATCCGATCGAAGCAAAAAGCAGAATCGTTAAGAGAACGAGCGTCCCTTTCTGAGGGAACAAATATCGGCTGAGCAGCTCAGAGTATTGCCCCATCGTATTCTTCTTACTTGTTTTGTAATTCATTATGCAGGGTCCTCCAGATATAATTTATGACATTAAATATTCATGCGGTTAAATTGTTTTATTAATGAAAATACAAGGTATTCCCTCCTTTTCCAGTCGTACAGTCAATCATACTAAATTGTCACAAAACCGACAATGTAAGATTTACTTATAATAATTAAATAGCAAAAAGGCCGCAGCTGCCCGCGGTCCTCGTTATCTGGCATTTGCCCTATTTGAAGTTAAAAATAGCGTGACGTGATCATTTTTTTCTTCGTATAAAACTCCACACCATCTTTGCCGTTGGCGTGCAGATCACCATAAAAGGAATCCTTCCAGCCTGAGAATGGAAAGAAAGCCATAGGAGCCGGAACGCCAACATTCACACCAAGCATCCCCGCTTCAACTTCCTCGCGGAATTTCCGCACGGCTTTGGCATTCTCTGTATAGATGACAGCCGAATTGCCAAATCGCGACTGATTGACTAAAGCTAATGCCTCCTCTAAATCAGCGGCGCGAAAGAGTGACAAGACCGGCCCGAAAATCTCTTCCCTCGCAATCGTCATCTCCGGCTCTACATGATCGAAAATGGTTGCTCCAAGAAAATAGCCTTCTCCTCCGTACGCTTCAGCTGTTCGCCCATCAAGAAGCAGCTCAGCCCCTTCTGCCGCACCTTTATCAATAAAAGCCTCGATTCTACTTTTCTGCTCACTTCGAATAATTGGCGTCAGCGTTACTTCTTCGGCCATGCCACTGCCAAGTACCATTCCGGCAGCAGATTGCTGAAGCGACTTTACAAAAGGTTCCGCATCACCGACGATAACTACAGCTGAGCAGGCCATACAGCGTTCTCCAGCGCTTCCGAAGGAAGACATGATAATATTCTCAACCGTTTTCTCGATATGAGCGTCGGGCATGACGATATGATAATTTTTTGCCCCTGCTAATGCTTGCACCCGCTTGCCTGCCGATGAGGCCTTCTCATACACATATTTGGCGATAGGCTGCGAGCCTACAAAGGAAATCGCTTTTACCTTCGATGTCGTTGTTAGCGTATTCACGACATCGTGCGCACCATGTACTACATTAAGCACGCCATCCGGAAGTCCCGCTTCCTGAAACAAAGCGGCCAGCTTCATTGCTGTAAGCGGCGTTCGCTCTGACGGCTTTAATACAAAGGTATTTCCGCACGCGATAGCTAATGGAAACATCCAACAAGGTACCATCATAGGGAAATTAAAAGGTGTAATGCCACCAACTACACCCAGCGGCACACGAAATAACTCCGAATCCATATCAGCCGAAATATTCGCTAAAGTTGTACCCATCATATGCGAAGGTGCGCCTGCCGCAAACTCCACGCACTCGATACCGCGCAGAACTTCACCCAATGCTTCTTTGTAGCTCTTCCCGTTCTCGGCCGTGATGAGTTCTGCCAGCTCTCTCTCATGATCTTGCAAGAGCTGCCAATAGCGAAATAATACACGCGCTCGCTTGGGTACAGGTGTCCGGCTCCAGTCCTCATAGGCTTGCTGCGCAGCATTGACCGCATTTTCCACATCCTCAACGGATGACAAGGGCACCTTTGCCAATATTTCACCTGTTGCTGGATTTATCACATCATTCGTAACTTCACTCGTTGAATCGCGCCAAACCCCATTAATCAGATTCTGCAAGACCTTCATCCTTGTTCATCTCCTAGCTGAAACAAAATTTCCACACAAGTCATTAGACACATTGTATAATAGGTGAAATTACCTTTTCCAAGTTGTGACGTTAACTTTCTTAACATTAAGGTGGTGAATGCCTATGGTTCAGACACTTCTCCAATTAACGGTCCGAGATATTTTACAGCGCCCTTTGTTTCACAAAGCCGAAGCGATCGCAAATGAACAAGCTTTGAATCGCACGGTTCGTTGGGTCCACATTATGGAAGTGCCTCAAGTCGGTCATTTACTCAACGGCAATGAGCTTATTCTTCACACTGGAATCGGTTGGCATGATGACGAGGAACTTAGTATCTCTTTCTTGCAACAGCTCATCGACAGCGGCGCTTCGGGATTATGCATTGAATTAGGCACCTACACGAAGCAGCCGATTGAACGCATGAAGGCATTGGCTCAACGCGAAAGCTTTCCCCTTATCTTTTTTCATGAAGAAGTAAGATATATCGACATTACCCAGGATTTGCACGCTTATTTTATCCATCAGCATCACAAAATGGTCTCCGAACTAGAATTCCTCTCCACCCAGCTGAATCAGCTCCTGCTATCAGGCAAAGGGTTACAGCCGCTTCTAACGCTTTTGCATCAAACAACACAATCGCAAGTTGCCTTTTTCCCGAATGGCGAGCCCGCTCAATTCGTCCCTCCGATGCCTGCGACACAAGCCGCAGCCTTTTATGAGAAATGGATTTGCGGAGAGATGTTCCAACTTCTTGATATCCAAAAAAAGCTGGCACATCGCCCAATTCTTGCCTTGGAAAGACTTTTCGCTGATTTGCTCTTATATAGCGAACAAGAGCTTAGCGAATATCAAGTCCTTGCTCTAGACCGATTCGCCACCGCGATCGCGCAAGAAATGATGCGAACTAGGTATTTGGAAGAGAAAACACGCCACAAGCAAGATCTCTGGATTGCCGATTGGTTGAGCGGTAAACATACGCCTCTTGAAATACGCGAGTATCTGCTGGCACTCAAGCCCACTATGAAGTTAAACCAATTCATCGTATGTGTCTTTGACAGCCTCACAGGCAGATCCACCTTTAAAGAACAGGAAACGCATCTGCTGCAAAAACAAATGGTCGCAAGAGCACTTTTCGAGAGCGAAGGCTTTCATCTGATGCCAACCGTGATCAACGATCTTCTTGTATTTGTTCTCATTGATCAGTTTTCTGCGGCCCCTTTTCAAGATCGAATAGCCAGAGCCATTCAACGCCTTCAAAAGACAGAAATTCATCAGGAAACGTCTGTGTATTCTTACATTTACGGTATCGGCAAAGCAATAAGCGATCCACTGCGTGCCCAGGAGAGTTTCGAGTCAGCCAAAGAAACCATTGCCATCCAGAGGGATATTGGCGTTTTGGCGAAGCCCTTTTATCATGAGCTGCACGTGTATAAAATTCTGATCAAAATGAAACAAAGCGGATCCCTGGAGGCTTTTATTGACGACTATCTAGGCAGCTTGCTAACTTATGATCAGGAAAAAAGCGGCCCATTATTAAAGACACTAAAAGTTTATTTGGCATTAAGCGGGTCTAAACAAGAAACTGCCAAAGCATTGTTCATTGTGAGGCAAACCCTTTACCATCGTCTGGATAAAATAGCTGCCCTGCTTGGCGATGATTATATGCAGCCGCATAAACGAATGGCCATTGAACTCGCTCTATACGGCTACGAATACCTGCATGGACCAGAGCTGACGGATTAAATCTGCGGAGTCTCCTGAGCAATAAGCAAAGTCGCATAGTATTTCCTTGCATTTGCCGTCGTCACATGGACTTGCGCTTGTTCGCCGCCCGGATGTTCAAAGTCGAGCCACGCACCGCTTAGATCCTCTTTAACACGGACGATTTTGAACTTCTGGGCTGCAAATTCATCCAGCTTTTGTTTCTCTGCCTTGAATTGTTCATACTCAGACATGGGTCGCCCCCTTATCAACTATGTCCGCTTTCTCCGGCAGAGCTGTCCGTGATGCTGACGGATACGTCTTTCGCTTCATAAATTGTCCGGCGCCGGGGTTTCCAGCAAACTGCTTATTCTCAATCACATACTCACCTCGAGACAGCACCGTAATGGGCTCTCCCCGCACTTCCAAGCCTTCAAAAGGATTGTAATCGACTTGCATATGATGCGTTTCGACTGACAGAATCCGGGTCACGGCTGGATCAAATATTACGATATCGGCATCGGAGCCGACAGCGATGGTGCCCTTTTTCGGGAATAAGCCAAAAAGTTTTGCGCTTCGCGTAGACACAATATCCACGAATTGATTCAGTGTGATTCTCCCTTTAGTCACGCCTTCCGAATATAAAATGGAGAAACGATCCTCAATACAAGGGCCTCCATTCGGAATTTTGCTGAAATCTCCCAGACCTAGCTCCTTTTGTCCGATAAAATTAAAAGAGCAATGATCAGAGCCCAGTGTCTGAAGCTGCCCATTTTTCAAAGCGGTCCATAACGCCTCTTGATGAAATTGCGGCCGTAGCGGCGGCGACCACACATATTTCGCACCTTCGAAATGAGGTTTCTCCAAATAACTCTGATCCAGCACCAAATACTGTGGGCACGTTTCCCCCCATATATCGACCCCTCGATTACGCGCCTCGGCGATTTGCGCCACCGCTTCCTCACAAGTCACATGCACGACATACAGCTGAGATTCGGCGAGCTCGGTCAGCTTGGCGGCACGCCCTGTGGCTTCTCCTTCAATCAACGATGGACGCGTTAAGGCATGGTAGATAGGGTCTGTGTTCCCTGCTTCAAGAGCTTCTTTAATTAAATAGTCAATCACATCGCCATTTTCCGCATGCACCATAACAAGCGCCCCATGCCGTTTGGCCTCGAGCAGCGTTCGATATAGCGTTCCATCATCGGCTTGAAAGACGTTTTTATAAGCCATAAATACTTTAAGAGAAGTAATCCCTTCCTCATGAATCATAGTCGGCAGCTCTGCAAGCACATCATCGTTGATTTCAGCAATCATCAGATGAAAGCTATAGTCGATTACGGCTTTGCCAGCGGCTTTAGCGTGCCAGGTTTGAACCGACTGACTGAGCGGAACCCCTTTATTCGTCAGGCAAAAATCAATGACCGTTGTCGTCCCGCCGAAAGCGGCAGCTCTTGTGCCGGTCTCAAAATCGTCCGCGGTAACCGTTCCGCCAAAGGGCATGTCGAGATGTGTATGGGGATCAACACCACCAGGGAACACATATCGTCCTTCAGCATCTATGATTTCAGCTCCTTCAAGCATAAGGCTCTGACCGATCTGTGTGATGATCCCGTTTTCAATAAGAATGTCAGCTTGATACTGATCAGCTGCCGTTACTATGATTCCGTTCTTAATGAGTTTGGCCATGGCTAGACCGCCTCCTTGTTGTTGGCTTCTTTACTTTCCGACAGCTTGCTAATAGCCTCCTGTCTCTCATTCCAAGTCATAGGCGCCTCCGTTCCGGCGACTTCCACCATGGAAATCGCTCCCTCCACTGGGCAAACAATCGCACACAGGTTGCACCCTACGCAATCTTCTTCACGAACTTGCAAATAAGACTGGCCGTCGTCCGTCGTCAACATGTCGATGCATTGATGAGACGTGTCTTCACAAGCGATATGGCACTTATTGCAGTTGATGCAAGTATCGTTGTTAATTCGTGCGACGACCGCATAATTCAAATCCAGGTTCCCCCAATCGGAGTAACGCGGAACGGATTTCCCAACCAGCTCAGAGACACTAGCAAGACCTTTTTCATCTAGATAGTTATTCAAGCCGTCAATCATGTCTTCGACGATACGGAACCCATGATGCATGGCTGCCGTGCATACTTGAACACCTGTCGCGCCCATCAGCATAAACTCTACAGCATCTCGCCAATTGGATATTCCGCCAATACCCGAAATCGGTACACCGACTCCAGAGTTCCTTGCACAATCCGCTACCATGTGGAGCGCAATTGGCTTAACAGCGGGCCCGCAATAGCCGCCATGCGATCCCTTGCCACCGACATGAGGAATTGTGTTCCAGGTGTCAATATCTACGCCGGCAAGGGAATTAATCGTATTAATTAAAGAAATTGCATCTGCGCCGCCTCGTACTGCCGCTTTCGCAGTAGTTGTAATATCTGTGATATTTGGGGTCAATTTCACAATGACAGGCGTTTCCGCCGCCTCCTTCGCCCACATGGTTTGCGCTTCAACCAGATCTGGCTGCTGTCCCGAAGCTGCGCCCATTCCACGTTCTGCCATCCCATGCGGACAACCAAAATTCAACTCCAGACCATCAACACCAACCGCCTCAACCTTTTTCACAATCTCATGCCACTTCTCCCTTTTTGGTTCAACCATGAGGGAAACCACAATCGCATGATGCGGAAATCGCTTCTTCGTTTCATAGATTTCTTTGAGATTCACCTCAAGCGGTCGATCTGTAATCAGCTCAATATTATTGAAACCGGCAACCCGCTGCCCATTGAAATGAATAGCTGCAAAACGTGAAGACGTATTAATAATCGGATCACCCAGCGTTTTCCAAACGGCGCCACCCCAGCCAGCTTCAAACGCCCGCTGTACCTGATATCCCGTATTCGTTGGTGGAGCCGATGCCAACCAGAAAGGGTTAGGTGAAACAATGCCTGCAAGATTGATGCGAAGATCTGCCATGCTGCTTCCCTCCAGTTTCATTTAGCTGTCGTTTTAGGCAATTCTTAAGCAGCCGTTAAGCCGATTCATCTTGCAGATGCTGCAATTGCTTGTAAATCGCGTAGGCGGTAAGCTTTCCTTGTTGAGCAGCCGAGACAACCATGGCTTCTCCCTGGCCTTCTCCAAATATGATATCTCCTGCGGCATAAACGTTTGGGTTGGAGGTTTGCCCTGTTTCCGGATTTACTTTCACAGTCCCTCGAATATGAGCAAGCTCAAACTGCTCTATTAAAGAAAAATGCCGCGTTTGCCCAATGGCTTTAATAACCGCATCAATAGGGAGAAGGAACTCAGAGCCTTGGATGGGGATAGGTTGTTTGCGCCCGCTTTCCGACTCCACCAACTCCATTCGGAGACATTCCAACGCTGCAACATGCCCGGCTTCATCCCCGATAATCCGTTTCGGAGCCGTTAACCACTTAAATTCCACACCATCCTGTTTGGCGAAATCAAACTCGAAGTCGTAGGCGGTCATCTCTTCCTGAGTGCGCCGATATACGATCTGCACACTCTCAGCACCTAGTCGAACGGAACAGGTTGCCGCATCGATGGCTGTATTGCCTGCGCCGATGACCGCCACTCGTTTGCCAATAAGCGAAGTATCCAACAACGCCTTGGTTTTCGTAGACGCTACAAAATCAATCGCATCATAAACCCCGTGCAAATCTTCGCCCTCAATACCGAGATTTGGCACTTTGGACATGCCTAAGGCAAGTACGACAGCATCATAATCACGAAGGATTTCATCCGCTTCGATGTCCACGCCAACCTTCGTATTCATTCGGAATTCCACGCCTAATTGCCGGACCTGTTCCACTTCCCAGAGTGAAATCTCTTGAGGCAAGCGAAAAGAAACAATCCCATAGGTGTCTAGTCCGCCAGCCTGCTCTTTCGCCTCAAAAACAGTAACCTTGAAGCCGAAACGGGCAAGCTCGCGAGCTGCGGATAATCCTGCTGGCCCGCTTCCGATGACAGCAACAGATTTCCCGTTGCTTTCACCCGCCTTAAACAATAACTGCTCATTCTGGATAGTCCAGTCGGTGGCATAGCGCTGAAGCTGTCCGATCAGAATAGGCTTGGACGAATGATTGAGGACACAAGCCCCTTCACACAGTTCCTCCGTTGGGCATACGCGTGAACAAGTCGCCCCAACCGGATTGGCCTCCATGATCGTCCGAGCAGAGCCTTTGAGGTTGCCAGAGGCAATTTTTTTAATAAAAGAAGGGATCTCAATCCCTGTCGGACAGGCACGAACGCAAGGTGCATCATAACAAAACAAACAACGATTGGATTCTTCTATCGCCTCTTTGGGCTTCATGCCCGCTTTGACCTCGGTGAAATTTCGTTTCAGATCGGTCAAGGAGATAAATGCCGTCCCCATCTTCCTCCACCTCCGCAGTTATAGACTAGTGATTTGGTCATACGTTTCTGGTCTGCGATCCCGATAAAATTGCCACACATGACGTACTTCACGGATCAATTCTTTATCCATTTCACCAATGACCACTTCGTCTTGATCCCGACTTCCGATTGCCACAATAGTTCCCCGCGGATCGACCAAATAGGACTGACCATAGAACTCTCCCATATTCCAAGGAGCTTCCGTCCCCACACGATTAATAGCCCCAACATAATACCCATTCGCTACGGCATGTGCCGGCTGTTCTAGTTTCCAGAGGTATTCGGAAGTCCCAGCGACTGTAGCAGAAGGATTAAATACGATCTCTGCGCCACCCAAACCTAGCGCACGTGCGCCTTCCGGAAAATGACGATCATAACAGATGTATACGCCAACTTTAGCAAAAGCTGTATCAAATACGGGATATCCCAGATTGCCAGGTTTAAAATAAAACTTCTCCCAGAATCCGCAAGAACCGCCGCCCGCCGCTACGTGCGGGATATGATGCTTCCGGTATTTGCCTAAATAAGCACCATCTGCATCAATGACTGCAGCCGTATTGTAGTACGTTGCAATGCCCTCTCTTTCATAAATCGGCAGCACGATGACAACACCCAGTTCTTTGGCAACCGCTTGAAACAGCAAAGTTGTTGGCCCATTCGGAATTTCCTCTGCCGCATCATACCATCTGGTTGATTGTTCGGAGCAGAAGTAAGGACCATAGAAAATTTCCTGTAAAGAGATGATTTGAGCGCCTTGGGAGGCAGCTTCTCGAACCAGCGTAATATGCTTCTGAATCGCTTGCTCTTTGTGCTTAGTTACGGATTCGTCTCCATGTACATCGTTGGAGGCTTGAATGAGACCGATCTTCACCTTGCTCATAGCGGAAAGCCTCCTTCTGGCGCGGCGATTCGCCTAGCTGCCCGGTATAAAAGTTCCGTCCCCAGTGTGATGTCATTAGGACTTGCATACTCTTTGGGATTATGGCTAATGCCCTCCAGACATCGTACGAAAATCATCCCATAATCACATACGTAGGACATCGTTAGTGAATCATGAAAAGGTCCACTCATCAGCTCCGGAGGCGTTACCCCCATCTCCTTGGCTTCTTTTCGCAAAGTTTCTTTAATCCACTCTGCACAGTAGCGGGGTTCACTGTTGGTATCCTCACGAATGGTATAAGTCAGACCGTGCTCCAGGGATACGTTCTCGATCACGCTTAACAGCTCAGCTTCAAGCTCGTTTCTTCGCATCAAATCAATGTCACGCAAGTCAATAGTGAAACTAACTTTCTCCGGAATGATATTGCGGGAGTCCGGAAACACGGCAAGCGAGCCAACCGTCCCTACGGTGGGTGCACCTGGATTCCGCTGCACGAGTTCATTCAGCGCCACGATAATTTTGGCGCAGCCTAGAAGCGCGTCATGCCGCATGGACATGGGAACCGAGCCTGCATGGCCCGCGAAGCCAGTCAATTCAACCGTGAGCCATAAAGGGCCTGAGATGCCAGTGACAATGCCGATAGGCTCATCCAGCGATTCAAGGACGGGTCCTTGTTCGATGTGCAGCTCCAGAAACGCGCCGATACGGCCTTCTTGAAACGAGTAGCCCTCAAAGCCAGCTGGATCGCATCCAAACTGAATCAAGGCTTCCCGGCGTGTAAGGCCATTTTTGTCCGCCCGGTCCAGTTCATCGGCTTCCAGCTTCCCTGTCATTCCCCGTACACCAAACAATCCTTTGTTGAACCGGCATCCTTCTTCATCGCAGAAAGCAACAACCTCAATATCACCCGCATGAGAAAAACCTTGCTCTGATAAACTTTGAACGACCTCAATAGCTCCAAGCACGCCAATTGCACCATCGTATCGGCCGCCATAAGGCTGTGAATCAATATGAGACCCTAACATTAAGACGGGAGCATCCGGTTGACTCCCTCGCTTTACGCCTACAAGGTTAGCGAAGGGATCGATGAACGCTTCCATTCCCGCCTCTTCCATCCACTCTTTTACAAGCTCAACGCCTTCACGATCCTCCTTGGACAGCGCAAGCCTGCATACGCCTGTTTCCCCGATTCTACCGATCTGCGCAAGTTCCTGAATGCGTGTATGCAATCGTTCCGCGTTAATTTGTGTGTGAGGTAAAGTCGGCAAGACGCTTCATCCTTTCTCTTGATTGATATCAAACACGGCAAGTAAGGTATCAATGATAAAAGCTATATCTTCGTCGGTTGAAGATAACGGCGGACTTAGCGTAAGAATGTTTGCAAAGCCAGGAACCGTATCTCCGTTTTTGCCTATCAGGAGTCCTTTCTGCTTGCAGCTTGCGATAAATGACATTACACGTTCAGCTGTGGCTGGAATTTTCGAAGCTTGATCTTCGACGAGCTCGATCCCCAAGGCAGATCCAAATCGCCGTATTTCTCCCACATTCGGGTGTTCTAGCAGCGGCTGCAATCGCTCTTGAAACATGTTCCCGATGAAGGCAGAGCGTGCAACCAAATTTTCTTTTTCCAAAATCTCGATGTTTTTCAAAGCCACCACACAGGAAACCGGATTGCCGCCGAAGGTGTTAATATGCCGAAAGTGGCTCGTTGTCTCATGAGCTTTGAACGTTTCGTACAACTCAGCTGAAACAGCAGTTGCCGAAAGTGGCGAATATGCGCTTGTCATTCCCTTGGCCATGGTCACAATATCTGGTCTCACTCCGTAATTCAGATGGCCGAATTTCTCGCCAGATCGGCCGAATCCGCAAATCACCTCATCTACGATGAGCAGAACATTATACTTATCACATATGCTGCGAATCGCCGGCAAATACTCGTCCGGTGGAACAAGCACCCCGCCTCCCGTGATGACAGGCTCCATAATAACCCCGGCAACCGAATCCGCTCCCTCCCATACAATCGCATCCTCGATTGCTTTGGCGCATTGCAAGCTGCAGGTTGCTTTGGTTTGGCCAAATGGACAGCGATAACAATACGGCGGCGGCACATGCTGAAATCCTACGCCTAACGGTTCGTACTTGAGCTTGCGCTGTGCTTGCCCCGTAGCGCCTAAGGCTCCCATCGAATTCCCATGATAAGCACGATGCCGGGATATGAACTTATGCTTCGTCGGCTTGCCGTTTTGATGATGATATTGCCTGGCAATTTTGAAAGCGACTTCATTGGCATCCGACCCCGAATTCGAAAAGAAGATTCGATATTCGCCATCCAACCATTCATTTAATTTGGCCGCTAGCTCAATTGCTGGAATATGCGATTGAACGAGTGTGGTATAGGCAATTTTCATCATTTGTTCAGCGGCAGCATCCGCAATTTCTTGTCGTCCATGCCCCACATTCACGCACCATAAGCCGGACATCCCATCCAAATAACGATTTCCATCCACATCCTGCACCCAACTGCCTTCTCCGGAGGCAATGATCATGGGATTCTCATTGTGCGCCGTCATATGATGCCAAACATATTTGCGATCCTTCTCGAGCAGTTGCTCCCTTGACGCCATTTCACCGGTATCCTTCTCAGGCATTGCAGCTTCCCTCCTCAGATGCTGAAAAGCAGGACCGCAGTTATTCGTTACCCACGATCCGCCTTTCTTTAACACTTTACTTCGCGGCCAAAATCGTTGTATCCAGCGCTGCCTTAAGATCAGCCGGTTTCTTGATCAAGCCATATTGCAGCGCGATATCTGCCGTTCTTTTCACCGATTCATCGACGAATGATCCCACTTGGTCGTTAGTAAAACCTTCTGGCTTCACAAGCTTAGCCATCTCCTTCAGCATGGTCGTTTGATGCTGCTTCGTAGTACTTCCAGCGGTTACGCTCTTCATGACGATATCAACAACTTCATCTTGATGCTCAATGGCATAGATCCAGCCCTTCATCGTTGCTCTTACCGCTTTCACCGCGAGGTCGTGGTTCTTGTCGACCCAATCTTTCTTCGCAATCAACGTATCTTCCAGCATCGCAACGCCCGCATCGTCGAAATTAAATACGTTGAGGTCCTCTTCTTTTACGCCGCTTTCAAGCACGACATAATATTCGTTATAAATGGTTGCCGTCGCCACATCCAGTTGATCGCCAAAAAACTGATCCATGGTAAAGCCTTGCTTGACCAATTGAATATCTTTCTTTGGATCAAGCCCGTTTTTCTCCATGAAAGCTAATACTTGAAACTGCTGGCTTCCCATCCATGTCCCGATCTTTTTGTCCTTCATCTTGGCTGGCGTATCAATACCTGTTGATTTCTTGGACAGCAAGCGATAGGAACTTTTCTGCGTTACTTGTGCGACCGATACAAGAGGTAAACCATTGTCACGATTCACCAGCAAGGAATCGAAGCTGGACACGCCTAGATCCACTGCACCGTTGACGACCTGCTGCTCGATAATCACATCCGGTCCACCGGGCACAATGTCGACATCTATCCCTTCATCCTTGTAAAATCCCTTCTCCTTAGCTGCATAAATCCCCGCAAATTGAGCCTGCGGCACCCATTTCAGCTGAATCTTCAGTTTTTTGAGCGGTTCATTCTTGGTTGCACTTGATGTACTGGCTGCGGGTGAAGGGTCGGGCGACATTGAAACTGACTTTTCAGAAGCGCAAGCACTAACTAAACTGACCACGATACTTAAAAGCACAGCTACTCCGACAGTCGGTATTCTCTTTTTCAAACGTACCAATCCTCTCCTATTTTATTTCTATGTGTATATAGATGGAGACATCCCTTGATGCTGTGTTAAATATCAATTTAAATCAGCGTCTTGTGACTGACCAAGGTATACAAGTTCGTTCCAGGAGTTGAATGATCGTGTATAAAAAAATACCTGCTATTGCCGTTATGACGATGCAAGCCCATGCTAAGGGCATGTTCGCGAGGCGAATTTGGTCCGATAGCAAGTAGCCTAAGCCGCGTGAAGCAATAAAAAACTCCCCTACAATGGCGCCAATTATGCTCGTTGACATGTTAATCTTTAGGGCAGAGAAAATAGCGGGCAATGCTTTCGGCAAGCGCAATTTAAGAAATAGCTGCCCTCTGCTGGCCGCATAGGAAGTCATTAACTCCAGATATGTCGACTCGATGGATTGCAGCCCTTTGTATGTACTGACAGCCATTGTAGCCATTGTCATCACTGACACGATACCTATTCTGGAGGCAACTCCATCTCCCAACCAATTGTTCATGATAGGAGCAAGTGCAACGATTGGAATTGCATTCATGGAAGCCAAGATCGTAATCCCCCCCGCTCCAGCTTGAGGCCGATAGGAAGCCGCGACCGCAGCAAGCCAGCCTAACAACGAGCCAATGAGAAATCCCCCAACGATTTCGATTCCTGTATACAACGTGTAAATAAGCAAAATTTCACCATTATCGCTTATGGACCTAACGATGTCCGAAGGAATCGGCAATTGATACCTTTCCAAGCGAAACAAGTAATGGAACCCTTTGAATTGCCAAGCGAGAATAAAAAATAAACCGAATAAATAAGGAAAACTCTTGGAGATTTGCTTGAAAAGTGTGGTTGAGCGGATAACTCCGCCGTTGCTAAGTGTCCCGAAAGATGCTGATTCATCGTTTGAATGAGAAGACAAGGGGGATTGGTCCTTTTTAAGCAAAACTTCCTTCATGTTCCTCCACTCCCGCTTTCTCTAAATTCAGGCTGCCAAGGTGTAAGCCACCGCTCCAGAAGAACAAGCAGGTAGAACGAAACAAGACCGATCGCTATGGATACAAGGACCGTACTCCAGAACATGTACACCTGAGCTGCTCCATAATAAAGTGAGCTAATCATAAGTACGCCAATTCCATTCGGTGCTCCCATTAGCTCAACAATAATAGAAGCTGTAATTGCGAGCGGTGCTGAGATTTTGAGTCCTGCAAATAGCCCCGGCATCGCGGAGGGCAATTTAAGCTTCACGTAGCTGTGCCAAGTTGTAGCAGCCAATGAACGCATAAGCGCGATTTGTTCCGGTTGGACACTATGCAGTCCCCGAAGCATATGGATCGCAACCGGAAAGAATGTCACATATCCTGCCATCATTATTCGAGATAAATCAGGATCATGAAGAATGCCGTACAAAATCGGCGCAAGACCGATGATCGGGATCATTTGAGAAGCAACCATATACGGCGTCAATGTTAATTCAATTGTGTTCGAGAGGCTCATGATTATTGCCAAGCTAATTCCAATAGCTGACCCAATCAGGAAGCCGATGCTCGCATTTCCAAATGTTAATAATCCTTGCTTGATTAAAACTGGCAGATTGTCTTGTAAGGAGATGATGACTTTATGCAAATAAGGAAGCTTCGAATCCGGCAGTTTAACCAGCATAACGGAATGAAGCAGCCAAGCAATAAATTCCCAGAGGAGCAGCAGTAACGCTACCCACACCGCAACAACCGCGCCTTGAGGTGCAGGTTTAGCCAATTTGATTTTCATTGGCGCCACTCTCCTCATAGAAGCAATTTCGAATGGAGGCTGTCATAGCATGAAAGCTTGCAGATTCCCGCATTTGCAGAGAACGTTCTTCGCCAAGTTCGACAGGATGAATCGAGTGAATGCGGCCGGGATGAGCCGATAATACCAATATCCGATTGGATAAGAACACAGCTTCCGGGATACTGTGAGTAACAAAAACGATTGTTTTATTCGTTTTCCTTTTAATTTCAAGCAGCTCGTATTGCAGCTTTTCTTTCGTAAACTCATCTAACGCCGAGAACGGTTCATCCATAAATAAGATAGGCGGGTCCAAAGATAGCGCCCTGGCAATTGCCACTCTTTGCTGCATGCCTCCACTTAATTGCCACGGGTAATAATCCTTGAATTTCATTAATCCGACTGTTTCAAGTAATTGGTCAACCACCGTCCTGTACACTGAACGATCTTGGCCCATTACCTCTAAGGGCAGTTCGATGTTTTCCCGCACTGTTCGCCATTCGAACAGGGTTGGATTCTGAAAGACAATTCCGAACTTTCGACGCAGGCGCACTTCTCGCGGATGCTCCTTCTGGATGATGATTTGCCCGCTGGATGGTTGCAACAGATCGGCCATCAGCCTTAGAAGCGTCGATTTGCCGCACCCTGAGGGTCCAAGCAGGGAAACAAATTCATTCTGATAGACATCGAAGGAGATGTCCTGAAGCACAGTTACCTGCTTCCCTTTCTTGCCGAAGATCATGGAGACGCCATCTACCGAGATTTCCACTTTCTGCTGGGAAAGATCTGAACTCATGGTACCCCTCCTCATATTACCAACGCTCGCGTTATGTAGTTGTCATTAATAATTACTTTATATGTTATATTATATAACTCTATTCGCGATTTGCATTATACAAAGTGTTCTGAAATGCTATTTGCTTATGGACACTATGTAAAATGGTCGTCACGGATATTTGTTAACATATTATATGTTATGTAAACAAAAATATTGGGCTAGGTATTCTTTACGATTCATCTACACTCCTAAATTTAGTCTAACTCTTCATTTTCATACGGTGCGCGCCTCCTCCTCTCAGCTTCAGCCAGAAAAGAACTCATTTATGATCGAAACGGAACTACAGGGCGTTATTCTCACATAAATGGCTGGTTTTCAAGCCCAAGCGGAACTATAGGGTCTTATACCTCCACCTTTCCCACAAAAATGTGACTTTTTGAATAAATAGCGGACCTCAGTTCCTTTTCATCGTCATTCACCTTTATTTTCACGTTTTAACGTATCTGAGTTCCCTCTCACTCCAAAAACGAGATACCTAGACAAACAAAAGAACCCCCCACTCCATTTTCATGGATCTGAAGGTTCCGCTGTTTGTTTTAGAACTAATTGTTTAAAGCTCACTAAACTTTCACTTTGTGGGCTCGCTATGACAACTTCCACTCGCCCTTTAACCTTAGGCTCTGGACAATATAACCTACTCACAATTTCTTCCATCGTGTAGAGCACAAAGCAGCGCTTCAATGATTTATTAGGAGGGGCAGCAGCAATATCCAAAGCATGATACTTGTTAACATATTATTTATTATGTAAACAAAATAACTCCCCTTTTCAAACTCCAGTCCACACCATGCAGCATCCCAAATTAAATCCCCATCCCAACAGGAATAAACGCAGAAACCCGATTCATCGCCTCCTGCTTTTGCTTATCTCCGACATGCGTATATATTTGCGTGGTTTGAATGCTTGCATGACCAAGCAGCTCTTGCAACGTGCGGATATCGGTTCCCGCCAGAACCTGCATGGTAGCAAAGGTATGACGAAGCTTATGACTCGAGACTGACTTGCCTTGGAGCTCAACGTATTGCTTCTTCAGCTCCTCGAAATATTTCTCCGCGATCGTCTGAATCATTCGAATACTAATACGCCGGCCGAATTGGGAAACAAAAAATGGCTGTTCTGCCCCACTCCTTGAGTCGATCCGTTCAGAAAGTGCTCTGTTCAATACCTTCACCAGCTCGTTAGGGAGCGGGATGACTCGCCACTTCCGTCCTTTGCCGAATACTTGCAAGGTGTTTGTTGAACGATTGAAATCTGCGATATTCAGACGGTGTAATTCACTGACCCGTAAACCCGCGTAGCTCATCAAAAGGAACATGGCGACATTCCGAATCTGATACTTCCCTTCAATCGATTGCAAAAATATAGCCAATAATTGCTCACTCAGAAAGGTTGGCAATTGATTTTTCTCAACCTTGGATTTCTTCACATTCAGAGAAGGATTATGCTGCACAATTTGAAGCTCGATCAACGCTGAGAAAAATGTCCGAATCGATGACAAATAGCGATTCCTCGCAGAATCCCCCGCGCCGCCTTGGCGCATTTTCGTCAAAAACCGCATAACATCCAAAGCTTCCATGCTCGCCAATGATTTCTCTACTGAACCCAAAAATAACCGCACATCACCGAGATAAGCTCGTTGCGTTCGTTTGGTGAATCCTTGGTCCTTCATCCAGGAGTCAAAAAGCTCCAAATACTCATCATCGTACTCATATTCTTGCCCCAATCATGTTCACTCCGTTCGTTACAATCTAAGTTGCGTTAAATATAGATTTAGTGCAATTTTTTGAGCGGGTTAAATCTGCTAAAAAGCACTTATCCCGTTATCCTGCAAACGGAATAAGTGTCTTCCCGGCTTTTTAATCCCGCGGGTATTCGACTTTCATAATATCCATGAAAGGTACTTTATCTAATTCTCCACTACTCGTTTCCATATGTACGCGTCCTGTTCGAGAATCCATCGTTTTGATGAGACCGCGAACAGTTTCCTCGCGTCCCCATACGGTAAGTACGATTTCCGAATTCTCCATTTTTGCTTCAGACAATTGATTCCCTATCTCTTCGAGTACAAACTCATCCCGAGTTGGTCTTTTTGCTACCTTTGGTTTGGCCATCCTTGTTCCCCCTGAATTCTATATCACCTAGCTGGCGATAAAATTTGTTTGACTCGCCCTATTTGCCCATCGACTAACCGCACTTTTATCCCATGAGGATGTGTTGGCGAATTGGTCAATAAGTCTTTCACAATCCCCTTTGTCAACTTCCCACTTCGTTGATCTTGTTTTAGAACAATATGAACTTCGATCCCGGGTACTACATCTTTTCGATTTTGCCCATTCATGCTGTGAAATCGCCTGCCTTCTGACCAGTTAGTGTGCTTCATTATACCATATATTCGAAGTATTCCCCATCTTAACTGCATCCATCGATAAAATCCTTTACAACAGCCTCATGAATCAATACGATGATGTAAAACAACCCTATATCCACTACAGACAGGAGAAGATCTTACGATGAGCCGACCTTGGCCGCTGCCTGATAAACCATGGATCATGCACCAAACCTGGAATGATTTGCTTTTTGCTCATTGGCCTATCCCTGTTGAACTGCTGAGGCCGCTCCTTCCTCCCCAGCTTCCCATCGATACGTTCAACGGATCTGCGTGGATTGGCGTTGTTCCCTTTCATATGTCTGGCGTAAGAGCTAGAGGCACCCCATCTTTACCTTATTTCTCGGCATTTCCTGAAATTAACTTGAGGACTTATGTCTCGATCAATGGAAAACCTGGTGTCTATTTTTTCAGTTTGGACGCTTTTCATCGTGCAGCGGTAGAATCAGCCCGTTTCGCTTTCCATCTGCCTTATTTGTATGCTCATATCGAAGTGCAAGTTCGAGATCTCCATACCGTTCATTACAAGAGTATTCGCAAAGATAAACGAGCCAAACAAGGTGATTTCATCGGTGTATATCGCCCTACCTCTGAGATATGGCTGGCTTCGCCTGGTACGCTGGACTACTGGCTAACGGAACGTTATTGTTTGTACTGCGTTGATCGCCGCGGAAAAGTGTTTCGAGGTGAAATTGACCATCAGCCTTGGCCTTTGCAATCTGCTGAAGCGTCCATCGAAGTTAATACTTTAGCCCAATCGTTTGGAATCGAGTTGCCAAATATTATTCCCATTCTTCATTTTTCCAAAAAAATAGATGTGAAAATTTGGCTGCTTGATCCATTAAATCTCTCCTAACCGTGAAATTACGACTAAAAAAGCTCATATTTTTTATTTATATCATTAATATTTAATGTAGTTAATTAAATAAAATCACTATTTCACATTAAAAAATCGCCATCTCCTTTGAAGGATCCGACGATTCTACAGTTAATGATTCGCTCCAGTGCTCATTTTCCCCTGCTCTTTCTTAACAATCAATTCCCTTCACAGACGCATCACTTTTACTTGAGAAGTATGGAATCAATAAAGCGCTAGAGAAGCTGAAAACCATCACGGCTTTAAATACAAAACCATTGAAATCTGTTATGCCTAATATGAGCGCCAACATGAAAATTCTTGAAATGATAAGAATAAGCTCCCGCCACACCAGAAACCTCGCTTGTTGAATAGGCTCCAAATGATTGGTTGCAATAAATTGACGCGAGCTCCAGATCGTGAAGAAGAAAAACAGCCCAATTGTCGTCAGTATGTTGGAGAGAATTAGGATTGAAGGCTTTGGGAACAACGCTAGCATGAAGCCTGTAGCGGCTGCCAGCATACCGAAGGTGAGCCACCGCGAATCGGAAATTCGTCGTGTCCGGCTGAATCGTTGATAGATGTAGACAGATGCTACCGTAAAAGCGGTGTACATGATTTGCAGCAGCGCAATCGCTAGTTTGTCCTTCGTCACAGAAAAGGTAAATATCAACGAGAAAATGCCTTGAAATTGAATGAAAAAACCGCCTGCAATCAGGGAAGGAATCATCCATTTCAGACTTGGCGTGACGAATACCTTGCGAATCGAAAAGTTTCTAAACACAGCCTCGTCTGCCTCTTTGAGCGAGATGTGTGGAATGAAAAAAGAGACCAGAATCATCGTTCCAATAAACAGAAACATCACAAAAAACGATCCTGAAAAACCAATCCATTTGATAATCAAAGCAAATAATAGCGGGTTAAGGAACGCGATAATTTGCCCAATGACATTCGTAGCTGAAAAAAACGCCGTAAATTCTTTGCCTTTGCCAAATAAAGAAATGCCGATATTCGAAGCGGAAGCATAAAATCCATTGGTTATGCCCACAGGCAGTGCGATCAAGGATAAATACAGAAGCTTGGGCTCCACGTGCACCCAGGATAGAAGGACAAAGGTAATTCCTGCACATATTGCTGATATTCGCATGATCGATCCAATTGAAAACCTTGCCAAAAGCTTGGCCCCATACATGAATGCCAGGCCCCATGCGAGGAACATCACCAAATTAAACCAGGCGACATCGAAGATTTGCTGCCCTTTCTCCCAAATAAACAAATTAATAAAAATGCCCATGTAGTTAAAAATAATACTGGAACTTACGTTCATCATTAATAAACGTTTCAATGCGATTGTCATTCCTACCGCTCTCTTTCTTGGCTATCTCCAAATCGTCTTATCGGTCTTTCCATGGATTGTCTAATCATATACAATAAGAATTAATTAATGTGATTAAAAAATACATAATCAACGATACCACGGAGTAATGACGAAGGGAATGCACGATATGCCAAGATACATAGACTATATGATCAGTCCCTATCCACTTAGAATCATTACAATTCCTATCGATCCGAGCAAGCTTAAACTGCAATCCTTGTACATCCATAATGTTGGCCATTTGCCAGGACGCACCTCTTTTCGACATGATTCGAAGTTCACAAAATGGGCTTTCATCTACTTAGCTGGCGGCAAAGGCACCTATCAAGTGAATGGCGGTATTGTTCAACGTGTGGAACGAGGCAGTTTACTCTTCCTTCGTCCAGATGTGCCTTATAATTATGGACCTGATGCCAATGGCTACTGGGATGAATACTACTTTACATTTGAAGGAAGCCGCATTGAGGAATGGCTGAATAGCTGGCTCACCGACGTCGATATAGCCAAACAGGTTGGTTCAGAGGATGCTACCCAGTTCAACCGGATTGAGCGAATCTTCTTACTCATGGAAAGCGGATTAGCTGACAACATCGATCGCGCGGCACTGCTGCTTGAGTCTCTGTTGTTTGAATTTATTCTAAAAGCGCAGGTGCCGGCTGAAACGACAAAAACCCAGCAAGTCATCACGCTCATGGATGATTTAGGCGCTTCGTTGTTTGAAACGTTCGACGCGGCTAGCGTTGCCAAACGGCATCATATCTCCGTATCCACGCTTCGCAGAGTTGTTAGCGAGTATACCGGCTACCCGCTCAATGCCTATATTCACCGTTTGAAAATGGCGGAAGCCAAAAACATTTTGCTGAATACAAACAATTCCATTAAGGAAATCGCTGATTCACTTGGGTACAAAGACGTTTTTTACTTCTCGCGTTTATTCAAAAAGTACGTCGGTGATTCCCCGCACATTTATCGAAACAAAATGCAGCTTTAAGTTTGTTAACATAACTAATATTATGTAAACATATAACCTATCTTAAAAAATGAGCACTCCCTCCATGTACGACTTGTCATGCTGCCGCATATGATATAGCAGTAGTGAAGCTTCCTAGAAGGAGGTGAATCGAAATGACACTTGAACTTACTGGTTTGATGCTCTACGCCATGTATGTCGTTGTTGGCTTAATGGGGATTAGCTTTCTTGTTGGCTTATATCAATCCCTCAAAGCGGGTACCTTCTCTTATACCTTGATTCTGAACTATCTCCAAGACTTATTGTTTTATGTATTTCCTTTATTTTTACTGGCTAATATGAAGTCGATGGATCCTACAGGCTGGATATTGTTGATTGCTTATTACATTGGTGCACTCGGTGTAGCAATTAAATATTTGGCAAGCTTAAAAAAGTAACTTGTAATCGTATTCAAAGAATGCTAATTTTTGAGCTTTGCTTATAGATCACAGGCTGCCAACAACAATTGGCGGCTTTTTTTAATGATGGAATTAAAAAACAGCCTGCACAAGGCAAGCTGCTGAATGTAGAGCTAAAAGCGAGGCAAGTTGGATAAATTGTTGCTCGGATCACCATCCGGATATGACCTTAGCGTTTTCTCACCCTCGCGATTCCTACCGATATTCACATCTTCAATATAACCCGCTTCTGTCATAGCAATGGCATTGGCAATATCGACCACCCTGCCATCTTGAAATTGCACAGCGCTGATACCGCCATCCCCATAATGTACAGCTTGAATGATCGCTTTATTGGGATCAATCGTATGTGGACCAGCCCCATACTGCGTGCCATCACGCATGAACGTGCCATATTGGGTTGGTTGACCATTCTGGTCATAACCAGTATACCCGCCTTGGAAGCCTACATTTCGCGCGTCAGCGTGGTTTATGCCCGTGTTTCGAGCACCGTACTCTGCGTTCATATTCCCCGAAGATCCAGGAACAGGCCTTCCACCTTGGTACGTTTGATTCGTATAATTACGTGCTTGCGGCATAAAATCTGCTTGCCCCTGATTCCCTTGATTCCCTTGATTCGTTTGTTGATAACCCGCATAATTCGGTATCGGTTGTCCATTCCATGCCACATTCGTTTGTTGGGCAGATGGGTAAGAATTTGACTCCTTTTGGTCAGCTGCTTGGGGTGTGCCCATGCCCATGCTGCCAAATGGCTGACTTTGCATCATAGTTTGTTGCCCACGTCGGCGTCGCGACATTGTCATCGGCTCCTTTTATTGTGCATATTGGGGTTGAGTACCCGAGGGCTCCTCTTTGCATGCCTAGTTGGACTGCTCCGTCGATTCTAATTCCTGCTTCAAATCTTCCGATTTTTGCTGGGCTTGCTTAATCTGGCTTTGAAGGTCTTCAATCTGTTGTTCGGTTTCGCAAAGAGCCGCAGCGGCAGCTTGTGAATGAAGCTGCTGAGCAGCCTGCAGCGTTTGTTCAGCAGCTTGCTCTGCTTTTAAGGCAACCTCTTTGATTTGATCAAAGCTTTGCTGCGGTTGCTCTGCATTTTCATGATCCTCTTGTGGCATTGAAATACCCCCAGCTGAATTTTCCATACCCGATTAATTTTAGTAAAACAGGCTTATTTTATTCATGACTATCGACCTTCATCTACCAATTTTGCGTCCCCACTGCTATACTTACAGCAGATAGAAGCTAATGAGGTGATGACACCATTGAATATTATTAAAGTGAAAGATCGGCAAGAATTAGAGAAAAGAATTCCAACTATGCCTTGGTATATAGAGAAATTTATCAATTATAAGCTGCCGGACCTCTCCCCTTCATCGCTTTTGGAATATGTTCGTGATTATGAGATTTTCCTGTCTTGGCTGCTAGCGGAAGGACTAAGTTCAGCCTCCTCGATGAATCAAGTTCCGCTGGAAGACTTAGAGAAATTACATATGGACAGCGTAGACAATTTCCGTATGTTCTTAGCTACTCGTAAAGCACAACTTAATATGAAGACGACGATTAATCGTAAGCTTTCCGCTTTGCGTTCTTTGTTTCATTATTTAAGCCAAATCGCGGAAGACGAGAATTTCTACCCGCTTCTGAAACGCAATGTGATGGCCAAGGTAGAAATCAAACGTTCGCATAAGCCGAAGGACACCGCGGCAAAGCTTGAAGGCAAGCTGCTCCAGGAAGAAGAAATCGCTGAGTTTATCGACTATGTGAAGCATGGGTATGAGCATGACGTGGCAACGAACAAGCAAGCGCTCTACTCTTATGAATTAAATAAAGTCAGAGACGCCTGCATCATTACACTCATTCTGAATTCGGGCCTGCGTGTATCCGAGGTTTTTAATCTAAATGTCGATGATTTTGATCTGAAAAAGAAGTTGACCTACGTTTATCGCAAAGGGAAGAATGATGACACGTTCAAGACCCCTGTCTATTTCCGTAATGAAGCGATTCAAGCGCTCACGGATTACCTGGCTGTCCGACAAACGCAATATAAGCCGGTTAAAAAAGAAAAAGCCCTCTTCCTTGCCATCGCGAATGGCAAAAAAGAAGGCGAACGTATGACGAAACGGGCGATCCAAGAACTTGTTATCAAATATGCCAAGCGTTTCGGCAAGCCCTACCTGTCTGTCCATAAGCTGCGGCATTCCTTCGCCACGGATTACTATTTACAGAATGACTTGTACAAAACGCAAGAGCAGCTCGGACATGCTTCACCGGAAACCACACAAATCTATGCGCATCTTACGGATAGAACGATGTCAGAAGCGATTGATAAACGAGCGGAATCCTGAAGATTACTTCAGGATTTCTTCAATTTTTGCTAATTCTTCTGGTGCGAATTCGAGGTTTTTCAAAGCAGCTACGTTCTCTTCGATTTGAGACACACGGCTAGCTCCAATCAAAGCCGAAGTCACACGCTCTCCGCGCAGCACCCACGCAAGCGCCATTTGCGCTAAGCTTTGTCCGCGGCTGCTTGCCAGCTCATTCAATTGTGTAATTTGATTGAGCTTTTCCTCTGTGATATCCTTCGAATTCAGGAATTGACTCTTCCCTCCGGCGCGAGAATCACTTGGAACTCCACTGACATATTTGTTTGTCAACAACCCTTGGGCAAGTGGACAGAACGCAATACTGCCTGTGCCAAACTCGTCCAGAACATCCTGTAAGCCATTCTCAATCCAGCGGTTCAGCATGCTGTAGGAAGGCTGATGAATCAGCAACGGCGTACCTAGACCCTTGAGAATGGATGCCGCTTCTTTGGTTTGCTCAGCTGTATAATTGGAGAGTCCCACATACAAGGCTTTGCCTTGACGTACGATTTGATCCAATGCGGCCATTGTTTCTTCGAACGGCGTATTGGGATCTGGTCTGTGTGAATAGAAAATATCTACATATTCGAGACCCATTCTCTTCAAGCTTTGATCCAAACTAGAGATTAAATATTTTTTGGAACCCCACTCCCCGTAAGGACCTTCCCACATGTGATAGCCAGCTTTGGTCGAGATGATCAATTCATCACGATAAACCCCTAAATCGCTTTTCAATACTTTGCCGAACATTTCCTCGGCCGATCCTGGAGGAGGTCCGTAGTTATTCGCTAAGTCGAAATGCGTAATTCCTAAGTCAAAGGAACGAAGCAGCATAGCCTTGCCGTTCTCATGAATGTCCAAGCCACCAAAATTGTGCCACAATCCTAACGAAATCGCCGGAAGCTTAAGACCGGATTTACCCGAACGATTATATTTCATTTCTGCATAGCGTGTCGAACTTGCTTGATAGACCATGATTGTCCTCCTCAAAATTATCGTGGAATGCTTACTTGTAACCATTCACCGAGATTTCCTAGAAACTTACTTGATAAAATTAAGTATCCTGTGTTCTAGTATAGGCGATGCCAAGCAACAAAAAAAGAACTGAAAAAAACGTGTCTTACTTACCTTTTGGTTAGTCACCCTATTTTACTTGCAAAAAACGGACAAGTTCAGTAGCGTTTTCCTGCAGCCACTTCGTTTTCGCGAACGTATTGTGGATGATATCGATCAATACACCTTGGGCATCCACCCCATCTATATATCTGCCCAGAAAATGGATAAACACATCCAGCCTGCGCAGCTCAATGAGCAGCGGCAACAGCTGAATCTCGTCTTCCTCCAGCTGAACGAACGAAGAGTATCCTTCATAGAAAGCCGCGCAATGGCGCCTCAGCTCCACGCCAGACATACTCGGATCAATCAGATCAGATAGGCACACAGCTAACTCCATCACACGCACATCCATCGTGATAAATTCAAAATCGAGGACAGCGGTTATTTTTCCTTCAGAATCAACCAGCATATTGGAGCCATTAATATCACCGTGAACAAGTTGATGTGGCTTTTGACGCAATGCTGGAATTGCTTGATAAAAGGCGGCAAAGCGCTCATAGATGTAAGAGAGCTGCCTCTTCTGGGCCCAAAATAGTTCAGACGGCTGCAGGCAGAAGGTCCGAATTGCCTCCGGCGTACAACGAGGATGAATATTCTCAATTTCGTAATAAGGCGGGTATACAGGCGCTAAATCCACAGAAATTGCAGCGAGTACGCTAGACAGCTGACCTACCGCTTGACCGAAATTCATTATTTGTTCAGAATCTGCCCATGTTGGGTTGCAGCCATCCGTGAAAGTGAACAAAGCGGCCAATTTCCCGCCTTTCCCTTCCAACTCCTCCAACTGCACGATCGTCCCTCCTTCTGGAAGCACGATTGGTACAGGAATCCGATAGGATAGTTGAGCTTTGTGCTTAGCAAGCGCAAGTAGAATCGCATGTTCATATTTAATTTTATCCATATCCCGGTGTGTCTCATACAGCCTGAGGACATAGGAAGTACCCTTCACATCCACAAAACGAGTTGTATTATTCATGCCTCCTTCACCGACACGCAAGGTCCACTTTTGACCGGGAAACCAGTTTGCTGGCAGCGAGGCTAATAGCTCCTCTTGATCTTTGACACGCATAATAACACTTTTCAACTCCTTCTATACTTGATGGTCATCTTCTACGGCAAACTCAAAATCGGCGACATCAAATGCTTGAACCGGGATTCCAGCTTCGATAAGCCTCTCAATCAGTTCTAATTGATCAGTCAGAAGAGCAGCCTGTTCCTTAATCGCCGTAAGAATTAATTCTGTTTCAATGGGGTCAAATTGCTCGCCATACGCCTCATTATCAATAGCAAATACAACTTCTAAGGTAACATTGTCATTGATCGGCAACGGAGGACTCTTTCGCCAAGGCATCGTTAGCGCCTTTTCAATCTTTTTCTTATTAAAGGATTCTTCGAAGAAAGCAATCAGCTCACCAATCATTTCCTTCACAAACCCATCGTCTTCTTCCTCTAGCATAATAGGCTCACTGCCTGTCTGAAGCTCATATAGCTCCTGAATGCTCGTATAAGGGATTATATAAGTGACTGGCTGTCCTGGCAGCATTAATTGACCATGAACAGCTAACATAACGGCCTCTATAATAAATGTTTTGCTCATTGTGTCCTGCTCCCTTCTCTCTAAGGCTGATCTTGCAATATTTCGATAAAAAGCCCCAGAAATCCTTTATTCTCTGCTTTCAATTGGCAAATCCGTGAGAAGGAAAATAAAACCGTTAGTTCGTATGATCCAATTGACCACGATGAACTAACGGCACAAGCTTCTTATTGAATGCCATCGATGACCTCACCATCCTCATATGGGGGCTGATAAGGTTTCTTGGAAAACCGATTGGCATAGGCTGAAGCTACATAGCAATCCGGTTTAATGACGGGGACCATTCCGACGGATTCAACACGCCTTACCATCTCTTGGACGAATTTGGCCGTCCGATTCTTATTCTCATCATCGCCGGCGTCAATATGAATGTACATGTCGAACGAAGCCCCTTGATAGAGATGAGGAAGAATAATATTTTCCATATCTTGTCGCTTAGTCTCATCGAAGTACATGGCAATCTCTTCACTTAGAGCAGTCTCCATGGATAACTTTTCTCTAATTGAGTGCAAGGCTCTATGAACAATGACTTGACGATAACACGCCCACGCTCCCTTTCCCATTCGCTGGATAACCACACCGGTAATGAACTTCGTATGTCCGCTGTGTACCTGACAATCCGTGCCAATGATGAACTTGTATGTGGCTGCGGGTTCCAAACGCATGAAATGAAGAATACGTTCATGTACCGTTACTAAGTCAAGCCCTCTTTCCGTCGTGTTCCGAAATTCCATGGGATGGCTCATCATCGAAGGTTTCAAAGATAGGATTCTTCCTTTCTCCTTAGAATGAGAAAGAGCGGATGCTGAAGGCTGCATCCGCCCCTATCTATAGTATATGGCAAAATTCCCTAGATCGAACCATCCGTTAGCGAATTACACTGCCACCGAACAAAAAGCGATTCTCCCATTGCTTTCCATCAATCGTATCGACACGAACACCGCCGGATTCAACCGAATACGTATGGAGTACGCTGCCGTTTCCTAAGTAAATCCCAACATGGGTAATGGGTTCACTCAGCGGTTTGATGTTAAGATAGTCCGATGCTTTACTTCCCTTATAACTGCTGAAAAACATCAAATCTCCTCGTTTCAAATTCGTCCAGTCCATAGTGACTGGACCAAGCGATCTCACATAGTCGCCTTGAGCTTGAGAATCGCTTGGAACAGAGAAGCGCAGCGCATCCCAGAACATCGTTTGGATAAAATCAGAGCAATCAAAGGTTGAGGAGTCTCCACGAACCGAGCCGTATTCATAAGGTGTACCTAAGTAGGCGTTACCTGCTGCAATAACAGCTTCAATTTCATCCGCTAACGGTAAATTAGGAGTAAGAATCGAAAAATCAGTGCTTATGTACTTACTGCTTGAACTTACATATCCGCTTACACCATTTGCATCTTGGATTTTGTACCAGCTGTCATTCACTTTATCCGTAACGAGGACTTCTTCCCCTTTACTCAGCATCCGAATCACTTTCGAACTGCTGTCTGAAGTCGGTTGTGTGCGAAAGTTAACGCCATAAACTATTTTTGCATTGCTTATTATTTTGATGTATTTGCTATTCGTTGACACATAACCGCTGATGCCTTGAGCATCTTTCACCTTGTACCAACTCGTTGTAACAAAGTCTGTTACTGTGACAATTTCATTTGATTTCAATAAACGAATGACATTGCTAGACGTTGTGGCTTGATCTCGGAAGCTAACCCCTGATACAATTTGAGCTTTGGTTGTAATTCCTTCATCCGCCATTGTTGCTGCTGAAAACACAAATGTAAGCGCCAGTACGAGCATTCCCCAAATCATCGTCCATTTCCTCATCGCTTTTACCTCCAATAGTTGTGTGGTCTAGCTGTGTGCGGCATCTAACTGATCTGACAACCTAGGTCATTTGAACCTTTCCTTTTCCGAACGAGGCAAAAAAGGATAACCCATTAGCCTCAGCCGGGTTATCCTTGCTTGGTAGGAAGGTCCCATCTCATTCGGCAGCTGACTGGCACAGTATGAAGTAACACGAGAGCCCCTTTAGCTTTGCGTCCCAAGCTTTCGCTCAGTTTGCCGTTGCATTGTGATGTTATTTTTCTTTCGTAACTTCATTATAGTTTGTGGGGGCGATTATCGAATATAGGCGAAAAGATGCGTTTATTGTCGAATGCCTAGAGGCTTGATGCCTATTGACGCTACGGCTTAATTTACCAGTTTACGAACGTCCGGTTTTCGAGTATGAGGCCAAAAGATTTGCAAATGAGGATCGTTTTTGAGCTTCACATTACAGAGCTTCATCTCTCCCTCCTCGAGTGCATAAATCTGCCATTGATCGGTTTCAGGCGTGGTGTAGGTTTGTAGAAAAGCAATATACTGCTCTTCGGCTTCTTCAAGCTCCATCCAAAATTTAACCCCATAATAAGCTAATCCATAATGATTCGTAAGTGTACAGGTGAAAATCTGATCGGTTCCTGTATGTTTCAGTACATATGGCATTGTTCATTCCTCCGATAAAAAGGCACGCTCATCGCAAGGATGAATGTGCCTTGATTTTATAATATTCGCTTATAGGTAAGCATTCTCGTGCTTCGCCTTCAAACGGTTCCAACGACGCTCGACTTCCGTCTCGAACGATTTCAGAGAACCTCCGTATTCCGGCTTCGTCATATGCTTGGTTTTCCCCATCGTCTTGAGCCAATCCGACAGCGGAATTTTTTTGCTCTTGTCCTCCGGATTGTAAGTAATCGTCGTGACGCCATGCTCGACCTCATAGAGAGGGAAGAAGCAGGAATCAACGGCTGCACCCACTATATTGGAGCCTTCCTGATCATCCGACAGCCAGTTCAGCGGACAAGCAATGAGGATTTTCCCATAGACTAAGCCCTCATGCTGCGCATACCACTGGGCTTTCGCGGCTTTCTTCACCAGATCCTGCGGATAAGCCTCTGAGCCTGTGAATACATAAGGGATATGCGTTGCAGCCATAATCTGCGCTGTATCCTTGTGATGGAACACCTTACCGCCTTGATGCTTCCCTACGTTGGATGTCGAGGTCCGATGTCCCATCGGTGTCGAATAAGACAACTGTGCTCCGGTGTTCATGTAACCTTCATTATCGTATTCCAGAATGATCATTTTGTGGTTGCGCAGTGCCGCACCGATTGCCGGCCCCATGCCAATATCCATCCCGCCGTCGCCAGTAATCATTACGAAGGTGAAATCATCCTTCAAGCCAAGATGATCCAACTCCCCGCGTCTCTTGCGCTCCCAGAACATCTCTACAACGCCTGAGAGGGTTGCTGCGCCATTTTGGAACAAGTTGTGAATGTAGGTTGCCTTATGTGCCGAATACGGATACCCGGTCGTTACAACCATCGCACAACCCGTATGGAAGATGGAGACGATATCGCCCTCAATCCCTTTGAAAAACAATTCCAAGCCCGAGAAAATACCGCAGCCCGGGCAAGCGCCGTGCCCTGGCGCGATGCGTTTGGGCTTCTTGGTCAAGGCGCGCAGCGGCGGAATCCGCACGTTCAGTTTGCCCGTATCCTCATCTGGTGTGACCGTGATGAGTCCTGTCTTCAAATCCTCGTAGTTCATCGGTGTCAGCACCCGCTTCGGTGCTTTCGAAGGATCACCCGGTGTGTGCCCATAATAATCGAAGGGCACCTCTACCTTGCCGCTTTGTACAGCATCAATGGCAAACTGGAATAAATTATGCCCGTCTTCGGCATAAAAGTCCTTGCCACCTAAGCCGTAGATTCGGCTTATGACAAGCGTATCTCTGTTCCCGTGCGTGAACAGTGCCGCTTTAATTTCGTTGACCATATTGCCGCCATGGCCGCCATAAGAATCTGCGCGATCGCCTACGGTGATCGCCTTGACGTGCTGCAAAGCCTCAGCGATCTGCTTAGCAGGGAAAGGACGGATCATATTCGGTGCGAGGGATCCGGCTTTAATGCCCTTCTCGCGGAGCTGGTCGACGACGTCCTTGATGATTTCGGAAGCCGAATTCATCAGGAATACCGCTACCTCCGCGTCCTCCATCCGATATTGCTCCAGAATCGGATAATCACGGCCCGTCAGATCGGCATATTCTTGCCGGATGCGATCGTATACCTCTCCGGCATTGTACATGGCCATGGATTGCTGATAGCAGTTATTGATATAATCCGGCTCATTCATATAAGGTCCGACTGTAATCGGATTATTGCGGTCCAAGGTATCAGGAAAGCCTTGCGGCTGCTCGCCAATAAAGGCGTGCACATCTTCTCGATGTGCGAACGTTTGTACTCTCCGCTTCTGATGCGAGGTGAAATAACCATCGGAGGCTACCAAGACAGGTAACCGAACAGCTGCGTCTTCAGCCAATCGCAAGGCGATGATGTTCATATCGTAGACAGCCTGCGGATCACGGCACATCACGATAGGCCATCCTGTATTCAAGGCATAATACAGATCGGAGTGATCCCCATGTATATTCAAAGGACCGGATACGGAGCGGCATACCAGATTCATGACCATCGGGAAGCGTGTCCCCGATTGAACGGGCATTTGTTCCAGCATATACAAATAACCGTTAGCGCTTGTCGCGTTAAATACGCGGCCGCCAGCAGTTGATGCGCCGTAACATATGCCTGCAGAGCCATGCTCTCCGTCTGCGGGAATTAGAACGATATCATGTTGTCCATTGGACTTCATGAGATCTAGAAATTGAGCAACCTCCGTAGATGGTGATATTGGAAAATACCCCATGACGTGATAGTTGATTTGATGTGCTGCATAAGCTGCCATTTCGTTGCCTGATTCGTATACGATGCGTTGTTCCACCTTGGCTTGCCCCAGTTCCTTCTTGATATCAATGGACATGCGAGTAGTTCCACCCTTCTCCCATAAATACTCTCTAAGAGTTTATAGCTAGATTGAAACGATGCGGCATGCGATGAATATCCGCATAACCATCTTCTTCCCGCTCACTTGCGAGCGCTTCGGTCGGACAAGCCTGTACACATTTGAGGCAGCCTTTGCAGTATTGATAATCAATGCCTTGCAAGAACATTTGAGGACGTCCCTTCTTGTCAGGGAGCTCATCCCACACAAAGCAGAAATCCGGGCACACGTTATCGCAAGAAGCACAGTGAATGCATTTATCTTCATGAAAATGCGGCATCATCCCCGCACGTGAAATACTTAGATCCTTCAAAATACTGTTGCCTGGGTTGGTGATAACTCCCCCGATAGACTGGGTTTCATACCCTAACACCGGCGTATCAAAGCGAATAAAATCAGGCATCGTTTCGCCTTCTGGAAGCGCATACGTTTGGAAAACTACTTCATTGTATCCGCGGTCAAAGGTACGTAACGCAGGCGCGACAGCCAAGGGATATTTCTTCTCCAACGATTTGCGAATAACACCTCGCATCACTTCCGGATCAAGGAAATCACATAACCGGAACAATGCGCCTAACATGGCCATATTGACGCGATTTTTTTCTTCCAGCGAAATTCCAATAGCGTCAATAACCGCTATGGTTCCACCCCTGAGCTTCATTTTCTCCTTCAGCTCATCCGGTGTTTTGGTTGAATTTACTAATACGGTACTATCCTCATAGATGCCACTGATAACGTTTACAGTTTTGGAAAGCGATTCATGAAAAACACCAACAACGTGCGGTCGTTCTACGGGTGAAGTGTCCCGTATTCTCGTATCCATGTCACAGAATCTAATATGCGCCTTCACTGCAGACCCTTTCTTCTCAGAACCATAGGAAGAAAAGCTTACTCCGTTTAAACCCACACCTACAACTCCCGCTTCTGCCAGCATCTTTCCTGCCAGATTGGCGCCAAGTCCACCGATGGATTCCAGTCTAATCTCGAAAAAACCGAGATCGTTCAATTTAGGTAAAGTTACCATGCCAGGTCTCCTTTCGAAAATGAACAGCATAAAGAATAAATAGTATGAATAGTAAATCTACTTTCATTGTAACAAGAAATTTCTGGTTATCAACCTTTTTTTAACACGTGCCATTCACAACAAATAATCGATAATGAGACCGCAGCTGCCCAGATAATAACTAGTCAACGCTGATCTCTCCTCCTTACCGCAATTTTCCTTGTCGGCGTCCTCACAATCCTCACATATATTCACATAATCTTCGTCAATCGGATTAAAAACAACGCCGCAAACCTGTGAGCACGCCTTCATCCTCATCTCTCCTCGTTTTTAAACCCAATGAATATGCAAACGCTTGCAAATGTGGATCTCCTTTATTATACAGCCCTTCCTGGGGTTAACACCATAAGTCTTTATCAAATCTTTAGCATTCAAAATATGTCATTTCTCTTGATCTGTCATAAATCTGTGAGATAATGTATAAAAAACTAAGATATTGTCGTATAAATGGAAAGGATGGCATCCATTTGCTCCAATCAATCGTTTCTTATGAACTACATGGTCTTCTCTACCTCATGAGTGCGATACTAATCCATCTAGTTCTTGCGCCTATTTTCATCTACAAAGAACCGCAGCGTAAATTTCTTTTCGCGCTTATATTAATGGCATTAATCTTTCTCTACTGGAGATATGAAGATGTCGATCCTCTTGTCTATTCGCTCCATCTCTTCCCTATTTGCCTAATCGCAGCCATTCTGTTCGCTGGTTTCATCCCGGCCTGTATGACTTGGTTAATTTTTAATCTGGGCTGCTTAATGATCCTGAATTATTATTGGCAACCTGCTCTGTTTGGCAGCACCGCCTTGCTAGCTATTGGTTACTTACTTAGGAATAAAGCGTATGCACAGCATCTCAAGTCTAAACTGTTTTATGCAACAGGACTGCTGATCATATACGAACTATTGTATGCTTCACTCTCCTCCTACATACGATTCCAATTTACTTTGTATGTCGTATATACTTTAATTTTCACGATTGTGTCTCTTTGGATAATTACATTTCTACTCTTTTATGTGAAAAAGCATGAAGTTCATAAGCAACGCCTTATAGCTCTTGAGAAAGATCGAATGCTCGGACAGCTCGCTGCGACAATCTCCCATGAAATTCGCAATCCGCTAACATCAACACGAGGCTTCATTCAACTCCTTAATCAAAAAGAGCTTACATATTATGATCAGAAACGCTATATTGAGCTTGCATTATCCGGTGTAGATCAAGCAAACACGATCATCAATGATTACTTAAACTATGCCAAACCCTCATCTGGTTTGCATGAGCAACTGGATATCAAAGAGGAAATCGAAGCCATGCTGCGCTTCATTATGCCCTTTGCTACAGATCATCAGGTTGTGATTAATATCCAACACGAGAATGAAGACCCCCTCTTTATTCTGGGCGAATCCAAAAAATTACGTCAGTGCCTCATTAATCTCATCAAAAATGCGATTGAGTCCATGCCTGATGGCGGTATCATCACATTAACTACTTGCAAACTGCCAAATGCTGTACAAGTATCTATCACTGACACAGGTGTCGGAATGAGCAAAACTCAATTGAATTCACTCGGCATGCCCTTCTATACAACCAAAGAACATGGAACTGGACTAGGACTTGTCGTTGTTATGAGCATTATCCAAATGATGAATGGAACAATATCCTTCTCCAGTCATTTAAATCAAGGCACGCAATGCTCCATTCTGTTTAAGCAGCACTGAAACACCCGCAGCCTTCCTTTATCCTGCATGCTGATCTGTGTTATTCTGTTAAGACAAGGATCAACAACACATGTGAAGGAGGGCTTTTGCTATGAATTCAGATTTCCTCCAGATTAAATCCCTGGAAGGCGACTTGAAAATGTCGCATAAGACGAAGGATTTCGGTCTATCTGTCTCGACGAAAGAATTGATTCTTCATAAACCTCACGTCAATTATTATGTTAAGTTGGAACACATAATTAACATCCTGCCCTATGATAAACGTGCGCTCAAGGCTATCACTTTCGTCAATTACCGCGCCGCTAATCAAGAATATATACACAGCGTTCCCGGTTCAGAATACTTCCGAATTTATGTCCAAGCCCTCATCTTGCATAATCGAAGCGGCTTGTTCGAACACGGTCCTACCGATCTCATCATTCCTATCCACCCCACGATGTTGAAAGTGATTGCCGAATGCGTGCAAAAAATCGGGCTTACCTCGATATAGCATAGGCGAAGACAGCAAAAAAGCAACGGAGAGAGAAAGCTTCTTTCTCACCGTTGCTTTTTCATTGTTGTTCCTTTTCGAGAATGAAGGCTAGCAATCGCTCACAGCTTTCCTCCACCATTTCAAATACCTCTTGGAAATTGCCCGTATAATATGGATCCGGTACATCTTTGATCATACGATTAGGAGCAAAATCCAGTAATTTATGAATCGATGATCGCTGTTCACCCTCAACAGGCTCCGGTGCAAAAGCAGCCAAATTACGAATATTGCTATCGTCCATCGCTATGATATATGTCGCATTAACAAAATCAGCCGCTTGTACTTGCCTCGCCTGTAAGCCGTGATGATCAATTTTATAGAGATCCAGTATGTCTCTTGTTCCTTGATGCGGAGGGTGGCCTATGTGCCAATCACCTGTTCCCGCTGAATCCACATTGATGAGAGATTCAAGATTGGCTTGCTTGACTTGGTGACGAAATACAGCTTCGGCCATTGGAGATCGGCATATGTTTCCTAAACAAACGAATAAGACCTGGATCATACTTCACCAAAAATGAGCTTTTTTTCACGGAGCGTTAGTGATCTGGCTGGAATATCTAGAACGATTTTCCCTTCAGACAGCCCCCAAATACGCGTTGCGTATCTTTCCGCTAGTTCCACTTGGTGCAAAGTGGCAATGACACTCATGTTGCGGTCTTTGCACAAGGACTTCAAATCCTGAATAATATACTCCGTTGACTTAGGGTCCAAGCCAGATACAGGCTCATCCGCAACGAGGACCTTTGGTCCAAGTATTAAAGCCTTAGCAATTGCAACACGCTGCTGCTCGCCTCCGCTTAACTGACCGACCTTCTTATCGCCTTTATCCAGAAGCCCGACTTTCTCCAGATAGTCCATGCCAACAACATGCTCATCGCGTGACGTCATACCGGTTAGGATACGTAAAGGCGCCTTATAGACTTTCCCCATCATCACGTTTTTAATAGCGCTTTTATTTCGATTCAATGCAGGCTTCTCTTCGAGATAAGCGAAATCTTTCCCTAATTTAAAGCGTTCCCAGGGTCCTGGTTTGGAAATATCGTCGGATTTATAGATTAACTGACCGCTTGTCCATTTCTCTTGATGACTGATGCATCGCAATAATGTTGTTTTGCCACTTCCGCTGCTCCCAATGACAGCAATGAATTCGCCTTCATCTACTTGAAAGCTAACTTGCGAAAGAACCTGATTGTCTGGCGGATATACTTTACTTAAATTACGAACGGTAAGCATGACAATGTCCCCTCCGGATAGCATATTCTTTCGGTCATTCCGATATCATGACTTCGCTCTCATCAGCTCATTTGAGAAAAATCGCCGCTCCTATCAAGCCGTAGCCTGAGTAGAGGGCGATTTGGGATGTCTGAATGAACATCAGTTTATTAATCACACGAGGTTGGTGCTTCTGCTGAGCCCGCTTCCACGTTGATTTTATCGGAAATTGTATCTCGAATCACGGACATAACCAACTGTAATAAGTAATTAATATCATCCTGTGTTTGTTTAAATTCGTTTACAATCGGAATGCCGTCTAGTTCGTCCTGCAGCACTTCAATTTCGTTCTCGATCTTTTCAATCATTTTTGCATTTTGAAAAGTTTGGAACGCAACGATTTCTTTCTGTTTCTTCTTAATCGCACTAATCAGCACTTGAATATCAGGATTATTTGAAATTTGCTTTTCCGCTTTTTGATAAAACTGAACTTCATTTGAAGTCGTCAACAAATTGGCTAATTCTTTGGCTTTAGATAAAATATCTTCACGTACGATCATTTCTGTATTGGTAAACTCCTCTACTTTAAAAGCATGAGGCTCGTTATCATGATGATTGTGGTCACATTGCGACATCTCAGCACACTCCTGTCAATTTGACTTCCGAATTATATTTAAATGGAAAGTTTCAAGGGCTCCTGTACAATTTCACCCTTTAGAATCCAAGTTTGCGCCTGCGTTACATGAACTTCAACCATTCGACCGATCAACTCCTTGGAGCCGGTGAAATGAATCAGTTTATTCGTACGCGTGCGCCCTGCCAATACATCAGCATTATTCTTGCTTTCGCCTTCTACCAGCACTTCTACAGTTTGGCCAAGCAGCTTATCATTACTTGCCTTGCTGTGTGCATTTACCAACTCATTCAAGCGGTACAACCTTTGTTTCTTAACTTCCATCGGAACATTATCTTCCATGCCAGCGGCAGGTGTTCCTTCGCGCGGCGAGTATATGAAAGTAAAGGCGAAGTCAAAACCAACTTCTTCATACAGGGACATCGTTTCGTTAAACTGCTCATCCGTTTCCCCAGGGAAACCAACAATGATATCCGTTGTCAGAACAACGTCTGGAAGTGTTTCCTTGATTTTGCGGGCGAGCGTCAAGTAATGATCTCGGGAATATTTCCGGCTCATTCGCTTAAGAACTTCGGTATTCCCTGATTGGACAGGCAAATGAATATGTTCAACAAGATTACCGCGTTTCCCCAAGACTTCAATCAACCGATCATCGAAATCCCGCGGATGCGAGGTCGTAAAGCGAATGCGCGGCACATCAATTTTACGGATATCGTCCATCAAATCAGCGAATGAATACGTAATATCTTCAAAGTCTTTGCCATAAGCATTGACATTCTGTCCAAGCAATGTAATTTCTTGAAATCCTTGTCGCGCCAAATCTCGAACCTCTGCAAGTACATCTTGCGGTCTACGGCTTCTCTCTTTCCCGCGTGTATACGGAACAATACAGTAGGTGCAGAATTTATCGCAGCCAAACATGATGTTTACCCATGCCCGAATGCCTTCCCGCTTCTTCGGTAAGTTCTCAACGATATCGCCCTCTTTTGACCATACCTCTACAACCATTTCTTTATTATAAAAGGCATCCTTCAATAAGGCTGGCAGTCGATGAATATTATGTGTTCCGAATATCAAATCAACAAAAGCATGCTTTTGCATAATCCGGTTTACAACCGCTTCTTCTTGCGACATACATCCACATACACCAAGAACAAGGCCAGGTTTCTGTGCTTTCAAAGCTTTCAAATGTCCTAATTCACCAAATACTTTATCTTCCGCATTCTCTCGGATTGCGCAGGTATTCAGCAAGATGACATCTGCTTGATTTTTATCTTCCGTCGTCTGATAGCCCATTTGCTCAAGCAGGCCTTTCATCACTTCGGTATCGTGCTCATTCATCTGACATCCGTAAGTGCGGATTAAATAATATTTATCTTTGCCGAACCCCTGCATGTCCTCAGGAATCATGAAATCATAATGTACGGCGATCTCTTCTTTTCCGCGCTTTTTAGCATCAGTCAGTGAAGGAGGCTGAAAATATTGGGAATAATCCTTATCGGATTTTACTTGGTTAGCCACTTTCTTTCCTCCTAAGAGTTTTGCTTGATGAAAACTTACCCAGCTTACAAATAAATACGCAACTTTTATTATAGCATCTCAAGCCTACTTAGTACAAAAGTAAATTGGCATACGTGTGAAAACATGGCAAATTGGACTTACTCCAGCAGCTCTGCCAGATCGCCTGTGTTAACTCCTGCCGCATTTCCCTCATCCGTATCTATGTGCATGTCCAGCGCATATTGGTCAGAAACCCGTGCAATCACATCCTCAAGGATCAAAGGACGTTCACCATGCAATTTAACTCTAAGCTTCTGTTTATCTTGAATGCCCCACTTCTCAGCATCTGAAGTATGAAAATGAATATGACGAGCCGCGACAATAACGCCCCGCTCTAGTTCAACTTCGCCTACAGGACCTATGACACGAAGTCCAGGCGTATCTTCTATGTACCCAGATTCACGTACGGGAGGTTTAATGCCCAATGCAAAAGAATCTGTACGTGATACTTCGATTTGCGTGTTTGACCTTGCTGGGCCAAGAATTCTCACTTTCTCAAATTTGCCTTTGGGACCTACAATCGTCACCGTTTCTTGAGCAGCGAATTGTCCTGGTTGAGAAAGATCCTTAAAGTTCGTTAATTCATAGCCTTTTCCGAACAAAATTTCAATATGCTCTGGTGATACGTGTATATGTCTAGCCGAAACTCCTACTGGCACAGTTTTCATAGATATCCATCCTTTATGATTGGTATAGTTGTCAGTATTGCCGCTCAGCAAAAAGGGCATACGGATTTTCTCCATATGCCCTTAAGCGTTGTACACTTATTATTTGAACTCAGTAAGCATTTTGTTGAAATCAGCTTCTGAAATATGAAGATCTTGTTTCGCAAGTCCTTCTTTAGCAAAAGTAGGAATGGAATCTTCGTAGCTTCTTTTTTCTTTGTTTTGGTAAATGATACCTGTCAGCATGGAGTTTGTTTCCATGATTTTGGTCATTGCCATCACGCGGTTCGTGTAATCATAATCTGGAATTTCATCCAGATCCACGATGTTTTCTTTGAACCAGTCATAAGTGTTCACTTTGTTGAAAGTTACACAAGGACTGAATACGTTGATCAAAGAGAAACCTTTGTGGTTCAAACCAGCTTCGATAACAGCCGTTAACTGTTTCAAATTGCTGGAGAACGATTGCGCTACGAAAGTTGCACCTGCCGCCATGGCAACTTCCAAAGGAGAAATCGCGGACTCAATTGTTCCCAGTGGTGTACTTTTCGTTTTGAAACCTTCCGCACTACGTGGAGATGCTTGACCTTTTGTCAAACCGTAGATTTGGTTATCCATTACGATGTAAGTTACGTCAATGTTACGACGAATCGCATGGACAGTATGTCCCATACCGATTGCGAAGCCATCACCGTCACCGCCGGAAGCGATAACTGTCAAATCACGGTTAGCCATTTTTACACCTTGTGCAATTGGCAAAGATCTACCGTGAATCCCATGGAAGCCGTAAGCATTGATGTAACCGGAGATACGGCCGGAACAACCGATACCCGATACAACTGCCAATCCTTCAGGCTCTAAACCAACATTAGCTGCTGCACGCTGAATGGCCGCTTGTACGGAGAAATCTCCGCACCCCGGACACCAGTTTGGCTTTACATTGTTACGAAAGTCTTTTAATGTTGCCATGCTAAAGTCAACTCCTTACATTTTTGTTCGATTTCTGCCGGTAAGAACGGGTTACCGTTGTACTTAAGCACATTTTTAATTTTATCTGCATGACCGACATGCAGTTTAATTTGATCAGCTAATTGGCCTGTTGCATTGTTTTCAACAACGATAACCGTTTTTGCTTTTTCAACGTATGGACGCAATTGCTCCGTCGGGAACGGATGGATCAAGCGAACTGTTGCATGGTTCGTTTTGATGCCTTCCAGCTCTACGCGGCGGCGAGCTTCGTCAATGGTTCCACCTGTTGAACCCATACCGATAATCAGAAGATCTGGGTTTTCATGAGGAGCATCTACTTTCACAGCGTCCGTTACTTGAATGTGTTTCAACTTCTCAAGACGTTTATCCATCATGCGTTGACGGTTTTCCGTGCTCTCGGATGGACGACCCGTTTGGTCATGCTCAACCCCAGTAACATGGTGGATACCATGTTTAACGCCAGGAATTACACGCGGTGATACACCGTTTTCGGTGAATTCATAACGCTTGAACAATTGGTTTGCTTCTTGTTCTGGAGCTTCTGTTACCAATGTTCCACGGTCAATCACGATGCGGTTGTAATCCAGCATTTCTGCGGATTGTTTACCTAGGGAAAGTTGAAGATCCGTCATCAAGATAACAGGAACTTGATATTTCTCAGCAAGGTTGAAAGCTTCAATCGTGTCATAGAAGCACTCTTCAATCGTGCTTGGGGACAAGACGATTTTCGGGATCTCACCGTGAGTTCCATAAACCATTGCGTTCAAGTCGGATTGTTCTTGCTTCGTTGGAAGACCTGTACTTGGACCACCACGTTGTGTATCTACGATAACAACCGGTGTTTCTGTCATACCAGCCAGACCAATAGCTTCCATCATCAAGGAGAGACCAGGACCAGCAGAAGCTGTCAGCGCGCGAGCACCTGCGTAGTTAGCGCCGATTGCCATTGTACATGCTGCAATTTCATCTTCTGTTTGGATAACAGTACCGCCTAATTTAGGAAGTGCTTTGATCAGATATTCCATTACCTCTGAAGCAGGTGTAATCGGGTATGCTGGCATGAAGCGGCAACCTGCGGCAACTGCTCCAAGAGCGATTGCATCATTACCGATCATGAACAATTTTTGTTTACCGTCAGCTGGTTCCAATTGGAAGTCAAGAATAGGTCCGCCTGCTAATTCAAGAACGGATTCAGCACCTTTGCGAACGGCTTCAATATTCTTTTCAACGACAGCTGCGCCTTTGCGGCCAAACTCTTCTTCAACAGCTTTATTAAACACATCAATTGGCAATCCGAGCAGTGCCCAGGAAGCACCTGATGCGGCCATGTTCTTAAATAGGGATGTTCCTAGCTCTTCTGCGATTGCAGTAATCGGAACTGGAAATAGACGTGCTTTGATTCCTTCAGGTAATACTGGGTTAAATTTAGCATCTGCTACGATAACACCATTGTCACGAAGCTCGTGAGCATTGAAGTCGATACTTTCCTGATCGAAAGCAACCAGAATGTCTAAATCGTCTGAAATTGCGCGAATCGGTTTAGTGCTGATGCGAATCTTGTTATTCGTATGTCCCCCCTTAATCCGTGAAGAGAAATGACGGTACCCATACAAATAGTAACCGAGACGGTTCAATGCAGTAGAGAAAATGCGGTCTGTACTTTCGACCCCTTCACCCTGCTGACCTCCGATTTTCCAAGATAACTGACTAATCACCGTACGTCCACTCCTTTTAATTGTAGCTGCATGAAGACATTGATAAGCTAATTGTGTAGTAAATGAAGATGATGCAATAAAAATTTTCTTTCACTTGTCAACCAAATTCTATGCCTTTACGGATCAAATTGCAAGGGGTACAAACAATTCTAACAGATAGAGTTTTTAGATCGAATCCATATCAATTTTAGATCGGTTGTTAATCATTCATTTCGGCAGGCTCAGAAGCATAAAATTGCGCCAATTGCCATACAAAAATGCCTCAACTTGTGATTCCCTATAGTTTTTGCATAAAGCTTCTATTATATTTTCATACTGCCCTACATGTCTCAGCCCTTTGACCCACTGCTCAATCCCGTCAAAATCAGATCCGAATCCAAGTTGTCCCTCTCCTCCTAAGGAACATACATGATCAATGTGTTTTAACAATGCCGAGATAGGTACTGTCAGATTCGCACTGTCTACGAAGTAAGGGACGAACGTGATTCCAATTACCCCCTTACATTGAATGACAGCTTTAATCTGCTCATCTGATAAATTTCTTGGATGGGGACATATTTTTTGGGCATTCGAATGAGAGGCAATGAAAGGCTTGTTGTAAAGCTCGACCAATTCCCAGAAAGCCGTTGTAGACAAGTGTGACACATCTACTATTATACCCATTGTTTCTAATTCTTTTAACATCTGCTTCCCTTTTCTTGTGAAACCACCTTTTCTAGGCTCCATAACGCCGTCTGCCGCCCAATTCGCATAGTTCCATGTGAGTCCAATACTTCTAACACCAAGTTGCTGCAATATTCGCACATGCATCATGTTGCCAGCAAGCGCATCTAACCCTTCAAGTGTTAAAATCGCCCCTATTCGCTCGCTTGCCTCAACAAGACGCCAATCTTCTGTGTTCTGAATAACATGCATTCCCGGGTGGCGGCCAATCTGACGATAAAATAAATCAACCATTTGCAAAATATGTTCAAAGGTCGGCTGCTGAATGGAATCAGATAAGTAGATAGCGAAACACTGCACCTTCACTCCAGCTTGTTTCAATCTTGGATAACTTACATCAAGTTCCTGCTCTTCTCTCCCGAATTCAAGCTTGGGGTTTACATAGAGCTTCGTAAGCGCGTCGCAATGTCCGTCCATGATTCTCATCCAATCAGCCTCCTCCGTATATGTCCAAACAAGACAAAAACCTCTGCGAAGAGGTTTCTGAGGAATTTTGAATACCCTTTACTCTTTCATACAACTTTAACAGCCAAAAAACCTGTCTACATGGTAAACAGGCATCTTGCTTTATGTATGCTGCCGTTGTCTTAACGAGGCTCAACAATTAATTTAATGGCCGTCCGATCTTCTCCGTCAATCACGATATCTGTGAATGCTGGTACACAGATTAGGTCAACTCCACTAGGCGCCACAAATCCTCTTGCGATAGCTACTGCTTTGATGGCCTGGTTTAGGGCTCCTGCACCGATGGCTTGGAGCTCTGCGGCTCCGCGCTCACGCAATACGCCTGCCAATGCACCTGCTACGGAGTTTGGATTGGATTTTGCTGAAACTTTTAATACATCCATGAATAGTACCTCCTCGGGAATGATGGATAGATTCCATTAACCATTCTATTCGCGAGAAGCACCAAACATGTCAGTTCACTAAATTTGAAAATTCGTAATTTTCTGAACGAACTGTTTTAATCCATAAATACTTGATCTTCATCATAACGAATCAAATTAATACTTTTGGCCGCTCCCGTTTGATCGTTTAATTCGATCACGACTGCATGGAAATGCCATTTGCCTTCATCTGTTACAAATCGTACCGGAAGCTGTGTTTTAAATTTCTGAAGCACCGCATTCTTTTCAACACCAAGGATGCCATCCCGAGGTCCTACCATTCCTACATCGGTAACATAAGCTGTTCCTTGCGGCAAAACTCGGTTATCGTTGGTTTGAACATGCGTATGCGTGCCGACTACAGCTGATACTTTCCCGTCTAAATGCCAGCCCATGGCAATTTTCTCGGAGGTTGCTTCCGCATGAAAATCGACGAATACAAATTTGTGCTTCTTCTTATCTGCTTCAAGAATCTCATCGACTTTGCGAAACGGACAATCAATTGGCGGCAAGAAAGTCCGTCCCTGTAAATTGATAATAAGCAGTTCTTGGTCTTTAACCTTAATTACTGTATGCCCTCTCCCTGGCGTACCCGGAGGAAAGTTAGCGGGCCGAACCATTTTCTCGTCACGATCAATAAAATCGAAGATCTCTTTTTGATCCCATGTATGATTGCCCATTGTAAGGGCCTGAATGCCCATCTCATAGATTTCTTTGGCAATGGCTGATGTTATACCTTTCCCAGCCGCTGCGTTCTCCCCATTGGCGATAAAGACCGCATGAGGATGTGCTTGCTTCAAGCGTGGCATGATACTTTTTAGTGCTTTTCTTCCGACAGAACCTACAATGTCTCCAATAAATACAATTTTCATAACCGATTTATAGCTCCTTTATACTCCTTAGATACACAGTTCGGGTGATGAGATCATCAATCGTCCTGAAAATAAGGAAAAGTGGCTGTAGCAGCCACTTTTCGCATTATTGTTTATTTAGCGTATTCTACTGCTCTAGTTTCACGAATAACCGTAACCTTGATATGTCCCGGATAATCGAGTTCACCCTCGATTTTCTTCGTAATATCACGGGCCAGGCGGAACGCTTCGGTATCATCCACTTTTTCAGGTTGAACCATTACACGCACTTCGCGACCAGCTTGAATGGCGTATGATTTCTCAACACCTTCAAAGGATTCCGATATCTCTTCAAGTTTCTCTAGACGCTTAATGTATGTTTCAAGCGTCTCTCTGCGTGCTCCTGGTCTTGCCGCGGATAAGGCATCTGCAGCTCCAACCAGCATCGCGATGACAGACGTCGCTTCCACATCGCCATGATGGGAAGCAATACTATTAATGACAACTGGATGCTCCTTGTACTTCTTACCAATCTCAACACCGATTTCCACATGAGATCCTTCGACCTCGTGGTCTAACGCCTTACCGATGTCATGGAGCAGCCCGGCACGTTTCGCCAAAGTTACGTCTACCCCGAGCTCCCCGGCCATCAGACCAGCCAGATAAGCTACTTCCATGGAATGTTTCAACACGTTTTGACCGTAACTTGTTCTGAATTTCAGGCGTCCCAAAATTTTGATCAAGTCCGGATGCAAACCGTGGACTCCAACCTCGAACGTGGCTTGCTCACCGTATTCTCGGATACGCTCATCCACTTCTTTGCGGGATTTCTCCACCATTTCTTCGATACGAGCTGGATGAATACGTCCATCAGCAACTAGTTTCTCCAAAGAGGTCCGAGCAATTTCGCGGCGGATTGGATCAAATCCTGATAAAATAACAGCTTCTGGCGTATCATCAATGATAAGGTCGATACCCGTTAATGTTTCAAGTGCACGGATATTGCGTCCTTCACGACCGATGATCCGACCTTTCATCTCTTCATTTGGCAATGAAACAACGGAAACCGTCGTTTCGGCAACGTGATCTGCCGCACAACGTTGAATGGCGAGTGTGATGATTTCACGTGCTTTCTTATCGCCTTCTTCTTTGGCTTGTTGTTCAATTTCTTTAATCAACTGTGCCGTTTCGTGACGTACTTCCTGTTCTACATTGGTGAGGATGATGCTTTTCGCTTCCTCCATTGTAAGACCGGAAATCCGCTCTAACTCCGAAACTTGGCTCTTGTACAGCTGATCAATTTGTGTTTGTGTATCCTCGATCCGCTTCTCTTTGTTGGCAACTTGCTCTTCTTTACGCTCGAGAGATTCTAATTTTTTATCCAGCGATTCCTCTTTTTGCAACAATCGTCTTTCTTGTCGTTGAATTTCATTCCGACGTTCACGAATGTCTTTTTCAGCTTCGGACCTCAGCTTATGCACTTCGTCCTTTGCTTCCAGAACCGTTTCTTTTTTCAGTGCTTCCGCTTCCTTCTTGGCAGATTCTCTAATCTGTTCAGCGGCTGTTTCAGCACTGGAAATTTTCGCTTCTGCAAGAGATTTACGGATAAAATAACCAATCCCTAAGCATGCAGCTCCAACAATGAGAATGATCGCGACCCAGATGAAAGTCATCATCTTGTTCACCTCCTCGTTGGTTTCTCCAAGGTGTTAGCCTGGGATTCCGTTCGGTTTTTTAATCCGATATTTAATTGTTTGACTAGTCATACATACCCCATGACGAAAAGAGTATGGCTTTTAAATGAATGCGCACTGTGCGTTAGAGGCACTATAGTGCTAATAATCCATAATCAACAGTGTAAAAATTGGCGGTTTCTACATCTGTTCCCTCAAAATCAATGATAGAAGTATGATTTTGAACAAATTATGAAAATATACACTGTTATTTTATCTTTTGTCGAAGAAGCTTGTCAAGCGAATGTCATCGATAAGCGAATACTCGGTTGCTTAATACCCAAACTATGGTTAATGTCATTAACTAATTACGAAAATTATTTAATGACATTAACTATCGAATGAATCATCAAAAACTTCAAACTCTTCCTCGTTGGGCTCACTGCTCACTTGCGCCAAAACCTTGCTAACCATAGAGCCCGTATATCCGCGCCGCATTAAAAAAGCCCCTGTTTTTCTTTTGCGATCAATCATTTTCCCTGAAGTTTGTTTCCATTTCGTTTGGGCAATCTTCATCGCTCCAGCAAATTCATCATCAGAATTAATGGTGTCCATCGCATTTTTTACCAATTCCTTATGAATTCCTTTTTGCTGAAGTTCTTGTCGAACGAGATTCCGACCTTTCTTCTGAGAAATAATCCGACTATCGGTCCACATTTGAGCAAATTCTTCATCGTTGAGATACTTATGTTCAATAAGCTTCTCGCAAGCCCAATCTATGACAGGTGCCTCATAACCAGCTTCTTTGAGCTTGCGCTTTACTTCTATCGCTGAATGAGGACGGCGGCCAATGATTCGAATAGCCTTCAAATAGGCACTATTGCGTTCTTCATCTATCGTAATTTTCTCAATGACTTGATGGTCAATGGTCTCGCCTTTGTTCAGTCGATGCTTAATTAAGATGTCTTCATGTACCGAGAAGGCATATTCCTCATTAATAAAAATATTGTACCTGTGCCTGCCCCGCTTCTGTTTCTCAACCAATGTGATGATTGCTATTGTTTGTTCTTCAGTATTCAATTCAAACCAGCTCCCCTAAAACGAAAAACACCTTAACACAAGGTTTAAGGTGCTTTCAATGTATTATTTAAATGCTATTCGAAAGCGACTTCCAGCTCATCCTCGTCCTCATCCACGTTAGGACCAACAGCTTTAATTAAATTGCTGTTCTCACGAATTTTCAGCTCAATCGTTTCTGAAATGGCTTTGTTGTCTTTCAAAAATTGCTTCGAATTCTCACGGCCTTGACCCAGTCTTTCGCCTTCGTAAGAATACCACGCTCCGCTTTTGTTCACGATATCCATCTCCGTACCGATATCGATAATACTGCCTTCGCGCGAAATACCTTCACCGTACATAATATCAACTTCCGCTTGTTTGAACGGAGGTGCTACTTTATTCTTAACGACCTTAATTCTTGTACGGTTACCGACCATATCGTTACCTTGTTTAATGGTTTCAACACGGCGAACATCAAGTCGCACGGAGGAATAAAACTTCAATGCACGCCCCCCTGGTGTTGTCTCCGGGTTACCGAACATTACGCCGACTTTTTCGCGCAATTGATTGATGAAGATAGCAATAACTTTGGATTTGTTAATCGCACCGGACAACTTACGAAGTGCTTGAGACATCAACCGTGCTTGCAAACCTACGTGGGAATCCCCCATCTCGCCTTCGATCTCAGCTTTAGGAACGAGTGCTGCAACGGAGTCAATAACGATAATGTCTACAGCGCCACTGCGCACAAGTGCTTCAGCGATTTCAAGGGCTTGTTCACCCGTATCTGGCTGGGAAAGCAAGAGCTCATCGATATTAATCCCAAGCTTGCTTGCATAGGAAGGATCCAAGGCATGCTCCGCATCAATAAAAGCAGCTTGCCCACCCACTCGTTGTACTTCCGCAATCGCATGAAGGGCTACGGTTGTTTTACCTGAAGACTCAGGACCGTATACTTCAATAATTCTTCCGCGGGGAAATCCGCCTATTCCAAGTGCAATATCAAGGGCAAGCGATCCTGTTGAAATCGTTTCAACTTGCATATGCGTGGATTCTCCAAGTTTCATGATGGAGCCTTTACCGAACTGTTTCTCAATTTGACGTAGTGCATTATCAAGTGCTGCGCGACGATCTGTCAAAACACTCACTTCCTTCTTCTATCATTATAGGTATATGATAACTTGTTTCAGGGTGTTTGCCAAGTATTTTTTCGAACATACATTCGACTTTTTAGCGAACAAACAAAAAACCGCAACAAAGTTATCGCTTTGCTACGGTTCTTCCGTTAACACTGATCTTATTATATGCGAACCCTAGTGATCTTTCAACTGTTTCCATAATTGATAGAGTGCGCTTTTGGCTGCCCGATGCTTAACAGACTCCCGATTGCCGGACAGTTGCAAAGTGAATACAGCTGTTTCGGCATTCTTCTGTGCAAAGCCAACATAAACCAGCCCTACCGGCTTGCCTTCTGATGGACTGGGTCCGGCCACACCGGTAACTGAGATACCGAAATCGCTTCCCGTGGTGGCAATCAAATTCTCAGCCAAGAGAACCGCGGTCTCACGGCTAACTGCACCTGGTGCGCCATCTCCTTCCAGAATTTCCATCGGCACGCCTAAAAGCTTATGCTTCAAAGCATTGGAATAACAAATAATTCCACCAAGGAATGACTTGGAACTTCCTGGTACATCTGTAAGCATGTCACTCAATAATCCTCCGGTGCAGCTTTCAGCCACGGTAAGGGTTAGCTGCTTTTGCTCCAGCAGTTGCAGGACAATGCTTTCAATCGGAACATCCTGATCCGCATAGAGATGATCTGCCAGACGTGCTCTGATCGCTTGCTCGGTCGGAAGCAGCCGCTTCTCGCCCTCCTCCTGCGATTGTGCACGAGTCGTCAGGCGAATGGTCACTTCGCCTTCTTTGGCATATGGAGCGATCGTAGGATCGGTCTGAGCTTCAATCAAGTCCAGCAGCTGATGCTCTAGATTGGATTCTCCAATCCCGGCAAATTTGAGCATTTTCGAATAAAGAGGTACCGCATCTGTCATGACAGCTTGCAGCCATGGCACCGCATATTTCGTAAACATAGGCTTCATTTCTTTGGGAGGGCCGGGCAACAGGATGAAATGCGTACCTTCATAAGTAAAAGCAATCCCAACGGCTAGTCCTGTTTCGTTATGCAAAGGATCGCTGCCTTCAATCATCAGCGCCTGTCTTCTGTTGCTCTCGACCATATGTATTCCGCGGGATTGGAACAACTCGGAGATCGCCTTCATGGAGGGCTCATGCAAAACCAGCTCACGGCCTACAAAGGCGGCTAGCACGTCTTTCGTTAGATCATCCTGTGTAGGTCCAAGTCCTCCCGTAACGATGACGACATCCGCTCTGGAAGCCGCTAATCGGAACGTGTCGAGCAATCTTTGCTCATTGTCGCCAACAACCGTTTGAAAGTACATATCTACGCCAATTGCCGCGCATTCCCTTGATATAAATTGAGCATTCGTATTTACAATCTGGCCAAGCAAAAGCTCTGTACCGACAGCAACAATTTCAGCTTTCATATTGGAATTCCTCCTTTATAAATAAGAAAACCCCTACCCATGGCTGATCAATGAAGAGCAACCGCGTTTAGAGGTGGATAATAGGTTGCCCTATTAAGCTTTTTCAGAAAAATCGATGACATGCTTATTCTTCACAAAGTACTCTATTCCTGAGTAAACCGTAATAATTGCTGCTGCCCAGCTAGCTATAACATCAAAAGGGAAATCCACAAACGTAAACGGAAAATTATTGATAAGTAATGCAATGATGGCGGTAATTTGAGCTGCCGTCTTTGCTTTTCCCCACTTGCTGGCCGCCATCACAGTGCCTTCCAATAGGGCGATTTGGCGTAAGCCAGTAACTGCCCACTCCCTACTGATAATGACAATGACAATCCAAGCATCTACTTTACCCATCTCAACGAGAGAAACGAGAACAGCTGTAACAAGCAGCTTATCCGCTAACGGATCAAGCAGCTTGCCTAAATTGGTTACAAGATTGCGTTTTCTGGCTATGTAACCATCTAAACTATCTGTACTCGCTGCAATAATGAATATGGTAGCAGCAATAATTTGATTATACGTAATGCTGAATTCCTCTATCCGTATATGTGGAAATTTCACCTTAATCAACAAGAAGAACATGATGATAGGTACTAACAAAATCCTCGCTACGGTGATGCGATTGGCTAGGTTCATGCAATAACCTCCCCAGACAAGTCAAACTCATAGGAGTGGGTAATACGAACTTTTGCCAATTCGCCAATGCTCAAATTGCCATTGGAAACGAATACTTCCCCATCGATCTCAGGAGCGTCAAATTGGGAACGGCCGATATAGACATCACTCCGGCCATCGTATCGCTCGATCAGCACATCAATTTCTTGTCCAATTCGACGTCCGCCACGAATATTTGAAATTTCACGCTGAATTTCCATAATCGCATTCGCACGGTATTCTTTGACATCATCGGGAACTTGGTCTGGCAGACGAGCCGCTGGCGTATCATCTTCTTTGGAGTAGGCGAATACCCCAAGACGATCAAATTGCACGTCGCGTACAAATTGTTTGAGGTTTTCGAAATCTTCTTCCGTTTCTCCAGGGAAGCCTACGATCAAGGATGTCCGAAGGGCTACATCTGGGATCGCTTCACGGATTTTGCGAACCAGTTCACGCGTATCTTTCTGACGCCCTGGTCTGCGCATCCTTTTCAGAATCGAATCTTCACTATGTTGAAGCGGCATATCGATATATTTGCATATCTTCGGGTTCGATGCCATGACTTCAATCAGCTCATCGCTGAAGAAACCTGGATAAGCATAGTGAAGTCTGACCCATTCAATCCCCTCTACTTCGCTCACTTTATTCAATAAAGTAGGCAGCATGAAACTATCATACAAATCCGTCCCGTAATTCGTTGAATCTTGGGCGATCAGACTGACTTCTTTGACGCCTTGTGAAGCCAGGTTTGCGACTTCCGCCACAACGGACTCCATGCTTCTACTCTTGAATGCACCGCGCATAATCGGAATACTGCAGAATGTGCACGCATTGTCGCAGCCTTCGGCAATTTTCACATACGCCGTGTACCTAGGTGTCGTCACCAATCTTGGCAGGTCAGCATCATAGTTAAATACCGGATTCCCGACTAGGACCGGTCTCTTGCCACGAAGCGCTTCATCAACAATATGATTGATTTTATCAAAATCACCGGTTCCCACGATGCCATCAATCTCAGGCATTTCATCCATCAGCTGCTTCTTGTAGCGTTGTGTCAAACATCCTGAGACGATAAGCGCCTTGAGATTCGCTGTTTGTTTCAATTCTGCCATATCCAAAATTGTATTCACTGATTCTTCTTTCGCTGCATCAATGAACCCGCAAGTGTTCACGATAATGACTGTGGCATCTTCTTTGTTGTCTACAAGTTGAAAACCACGTCCATGTATTAATCCAGACATAATCTCGGAATCAACCATATTCTTCTCGCATCCGAGAGTCACTACTTTAACCTTTTCTGTCATGAAAGAAACAACCTCCAATAGTCCTAAAAAACACTCCTTACCAGTATAATACAAGCCCCAAGGGGTGTCAAAATGTAAAAACCCCCTATTACTAGAGGGTTTTTGGCAATTAAACGTCGTATGTATACCTATTTCAAGTTAACAAATTGCAAATCAAGCGGGATTTCCGCTTTGCGCAATAGGGCAATAACCGCTTGCAAATCATCGCGGCTCTTCCCTGTTACACGGATCTGATCCCCTTGAATTTGCGTTTTCACCTTCAACTTGGAATCACGAATCAAAATGTTAATTTTCTTGGAGTTTTCTTGATCGACGCCCTGCTTCATGCTGATTTTCTGCCTAACCGTTTGGCCAGCTGCCGGTTCTACCTTGCTGTATTCGAGATTTTTGATCGAGATCCCGCGTTTCGTCATTTTGGCATGCATAATATCAAGCACATTTTGCAGCTTAAATTCATCATCCGAAGTGACGACCAATTGATCCTTGTCCAATTTAATACTGCTTTTGCTGCCTTTAAAATCAAATCGTGTAAGAATTTCCTTTTCCGCCTGCTGAATGGCGTTCGTTAATTCCTGCATATCCACTTTGGATACGATATCAAACGAGCTTTCTGTACTCATGTAGACAAACACCCTTTCCATCAAATTACATTAGCATTATAGCAAGAAGCCGAAAAAAAAGAAACATCCCAAAGCCCCTTGGCCTAGGATGTTACGGATCAAGCAATCATTACCCGGGAAAGCGCAGGAACCGCCAAAATGCTAGTTTTTTTGCAAATTAAGCTGAACCCTTTTGGGGTTTGGCGTATCCCCTACTGGAACGACAGTGCCGTTCACAGTAAGCTCTAATGCACTGGCTGCGCCCACATTTAGATAGGCGGAACCCGCAACATTAAATGCCTCTGTATCACCAGAGTTGTACAGCTTCTGACTAAGCGTCTTTTTGCCTCCGCCTTCAGAAATTGTATCAACACCTATCCAACAAGGGCCTGTTATTTTCATTTGGATATCCAAATTCGCTGTGCCAATAATCGTGTAGTTATCTACACCCTTCTCGGTGCTGCTGAACTTAACTTGAACCGCAGGTGGCGTCGGTGTCGGCGCCGGTGTTGACGTCGCAGTCGAAAGAGGTGCCACTTTACCATCACTGGATGCATTAGGTATGCTGTTGGCATTCGTACCTGTCGCAGGACTTGTTGATGTTGTTATCCTCGATGATTGCGTTTGTGACGGTTTTTCATCCGCTGGCGTACCCTTGTAATTCTTATATGTATAGTAATACACAATTCCAAAGATCAGCAGAATGAAACAGATAAACATCACACTTGAAGCCCATCGGCTTAATTTTTCCGTGTTGCGAACACTCGTTCTGTTCTTGCGAATATTTTCGACGACTGGCTTCTCCACTACGGGTGAAGGATTCGTAGATTGATACATATTCAGCACTTCAGTTGGATCAAGACCTACGGCTTCTGCGTAGCTTTTAATGAAAGCTCGCACATAAAAGCTGCCAGGCAATACCTTGTAATTCCCTTCCTCAATAGCTTCTAAGTAGCGTTTACGAATTTTCGTGACTTCCTGGAGATCTTCAAGCGATATCTTTTTTTCCAGCCGTGTTTTGCGTAAAATGAATCCTAGATCAGACATATGGTCACCTCCCCGCGGAACTCTCTATTAGTTAATGACGTTTAAAACATTAAAAAGGTTCGGAAGTATACGTAAATGAGTCGTAATTGATTTCTTCATCCGGACTATTTCGAAGCTCAATAATATAATCGAAGTGATTATATGTGTATTCTGATTCACGAATGAATATATCTGGATGCTCGATAACCTTGGTAGAAGGCATTCCCATAATATCCTGCAGCAGGCTGTAATGCTTCTCATTGGAACGGATGGTCGAGACAATTCCGTCAATAATATAGACATTGTTCGGGGTCATTTCATCCTCAGACAACTGGCTGCGAACCGTTTGTCTCAATAAGGTAGAGGAAACGAATGTCCAACGTTTATTAGCGCATACGCTGCCCGCAATGATGGATTCTGTTTTGCCAACACGCGGCATGCCGCGGAGCCCGACAACTTGATTCCCTTCACGTTTGAAAATCTCGCCTAGGAAATCAACTAACAGCCCTAATTCATCACGTGTAAAACGGAAAGTTTTGCGGTCATCGGAATCACGCTCGATATAACGACCATGCCGCACAGCAAGGATATCTACCAACTTGGGAGGTCTTAATGCCGTAATAGTAATATTATCTACTTTTCTCAACATTTTACCCATTAAGTCAATTTTTTCTTCATCATTGGTTTGCAGAAGCATACCGCGCGTACGGTCTTCTACCCCATTAATGGTTACAATATTAATATCCAGCATCCCCATCAAGGAAGCAATGTCCCCTAATAAACCAGGACGGTTCTTATGAATCTTATATTCCATATACCACTCTTTAACGTCCAATCATTCCACCTCATCATGATATCAGCAACAAATTACTTGTTACCTACTTTAATTTCTACAATTTTCGTCAATATCCTTCTTAAGACTCATAAAAATACACAAAATTTATTTAATTTTTAGTTCTAAAAGCTCTTTCTCATTGTAAGATAGGCTGCCTTTTTGCCAAGTATGATTTGTCATAGCGGCTAGGCGATCGTCCAGAATTTGCGTCCAATTCAACTGGGCTGATAAAGCACTTGACATATCAATGACGGAAATGTTAAGCGTCTTCGCTTTCTGTACTTGTGCAGCAGTTGCTGGTGAATAAAAAATAATCCACTTGGCAGCATGCTGTTTCGATTGAAAGGATAATTGCTGAAACCACTGCTCATTATTATCAAGTAAAACAATATGATCCGCTTCCTCCGAAGGCGCCCAAGCCGATGGTATCGGCCGATCACTTCTTGTAACCCATTCTACGGCTACATTGGTTGCGAGCAAATTTTGAAGCCAGTTGGATTTCAAATCTTCAATCTGCTGACCATCGATTTTCAGGAAAGCAGCTTGATCGCTGGATGTGCTTGCGGTGCCACTGCTATCTAATTGACTTTGCAGCAGCGTCCATTTCCCTGTTGACAGCCCTTGTCCCATTAAACCATCCGCGGAAGCAATCAACTCATTGCCAATGACATATATGTAATCATAGGGATTTGCCTTCAGCTTAGCCGTTACCTGATCATCTAGGGTATTCAAATCTTTGACCCAATCATAGGCAATGAAATGTTCACTTCTCCACGTCTGGAGTGCTTGATCGATGGACTGCTTGGCTGTATCTGGCAAACTGCTGCTTGACAACATTAAGACGGATATTTTCTTATCCATGAGTTCCTGTTTAATGACCGGAATTCCGCGTGTTCCACAACCTGTTAAAACCAGAAGGATACCTATTAACAAAACAATAAATCGCTTGATAGCCATGCCATTCGATTCCTTTCTTCCTTGAAAGCGTGCAAAAGCCTCCGAAAGAGGAGGCTTTCACATAGTACCTTATTGAATTGTAAAACGGTTATTAACCTTTGTCTACTAATTTTACCATGAGACGGGCAATTGTACGTTTTTCCTGCTCATCTCCTGCATCCCATAGCTCTTTGAGCACTCGCTCTTGCTCATTTTCCGGATCCACTTTATCAGCTAGAAATTCACCGATTTGAAAAGCGAGCTTAGAAACGGTCTCTTCACTCATTCCTGCATGCCCCGCTTGACTCACACGTTCAGCAAGAAACTCTTTCCACTTATCAAATACCTTAAGAACTGTAGCCATTGTAAGAAGCCTCCTTTGAGTTATGAGAAATGGTCATTACATACGTAATATTCGCTTCTCGCTCAAAAATTATGCACTTGGCCTCTCACTCAATCCTTAAGTTAACCAACCGCCATTGGGACTTATGATTTGACCTGTAATGTAGCCGGACTCAGGCAATGCCAGAAAATAAACAAGTGAAGCCACTTCATCCGGCAAAGCAAAGCGGCCAACCGGAATTTCGTTTTCAATCGCTTCCCGCTCCTCCGGCTGGAAGCCGGCCATCATTTCGGTATGTACAGGACCGGGTGCTACCGCATTCACCGTCACTCCTGATGGAGCAAGCTCCTTGGCTAATGCTTTGGTGAAGGCATTGAGCCCCCCTTTGGCTGTGGAATAAACAACCTCGCAAGAAGCGCCAGAGATGCCCCAAATGGAAGAAACATTGATGATTCGGCCGTATTTCTGTCTAACCATAGCGCCCATGAACGTCTGCGAGCACAGAAAGGCTCCCTTCAAGTTCACATTCATAACTAAGTCCCAATCTTCTTCACTCACATCAGCAAGCAGCCCATAATGCGCTATTCCGGCATTATTAACGATGATATCCGGTATCATTTCTTTCTGCTCCAGCTTTTCCTGCATCTTGATGATTTGTTCTCGTGATTTCACATCTGCCGATACTGTCAATACCTTGGCCCCATGCTTCATGCAGGACCTAGCTACTTCATTCGCTGCCTCATGGGATTCGCGGTAGTGGATAACAACATTCATCCCTACCGCGGCAAAGCGTTCAGCAACGGCTGCGCCAATCCCCCGGCTCGCGCCTGTTATGAGAACCGTTTGTTCACTGAATGGCTTCGATAAACTCACGACAACTCACGACTTTGCACAATAGATACAGCTAGCTGATTCCAGTTGAAATGCTCACGGAACCGCAGATTCACATCTTCCAGCGTAAGCTGCTCATACACTGGCAAAATATCGAACAAATCAATCCCTTTGAAACGGTATTTGGTAAATTCATTCGCAATAGACTCGGGTGAGTTCATCATCCTAAGGAAATTACCGATCTTCTTTTTCCGGCTTCGCTCAAAAGTTACTTCATCCAGACCGATGTCTTTACGCTTTTCCACTTCTTCACGAATGCGCTCAACAAGTCGATTGGGATCTTTGGTATCCCCGCCTAGCATCGAGAAGGCATAACCGTCGCTGCAGTTGTATTCATGCCCAAAATTATCGGAAATCAACTGCTCATCATACAGCGCTTCATAAATCGCGGAGCTGGAACTAAAGAGAATATCCAGCATTAATTTGGTTGTAAGCTCTTTGACTAACAGATCTTTGCCGCTGACATTAGGCGCTTCTTCCTTGAAACCGATAAGACACTTAGGCATAGATACGGGCAAATTGATAACTCTTCGAGCTTCATTCACTTCCAGTGGCTCATCCGGGAAAAAGCGCTCGATGCTGCCTTGTGGAGCAAAGCTTTTGGCGGCTTGATTGGCTTTGACTAAGGATAGCACCTCTTCTGCATCTACCCCGCCTACAACAAACAAGCTCATATTGCTTGGGTGATAGAAAGTGTGATAGCACTCATACAACGTATCCTTGGTGATTTCGGCGATAGATGCCACCGTACCAGCAATATCAATATGGATAGGATGTTTGGCGTATAGAGATTCAATCAACCCGTAATAGCTTCTCCAATCGGCATTATCCTCGTACATTTTGATTTCCTGACCGATAATGCCCTTTTCCTTTTCTACATTTTCATCTGTAAAATAAGGGTTTTGCACGAAATTAATTAATGTCGTTAAATTTTCTAGATAGTGATTGGTGGAAGAGAACAAATAAGCGGTCCGATCAAAGCTTGTGAACGCGTTGGCCGAAGCCCCGTTGGAAGCAAACGTAGCGAAGATATCTCCTTCCGGTTCTTCAAACATTTTGTGCTCCAGAAAATGAGCAATGCCATCCGGTACCCGCACTGCCTCTTTACCTTTAACCTGAAAATAATTATCGATCGAACCGTATTGCGTCGTGAAAGTGGCATATGTTTTCTGGAACCCTTCCTTCGGAAGAACAAACACATGTAGCCCATTATCAAGCTTCTCGTGATAAATCGTTTCACCCAAGTGTGGATAAGGAATTACCTGCATGGTCTACTCTCCCTTCTGATCCCGTAAGAAGTATATCGTGTCCAGTTGAACGCGTTTAGCGGCTTCGGCAATAGCGGCAACATCAACCTGCTCCACAGCTTCAATCAGACCTGGAACTGTTCTTTCTTTGCCTGACAAAATCGCATTAAAGTCAAAAGAAATCAGTTCAAATGCCGAATCTTGAATTTCACGAAGCTGATTCGATATCATCGCTCGTGTTTGGCTCAGTTCGATCTCATTGATATCCCCTTGTTCCATGGCTGTAAGCTGCTTGCGAATGATATCTACCGCTTTCTCATAATTGGCCATCTCGATGCCTGATTGGATCGTCAAGATTCCCTTATGTCCATCAAAACGTGAAGAGGCGTAATAAGCTAAACTGGCTTTCTCACGAACATTAATAAATAACTTGGAGTGCGGATATCCACCGAGGACTCCGTTATACATAAGTGCTACTGGATACTTCTCATCCCGATAGGAAAGGTTCGTACGCAAGCCCATGTTTAGTTTCCCTTGATTAACATCCAAGCGTTCTACAACGATCTTCACTTCGCCAATAGCTCCACGCGGCGCGGAAGTTACATAAGTAACATCCTCTTGGCGTTCAATCGAGAATGCCCGCTTCACGATGTCCTCAACCTCAGATAGTGTTGTATTCCCTACAACATAAATATCTAGAGGAGCAGTCTGAAGCCACTGTTTATATTGTTCGTAAAGCTGCTCCGGATTGATATGGTCGAGGTCCGTAATTTTACCGAGGGGATGCAAGCGATACGGATCGTCGCTGCACATTTCTTCGATGCAACGTTCTGCCGCGTAACGAATTTTATCGTTAATGACGGATTCTATCCGCTTTTGCAGCGTCTGTTTCTCGGAATCTACATATTTCCCGCGGAAATGTCCATTCTCAAGGGCCGGGCGCGTCAATGTTTCGCCAACAAAATCTAATCCTTGCTGTAACAAGGATTGTGCAGACTTCACAAACCGGTCATTGATGATATCCATGCGCATCTGCACAATTTGATAATCCCCACGCTTGTAAATATCAAAACCGAAGCCGGCTCCATATAAATCATCCAAATGCTCTCGAAATTGCTTCGTTTCCGGTCGTAATTCTGTGCCTCTACGCAGAACAAAAGGCGTTAACGCCGTATTCGTAACTGTTGCTTCCTCTAAGGGACGACCTATGTACACAGAAATCGCAAACGTTTTAAATCGATCTGTCGGCAGTACATGCAACCGAATATGATTCCATGTACGGCGCTCAAATTGGTTATGCTTCAAAGGTCTGTCTCCCTTCTACTTCCATGATATACACCCATTATATTCCTATACGAAGAGGAGAAGCAACCAAAGCTGGTTCCTTCTCCTTGTCCACCGTTAAATTATTTACAAAAAATATGCTTGCCAATATTCTTGACCTGTGGTCTGCTCCAGATCCATTTCGAAGTTGCTGTCACCGGGTTAAAGTAGTAAATACAGCCCCCCGTTGGATCCCAACCTCCTAAAGCATCTCTAACTGCTTTTTTCGTTGATTCATTCGGAGTTAACCAAATTTGACCATCGGCTACTGCCGTGAACGCGCCTGGTTGAAAAATCACACCCGAAACCGTATTAGGAAAGCTCGCCGATTTCACACGATTCAGAATAACCGCCGCTACCGCCACTTGTCCTACGTAAGGCTCTCCACGAGCCTCCCCATGAACCGCATTAGCCATGAGATTAATATCCTGCTCGGACAAGCCTAAGTTATTCGAGGGCACCAGGTTTGCTGGTTTTTGATCAGAAGCTGTTTGATCAGAGCCACTGCTGCCAGAACTGCCGCTACCGCCAGTAGTCGGAGCCGTTGGCCTCCAGTTTTTCGTAGCTTCCCATAACCGAAGCTTCGTTTTGGGACCTACAATACCATCAACGGTCATTCCGAACTCGCCTTGGAATCGTTTCACAGCCGTTAACGTCTTATACCCGTAATCTCCGTCTATACTGCCATTATAAAAGCCAATGAACTTCAATCTTCCTTGCAGCTCGTTGACATCTGACCCTGTGGCACCATAACGTACTTCATTTTTACTAAACGTTTCTTCTGCTGGCGGATTGAATTTTCCCTTCAACTGAAAAGCGACAACAAGTACGAAAACAATACAAAAGGTAAGTACAATTAATCGTTTATTCATTCCCCTTCTCAACCTCACTTTTCAAATTACAGCCTTTTCTTGCTTATTATGAGAAAGGGAGTCTCGGATTATACAAATAAAAACACTCTCCTGAGGAGAGTGTTTGTCTTCAGCCATATTTGAGTTAAGAACTCATACGATTATGGTGATATTGTTCAATAGACATCAGGACCTCACGGGGTTTGCTTCCCTCATAAGGACCTACAACGCCTTTAGCTTCCATGGCATCCACTAGTCTGGCTGCACGTGTATAACCAACTCTCATTCGCCGCTGAAGCAGAGAAACAGAAGCTTGCTTGGCTTCGAGCACAATTTGAACAGCTTGATCATACAGCTCGTCCTCAAATTCATTCTGCTGCTCCGGCATTTCTTCCACGTGCGGAACCATTTCTTCTTGATAGTTAGCCTGCTCTTGAGTACGTACAAAGCCTACAACATGCTCAACCTCTTGGTCAGACAAAAATGCCCCCTGCACCCGAACCGGTTTGGATGCGCCTACAGGCAAGTAAAGCATATCGCCACGGCCAAGCAGCTTCTCCGCGCCAACCATATCCAGAATCGTTCGTGAATCCACTTGAGAGGATACTCCGAAAGCGATACGTGAAGGGATGTTAGCTTTGATGACCCCAGTGATAACGTCAACGGAAGGTCGTTGGGTTGCAATGATTAAGTGGATACCTGCAGCACGCGCCATTTGAGCAAGACGACAGATCGAGTCTTCCACGTCATTCGCCGCAACCATCATTAAATCAGCCAACTCGTCCACAATGACGACATAGTAAGGCAATGGAGCTGCGGTCCCGCTCTCTACTAGCATGGCGTTGTAACCCTCGATATTCCGGGTGCCGCTCTTCGAGAAGAGCTCGTAGCGCTTTTCCATCTCGACGACAACTTTCTTCAGAGCAAGAGATGCTCGGCGTGGATCCGTCACAACCGGAGCCAATAGATGCGGAATGCCATTATAAACATTCAGCTCTACCATCTTCGGATCGATCATGAGAAATTTCACTTCATTTGGCTTTGCTTTATACAAAATACTCGTAATGATCCCGTTAATACATACGGATTTACCTGATCCTGTTGCACCGGCTACAAGCAAATGGGGCATTCTCGCCAAATTGCCGACGATCGGTTGACCAGAAATATCACGCCCTAAGACGACCGACAGACGGGAGCTTGATTCTTGAAATGCTGACGTTTCCATAACTTCGCGCATCGTTACAACGGAAACTTCCAGATTCGGCACTTCGATGCCGATGGCTGCTTTACCTGGAATCGGCGCTTCCATCCGGATATCCTTAGCAGCTAGCGCCAAAGCAATATCATCCGTCAGAGATACAATTCGGCTGACCTTTACCCCAACGTCAGGCTGTATCTCGTAGCGTGTGACTGCCGGTCCTCTGACGACCTCGAGCACCTTAGCACGGACGCCAAAGCTCTCTAACGTTGCTTCAAGTTTTCTTGCGTTTGCTTTGTAGTCCGACATTTCACTGCCTTTGCCAACGGCTGGCTTAGCAAGTAAATCAAGGGAAGGCATTTCATAAGGCCGCGTTTGGACAATTGGCGCGTTCTCTTGAAATTCCAACGTAATTGGCTCGTCATCCTGTCCTTCTACAGCACCTTTGGCTGTTTGCGGCATGGCAGGCTGACTTGGTATTGAAGCTGCCGATGGTTGAACAACCTGCTGAGCTTCTTGAAACACTTGCTCTTGAAAGTCCCGAATAATCGGTGTGACAGGCTGATCCTCATGCTCCGCTGCTGATTCCGCTTGTGCGCCAGGTGTTTGGTAGACAACCTTCTCCTCCACACCCTCATCATTCGCCTCATTCAAATCAGTATCCATCTCGGACTCGTTCTCTTTAGCCGCTGATTTCTTCCGACCTTCTTTTATCGGACGAAGCAGTTCCATTAATATCGGTGATTTCTTTGTTCGTTTTACGGGTTGGAACACTTCTTCATCAAATTCATCATCAACGGGTACGTAAACGGATTTCTTGGCTTTCCTTTCACTTGCACCGGCTGTAGCTGCCTGAGGTTGTCTTGCATCACGATCCTGCAGCCATTCTTTCATCCTGTCCTTAAAATTCTGGCCGACATTACTGAAACGGCCCCTAATGACATTGCCGATATCTACATAAGAAATCCCTGTTGCTAGGATAAAGCCCATAACAAATAGAGCATATTGAATCAATCTTGCACCTAAATAATCAAACAAGAAATACAAAATGCTATACAGCACAGCCCCTACCATACCGCCGCCGATTCCATATTCCAATGCCGCTCTTCCAGCCTCTGTAGGATTCAGCCCTTCCAACATGGCTTCCCAGGTCGAAGAGATGATCTTACCCGATGCAAAACCGCCATCAGGGTACAGCTGAGCAAATAAATCAATTTGATTTTTGATCAAGAGACCAAGAATAAACAGTAAGATGCCCGCCTTCTTAACTGTGACCAATTCTGGCCACGCTCTCTTAATCATTGCATATAGGGCTATGTATATGAAAATCAACGGAATTAACGAGTACCACGTTCCCACAAAAAAGCGGAAAAGATAAATCAACGAATTCCCAACATGCCCTTGATGAGCAAGTGCAATTACAGAGAATATCAAAATGAGAATACCGTATAATTCGAATAACAAGCTCGTTTTTATAGGCTTGCCTTTTTTCTTGCGTTTCGCCACGCTTGTCACCCCCGAGTCCACATTATACCATATTGGACTTGAGTGATGATACAGGAACAGCGCTTTAAATAGGTAAATGCTTCTCCGCCACAGGACTATAAGAAATAATAGTGCCAGGGGCATATTGATTGTTCAAATAATCCTGAGGATTGCAGCTGTACAATCGAACGATCCGTGCCTGAAACCCATCGATCGGTTCTATCTGCATAGAAATCCCCCCTTGCTCCACCTCTAAATATTTCGGAGCGTACGATTCCATCCCATCAAAAATAACTTCCATGGGGACGACCGAGTAATGGATCATTGCACCAAACCTCCACCTGAAGAAGCTTTCTTGTCTTCTATCCGTTTATTCAGCTCTCGAATTGCATCTCCAATGCCGCCTACTTGATCAATCAGACCATATTTCACCGCATCAATGCCAATAACTGTTGTCCCGATGTCTCTTGTTAGCTCCCCCGTCTTGAACATGAGTTCTTTAAACTTTTCCTCAGTGACATTGGAATGTTTCGTAACGAATCGAACGACACGTTCCTGCATTTTATCCAAATACTCAAATGTTTGCGGCACCCCAATAATGAGACCATTTAATCGGATGGGATGGATGGTCATCGTCGCGGTTTCCGCGATGATGGAATAATTCGCTGATACCGCGATCGGAACCCCTATACTGTGCCCTCCCCCTAGTACCAAGGCAATCGTAGGTTTGGATAGTGTCGCTACCATTTCCGCTATCGCCAACCCTGCTTCAACGTCTCCTCCCACAGTATTGAGGATAATCATGACACCTTCAATTTTCGGATTTTGTTCCGCCGCGACGAGCTGAGGAATCAAATGCTCGTATTTGGTCGTCTTATTTTGCGGCGGGAGTACGATGTGCCCTTCGACTTGTCCAATAATGGTTAGACAAAAAATATTAGATTCGCCTGAAAGCGTATTGGTTTGACCTAACTGTTGAATATTCTCAAGGATAGGGTTCTTTTTCCCCTCCTCGGTTTCCGGCTCCTGCTGTTTCGGTCCTGTTGGCTCTGCCATCGTTAGTCCCCCTTATCGTACTGCTATTGTAAACTGGATTCATAAGCATGTACGGATCATAATCTCCCATAGTATGAATAAATTTGCCAGCTTTCATGCATCGAATCCCCCTTCAAAACAAATGAAAAAAACCCTCTCCAGCAAAGGAGAGGGTTTTACTATTTGCATAGGTTCAAGTGACTGTTCGAGCCTAGACTTCCATGATAATTGGAAGGATCATTGGTCTTCTTCTGGTTTGTTCATATAAAAAACGTCCGAGAACATCTTTGACATTTGTTTTTAAAGATGCCCATTCATTTACATTTTCGTTCATAAGTTTCGTTAATGTATTCGTTACGATACGATTGGCTTCTTCCAAGAGGCCCTCAGACTCGCGTACATAGACGAATCCGCGTGAGATGATATCCGGTCCGGATAAAATTTTGCCATCTTGTTTGCTGAGTGTAACGACAACCACAAGAATACCGTCTTGCGACAATAACTTCCGATCACGCAACACAATGTTGCCTACATCTCCAACGCCCAGTCCATCGATCAAAATGTTGCCGCTTTGAACTTTGGAACCTTTACGAGCAGCGCCATTTTGAATTTCGACAGTGTCGCCAATATCGCACATAAAAATATCTTCTTTAGGAATACCGACAGATTCGGCAAGAATGGCGTGTTGACGCAGCATGCGATATTCGCCATGAATCGGAATAAAATACTTAGGCTTTATCAGATTGAGCATTAATTTCAATTCTTCTTGGCTGCCGTGACCCGATACGTGAACCCCAGTAACAGAACCTGGGCCGTAAATGACGTTAGCGCCAATTCGGAATAGCTCATCAACTGTGCGACCTACATAACGCTCGTTACCCGGAATCGGAGTTGCCGCAATAATGACCGTATCACCTGGCAAAATATCAATTTTGCGGTGAGTGGAACGCGCCATTCTTGTGAGAGCAGACATTGGCTCTCCTTGGCTTCCTGTAGAAAGGATAACAACGCGGTCAGCAGCAAGCTTGTTTACTTCCTCTGGCTCAATCAACATACCATCTGGAATGTGCAAGTACCCTAACTCGCTAGCGATGGAAACGACATTAACCATACTACGACCAATTACTGTTACTTTACGATTTGTTGCTGCGGCAGCATCAAACACCTGTTGAACACGGTGAATGTTCGATGCGAATGTCGCAATAACAACTCTTTGCTTAGCTTTACGGAATACTTCTTCAATTTCAATCCCTACACTGCGCTCGGATCCTGTGTAACCAGGACGTTCCGCATTGGTGCTATCTGAAAGCAAGGCAAGTACGCCCTTCTTCCCGATTTCTGCCATGCGATGCAAGTCGGCGTATTGATCGTTCACAGGTGTTTGATCAAACTTAAAGTCTCCAGTATGAACAACAACACCCTCTGGTGTATCCAGAGCCACCCCGACAGAGTCAGGAATACTGTGATTCGTTTTGAAGAAAGATGCTGTAAGAACACCTAAGGAAAGAACGGATTCCGAGTTAATCAGAATTCTGTTCGTAGTTCCAAGCAAATTCGCTTCCTTCAGTTTAGCTTCGATAAGTCCCATGGTTAATTTAGTGGCATACAAGGGAACATTAAGGTGCTTCAACACATAAGGTAAGCCGCCGATGTGATCTTCATGGCCATGCGTGATAATGATTCCGCGTACTTTATCCCGATTCTCTGTTAAGTACCCGATATCCGGAATGACAATGTCAATCCCCAGCATGTCCTCCTCTGGAAATTTCAATCCACTATCAATGACGATGATATCGTTCGCATACTGAACGCAATACATATTTTTTCCGATTTCGCCCACGCCGCCAAGAGCGAAGATCAAAAGTTTATCAATATTTTTTTTGGACAAGAATATACCTCCTTCTTAGATTGGACGACGAATTTTAAATGAAAAACCGAACTAGTCACTTGCAACCATTATACATGAAAAAAAACTACAAATACAAGTTAATACCGATTACATTAGTTTCCCCAAAAAAAGAAAACCGATGCCGGAAGCACCGATTCATTAGGCGTTATCATACAAAAAGTGATTGGATGAATTGTCCTTCTTGCTCGGATACGCGAACCAACGGAAGTCTTACGCCTCCTGTTTGAATGCCTTTCAGTGCAAGAGCATGCTTAATTGGCGCAGGACTCGGTACACGGAAGATGCCAGTAAAAACAGGATGGAGCTTACGATGTAGTTCAGCAGCTTGCTGAACGTTGCCTTCTAAATAATACTTTATCATAGATTGCATTTCTTTTCCAATCACATGACTCGCAACACTGATAATTCCTTGGCAGCCAACCGCTAAAGCCGGCAAAGCACTACTGTCATCCCCGCTATATACAAGGAATCCAGGAGCTGCTTCAGCCACAATGCGAGTCAACTGATCCGTATTGGCGCAATCTTTGGTTGCAACAATATTCGAAATATGAGAAAGACGAATAGTCGTCTCCGCATCCAAATTGACACCTGTGCGTCCAGGCACGTTATACAAAATAACGGCTGTCTGAACAGACTCAGCCACTGCTTTGAAATGTTGGAATAACCCTTCCTGAGACGGACGGTTATAGTAAGGAGCAACGATGAGTATACCATCGACACCCAGCTTCTCTACCTTTTGAGAAAAATGTATGGTGTGTGCGGTGTCATTACTTCCAGTTCCTGCGATAATTTTGCAGCGGCCGCGTGTGTAACGAACGGATAATTCAATAAGTTTAAGTTTCTCATCGTCTGTTAATGTAGGCGCCTCTCCAGTGGTACCGCAAATAACAAGGCTATCTGATTGTTGTTCTTCAATCAAATAGTTGATAAGTGGTTCTACTTGGTCCCAATTGACTTGCAATTGCTCATCAAACGGAGTGACCATTGCTGTGATTACTCTTCCAAAATCCACCGTTTACACCTCCAGAATCTTCTGTTTTACTTGGATAAATTAAATTTATGATGTAATGCTTTAACGGATTTAATCATATCTTCGCCTTGAACAAGCACCCAAATCGTCGTATTGGAATCGGCTGACTGAAGGATACGGATATCTTCTACAGTTAAAGCTTCAACAATATGAGCCATAATCCCTGGAACACCGTTCATTCCACCGCCAATGACAGAAACTTTCGCACAACCACTCATTGCCTTCGGCTCGTAGCCTTGACCCCTCAGCAGCTTAAGCGCTCTGTCTGCTTCATAATCAAATACCGTATATACGACGGCGGATGGATTCACGTTTATAAAATCAACACTGATTTGGTGCTGAGCCATTGTCTTGAATACACGAAGCTGAAGGTCGAAGTGACCTTCTACAGCAGCAACCTGAATCTGTGTGATATTCGTAAAATGAGCAATTCCTGTTACGAAGCGATCTCTTACTTGGTTGGGTTCACTTGGCAAACTGTCAGAAGCGGTGACCAAGGTCCCTTCGTCTTTGGAAAATGTGGAGCGAACGCGTATAGGAATATTCGCCTGCATCGCAACCTCAACAGCACGAGGATGTATGACCTTCGCCCCATTATGAGCCATATTGCAGATTTCTGCAAAGCTCACACGAACTAAAGGTTTGGCGTCTTCAACAATTCTTGGATCCGCTGTCATGATCCCATTCACGTCTGTAAAAATATCAACGATTTCAGCCTTAAGCGCCGCACCAAGAGCCGTAGCCGAAGTATCACTACCGCCACGACCTAAGGTTGTCAGCTCATTTTGGCTTGATTTGCCTTGAAACCCAGTAACAATAACAACCTGATCTTGCTCCAATAATTCAAGAATCCGATTAGGCTGCATGGCGATAATCTTGGCGTTGCCGTATTCCTCATTCGTCTGAATGCCAGCTTGCCCACCAGTCAAAACAGTTGATCGAATGCCTCTTGCTTGTAAAAGACTGCACAAATGCACTGCAGAGATTAATTCTCCGCAGCCCATGAGCATATCGAGTTCCCTCGCTGGCAGCCCCTCTCCGTTCTTTCGAACTAGATCAAGGAGCGTATCCGTCGCATAGGGTTCTCCTTTTCTTCCCATCGCAGATACCACAACAACTAACTTATAGGGATAGCTTAGTGCGTCTTGAATATGTCCAATAACGTGTTCTCTAGCAGATGCCGTGGAAAGCGAAGTACCTCCGAATTTTTGAACAAGGATTCGCATGAGTTTCCCCCATATTCACTGCATGTTGAACATCGCAGTATGCTGATTTATTGCTCTATAGCAATATATTCAGCAATTTGTACAGCATTCCAAGCTGCACCCTTTAGCAGATTATCTGAAACAATCCACATATTTAGCGCTTTAGGGTTGCTTAGATCGCGGCGTACACGTCCAACGAAAGTTTCCAATTTACCGGCTGCATCCGTTGCAAGAGGATACTGCTGCTCGGCCGGATTGTCAACAAGAACAATTCCTGGCGCATTAGCAAGCAGCGTTTTGACTTCTTCGATATCGAAGTCCTCTTTTAATTCCACATAAACAGATTCGGAATGTCCGTAAACAACAGGAATTCGAACACAAGTTGCTGTAACTTCAATGGACTCATCGCCCATAATCTTTTTGGTTTCAAGAATCATTTTCATTTCTTCATTTGTAAAACCATTATCTAGAAACTTGTCGATTTGCGGAATCGCATTAAAAGCGATTTGGTGTTTCACCGGCAATGAGCCAACAGGCAAAATGTCAGGTTTGGCATCGTTGCCTGCTAACACTTCTTTGGACTGTCTCAACATTTCGTTAATCGCTTTGGCACCAGCGCCGGATACGGCTTGATACGTAGAAACAATTACCCGAGAAATGCCGTAACGGTCATATAACGGCTTCAATGCGGCTACCATTTGGATGGTGGAGCAATTCGGATTCGCAATGATTCCTTTGTGCTCGTTGATTTTCTCAACGTTGACTTCTGGGACAACCAAAGGTGTATCTGGATCCATACGGTACGCACTTGTATTGTCAATACAGATCGTACCTGCTTCAACGGCATGAGGTGCTAATGCCTTCGTTACATCCCCGCCCGCGCTAAATAACGCAATGTCCACGCCTTGGAAGCTCTCTGGGGTTGCTTCTTGAACGACAATATCTTGACCTTTGAAAGGCAGCTTTACCCCAGCTGAACGGGCCGATGAAAGTAATTTTAATTCCTTAATGGGGAAATTCCGTTCTTCTAATAGTCGGATGATTTGTTCCCCTACAGCGCCTGTAGCGCCTACAACGGCAACATTAAAAAGCTTCTGGTTGGACATATGCTGGTCTCTCCCCTTCAAGAATTATCTATGCATTAATATTGAAATCTCTCAATAATCATGGGTTGCAATTGCTTACCTTCCAAAGCCGCTTCACATGCTTCCATAATCAAGTCCATACGAGCAACCAACGAATTTGGCTTCGCTCCAGGGGCGTCTTGACCATAAGGAACAAAATAAATGTTTTTGGTGGTAAGAAGCTTTGCAATATTCATCGCATTTAGACCAAGTCCATCGTTGGTGGAAATAGCTAAAACGAGTGGCCGCAAATTTCTCATTTGCGCCTTGGCTGCCATCAATACAGGACTTTCTGTCATTGCATTTGCTAGTTTACTAGTCGTATTCCCTGTGCATGGCGCAATGACCATGACATCAAGCAGCTTGGAAGGGCCTAGTGGTTCCGCAGCTACAATGGTAGAAATAATATCATTCCCTGTAATATCCTTGATTTGCTGCTGCCAATCGGCAGATTTGCCAAAACGTGTGTCCGTTGTCATAACCGTATTGGAAACAATAGGGATCACCCGAGCACCTGCATCTACAAATCTCTTAATCTGAGGCATGACTTCTTCCAGCGTACAGTGAGAACCGGTTAACGCGTAACCGACCGTTTTCCCTTGCCAATTCATTCCACATCGCTCCTGTCTTTGAAGTCTTCCTCGATCAGCTGACTAAGCGTGTTCGCCATGATGCGGCCAGCTGTTTTGGGGGCGACGATGCCAGGTAAACCGGGCGCCAGCATCGCTTTAATGCCTCTTTTCTCGGCAAATCGGAAGTCCGTTCCGCCGGGTTTGGAAGCCAAATCGATGATGAGCGCGCGATGCGGGATATTGGTAATAACTTGCGCTGTGACTATCATAGTCGGAATTGTGTTAAAAAGCAAGTCAATATTCCCCACTTCCGGGTACAAGTCTTTTGTATAAAAAGGCTGAAAACCCATCTCCCACGCCCTTGCAAAATGCTCTGGCTTCCTCACGCCAACCTTCACGGTTGCCCCTAATCCTTGCAATGTTTTGGCCATTGTAAAACCGGTGCGGCCAAACCCTAACACCATACAAACGGACCCATGAATGGTAATATCCGTATTCTGGATCGCCATCATAAGCGCGCCCTCAGCTGTCGGAATGGAGTTGTAAATGGCTACATCATCCCGTTCAAATAATTCAACGAGTTCAATGTTATGCGCAGCACAAAGCTTCTTCAGGAAGCTTTTGGCCATCCCTGTATACACCTTGGCATGTTTAGGCAGTGATGCCATGTGATCGTCTGTCAGCTTCATCTCTTCAGTCGAGAACACAGATTCCACTTGTCCTGAATCATCCGTACCTACAGCAGGCAATATCAGTACGTCCACTGTTTGCAGCAGATCAGGATTAAGCTTCGCACTGGAGACGCCGCTGAATTGCCTCCCGAGATTATCAAAGCCGATTAATGTCACTGTTGCGTCTAACTCCGTAAATTTCTGAATTACTTCTAGTTGCCGGGCGTCCCCGCCCATAAATGCAACCGAAATCCCAGTAAGCATTCTTGCTTACACCCCTTTCTCGGTCCGTTTCGATACGTTATAGTATGCGTTCGCCTAAAGATGGGTGCTATTCCTTTCTATACTTGATTGACAACAAATAAGACCACCTTCCGCTTGGAAGATGGTCTATGTTTCTTGATCTATGTGGCAAGCTCGGTTTAACGTCCTGTATGACCGAAACCGCCTGCTCCACGCACCGTTTCTGTTAATTCAGAAACTTCGGCAAGCTGGATTTGCGGCACAATCTGGAATACCATCTGAGCAATACGTTCATTCCGCCCGATCGTGAATGGCTCCTGACCGAGGTTAATCAGTAAAACCTTCACTTCACCGCGGTAATCAGCATCGATGGTTCCCGGAGAATTCAGCGTCGTAATGCCGTGTTTAAAAGCAAGGCCGCTTCGCGGGCGGATCTGCGCTTCCAATTCCGGCGGCATGCTGAGCGCAAAACCGGTTGGAATCAGCTTACGCTCTCCCGGAGCCAGCACAACTGGCTCACTAACGGCGGCATGCAGATCAAATCCACTGGCTGCCTCGGACATTTTTTGGGGCAGAAGGATATCTTCCTGACCGGCAACGCGTTTAATTTGGACTTCATATTTAGAGAGAGACAAGCTGATCCCTCCTGAAGCCGTTGATGACATCATCCGAATTTCCGACCATGGATAATGCAAAAGGTGTCGCGAACAAGGATTTCGTTAAAGCGCGAATATGTTCCATTTGAACGCTTTCGATGCGCTCAATCATTTCATCAAGACTATAATGCTTGCCTGTCATCAATTCATTTTTCCCGAAACGATTCATCCGGCTGCTCGTGCTCTCTAAGCTAAGTATCAAGCTGCCCTTCAGCTGCTCTTTGCCTTTCTTCAGTTCGGAATCCGTCATGCCTTTCAACGCAATATCTTGGAGGAGCTCCATCGTCACTTCAAGCACTTCTTGCGTTTGCTTCGGTGCTGTACCCGTATAGATTGTAAACATCCCACTATCGATATGGGAGGAGTGATACGAATACACCGAATAAGCGAGCCCGCGTTTTTCACGGATTTCTTGAAACAGCCTGGAACTCATGCCTCCGCCAATCGCGTTATTGAGAAGTACCATAGGATACAAGTTCTCCTCTTGCAGCGAAAGTCCGGGCAATGAGAGACAAATATGATTTTGTTCTGTTTTTTTGGCGTGGAAAATCAAATCACCAATGAAATCGGGCGCATCATAACTCGTTTCAACGCCTGCCGTTGCGAATTCACCAAAATGCTTCTCTATCAATTCCCGAACGCTATCGTCAATATTTCCAGCAATACTAAGTACCGTATTCTCTGTATTGTAATGCTGTTTCATATAGCTTCGGACATCATCGGATTTCATTTTGGACAGATTTTCTTCTGTCCCCAGAATGGTGTAGCCTAACGGATGTGAACCATAAGAAGCCTTCGCCAATAAATCGTGAACCAAATCGTCAGGCGTGTCTTCGTACATGGAAATTTCTTCGTAAATGACTTTCTTTTCTTTCTCCAACTCCCCTTCGTCAAAAGAGGAATGGAAAAACATGTCCGAGAGCACATCCATCGCAAGTGGCAGATGTTCATCTAACACTTTGGCATAATAGCAAGTGTATTCCTTCGATGTGAATGCATTCACATTCCCTCCGATACCATCGAAGATCTCAGCAATATCTTTCGCTGAATGACGCTCTGTCCCCTTAAACAGCATATGCTCAATGAAGTGCGAAATGCCGTTCAATTCTTGAGACTCATTGCGTGAGCCCGTCTTTACCCAAATTCCGAAAGTGACCGATCGAAATGTAGGAATTTCTTCCATGACGACTCGCAATCCATTATGTAAGCGGTATTTAATCACCAAGGTTCCTCCTCAAAATGTAGCACGTAAAATCCTATTCCCCAATTATACTTACTCAGTCTAACAAAAATGTGCCAACGACTCAACTTTGTGCCCTAATCACCCGTTTATTTCGTTAATTGACCCCCATCAGGGATCCTCTTAGAGGATAAAAGCTCCGATACTGTCCCCATGGTTAGTCCTTTATTCTTGATAACACGGATCATTCCAGCCAGTGCTTCTTTGGATGAAGAAGTTGGATGCATCAAAATTAAAGTACCTGGTTCAATGCTCGTAGTAAGCCGTTGAATAATTCGATCTGCTCCAGGATTTTTCCAATCGATGGTATCGAAGGTCCACAGTACGGTTTGCAAATGAAATTCAGAGGCTATTTGAACGGTTTCTTGATTAAAATATCCGGAAGGTGGTGCAAACAGCGTATTTTTCACACCTAATTGCTGCTTCAACAAATCTTCTGTTTTGGAAATCTCTTCTACCGCTTTGCTGCGACTTATATTTCTCATATCTTTATGCGAATACGCATGATTCGATATTTCATGGCCTTCGCTCTGTATCGTTTTGGCCATTTCTACGTTTTTCTTCAACCAAGAGCCATCAAAGAAAAAAGTCGCGTGTACATTTTCTTTGCGAAGTGTTTCTAAAATGCTCGGCAAATATTCATTGCCCCAGGCCACATTGATCATCAATGACGCCATCGGCTTTTTGGGATTTCCTTTAAACACAGGTGTCGGACCAAGATCGCTCAATTGAATAGCCGGCTCAACTTCTCTCATCACATAGTTAATCTTGCCAGGTGTGAGATGATGCTCGGCCAGCTTAAGCGTTTCATCGATATCGACTTCCAGTCCATTATAACCAGGTATCGCTTTCCATACGGGATCAATTCGTGCATTTATCGGGGCAATCCTGCGGTTTGCTGCTTCTTTATGGATTGTATCCATTAATTGCGAGGGGCTTAATTTGTTTTGTTTTTCTCCTTTGGAAGAACTCGCGGCAAATACAGGAAGCGCCTCTTCATCCTGCCAGTTGGTCTTCGTTACATAAGAAGATGGCTTATATTTCACAGTAAGAATATATGTTCCTATATCAGGAATAGTCTGAATGACGAGTAGAACCATGGCAAAAAAACTTCCAAGTAGAAGCCACTTTTTATAGAGCATGTCGAGGTCCCCCCATCCTTATTTCCTGATTTTATGCAGAAAAGGACAAGAATAGAACAAGCATGTCTATACCCAGGTAAAAGCAAAAAAGAGACAGATTGATCTGACTCTTTGTCCAAAACTATGAAGGGGACTTCACAAGTCACGCGGCTTAGGATTGGGCCGGGACTTGCGAAGTTAATGTTGCTTTGCGAGAAAGATTTACTCTTCCTTGTTGGTCAATCTCTGTTACTTTTACTGTGATTTGATCTCCAATGTTCACAACATCTTCCACTTTAGCTACACGCTCTGTGGAAATTTGCGAAATATGAACCAATCCTTCTTTACCTGGCAGAATCTCGACGAATGCACCGAATTTCTCAACACGTTTAACTGTACCGAGGTACGTTTCGCCAACGATCACTTCACGAACGATGCCTTCAATAATGGAACGCGCTTTTTCGTTCATCTCTTGATTGGATGAAGCGATGAAGACACGGCCATCTTGTTCGATATCAATTTTCACGCCAGTTTCTTCGATGATTTTGTTGATGATTTTACCGCCTGCTCCAATAACATCACGGATTTTGTCCGGATTAATGTTCATGGTCAGAATTTTCGGCGCATATTTGGAAAGGTTTTTCTTAGGCTCCGAAATACGGGATACCATTTTTCCTAAAATGTGCAAACGGCCTTCTTTGGCTTGTTGCAAAGACTGCTGCAGAATGCTGCGATCGATACCGTCAATTTTGATATCCATTTGAAGAGCTGTTATCCCTTCAGCTGTTCCCGCAACTTTGAAGTCCATATCGCCAAGATGATCTTCCATCCCTTGAATATCGGACAAAATGGAGAAGTGGTCTCCGTCTTTGATCAGACCCATAGCAATCCCAGCAACTGGAGCTTTGATTGGAACACCAGCATCCATAAGTGCTAACGTACTTGCGCAAATACTTGCTTGGGAAGTCGAACCGTTCGATTCCAATACTTCAGATACGAGACGAATCGTGTATGGAAACTCAACTTCATTAGGAATGATAGGCTCAAGAGCTCTCTCCCCTAAAGCGCCATGTCCAATTTCCCGACGGCCTGGTGGACGAAGCGGTCTTGCTTCACCAACGGAGAACGGTGGGAAGTTATAATGATGCATGAAACGTTTGGTTTCTGTCAGATCCAACCCATCCAGAATTTGCACATCGCCTAAAGCACCTAATGTACAAATGCTAAGCGCTTGCGTTTGTCCACGCGTGAATAAACCGGAACCGTGTGTACGCGGCAACAGATCAATATCGCAATCAATCGCGCGAATTTCTTCTGGTTTACGCCCATCTGGTCTTACTTTATCATGCGTAATTAAACGACGCACTTCTTCTTTGACGATGTCATAAAGCGTTTCTTTCACGTCACCCAATAGACCAGGTGTTTCTTCATAAAGTGCCGTAAAATGTTCCACAGCTTCCGCATTCACGATATCAATCGCTTCTTGTCTCGCATGCTTCTCCGGAATTTTGATCGCATCCACTAATCTAGCTTGTGCGAATTCACGAACAGCACGGTTAACCTCAGCATCAACGGTATGTAGCTTAACTTCCATTTTCGGTTTACCAGCTTGAGCGACCAGTTCTTCAATCACAGCAACGATTTTGCGGATTTCATCATGACCGAACATGATAGCTTCAAGAACAACTTCCTCAGAAACTTCATTCGCTCCTGCTTCAACCATCATGATCGCGTCTTTCGTTCCAGCAACCGTCAAGTGAATATCACTTTTCTCTGCTGTCTCTCCAGTTGGATTAATGACGAATTGTCCATCAACTCGTCCAACAATCACACCGCCTACAGGTCCATTGAAAGGAACATCCGAAATAGCAAGTGCAGCTGAAGTACCGATCATTGCCGCAATTTCGGGCGGACATTCCTGATCCACGCTCATCACGATGGAAACGATTTGCACGTCATTCCGGAAACCTTCCGGGAATAAAGGACGAATCGGACGATCGGTTAGACGGCTGGAGAGAATAGCTTTCTCACTTGGACGTCCTTCCCGTTTAATAAATCCACCTGGGATTTTACCAACGGAATATAATCTTTCTTCATAATTAACCGTGAGCGGAAAGAAATCCAAATCTTTCGGCCCGCTGGACGCTGTAACTGTACTAAGCACAACCGTATCACCGTATCGCACGGTTACTGCCGCGTTGGCTTGTTTGGCTAGTCGACCCGTTTCTAGAATGAACGGTTTACCGCCAAGTTCCATTTGTACCCTTTTCTCCATAAAATCCTCCTAAGGAATTTCTCATTCCATATGTGTTTGACAACTTGCACAGTCATCCTCTATTTCTGCGCATTGTCTAGTATTTCCTTCTTTTTCCGTTTTAAAAATACAAGAAAAAGCAACCTTGTTGTCACTCTTTGCTGAAGCTTTATCAAGCCCAGCAAAGGAGCAACAGGTTGCTTCTCATTGTCGGTTTTATCGACGCAAACCAAGCTTCTCGATCAAAGCACTGTAACGGCTCACATCTTTGTTCTTCACGTATGCTAGCAATTTACGGCGTTGTCCTACCATTTTGAGCAAGCCACGACGGGAGTGATGATCTTTCTTGTGTGTCCGCAAGTGGTTAGTCAGGTTGACAATGTTCTCAGTAAGAATTGCTACTTGTACCTCTGGTGACCCAGTGTCGGTATCATGTACTTTGTGAGTTTGGATCAGTTGCGTTTTGCGCTCTTGTGTTAATGCCATGATTGGTTCATCTCCTAAATTCTATTGTATCCCCGCTAGCCTAGAAATCGCCGATGATAGCGTCTATCCAAGCTAAGGTTCATGCCAGAAAGATTCGTTTCTTTTGGCAACGTTATTTAGTATATCATAATCGCCTAATAGAAGTAAATGCTTGTTTCCTAGGAACGTTTATAATTTCTGCTTCGCCAATTCGGCATCCTGCTTGATTTGAGCAACCAATTCATCAATGGAGGAGAATTTGCGTTCCGGTCTAAGAAAAGCGATTAATTCCACGCTCATATGCTCGCCATAAATTTGATCAGAGAAATCAAATAAATGCGCTTCAAAGGAAGGCTTTAATTCGCCTGTCGTGAAGGTCGGTTTGATACCGATATTCATAACACCTTTGTAGGTTTCCCCTTTTAGTGAAGCTTTAATCGCATAAACGCCGTTGGTAGGGACGACATACGATTCATCCAATTGAAGATTGGCAGTCGGAAATCCAATCGTTCTTCCCCGCTTGGCTCCATCGACAACGATGCCGCTAATACTATAGGGACGTCCAAGAAGTCTCGTAACTGTGTCAATATCCCCTTGCTGCAATGATTCACGAATGAGAGTACTGCTAACTTTTTCGCCATCCATATGAAAGGGTCTCACCACTTCTACTGAAAATTTCCCATGACTCAGCTCACAGAGCGTATCTGGGTTGCCTTTGCCTTGATAACCAAATGTAAAATCAAACCCACATATCACACTGTCAACGCCAAGTCGGTGCAGTACTTGATCCACGAATTCCTCAGGAGATAACCGCATTAACGAGGCATCGAAGGTAACGATATAAGTATGACTCACACCGAGAGAGGCAAACATCTCCATTTTCTTTCTCATCGGCGTGAGCAAATCCACATATTTATCTTGACCCATAACCGCTCTGGGATGAGGGTGAAAGGTCATAATGGCTGTTGGCAATCCCAGCTTCTTCGCGGTGCGCAAGGCTCGTCCAATGACTTCTTGATGCCCCATATGAACACCATCGAAATCACCGATTGCCACTACTTGCTCGCCTACAAACAGGCTCGAAGCATCGAAATCAATAGGATAAGTTATTGGAATTACTTGCATACGTTTATATTCACCTGCCCATTTCAACCTGTCCCTGACATTGATACTAGAGAAAAACCTTGACCGGGACCAGGGTTTGGCTAGCACTTTTCCATTCAAACAGACCAAGAAAACGCTGATCCGGCGAGTAAGCACGGACAATATGTTGTGAAGCATCTACAAGAATCGTTGTAGGATTGGCTAGCCCTGTAATCTTCTTTCCTTGCAGTGCATGCACAGCTTCTTGGGCGGAAAGTTCAATAGCAGGAATATGCGCAATCGCCTCATCCATAGGAATCATATGTGACTGCAGATCTCCCTCACTCTTCAACTGAATGATCTGCTCAAAAGTCAAGCATTTCTCTTGGCGAATACTCCCTGTTGAAGTTCGGATCAGACTCTTCATAACGGCAGGATAGCCGAGTGCTTTGCCGATATCCACACATAATGTTCGGATATAAGTACCTTTGGAGCATGAAACACGAAATTGAATTTCGGGATGGTTCTGTTGCAGGTCCATTTGAAGAATATCCAGCTGATGGATGGTTGCTTTGCGTGATTTCCGTTCTACTTCCTTGCCTTCGCGGGCTATTTCGTAGAGCCGTTTGCCATCTATCTTAACCGCCGAAAACATCGGTGGAATTTGTTCGATTTCTCCAACAAACGTGCGAAGAACTTCGCGGATCCTCGCTTCATCCAGCTTAACTTCAGCAACTTCTTCCATCACAGTGCCTGTCATATCTTCTGTATCTGTGGAAAGACCAATCCGAAGATACGCCTCATACTCCTTAGGAAGCTCTTGAATATACTCTACCATTCGAGTAGCTCTACCAATGCATAATGGCAAAACTCCAGTTACCTGAGGATCTAATGTGCCTGTGTGACCAATTCGTTTGATGCCTAAAATCCCTCTGACTTTAGCAACAACATCGTGAGATGTGAATCCGGCCGGTTTCCAAACAGGCAAAATGCCTTCTAACGTCATATCAGCTTGCTCCCTACTTCCTGCACCATTTGGGTGACAGCTTCTTCAAGCGTACCGTGGATTGTGCAGCCTGATGCTCGCACATGACCGCCTCCACCCAAGGATTGCGCAATCGCTGCAACATCAACAAGCCCTGAAGAACGGAGACTTACTTTAATTACACCAACAGCCTTCTCCTTAAATAACATCCCTACTTCTACACCTTCCACATTGCGTGGATAATTAACTAAACCATCCAAATCGTCACTTGAAGCTCCTGTTAATTCTAAATCTGACAGAGATACAGCAAGCCACGCTAGTTTGCGATCATGTGCAAAGGATAAGGTAGAGAGCGCTTTTTGAAGAAGTACAATCTGCGAATAGGTGACTCTCTCCAACACTTGTTCGGCTATATCAGCGCCTTTTACACCAAGTGCCAGTAGGGTTGCGCCCATTTGCATCACTTCCGGTGATGTATTGGAATAGCGAAATCCGCCTGTATCCGTCAGTAAACCCGTATAGATGCAGTCACCGAAATCCAAATCAGGCAATAACGCCATATGTATCGCTAAGTCATATAAAATTTGAACCGTAGCCGCGGCATCATGCTTGATCAAATGACAGGAACCAAATCTATCGTTCGTCGGGTGATGATCGACATTGAGCAGCTGCACTTGGTCATCAAAAAGAGTGCTGATCCTACCCATTCTGGAGAAATCAGCACAATCTACACTTATAATGGTTTGATAAAACCTTGTTGGTAGCTCTTGATTATAATTCAACACTTGATCGCTTCCCTGTAAATAGGAAAATTTGGAGGGCATGGCGCCCTCGTTGATCATCGTAAAGGTTTTGCCCAACTGGTTTAGAATCCATCCCATGGCATACGTGGAACTGGCGGCATCTCCATCTGGTTGGATGTGAGATACCACCAAGAAATCATCATGCTGCTCGATAAATGCAGCGGCTGCTGCCAGCTGCTGACTATATTCGGGGGCATGCTTCATTCCACTGCTCATACATTTGAATTCCCTTCCTGATTGAGCTTGTAAAGCAAGTTGTCGATATGACTTCCGTAGTCGATTGAAGCGTCGAACTTAAACTGCAATTCCGGAATTTTGCGCAAACGAATTCGTTTGCCCAGCTCAGAACGAATATACCCAGTGCCTACAGAAAGAGCCTTCAAAGTGCCCTCTTTCTGTTCATCTGTACCCATTACGCTAAGATACACTTTAGCTAAGGATAAATCGTTCGTCACTTCTACACCAGTAACAGTCAAGAAGCCAATACGCGGATCTTTCAATTCGGATTGTACGATCTGGCTTAATTCTTTCTTAATTTGCTCGCCAACTCGACCTACACGAACTCTAGCCATTTGTCATCACCTCTCAACGGACTCCATGATGAAGGCTTCAATAATGTCGCCCTCTTTAATATCATGATAACGCTCCAGAGATATACCACATTCGTAACCTTGTGCAACTTCTTTTTGGTCGTCCTTGAATCGTTTCAAGGAATCGATTTTACCTTCGTGGACAACAATGCCACTACGGATCAAGCGAGTTTGCGCGTTACGAGCAATTTTGCCTGATATGATCATACAGCCAGCAATTGTGCCTGAACCCGTAATTTTGAACACATTACGAACTTCCGCTTGACCAAGAACAACTTCTTTGAAGATTGGATCCAGCATCCCTTTCATGGCTTGCTCGATTTCTTCAATTACGTTGTAAATGATGTTATGCAGACGAATGTCCACTTTCTCTTGATCAGCTGTTGCTTTCGCAGCAGGCTCTGGACGAACGTTGAATCCGATAATAATTGCGTTGGAAGCAGATGCCAGAATAATATCGGACTCTGTAACAGCACCAACACCGTTATGAAGAATTTTAACGCGAACGCCTTCGACTTCAATTTTCTCAAGGGAGCTTTTCAGTGCTTCTACGGAGCCTTGAACATCACCTTTGATAATCACATTCAGATCTTTAATTTCGCCATCTTTAATGTGTTTGAAGAGGTCATCCAATGTCACGCGTGAATTAGCTGTCATCTCCGATTGGCGAAGTGCTACGGCACGGCGGTCTGCAATGTCTCTTGCCTTACGCTCATCCTCATAAGCAAGGAATGGATCCCCAGCTTGTGGAACTTCGGTAAGACCCGTAATTTCAACCGGCGTTGAAGGACCTGCTTCTTTCAATCGCTTGCCTTTGTCATTGACCATTGCTCTAACACGGCCGAAACATACACCGGCTACGAAACTGTCTCCCACTTTCAATGTACCGTGTTGAATCAGGATACGAGCAACTGGCCCTCTGCCTTTATCCAACTCAGCCTCAATGACCGTAGCTCTTGCACGTTTGTTCGGGTTAGCTTTGTATTCTTGAACTTCTGCTACAAGCAAGATCATCTCTAGGAGATTTTCAAGCCCGATCCGTTGTTTCGCGGAAATTTCACAGAAGATCGTATCGCCGCCCCACTCCTCAGGTACCAATTCATAAGCCGTAAGAGCTTGCTTGATTTGATCCGGATTCGCGCCTTCTTTATCAATCTTGTTCACAGCTACAATGATAGGAACGCCAGCCGCTTTCGCATGGTTAATTGCTTCTACGGTTTGTGGCATAACACCGTCGTCTGCTGCAACAACGATAATCGTAATATCGGTCACTTGCGCACCGCGGGCACGCATCGTTGTAAATGCTTCGTGACCAGGTGTATCCAAGAACGTAATTTTCTTATGGTTGACTTCAACCTGATAGGCACCAATATGCTGCGTGATACCACCCGCTTCACCTTCGGTAACACTTGTTTTACGAATAGCATCGAGCAACGTCGTTTTACCGTGATCGACGTGACCCATAATCGTAACAACCGGTGGACGCTCTAACAGATCAGCCTCATCATCGATTTCTTCGAAAGTCTCAAAGTTGTCTTCTTCGACTTTGATTTTGATTTCAACCTCAACACCAAACTCAGAAGCAACCAATTGAATGGCTTCCAAATCAAGTTCTTGGTTGATAGTTGCCATCGTACCCAGGAATAACAGCTTTTTAATAACTTCAGAAGCATCTTTGTGAAGTAATTTAGCTGTTTCACCAACCGTCATACTGCCACGAACGATAATCTTCTTAGGTGTGTTGTCGATCTTTTCTTTTTTGACAGTTTCTTGTTGATATCTGCCGCGGTTGTTGCCGCGTTGATTACCTCGGTTGTTACCGCCTGGTCCGCGATTTCCGCCGGAACGGTTATCATCGAAACGTTTTGGCGTAGGCTTGGATTTCTTCGTTGTAATAACGCCAGCTTTCGCTGCTGCTTCATCCAACTCAGCTGCCGTAGCTCCTACGTGGAACTGAGGTTTAGCTTCTTGAACAACCGGTCTTCCGCTTTGGTTATTATTGCGGTTGTCGAACGGCTTCGATTGACGGCTTGGGCCTGCGCTGCGGTTAGGACCCGCATTTTGTGGACGGCTGCTGTTTGCACTTTGGCCGCCGCCAGCTCCAGCTCCGCCAGTCCCTTGACTTGGACGTGCTCCAGCATAATTGCTATTGCTGCGTGGAGCTCCGCCTTGTCCTTGACCCTGGCTGTAGCCTTGACCGCCGCTTGGGCGTTGGCTGTTGTATCCGCCAGTTGAACCTGCAGGACGTTGGCCACCTGTGTTGGAACCTTGATAGCCCGTACGTTGGCCTTGACCTTGACTAGATCCTTGGCCGCTTGGACGTTGTCCGCCTGGATTAGAACCTTGATACCCGGTACGTTGGCCACCTTGGCTTTGACCGCTTGGACGTTGTCCGCCTGGATTGGATCCTTGGTAACCTGTACGTTGGCCACCTTGGCCTTGACTGCTTGGACGTTGTCCGCCTTGTGATGATCCTTGGCCGCTTGGGCGATGATCACGTTGCGATTGTGCAGGACGACTCGTCGTGTTTGACGTAGATTGTCCTTGCTGTGGTGTCACTGCACCATTAGTTGTTGTGCTGCTGCTAGTCTGTTCTGAAACAACTGGGCTTGAAGCCGGAGTTGCTGCACCTTTATTCTCTTGTGCTGGAGCCTGCGATGCAGGGTTCTGATTCGTCGTAGATGAACTCACATTTCCTCCGTCCGTAGCTGCTCGTTTGGCAGCCGCATTGGCTTTGATATCGCGAAAAAACTTTTCTACACTGCTTACTGCATCATTTTCCATTACACTCATGTGATTGTTAACAGGAATGTTTAAACGTTTGAGAATGGTAATAATCTCTTTGCTGCTCATATTGAGCGCTTTTGCGTATTCATATACGCGCGTTTTGTCCTTATTGTCTTGTTTATTGGTCAATATGTTTCACCTCCGCAGGATTATCTTGACTCTTCTGCAGCATCTGCGCGAAGCCTCCGTCCAATACACCTATGGTGACACGCATTTCTTTTCCTATGCTGCGACCCAATTCATACTTCGTACCGATTTCCATGAGTTTAACCCCATAAAATAGGCATTTATCTTGAAATTTCTTACGTGTATTAGCCGATGCATCTTCCGCCATAATGACAAGTTTAGCTTCACCTGCGCGAATTGCTTTAAAAACACCTTCATCGCCGGTAACCAGCTTACCCGCCCGCATCGCCAAGCCCAATTGGGAGAGAAATTTAGGATTCATCGTCTTCAGACTCCTCCTCTTTCGAAGAGAGGAATTCATCTTCAACTCGAATAAAATCTTGCTCCAATTGATCATAAATATCAGCGCCTACGGCATGCTTAAGGGCTCTATCCAGGGCTTTGCTTTTCTTTGCCAATTTAAAACAAGAAACTTTACCGCATAAGTAGGCACCGCGCCCAGACTTCTTCCCTTTGAGATCAATGAGAATGTCATCTTCCGGCGTTTTGACGACGCGGATCAAGTCCCTCTTCGGCATCATTTCCTGGCAGGCCACGCATTTTCTCAGAGGGATTTTTCTCTGCTTCATTCCGATCACCCCTTGCTCCAAACCAAAACTTAATTAATCGATGCTAACGGAATCTTGATGCATTTCTTCCGTATATGTTTTCACTCTGCCAAACTCTTGTTCTGCTTGTGTCTCACTCTTTATGTCAATTTTCCAGCCTGTTAATTTGGCAGCTAAACGAGCATTTTGCCCTTTTATCCCAATAGCTAGAGAAAGTTGATAATCAGGCACAATGACACGCGCCATCTTTTCATTTTCATGAATTTGTACTTCAAGAACTTTGGATGGGCTAAGCGCATTCGCTACATACTCTTCCACACTTTCCATCCAGCGAACGATGTCAATCTTCTCGCCGCGCAGCTCGCTGACAATCGTTTGAACGCGAAGCCCTTTCGGACCTACGCAAGATCCAACTGGATCGACTTCATGATTGCGGGAGTGAACAGCGATTTTGGAACGGAAACCAGCTTCACGGGCTACCGAACGAATCTCAACAACGCCATCAAAAATTTCCGGCACTTCCAATTCAAAAAGACGCTTCAACAATCCTGGATGTGTGCGGGACAAAATGATTTGAGGACCTTTGGTCGTATTTTCTACTTTCGTGATATACGCTTTGATCCGATCACCTTGCTTGAATTTATCTGTCGGCATGAGTTCTGTCAAAGGCAATACGGCCTCAACTTTCCCCAAGTCCACATAGATATTACGTTGATCCTGACGCTGTAGGATACCTGTAACGATATCTTCCTCTTTGTCAATAAAAGCGTTATAAATCAAGCCACGCTCCGCTTCACGAATACGCTGTGTAACCACTTGCTTAGCGGTTTGTGCAGCAATTCGACCAAAATCGCGAGGAGTCACTTCAATTTCAACGATATCTTCCAATTGATAATTCGGATTAATTTCGCGAGAAGCATGCACCGAAATTTCCAATCTTGGATCTAGTACTTCCTCAGTTACCGTTTTACGGGCATATACCTTAATGAGGCCTGTATGGCGATTGATATCGACGCGCACGTTTTGTGCGGTGTTGAAATTGCGTTTATAACTAGAAATCATCGCTGCCTCAATTGCATCGATAAGTAACTCCTTCGAGATACCCTTCTCACGTTCAATTTCCGACAGCGCTTCGATAAAATCCGTGTTCATTTGAACTGAGTCCCCCCCTTCAATAAGTAACGTTCACTAAAAAACGATAGCAAGACGAGCACTTGCCACTTTGGTGAACGGAATGATGACTTTCTTTTTACCGATTTCGACTACGAGGTCTTCCTCGTCAAAAGAAGTCAGTAATCCTTCAAACTCTTTGGAACCGTCAATCGGCTCATACGTGGTAACAAATACGTGACTGTCCACAGCCCTGTGATAATCTTGAGTTTTCTTGAGCGGACGTTCCGCTCCTGGTGATGAAACTTCCAAGAAATAGGCATCAGCGATCGGATCTTTCTCATCCAATTGAACACTTAAGTATTCGCTGATACGGCCGCAATCATCTATATCAATTCCGCCTTCCTTGTCTGCATAGACACGAAGGAACCAATTGCTGCCCTCTTTGACATATTCAATATCCACGAGTTCAAATCCATTTTGTTCAATGAAATCCTTCAGCATGTCCTCAATGACGGATTTGATTTGTGCTTGTGTAACCACAGATAAATGTACCTCCTAAAATTGACTTTCCTTTGTCGTAAACCGAAAAGTCCTATATCAAAATGTAAAGAGTGGGTTTCCCCACTCTTTAATCACAAGATGATATCCTCATTATTGCCAATAAAAATTATACCATAACCATTCTTTGCATTACAATAGCAAACTTGTTAATCATTTTCACTTGACAGCTAATCATTTTTTTATCAAATCAGGCTGAACAACGACCCTTTTTAGAATAGGGAAAGTTGATTGGACTCCGGAAGTCCTCGGAAACAACCCATCGTACTCAGCATCTCAATGACCGTTTTCGAAGCTTTGGACCGATTCTGGAAATCCTCAATCGACAGGAAGTCTCCATCTTCCTTGGCAGCGGCAATATTCTTAGCCGCATTTTCACCGATACCGGACATAGCAGCAAACGGAGGAATCAGTGATGTTCCATCAATGATAAACTTCGTCGCGTCCGAGCGGTAAATATCAATAGGCTTAAAGCTAAATCCGCGTGAAGTCATTTCGAGAGACATCTCGAGAATCGAAACCATCGCTTTTTCCTTTGGCAGCGCTTGGAAGCCCTTCTCTTCAATTTCTATCAGCTTCTTGAGAATCGCATCATACCCTTGGCATAATAATTCAAGATCAAAGTCCGCCGCACGAACACTAAAGTAAGTCGCATAATAGGCAATCGGGTGATAGACTTTGAAGTAAGCGGTACGTACGGCAGAGATGACATAAGCCGCAGCATGCGCTTTTGGAAACATGTACTCAATCCGCTCACAGGATTCAATATACCAAGCCGGTACATTACAGCGCTTCATCTCATCCTTCCACTCATCTGTCAGGCCTTTCCCCTTACGAACACTTTCCGTAATTTTGAAAGCCAACCCTGCATCCATTCCAGCCTTATAGATTAAGTAGAGCATGATATCATCCCGACAGCCGATAACTGTCTTAATGTTGCATATCCCTTTCTTAATCAGCTCCTGGGCATTTCCTAACCAAACTCCCGTTCCATGAGACAGTCCGGAAATTTGCAATAAGTCAGCGAAAGAGCTCGGCTGTGTTTCCTGAAGCATTTGACGAACGAATTTCGTTCCCATCTCGGGAACCCCATAAGTCGCAACAGGAGAGCGGATTTGATCCGGTCTTACATTAAGTGCTTCCGTCGAATTAAAAATACTCATCGCCTTCGCATCGTTCATCGGAATTGTCGTTGGATCAATCCCCGTCAAATCCTGCAACATCCGCATCATAGTCGGATCGTCGTGTCCAAGAATATCGAGTTTCAGCAAATTGGCATCAAAGGCATGATAGTCAAAATGCGTTGTCATCCATTCCGAGTTTTTATCATCTGCCGGGAACTGCACAGGCGTGATATCATCTACTTCCATATAATCCGGCACAACGACAATACCGCCCGGATGCTGCCCTGTGCTCCGCTTAACGCCTGTACAACCGGAAGCTAATCGGCTGATTTCGGCGCCACGCCATTTCGCGCCTTGTTCCTCTTCATACTTTTTAACAAACCCAAAAGCCGTCTTCTCCGCAACCGTACCAATCGTTCCTGCACGGAAAACATTTTTCTCACCGAAGATCTCTTTGGTGTAATTATGGGCTACCGGCTGATAATCTCCGGAAAAGTTCAAATCGATATCGGGAACCTTGTCCCCTTTGAAGCCGAGGAACGTTTCGAAGGGAATATCATGACCGTCCCCTTTAAGCGGCCCCCCGCAATTCGGGCAAATCTTATTCGGCAAGTCGAATCCACTCGGGACACTACCGTCCAGGAACCATTCGCTATGCTGGCAAGCTGAACAAATATAATGAGGAGGCAAAGGATTAACTTCAGAAATCCCTAACATCATCGCAACAACAGAGGACCCTACAGATCCCCGTGAACCTACGAGATAGCCGTCTTCATTGGACTTTTTGACAAGGCGCTCAGAAATAAGATAGTTGGCAGAGAATCCGAATTTAATAATCGGAACCAATTCTTTTTCCAATCGAGCCACAATAACCTCCGGCAATTCCTCGCCATACATGTTCTTAGCGGTTGTATAGCAGGTATCACGAATTTCCTCGTCCGCCCCTTCAATAATAGGGGTAAACAGCTTGTCCGGGAAAAGTTCAATAACTTCAAACCGATCCGCCAAATCATTGGTGCTGCGAATAACGACCTCAATCGCCTTTTCTTCGCCCAGAAATTTAAATTCTTCCAGCATCTCTTTCGTCGTACGGAAATGAGCATCAGGCTTCTTCAGCGCTTTCAGTGGACTAAACCCCGTAATGCCGTTAATCGTAATATCCCGACATACTTTTTCACGAGGATTTAGATAATGAACGTTCCCCGTCGCAATGACTGGTTTGCCTGTTTTATAGCCAATTTCACAAACACGGCGCACTGCGTTCTCTAAGTCTTCGACACTGCCTACAAGGCCTTTCTCAACAAGATGCATGTTGTAGCTTACGGGTTGGATTTCTAAAATGTCATAAAATTCGGCAACCTGTTCCGCTTCTTCTACTGATTTATTAAGAACGGCCTCGAAGAACTCACCCTTTTCACAACCAGAAGTAAGAAGAAGTCCCTCTCGGTGTGCGACTAGGAGACTCTTGGGTATTGTTGCCGAGCGTTGCAAATACTGCGTATGGGATAACGAAATAAGTCTGAATAAGTTCTTTTTGCCAATGGCATTAAGCGCATAAATGCAGCAATGAAACGGGCGTTGATTCGACAAATCTTTACCTACGTAATCATTCAATTTAGCCAGACTCGTAATTTGTCGATCATTGGCTTCATTAATTAAATGATACAGCACATAACCCAAAGCTATGGAGTCATCTATCGCGCGGTGATGGTTGTCTAGACCGACTTTGAATTTATCAGATAAGGTGTTCAAGCGATGATTCTTCATGGAAGGGAAGAGAAATCTAGCCAGCTCAAGCGTATCAAGAACCGCATTGGTAACTTCCGGCAGACCCATTCGTTTCAAATTGGTTTGCAGGAATCCCATATCGAAACGGGCATTATGCGCTACTAGTACGGCATCGCCAATAAATTCAACGAACTTCGGAAGCTCATCTTCAATGTCAGGCGCCCCCGCGACCATATCATCCGTAATATTCGTTAATTGCTGAATGTTATAAGGAATCTTCTCATGTGGGTCAATAAACGTTGCAAACCGGTCAATTTCTTTGCCATCCTGCATTTTGACGCCAGCAAGCTCGATAATTCGATTATTCGTTACGGAAAGCCCTGTCGTCTCCACGTCAAAAATGACATAAGTAGCTTGCTTCAAATCCAAATCGCGGCCATTCATGACAATAGGCACCGAGTCGTTAACAACGTTGGCTTCTAAGCCGTAAATGACTTTAATACCGTGTTTCTTAGCAGCTTTACCCGCATCAGGATAACATTGAATGTTACTATGATCTGTAATCGCAATCGCTTTGTGCCCCCATTTGGCAGCCATTTTCACGTATTGATCGACAGAAGTCAAAGCATCCATGGTACTCATGTTCGTATGCAAATGGAATTCTACACGCTTCTCTGCGGCATCATCCATACGGTCTTTAGGCGGCATTACTTCTGTTAAATCGTTGGGAATCATGACCAATTCGGGAATTTGCATAAACCGATCATACTCAACCTTGCCTCGCGCTCTAATCCACGTCCCATTCGCAAGAAGACTGAGAATTTTCACATCGTCCTTCGTTTTTGCAAATACTTTCATCGCTAAGGAATCGCTAAAATCAGTCAAGTTAAAGGTAAACAACGTATTCCCGTTTCTTAATTCCTTAACGTCAAGACCAAACACCGTTCCTTGAACCGTAATTTTCTTCTCTTCCTCTTGGATATTCTTAAGCGGTGTCGGCACCTCTTTAATTTCATAGCCCATCACAAGCTTCAAGTCATCCGGCAAGGAAGATTCTTCTTCTTCCATATCAATGGACATCATAATTTCCTGCGTAATCGTCTTCTCGCCCTGCTCGCGCTGCTTCGCAAACTTCTCATACTCGGCTTCAATTTCCGTTGAGTCGCTTATGGCATACTTGACAGTCAGCTCAGTTTGGAAAAAATTATGGAAGAAATTCCGTATAAACATATCCATATTTTTTTTCTTCGCCAGTTCAAGCCCAATTTGATCGAGCATCACGAGTGTTAATGAATGCCCTTGCACATCGACTTTCGCTTTGGTCATCCACCCATTAATCGAGGCAACCTCACGCTGCAGCCACTCCAAAAATAAGCTCCAGTATTCTTCTACCAAATCTGCCGGTTCGGCTTGCTCAAATTTCCAAATAAAGCGAATCTTCGCGATTTGAGCGAACTTTTCTTGAATCATTTTACAAAAAGAGCGGTATGTGTTCAAAGGCACCAATTCATTTTTCACCAAATAAAAGGTCCAATCGCGATTCTTGCGACTTATCTCCACTTGGTCAATATAGCCTTCTGCAAAAAATGAGCGCACCACATCGGCTGGAATCTCGGCTTGCTGCATCAAAAGCTCAAAGCGATTCCGTTTATCAGCCAAAATACTCATGAACAGCCTCCCCATAAAAATACGAAGGGCAATGGAATTGTTGCCTCCATTTGCCCTTTGGATTGTAATTAATAGCTTCGGCCAAAAACGACCGTATGTTTAGCAGCTTCGCCGCAAACGAGACAAGTTGATTTCGTTTCTGAAGGTGTGAAAGGAATATTGCGGCTTGTCGCACCTGTTTCTTGCTTCACGTGCTCTTCACACGCATTGGAGCCACACCAACCAGCTAGCGCAAATCCGCGTTTCGTCTCCAAAAACGTCTTGAACTCTTCGATAGAGTCAACAGCGATATAATGCTCATCACGGAACTGCTTCGCTTTATCATACATCTGCTGGTGAATCTCAGCAAGTAAATTTTGAACTTCTTGCACAAAATCAGCTTGCTGCACAATTTTCTTCTCTCCGCTTACACGAGAAACCAAAACAACTTGCCCATTTTCCATATCGCGAGGGCCTAATTCAACACGAATCGGTACGCCGCGCATTTCATATTCATTGAATTTCCAGCCTGGGCTTTGATCCGCGCGATCGTCTACTTTCACTCGAACGCCAGCTTTCTTGAGCTCAGCGTACAACTCATCCACTCGGCCGATAACTTGCTCTCTCGTTTTTGGAGGTCCAATCGGAATCATAATAACCTGAGTTGGCGCAACTTTAGGCGGCAAAGCCAAGCCGCGATCATCACCATGAACCATAATCAGAGCACCGATTAATCGCGTACTTACTCCCCATGAAGTTGTATGTGCGAATTGATGCTGATTTTCACGATCCAGAAACTTAATATCGAAAGCAACTGCGAAGTTGGTTCCGAGGTAATGAGAAGTCCCGGCTTGTACCGCTTTGCCATCCTTCATCATCGCTTCGATTGAAAATGTATCGATAGCACCAGCAAATTTCTCAGAAGGTGTTTTCTGTCCAACGATAACCGGAATGGCTAGGAAATCCTCGGCAAACTGGCGGTACACCTCTAGCATCTGCATCGTTTCGCGGCGCGCATCCTGCTCATCTTCATGAGCCGTGTGACCTTCCTGCCACAAGAATTCGGTTGTACGCAGGAACGGCAATGTACGCTTCTCCCAACGAACTACGTTCGCCCATTGGTTGATCAAAAGGGGTAAATCACGGTAGGAGTTGATCCACTCCGAATACATGTGTCCAATCATGGTTTCCGAAGTTGGACGAATCGCTAAACGCTCTTCGAGCTTCTCACCACCGGCTTCCGTCACCCATGGAAGTTCAGGATTGAAGCCTTCTACGTGCTCTTTTTCCTTCTGAAAAAAGCTTTCTGGAATAAAAAGCGGGAAATAGGCGTTGCGGTGACCCGTTTCTTTGAATTTGCTATCCAGCTCGCGTTGAATGTTCTCCCAAATTTCATAACCATCCGGCTTGAACACGATACAGCCTCGAACCGGGGAATAGCTCATTAAATCAGCTTTCTTAATAACGTCTATATACCAACGGGAGAAATCTTCCCCCTGTGGTGTAATCTCTTTCACAAACTGTTTATCGTTTGACATAAACCCTCCCAGATCATTAGAACTATCCCTTAATCAAGCGTAAAATATCATTATACGTTACAGCCACCATCAGCAGCATGAGCAGTGCAAACCCAACAAAGTGAACCATGCTTTCCCGGTTCGGATCGATTGGCTTGCCGCGCAGTGCTTCCAATCCCATAAATAGAAGTCGACTTCCATCCAAGGCTGGAATCGGCAGAAGGTTAAATATCCCTAGGTATAAGCTCAAAGTAGCTGTCCAAGAGAGGAAAACCGTTATTCCCATTTGAGCAAATTGAGCAGATACTTGAGCCGTTCTTACAGGCCCGCCTAAATCATCAAGTTTAAATTGAAGCGTAACTAGCTTTTGAAGCCCTGTTACGATTCCGATTGTCGTACCAACGACCTGATCGTAAGTGCCTGTCAAGACTTCACTGAAGCTTGCGCTCCTGCGATCACCGGAAATGACAACACCTAACTTCCCGGAACCTGCATCCATCTCAGGCGTAACTTGAACCGTTAATGGGTTTCCAGCACGATCGATGACCCAAGTCATCGGCTTGCCTGCAGAAGCTTGAATAGAGGTAACCAGCTTCTCACGATCGGTTCCAATCGGATGATTATCAATGGACATGATAATATCGCCTTTTTGCAGGCCCGCCTTCTCTCCTGCTTTCCCAGCAACGACTGAATCAAGCTTCACATTCGTGAATACCCCTGACATAATGACAACGATGAAGAACAAGACGATCGCTAAAACAAAGTTCATCACTGGACCCATAACGATGGCAATTGCTCGTTGGCCCACTGTTTTGGAGCCGAACTGGCGATCATAGGGAGCGATTTGCGTTTCTGTTCCTTTCGTAACCATCATAGCTTGCGGTTCAATCGGATATGTAACTTTTTCCCCATCGACATCTAAAGTAACTTGGAGTGCACGCTCCAAATCAATTTGTTCCACGACGCCAAGGATTACATTCGAACGACGGTCAAGTTGATCGAGATAAAGCGATGTCACTTGGTTTTGTTTATTTAATTTAATGGCAACCGTCTGACCTGGATTGACTTGAACGATTTCCGGATCTTCGCCAGCCATCCGAACGAATCCACCTATCGGCAGAATCCGCAATGTATAGCGGGTTTCCCCTTTTTTATATGAGAAAATCTTGGGCCCAAAGCCGATAGCAAATTCTCTCACCAAGATACCTGCCCGTTTGGCGAAGTAAAAATGACCCCACTCATGAATCGTGACAAGAACGAAAAACAACAAAATAACCTTCAATCCAACTTCTATGGTTGACAAGTCGTAATTCCTCCTTCAAGTTTTCACCAGAAAACTTACCTATGTATGCATAAAGCATAATGTTTTCATTGGAAACCTGCCTTCTAAGCATCCTTATGGACAGCATGTTCTTAGATTACCATTATTGAACGGCTGAATACAAGCTATGCCCATTTAGCACAGTATACGAGCAAGAAGTTTGAATTAGACTTTACGTTCCTATGTATCCAGACTGCTGATTAAAAAAAGAGCAGAGCCAAACTCGCTGACTTTAGCTCTCAAGTGACCTAGAATTGAATGGATGCCGCACAATCTCTTGACCATAAATCTTGTTCGTGTATGGCATCTAATGAAGGAGTTGGAATCGAATCATGCTTCTGCAAAACAGTTTCAATGATCTGTTCAATTTGCAAAAACGTAATTTCACCGTTGAGGAAACGAGCGACAGCGATTTCATTCGCCGCATTATACACTGTTGGTGTCGTACCGCCTTGTTTGCCGCTCTCAAATGCCATTCGCAAACATGGGAAGCGTTCAAAGTCCATTTCCCGAAAATGAAGCTTGCCGATCGCTGCCAAATCTAATTTCTTCGTTGGCGTTGGATATCGATCCGGGTATGTTAAAGCATATTGTATCGGGACGCGCATATCAGGATTGCCCAACTGCGCGATGACGCTGTTATCCACAAATTCAACGTAGGAATGAATCACACTTTCAGGATGTATAAGGACATTAATTTGGTCATAAGAAAGACCGAACAACCAATGGGCTTCAATCACTTCTAGCCCCTTATTAACCATTGTGGCGGAATCAATAGTAATTTTGGCCCCCATAGACCAATTCGGATGCTGCAATGCTTGCTCAACCGTAACGCCTTCCAAATCAGCACGTGAGCGATCCCGGAAGGAACCACCGGAGGCGGTGAGTGTTATCTGGGCTATTTGCTTATGGTTCTCGCCATTCAAACATTGAAAGATAGCGGAATGCTCACTGTCGATAGGCAGCAAAGCAACACCTTTTCTCCGTGCTGCATCTGTTACAATATGCCCTGCACTAACTAAAGTCTCTTTATTCGCAAGTCCGATATGCTTGCCAGCCTCGATAGCAGCCATTGTCGGCTTTAATCCTTGGCTTCCAACCATTGCAGTCACAACGAAATCAGCATCTGTAGAAGCAGCTACTTCCAGCAACCCCTCTTGACCATACCATACCTTGGTCGCGGAGCTTACTTGACTAGACACTTTCTCAGCCAATTCCTTCGTCGCTACAGAAACGACTTTCGGATTAAATTTTCGAATTTGTTCAATTAGTAATTGACTATTATATCCACCTGATAAGGCTTCTATTTGAAATTGCTCTGGGGCATGCGCAACAATATCTAGCGTTTGTGTGCCGATAGATCCTGTAGAACCCAAAATGGCAATCCGTTTCATTGTGTTCCACCTCACAGCTGCATTTAGTGGGGAATCATTCCGAGAAAATGAATAAATGGAAATACGATCAACCAACTATCCATTCGATCGAGTACGCCACCGTGACCGGGCAGTAATGTTCCCGTATCTTTAATACCTTTTACTCGCTTATAGGCAGACTGTATCAAGTCACCCACTTGTCCTACAACGGCAATGACGAATCCAAGAAACAAAGCTTGTCCGAATCCGAGCAAATCAGAAGCAAACCAAGCAAACCCGAAAGCGACAATCATCGAAATCACAACGCCGCCTACAGCACCTTCAATTGATTTCTTAGGGCTGATTTGAGGCCATAACAGATGTTTCCCGAGTTTCGAACCGACGAAATAAGCGCCAGAGTCCGATGCCCAAATACAAACAAACACAAGAATGGTCCAAAACAAGCCATGGTCACCCAAACGGGCGGCAATCATGTAATAAAAGCCGAAGCCGATATATACGACTCCCAATAAAATCACCGATACTTGATCAATCGTTATTTTATTTTTGGATGCGACTGTAATGAAAAGCAGCAGAAACATACCCAGCCAAATAACGGCTGACGATGAAAGAGGCAAAGAAACACCAGCTAATTCCCAGGGAATCGTTATGTATAACAAAGCAAGCAGACCTACTGCACCTGTTAATTTATGCTTGGTGAATCCATTCATCTGTATATATTCACGATATCCTAGTATCGAAAGCAATACGATCAATCCAGCATACCAATAGCCACCCAAAACCAATAACGTAATGAATAAGAAGCCAGCAATGACTCCAGTAACGATCCTTTGTTTCAAGCTGAGTCCCCCTAGATGAACAACTTTAATCGCTAAAGCAGCTCAACATCTAGCGTTATACGGGAAGAAGGCTTGGTTTGATTTAATACTTAAATGCCTCCAAATCGTCTCCCGCGGCGCTGATATTCAGCAATGGCTTGTAAAAATAACGACTCTGTGAATTCCGGCCAGTACGCATCCGTGAACCAAAGCTCCGAATAGGCTAGCTGCCACAGCAAAAAGTTGCTAAGTCTCAATTCTCCGCTAGTGCGAATCAATAAATCCGGATCTGGCAAATCAGCTGTCAGCATGTATGAAGAAAACTTGGATTCATCCAAATCCTCTGCTTGCAACTTTCCACTTTGAACGTCACGAATGATGTCCTGTACACCAGCAATCATTTCTTTGCGGCCACCGTAATTTAAGGCAAAGTTCAGAATGAGTCCTGTATTATTCTTCGTTCGTTCGATGGCTCCCTCGATTGCTTTAAGCGTAAAATCAGGCAAGCCTTCTTTCCAACCGGTCATCTGAATACGAACATTATTTTCGATTAACTCTTCGATTTCAAGTGGAAAAAATTCTTGGGGAAGCTTCATCAAAAAATCCACTTCATCCTTTGGTCTCTTCCAATTTTCAGTCGAGAAAGCATACATCGTCAACACTTTGACCCCGATCTCATTCGCAGCCATTGTGATTTTCTTAACGTTCTTCATTCCCGAATGATGACCTGCTACGCGAGGCAATCCTCGTTGCTTTGCCCAACGCCCATTGCCATCCATAATAATCGCTACATGCGCAGGTACTTTGTCTAATTCAATGTCCTTTAATCCAGCAGAAGCCTGCTTATTTCCACCTAACCATTCCTTAACTAGCTTGAACACCATTGTTCCTCCCAACTAGGGAAAGATGAAAAACCCCCAGCGAATACCCGGGGGCATATCTATCTTATACTTCCATGATTTCTTTTTCTTTAGCAGCCAAAACTTTCTCAACTTCAGCTACAAATTTATCCGTAAACTTCTGGATATCTTCTTGATGTTTGCGGGACTCATCTTCTGAAATCCCCGCTTTTTCAAGCTTTTTAATTTCATCGTTTGCATCACGACGAATGTTACGAATTGCGATCTTCGCTTCTTCGCCGAATTTCTTCGTCATTTTCACGAGATCAGCACGACGCTCTTCTGTAAGAGCAGGAATCACAATACGAATAACCAACCCATCATTGGATGGTGTTAGTCCAAGATCTGACTTCATAATTGCTTTTTCAATTGAAGTCATGGAGCTTTTATCCCATGGTTGAATAAGCAAGGTTCGTGAATCTGGCGTTGTTAAATTCGCAAGTTGATTTACAGGCGTCATCGCTCCGTAATATTCTACTTGGATGCGGTCTAGTAACGATGGTGTCGCACGACCCGCACGAAGCGAAGTCAGGTCTCTTTTAAGAGCACCAATGGCTTTGTCCATCCGATCTTCTGCATTCTTTTTCACTGCTTGTGGCATGATTTAGACACTCCCTTTAACTGTAGTCCCTATTTTCTCGCCAAGGACCACTCGTTTGATATTCCCTTTTTCTGTAATGTTAAACACCACTAATGGGATGTTGTTATCCATACAGAGGGAGGAAGCGGTGGAATCCATGACACCAAGGTTGTTGCTGATGACTTCCATATAGGTTAACGTCTCGTATTTCTTAGCTGTTGGATCTTTGAATGGATCTGCCGAATAAACGCCATCCACTTTGTTTTTGGCCATAAGAATAACTTCCGCTTCAATCTCAGCTGCTCTTAAAGCCGCTGTCGTATCCGTAGAGAAGTAAGGATTCCCTGTGCCTGCCGCAAAAATAACAACTCTCCCCTTTTCGAGGTGACGCATTGCTCTTCTACGAATGTATGGCTCAGCAACTTGCTGCATCGTTATGGAAGACTGCACACGGGTTGGCACTTCGATATTCTCCAAAGCATCCTGCAGAGCCAGAGAATTCATTACCGTAGCCAGCATTCCCATGTAGTCTGCCGTTGCACGGTCCATCCCTTTCTCACTGCCAGCAATTCCCCGCCAAATATTGCCGCCACCCACAACAATGGCTACTTCTACATTCAATTCCACAACGTCTTTTACCTGTTGGGCAATGGATGTAATGACTTCCGAATCAATGCCGTAGCCCTGCTGACCTGCCAAGGCTTCGCCGCTTAATTTTAGCACTACTCTTTTGTAAAAAGGTTGACCCAACTTGTTTACCCCCGTTTCAATGCATGAACCAACAATCTCTTATTGGCTAAAAAAGAAGGAACACCAAGTGTTCCAACTTTTTAAAAATCTATTATAGGTTAACTTGGGACATTACTTCTTCCGCAAAGTTCTCTTGTTTTTTCTCGAGGCCTTCACCTAGACCAAAACGAACGAAACGACGAATGGAGATGTTCTCGCCGATTGCCGCGATTTTCTCGTTCAGCAATTGGTCAATCGTTTTGTCTGGATCTTTAACGAATTGTTGTTCCATCAAGCAGAACTCTTCGTAGTATTTCCCGATACGGCCTTCAACCATTTTGTCGATGATTTTCTCTGGTTTGCCTTCGTTAAGAGCTTGGTTACGAAGAATTTCTTTCTCTTTCTCCAAAGCTTCTGTTGGCACTTCTTCACGACGTACATAAGTTGGGTTCGCTGCTGCAATGTGCATCGCGATATCTTTGCAGAAAGTTCTGAATTGATCCGTTTTACCAACGAAGTCAGTTTCACAGTTGATTTCAACAAGTACGCCTACTTTACCGCCAGCGTGAATGTAAGATTCAACAGCGCCTTCTGTAGCAATACGTCCAGCTTTGTTAGCTGCTGCGGAAAGACCTTTTTCGCGAAGCAATTCGCCGGCTTTTGTGATATCACCGTTAGCTTCTTCTAGTGCTTTCTTACAATCCAACATACCTGCGCCTGTTTTTTCACGTAATTCTTTCACTTGTGCTGCTGTAACTGCCATTGAAAGAAACCTCCCGTTAGTTGTTATTGTTGATGCTATGTAGCACACATTGATTCTTTAAAAAAAGGGTGGTGACAGGCTGTTACACCTTCCAACCACCCTTTTCACGTTCCTATAGATTAAGCTGTTGTTTGTTCGCCTTGGTGTGCTTCGATCACTGCGTCAGCAATTTTCGCTGTCAACAATTTAACGGCACGAATCGCATCATCGTTACCTGGGATCACGTAGTCGATTTCGTCCGGATCACAGTTTGTATCAACGATACCAACGATTGGGATACCCAATTTGCGAGCTTCTGCAACAGCAATACGCTCTTTACGTGGATCGATAATGAAAAGTGCGCTAGGCAGACCTTTCATGTTCTTGATACCGCCCAAGAATTTCTCAAGACGCTCTTTCTCTTTGCGAAGAATGATAACTTCTTTCTTAGGAAGAACTTCGAAAGTGCCGTCCTCTTCCCATCTTTCAAGAGTTTTCAAACGGTCAATACGCTTTTGAATCGTTTGGAAGTTTGTTAATGTACCACCCAACCAACGTTGGTTGATGAAGTACATGCCACAACGTTCTGCTTCTTCCGCAACGGAATCTTGCGCTTGTTTTTTCGTTCCTACGAAAAGAATCGTACCATTATCTTCAGAAACGGATTTAACAAAGTTGTAAGCTTCCTCAACTTTTTTAACCGTTTTTTGCAAATCGATAATGTAAATACCGTTTCTTTCTGTAAAGATGTACTTGTCCATTTTCGGATTCCAACGACGTGTTTGGTGACCGAAATGTACGCCAGCTTCTAAAAGCTGTTTCATGGAGATAACTGCCATCCCCAATCCCTCCTCTAAAATGGTTTATTTGGTATCCGCCGCCTGTCGCATCTTTGCATAAAACTTACCTAAGTAAGCACCATTATGCAAATTGACGGGCGTGAGTTTTTAACACCGTGAATAAATATACCACAACTCAAATCCCTATGCAACCTTTTGTCATGAACGGATTTTCTCACAACTTATGCGGTATTCAAGTACCTAAACGAACAAAAAAGACCTCTAAAAGAAGAAGATCCATTTGTAAGCATACTATTGAGCTGTAAGTAAATTGGCAACGATTTTGGGCATATCCATTACGCCCTCAAAAGAGTGAAAACCGATTTGAAGCTTCGTATTGCCGCCTTGTTTCTCCAACTCGGTGACGAAAGCTTTACGATCCGTTATGATGCCTGATTTCACTAATAAATCACTAACCGCAGTTGCATCCAAATTAGGCTGCACATAAAGAATGATTTTGGGGCTGCCTTCAGGGACAGTCGTTTTGGGTTGATCTTTGGGCTTAGCTGCTGCTATTCGTTCAGCCTCATCCTTCACTTTCTGCTGAACGACAGTGTCCAACTCTGCTTGTGTATACATTTTGACACTTTTATCAAATACTTGATAGTATTTTGAGGTTTCATCCTTCAATTTCTGAGGATCCATCTCCTCCATCGCCAATTTCGCCTGACCTGGAGCACTTGCGCGAACAGACATTACTTGTAGAAGCAAAGCCCCTATAATAATGCCAATCCCAATACCCAAAATAGTTGAACGATTCTTAAACACGAGCCCTCTCCTCCTGTTTCGCAAGCTGAAGGATCAAACTAACCTCGCCTTTATTCATTCCTAATTGCTTAGCGATGGCTTCTACGCTTTTCCCTTGGTCGTGTAAAGCAAATAACTCCGTATACCTGCTTTTCATACCCAATCCCATATAGACGGGCTCTTCCACGATTTCCTCCGCGGGTACAGGTAAGAAAGAAGCTTCCCCTTGTTCTGACTGTATAGATGAAGCGGAAGCGGGCAGATCAGGATTGTTTAGGCTCCCAATAAGACCCTGATTCTCAGAATCAACATGGGATTGATGACTAACTTGCTGATTTACATGTACTTTCGTCAATTCCTGCGAAAGCTCATGCTTTTGCTTCTCCAATGATTCCAATCTGCCAGCCAGTTTGGCAAGCTCCACTTCATAATCTTGCTTTGTTTTGGAAAAAAGGTTAAGCAGAGACTGATTTTGCTCATCCATTTCAGCAGCAAAGTGCTCGATCGTCTCCTCAATTTCTTGAACGACATTGGTTTTGTTCGACAATGCCGCTTGCTCCTTGGGGAGAAAACGGGCGTATACAAGGATGACTAAACCTAGAAGAACGACATACATCCACGGCTGCATAGCCATTGGGTTCACCTTTTTCTATAAGTAAAATAGCGGGTTACAGAGATAAATCGATATGATGGCCTTTATAAGGGTGATCCGGCGAATGGTGAGACTCGGTGCTGCCGGTTTCAAGATTGTTTTTATTCTTGAACTTCCGTTTGGAAGCCTGCTGCTTGTCTCCGCCCTGATCTTTAATATCTGCGCGATCGCTCTTTTCAAGTTTGCTGCTGCGATGACGATCTTTCTCCGTATTAATCAGAGACTGATGCTCTAAAATGGCTTCATCCTGCCTAGGCTTTTGCATGAGCTGGTTTTGCCGAATACCGGCTTCATCGTTTTTGTGTACAGCGAGTTGTAAATCAATGGCTTTAAAGCTCATCACTTACCCACTCCTTCATTTACACATAGGTACTCATTGTAATATCGCCATCACTTAATCGGAACGTCATCCGGTTCGTTGGATCTTTAATAAATTTCGTATAACGGCCAATCACGATCTTCGTTCCGCCATAAACGGTTGATAAAACTTCAACTTTGGCCTTTTCAGAATCTTCCAACGATTTTTCAATCTCAAGGATTCGTTCCTTAATCGTGTTTTGTTCTTCCACAGCTTGCTTTTTCGTATGATTAAGTTTAATCCGCATGGCTACTTTATCAGGCGTTAATTGCCCGGCGGCCGCTAAAGCATCCAACAAGGTAAGCGCTTTATCGGTTTTATCCATGTTTTCCATGTACACGCGATGTTGATTGCGCAAATTGATCATCTCATTGCGCAGCTCAGGAAGAACACCTACCTCAACAACGGTTGCCGTAGACATCGTATTCCCAATCGTACGCGCTGTTACGCGCTCTCCGGCTTGAATGGTGCCACCGACGATAAGCCCCTTGGACCCACTGCATATGACAGCCTTACCAGCTCTGACCGTTGAATGCATGATACTTTGAGACACTAATAATTCTCCCGCAACTTCAATAGTTGCGTCTTGTATAAAAGAGCTTTTGACATTTTTCCCAGCTTTGATATGCGCTTTATTTTGCCCGACAATACCCGCATTAATTTCAACTGAACCTTCCGCTTCAAGCTCTGCCGCTTCAACTCCACCTGTAACGCGGATATCCCCCGCTGCACGAATTTTGAAGCCTGGCAGCACGTTGCCGCGGATCACAACCGTACCTACAAAATCAATATTCCCGATGCTATAATCAACATCGCCATTGATTTCATACACAGGGAAAACGTTGATCTTATCACGATCGGTTCTCACCACCATGCCGTCAATTGCTGAATAGAGAGTCATTTGCTCCGCATCTACAATAACATTCTTACCTAATTTAAATCTTGCTTCCTTGCCCGCCTTGGCAAAAAGCGTTTCGCCCGTCACTGCTCGTCCAGCCATACCTTCCGTCGCCAGAAGGCGCTGCCCGATCAGCTGTCCTTTTCTTACATTATGTAGTGTTACAACTTCTTTATAATTGACCCTGCCGTCTTCCAGCTCAAGCGGTTTTTTTTCATCTTGATCAAACGCAAAAATATATGTAATCGTGCCGTTTTGTCCATCTTGGGGCTTCGTACCTGCTGCTATCACTACTTTTTGGTGATAAAACAGTTTTGGATCTGCTGCAATTTGAGCAATAAGCTGCTTATTTAAACCATGCACGATACGATTTTTTTGAATAAGGTCTTCCAATTGACCTACAGTTAATTTGAGAGTGTCATCTATATTGCTAATTAGCAACTGGGCAGACAACTTGTCGTCCGAGACGGAAATACTGATATAGTAATCTAAAGGCATGTTCCTCTCAAGCATGGAATACCACCTTTCTCCAACAAATTTGGTTATGAATCCTGAAATAGTTGATTTTTAAATCTTCCTAATACTCCTTTTAGACGAAGTATCGCTTTGGAATGTAATTGGGAAATACGCGAAGGAGACAAACACATCACTTCTGCAATTTCACTTAATGAAAGTTCTTCAAAATAAAATAAGGAAACAACCGTTCTTTCTTTCTCCGTCAAACGCTCAATCGCTTTGGCCAAAGAATCCTTTAGATAAAACTCATTGACTTGAAATTCAGGGTTTTTAGCCTTTTCATCAACTAGCAAGGAAAGACGTGTTTCTGAGTCTTCTTCGCGAATAGGATCGTCAATTGAACAAACCGTTGTAATCGAAATATCTTGAAGCATTTGTTGAAAGTCGGTCTCGCTGACTTGCAAATAAGCACTGATTTCCGCATCTGTTACCGAACGAAGATACTGCTGCTCCAGCTTCTGATAAGCATCCTCAACTTTTTTGGCCTTTTCTCTTACTGAACGCGGTACCCAATCACCTTGACGCAATCCATCAATGATAGACCCTCGGATTCTCCATGAAGCATACGTTTCGAATTGCAAACCGCGAGCGTAATCAAATTTCTCTACGGCATCAATAAGTCCCATCACACCAAAGCTGGACAGATCCTCTTTCGAAACACTTTTGGGAAGTCCAATTGCAAGTCGGCTTGAAACATAATCAACTAAAGGCAAGTAACTTTCAATAAGCGACTGCTTAGCTGGCACCCAGCCTTCTTCCTTCCACTGCTTCCATAGCTCAAGATTAGCTATTTGCGATTGCTTTTGTTCAATCATCATTTTGTTGTTTCACCATCCTTAATCTTCAGACATTCGCCTTAAAGCACCAGCCAGTTGTTCAGGGTCTAAATTATTCTTGGTGACTAGCTTTGGTGGATTCAGTGGTGAAAATTGCATATCAGTAGCCGTTGAAACGTTGTTGTCTCCAAGATTGGCTTTCATCATCTGGCGTGTTTCATCGTCCAAATCAGGTGTTGTCAGATCAAGCGATTGACCAACAGGCGAATCCTCAGCAGGTAAACTTTGAGCCGTGCCGACTGCAGCATGCTCAGCTCCAATCATGAGACCTAATACCCATCGAAAACCAAAACTCAATACGAATAAAATAAGAAAGCTGTAAACACTTTTGAGACAGGTGGAAAGCAATAAGTTATTGCCAATGGATAAAGCAAATGTAAATATCCCTGCTACGGTTGCTACAATGAGATTAATGCGTATGGTTCCAATCATATTAAATTTCCTTCACTCCTAATTGGACACTTCGAATAACCAGAATGCCTGTCTCGCTAAGGAACTCTATCGTACGACCATAATTGGCCCCTGTATCCTCAGCGAGAATCGGAATCTTGTATTTATTCAACATATCTTTACAGGATTCTACATTTCTCGGGCCAATTCTCATCGTATCATTATTTCCAGCAAATGCAAACATCTGCGCTCCACCAGCTAATTTCGCTTCTAGTCTGCTTACCATGGCACCGAGTTTTTCCATTCGTGAGATTAACTCAGGAATAGCTGTATCCGCGTATTTAGCAATGTTCAGCGATCCTTCACGAGCAATTTCTGATGAAGGCAGCATGACATGGGCCATACCTGCCACTTTTACGCGGCTATCATACAAAGTGACACCTACACACGAACCCAGCCCTGTTGTCTTCAGCACACCCGATTGGTGAGCAACATTCAGGTCAGCCATTCCTACTTTAATCAGATTATCCTGAATCATGAAGACTCGACCCCTAATGCGGAAAATATTTTGCCAAACGATTCCGGATCAGGAATTAGGAAGAAATGTCCTTGTACTTCATTATCCCCCTCCATAAACTTGGTATCAATGAGCAAAGCCTGATCTCCCATTTGACCAAATTGCAACAAACCATAGCTTAATATCGCACCGGCCATATCAATGGCTAACGCCGGAACTGTCGGCTGCATATTCAAGTTCGTAAAATCAGCTAATGAAGATAAGTAGGAACCAGCAAGAATATTGCCAATTTCATTCAAAGCTGATAATTCAAGCTCTGAGTACTCTTCTTGATCCTGAATGTTTAAGCCAATCAGATCCCTTAAAATATTTTTGGCAGCATCCAAATCGAGAATAAAAAACATGTTCCCAGGAGCATCGCCATCCACGCGTAAGAAAATAGCTAAAACAACCGTCTCCGCACCGCCGACACTTTCACATATCTCTTCGAATGGAAGCATTCGCACCTTGGGCACCAGCATATCAATTGGCTTATCCAATAAAGTAGATAGGGCGGTCGCTGCATGACCCGCACCTATGTTGCCTACTTCTTTGAGAACGTCCATTTGAAAATCGGCTAAATGACTAAATACATCCACAACCTATTCCTCTATTCTTTCCAGCTGTTGAATTTCATTACGATCCAGAACCTGCTCTAAATTAAGCAAAACTAGCAATCTTTGTTCGCCTACACGAGCAATCCCATCCAAATATTTGGCTTTAATGCCGCCAACGATCTCTGGTGGATTATCGATATTGTCAGTATCCAAATCAATAACATCGTTTGCGGAATCTACGATTAAACCAACCTCGAAATCACCGGCCGAAACAATGATAATCCGTGTAGCATCCGTCGTCGGCAGCTCACTAAGCCCAAATCTGGAACGGAGATCAATAATAGGGATCACGACACCACGCAGATTGATCACACCTTTAATAAACTCAGGTGCTTTCGGTACACGTGTCATAGGCTGCATTCTTTCGATTGTTCTTACTTTCTCGACTTCCACGCCGTATTCTTCCGTGCCAAGTGCAAAGACAATAACCTTTTTCTCTTCTCCCATTGTGAATGCCTCCTTAGATTTAAATGATTATTTAATCAATGCATTAGGGTCAATAATCAAAGCAACTTGTCCATCCCCTAAAATCGTTGCGCCAGATATGGCAAAAAGTCCGGATAAGTATTTACCAAGTGTTTTGAGAACAATTTCTTGCTGGCCAATAAATTCATCGACCATTAAGGCAACTTGTTTATCGCCTTTGCGCACAACAACAATTTCGGTTTCTTCTTCCAGATCTTCATTGAAGTCAGGCACATTGAACAAGGTGCTAAGTGAGACGAGTGGAATAACCGAGTTGCGATAATCCACCATTTTATTGCCATGAATGTTGCGAATTTGTTGCTTTTGAATCGCAGATGTTTCTACGATAGATGATAATGGAATGGCGTATTTCTCACTGCCCAAACGCACCAACATCGCCGAAATAATTGACAATGTCAACGGCAACTGAACAGAAAACTTACTGCCTAGTCCTGGTTTGGAATCTACTTGGACATGTCCGCCTAGCATTTGGATTTTGGTCTTCACGACATCAAGTCCAACACCACGACCTGAAATATCTGAAATTTTCTCCGCCGTGCTGAAACCAGAAGCGAATAGTAAATTATACACTTCCATATCGCTCAATTTTGCAGCTTGCTCCGCCGTTACAAGACCGTTCTTAAGCGCAGTTTTTAGAACTTTATCTCGATAAATGCCTTTGCCGTCTTCTTCAATTTCAATAAAGACATGGTTTCCACTATGGAATGCACGCAGCTGGATTGTACCGTGCTCACTTTTCCCAGCTGCTAGACGATCACTGATGGATTCAATGCCATGATCGACCGCGTTACGAAGCAAATGGACAAGCGGATCTCCAATTTCATCAATGACGGTACGATCTAATTCCGTTTCAGCCCCTGTAATGACTAAATCCACTTTCTTATCTAGTGATTTGGCTAAGTCTCTGATCATCCGAGGGAAACGATTAAAGACAGAATCCACAGGCACCATGCGGAGCTTCAAAACAATATTTTGCAAATCACTGCTAACTCTAGACATGTGCTCAACAGTTTCCGTAAGATCATTCCGTTTAACTTCAGATGCTAATTGCTCAAGACGCACACGGTCAATCAAAAGCTCGCTGAACAAATTCATAAGCGCATCGAGACGTTCAATATCAACCCGGATTGTCCGACTTGCTACTGGAGCCCCGCCTGCTGCTGGTTTTGCTACAGCTGCCGCCGGCTCAGCCTTAGGAGCAGTCTCAGTTGCAACTACCGGAGCTGTTGCAATTACAGCAGCAACCGCAGCTGCAATTTCTTGTCTAGCCGCTTCTACTTCAGTTCGGGGACGGGATAATTCGGCTAATGATTCCGTATCTACAGTGATGATCACAGCAGAGTGTATCTCAGAAACATTCAGAATCTCTTTTTCGAGAGTTCCTTGATCAACCTTAGAAATGAAATACAAGGAGAAGGAACGATCGAACTTCTCTTGTTCAATTTCTTGAACAGATGGCGTCGCTTTGACGATTTCTCCCATTCTCTCTAACGCATCGAACACCATGTAGGCACGCGCTGCTTTCAGCACGCAGTTGTCATTCACGGTTACTTCTACATAAAAAACTAGAAATCCTGAATCAATCGACTGCTGCAAAATGGAATATTGGAACTCATCCACTTCAATTCCTTTTGTTTGTTCCTTAACTGCTGTAGCCGCTACTGGAGCTTGTTCCGTTTTGTACTCACCCGTCACAATGGAACGAAGTGAAACAACAATCGGGGAAACATCTGCTTTTCCTGTCCCACCTTGGATAATATCTTCAACCATCGACTCCAAGGAATCCAAACTTTTGAAAATACAATCAAAAATAAATGGGTTCATTTCAATTTTGCTGTTACGAACAAGATCCAATACATTCTCCATCTCATGTGTAAGGGCTGCAATGTCTTCAAAGCCCATCGTCGCGGACATCCCTTTCAACGTATGGGCGGATCGAAAAATATTATGTACGATACTAATATCTTGAGGGCTGCTTTCTAAACTTAGTAAGTTCTCATTCAAGGATTGCAAATGCTCTTTCGACTCATCGATAAACATGGATAAATATTGACTAAGTTCCAAAACCACACACCTCCAATAGAATCATCATTCAACTTGCTTGCTATCGTTGATCTAATTAAGTACGCATTGAGCTAGTCGAGCAGCTATATCTTGTTGTGGCAGCACATGCATCGCAGCCTGGAGCTCTACGGCAGCTCTTGGCATACCGTAAACGACGCATGTTTCTTCGGACTCAGCAATGGTAGTCGCTACACCGGCACGCTTAAGTGAAAGCATGCCTTTGGCTCCATCGCTTCCCATCCCTGTCATCAGTACGATATGCCGCTTCAATTCACTCATACCAAGCAAGGACTCAAACATGACATCCACCGAAGGACGGTGGCCAGAACGAGGCTCTTCTTTGGTTAATCGAATTTTGTACGTCTTGTTGGAATCTTTGTATGCGATCATATGCCAACCGCCAGGAGCAACATAAGCAGTTGCCGCTTGAAGCACATCTCCCTCTGATGCCTCTACGACACGAATTTGGGAAATGTCATTCAAGCGCTGCGCAAGTGATTTGGTGAAATTAGGCGGCATATGTTGAACAATAAGAATTGGAGCAGGAAATCCTGCAGGAATATTAGAAATTACTTGATGCAAAGCCCTAGGACCTCCAGTAGATGTCCCAATGGCGACAAGATGATCAAAATATGGAGAACCTGCAGCTGTCGTTGCTTTTGGCTCCGGTGGTTTATGTACTCCAACATTGCTTTTCTCAAGCACTTGTGAAGCAATTGGACGAGATAGCAAAGGCTTTTGCTGCAAAGGTTGGAAGGTTCGCATCTTCGTTCGAACGGCCATTTGCAGCTTCTCATGAAGCAATTGCTTCACTTTATATAGGTCAAGGGATATCGATCCTGAAGGCTTTCGAATAAAGTCGACAGCCCCCCACTCCAGTGCTTTAATGGTTTCAGAAGCGCCTTCTTCCGTTAAGGAACTAAGCATAATAATGGGAGTTGGCTGCTCAGCCATAATCCGTTGAAGAGCATCCAAACCATTCATTACAGGCATTTCAACATCCATTGTAACGGCATCTGGTCGCAAGAGCTTGACTTGCTCAATCGCTTCCTGACCATTTTTTGCAGTACCAATAATTTTGTATTGCGGATTTTCCGTTATCAGATCGCTAATAATTTTTCGCATAAAGACAGAGTCGTCTACGACAAGAATGTTATAAGGTGCCATGTTGTTCGCCTCCCTTTATGTGCTTATTCGACATGATTTTCAAAAATCCTATTTCAAAAGTCTCATCATTTTATTTAAAAACCCTTTTACCCCAGAAGTTGGGGCATCAATGACGCGATAACCTTTGATGTAATTTTCTACTAATATGTTCAAACTTCTGGATGCTGCTGAATTAGGAAAAGCAACGGTGAAAGGCACCTGTTTTTTTACTGCTTTGGATACGGAAACATCATCATCCACAAAACCAAGAGAAGGGATATGGATGTTCAAAAATTGTTTGGCTACTAATGAAATTTTATCGGCGGTTTGCTTGCCTTCCTTCATATCCGTCACACGATTGATGATTAATTTAAACGAAACATCATGTCCCATTGAATTCACCATTTTGATAATCGCGTAAGCGTCTGTTATTGAAGTAGGTTCAGGTGTTGTAACAACAAAGGTTTCTTCAGCAGCAAGAATGAACTTGAGGGTTTCTTTCGACAACCCAGCACCTGTATCAAAAATGATGAAATCCACATACCCGTTAAGCTGCATAACCTGCTCAGCAAAGTAATCCAGCTCTTCCTCTGTTAAACGAAGCAAATCGTTGAATCCGGATCCACCTGCAATAAAATCTAAATCATTGCAGCCTTTCTGGATGATTTCCCAGATCGTTTTTTCCTTTTTAAGAAGATGATACAAGTTGTACTTGGAGGAAACTCCCATTAGCACATCAATATTGGCTAGTCCGATATCAGCGTCAAAGACAAGAACCTTGTAACCTTGGGACTGAAGCGTTAATGCAAAGTTCAGCGTAAAGTTTGATTTCCCTACGCCTCCCTTTCCGCTAGTCACGGTAATGATCCTGGTTGCCTTTGTGCCTTTATCATTCTGAATTTGAACCAGGTTCCGTAACCCTTCTGCTTGATCCTTCATGTTCTAGGTTCCTCCAATAACAAATCAATGATTTGCCATTCATTCAACTCCGTTATATCATCCGGTACGCTTTGACCATTCGTTACATAGGAAAGCTGAAGAGAGAACTCATGAACCACGTTCACGATTGCACCGTAAGAATCTGTTTCATCCATTTTCGTGAAAATCACTTTATCCAGCTTGAACTTATTGAAATTATTCGTAATAGCCTTCATATCTCTGTATTTCGTCGTTAAGCTAAGTACTAGAATCGTTTCGCTGTTTCCTTGTGTCTTAAGAAGAGAATTCAATTCCGAAACATACATTTCATTCCTGAAGTTGCGCCCTGCTGTATCCATAAAAATAACGTCGCAGTCCTCTAGATGATGAAAAGCTTTGGATAAATCCTGTGGAGAAAAAACAACTTCAAGCGGGACATTCAAGATAGTCGCATACGTCTTCAACTGTTCAATAGCTGCGATACGGTAAGTATCTGATGTAATAAAACCAACCTTGCGTTGATACTTCAGTACTTGTTCAGCGGCTAACTTCGCTATCGTTGTCGTTTTACCAACGCCAGTGGGACCAACGAAATGAACAACCCGCGTGTCAGGTGAAATTTGTTTATTTGCAGCCGAGTTAAACACTTGTCCCAATTTGGCTCTAACCAACTGCCGCGCGGACTCATCGGTAACAGGTTCATCTGCGAGTTCGAAATCGGCCAAAGTCTCATCAATGATTTGACGAACGAGTAAAGGATCGACCTCTTGATCGTACAATCGCTGCTCAATCTTCTGCAAAGGCTCCGGAAGTTTAGTTGCATCGGCTGCTTGTGTCAGCTTCCGCATCATTTCCTTCATTTGCTTTAGCTCTTCAATCAAATGGTCATCCTTCTGGATAGTCCTATTTGGTGCATGGACGGATACAGGTGAATAGGATTGTTGAGGCACAGGTGCATAGGCTGGCATTGCTGGAGTTTCGATAGCCACTTTCACAGCAACGGGCTCTTTCGCAGAGACAGCCGAAGCAAACACATCAGGCACTTCCGGAAAATCGGACATATGTGCTTGAGCTTTATTCGGCTGTAGCTGATTCATTGCAGGCTGGACTCTTTGTGGTTGGTGCTGTGTGGGGGCAACTCGCTGCTGCGCGCCTGCACCCGAATTAGAATTGGAAGCATCCATAGCTGCAATAACTTCAATCTTCTTCTTGCCAAATAAACCAAGAAATCCGCCTGTGCGAATTTCTTTGGTGTTCAGAATAACAGCATCCTTGCCTAAATCAGTTCTAATTTTTTGCAGAGCATCAGGCATGGAGTCGACAACGTATCTCTTTACTCTCATAAATTGACTACCCCCATGCTCTGAATTTCTACACTAGGTTCTAATTCACTGTAGGATAGAACTGGAATATCTTGCAGCGTTCTCTCTAGCAATTGTCTTAAATACATACGAATCGTAGGTGAAGTTAAAATTACGGGTTGTTGACCGGACTGAATTAATTTGGAAACTTGTTCGCTAACACGATGATAGATAATTTGAGAAGAAGACGGATCTAGCGCTAGATAACTTCCTTGATCGGATTGCTGAACAGAATCTGCAATTTTCTTCTCAACGGATGGTCCTACCGTAATTACTTTGAGAGAATCCCCTAAAGAGGTGAATTGTTGCGTGATCTGTCTGGATAAAGACTGCCGGACGTATTCGGTTAAAATCTCAGGGTCCTTCGTATACGTGCCATAATCGGCAAGTGTCTCCATAATTGTGACCAAGTCACGTACGGATATTTTCTCGCGCAATAATTTAGCCAATACTTTCTGAACATCACCAATGGACAACACGGAAGGAATAAGATCATCAACAAGCGCAGGATACGTTTCGCGAACATTGTCGATGAGCGCCTTTGTTTCTTGTCGACCAAGCAGCTCATGCGTGTGTTTCTTAATAACTTCTGTCAAATGTGTAGCGACTACAGATGGTGGATCTACGACGGTGTAGCCAGAAAGCTCGGCGCGCTCTTTCGTTACCTCATCAATCCACATTGCCGGTAATCCAAACGCAGGCTCCGTTGTTTCAATTCCTGTAATGGAATCATCATCAATACCTGGGCTCATTGCTAAGTAGTGATTAAGTAGTAGTTCTCCGCGGGCAACAGTATTGCCTTTAATTTTGATGATATACTCATTCGGACGTAATTGAATGTTGTCACGGATACGAATCACAGGTACGACGACCCCGAGTTCAAGCGCACATTGCCTACGAATCAAGATGATACGATCCAGTAAATCTCCACCTTGCTGCGTATCAGCCAATGGAATAAGGCCATATCCAAACTCAAATTCAATAGGGTCAACTTGCAGCAACGAAATGACACTTTCAGGACTTCTTACTTCCTCAATTTGTTTCTCTTCAACCATTTGCTCTTCTTTGATCGCTTCCCGTTCCAAATTCTTTTGCATTTTAAAGGCTGCATAAACTAGCAACCCAGCAATCGGGAACGTAGTAAACCAATGAATTGGCGTAAACAACCCGAGCACAACTAACGTTCCCGCAACAATGTACAGCAATTTGGGCTGTGCCGTTAACTGTCTGGTAACATCTTGACCCAAATTTCCTTCAGAAGAGGCACGAGTAACAATAATACCAGCTGCCGTTGAAATTAATAAAGCCGGAATCTGACTGACGAGGCCATCCCCGATGGTTAGAATCGAGAACGTTTCAAGAGCTTGACTGAAAGACATTCCTTTCATGGTCATTCCGATAATAAAGCCGCCAATCAGATTGATGACAAGGATGATAATACCTGCAATGGCATCCCCTTTTACGAATTTACTCGCTCCATCCATCGCTCCATAGAAGTCTGCTTCATTTTCAATTTTCTTTCTGCGTTCCCGGGCTTGAACTTCATTAATTAATCCAGCGTTTAAATCAGCGTCAATGCTCATTTGCTTCCCTGGCATCGCATCGAGAGTGAATCTTGCTGCTACTTCGGCAACGCGCTCAGAACCTTTGGTAATGACAATGAATTGAACCAAGACAAGGATGAGAAACACAACGAATCCCACGACGATATTGCCTTGCGCAACGAAAGATCCAAAAGTTCTGACCACGTCGCCTGCCTCAGCATGTGATAAAATGTTCCGCGTCGTGGATACGTTGAGGGCCAACCGGAACAATGTCGTTATCAAAAGCAAGGAAGGAAAAATCGAGAACTGAAGGGCCTCTTTGGTATTCATAGCTACTAATATAATCATTAACGCTACCGAAATATTAATAATAAGCAGAAAGTCCAGTAAAGGGATTGGCACCGGTACAATCATCATTAAGACAATACAGATAATACCTACTAAAACCACAAGATCCTTGATTTTCATCAGATTGTACCTCCCTTCTCATTAATTCGTTTTGCCCTTCATCTTATATACATAAGCCAGTACTTCTGCGACTGCTTGGAATAAATCAGCTGGAATGGACTCCCCGATTTCCACCTGAGCAAAAATCGCTCGAGCTAGTGGTTTATTTTCCATCGTCATAACGCCATTTTTCTTCGCAACATCTTTAATCTTGAGAGCAACATAGTCGGCTCCTTTCGCAATAACGGTCGGAGCCTGCATGTTTTGGGAATCATATTTCAGGGCTACTGCAAAGTGGGTTGGATTGGTAATAATAACATCCGCCTTAGGAACTTCCTGCATCATGCGCTGCATCGCCATCTGCCGCTGCTTTGCACGAATCTTTCCTTTAATCAACGGATCTCCTTCACTTTTCTTATATTCATCTTTAATGTCCTGTTTGGACATCCGGAGACTTTTCTCGTGCTCATACCTTTGATAAATAAAATCAAATACGGCTAGCACGATGAGAATCGCACCAATCTTAATCCCCAGTTTTAAGGTGAGCGATGCGATAAAAGTGAACGTATTCTCAAGAGGTGTATGGCCAAGTCCTAACAGCTTAACCTTTTCCCCCATCAAAGTCGTATAAACGACAACACCTATGATCGACATTTTCAACATAGATTTGACGAAATCCATGATTGTTCGCATGGAAAAAATCCGCTTAAAACCTTCAATTGGATTAATTTTGTTAAACTTCATCATCAATGGTTCGCCGATGAACAAAAACCCAATTTGAGCATAGTTTCCAATAAAGGCGATTATCACAACAAGTATGAAGATAGGTGCCAGTATAACTATACTTTGCGAAACTAAGTTCACGAATAATACTTGAACATTCCCCATCGTAATATCCATGTTCAGTTGATTCTGATAAACATTTTGAAAAATGCTGATCAGCCTCACCTTCATATAACTACCGAACACGAGAAATGATAAAAAGGAAAAAAGTAAGATGGCTGCCGCAGGCAATTCCATACTTTTCGCGACTTGACCCTTTTTACGAGCATCTTGCCTTTTCTTGGCTGTGGCAGGTTCCGTCTTCTCCCCAGCAAACCATTGTAAATCGAGCTGCAAGCGATATGTCTGGGACACGGCTATCCTCCTATTTAGGGAGATGGTTGCTGTGTACCACTAATGAGTTGGAGCAACTTCTCCATGTGATCAAAAATCGTTGCAAATAAATTTTGAAATTGGGAAATTAATTCTGGAAACAGCAACACTAGCAGGAAAAAACCCAAAATCATTTTTAATGGTGCGCCGATCACAAAAATATTGAATTGCGGTGCCACCCTGGTTAACAGCCCTAAACCTAAATCTGTCAAAAAAAGGGCTGCTACAATAGGAGCAGCAAGTTGGAATGAAAGATAAAACATTTTAGACAACGATTTCAATAGAAAATCCGATATTTCACCGTTATAGATATGAGCGAACAATTGGTTGTCCAGCGGTACCCAACGGTAACTTTCAATGATGGCTCTAATCAAGAAGTGGTGTCCATCAAAGGACAGAAAAAGCAAAATCGCAATCATGTACTTGAGGTTGCCCAGCATCGGAGAGGAAACTCCTGTTAAAGGGTCGATGACACTCGCCATACTAAAGCCGATTTGCATGTCCATGAAGGCACCAGCTGCCTGCACGGCTGTAAAGAAAATATAGGCCAGAAAACCAAGTAAAACGCCTATAAGCATTTCACGAATGATCAACAGAACGTATTCACCGTCCATGGGTATTGGCTTATCCAACCCCATGCTCGCAAAAATAATAAAAGAGATGAATACAGAAAGACCGATCTTGAACATCATCGGCACATTTTTGGAAGATAGCACGGGAACCACGACAAAGAATGATGTAATTCGACAAAAGATAAGCAAAAAAATAGGAATAACCTGAAAAAACATGGTCGTCATATCGCTCACAACCTATCCAACGAATTTGTAAAGGTTGTTGAGTAAGTTAAACGTAAAATCAACCAGTGTATTCATAATCCACGGTCCAAAGATTAAAATGGACAGCAGAACTGCAACAATTTTAGGAACAAAAGCCAAGGTTTGCTCTTGAATTTGTGTTGTTGCTTGAAAAACACTTACCATTAGACCCACAACAAGTCCAATGACAAGCATTGGCGCACTGGCTTTCAGTACGGTATATACTGCTTCACCGGCAATTCGAATAACAAATTCCGAACCCATTTAGTAAACCTCCGATATCTTGATCCTCAACCATAGCTTAGGAGTAATGATTTCACAACAAGGTACCAACCATCCACTAGAATGAACAGCAGGATCTTGAAAGGCAATGAAATCATAACAGGCGGCAACATCATCATCCCCATGGCCATTAGCGTACTGGAAACAACCATATCGATGACTAGGAACGGTATGAAAATCATAAATCCCATCTGGAAAGCTGATTTCAGTTCACTAATCGCATAAGCCGGAACTAACGTAGTGATAGGAATGTCTTCAACACCTGTAGGTGCTTTGGCTTTGGTGTAATCCAGGAACAGCTTTAAATCCTTCTGCCTCGTATGTTTGAACATAAACTTCTTCATTGGCAGGGATGCCTTCTCAAAAGCCTGGGTTTGATTAATTTCCCCCTTCAAATACGGCTGCAGAGCTGTTTGATTAACTTCGCCCAAAGTTGGAGACATAATAAAAAAGGTTAAAAACAGAGCGAGTCCGATTAAAACCTGATTGGGTGGCATCTGCTGAGTTCCCAGTGACGTACGCACGAAACCAAGCACAATTACAATACGTGTGAAGCTCGTCATTAAAATAAGAAAAGAAGGTGCAAGGCTCAAAACGGTTAACAATAATAACAATGTTACCGTATTTGAAGAGCCCGCGGCAGTGCCTCCAGTACCAATATTTACATTTAATCCTGGAATAGGATTATTAGGGTCCGTATCAGCAGCGGAAGCTGTAAGAGATAAAAGAAACACAGAGATTAACACAATCATTAAGGTAAGTACTAATTTTTTTCTCTTCATTCATCATTCAACCGATCTGTTTGTTTTTGATCAGAAAGCCATTCGTGGGCATCTTTATTTCGGTTTGTCACACGCTGAAGCTTGTCGTGAAATACTTGTTGAAACGAAGAAGTGATCTCCACTTCCTCTTCAATGTCCTTCTTTCTGACTGACAGCTTATTGAGCCATTTACTCAGTGTTCCAAACCCCACGCGATCATCCTGTGAGGACGTAAGCAATTCCGAAATGTAGGCTACTTCATCGGCGTCATTGATCTTATCCAGCAGCTGAATGTTCTCACCGACGCCAACCACGAAGAGCGAATGTCCAATTTCAACAATTTGAATCGACTTATTTTGCCCAAGGGGAACTCCTCCTAAAGAGCGAATCGAGTTCCCAAACATGGCGCCTTTATTTCTCTTTGCAACATATCTGATAAGTACGAAGAACAAAAGAATGATCAATACGAGAAAGAAAATGACCTTGACAATCATTCCAAAAGAATCAAAAGAGTCGGTAGTCGGAAAATCTGATGCTGGGAGACCTTGTCCCGGCTCTGTTTCAGCAAAGCTCGGTGACGCAGTAGACAACATCGCGGCTACACTGAGTAACATCATTGACAGTTGTTTCGATTGGAGTCTTCTCATAATCACATCCCTTTCGGTTTATGTAAGACTCAATCGAACCTAACGGTTTAACCTAGAGTCTTTTTGATAGCTTCGATAACACGGTCTGCTTGGAACGGCTTTACGATAAAGTCTTTGGCGCCAGCTTGAATGGCATCAATAACCATAGCTTGCTGCCCCATTGCGGAACACATGATGACTTTAGCATTAGGTTCAATCTTCTTAATTTCTTTCAATGCTTGAATGCCATCCATCTCCGGCATTGTGATATCCATTGTAATCAGGTCTGGTTTTAATTCTTTGTACTTCTCAATCGCTTGTGCGCCATCATTTGCCTCGCCACAAACCTCATAACCATTTTTGGATAAAATATCACGAATCATCATTCTCATAAACGCTGCATCATCAACAATAAGAATACGGTTAGCCATGAATAAAGTCCCCCTAGAATTAAATTATTGTAACTTTTGAATTCGTTCCCATTGATTCACAATGTCCGTAACACGAACCCCAAAGTTTTCATCGATGACTACGACTTCGCCTTTGGCAATTAACTTATTATTCACTAAGATATCAACAGGCTCACCTGCCAGCTTATCCAATTCAATAATAGACCCTTGTGACAATTCCAAAATATCTTTAATCACCTTATGAGTTCTGCCTAATTCTACGGTTACCTTAAGCGGTATATCCAGTAGTAAATTAAGGTTTGTATCATCTGCATGTGACATCGAACTGGATTGTAAATTCCCGAATTGAACAGGTTGAACATTTACATTGCGATTCGGCATCCCACCGTATGCTGCCGGAGGCTGCTGATACATTGGCTGCTGAGGTGGATACATCGGCTGTCCCATAGGTGGTTGCTGGTACATCGGTTGTTCATACATCGGCTGCTGCTGTTGTTGTTGATACACCGGCTGCTCATAAACGGGCTGAGCAGGTGCAGGAGGAGGTGTATGAACCTCTTGCATCGGCGCGGAAGGAGCAGGTGCTTGCACAGCTGGAGCAGCTTCCATCGCAGCATCAGAACCATCTCCACCCATTAGGATCGAAACCATCTCTTTGGCGAAAGGAACAGGCAATAATTGCATGATGATCGAATCGATAAGATCTCCAATGATGAGTCGGAACGATATCTTAATAAATACGTCCTCATCAGGCAATTTTCCTTCTCCTTTCGACAAATTTAATATGTCGATTCCAGGAGGTGAGATATTGACAAATCGATTAAAGATTGTAGACATGGATGTTGCCGACGAACCCATCATCTGATTCATCGCTTCTTGCACGGCACTGATATGAATCTCACTGAGATGTTCATCACCGCCCGTACCGTCTCCACCCATCATTAAGTCCGCAATAACTTGGGCATCGCTAGTTTTGATGACAAGCAAATTAATGCCATCGAAACCATCAACATAGTTAACATGAACGGCTACATGCGGTTTAGGAAACTGCTCTTGCAATTCCTCTTTGCCGATAACCGATACTTTCGGTGTCGTAATGTCAACTTTCTTGCCAAGCAAGGTCGAAAGAGCTGTAGCTGCACTGCCGAAAGTGATATTTCCAATTTCACCAAGTGCATCCTGCTCTAACGAAGATAAATAATCTTCAACTCTTGGAGGCCCGTGATAAGAAGAGGCTGAACTATCGTCCGATGAATGTCTCAATAAAGCATCGATCTCTTCTTGGGACAAATAATCTCTGTTATTCGTCATAATCTTCTTCTCCTTCATTTACGATTTCTGTAATCTGTACAGCCATCTTCCCTTTTAAGGTACCAGGGCTTCCGAGATATTTCAGCTTCTCGCCCACTTTGACTTGAAGCGAATCTTCGACGGATTTATGCAGGGGAATAACATCGCCAGCGGTTAAGCCAAGAAAATCACGTATCGTAATTTCAGATGTACCCAATTCTGCAATGAGAGGCAACTTGGTTTTTTCCAAGCGCGATTGAAGTGCTTCCACTTCTTCAGGTGCTCTCGTCTTTTTCTGGGAAACGAACCAGTGATGAACGGAGAGACGTGGCATAATCGGTTCGATGACCACATGAGGGATACATAGGTTGATCATCCCTGTTGTATCACCGATTTTGGTACTGAGTGAAATCAGTGCAATCGTTTCATTGGGCGAAACAATTTGCATAAACTGCGGGTTGGTTTCAAGTGCCTCTAATCGAGGCTGAATATCAATAACGGTCTTCCATGCTTCTTGCAAACTATCGAAGGCTCTGCTAAAGATACGTTCCATGACAATGGTTTCAATCTCGGTTAAAGCGTTAATTTTGGTTGGGGTAGTCCCTGCACCGCCCAACAAACGGTCCAACATAGCAAAAGCAACATTGGGATGAACCTCAAGCACCATTCGACCCTCTAAAGGCTCCGCTTCAAAGATGTTCAAAATGGTCATTTTCGGGATCGAACGAATAAATTCGTCGTAAGGTAGCTGTTCCACCTGGACAACACTAATTTGTACGAAGGTACGAAGTTGTGCAGAAAAGTACGTTGTTAAAAATCGCGCAAAGTTCTCGTGAATCCGGGTTAAGCTTCGAATATGATCCTTAGAGAAGCGTACCGCTCTTTTGAAGTCATAAGCCCTTACCTTCTTCTGCGTATCCTCTTTTTTAAGTTCATCCGCATCCATTTCACCTGAGGACAATGCAGCTAGCAAGGCATCGATCTCATTTTGCGACAGAACATCAACCATTCGAGTCACCTCCTTTAAGCAAAATCAAAAGCGAGTTATTGAAGTACTTTATCGGTTATCCAAATTTGCTTGATTTTACCCTCATGTAATAATGGGTTAAGTTTGTTCATTAACGTAGAAGTTAAAGAATCGGAACCTTTACTGCCTTCAATCTGGTCTTTGGTTAAATCGCCTAGTGCTTGTACAATTGTTCCTTTAACCGCGGAATCCAACAAGCTGTCAAACTCTGTTTTGCCTTTAGCATTTTCCAATTCAAAAGCGAAGCTGATTTTAATGAAGTTCTGACTTCCAGACAAATTCGTCAAAATATCTTTGATGATTGCCGTATTGGCTTTGACTGCTTCAGCGGAAGGAGCTTTCGTTGGTTTTACACTGGCAACAGCATCTTGTGCTTTTACTGCCGGATCCTTGGATTCATTGTTTTTCTCCATAAAGTTCCACAATACAAAAGCAGCTGTCAAAATCAGTGTAATCGCAATTAGAATAGATACAATGAGTATGAAAATTTTGTTCTTAAACACTTACGAACCCTCCGCATCCATGGACTTTATTGTCGCTCGAACTGAGCCAATCTCCTGCATATAGGTCCGCACTAAGCTTACCACAACCTCTGCCTTTTCGAGAACTGTGATTTTCTTTCCCGTTGTCAAACTGATCATAGTGTCTGGCGTCTCTTCAATCTGTTCGATCAAAATGGCATTCAAGAAAATGGGCTTGCCGTTTAAACGTGTGAGAGAAATCATGTTTCCCCTCCTTCATCAGGATTAGGGGAGACTAGCTCCCCTACTTCACATTACTGAAAATTAACGTTTAAGATTAACGACTTCTTGCAATACTTCATCGGAAGTTGTAATAATCCGTGAATTCGCTTGGAAACCACGTTGTGCAATAATCATTTCTGTGAACTCACCTGTCAAATCCACATTGGACATTTCCAATTGACCTGAAATTAGCGTGCCTGTGCCTGTTTCAGGATTGCCTGGAGCGCCAACTGTAAGTTCACCATTCGGATTGGCATTGGCCGTCATACGATACAAATTGCCGCCAATCTTCTCTAGACCGGATGGATTGACAACTTTAACAACGCCAATTTTTTGACCTGTTGCGACAGTTGCACCTGTGGCGTCAACCCCCATAATGTCTCCATTTTGCGAGATAGAGAAAGAGACAATGTCTTCGGGAATAACGATCGGACCACCACCATCGGCACCCATAACATGAAGGCCTTCCGCATTAACAAGGTTTCTGCTTGCATCCAAAGTGAAATTACCAGACCTTGTTAAGTAGGGAGCATCTACTTGCTCTGTAGTGCCTACAGCGAAGAATCCATCTCCATTCACACGCAAATCAGTCGTTACATTCGTTGTCATCGCGCTTCCTGGCGTATGAACCGTATCAATGGCTGCTAAACTAACGCCTAAACCAACTTGCTGCGCATTCACACCGCCACGGTTGTCATCGGCAGCACTTGCGCCTGAAACCGTTTGGCTGAGAATATCTTTGAACATAACACGGGAACTTTTGAAGCCAATTGTGTTAACGTTCGCAATATTATTACCGATTACATCTAACTTTGTTTGAAAACCACGCATACCTGAAACGCCTGAGTATAAAGATCTTAACATCTATGGGCCTCCAATCGGTTTATATACATCATGAGCTGCTTCATTCGTTCCACAGCTCCAGGCTTCCTGCACGGTCGAGCCTGTTCATTAAGCAATAACTATTGCACTATCGATTTGAGTGAATACATGTTCATTCATAGAGTTTCCGTCAAGCGCAGTCACTACAGTTCGGTTAGGAACATTCACGATTAAAGCATTCCCGCCTAGAATCATGAGCGCATCTTTGGCGCCTTTAGCAGCTACCTTATCGATCGCTTGGCTAAGCTTGTCCAATTGCTCAGGCTTTAATTGAATGCCTCTCTCTTTGAGTCTAACTTCTGCATGATGACTGAAACGAACAAATTGATCCTGAAGAAGTTGTTGAAAATTAGGAATTCCGGGTGTTGATGCCGGCTGCTGTACAGGTGTTCGTCTAGTAGTCGCAGGAGAAACCGCATTAGGATAAAGCTGTCCTATGGAAATTCTCTCTGTCATTTGCTTTCTCCGACATTCTCAATTTTCTTGAGCTTGTCAAGAGGAATTTCCACTCCCTTCACATTGGCATATTGATTACCGTCTTTAAATGTGATGGAATCAACGATACCAGACTTTTCTTCAGAAGCTCCTGACGAGTCTATATCTGTCCAAGTAATGGATTTGCCGATTAACCCTGAAACAAATCCTAGAGATTGACGCATTAGCTTCATTTCGCCAGCCATATTCGTCAATTGCTCAACAGAAGTAAATTGCGCCATCTGGGCAATAAACTCTTTATCTTGCAAAGGCTGCGTCGGATCTTGATTTTGAAGCTGTGTAATCAAAATTTTAAGGAAATCATCTTTGCCCAATGTGGACTTGTCTTTCTCTTTGCTTTTGGCATTGTTACCTGCATTGATTAAATCGGTAACATTACCAACAATCGGGTTTGTAGCCACTCTTTCACCTCCGCTGGCTTCATATAAACGCTAGTTAGGCAATGACATCGAAGGAATTTCCATTAAATGCCGTTCGTGCTTGTGCAACAGTTTCAATTTCTTGATTAAAATCAAGCAGATCCTCTTGAAAATTGCCGGATCGGTTTTTATTTTGTTGTTGGGATTGACCAAATGCTTGCTGTTGCCGCTGCTCTTGGAACATGCTGGATTGCATGTTTTGATTTTGCGTTACTTCAAGCTTTTCGACTTGTAATCCTTGAATGAGAAGAGCTTGTCTCAAAGAAGGCAGTTGACTTTCCAACATTTGTTTGCCAGCTAAGGAATCTGCAGCAAATTGAGCGATTAATTGACCATCATGCATCGAAATTCTTACATCAACTTGACCAAGGTTTTTGGGGAACAAGGAAAGCTTGGCTTCAGAAAAACTGCCAGCCACTGTAATCTTCAAGTTCTTCATGACGTGGTCTGTCATTTCTTCTGCAAAATTAGCAGCATTAATGGTAGCAGGTGCTTTGGCAACTGCTGTATTGGCAATCTGCGCTTTCTGCAGATCAGCAATCGTCACAATCGTGTTCGATGATACATCCGATTCGATTGGCAGATCCACAAGGTCAATTAAAGCTTCCTTTGAACCCGTATTGGTTTCGATTGACGACGCGAGAAGAACATTCTTGACAGCAAGCAGCTCTAATTTAGATTTTGGCGCTTGAACGAGTGTGAAGGCATCTTCCACTAATTTTGGTGTAATAGGTAGATTGCTTGCACGCTTGTGATGATTAGATCGGTCGATAGGAGCAACTTCATCTTTGTTAGCATCAATCAAACCTTCAGCGGCATCCGTTGTCGTTTTCACACTTTTCGCATTAGAAGCTGGTCCACTTAAGGACGCCATAAGCTCTGGAAGCAAGGGCTGAATCGTGTTCTGCAGATTTTGATTCAAAAACTGCACAATAGGGTTTTCTGGCTGTTGTTTCGTTAAGGAAGCTAGCGTCAACAATGTGTTCTGAGCATCCAGGTTCAACGAATCCGCAGTTTGTAAATTCAAAGCACTTGGTAAGCTAAATGCTCCGCCAGATGTATTGTCTCCAAGCGTTTGCAACAACTGCTTTGCGTCTGCGAACCATTTGCTAACTTTTGGGTCTTGCAGCAATTGCTGCGCAAGCGCTGGATTGCTATTCATTGCTTCTAGCAGCATTTCAGGGAGCGGCTGCTCTTCTGTTCCTTGTTTAGGCTGTGCAACAGCTCCTTGAAGCGGCATAACTAGGCTTTGCAGCATCTGCAGTAGCATATCAAGTGAAAGCGCTGGATCTGAAGCATTCACATCTCCTGCAGTTGAATCCTGCCCTGCAACCTGCCCACCTAATACTTGATTAAACGTATCTGTGGAAGTGCTGCCTGTTGCCGCAGTTTTGCCGCTCGGTGTTGTGGCTGTTTTGTTCTGTGTTGCGACAGCTTTGTTCGCTGTTGGTACTGTAGCTGCTTGAACATCCATTTTATTCACCTCCCTTCATGGAATCAACATCCACTATTGAACAAGTTTAGCTGAAATGGAAGCTGCGACTTCCTTATTCGCATCAGAGAGCGATGACATAAGCTTGGATCGGGAGGCATTGTCCATTCCACTTAGAATAGCCAAAACCTTATCTGGATTTGCTTTATTCATTTCAAGCAAGACTGCTGAAGCACTTTTGGGTGTCATATTAGCAAAGGTTTGACCAAGATCTGTTTTGCTGACTGTCGTTGTTGCAGCCTTGGCAGTATCTTTAGAACCATTCGTTGCTAATCGTTCCTGTAAGGCTGCAATTTCTTTGTCCCGGACAGGAACAACATCTTTAAGTCCTATGGAAGCTACCGCAGCTTTGGCTGCATCCATTTTTTCAAGAATAGCCCCACGACTGTCAGATTTCATCATCGAGAAAATGAGGACCATTTCCTTTGGTGTTAATGCCTCGATGATCGGCGCTGCTTTGCTAGGTGTCATCTTGGCGTACATATTGGCTAACTGCGTAATTTGAGCGTTGTATTCTTCTTCGGTTTGCGTCTTCATCTTCAGCTTCTCTTCAAGCTCAGCCAGCTTCGATTGAGCATCTTTCATCGATTCATCCTTCTGTCCTGAAGTCGATTCTGCTTTTTGCAAAGCTGTTTGCAATTCTGCAACTCGTGCATTTAGTTTCGTGATTTCGTCATCTTTAGCTTTAACACTTTGATCAGCAGTCTGTGTTTTTCCAGAACTGCTTACAACACTTTTCTCCTTGGGAGCAGGAACGATCGTCCCTACGACCGGTATATTATGTAGTGCCTTCTGAATACTGCTCTTGATATCATAATCAAAAATTGATAACAGCACGAAGAGCAAAACCGCCGTAAACACAAAGGGGATGACAAACCATATCAGAAATCTCTCCAGTGCACTATAAGATGTACCCTCTATGTTTGAATCAGCCATCTCCTCTTCCCCCCTTTACTTCCTCAATACGTTAATCGCTTGAAACGGTTTGTGGCCATTTCATCCAGCGCATCCTGCTCTTTTTTGGCGACAAACGATTGAAATTGGTTGAATGCCTTCTCCCTCGCCTTGGACCACACTTTTTCATCAATCATTCTTTCAGATAGATGTTCTTGCTTTTTCAGTACAACGTGTTGAGCTTGCTTCACATCTTGATGCTTGCGGGCAATTTGCTGATCAACATGATTCATATAGCTTTGCATCGTAAGCATTTGAGAAATCGAAACCGACTTGCTCGTTACATGAGCGATTTCGTTGTGCAAAGATTCTTTTTGCTCAAATAAACCGTATAGATTCGTTTCTTCCGTCCGTAATTGCCCCATTGCCTCAGACAATATCCACTCCGCTTGTGTTCTTTCATTGTTTTTTAAATTGACAATTTGTTGGAAAGAATAACGAAAGTTCATTCAGGACCCTCATCCCTTATAAAATTCATGAATCAAACGTTCTTGAGCTTCTTCGTAAGTCAACTTTTCATTTGTCTTTTGCTTCGTGAAATCCCATATGGCCTCAATATTATCCATGGCAATATCAATATTTGAGTTGGAACCTTTTTGATACGCCCCAATATTGATAAGATCTTCCGAATCTTTATATATAGAGAGAAGTCGCTTTAATTGATCAGCAGCTTCCATATGTTCAGTAGGAACAATTTCTTTCATGACGCGGCTGACACTGGATAATACATCAATTGCTGGATAATGTCCTCTATTCGCTATGCTTCGATTAAGAACAATGTGCCCGTCCAAAATACCTCGCACCGCATCAGCAATGGGCTCATTCATGTCATCTCCATCAACGAGCACCGTATAAAAGGCTGTTATCGATCCTTTGGGACCAGTTCCAGATCGTTCGAGCAATCGCGGCAGCATGGCAAAAACCGAAGGCGTGTACCCCCGTGTAGCAGGAGGCTCACCAACAGCAAGGCCAACTTCACGCTGCGCCATTGCAAAACGAGTGACGGAATCCATCATCATCATGACATTTAAGCCACGATCTCGGAAATACTCCGCAATGCTTGTCGCAATCATTGCACCTTTAATCCGTATTAATGCAGGTTGGTCTGACGTAGCTACAATCACAACAGATCTAGCCAATCCTTCAGGGCCTAAATCTCTTTCGATGAAGTCAAGAACTTCTCGACCACGCTCTCCAATTAGAGCAATCACGTTAACATCAGCTGAAGTATTCCGGGCAATCATGCCCATCAGCGTACTTTTACCAACACCGGAGCCGGCGAAAATACCAACACGTTGTCCTTTGCCAATTGTTAGCAGCCCATCAATACAGCGCACGCCAACCGAAATTGGATGAAGAACACGAGGACGCGTAAGCGGATTGCCTGGTGTATTATTGGTCGAGTATTGTGCCATTCTGGAAGGTAGAAATGACCCGTCTAATGGCTGTCCCAAACCGTCCAATACTTTGCCAAGCAGCTCATGACCAACTTGTACCGTAAGTGGTTTCCCCGTTCCAACAACATCACAGCCGGGACCAATTGCATCTAAATCACCAAGTGGCATCAGCACGACTTTGTTGCTTCTGAAACCTACTACCTCTGCTTTTAGCGGTTTGTTCGATTTGTGTGGATAAATATAGCAAAGATCTCCGATACTGACATCCGGACCTTCCGATTCAACCGTCAAACCAATGACCTGTGTCACTTTGCCGTTGACGCGAATCGGATCAATCGAATGCAAATGTTCTTTGTACTTATCTGCTTTGGGCAGCGTATTTTCCATCAGATTCCCTCGCTTTGAGTGGCCAATTGTTGTAATGCCGATTTGATCTCTTTCAACTGAGTATCAATTCTGGCATCAATGCTACCAAATGACGAACGAATCACACATCCACGATCTTGCACGGTTGAATCCGGAATAATTTGCAGCTCTGCTTGCGAATCAATGGAAGTAAGTAATTCCTCACGCGCATCTTGTATGTAAGCGAACTGCGATGGTGCAACACATAGAGCGATAATTCCCTTCTCGCGTCTACGTGAGAGAACCGTTTGAATTAAATCAATCACCCATTCAGGGTTCAGCGTCAATTGGCGGCCAATCACTTTCTCAGCAATTGACGTGCTAAGCTCTATGAGAAAAGGTTCTGATTCTTGAATGATTTGTTGTTTAAGCTTATAGGATTGCTCCAAAATAGCCTTAGCTTCGGCCAACATTTCTCCATACTCTTGTCGAAGCACTTCTTCGGCTTGCGCCATTCCTTGCTGGTAGCCTTCTTCATATCCCGCTTGTTTGGATACAGCAATGTGCTCTTCATCTTGAGCACGGCGAGCTTCCCACCAATGGTTAATTTCTTCGCTTGTTTGTTCACGCAGCGCAGTAGTTTCCTGCATGGCTTGGTGAATTTGTTCATTAGCAAAAGCCTCAGCGTCTTGAAGGATTTGATCCTTCATCGACGTGGCTTCCGTTATTTCCTGTTGCTGCTCGGCTGTTAACTCATTTGATCCTTCGTTCTGCATGAACTGCAATGGCAAGATAGTCTCGACTAATTTCTTGTCATCTAAAGGGAAATATGCAAATGATTTAATGATATTAGACAATAATATCGTCTCCTCCACCACGCGCGATGATAATTTCGCCAGACTCTTCTAAGCGGCGAATAGTGGCAACGATTCTGGTTTGAGCTTCCTCCACGTCTCGCAAACGAACTGGGCCCATGAATTCCATTTCTTCTTTGAACGTCTCCGCCATACGTTTGGACATGTTTTTGAACAAGACATCGCGTACTTCTTCGCTCGCCACTTTGAGTGCAAGCTGCAGATCAGCATTTTCGATATCGCGAATAATCCGTTGAATAGAACGATTGTCGATATTGACGATATCTTCAAAGACGAACATACGTTTCTTGATTTCTTCAGCTAATTCCGGATCCTGAATTTCCAGTGAGTCTAGAATCGTACGCTCTGTACCGCGATCGACGCCATTCAGAATTTGTACGATAGAAGCAATACCACCCGCATTTGTATAATCCTGCGTAACAGTCGATGAAAGCTTCTGCTCCAAAACCCGTTCTACTTGGCTAATAACTTCAGGTGAAGTACTGTCCATAAGCGCGATACGTTTAGCAACATCTGCTTGCTTATCTTGCGGCAATGAAGACAAGATAATTGAAGCTTGTTCAGCCTGCAAGTAAGATAACACCAAAGCGATCGTTTGAGAGTTCTCATTTTGTATAAAGTTTAAAATTTGGGCTGGATCCGCTTTTCTCGCAAAATCAAACGGTCTAACTTGCAAGGTAGCCGTCAAACGATTGATAATATCGAAGGCTTTTTGAGTTCCCAGCGCTTTTTCCAAAATATCCTTAGCGTAGGCTATACCGCCTTGAGAAATAAACTCTTGAGCTAAGCAAATTTGATGAAATTCAGATAAAATGGATTCTTTTTCATAAGAATCAACTTTTCGGACATTTGCAATCTCAAGAGTAAGCTGCTCAATTTCTTCTTCACGCAGGTGTTTAAAAATTTGAGCTGACACCTCAGGGCCTAAACTGATCAAAAGAATGGCTGCCTTTTGTCGTCCGGTTAACCCTTGCAAAGCACCTTTGGCCATACAAGTGCACCTCTATTCGTCTACTAACCAAGTGCGAAGCAGATTCACGAAATCTTCTGGACGTTTTTTCGCAAGAGTTTCCAGCTGCTTACGCACTTGATTGTCATTAGTTATATTTTCAATGTCGATGGTTGGAAGCTCTGCTTTGCTTGCTGCGATGTTCATATCTTGTTCCAATTGCAGTGAAGCAGCTTTTCTGCGTTTGCGAATTGCCAAACCAGCAATAAGTCCAATGGCAAGCGCTGCTAGTGCAAGACCGCCATACATTAAATACTTAGTTGTTGAGGAAGCAAGCGTATCTTTAGGTTTTGCAAAAGAATGAGCGAATACTGTAACTTTTTTCTGTATTTCTTCGTCTGTATATGTAACCTTATTGTCAGCTAGTGCCGTTCTCACAATGTTCTCTAATGCACTTCGAACCGCAGCCTTTGTTTCAGCCGTCAAAGAATTGGGATCATCTGCAACCGGCGGCTCGATACCGACATTAATGCTTAAATCTTTGACAACATAGGGAGTAGAGATAATGTCATTCGTAATTCGGTTTACTTCATAATTCACAGTCTTGCTATTTTTTTCGGAGTTAGAGTTGCCAGATGCGCTTGAGCCCGGATAACCTGGCACATCGGTAGCGCCAGTTCCCGGCACACCACTTGTTGCATCTGCTCCCTTGTTTACGTAAGACTCCGTAGCTTCCTGCAGAGAAATTTCCAAACCTTTTTGATCAACTTGGTTTGGCGCGTTTACCAATTGTTCTTTACTTTTCTTTTGATCAAAATTCATCGTGGAGAAGACGCTGACATTAACTTTCTCCCGACCAAACATCGTGCCTAACATATTGTTGATGTTTTTTTGCAAATCATTTCGGAATTGGTTGTTAATATCGTTTTGGTTCGAGACAAGTCCTGAAGAGGATGTGCCGCCAGCCTTGGAAGAAACCAGGCTTTCTCCATATTGATTGGAGATCGTAATATTTTCTACGGGAAGATTCTTCACACTGTGAGAAATTAAGTTATAGATTGTATCGATCTTGCCTTGGTCCAATGTATTGCCTTGCTTCATTTGCAGGACAACGGATGCTGTTGCTTTCTCTTGCTGTTGTTGCAAGAACGGACCTTCTTCAGGAAGTGAAATTAATACCTTTGAGCTAGCGATTGCTTGATTAGAGTTAATCAGCTGCTGCAATTCCCCTTGAATTGCGTTCAAATATTTCACTTTAAATTCGTTATCCGTAATACCAAAGGAGCTGCTTTTGCTAAAAGCACCAAAACCTAAGGAACCATTCTTGTTTAAACCTTGTGATTCAACCCCAAGCTTTACATTTGCGACTTCAGTTGTTGGAACTTCGATACTTTTACCATCAGCACTAAGCTTATAAGGAATCTTAGCTGTATCCAGATAACCCTTGATAGCAGATGCGTCACTAGGCTGCAATTCGGTAAAAGCTAATGAATAGTCAGTCTTGGATAAATTAATACTTATTATTGCGGCAGTTAGAATCAATAAGAACACGGTTGCTAGAAAAGTGATCTTTGTCGTTTTACTATATCGATTCCAATATTGCTTCACCTTTTCCCAGTACTGGAGCAGGTTCTCGTTCACTCTGTCACCTCATCGAACCAAAGTTTAGCAGCATTTTGTGATATCACAGCTGCATTCTCATCATTTCTTGGTAAGCCTCTAGGACTTTATTTCTGACTTGTACAGTCAGTTCAAGACCTAAAGCTGCCTTTTCGGAGGCAATTGTTAGTTGATGTACATCGGATAGCTCACCTTTAATGAAACTCTGATTCAGCTGATCAACTTGCTGTTGTTGTGTGTTTAAGTTCGTTATCGCGTCGTTCAGAAAAGAACCAAATCTTTTCCCGAGGTCAGCAGCTCCTTCACCCGAATTATCCTTCGGTTGGACTGAGCTCATGATATTGAGTGGACTGTAGCTAATTTTATCAATCATGACGCAACCTCCTGTAGTCGTTATCTACCAATCTCCAACGCCTTCGTAATCATCGATTTACTTGCATTCAGCGCTGTAACATTCGCTTCATATGATCTTGTTGCTGACATCATATCAACCATCTCTTTAAGAATGTCAACATTGGGCATACTTACGAACCCGTTGCCGTCCGCATCTGGATGCGTTGGATTGTAGACCATCTTCATCGGTGAGGAATCATCGAAAATCTTATTCACTCTCACGCCTTCTCCAGTGCCATCCGCCATCGCTGACTGAAGTGACTGGGCAAAGGTTGGTTGAGATTTTGTTTCAAATGAAACTAGTTTTCTTGTGTATGGAACCCATTTTCCATCAACAAACTTCGCTCGTGTTGTATCCGCATTCGCGATGTTAGAGGAGACTACATCCATTCTTAATCGTTGAGCCGTAAGTGCTGATGAACTGATATCAAATCCATTCGTAAGTCTCATTGGATATTATTTCCCTCCTAGCACCGTGCGCATTTTTTTGAATTCGCTGTTCATCTGTTGAATCATTGTATTGTATTTAAGCTGGTTCTTAGCCATCAAAGACATTTCGTAATCCATATCAACATTATTCATGTTGTTATTAATCGCTGTCGATTCATCGGTTTTTATTTCTGTATTTGGCAAATTTGTTGATTTCCCTATAAAGAAATGCCTACTGTCTGTCCGATAACCTTCTATAGAGGGTGTTGATGAACTCATCTGACCTTGGAGAAGATCTTCAAACAGTACATCCGAGCGCTTAAAGTAGGGTGTATCAACATTAGCTACGTTGTTCGCTACCACCTTTTGTCTCAAGGTTGATGCGTCGAGTGAACGCTCCATTAAGTTCCAACTTGGCTTGTCTAACAAAGACATAGTAGTTACCCTCCTTTCTATAGCGTATTTAAATTTTATATTTCAACATTGGAATTGAGTAATCCTTCTTATTTCGACATTATTTTTATAAAAATAATTCGAATTAGTTCCATATTGTAGAAATATGTAAAACCTTTTGTTACATTTCTTATCATCTAAGATATTAGACTAACTTACAATAAGAAAAAAGCCCTATCTTTTTTACCAGAGAGGGCTTTTCGATGTGTTTACTTAAAGTTTGGTCTTGATTTGTTCAATGCTTTGCATTAATTGTTCATTTAGAATACGGATATAAGTGCCCTTCATGCCAAGCGAACGCGTCTCGATAACTCCCGCACTTTCTAACTTGCGAAGTGCATTTACAATAACGGAACGCGTGATGCCGACTCGATCGGCAATTTTACTGGCTACCAAGAGTCCTTCTTTGCCGTCTAATTCCTCGAAAATATGTTCCACAGCTTCCATCTCGCTAAAAGATAAGGAGCCTATCGCCACTTGAACTACGGCTTTGCTTCTTGCCTCTTCTTCGATTTCTTCCGCACGTTCTCTTAGAATTTCCATGGCAATAACGGTTGAACCGTATTCAGCCAGAACTAAGTCGTCATCAATAAAAGTGCCTTCATTTCGACTTAGAATCAGCGTTCCCAATCGACTTCCTCCACCAATAATTGGTACTAAAGTCGTATGGATATATGGAAACATATCTTTCATTTGCTCCGTGTAATAGAAGTAAGGACTGTCTGGTTCAGCAATTGCCGATGTCTCTTCAATCTTCAACAGAAGATTATTGGATTCAATCGGAAACCTGCGTTCAATCAGAATGGATTGATTCATCTCTAATGAGACAGGATCATTCGTTGTTGCATAGCCGAGGATTTTGCCTTTACGACTGACAACATAGATGTTGGCAATAACAATATCCCTTAATACTTCAGCCATATCCATAAAGCTAACCGCATTGCCTGCTTCTTTTTGCAGCAAGCGATTAAGCCTTCTTGTTTTGTTTAGTAAACTCATGTAACTGCCTCCTACTTACGTCACCATGCACTCAATCATTATAGAATGTATTGACTTAAATCTCGATTTTGTACAATATCACCGAGCTTATCACGCACATATTCGGGGTTAATCACAATCGACTCCAGAGTAATTTCAGGCGCCTCAAAAGACAAGTCCTCTAACAGCTTCTCTAGAATCGTATGCAAACGTCTAGCCCCGATATTCTCTGTATTTTGATTCACTTCGACCGCAATGCGAGCAATTTCATAAATAGCTTCTTCCGCGAAGTCAACCGTTATACCCTCTGTTTGCAACAAGGCGGTGTATTGTTTAGTTAAAGCATTTTTGGGTTCTTTCAAAATAGAAACAAAGTCTTCCAAAGTTAAATCGCTTAATTCAACGCGAATTGGAAACCGGCCTTGAAGCTCCGGAATAAGGTCAGATGGTTTGGCAATGTGAAACGCCCCTGCACCGATGAAAAGCACGTAGTCCGTCTTCACAGGGCCATATTTCGTCACAACTGTCGAGCCTTCAACGATTGGCAGAATATCACGCTGCACGCCTTCACGAGAAATATCAGGACCGCTGCCGCCGCGGCTGCTGCTTGCAATCTTATCGATTTCATCAATAAAAATAATGCCGGATTGTTCAGCACGATGAATCGACTCCTGAATAACCTCATCCATATCGATTAATCGCTGCGCCTCTTCTTGCGTGAGCACTTTCCTTGCTTCTTTGACCGGCAGTTTGCGTTTTTTCATTTTTTTGGGCAGCAAATTGCCGAACATCTCTTGCATGTTCATGCCAGCTTGCTCATTGCCTTGACCTGCGAGCATATCCATCATCGAAGGAGACGAGTCTTCCACTTCAATTTCCACAAGCTCATTCTCTAATTTACCATGTGTCAATTGTTCTGCGATTTCTGCCCGTTTAGAAGCGATAGACGGGTCAGGAGCGCTTTCCTCCTGCTCAGGTTGATTCTGACCACCAAACAGCATCTCAAAGGGGTTACGCTGCGTTTTGGAACGAGTAGCACTTGGCACCAACAAAGAAACCAGACGCTCATTCGCTAATTTCTCAGCTCTGTCTTTCACCTTCTCCATGCGCTCGGCTTTCACCATACGGACAGACGTCTCCGTTAAATCCCGGACCATGGATTCGACATCCCGTCCAACGTAGCCAACTTCCGTAAATTTCGTAGCCTCAACTTTAATGAATGGCGCACCAACCAATTTTGCAAGTCTGCGGGCAATTTCGGTCTTGCCCACACCGGTAGGACCAATCATCAGGATGTTCTTAGGGACAATTTCATCCCTCATGGCTTCATCGACAAGATTTCTCCGATAACGATTGCGCAATGCGATCGCCACTGACTTCTTCGCCTTCTTCTGACCTACAATGTATCGATCCAGTTCTTGAACAATTTGTTTAGGTGTAAGGGAGCTGTTTGCCATGTAGGATACCCTCCTAAAAGTTTTGCCTTGAGCAAAACTAATATCGTAAGTATTTCAAATGAAAAACCAACAACGAAATTACTCGATCTCTTCAACAATAATATTGTGATTCGTGAACACACAGATTTCAGCAGCAGTTGTTAAGGCCGCATGTGCGATTTCTTTGGCGCTGAGTGTTGGTGCATGACGATGAAGCGCTCTACCGGCAGCTAAAGCAAAGCTTCCACCGGAACCTATCGCCAGAATGCCATCATCTGGTTCAATGATTTCCCCATTGCCGGAAAGCAGCAACAAACCAGAAGCATCCATGACGATCATCATAGCTTCAAGTCGTCTCAATACGCGATCCTGACGCCAATCCTTCGTAAGCTCTACCGCTGCACGCTGCAAGTTACCATGGTGTTCCTCAAGCTTGCCTTCAAATTTCTCGAAAAGTGTAATTGCATCCGCAACAGAACCGGCAAATCCCGCGATAACTTTGCCTCTATGTAAACGCCGTACTTTTTTGGCACTGCTTTTCATAATCATACTGTTTCCGAATGTCACCTGACCATCTCCGGCAATTGCACCTTTACCTTGATGACGAATCGCAAAAATGGTTGTCGCATGAAATGTTGCTTGACTGGAATCCATCTTATCTCACCTCTCAAATGGAATCATAACCATGAAGTAAGTCCTTGTGTCCGTTAGGGTCTCCTAAAAGAGATAAACCTCTAGCGAGGTCAAATCGAAAAAAGACCGCATCTAGAGGTAAATGTATGAGGAAACGAATGAAAAATGCCACAAAACATAATTATAGTACCACAGTGAATACCGAGATTACAACTTATTCGACTTGCGTTTTCGAAAAATTCTGAATACTCTCTAACGCGCGGTTAGCCAGCTTCTCATATTTTTCCTTTTTGTTCCGAATTCGCTCAGGCAGCTGTGGAAGCAATCCGAAGTTTGCATTCATCGGCTGGAAATGCTTGGCATCAGCTGTCGTAATATAATTCGCCATACTGCCTAGCGTTGTTTCCGCCGGAAGAGTCACACATGGCTGGCCTTTAGCTAATCGCCCTGCATTCAATCCAGCAATCAAGCCGGAAGCCGCAGACTCTACATAACCTTCAACGCCCGTCATTTGTCCTGCGAAAAACAGATCCTCTCGATGCTTGTATTGATACGTTGGCTCAAGCAGCTTCGGTGAGTTGATAAATGTGTTTCGGTGCATCACACCGTAGCGAACAAATTCTGCTTGCTCTAATCCTGGGATGAGAGACAACACTCTTTTTTGCTCGCCCCATTTCAAATGGGTTTGAAAGCCAACTAAGTTATACAGCGTACCCGCGGCATTATCTTGACGAAGCTGCACAACCGCATGCGGCATTTTCCCTGTATGCGGATTGATTAGACCTACGGGTTTCATCGGTCCGAACAGGACCGTTTGCTTGCCGCGCTTTGCCATGACTTCCAAAGGCATACAACCTTCAAAATAAATCTCTTTCTCAAACTCTTTAAGCTCTGCAACTTCAGCCGTGATTAAAGCCTCATAGAAAATATTGAACTCTTCTTCCGTCATCGGACAGTTCAGATAGGCGGCTTCTCCTTTGTCATAACGGGAAGCCAGATAAACCTTGTTCATATCAATCGAGTCTTTCTCAACAATCGGCGCTGCTGCATCATAGAAATATAAATATTCTTCGCCCATTAATGTTTTGAGATCCGCTGAAAGTGCTGGAGAAGTCAAAGGACCTGAAGCTACAATCGTAATGCCTTCAGGCAGGGTTTGAATTTCTTCATTGCGAACCTCAATGAGCGGGTGATTCCTTAGCGTTGAAGTTACGGCTTGCGAAAAACCGTCACGATCAACCGCTAAAGCACCACCGGCAGGCACAGCATGCTTATCAGCACATGAGAGAATCAGTGAATCCATTCGTCTCATTTCTTCTTTTAACACACCTACAGCATTCATAAGACCATTGGAGCGAAGCGAGTTGCTGCACACTAGCTCAGCGAATTGATCCGTAATATGTGCTGGCGTTTTGCGAACATTACGCATTTCATATAAAGTAACAGGCACGCCTTGACGGGCAATCTGCCAGGCAGCTTCACTTCCAGCCAATCCTGCACCGATGACTGTTACCCTTGGATATTCTGGCAAAATCGGACACCTCTAATCTTTCATATCGTCTGAATTATCTTCACTGACTTCTTCTTTGTGATCACACTGCGTACATTGAATGGTCACACCGTTCTTGCTTCTTTTCTCAATCATCATCGAACTGCATACAGGGCATGGTTTGCTGACGGGTTTATCCCAGGAGACAAAGTCACAGGTAGGATATTGATCGCAGCCATAGAAAACACGGCCTTTTTTGCTTCTGCGTTCGACAATTTTCCCTGTATGGCAAGTTGGGCAAGTGACGCCAATATCTTTAATAATCGGTTTCGTATTGCGGCAATCCGGAAAGCCTGAGCAGGCAAGGAACTTGCCGAAACGGCCCATTTTATAAACAAGATGCTTTCCGCATTTCTCACAAATCTCATCGGAAACCTCATCTTGGATTTCAATTTCTTTCATTTCCTCTTCAGCGAACTCAAGGCGCTTCTCGAAGGAAGTATAGAACGTATCCAGAACGCGGACCCAGTCTTCTTTGCCTTCTTCTACAAAATCGAGTTCTTCTTCCATATGCGCAGTGAATTCGATGTCCAAGATTTCAGGGAAAAACTCCTGCATCAATTGAATCACCAGCTCACCAAGCTCAGTTGGAACGAATTTCTTCTCTTCAATCGCCACATACCCACGCTTCTGAATCGTCTCCAGCGTTGGTGCATAGGTACTTGGGCGACCTATCCCCATTTCCTCTAACGCCCTTACTAAACGTGCTTCCGTATATCTAGGAGGCGGTTGAGTAAAGTGCTGCTTCGGTTCAATGCTCTGTTTCTCTAAGGAGTCTCCTTTTGTCAAAGGAGGAAGCAATTTGTCCTCTTCTGTAGTGCCATCATCATTGCTTTCGACATAGACCTTCATGAATCCGGCAAACTTCATCTTGGAACCATTCGCACGGAACACCGTATCCCCAGCCGTTAAATCAATCGTCATCGTATCGAGTACCGCTGAAGACATTTGACTTGCAACAAAACGCTCCCACACGAGCTTATACAAACGATATTGATCTTTGCTGAGGAACGGTTTCATCTGATCCGGTTCGCGCAGCACAGAAGTTGGGCGTACGCCTTCATGCGCATCTTGCGCGTTGGCATTCTTCTTGGTGTAAAGACGCGGCGTTTCGGGATAAAAAGCTGGGCCGTATTTCGTCATAATAAACTCTTTGGCTTCTTCTTGGGCAATCGGTGAAATCCGAGTAGAGTCGGTACGCATATAGGTAATTAAACCAACCGTACCCTCTTTGCCTAAGTCAATTCCTTCATATAACTGCTGTGCTACAGACATCGTCTTGGAAGCTCGGAAGTTTAGTTTCCTTGCTGCTTCTTGCTGCATGGAGCTTGTAATGAAAGGAGGGGAAGGATTACGCCCACGCTCCTTCTCTTTCACTTCTTTCACGGTAAACGCTTCACTGCCCATTGCGGCTAAAATAAGATCAACATCTTCTTGCGAATGGAGTTCCTTCTTCTCGCCGTTCAGACTGTGATACTTAGCTTCAAAAACAGTTTTGCCCGCATCCAGAACGACCGTGATCGACCAGTATTCTTCGGGTTCAAAGGCTTTAATCTCATTTTCGCGATCTTGAATCAATTTAACCGCTACCGATTGTACGCGCCCTGCCGATAACCCTTTTTTCACTTTTTTCCATAGCAAAGGACTGATTTTATAACCAACGAGTCGGTCCAGGATACGTCTGGCCTGCTGAGCGTTAACGAGATCTTGATTAATGCGGCGTGGCGTTTTGAAAGCATCCTTAACCGCATCTTTCGTAATTTCATTAAAGACAACACGACAAAGTTCGTCTGCACCAACATCTAAATAATGAGCTAAATGCCAGGCAATCGCTTCACCTTCACGATCCGGATCCGCCGCCAGATATATTTTTTTAACTTTTTTACTCGCGTCTTTTAATTCTTTCAGGATAGAACCTTTACCGCGTATAGTAATGTATTTAGGCTCAAAGTTACGATCCACTTCTACGCCAATTTGGCTCTTCGGAAGGTCTCGAATATGACCCATCGAGGCTTTTACGATAAATTTGCTGCCTAAATATTTGCCGATGGTTTTGGCTTTTGCTGGTGACTCCACAATGACTAAAGAATCCGCCATGGATCGTCCTTCCTCCCCTCTTGGTTTCAAGGTAACGTCTATTGGCGAGAAGCAAAACTTCGTGATTAGCCTATGCTAAGATGTAAGTAGAACCTGGAAGCTGTTTAATCGCCTTTTTCATTAGTAAAGATAACAGAACTGCATGCAAATGTCCAAACGTAAATTGACACTGCTCTAATAAGCTATCAATCGAGATTGGTTCATTCGACAACTTTCGAAGGATTTCGCCTTCCTCCTCCGTGAGTGTAAACACGGGAGATGGCTTAGCGATCGTCCCTCGATCCTCCGGACGTATGATGTGGTTGTAGTCGTCCAGAATCTCTTCGACCCGTGTCACTAATTTGGCTCCGTCCTTAAGGAGCCTGTGTACACCGCTGCTCTGTCTGGAATCAATGGGACCTGGAACAGCGAAAACATCACGCGACTCATCGAGGGCAAATTCAACGGTAATGAGCGACCCGCTATCCTCTGCGGCTTCCACTACCGTAACGCCAAGCGACAATCCGGCAATAATGCGATTGCGCTGCGGGAACATCCCCGGCCTCATCCCAGTGCCAATCGGATACTCGGAAACAATGACCCCATCTTGTTCAATGTTGCGGTATAATAAGGCGTTTTCACGCGGATAAATCTGATTAATGGCGCAGCCAAGCACGGCAACTGTTTTCGATTTCCCCTGTAAAGCACCCAAGTGAGCTTTACTGTCGATACCACGAGCGAGACCACTTACAACGCCGAAACCTGCTCTGGAAAGGGCTGCTGCCCACTCTTCGGCAATCCGTTTACCATAAAGAGTCGGGGTGCGGGTCCCAACCATACCCAGAAGTCGTCCACTCAGCAAAGACAAATTTCCTTTTACATAAAGCACCCAAGGGGGTTGTGCTGTTTCTTTAAGAATGGTTGGATATTCGTCGTCCAGAAGCGTCAGGATTTGAATGGATTGCTTCATATATATATGAAGTTTTTGCTCTATGAAAGCCGGAGTAAACCGCGTGGCAATTTGTTCGGCGACAGAAGCACGAATGCCCTTGGCGACAATTTCTGCCGACGACAAATCAAACAAATGATGAAGCTCAGGGAAGCGGCTGATTAGTTGCTGCATTGTTTTCCAACCTATTCCTTCAAGCTCATGAAGACCGAATACAATCAGTCGATTATCCATAAGTATATACACTCCCCGCTCGAATGACAAATGCTTGCAAATTTAGAAAAACAAAAAACCTCCCAAATCCCTGAAACAGGGAGATGGAAGGTTGCTTACCTTCTTGAAAAGAAGACTATTTTTTTGTGATCACTTTATCCAGCATACCTTTTTCTTCGAGCACGCTAACAAGCGTTGAGCCCATTTCGGAAGGTGTAGCTGCGACGCGGATACCGCATCTTTCCATTGTAGCTACTTTCTCAGCAGCTGTACCTTTACCACCGGAAATAATCGCACCGGCGTGGCCCATACGTTTTCCTGGAGGCGCTGTTTTACCGCCGATAAAGCCAACTACTGGCTTCGTCATGTTGGCAGCAACCCACTCAGCCGCTTCTTCTTCTGCTGTACCACCGATCTCACCGATCATGATAACTGCATAAGTGTCAGGGTCATCGTTGAAACGTTTGAGGATATCGATAAACTCGGAACCTTTAACTGGATCTCCACCGATACCAACAGCAGAAGATTGTCCAATACCACGAGTTGTCAATTGGTGAACCGCTTCGTAAGTTAATGTTCCGGAACGGGAAACAACACCTACGTGACCTGGCGTATGAATGTAGCCCGGCATAATCCCGATTTTACACTCGCCTGGTGTGATAACGCCCGGACAGTTAGGTCCGATCAGAACGGTTTTCTTGCCTTCTAGGTAACGTTTCACGTTAACCATATCAAGAACAGGAATACCTTCTGTAATACAGATCACCAAATCAAGCTCAGCTTCAATAGCTTCGATGATGGACTCTGCAGCGAAAGCTGGTGGAACGTAGATAACGGATGCCGTAGCACCAGTTGCATTTTTCGCGTCGATCACGGTGTTGAAGACCGGAAGCTGAACAAGCTCACCGTTTTCCAAAGTGATATCTACTTTTGTACCGCCTTTACCTGGGGTTACGCCACCAACCATTTGTGTGCCGTATTCCAGACCGCCTTTGGTATGAAACAAACCCGTAGCGCCGGTAATCCCTTGAGTAATGACTTTTGTATGTTTATTGACCAAAATACTCATGATCTTTTGTTCACATCCCCTATATTAGTTAAAACCACTCGGGTTTAGATTATTTCACAAGTGCAACGATTTTTTGTGCGCCGTCTGCCATGGAGTCAGCCGCAACGATGTTCAGACCGGATTCGTTAAGAATCTTTTTGCCAAGCTCAACGTTAGTTCCTTCAAGACGAACAACGAGCGGACGGGAAAGTCCAAGCTCTCTTGCAGCAGCAACAACGCCGTCCGCAATAACGTCACAACGCATGATGCCACCGAAAATGTTAACGAAAATTCCTTTAACTTGCTCATCGGACAAGATGATTTTGAAAGCTTCCGTAACTTTCTCTTTCGTAGCACCGCCCCCTACGTCTAGGAAGTTAGCCGGGTCTCCGCCGTAGTGCTTGATAATGTCCATAGTGGCCATAGCAAGTCCAGCGCCGTTAACCATACAACCGATGTTGCCATCCAAAGCGATGTAGCTAAGGTCATATTTGGAAGCTTGAATTTCCTTCGCATCTTCCTCTTCAAGATCACGAAGCTCAACGATATCTTTGTGACGGAACAGCGCGTTGGAATCAAAGTTCAATTTGGCATCAAGAGCCATAACATCCCCAGAACCAGTCACAACCAATGGGTTGATTTCGGCAATGGAAGCGTCTTTCTCAACGAATGCTTTATAAAGAGCGAGCATGAATTTAACTGCTTTGTTAACCAGCTCGTTAGGAATGTTAATGGAGTAAGCCAGTCTGCGTGCTTGGAAAGCTTGAAGACCAATTGCAGGATCCACAACTTCTTTGAAAATTTTCTCAGGAGAATGTTCCGCTACTTCTTCAATTTCCGTACCGCCCTCTTCAGACGCCATCAAAACTACGCTGCCAGTTGCGCGGTCAACAACAACACCAACATAATATTCTTTTTTAATGTCACAGCCTTCTTCGATCAAAAGACGTTTAACTTCTTTGCCTTCTGGACCTGTTTGGTGAGTGACAAGAACTTTACCCAGAATTTCGCTAGCATATGTACGAACTTCATCGAGGCTTTTAGCTACCTTAACGCCGCCCGCTTTACCGCGACCTCCGGCATGAATTTGCGCCTTTACAACGACGACGGATGTTCCGAGTTCTTTCGCTGCTTCAACAGCTTCGTCAACGGTAAATGCAACTTTTCCGTTAGGAACGCTGACTCCGTACTGTCTCAGGACTTCTTTGCCTTGGTACTCATGGATATTCATTTCCTAAAATCCTCCTATCAGTATGGACTTTCTATACGTGCTATACAGGGGAAGAGTGTAACTTCCTGCTTTGCTTTGCGCACGAAATACATCTTGCTGCCGGAATTAGTATCACACTTCTTCGCAAGCCCTAACCATTGTATCACTTATTTTCGACAGTTTCCTTATTTTTTTCGTTAATCCATTCAAAGTTTCCTTTCACACTGAAAAACTTTAGCTATCACTTTGCTCACGAGGTTTACCAGCGAAACCCCTTTTAATGCCAAAACGCTTATACAAAATGGATGAAAACTACGTAATCATGCCTATCGTTGTTCAACTAAAAAAGACGCATTTTCCATCATCTGAAAAATACGTCTTCCTTTAGTTGCCTTTAGTAAAGCGGCGTTGTTGGTGTATTCATCCGCGGCTCTCGCTCCGCTTGTTTGATAAACCTAAGCTCATTGCCTGTGAAATGACAGATTAAACATTGAATGGTTGGTTCAGCCTCAGCGATCGCATCGGGATCCTTGAACTCCGTAATGCTTCCTGAGAGAGCATCCTTCAGAAAAGACTGCTGATAACTTGTAATCACACTGAATTTAATGCGATTGGAACGACAATTGGGACAAAAATACGGTTTCTCCTGCATATCATCACCTCATCTTCCAGTATGTGCATGAAGGGTGTATTTAAAACGTAATTAACGCAATTAGGAATTGCGTAATTTTACCATTTTCATATACAATAAGAGCAAATGAATGGATCGATAAGGAAGCACCTTTTATCCTACTCGCAGCTGCACGAGCAATTGCGTCTATTGGAGAGGAAGGTGTTTTTTGGTATGTATGGCAAAGTTATCAGCGCATGCCTACAAGGGATTGAAGGACAAATCATTGAAGTGGAAGTCGATATATCAAGTGGACTCCCTCAGATTAATTTGGTTGGACTGCCTGATTCCGCAGTGAGAGAATCTGTCGAAAGGGTTCGTTCTTCGATCAAAAACGGCGGTTTCAGCTTCCCAATGGACCGAATTACGGTAAACTTAGCGCCAGCCGATTTACGCAAAGAAGGCTCCTCGTTTGATTTGGCAATAGCGGCAGCCATTCTCATAACGACCAGTCAGATTCCCTTTGAGTGCTTTCAGCACACTTTATTTCTTGGTGAACTAGCCTTAGATGGCTCACTGCGTCCTATTCCAGGCGTCCTCTCTATGGCCCACGCAGCCAAAAAACTAGGCATAAAACGCGTGTATGTGCCGCATGCCAATGCAGCGGAGGCTGCACTTATTGCCGGTATTGAGGTGTGCGCCATTAACAACCTCACTGATTTCAAATGCTGGACAAAGGAATCCGAACATTTATACATATTTAATGACATTAATAATAAATATCGTGAACTATCGATAAAATCCGCAGAGATACAACATTTTGTCGATGATTACGCCGATGTCAACGGACATCACCAGGTCAAGCGTGCGATGATGATCGCTGCCGCAGGCATGCATAACATCCTATTGATCGGCCCCCCGGGAACAGGAAAAACGATGCTTGTGAAACGGATGCCCTCCATTCTCCCCCCTATGTCGGATAAAGAAGCCCTAGAGGTTACGAAAATTTATAGCGCCTCCGGCAAGCTTGTAGATCGCTCCTCACTCATACGTACAAGACCCTTCCGAGCCCCTCACCATACGATTTCTTCTGCCGGGCTTGTCGGTGGCGGCACCATTCCCAAACCAGGAGAGGTTAGTTTATCGCACAGAGGTATCCTTTTCCTTGATGAACTGCCTGAATTTACTCGGAATGCGCTTGAGGTGCTTCGGCAGCCTCTGGAAGATCGCTATGTGACCATTGCCAGAGCGAGGGCAGTTTACACGTTTCCTTCTCAGTTTATTTTAGCTGCTGCCATGAATCCTTGTCCTTGCGGATTTTACGGAGCTGAAACAGAAACAAATGCCTGTATATGCAGCCCCGCCAAAATTGTGCACTATCGGTCCAAAATATCCGGCCCTTTGCTTGATCGCATTGACCTCCATGTCGAAGTACCTAAACCAAGCTATCTCCAATTAAAAGAGCAGACGAACAACTTATCCTCACAAGATATGTTAGCTCAAGTTATGCTCGCCCATCATCGACAACAGCTGCGATATGCAGGTTCCGGCATTCAGCATAACAATGAATTAAGCGGCAAATCCATGAGGCATATGTGTCGTTTAACCCCTGAGGGCGATCAACTGCTTCAGGCCTCTTTTGAAGCCTTGGGTTTGAGCGCAAGGGCGCATGACCGTATCCTGCGGTTGGCCTTAACCATCGCCGATCTCGAAGCCTCTGATCAAATACTGCCGCAGCATCTGGCAGAGGCTATACAGTATAGGAATTTGGATAAAAAACAGCGTATAGAGGAGATTGAGATGTAAAGAAATAAGCCAAATATCCATTTTGATCGAATTATGTAGAAAGATAAAAATGCACATATAGTTCCATTGGCACTAACATAATTATCCATTTAACTTTAAACTTTACAATAAGACGACTTGTATAAAGGCGGACACCTTACTTGGAAAGGTGGAGGCTGTGAACATGGATATATTTCAAGCTCTGACAATCATGTTTGCATTTGGGTTGTTTATACTCACACTGTTAACCTACATTGACAAGAGGAAATAAATCTAAGTTGGCATTAGTTTTGGTTTGAAACCATACTAAAATAAACCGCCAATGACAAGTCGCCATACAGGTCGGATCATATCCGTTGATCTGACTTTTTCTTTTGTCCAATCAACTGTAAAAGAATGCAGTAATGTTTTTAATACGTTCTAAATTTTGAGCAGAGCAGCTTGTCCAAAATAAAAGAAGCAGCCCCCCCTAAAAAGGTTGGAGAGCTGCTTCTTTTTGCTTACTTGGATCATTTTTTAATTTCTTATCCGTTTTGTATCATTGTGCGTATAGTCTTTAAATGCTCTATTGATTTTGGCAGATACAATTTCAGTTGAAGATTTATCAATTGGCTGAAAAATCATATTAGCAAAATCTACAATTTCCATCTCAAGTCCCTGAGCCTGAAATAATTCAACAAAATCACCGATACTTGGATTTCTATCTTCCTCACAAAAAAATGGGATCTCTTTAAATGTTTTCGTTAGACGATCATTGTATTCTACCACAGCAATATATTTGATCTTAGTTCCCAAAATTGTCGCCTCCGCTTTCGATAACTGGCTAGCACAGTGTTTTTACACTAAGCCCCTTTAGTTTTGCGTCCCCACCTTTAGATAGGTTTGCCATTGTCGAGCACTATCTGCTTAACATTCAATATTACTTTACAATAATTAGTTAATTATGTCTAGTTCTAAAGTAGCAGTTTATACTACCTAAAATCAAAAAACACAAAAAACCACCCAGGCATGCGGCCTAAAGTGGTGACAATTTCTCATAAAATTAAGGCAACTTCATAGTTCGCCAAGGAGATCCTGAGTTATACTCTGTGATAAACCAATTTGATCTTATCCTTTTGATGATGACTTCATCATACAAAGTTTGTTCATCTCCGTTTACATCCAATGTCGTTACAGCAACTGTTGCACTTCTTTTGTTTATCCCTCGCCAACTTACTTTATCTATTGAATACCTTTGTATATGGCCATACCAATGCCTGTCGTTATTTAATAATCCTTCTGCCACACTTGCTTTTCCTTCATTCGTTAAATTAGTGTCTTTCGTATGTGAACTAAAATCCGTGTATTGGTACATATTTGAATAGTTTTTTTGAATAAAATCTGCATAAAAATTATTCAGAGCTGGGACGATGAATTTGCTATCCATGTTTTTTGACCAAAAAGCTGTTATTGTTAATGCTGCTATGAGTAGAATGAATAACGTGTAGATCACTTTCCTCATTTAAATTTAACCTCATCGCAAATTTTTTTGGAATGTAAGTCCAAGTAACCGGAAGTTTTCATTCTTCCTTCACGTTCATCATTGATTTAATCCTGGTTGTTCTCAAACTCTCCATAGATCGGTTCCTCAATTTCAAAACTTATTACATTTCTTTTCTTCAATTTTAATAATTTATCATAGACAGCCCTTTCATCAGAGTTAGAAAAATCTCCGCCTCTTACTCGCTGCCAGCCAAACTTCCGCATATAATCTAAAGTAATGTCATTTTCCATATTCTTAGCTTCAAAATAATTACAAACACCAACAGATAATGTTTCTATCATAGAAATTGGTTTATATATGTTAGTCCAAGTTGCACCTATGCTCGTTCCATGATTAGCAATACGTCTCTCCAGATTATCTGTTTGCCCAATATAATAATGACCATCATCTAGTTTTAAAACATAGATAAACCTCATGACTTTTTCATTATGCAGCATAGAAATGTTAGCTTCTTTCTGTATTAGGATGAATGCACCTAGAGAATATATTACATGTGTCCAACGATGGAAGGCAATACAAAAATTCCCTGAAACAACTACTTTGCATATGCAGTACTGCGCTAGCTCATGAAAAAAACCTTTTGATGGTTGTCTGATTGACAATGCGCTCAAAAGGCTCCTACTATGTGTTCAATGCGAGGCGCTTCAGCATCCGCACTAATTTCTACCGTTATAACATCAAAGCGTACTGACCTCTCATGCAGCTGAAAGCGATGCAAATAGAATTGAGCTATTTCCCTCACCTTTCGCTGCTTCCGATAGTCAACCGATTCTTTCGCTGTGCCAAAGTGGTTCGACTTCCTTCTTGTTCTGACTTCTACAAAAATTAAGACATCGTCTTTTTCTGCTATAAGATCAAGCTCTCCCGTACGACAGCGCCAATTCCGTGCCAATACAAGGTAATTCTGTTGAATCAAAAAAGCTTCAGCCGCATCCTCGCCAAATTTCCCTAATTGTTTCCTAGTATCTTTTCGGATTTCTGTCATCCATCATTCCCTCTTTGGTCTCATTCGATTATCGGAACGATAGATGAAGCTAAGCACCTCAGCAACCAACTGATACAATTCCGGAGGAATTTCTTGATCCAAATCAAGCTTAGACAGCACTTCTACCAAGGAAGAATCCTCTTGAATCGGGATGCCGTTCTCTTTGGCCTTTTGTAAAATTGCTTCCGCCATATGTCCCTTGCCTTTGGCAATTAGCGTAGGGGCTTTTTGCATTTCCGGTGAATAGCGGAGAGCTACTGCTTTTTTAATTGGTGTCGCTTCAGGCTTCGTGGATGGATTCCTGGGATTCGTCATGCTCGGAAGTCCACTCCTTTGTAGGTCTTCGGCTGAAAGAGATCTCGAAGATCTACTCGGCCGTCGGATACGCCTTGTTTGGCTGCTTCATTTTCTTTCTGGGCAAGTGGTTGTGGGTATGGTGAACATTTCAGCGAAATAAATTGATAACCCGCTTTGTTCATCGCCGCCGTTATTTCTTCTTTGGATTCCTCCATTAACGGAGCTAAGGCCGGATGATCATTATGAATATTCAGCGAAACGATTTTATTCACAACTTGTACATCCAGCAGTGTATTCCCCATGATTTTCATTTGCAAATCAAAAAGCAACCGACAATTGCTTGCATCCACTTCTCCGCGTTTTCCCTTGCGGGATTGAATATGTATAGCAGCAGACTGCTGTCCAGTGCCATCCATGAAGGGGACGAATAAGGTCATATGTGCAAACATGGCGGTTTTGTCACCGCTTAACATGAGCTGCTGCCCTGTCACTTGCCCAATGGCTTGCTGCGCCGCTTCTTTGAGCGGCGCTGGCGTGTCGTCCGAAGCGGTCAGCTGCAGCAGCAGACTCTTCAAGGTATCAGCGGCAGGCTTGACAGCGTCATCTTGCTGGGAGCCTGTGGCGATCAAATTAGCGAGCTGCTCGCTCGTGTCCGTGCGTACTCGCATAAGTGGATCTGCCCGCTCGTCCAGCTTCGCTGCTAGATGAGCCTCGTGTTCCACGCCAACGGCTTTGAGCATGCGGCTGATCCAGTTAGTCTCCGGATCAGCCGCATGCCGGGTCGGCGCTGCGCTGCGCGCCTGCGCCTCGGTTTCGCCAGCCGCCTTCTGCTTCGCAGGCGGCTGCTCAAGTGCTGGCGAACCCGCCTTCGGCGGCGGTTCGCTTTCTCGTGCAGGCTCAGCGCTGCGCACCTGAGCCTGCGGCGGCTCGGCCGCTCCCGCAGGGCGGGCGGCCGGCTTGTCCGCTGCCGGCTGCGCCCCGGCAGCACTCTCCGCGCTTGGCGCAGCTGCGGAGGCACTATAGCCCGCCGCTAGCACAGCAGCGGGCGGAGCCGTTACGACGGCAGCAGGCGCAGGCGCGCTGCCGCTTACAGGCGGCAGTACTGCGGGAGCCGCCGTTTTCCCGGAAGAGCCAGCCTGCGAAGCAGCTGGCTCCACGGTCTCGGCCGGCGCCTCCGGCGGCCGCGCAGGCCATGTTGCTGCGGCGGAAGCCCGCAGCTCCTTGAGCAGCGCCACAACCTGCTTAGCCGTATCAGCAGCAGGATGTGCCGGATCCTGCTCAACAAGCGCCGCAGCCTGCTGCTCAAGCTGTTCCAGTACTTGTCCTACAGGTGGCCCTGTCGTCACCTGTTTCAAGGCCCCTACCGTCTCCGTAGTAAGCGGCAATCCTTTTTTATAGGCAAGTACAGCCGCTTGTGTCCAGTCCTCCTTATTCGCCCCTTCAGGCAGGCTGCGCATCAAGGTATCGAATGCCTTGACATTTTCCTTGGTAACCGGAATACCTTCTTGCTGCATGTGCTGCACCATCGAACGATTGCCAGCCGTATCCTTCACTGTGAATGCCTTCAGCAGCTCGCTAATAGAATCTTCAGCAATGAGTACATCGGAAGCAGTTAAAGGTTTTAGTAATACTTGACCGCCCTTTGAAGATTCCGGCTGTACCTGCAGCATCGTAACATCCCCTTGCTTAAGAGGAGTCTCCAGCTTAGCACGAACTTGCACACCGCCGATGTTTAACAATGCTTCTTGATCGCCAAGCAGCTGAAGCACGACACCTTTTACGATTTGTCCTACCTTTAATTCAAGCACCTTGCTATCTGATGCGGTTAAATCCCCGACCAAGTTACGAATAAGACCGCTAATATTCATCCGATTCACCTCATGTCTTCCTACGCTTTTATGTATTTATTATCGGCGCCTTATCTGCATTTCTTTACAAGAACTAATTATATGAGGTCCAGTTCCAACTGCTCATTCTGTTGTTCCGCTTCGTTGATTTCCAACTGTGCCATCACTTTGCGAATAAATAATTTCCTGTGAAGCGGGGTTGGACCATATCTCAGAAGCATGTCTCTATGGTGCTTCGTCGCATATCCTTTATGTATAGCAAGACCATATTCGGGATATTGATCATCCCACTCCACACACATACGATCTCGTGTAACTTTAGCGATAATGGAGGCAGCTGCAATGGATTGACTCAACGCATCGCCATGGATGATAGCCGTTTGCTCGAGGTCAACATCTACCTTTTCAGCATCAACCAATAAACAATCAGGCGTAATCTTCAGCTGCTCAACGGCTTGCTTCATGGCTAATCTGGCCGCTTGCTTGATATTAATCGCTTCGATATGCGCAACATCGACGATCCCTACACCAACCGCCAGAGCTTCCAACCGAATCTGCTCATACAAATAATCTCGTTTTTTTTCAGAAAGCTTTTTGGAATCATTAACCCCTTCCAGCACATACCCCTTTGGGAGAATAACGGCTGCTGCAACAACATCTCCAAACAAACAACCTCTACCTACCTCATCGATGCCGGCTACAAGGCTAAACCCCTGCTCCCACATCTGTTTTTCATACGCTAGCAATGGCTTTCGCCCCTTTCCATCTCCTCATTATATAGGATTGGCACTTCGTCAAGCCATACCCATTTTTTTCTTCTTTTTGTCTCACACAAAAAAGCCATTTTCGAACTCGCTTCACAGCGAAATCCAAAAATGACTTTTCTATTTGCTATATATCCGCCGGACCTTAAGGCTTTTCCAAGGAAATTCGCCCCATCTTGCCTGCCCTTAGCTCACGAATAATGATCAGGGATGCTTTATCCAAATCTACCTTGCCGCCGCTTACAATGGCTCCGCGCTTACGACCGATAGCTTCCATAACCTTAATCACTTCGTGGATGTTCTCCATATCTTCCGGGAGCTCCTGAACCGCAAAACGCTCTTGAATACCAGCTCCATAATACTGAACCATATATTTCACAACAAAAAGCGCGATTTCATCTAAATGCAGCAGCTCTTCTTTGATCGCACCGGTAGCGGCTAATCTCATACCAACCATCTGGTCTTCAAACTTAGGCCACAGAATACCAGGCGTATCCAACAAGTCCATTTCAGTTCCAACTTTAATCCATTGCTGTCCCTTCGTAACACCAGGCTTGTCTCCGGTCGCGGCAATCTTCTTACCGGCCAATTGATTAATCAATGTCGATTTCCCAACGTTCGGTATTCCAACAATGAGCGCTCTTACTGCGCGAGGATTAATTCCTTTGCGCAGCTGACTCTCAATTTTGTGAGCCCAAAGCTGCTTGACACGCGGCAAAATTTCTTTGACATGCGTTCCGTTAGCTGCATCAATCGGCAAAGCAGGAAGACCTTGATCAGCAAAATACTTCACCCATTCCGCCGTCACTTGCGGATCTGCCAAATCGTTTTTATTCAGCAGCACCAAACGTGGCTTGCCTTTCAAAATTTCATCTACCATGGGATTCCGGCTTGAAAGCGGTATGCGGGCATCCAAGAGCTCAATGACAACATCAATTAGCTTAAGCTTTTCTTCGATCTGTCTTCGAGCCTTGGTCATGTGACCGGGAAACCATTGAATCGTCATTCTATTTCACCTCAAAAATGTATAAAACTAATTTTGCTCACCGGCCAAAAAATAACTTCGGCGCGGCCGACAATTTTGTTGTAGGGCACAAAACCGACACTCTTCGTACGACTGTCTTTGGAGTTAGGCCGATTATCTCCCATGGCAAAAATTTCACCATCCGGCACTTTTGTTTCCGGGAAATCCGATAACGTATTATACGGGTGACCCTCTTTGTTGGCTTGTTCAATTGCTGCTTGAATGAAAGGCTGATCAATCTCTTGACCATTGATGAATACCTTGTCACCCGTCACTTTCACCGTCTCCCCAGGAAGACCAATGACACGCTTGATGTAATCCTTACCTTCTGGTGCGTGGAAAACAATGACCTCTCCACGTTTCGGTGAGCGTATGTCATAGACAATTTTGTTCACAATCAGTCGCTCGCCTGTTTGAAAATTGGGACGCATGGAATCTCCATCAACAATGAACGGAGAGAACAGAAACCAACGAATGACAATAACGAGTACACCCGCTATGACCAAAGCTTTAATCCATTCCCATGTTTCATTCTTGGCAGGTTTGACAGGAGCTGTCTCCACCGGTGTTGCCGGTTCTATGTAAGGCTGATCTTTTTGTTCCATCACTGATTGCCTCTTTTCCAGTTTTGGTTTATGTCCTATATAGGTTTATTCTAGTATGCACCATAAAAACGAAAAGGAGACTTGCCTGAACAAGCCCCCCGTTTTCTTATCGAATTTCTTTAATTCTTGCAGCTTTACCACGAAGACCACGCAGATAATAAAGTTTCGCACGACGAACTTTACCGCGGCGAGCCACTTCAATCCGGTCAATCTTCGGAGAATGGAATGGGAAAGTTCTTTCCACACCCACACCGTAAGAAATTTTACGAACTGTAAACGTTTCGCTGATTCCACCGCCGTGGCGTTTAATAACAACACCTTCGAACAGCTGAATACGCTCACGTGTACCCTCGATAACTTTTACGTGTACTTTAAGTGTGTCTCCTGGACGGAAATTAGGAATATCCGTACGGAGTTGCTCTTTCGTAATCTCTTGAATAAGATTCATAGTTGACTCCCTCCTTCCACACAGGTGTTCATTCCGCTCATTCGCAAAGTAGATCGTAGTTGTTATGCGTAGAGGACCACCAGACTCGAACTGTTGAAAAAATCACAACAGAATATATAATATCATAGACAAAGAAGAAATTCAATAGATAAATTTATGGCCGCTATTCCTTTTGCTTCCGGCTATGCCATTCAGCAACCCACGTCTTTTCTTCTTTGGACAGATCTCTACCCTCAAGCAGATCAGGCCTTCGTTCCAATGTCCGGAATAAAGATTCCTTACGACGCCATTTCCTCACATTTTCGTGGTGTCCGGACAACAGCATATCAGGAACTTCCCAATCGCGAAACTTAGCGGGCCTTGTATAGTGAGGATATTCTAATAAGCCTGTTGAGAAAGAATCGGTGACAGCTGACATTTCATTGCCCAGCACACCTGGCAGAAGCCTCACTACGCTGTCTATAACGACCATTGCAGGCAGCTCCCCGCCCGTTAAGACATAATCCCCGATAGAGAGCTCGTCTGTCACCAAATACTGCCTAATTCGCTCATCATAGCCTTCATAATGACCACAAATAAACACCAAATGCTGTTCATTTGACAATTCTTCGGCTTTCTTCTGCGTGAAAGGTGTACCTTGGGGACACATCAAAATCACACGCGGCTTCACCGGTTCTTGTCCTTCTTCTTGATGGACAGACAGATCCTCAACAGCAGCAAAGATCGGCTCTGGCTTCAAGACCATACCACCGCCGCCCCCATAGGGGTAATCATCTACGGTATTATGTTTATTGTTGGCATAATCCCGGAAATTCACCGTGTTCAAAGCAACGATTCCCTTGTCACGGGCTTTCCCCAAAATGCTGGACGAAAATACGCCATCAAACATCTCAGGAAATAGCGTCAAGACATCGATTCTCATTCCAGTAATCCTTCCATGAGGTGGATTTGAATCGTTTTGCTTGCCACATTCACATCCAGAATCACATCATCAATAACAGGAAGCAGCAATTGTTTCCCATTCGGCAATGCAACGACCCATACATCATTCGCACCAGGGGTTAGCACTTCAGATACCAACCCTAGCTCTTGGCCTTCTTCCGTAATCACCTTGCAGCCAATGATTTCGTGGTAGTAGTACTCACCCTCTTCAAGAGGCTGCTGCTGCTTGCTTTCGATTTTGAGAAGCGAGCCCTTGAACTTCTCCACTTCATTGATATCTGTGAACCCTGCAAATTGCACAATAAATACGTTCTTATGTAAGCGGGACGATAGTACCGTCACCGGCGTTTGCTTATTTTGAGAATCTACAATAATCAGCGAATTGCCTTTATCAAAACGTTCAGGAAAATCTGTTTCTGGAACTATTTTCAACTCTCCACGTATCCCGTGGCTATTCACTACTTTACCGATTGTCACCAATTTTTCGCTCATATTCGCTTGCCCAACCTCCACATTAAATTACCTTCAAGACCATATAAGAAAAAGGCTAGGAACTAAATCCTAACCTAGTTTCTTATGAAACGATTTCAACGGCTACCCGCTTCGTTTCTTTCACAGCTGCTGACGTGACCACTGTGCGGAGCGACTTCGCAATCTTGCCTTGCTTGCCAATCACTTTACCGACATCGTCGGGATGGACAGAAAGCCTGAACTCAATCTTGTCATCTTTCTCCACCACAGTAACACGTACTTCTTCCGGATGATCGACAAGAGCCTTAGCAATTACGGTGATAAGATCCTTCATGAACTCACCCTCCGAAAGATAACAGATTACTTCTGTAATTTCAGCTCGTGAAACTTAGTCATCAAACCTGCTTTTGAGAACAGGCTGCGAACTGTATCGGACGGTTGAGCGCCAGTTTGAAGCCATTTCAGCGCTTTCTCCTCATCAAGAGTTACAGCTGCTGGTTCAGCAATTGGGTTATAAGTACCGATTTCTTCGATAAAACGACCATCACGCGGGGAACGGGAATCCGAAACCACCACACGGTAAAAAGGAGCTTTATGAGCGCCTACACGTTTAAGACGAATACGTACTGCCATGAAAAATCACCTCCTACTTAGAATAAAAAGCTTATTTAAAAGGGAAATTTAAATCCCTTGCCTAACTTCTTCATGCCTTTGGCGCCTTTCGGGCCCATCATACCGGAGAATTGCTTCATCATTTTGCGCATATCATCGAATTGTTTAATGAAGCGATTGACTTCCTGCACGGAATTCCCGCTGCCCAGTGCAATCCGCTTACGGCGGTTTGCATTGAGAAGCTCCGGCTTGCGCTTCTCTTCTGTGGTCATTGATTTCACAATAGCTTCAACACGAGCCATTTGTTTATCATCAACCTTCATATCCTTCATGCCTTTGATCTTGTTGGCGCCAGGCAGCATATCCAGAATTTGATCCAATGGACCCATTTTCTTAACTTGCTCCATCTGATCCAAGAAATCCTCGAAGGTGAATTCGGCGTTGCGCATTTTGCGCTCCATCTCTTTCGCCTTGTCCATGTCGATACCGGCTTGCGCCTTCTCAATCAACGTGAGCATGTCGCCCATGCCTAGGATTCTTGAGGACATACGATCTGGGAAGAATGGTTCTAACGCGTCCATTTTCTCGCCGCTGGCCACGAATTTGATCGGACAGCCTGTAACAGCTTTGACAGACAACGCCGCGCCACCGCGGGTATCGCCATCCAGCTTTGTTAATACAACACCTGTGAGCTCAAGCTGTTTGTGAAAGCTTTCTGCAACGTTGACAGCATCTTGACCTGTCATGGCATCAACGACGAGCAAGATTTCATCAGGTTCAACAGCAGTGCGAACATTTTTCAGCTCGTCCATTAGATTTTCATCGATGTGCAATCGACCTGCTGTATCTATAATGACATAATCATTGCCGTTGTCTTTGGCATGTTGTAGACCTGCTTTGGCAATTTCGACCGGACTCACTTGATCGCCAAGTGCAAATACCGGTACATTCAATTGCTCGCCAAGAACCTGGAGCTGTTTAATTGCAGCTGGGCGGTAAATATCACATGCTACAAGCAGCGGTCTATGGTTTTGTTTAAGCAGCATTTTCGCCAATTTACCAGAGGTTGTCGTCTTACCAGCCCCTTGCAAACCTGCCATCATAATGACGGTTGGCGGTCGATTCGAGCGAGCTAATTTGCTTTGGGTACCACCCATCAGAGCGGTCAGCTCTTTGTTAACGATATCGATAACGACCATGCCTGGCGTAAAGGACTTAAGCACCTCTTGCCCAATCGCTTGTTCCTTCACTTTGGCAATAAAGTCTTTCACCACTTTAAAGTTAACGTCCGCTTCGAGCAGAGCCAATCGAACCTCGCGAAGCGCTTCGCCTACATCCTCTTCCGTCAGCTTACCTTTGCTTCTCAGCTTACCGAAAACGTTCTGCAATCGGTTTGCCAATCCTTCAAATGCCATGCGCTTCACCTCCTGCTTCTGGACTTGTCTTTAATCTATCCCTACTATTGTATCAAAAAGCTCCGTCGTTTTCCTCTTTAGCTCCGGATCGCAATGATCCAGCACTTGAATCAGCTCTGTGCGCAGCTTCATGCGTTGTTCATGCTTATGTACCAACTGCAGCTTGCCTTCATAATCCTGCAAAGTCAGCTCTGCACGTTTAATATGTTCATAGACCGCTTGGCGGCTAATTTCGAAATTCTCAGCGATTTCTCCTAGCGAGTAATCGTCATGAAAATACAACTGGAGGAATGTTCTCTGTTTATCGGTCAACAGCGCTTCATAGAAATCAAACAGCAAGTTAATGCGATTCGTTTTCTCCAGCATCTGATCGATCTGATCGAGCGTCATAACTCCACCTCCGTAAAGGTTGCACACTTGACACCAGCACAACAGAACTTATCATACTGAATTCCGAGATGAATGTCAAGCATTTGACCTTGTCAGTTATAAAAACAAAAAATCCCCCTCCAACCGCTTTGGCGGCAGAGGCGAATTTTCCTTGTTATATGAACGGTTGAGTTAATTATCCGTTTCTTCTTTTTGCTCCCCAATCCATTTTCCGAACAAGGCATGCACGAATTGCTCAGAATCAAATGGCTGAAGATCGTCCATTTTCTCGCCTAAACCAACAAACTTCACGGGTAGTGCCAGCTCCTGACGGATCGCTACAACTATACCGCCTTTGGCCGTGCCATCCAGCTTGGATAAAACTAACCCTGTCAAGCCGGTTTTATCGCCAAATAGCTTCGCTTGACTCAGCGCATTTTGGCCCGTTGTGGCATCCAAAACGAGAATCACTTCATGAGGAGCATCCGGCACTTCGCGTTGAATAACACGATAGATTTTGTTCAACTCTTCCATCAAATTCACTTTGTTTTGCAAACGTCCGGCTGTATCGCATAGCAGAATATCTACGCCGCGCGTCTTGGCAGCCTGCACCGCATCAAACATCACCGCGGCAGGATCGGCGCCGGATTGTTGTTTAATAACATCAACACCTACACGCTCACCCCAAGTTTCCAGCTGTTCAATAGCCCCTGCACGGAACGTATCGCCTGCAGCCATCAACACTTTTTTTCCTTGTGATTTGAACATGTGGGCCATCTTGCCAATCGTTGTCGTTTTCCCTACACCATTGACTCCCACGAATAAAATGACGGACAACCCATTAGGATTCAGCTTCAAGCCTGCATCTGCATCGCCCTTGAGGAGTTCAATCAGCTTCTCGGAAAGAATCGGTTGCAGCTCTGACGGGTTTTCAATCTTACGTTTCTTGACTTCAGCACGCAGCTCGTCAATGAGCTTCAGGACGGTATTCACGCCGACATCCGCACCGATCAGAATTTCTTCCAGCTCTTCGTAGAAATCCTCATCAATTTTCTTGCGACGGCTAAACAAATCATCCACGCGATCCACGAAAGCGTCTCTTGTTTTGGTTAGTCCTTCTTTAAATTTATTCGTTACCGCTTCAGCCTTGCTGGAAATGCTATCTTTCAATCGTTTGAAAAAGCTCATGGTTCCTCCTAAGATATTAACGTGTAAATGAATTGATTATGATGCGGAGACAACGGCTTCCTCATCCTCCAAGCGAACGGAAACAAGCTTGGAAACGCCGCCTTCTTGCATGGTCACGCCGTAAAGCACATCCGCTTCCTCCATCGTCCCTTTGCGGTGAGTAACGACGATAAATTGTGTCATTTCCGAGAATTCACGCAAGTATTCTGCAAAACGGGATACGTTCGCTTCATCCAAAGCAGCCTCTACTTCGTCCAGTACGCAGAATGGCACTGGTTTCACACAGATGATGGAGAATAACAAGGCGATTGCGGTTAGCGCACGCTCTCCGCCAGAAAGAAGCTGAAGGTTTTGCAGCTTTTTCCCAGGAGGCTGTGCCACGATCTCAATGCCTGTATCCAGCATATTCTCTGGTTCAGATAAAATCAAATCGGCACGCCCGCCGCCGAACAGTTTGGCGAATACAACACCGAAATGCGAGCGAATCGCATCAAAAGTCGTTTTAAACCGTTTGGACATCTCTAGGTCCATTTCTCGAATAACCTGATACAACGTCGTTTTGGCTTCGATCAGATCATCCTTCTGCGAGCTCAAGAATTCAAAACGCTCCGAAATACGCGCATACTCCTCAATCGCCCCAAGATTCACAACTCCCAGGGAAGTAATCTCGCGTTTCAGCTCGCGCACCTTGTTTTGCGTACCTTGGATATCCTCAGGAATGGGATAGCGTTCTTTGGCCAGCTCATAGCTAAGCTCATATTCTTCGGCCAGCTTTTTCAGCAGATTTTCGAGTTCCACATCCAACCGGGTCACACGAACTTCCGTTTGATGCAAGCTCTCTTCAACCTGTTTCAGCTGCTGCCGCTGGGCGCGAGTTTCATTCTCTCCCTGTTCAAGCTTAAACAACCAGTCCGTACGTTCAGCTCTTTTAAATTCGATACTTTCCGTACATTGCTGCTTTTTCAGCTTGAGATCGTTCAACAACTCAATTTGCAGCACGGTTTCCTGCTCAAGGAGCGCCATATCCTGTTCCAGCTGGGCAAGGAGCCCACGGTTCGTATCCATTTCTCGATCAGCTTCACTAAGGTCCTGCTGCAACCGCCGCTGTTGATCTTGGAGGGATTGCTTTTCTTGCGAAATAGACGCCACCTTGACCTTCAAATCCGTCAGTTGGCTTTGCAGTTCTTCCTTCTCGGATTCATTCGCTTTGCGTGAGCTTTCAGCCTCGCGAATGGCATGCTGAAGGGAAGCTTCTTCCTGCTGCAGCTCGGCCAGATTTGCTTCTGATTCTGTCTTCTTGCGTCCGAAATCTGCTTTCTCCTGCAGCAGTGAGCTTCTGTCTTGCGTATCCAGCGATAGCTGCTCTTCAACCGTGCGGCTCTCGGATTCCAAGGGATTTAGTTCCGCGCGAACTTGCTGTTCCGTGATACGCTTTTGCTCTCCTAGCTGGCGAAGCTGCTCGATCGTCATCATGTCGTCCGTAATCTCGCGCTTCATGACGCTGGATTGATTGCGCAAGCCGCTAAGCTGCTGCTCGGAACTTTTGATCTCTTGATCCAATTCCTCAATCTGACGCTGCCGTCCCAACAAGTTCGTTGATTTCTTCTGCAGGCTTCCGCCCGTCATCGAACCCCCAGGGTTTACTACATCCCCCTCAAGCGTCACGACCCGATAGCGATACTGCGCTTTTGCCGCAATATGATTCGCATCTTCCAAGCTTTGTGCAACAACAACATTGCCTAACAAGCTCGAAAAAATATTTTGATATGTAGCATCGAAAGAAACAAGGTCAACAGCTAATCCAATAAAGCCTTTGGCAGCCTTCAATGAGCTGAGCTCGTTATCCGAAATGGAACGCCCTCGTATAACATTCATTGGAAGGAACGTGGCTCGACCCATTTGGCGGCGTTTCAGGAAAGCAATAGCTTCACGGCCATCCGCTTCCGTTTCGACTACGATATTTTGCAAGGCACCGCCCAGCGCCGTCTCGATCGCAATCTCCACATCAGCCGGAACCTTCACTAGCTCGGCAATGGCGCCGCGAATTCCGCGCAAATCCTTGCGGCTTTTCGCTTTGAGCACTTCCTTAACACCTTGCATGAACCCATCGTAATCGTTAGCCATTTCTTTCATCGTATCTCGACGAGAAGTTAGCGCATCGAGCTTCTGTTCCCATTTGCGAACCATGCCTTGCGCTTCGTCCAATAAAGCTTGCTTGTTTTTCAAGCTTTGCGTTAATTGCACATATTGCTGCCTTACTTCTTCAATTTCATTCACGGTTTCTTCCAGCTTAGCCGTCAACTCTTGCTTGCGCTGTGTAATCTTCTCGCGTTGTTCCGCCCACTTGTGGCGTTCCTCGTCCAATCTTTCCAGACGACGGCCAATGCTCTCGGTTTGCTGCTCGGCATAACGAATTTCGTTTCGCGCCTGCGCCATCCGGTTCAACGTCTCCAGCAGCTCGCCTTTTAATTGATCTTCCGGCGAAGAACTGATGCCGCCGCTAACGCCTTGCAGCCGCTGCTCCTCAGCCGTCAGCTTGGCTTGAAACTCAAACAGCTGCGCACCGATCTGGATAATTTTCTCCCGATGTTCGCTAAGTTCAGCTTCTTTATCAATTTTGCGCTGCTCCTGCATAGCGAGGGTGCTGCTAAGCTGTTGTTGATTCGCCACGTAGTTCTTCTTGCGTTCCTTAAGAACTTCGCCGTGTCCCTCACATTTCTCGAAATCTTCACTCAGCTGAAGCAGGCTTTCTTGCAGCTTCTCGAGTTCCTCTTCCAAACGGCGCGTTTCCCAGCGATGCTTCTCCAGATGAGCATCGTGCTGGTTCACTACAGTAGAAAGCTCTGTTTGCTCTTTCGTGAGATTCTCCAGCTTCTGCGATGCTTCATTCCAAGCGAGATAAATTTGATCGATTTGATGCACATACATCGCAATTTCACTGCTTTTGAGCGTATCCCGAAGCTCCTTATAACGAATAGCCTTCTCCGATTGTTCGCGAAGAGGCTCAATTTGATCTTCGAGCTCAGACACCAAATCGTGAATCCGCAGCAAATTTTGCTCGGTATCACTTAGTTTTTTTTCCGCTTCACGCTTGCGTGATTTATATTTAACAATCCCCGAAGCTTCCTCAAAGATGCCCCGGCGATCTTCGGATTTGGTACTCAAAATCTCTTCGATACGTCCTTGTCCAATAATGGAATATGCTTCTTTCCCAATTCCCGTATCCATGAACAATTCGGTTATATCTTTCAGACGGCAGGGCTGCTTGTTAATTAAATACTCGCTCTCCCCGCTCCGATGCACTCTGCGAGTTACCGTTACTTCATTAAAGTCAAGCGGCAATGACTGCGATGTATTGTCGAGTGTCAGGGAGACTTCCCCATAATTAACAGCTCGGCGTGAATCGCTGCCCGCAAAAATAACATCCTCCATTTTACCGCCACGCAAAGACTTTGCGCTTTGCTCCCCCAATACCCAGCGGATACCGTCTGAAATATTGCTTTTTCCGCTTCCGTTGGGACCTACAACCGCGGTGATACCGCGCACAAATTCCAGCTCCGTCCGATCTGCGAAAGACTTAAACCCGGATAATTCAATCCGTTTCAAAAACATGGTCTCACCTCAAAAATTATTGTAACATATCCCTTCTGAAAATAAGAGATAAAAACCAAAAAAGGCAGCCGCAGCTGCCTCCCTTAGCTATATTCGTTATCGCTGAATAGTTACATTCAATTTCAACAAAGCTTGAGCTGCTGCTTGCTGTTCTGCTTCTTTTTTGGAACGTCCAGCGCCAGTCCCCAAAAGTTCAACATCCATGTAAACCTCTGCAACAAATTCACGCTCATGTGCAGGTCCACGTTCGTTCACAATCCGGTATTCCAGAGAACCCATATTGTGATGTTGAGTATGCTCTTGCAATTGCGTTTTGTAATCAATAACGAGCAGCTTGCCTTCGCTGGAAATTTTCGTGAATACATGCTTTTTGAGAAACCCTTTGACGACATCAATCCCTTGATCGAGGTATAAAGCACCTACGAAGGATTCAAAAACGTCTGCAAGGAGTGCCGGTCGGGAGCGCCCGCCCGTCAATTCCTCCCCTTTGCCGAGTAAAACAAAAGCACCGAAATCCAAATCTTCCGCAAAGGTAACTAGTGACGGCTCACACACAATAGATGCTCTGAGCTTCGTCAATTCGCCTTCCGAACGCCCTGGATATGAGTCATATAAAAATTCCGAAACCGTTAGCTCAAGGACAGCATCGCCTAGAAATTCCAGCCGCTCGTTATCTTTATGTCCAGCAATGCGGTGTTCATTGACATAGGAAGAATGGGTAAAAGCTTGCTTCAGCAGCTCGGTCTTACGGAACGTAATACCGATTTGTCGCTGCAGTTCTTTAATATCACGGTTCATCCGCTTAACTCACCACCCCGAGAGAATGATATTCCGTTATCTTTCTTCGTAGGAAGGCAAATTATGCTTCAAACCTTTTCAAGATAATTGTTGCATTGTGTCCGCCAAAGCCGAAGGAATTGGACATCGCAATATCCACCTTAGCTTCACGAGCTGTGTTAGGCACATAATCCAGATCACATTCCGGATCTTGGTTCACCAGATTAATCGTCGGCGCAATCAAACTGTTCGAAATCGTCAGTCCACAGATAACAGCTTCCACCCCGCCCGCAGCACCAAGCAAATGGCCTGTCATGGATTTCGTAGAACTTACTGCTACTTTGTAGGCATGCTCGCCTAAAGCTTTCTTAATCGCAATTGTCTCCGATTTATCTCCTACAGGAGTAGAAGTTCCGTGAGCATTGATGTAAGAAATGGACTCTGGTGCAATTCCTGCATCCTTAATCGCTTTCACCATACAACGTGCCGCCCCGTCCGGATCCGGATCTGTCATGTGATAAGCGTCGCCGCTCATACCGTAACCGATCACTTCCGCATAAATGCGAGCTCCGCGCTGCTGCGCATGTTCCAGAGACTCCAGAATCATGACGCCTGCGCCTTCTCCCATGACAAACCCATCACGATCCGTGTCGAACGGACGGCTTGCCAAATGCGGCTCTTCATTTCGAGTAGACATTGCCCGCAGCGCACAGAAACCAGCTACACCAATTGGTGTGATGGTCGCCTCTGCTCCACCGCAAATCATCACGTCAGCATCGCCGCGTTGAATCATTTTGAAGGAATCCCCAATGGAGTGCGTTCCTGTTGCACAAGCGGTTACAGCTGTGGAGTTCGGTCCTTTGGCGCCTGTCACCATCGAGATATGGCCAGAAGCCATGTTCGCGATCATCATTGGAATGAAGAATGGCGAAACACGTTTCGGCCCTTTTTCCAAAAGAATTCTATGTTGTTCTTCCCAAGTATTCAAACCGCCAATGCCAGAACCTACGGAAACGCCTACGCGTTCAGGATCCGTATCTTCTTTCACATTCAAGTTAGCGTCCTTCAGTGCATTAATGGCTCCCGCGACTGCGAATTGAACGAAACGGTCCATACGGCGAGATTCTTTGCGATCCACATAATTCTCAATGTTGAAATCTTTCACTTCAGCTGCAATGCGAGTAGGGTATTCGCTTACATCGAAATTCTCAATTAAGCTGACACCGGATTTACCAGAGGTTAAATTCCCCCAGAACGTTTCCAAATCTTGACCAAGGGCAGTAACTACGCCCATACCTGTAACTACAACTCTGTTCATATGTACCACCTTCTTATGTAGGAAGACTTTATTTTGTTGTTGGTTGAAAATGGAGAGAGAGTCCCGTCTTGATTAGAAACGGGACTCGGTAGACTATTACGTATGAGATTTTATGTAATTCGTAACTTCTCCTACAGTCGTAATCTTCTCAGCATCTTCATCTGAAATTTCTAAATCGAATTCATCTTCTAATTCCATTACTAATTCAACTACATCGAGAGAATCAGCACCAAGATCTTCTTTGAAAGATGCTTCGAGGGTGACTTCAGCTTCATCAACCCCTAGACGATCGACTACAATTCGTTTAACACGATCCAATACGTCGGACATCCGGTTCACCTCCTCTTTGGTATTATACGAGAATCTTTGACAGATTGCCAGTAGGCAATTTCTAGATTCTCTTTCTGGCAAATCTTACATGTACATGCCGCCATCTACATGAAGTGTTTGGCCTGTCATGTAGGAAGCATCGTCAGACGCCAAGAAGCGCACGACCTTTGCAATTTCCTCAGGCTGGCCAAGACGTTCCAGTGGAATCTGCTTCAACATATGTTCTCGCATCTCGGCCGACAATTTGTCGGTCATATCGGTTTCAATAAAACCTGGAGCCACCGCATTCACGGTAATGCCTCGAGAAGAAAGTTCCCTAGCCGTCGCTTTGGTTAGACCAATAACGCCTGCTTTGGCTGCTACATAGTTGGCTTGACCCGGGTTACCGAGCACGCCAACTACAGAAGATATATTAATAATTCGACCGAATCGCTGCTTCATCATAGGACGAGTAACGGCTTTCACGCAATTAAATACGCCCTTCAGATTCGTAGCGATGACTTGATCGAACTCTTCTTCCTTCATTCGCATGATTAAATTGTCTCTTGTTATGCCTGCATTATTCACAAGAATATCAATTTTACCAAAAATCTCTAACGTTTGCTTAACTAAATCATCAGCTTCTTGAAAACTGCTGACATCTGCACGCAGTTTGACAGCTTTGCGTCCCATTGCTTCAATGGCTGCAACTACTTCGCCGGCTGCCGCTTCACTTCCTGCATAGTTCACAGCAACATCAGCGCCATGCTCAGCCAAATGCAAAGCAATCGCCCGGCCAATACCTCTAGATGCACCTGTGACGAGTGCAACTTTACCCGTTAGCATGATTGTGTACCTCCTGCGTGTACTTCTCCAGAGCTTCTAGGCTTCCAATGGACACCGTTTTCACTGTTTTGTCGACCTTCTTGATCAATCCGGCGAGAACGGTTCCTGAGCCAAGCTCAATGAACGTGTCGACGCCTTGGCCGATCAAGTACGCAATCGTATCTTCCCATAGAACAGGAGAATACACTTGCTCTACCAGCAGCCCGCGAATGTCGCTGGGCTGCGAGACAGGACGAGCCGTTACGTTGGCCACAACGGGCACGGCTGCCTCACTCATCTCGACGGACGCGAGCACCTCGGCGAGGCGCTCCGAAGCCGGCTTCATGAGCGATGAATGGAAAGGCCCGCTCACCTCGAGCGGTATGGCACGCTTCGCGCCTGCTTCTTTGCAGCGTTCGACAACTGCTGCAACGCCCTCGCGGCTGCCCGAGACGACGATCTGTCCCGGGCAGTTCACATTGGCGAGCTCCACGACGGAGCCGCCGCTTGTAATAGCCGAGCATAGCTCCGCCAGCGCTGCGCGCTCGGCTCCCAGCACGGCTGCCATGGCACCCAGGCCGCCTGGGACGGCCTGCTCCATGAACTCGCCGCGGGCCCGCACGGTGCGGACCGCGTCTTCGAAGCCGAGCACGCCGGCTGCGACGAGCGCGCTGTACTCGCCCAGACTATGTCCTGCGACATAGTCCGGTGCAATGCCCGCAGCCTTGAACGCTTCCAGACAAGCAATGCTTGTTGTCAGCAGTGCAGGCTGCGTGTGATACGTGATCTTCAGCTGGTACTCTGGACCCTCGAAGATCAAATCTGATAAAGAGAAGCCCAGCGCTTCATTCGCGCGCTCAAAATAGGCTTTAGCCCCAGGATGATTCGTGAACAAATCATGCCCCATCCCTACGGACTGCGAACCTTGACCAGGAAAGACAAATGCTATTTTACCCATACGAGAAAAAAATCCCCTTTGGCGATAAATTTTAAGATGAAATGATGATGACTTGTGAGAAATGTGTTTACCAAACCAAGGCAGACGCGCCCCAAGTCAAGCCGCCGCCGAAGCCAACCAACACAATGCGGTCGCCTTCATTTAATCGGCCTTGCTCCGCAGCTTCTGCCAGTGCGACTGGAATTGAAGCCGCCGACATGTTGCCGTATTTGTCCAGGTTGATCATACATTTATCATCCGTTAATTCTAAACGGTTTAAAGATGCTTGAATAATTCTCATGTTCGCTTGGTGAGGAACCAGCAGGTCAATATCTGCTTTTTCCCAGCCTGCTTTGCGCAAAGCCTCATCTGCAGCATTCCCCATAATCCGCACCGCGAATTTGAACACTTCCGCCCCTGCCATGTAAATGTAATGCAAACGTTGATCGATCGAATTTTGCGAGGCCGGATTTCGCGAACCGCCGCCTTCAATTTTCAGAAGAGGACCTCCTGTACCGTCAGCACCCAGCTCGAATGATTTGAAACCTCTATGTTCAGGGACTTCGCCAATTACTACTGCTCCAGCTCCGTCACCAAAAAGAATGCATGTGTTGCGATCTGTATAATCCGTAATGCGGGACAAACAATCCGCCCCAATAACGAGCGCATATTTATAAGTTCCTGTTGCAATGAAGTTCGAAGCATTCGCCAAGCCATAGACGAAACCGGAGCAAGCGGCAGAAAGATCAAAAGCAGCTGCTTTCTTAGCGCCCAGCTTCTCTTGCAGTACGCAAGCAGTCGACGGGAAAGACATGTCCGGTGTAATGGTCGCGACGATGATCAAATCAAGTTGATCCGCGGTAATGCCTGCACTAGCCATCGCAAGGAGGGAAGCTTCATAGCATAGATCTGAGGTAGCTTGTCCTTCTGCTGCGATTCTTCTTTCGCGAATCCCTGTTCGACTGACGATCCATTCATCATTCGTTTCGACCATGGTTTCAAGTTCTTGATTCGTTAATATACGCTCTGGTACGTATTTCCCCGTTCCGAGGACCCCAACTGGTATTAGATTCATGTTGTTATATCACTCTTCCCATGGCTTATTTCGGCGGATATGGTGCCAACCAAATCATTTTGCAGGGCTATTCGCGCTTGGCGAACGGCATTCTTAATGGCATTGGCATCTGAGGAGCCATGGCTTTTCAGAACAAGGCCATCAATCCCCAGAAACGGGGCTGCCCCATGTTCGTTATAGTCTAACTTTTTGCGGAATTGGGTAAGTCCCGGTTTCAGGACAGCCGCAGCCAGCTTTGTAAATATAGTTTTTGTAAATTCCTGCTTGAGTGCCGAGAAAATAGCGGAAGCCGCGCCTTCCAAGGTTTTCAGCATGATATTCCCCGCAAAACCGTCACATACGATAACATCGCATTTGGCACGGAGCACTTGTGAGGATTCCACATTGCCCACGAAATGAATAGGTGCTTGTTCCATTAAAGGATATGCTGTTTTGGTTAATTCATTCCCTTTGGCTGCTTCTGTTCCTACATTCAACAGACCTACCCGAGGCTTCGCAACGCCATGCACTTTGGAACGGTAAATACTTCCCATAATGGCATATTGCACAAGTTGCTCTGGTGTAGCATCCATATTTGCACCTAAGTCCAGCGCAAGCACACCATGTCCGTCCATAGTAGGAATCATCGGTGCTAACGCCGGACGTTCAATCCCAGGAATCCGACCAACGACCAGCAATCCCGTCGTCATCAATGCTCCTGTATTACCTGCGGAAATCATAGCCTCCGCTTCCTTCTCACGAACTAACTTTCCGGCCACAACCATGGAAGAATCCTTTTTGCGGCGAACAGCTTTCACAGGCTCGTCTTCCGCTTCAATGACTTCTTCAGTGTGACGGATCGTTAGATTCGCCGGCCGCTCTGTCAGATGAGCTTCAATCGCGGCGCTGTTGCCGACCAGGATGATATGTACGTCCTTCCATTCCTTGGCCGCTGCGAGTGCACCTTCCACTACGATCTTAGGAGCATTATCGCCGCCCATTGCATCAATCGCGATCCGCATGCAGCTTGTCCTCCCTATCTAGATGCTCTTTCTTCGAATGAAAGATCACAAAATTGCCTCGAAAAACAGCCTCATCCCCAACATAAGAAGACACTTCAACTCTTGCTTTCCCCTTGGATACAGAGCGCACATAAGCTTTAGCAATGCATTTCTCTCCGAGCTTCACAGATCGTATAAAACGAATGTCTGCGGAAGCCGTCAGAGCTATCGGATCGTCGATGACAGCAACCGCCAAAGAGTTCGCTTGTGAGAATATATGATGTCCTCTTGCAATTTTGGTTCTTGAGAAAACATGATCTTCTTTAATTTCAAAAATCGAAATACCGCTTTGATCCAGCTGTATATCGATAACTTCTCCAATAACTTCATCAATGGATAATGATCGAACTTGGTCATGCGTCTTGACCGCCATATGCTTCATTCGTTCCCGCAGCTCAGGAATACCTAACTCCAATCGATCTAATCGGACGGTTTGGATACTAACGCCAAACGTACGCATCAGTTCTTCGTCTGTCATAAAAGGATTGACTTCAATCGCTTGAAGCAATTGCTGCTGCCTTTGTCGTTTAGGAAGGCGTTCGATGGTGAGCACCACCTTATCTCGTGAGATCTCATCTTATTACCAGATACTAAACTGTAGTATATTAAATTTACAACCAAAAAGAAAGCAAAAAAAATAGCACTTCACTTTTTGGATGAAGTACTATGTCCATTCTTATGCTTTTACGATCTCTCTACCTTTGTAAGTTCCGCAAGACTTGCACACGCGGTGTGCCAGCTTCAGTTCTCCACATTGTTCACATTTCACCATGCCTGGAACTTCCAATTTAAAGTGAGTACGGCGCTTGTCGCGACGAGTTTTGGACGTTCTTCTTTGAGGTACTGCCATATTCAAAACACCTCCTTATACGAATTTCCGGCGTTGCCTTATTCTTTGTTAAAATAGTCCGCGAGACCTGCAAGTCTAGGATCAATCTTCTCCTGCTTACAGCCGCAATCATGTAGATTACGATTCTCTCCGCACACAGGACAGAGACCTTTGCATGCTTCGTCACAAAGTGGTATGTACGGTAAACCGACCACTACATTCTCTACAACGTAAGGCTCCAAATCGACTTTATCTCCAACGACCAAATGAATGTCCTCATCAAGATCCGGATCTTCTTCCTCAGGCTTCTGCATGAAGACTTCCTCAAAAGGAAGCTCGATTGTTTGATTCGTGTGCGTTAAGCATCGTGAACAGCTTAACTCCAAGTCTAGCGTTAACGTACCGTTAACTTTTGCTACTCCATCTTCATGCATAGCATGAAGATCGACACGTACTGGACCATGACCAAGAATGTCTTGACGACCTTCAAAAGGTTCCGTCAAATTCAATTCTTCCGTCATATGAACCGGCTGCCCTTTAAGGGCTAGCTCTCTAAAACGAATTTGCATGTTTTTTCACCCCAAACAAACAAAGATTATTATATCCAGTTTACTTGCCTTTTGTCAATTTAATTTATATTATTTCTTACTCTTCTCTACTTCTTTTGGCGGCAGTGCTGCTAGAAATTTGAGCGCGTCGTCCATGGATCCAATTTCAATAATTTTCATCTTCGTTTTAATTTGCTCAGCTCTGTGAACGGCGTCTGAATAGTTCGAAATTTGCGTGCCGTCTTTATACGTCATATCCTTCGGAGCGAAGAAATACTCCGCTTTCTCGCGATCCGCGGCAATGATTTTATGCTCAATACCGCCAATCGGACCTACCGTACCATCCGTTTCAATCGTTCCTGTTCCAGCGATTCTGTAGCCTTTGGTAATATCCTCGGGTACAAGTTGATTATAAATTTCCAAAGAAAACATTAATCCTGCGGACGGTCCGCCGATCTCGCCTGCTTTAATCGTAACCTGCTGATCAGCTTGATCCGCTTTAACAGACTGCATGTCTGCCGGCACAACGCCAATACCAGCCCTTGCTTCCTTTTCCCCCTCTTGAAGGGGCAGTGCTCCCAACGCTAGCGTGGCTTGCTGTTCGACCTTATTCCTCATAAACGTGATAGGGATGGATTCTCCGGCTTTCTTCCCCTTCAGCGTATCCAGCAAATCTTGAGCGACCTTCACTTCTTTATCTCCGACTTTCAACAGGATATCTCCGGGTTTGAGAACCTTCTCCCCAGATAAGCCTGGCAGCGTCTGGAGCACCATTACGCCTTCATGGCTGATGTGAAAGGGAATTTTGGCGTGTGTATAGGCGGCTTGTATCGCACTCGCTTGAGAAGTCAACATCACATATTCTTGACGTTGTGAATACTCCTGCTCAGACTCCCCTTTTTTCAGCACACTCGTCTTCGGTTGTATCTCTTCGTAAGGATGAACGAGACCAATTAAATAATTAACTATATTGGCATCTGCCACTCGTACCGTAGTCAGCATCAAAGTCCCTTTCTCTATATCCGAACCTTTCGCTATGGTGACCATGGGTTTAATTTCTTCCGCAGTTCCCGGCATAAAAATAAAAAATGGAAGCTTTACAAAAAGCAATAAATAAACAATCACTATCCCCACAACAGCCGATATTAAATACCTTCTAGTCGCTGATCTCCGCGGGTAGCGGTAGGAGTCATTCGACCAGGTACGAACACTATCTTCTTCATTTTCCATGCAGGTCCCCCTCCTCCTGGTGTCTGGTTACATTTGCCACTTGTCCACTTACCTTCATGGCTTACCTTCGTGTCCAAGCAATGCTTGGTCTAAACCCGCACTTTTTTGCGTACAAATGAAGCATGTTTAAAGGATGAGGTGAATGGCATGCCGTCTATAAAAGCAAAATCCAACTCCAAATTAACGACGCTGGCACTAGGGGCTTTGGCAGCCCTTGTCGTTGTGTCTGTCATTCTATTTCCGGACAAAGCTTTTCAATCTTCACTTGAAGGCCTTACGGTTTGGTGGAAGCTTGTATTTCCTGCGATGATGCCTTTTCTCATTATGACCGAGCTCTTGATCGGATTCGGCGTCATCCAAGGAACCGGCGTTCTTCTTGAGCCTCTGATGAGGGCAATCTTTCGCCTTCCCGGTGTCAGTGGATGGGCTTTAGCTTCGGGACTTATTGTAGGATTTCCTACCGGAGCCAAAATTACTGCTAGCCTGCGGGAAAAAAAACTCATCTCCCGAACAGAAACAGAGCGATTAACCGCATTATCACATTTATGCAGCCCTTTGTTCCTTATTATCGTTGTGGGTGTCGGATTTCTGCATAGTGCCAAGCTTGGTGTCGTGCTTGCCGTAGTTCATTATATCTCAGCTATTGCAGCTGGCATTCTACAGATGAAATTCTCCAAAAAAACACAGCAACCTGCAGCTCCTGCATCTGAACACAGTCCCGCTCCTTTGAGCCCTGAGCCTCGTTCCGCCTCTGTCTGGCGTCAAGCATTCATTACGATGCGTCAAGCTTATTTGCGTGATGGTCGGGCTTTCGGCAAGCTCCTCGGAGATGCGGTAACTTCTTCTGTCCAAACCTTAATGCTAGTGGGTGGCTACATGATGATCTTTTCTGTCCTCATCAATGTTGTCCACATTTCACATCTCACCCATATACTGAAGCCCGCAACTCATGCCTTGCTCCAATCCATGAACATCCATACCGACACTTCAGCTGAGTGGGTGACAGGTATGCTGGAGATTCACCTGGGTGCTTATGCCTGGAGTCAAGCTGAAGGACTCTCTTTGCTTGCCCAAATGGCGCTTATTAGCGCATTCTTAGGTTGGGGCGGCTTGTCTGCGCATGCGCAAGTGGTCGGCTTTCAACATCAAACTGAAGCACGCTATCGCATTTTCTTCCGATCCCGAGTCCTGCACGCCGTACTTGCTTTCATCTTCACAATCCTGCTTTGGAAACCATTGCAGCTGCTTCTGGCAGAAACAGAGCCCAGCTTTCTATGGCTGAATAAAACAACAAACGAATCCCCGGCGGCATCATTCCCGCTAAACGGTGATTCTGCATGGAGCTTATGGGGGCCAATGCTAACCCAGTTCCTACTTGTGCTGCTCATCATGCTGATGGCCTCAACATTCATAAGAGCTTTCCGCAAGAAAGCTCTTTAGTTTGAAACTGTTACATTTAATTGTCTCTTGGAAATTTAAGCTTGAGCGCTTCCTCAACCTCGACAGGAACCAAATCTTCTACGGGGCCGTGAAACCTAGCTATTTCCTTCACAATGCTAGAACTTAAATAGGAGAAACTCGGCTTGGACGTCATGAAAAAAGTCTCAACATCTGAATTGAGCTTATGATTGGTCGAAGCCATCTGCAATTCATATTCAAAATCCGATACAGCCCGAAGCCCGCGCACAATTAAGCGAACATTGCGAGATTTCATGTAATTCACCATCAAATCCCGAAACCCGTCCACCTCAACATTCGGTAGATCCTTCGTTACTTGGCGAATGAGCTCCATTCTTTCTTCTAATGTAAACAGCGGGTTTTTGGACGTATTATTAAGTACGGCTACAATTAACTTATCAAACACCTTTGCCGCTCTATGTATAATATCAAGATGGCCATGTGTTACCGGATCGAAACTCCCTGGATAAACGGCTACCGTTCTTCCGTGTTCTTGCTTCATCATGCTGTCATCTCCTCTCAGAACTTATCCTTCTACGGATCGCAAATAAATCGTTACAGCTGTATCGCCGTAATCCGCTCTTCGTTGTTGGTTAAAACTGCCGATCACTTCAGGCAAAATATCCTTCGCCTCGTGTTCTACCACTATGGTGGCATTCGGTACAACAATCGCCTGCTCTTCCATAGTGCTTATCAGCTCCGCGATCAACTTCATTTTATACGGAGGATCCAAGAAAACCAGCTCAAATTGCTGTTCCCGCTTGGCTAACGCTTTCAGTGCCCGAGTGGCATCTGTTCGATAAATCTCAGCCTGATCCTTCAGACCGGCTGTCTGTAAATTGTGCTGGACGGTGTCGATGCTTTTCTTCTCAATATCAATGAACACAGCCTTGTCCATCCCGCGGCTAAGCGCCTCAATCCCAAGTCCGCCGGTTCCGGCAAACAGGTCGAGCACTTGTCCCCCTTCAAAATAAGGACCTATCATACTGAAGATCGCTTCTTTCACTTTATCCGTTGTTGGTCGTGTGCTGGTACCTGGTACAGCTTTTAACGACCGACCTTTCGCAGTGCCTGAAATCACTCTCATCTTGCGTATTTCCCTTCTAGCTGGCTATTCTTTTGCTATCGTACCACAAGCTCTATTCGGACACAAAAAAATTATGCGCTCCATGTATAAATTTCCTGTAAAACGGTCATCCTTGAACTATCGACATCAGAGAATGTCGTAGACAACCGCGGAGAAGACTTACGTTTCCCCATAAGCTCTTCGTCCGGTTTCTCCTCTCCCATGAGACGGCCTGTAAAAGGGCCGTCGTAATAATTTAATGGTACAACTACCTTAAACCCTTATTGTATAAGGGTTTATTTACGTATAACAGGACTACTATTTCATTTAATACACTATTTGCTTCACGACCACTGCAAGATGAGACTCCCTTGCAGCGTCTGCTTTAGTCGATTAGCCACAATCAAAGTTGAATTCATTGCTTGCTGTGCTTGATTAAGCGTATTTGAAACTGATCAAACAACTTAAGACTAGCGCCAACGGTTGCCATCCCTTACCCTCCCTTTCAAAAAGAAAAAAACGCCCCATTTGGGACGCCTTTGAAACTCGAATCATAATATTGTTTCAGTGCGTGAAACACTGCCAAGGATTCTTTGTGCGCCTTCGCTTAGTTGCACCATTTTCATTCTTTCTTTTAAATCCTTATCAAATTTCTTGGTTACGCTCACCATCAACGGAGGCATAGTAAAAGTTATGTTCCTAACTTCTTCTGCTGACGATAGATATGAAACGATATAAACATCGCTCACCTTCGTTTTTTTCTTATCACCTATACCTGACATGCCACCCAGCAGTAATCCTGCAGGACCAAACAGTACCCCACCGACGATACCTCTCCCTATAACGCTTTTACTTTGGGATACTATTTCTTTCTCTGTTGTAACTGTTGATTCTAGGAAATTAGCAAGTGGTATTTTAAAAGTATTATCCACTACCATTTTAAAGCCTTTAGCAATAGTTTCACTAATGATTAAATAATCATTATCGAAAGTGATTTCAAGTTGCGATTTAGAGTTTTTTAAAGGTAATCCGTCGATAAGGGTAACGATAGCTTTAGCCATGATACAATTCTCCTGTCGTGCATAGATTAAAAATGATACTTCAATAGCTCCATTTTACCAAACCATGGGTTTATTTACCATTACTTTTAAAGTAGATCCATCTATTAACGATTCTTCTTAGCTTCATCTGCTTCTTTTTTCGAATATAATTGGATAGAAGCGAATATAAAAGCCCTTTCGCTTATTGGAAGCCTCATGATTTCATGTGGTAGCTTCCGAAGCTTGGAATGAGCATAGTACAGAAGGACGGCTGTTGAATCTGGATCGCATCTTTCTCCGTTTTCATACCGCCTCCCTCTATTAGTTTTTTGCCTCTTCAGCCCTTAGAACACCATAGGATTTTTGTAACTCGGCTTCTTTTAGGTTGGGAAATGGCACGCTGGCAACGGCCATCTTAGAAAGGTACTCCGACTGGTCAATATGGTATAACACCTATAAACCCTTGATATTATTGGTTTATTTGAAATTCAACACATGTTCACCCCCTGTTATTTCAGGTGGGGTATTTGGGCACCGATTGGGCACCGTTTTTATTTTCCTTCTATATTAATGAATACAAAAGCGCTATACATAACGAGAGTTCTATAAAACAACAATATACAAGTCTGGAAATAGATACTATTCTTTTCTTTTACCAGAAGTATCGGACAAACAAAAAGCCCAATGGAAAGCATCCACGGGCTTTTTTATGCTTATACTACCACCTAAATTATATTCATCAATGCCATTATTTCTGCTACTTCTTTTTTCTGCTCTTACCATGATTTGGTTTGTTATCCTTTTGGTCTTTAGCGTGATTTTCTTGTTGTTTGTCGTGTGTTGTCATGACATCATCCCACCTATCTGAGTAATTTGAAACATAAATATTGTACTCATCTAAGGAATAATGTAAGCATCCACTTTGTGCCAATTACTCACTATCATCAAATAATATATATGCTTCCAAAGCCTTATCAAATACGATGATTTGACTGCCATCGCCAAACTCCATATCATTGACTTCAAGATGGCTAAGCGTCTTCTCTTCGCCAGTTTCCTTATGTTTTACGTGATATTCCATGAAGTCATCCCCCAAAATAATAAATTCCTCAAAAACTGGCAGCCGCATAGCACCCGATTCCCATTTGGGCTCTGCCCCCATAATAATATTACACTTTAGAGTACCTCCTCGCTATTGGTAGTTGAAGGAAAATCCATTCCGACTGCCATCATTGCATCTGAAAAGCTTGTAGATTCTCTCTTTTGATCATCATATAATTTTATGCAACACATATTTTATGGGAACGAACATATTACCGAACGTGGGATAAAAGTAAAATTAATCAAACTATCTGGTAGGATTTGGCGTGGATATTACAGAATATGTGAGGATACAAATTGAGGAGGAATTTACTTGAAGAAGAAATTATTAATTGCTCTTGGACTTAGTGGAATAATAGCGGCATCTGTTGCGGTCGGTGCCTATGCAGCTTCGGATATAAAACTTTTCGTGAATGGCAAGAAAACAGAAGCAAGCGTTGAAATCATTGATGGATCAAGCTATGTTCCTTTGAAAGTTGTTGCCGAGGCTCTGGGTCAGGAAGTTCGATGGGATGAAGCTAAACGCGAAATACACATTGGGAAAGAGGCGGACACTTCTTCAGTTGGATACTCGAGAAGCAATCCAGCTCCTTTCAACACAAAACTAACCTTTAAAAAGGAGTCCATCCTAGAAAATTATGAAGGTGAAGTGAGTATTAAAGATGTTATTCGTGGCAATGATGCCTGGGCATTGATTAAAAATACCAATAAATTCAACTCACCGCCAGCTGAAGGCAAAGAATACATGTTGGTTAATGCCACAGTTAAAATCACCGGAAACCAGAAAAAGGATACAAAAGTTGATATCTCTTCAGCTCATTTCACCTTAGTATCGACCCAAGGTAAGGATTACGATGCTATCTCGGTTGTAACCCCTGAGCCTGCAATCAACACAAGTTTATACGTAGGCGCTGACAATAGTGGATGGTTTGCCCTACAAGTAGATAAAAAAGATACTTCTCCTTTGATAACTTACGCAAGGGAAAATGACGGAACTGGTGGAGTTTGGTTTAAAACGAAATAAAACGAAACCCAAAAATCCCCCGCCAGCCAATTAGGCCAGTGGGGGATTTTTGGGAGGTACTTACAAAATGTTAACGCGTAAATTGTATTTGCTACACCTTTGTCCACTTCAGGAACCTCCTCCAACACATATCCCTGTAATTTTTTTCCATCCAGCCGATTGATAAGTTTGTCAGCATAGTCCTTGTCTTCTGCCCATCCCCGCGCTGCGCTCTCTCTAATTTGTCTGTTTAGTAAGTCAGTTGTCACGTTTTCTCTTCTCCTTCTCTATCCGTGAACAAAGAATTGGAATACTGTTCATATCCTATCTTTATAAATGCCAAAAAATATATCAGGGTAATGGGATATTTTCGAGTCATCAATCGTGTTGTATTTAGGAGGCGAATAAATGGAAAACAATTCTTTATTGCGTACGGATAAAGAATTGGCTGAACTCTATCAACGGCATGTCGATCAAGTTTACAGGCTGTGCTATATCTATTTGAAAAATCCCGTTGATGCAGAAGATGCTGTTCAATCTGTATTTGTAAAACTGATCAAATCTCACACGGTCTTCAATGACCACGAACATGAAAAAGCGTGGTTGATGGTAACCACCAGAAATTACTGTAAAGACGTTCTTAAAAATTGGTGGACAACCCGTCGTGTGGCTCTAAATGCTTTACCGGAAGTTTCTTCTTGGAATGGTCATGAGCCATCGGGAAAGGTGCTTGCAAGACTGCTTTCACTTCCGGAAAAATACAAAACAGTTTTATATCTTTACTATTTCGAGGAGTACTCGGTAAAAGAATTATCAGAGATGTTAGGACACAAAGAAAGCACGATCCAAACACAACTATCCAGAGGCCGCAAACGCCTTAAAATTGATTTGGGAGGGAGTTATCTTGAGTAACAAAAATATTAATCGGCTGTTCGAAGCCCTTACACCCACAACCGAACAAAACGAGAAAATGTTTCAGAACATTCTTGCGCAAGGCCAGAACGAAAATACAAGGCGCAGAGGATTTACACCTATGAAACGCGCAAGATCTGTAGTATTGGCAGCCGTGCTGATGGTTTGCTTAACGACAACAGCTTTTGCTGCGGCATATACGGGATTAGATAAAACATTCTTAAAATTTCTTAATCCAGTAAATAATGAGCAGGCAGAATATTTGTCAAATGGCGCTTATATGGTTGACAAACAAGTGGCAAACGAGAATGGATCGCTTACCATTAAGCAAGTTATCGGTGATAGCAATCTGACCTATATCTTAATGAACTTTACTGCGCCAGAAGGCACTGTTTTAAATGCAGCGCGATACCGTTTTGAGGATAACATGATTACGACTGATCAGGACTATCAGAGTATAGGATTCAAGGTGCTCGACGATGGAAATCCTGTTGACAATAAAATTAGCTTGGTCATGAATATTATGACCAAAAATTCAATAGCGGGCCAAACAGTTCATTTCAAATTCAAAGATTTACAAGCAGCAGATCCACTTCCGGGAATTTTTAAAACGGTCATTCCTGGTTCTTGGGAAACAGCTTTTAAGCTGGATTTCAAGGAGTACTCTTACCTTTATCAGATAGATCAAAACATTACCATGTTTGGTTATGGGGCATTATTAAAAACGATCTCCGTCTCGCCAATTTCGATTTCTTTAAAGATTGAAAGTGGATCATTGAATGAGATTAACGAAGCCGCCGGTAGATTAAAGGAAATTGGTCAAAATGAATATTCGGATAACTACCCTATCACGATAAACTATAAAGATGGTACCTCAGAAACAACTAGTATTTTTACTGGATTGCATGTGCTAGATTATCTAAATGACCAAATGCATACGATCAAAACTTTTGAACATGTTATAAATGATAAGGAAATCGCATCTATTGTATTTTTTGATAAAGAAATTCCGATTAAAAACGGAATTTCCACTACTAATTAGCAATAAGTACTAGTTGATCTTATAATCGTTGGTGTGAGCAGGGCGATAAAATCGATCAAGAAGCCGTCAAAAGAACACTGAGAACGATGCGTCATTGCTTTACACGCAATCGGCCAATACTTATTATCTAAGGAGCAGCAGCATTACCCACCTCCGTAATCAAATAAAAAAGAGAGCCAATTTGGCTCTCACAATTAATCGCTGCTACTGCTGCTGCCTCCGCTGTCACTCCCACCTCCACTGTCACTTCCGCCTCCGCTAGAGGAATCATTGTGATGGTGATGGTGATTGTTATGTTGGTGGTCATGATGAATATGACTATGGTTATTATGATGATTGTGGTGATGGCGATTCATATCATGATCCGAAGAATTATTAACAAAGAAATCAGAGCCATGATTGTGATCATGGGTAGAATTGCTTTCCCTCTTCCTTTCTTTGTTGAACAAACCAATTAGACAAAAAACAACAAATAGAATGACAATAATAACCATCAAATTCATCAAATCAGTCCTTCCAATTATTCATTACAAATATCCCCATTATTCACAATTAATCAGCATAGAAAATAACTTTAACTATTGAAGTGTTAGACAGCTTATCATACAACTCATTGATTAATCTATGATAAACCACAGCTACATTTGCTTTATAATTTAAAAGGTCATCCGCTAATTTTCTTAACTCATCCCCATCAAATGATTCATCTTCATAATAATCACAAAGTCTGCTTAAATAAAGAAAACTTCTATATATATTTTCTTTTTGATAAAATATAGCCTTATGCAAATCATCATTAATAGGAAAAAAGTCTATCATAACATTATTGCTATCAAACATATGACCATCTAATGCCATGTATCTCCCCCCGAAACTTTTTTTCATTTTAACATGCTAGAACATCTTCCATTATAAGGTACCCTGTGTACGAAAAAAAGCTGCATTTCGGCAGCTCTTTTTAATCTAATTATTTGCAATAATTTGCTACTCAGCTCCGATTAACTTCTTAATTAACTCATCCGCATTCTTAAAATTAACATCCTCTGTCACTGCTAAGATCGTGCCATCTTTTCGAACAAAATAATTCGTAGGTATCCCCATAACTCGATATTGGGACGAAACCGTACCCTTGTCATCATACAAAACAGGAAACCCTACATGATATTCTCTAATGAATTTTTGTGCATCTTCTACATTATCACTAGTTGTTACATTTACTGATACAAAATCAATTTCGCTACCATATTTTGAATATAGCTTATTTAACTCTTCCGCTTCTTTTTTACAGTATTTACACCATGAAGTCCAAAAATTAATTAATTTAGGTTTGCCACTGTTTCCAGTTATAGCGTGTGATCGACCGTCTATATCCTTTAGACTAAAATCAATCATGTTTCCGTCGTACCTGTCCGACATTATATAATCAACAGGTTTAACTGAAAAATGATTAATCAATGTGTAAGATACAATAATAATAAAACCAACTAAAATAACTAATGACACTACTTTTTTACTCAAATGTTCCCCCTGAAAAGCCACTATATGAATAGTTGAAAATTGTAATACCTAAGCATCGTAACATATTCTTACAAATAATTGAATATCCAGTTGAAAAATACCGAAACAAACCAAGTGATAAAAACAAAAGCCCATGCAAATTATTCGCACAGGCATTCATAACTCACAAACGTATATGTATTATTGCAACGATATCAAATTACACTCATTAGGAATTAACCATATACATAACTTTTTAACTATTTCAATTTAATAGGCATTGCCTGAACAGGGTTATATTTACTTCCATCCGTAGAACCTTCTAATACAAAATCGATGGTCTTGATATCGTCCAAGTTCATATTCACTGGAACTATGATTTTTCCTTTTTTCACTGTCTGTAGAGAAAAGCTGCCATTTAAGTCGTCCGAGTAATTGACGGGATTGCTTATTTCGATAAAGTTATCATAATTCAAACGAATACTTCCCTTTGTTGGAGACCACTCCAATGTGGAGTATGTTGTATTTTCAATACTCACATCAAATATTATGGCATTAATAGGATTTTTTGTTTTGCTATTTTCATATGCCGTATCTAAGGTGATTTTGGAGATTTTCATCAATAAACTCCCAGACCATATCGTTGTTTCAACTTCATACGTTTTCGTATTTTTGATATTAATTGTACGTTTAGATTCATCCCATCTAACATCTGCTCCTAACGCTTCTGAAACGGTGCGTAATGGCACATAACTCGAACCATTAATAATTTGGATATCAGCGTTAACTTGCTTTCCATGAACAAATAATCGAATATCCGTTGCGGCATACGCGCCAATTCCTACTCCAAAGATCAGAACCACTGCCATACATAAAGCTACTAGTTTTTTATTCATTTCTAGTTTCTCCTTAATTTTGGGTTGTTTAGTATCTAATTCGACAATATTTGGCATTTTCCTGCAAGTTTAATATTTGGCTTTACATCTTGAGATAGGAAGAGGTACTCTTCCTCCCACAAAGAATTTCCATATTGTTACATTTTAGTTCTAATGATACAATGAAAAATATTATTTTAGGGGGAGAAGCTTTGTCGAATTTTGCACCGAAAACAAATGAAGAAGAATTGATGGCATACAAAAATCAAGTACAGAACGACATTCAATACATAGCTTTTTGGAAGCGAGTCCAGATGAATCTCTTGGACCTTTTAATCATTAGCATTCCTGCCGTTCTGTTGTACAGATTCTCACTAAGCACATCCATTAAAATCGATTCCGTCTTCCCTTTCATTATTTATTGGCTATTGTTTTGTGCTTATTACGTGTTCATGACCGTCAAGTTTGGTGGAACGCCCGGAAAACTACTTAGTAAAGCTAGGATTGTGGACAAAAACGGGAGATTTCTTCATACTGGAACTGCCTCAATTAGAAACCTGCTCACCTTTCTTTATGCCATTATTATGGTGCTCAAACTTAAAGAAGGAATTGATTTAAAAGTAAGCTCTACTGATATCAACCACTTTATTAGCACTCATGAAGGGTATTTTTCATCCATCGGTAATTTCATTGGAATTATCACTTTCGTTGAATGTCTTGATGAAAGAGAACGCTGAGATCCGAATTGATTTAACTCGTGAAGATACCTTCATATCAACCCAAAACGAATAAAGGAGAGCAATCTTGTTTATCAGACTCTTTAGCAATATATATTTTAAGCTTTCATCGTTTAAACAGAATATCAAGACACTCCCTGGGGATCTCAATACTTTTAATGAAAATTGGACTGCAACTATTCGCTTAGGGATCGCTGAAGTGGAATTATTCCTAAATAACATAGGTGCATTGATTGAAAATGGTTTCGAGGCTACAGAGATTATCGCTGTCGCTTCAAAGGTTAAGGAACTCAGAAAACGCGATGAACAAGAAATGCATTTTAATATATTTCATAACGGAGAGCTTACTGGATTAACGATTATTGCTTACAGGCTGCCTAGTTCACTTATTGGTTTAGAATTTATCACTGATAAAGAACTGGCAGAACAGATTCAGGAAGCAGCAGAATTGTATGAAAATGCACCGGATAAAATGTGGCATTAATTAAGAAGGCCGCCATTCCCTTTTAGAGTAAATAAAAAATAGGCCTACAACGGTTTAAAGTTGTAAGCCTATTTTGTATGACAGAGCTGAACAATTAAAGGATCAATCCTTCATGCTCAATTCAATTTGTACTGTCAATCCAGTTGAGTCGAAGATACGGGTGCTGTCGTAACGGATGCAGCAACAACTGGCATATCCACGATCGTCATCCAATAGAGCCCCATATCCTCAATTTGTCTTGGGAATCCAGCAGTTCGGCTCACCTGACGATGAAAACCTGCATAAGTGCAGGAATTTTCGGGTGATTTCGGTTAAAAAGTGGAAATTCCTGCAATTGTGCAGGTATTTTCATCTTGTCCAGCCCCTCATCCAGAAAAAGCCTCAAAAGCCTGCACAAACGCAGGAATTTCATGATTGAGGCTACTCCAAGAGCAAAAAAGATGCACAATTGCAGGTTTATAAAAAGCAGCTGGAATTTGAGCGAGACTGCATCATGGGACAGCTCCTTCCCTGCAATCTACCCGCTACTTAGTCACTAAGGGGTAAGCTCGCTCCCCCAAACCCCCAAATTAAAGCTGACTGCTAAGCAGTCAGCTCTCTACGTTTACGGCTTAATTGCCGTAAAGCTTATTCAACCAATGTACGCCTGTTGGAACCTGCTTCCCATTGCTTTCGATCTCAATAACATCCACGTAGGGCTGCTGGCTCATTTTCTGTAAATCCTCTACGTAGGCCGTGCCCTCTAATTCTGTAAAATAGAATTTAACAAATTCGGATTGCTTCGGCCTCATCAAAGTCATCACTTCCAGGCCGGTATCATACCAACTGACCGTATATTCTTCCTCATTCTCTTTAATCCCAGCTGCATAAATTTGCGAAAGGGTCAAGTTATACATTTTAACCAGTTCATCAGGTCTTATCATTGCGTTATTTTTGAATGTGATAGCAAATTTGACTTTATTCCCGCCGGCTGCAAATTTTAAGCTTCGAGCGGCCCCAAGCTTATAGGATTCAAGTTTATCCTTGGAATTGATTAAGGCGTAGCTCTTCTCTTTTGCCGTATCGGCTTCATCTTGCCACGTATATTGCTGGAAGGGATCATCGAACGAATGGGGAAGATAATAATCCCTATATTTCTTATCTATTTCCTCTGCATCTTTGAGCTTAATCGTTGCAATCTCATGATCCGTTTTGACCATATCATTAAGCGTTCCATTGGGTTGAGCATATCTTTGCAAAGAGCGAAAAGATACTTGAGAATCCCCTTCCACGGTGTGGAGCCAAGCCGTATAGAATTCATAGGTCTTATCTTTGCTTAATTCATTAATGTTCAGAATTGATAATTTGATTTCTTCGCCATCTGTATCGGTAGCTAATTTTCTAGTGAATTTAGCACCAGGAGCATTGGTGAACATAAGCTTTGATCTTAATTCATCGGATTGATTTACTTTGTAAAGCAGTGCAGGAAAAAATTGACGATTAACATCATGATCTTGAAACAGCTTTAATTGATCAGCACTCCATTGAAGCTTACTCGTCGTCAGAAGTATTTTATTTTCGATTTTTACGGATTCCACAGCTATTTTGCTTGGTAAATCCCAGTTCGAAACAGACTCTGCATAAGCTGTCGTACAAAACACCATTGCAGCTGCACTAATGGCTACTATCTTTTCCCATTTGGACATTAAAAAATCCCCTCCTTTCACTATATTAGCACAATTTCCCAAATTATTCCCTTTTTTCACGTAATTTTTTAATTCCCTCTTTACAGATAGCTTTTTTCACCCGAATACATAATTAAACGGTCTTAATTAAAACATATACTAACGAGAAATACGGGAGGGAAATTAGGTTGAGTCTTTTTCATCTGGGTTACATACTTGCTCTTGGTATTCCACTAGTTCTCGGCAGTATCGGAATTGCATGGCTAGTTTTTCATCGAAGCAAGAGAAAAAGCCGGTAAAACGGCTTCTTTTTTTCTCCTCCTAGGCAACTTTATATTTTCTTTGTTAAAAGACACAAAAAATCCACATTCCTCCTTCTAAATATGTTAAATTGGTTTTATAACCTACTTGGAGGAGCTACCTTGAACAACATGACAGAGAAACTCGTTTCTCAACATCGACAATATGTGAAAGACAATCCAAAGGAGCTTGAGAAGTACGCTACATTATATGAACATATGCTCTTTTATTTCACCGCTATTAGGGGGATTGATGAGCAAACAGCGCTGCAGTATATTCACGATCTAAAAACGGATTTATCCTGCGACATTGTAACAGCTATTGTTTCAAGTGAAATCCTTTAATTTAAACATTTTATTAGCAAGAAGAGGATAACAGCCTCTTCTTTTTTCTATTTATGCTGTTTCTTATTTCTTCTCAGACGTTGTCCACTTTGATTAATTAAATGGTTCTTGAATAACTTCGCACATCTATGGAATACTACTGACGAAAAAAGTATGGTCGATACTTCCAACAACGAAGTAAATATAAGGAGTGTTCCTGTGATGCTTACTGAAATAGAAGAGTTATCGAAGAAGCTCCATCAATTAGAGATGGATTGGTGGATTCATCATGATCTATTCACTTTTCAATGGTGGTTTATTGTCGTGGTCAATCTGCTATTTTTCTTGGCATTCCTTTTTCTTGTGGACCGAGGAAGAGCTCTTAGAATGACGGTAGCCTTCTTGCTGAGCTTTATCATCTTAGGAACTTTTGATCAAACAGGCCAATTTTTCGGGCTATGGAGTTATGAGCATGAATTCATTGGTTTTACTGAGAACTACAATGCTGTTGATTTTCTGGCTGTGCCGAGCATCTTCGCTCTCACCTATCAAATGTTTACGCCATGGCGAATCTTCTTAGTGGCAAGCTTGCTTGTTTGCCTGTTGAATGCGTATATCGCAGAACCTATTTTCGTTGCCCTTGGTATTTATAAATTAGATAACTGGAGCTACACTGGATCCTTTGTTCTTTTGTTCATTGTAACACTGTTAGTCAAATCCTTAACGGATCTGATCGGCAGCGATAAGAATACCGAGGATTACCGGCCAAAGTCGCAGCGTACATTCGGAAACAAAGAAAAAGCTCGATAATTGCAGTAAAAAAATAATCCCCACTTGCTAATAAGCAAGTGGGGATTATTTCATGAATAGGCTCGGTGGGGGTCGAACCCACAACCTACCGGTTAAGAGCCGGTTGCTCTGCCATTGAGCTACGAACCTGCACAAGTTCAGTTCGTTCATAATACCATAAGGGACATGCCATGGTCAACATGTTCTTTTCATAATGAAAAATCTTATAAATCCATCTGACTTTTCAATTGCCAATACGCTTTGCATCCGTTAAAATGAATATCGGATCATACGTTCGCAATCTATCATTTAAGGGGTACTGCATGTCAATTGAATTTGAATCTTTAACTCATTTCCTTGTAAAAGCCAAAAAGCAAGCTTATGCTTCGCAAGGCGATGAGGCCACTGTTCGCTCTTTTCTCAATGGCTCCAAGCAATTAGAAATTCGCTCCGGCGACTATTTCTATAGAGACATCTATTTTGGCTTTTCTTTCTTTACAGGTATAGAAACGGTGGAATATCGAGACCGCCCCATCTGGTCCATGGTCTATTCCGGCGGGATTACGATGCCCGATGCTTCGCGGGAAACAACCGTGCGCCTCTTTTCTTTTTTGAGAAATGCGCTGCGAATGGTAGATAGTGAGCATCCTTACCGCGGCCCGCAGGCTCACGAAGAGCATTCCTATTTGTATCGCAATGAAGTGAGCGGTACCTTTGAAAGCTTTTCGGGGCACGAAACGATTCATACGCAGAATACGAAAGTTTATGAATTGAGATACAGCGGCGGCATTATTTTATAAAATTCCATTTTACAGTCAGAAAAGAAGGTAGCAGATATACGATGCAAGATCCAACTATTTTTGAGCGTATGCGTAACAAATATGCCGATGAAGACAGAGCTAAGCTTGTGATGCTGCAGTTAAGAACGTTGATGGAACAAAAGAAAAAGAAGAAATGGTATCAAAAATTGAAAACTCCAATCAGAACTCAGCCAACCAGCTGGAACGAATAACAGGTCTGGCTTCGCACGCAGAATCCAGGTACATAGAAAGAGGCTCCCAGCGTAGTTTTCCTACTGTTGTGAGCCTCTTCCCTTTTAATTGCCTTTTTTTTTGGAATAATACAACACACCTAGATAGTGTGCGCCCGTAAATAAGGTGAGAATCCCAAAGAACAGCAGAAATCCTCCTTGACGATCCCGGAAAAAGAGTTGGAGAACGAACAGCGCCAGCGATATTTCGCTCCAGAGCAGCGTTCTTTTTTTGAGCTGCGTTAGATCCGCGGTGGATTTGCTAATTTTACGGAGATTCATGTAGGTAAGACCTGCGAGTACGATGACGCCTATAGCGATAACGAGAATGTAGCTTAAATTGCCCGACATGTGACTCCCCCAATTCCGATGTCAACTTTTCTTTCTATGAAACGTGTGACTTTATCTTACATGGAATAAGGTTCGTTGTCTATTTGAAAAAGGAGTTTGGCTTTCTTCGTAGAATATTATCGTGAATGAAAATTACTACGAATTCCAGTCATGAAGGAGCATGTCTCATGTCCAGCCTATTATTTAAACCCTTAGAACAGTCCGATATCCCTGCTTTAATGGCAATTTACAACCATTTCGTTGTACACACGACGGTTTCTTTTCATACCGAACCTGTCACGATTTCCGAGTTCACAGAAAGTGTGATCCACCCGAACCCGCGTTATCAAACAGATGTCATCCTGCTGGATGGCATTGTACAAGGATATGTACAAGTAATGCCGCATAAAAAGAAGCAAGCCTACGACACGACGGGCGAAGTGACGATTTATTTGCATCCGGATTGCGTGGGAAAAGGGATCGGCTCAGCCGCTATACAGCATATTGAAGCGATAGCCAAAGAGCGCGGCTTCCACTCGCTGATTTCTACCATTTGCTCAGATAACAACCCTAGCATTCATACCTTTACGAAAAACGGCTACAAACAATGCGCACATTTCCGTGAGGTTGGTTTCAAATGGGGCACATTCCTCGACATCGTTACGTATCAAAAAATCATAGGTTAATCGGCTAATGGGTTAATAAATGCCAATTCAGACCCCCGTCTGCCGTGCCCCACAAATCTCTGGCGTCCCACAGCCAGCCGCTGGTTGAAGTCGGAAAGCTCACTTGCAGCTTGCTTTCCAGTGGCTGGAAGGTGCCAGGAAATTCATTCTGACTCCACGTCTTCCCGCCATCTCTGGTTTGGAGCCACTGCCAGGATTGCCCCTGCACCCCGCTGTTGTTCTTTTTGATTAAAAGGAAACCGTTTTGCGCATCTGAAAAAGAAATCGCTTGCGGCGCACCAGGGCTTGGCCATTTGCCTGCTTCCTCCCACGTTTCCCCATCCGTCATATGGTATAGCAACATGGTTTCTTTATCTTTCTTACTAGGTCCAACAAACCATCCCTCCGTGGAGGATAAGAACGTAAACACGCCATCTTCTTTGGAAGGGAACGGAATTCGGTTGGATAACCCCCAGGTCAAGCCACCATCCTGCGTGCGAATCAGCTGCAAATCTTTATCCGTCCTCACTGCCAGCAATCCTTTTTGCCGATCAAAAAAACGAAAATAAGGTGTCCCTCGCGATCCTTCAAGTCCCGGCAAATCCTGGGCAATCACTTCCCATGTCTGACCTTCATCTGAGGTTAATCGAAGCTCCGACTTGCGTGTGCCAGTCTCCCCTGTGAACATCCAGCCAATTTGCGTATCCAGAAAGGAAAGCAAAGTAGGTCCGATTTGATTAGTCACCTTACTCTTGGCCTGCCAGGACACTCCCCCATCACTTGTTTGGAGAAACGTCAGTTCATCATTGCTGGCGGCAAGACCATACCCATGCAGCTCATCGACAAATGAAAGTGCTTTCGTGGGAATAAGCCTTACGGGATTCACTTGTGTATTTACACGGACCTGCTGCCCGGAAATCAAGGTAGAACCGATATCTGACTTGGTTTGCAAGGAAGGCCTCGGGCTAGGAGACGGCGGAGAAGTTCCTTCATGAATACAACCTGCACACAGTAGAAAAATCGTAACAAAGACTAATTTCTTGTTGCTCATCAAGGCTAACATAACCGCACTCCTCTCCTTTTTTTGTGGCTCTTCACCAGTCTTAGATATATGTAATGACGGTCTATGCCGCTAAATAGTTCATGTCCAGCTGGATTGCTATATTTTCACTGGATAGGATCTCCCTCGTTAACAAAAGCTAGAGCATATTCAAAATGCTCGGAGGGGATTGCCATGACAAAGCTGGTTTGGTCCATCGTCATTGTTTGCCTATTAACAGCAGGCTGCGGTGTAACCAACAAAAAACCATATTACGATCAGCGCTCTGCACAAAATGCCCATGTACATGAAGAGGAATTCACAGAAAAATCTCCTATTGACAGCAGCAAGCTCGATAAGGAGCCTGCAACAAGGCCAATTACGAGCACGCTAACGCCTGCTTCAACATCCATGCCTTCTGCAACACCAACGGCGACCGCTCAACCTGAAACAACGCCAACCGTTGTGGCGCCCAGCCCAGCGCCCAAAACTAACACGAAGAAAACCGTACAGCCCGAAGCTTCCAAGAAGCCCTCGGTCCCTGTTCAGAAAAACCAAGGACGGGTTAAGCTATCTCAGAAAAAGCTAACCCTCTCGCAACTGGCCGTAAAGTATCCAGACACCTTCAAGCTGCGTGGATCTGCACAGGAAAAGAAAATTGCGCTCACCTTCGATGACGGACCAGACACCCGCTTCACCCCAAAGGTACTGGATGTCCTTAAAGCTAATCAGGTGAAAGCTACTTTTTTCGTACTTGGCTCTAAGGCCAGCTCGTACCCCGATGTGATTAGACGGATCGTGAACGAAGGCCATGTTATCGGCAATCACTCCTACAGCCATGCCAATCTGCCGAAGCTGACGGTCGATAAATTCCAAAGCCAGATTATTAATACGGAAAGTGTGCTGCAAGGCTTGATTGGCTATGCGCCTAAGCTCATCCGCCCGCCTTACGGGGCGATTAATGAGGAGCAGGTCAGATGGGTCGCTGACCACCATTATTTGATTGTGAACTGGAATGTCGATTCCCTTGACTGGAAATCACTATCTTCAGATCAGGTGCTGAACAATATTATGCAGCAAACGAAGCCAGGCTCTATCATTCTGCAGCATTCCGGTGGCGCTGACAGCCAAGACTTGTCCGGCACAGTCCAAGCCCTCGGACCGCTGATTAGTAAGCTCAAAGCAGCTGGCTACACCTTTGTAACCGTCCCTGAGCTGCTGCATGTTGCCAAAAGCAAATAAGCCGGAAGCGCCGCCACGAAGGGGCGCGCCCGGCTTTTTCTTTTTAGCCCTGCAGCTCAGTAAGCCTCGTCTTGAGATCTCGAATAATTCGCAGCTGCTCTGGAGCAGTCTCGGGGCTCCAAGTCCCCTCGCTCATGAGCTGCGCCAACGTCAGCTCCAGCTGGCGCCGCTCGTTGGCCCTCGCCAGCTGCTCCGGCGAGCTTTCGCTTTGTTGTCTCGCTTCCGCATATTCCTCATACGTGCCAGCGAAGGCGATAGGGCTGCGCTCCGCGCTGAGCCACAACAGCCTAGTCGCCAGCTTGCGGATGAAGAAGCGATCGTGCGAGACGATGACCATGGCGCCGGGATAGCGCAGCAGCGCCTCCTCCATGCGCTCCCGCGAATCAATATCCAAATAATTCGTCGGCTCATCCAGCACCAGCAAATTCGCGCCGCTGAAGTAAAGCTTGAGGAAGGCGATCCTGCAGCGCTCGCCCATGCTTAAATCGCTGATGCGCTTGCGCACCGCATCGCCGGAGAAGAGGAAGCAGCCCAGAATCGTGCGCGCTTGGGTCTGGGTCATGGCAGGCAGTGTCAGCAAACTGTCCAGCAAAGTCATGCCGTCGTCGAGATGCTCTAGCTCCTGCGAAAAGTAGCCGATCGACGCTTGGGGGTGCTGCCGCGCTGTGCCGGTAGCGGGCTCCAGCTCTCCGACGAGCAGCTTCAGCAGCGTCGTTTTGCCTGTGCCGTTGGGCCCGAGCACAGCCAGACGGTCGCCGCGGTCAACACGCAGGCTCAGGTCAGTGAACAGCTCGCGGTCGCCGTACCCGAATGCAGCCCGCTCCAAGCTCACCAGCGAGCGGGCTGCGAATTCGCCTGCTCCAAGCTTGACGTTCAGCTGCGTCGCCTCGCGCGGCTTCTCCACCCGGCCCGCCTCTAGGCGCTGCAGCTCTTTCATCTTCGCATTCATCCGCGAGACGTGAGTGCCGGCTCGCGCTTGAAAGTACACACGCTGTATCGGCACTTCAGCCTTCCGGGCGTTCTTCTCGCCCTGGTGGAACCACTGCCGATACGTGCGAATGCTCTCCTCCAGCTGCTCACGCAGAAGCTGCTGCTTGTGGTAGAGCTGCTCCTGCGTCCGCAGCTCCAGCTCTTTCTGGCGGGTATAGGCGGTATACCCGCCGCGGTATTTCCGGCTGCCGGTCGGCGTCAGCTCGACCAAGCAGGTCGCCACACGATCCATGAAATGGCGATCGTGGGAGACGAAGACGACGGTGCCGGAATAGGCGCGAAGCCACGCTTCGAGCCCTTCCAGCGACGCCTCGTCGAGGTGGTTCGTCGGCTCGTCGAGCAGCAGCAGCCGCGGCCCCCGCACCATCAGACGCGCCAGTTGGGCGCGCGTCTTCTGCCCGCCGCTCAGCTGGCCGAGCGGCAGCTCCCACAGCTCGCGGCCAAGCCCGAGCTGAAGCAGCATGCGTTCCACCTGGGTCTCCCAGTGGTAACCGTCCAGTGCCAGGTAGCGATCTGCCGCAACCTGATACTCCGCGAGCAGACGCTCGCTGCAAGCTTCATCCTGCATCTGAAGCTCCAACCCTTGCAAGCTGATCTTCGCAGCCCAGTGCTCTGGGCAGCCAGCCTCGACATAGGCATGTATAGGCACCGCCTGATCTTCCTCCGTCAGCTGCCCCATCCAGCCCCACTCCGCCAGCGGCAGCCTTCGTTCAATTCGCCCCTCATCGGGCTCCAAGGTTCGCTCCAACAGACGGAGCAACGTGGTTTTACCGAGGCCATTGCGGCCATAAATGGCAATTCGCTCCCCCTCATGAACATCGATCTCCACCTGTTCAAAAATAGGTTTTCCTGCAAATTCCTTCCGCAGCTGCACTGCTTTTATCAATAAAGTCATAGACCTGTTCCTCCCTTTTCGTTCGAATGCAAATAACCGTAAGCAGGAGCTCTACGGTCAGGGAAGAACAAGTGATGAATCGGGTATGCAAAGAAAAGCCCTCGAAGGAGTCAGCCCCTTTAGACATACGTATCCTACTCGCTCTACCTGCACAAACGTAGAGTCTGCCTTACAACGAATATTTCGTTTTAGCAGAAATAAGTTAGGCTACATACTTCATTGGTCTAAAGGTACCTCCGAATTCTTCAAGATATTCGTACTATAACATACTACACCTCGCATGCAAGGGGAAAAACAATTATAACCATGTTTACCCGCGCGGTTTAGTTGCCTGACAACGTTTCATTCAAAATGAGCCTTGCAGCCTCCACGGTTTTGTACTACAATTTAATTCGTAATAATTACTTTTAAATTCGATCATAAAGGAGATCTCCTTTTGAGCAAAGTTCCTGTTATTGTACTGAGTGGATTTCTAGGCAGCGGCAAAACAACACTGCTCCTCCGCATGCTTCAAGATGCATCCGCCTTTAACCTTACACCCGCCGTTCTTATGAACGAGCTGGGCAAACAAGATGTGGATGGTCATCTTCTCCAGCAAGCCTCACCTAATGTGAACCTAGCCAAACTGCTCGATGGCTGCATTTGCTGCAGCAAGAAAAGCGAAATCAGCGATTCAGTGAAACAACTGCTTGCGCGCAAGCCGGACATCATTCTTATTGAATTAACCGGTGTAGCCAATCCAGAAGAAATTGTCGATGCCTTGACCGAGCCCCTGCTGCTTCCGCGGGTGAAGCTGCACAAGGTCATTACCGTCCTTGATGCTGAGAATGTGCTTGACTATAACAGCATTTTCGCCTCCGACCGCGAACTCGTCCATACTCTGCGCAGACAAATTGAGGTTGCCGATCTGCTGCTTTTGAACAAAACCGACCTGGTCTCTGACAAACAATTAACATCGATACAAAAAGCAATCCGCAAATCCAATGAGCGTTCTCTGCTGCTGCCAACGACGCATAGTCGGTTTGATTTAGAGCTTGTTTTTGGCCCGCTTGTTTCACAAGAACCCGTGGCTTCCCCAGCACCTGTCTTTAATAAAAGAATGCAATTCCAAGCCCGTAAACCGGCTCAGCCGCCCCATGAACCATCCAGTCATCCGGCGTCTTTCTCACGAATACGTACGCTCACGCTGCCTATCGATGAGCATGTCCTCTTGACACAGCGCATCGTGGATCGTTATTTAGCTAAATGGGGAGCCACTCTGCTGCGCGCCAAAGGCTATTTGCATCTCGGTCCACAGCGAGAATCCGTTCTTATGCAATATGCCGGCAAACGCGTCAATTGGCAGCCCGCCTCTTTTGAGAGCGCGCCCTATCTGGTTCTCATCGGTTTGGATCTTGATATCGAAGCTCTCGAGGCGGACTGGCACCAACGACTGACGGCGTCCCGTGATTAAATCATGCTGCGCAAAAAAAGCAGTCCGCTGAGTTTACCTCGGGCAGACTGCTCATCTATTTTAAGCCAGAATCGATTGAATTTGAATATTTCTTTGCTTGCTCAAGTCCACAAACGCATTGCCTACCTTCACCAGCGGACTGCCAATATCATGAGGATTAATATAAATAACCTCTCCGCGGCGGCCGTCTGATAACAAGACATCGTTGCCAATTAAATGACCGGTAATGTTGCTGAGAAATACAGAAATAATTTCCGGCTCGAATTCTCCGAAGGTGCCTTCCCGCATTTGCTTGATGATTTCATAGAAGGGCATAGGCTCATGATAAGGACGTTTGGAGGACATCGCATGAAAAATATCCGCTATCGCGACAATTTTACTATACACATCAATCTGATCTCTTTTGAGCCCGAAGGGATACCCTCTGCCGTCTTCCCGCTCATGATGCTGAATCGCAACAGACGCTACACGATGCCCTACGCCAACGGTGTCTCTCAGCATTTCGTAACCAAACACCGTGTGCTGCTTAATTACGGTATATTCCTCTTTGGTCAGCTTGCCTGGCTTATTCAGGATTTCGAGCGGGATCTTCACTTTGCCGACATCATGCAGCGTAGCTGCTAGGCTTAGCGTTGCCAGCTCGGCACTACTGAGATTCATCCATTTGCCTATTAATGTCGACAGCGCGCCCACGCCAATATTATGCTGATGTGTATAATCATCCTTGGCCCGCACCGCTTCGAATAGCTCGAAGATGTTCGGATTTTCGGTCAATTGTTGGACAGCTGGAATAATTTCTTCGCGAAATTGATGCACGGGTATTTTGCGACCTGCTTGAATCCCTTGAAATAACTGTTTCGCTTGTTTGACCGTTTGCTGCATAAGAACTTCGCTGGACTCTGTGACGGACTTCGCCGGCATCTCCCACACAATCGAAGACATATCCACGCGATGCATCTGAATGAGTTCCAGCTCTTCCGTTCCGATCGTCGCTTTGGCGGGAATGAGGACAAGGCCGACAGAGTTAACTATATCTTGTTTAACCTTTTTCCCTATGAAGCTCTTCATCAGCAAATCTCCTATGATGTGACTCGTATTTACATTTCTTATTTCATTGTAAACGATACTTTACGATTTACAATAACAAATTACATCAAAATTTGACAAAATATTTTCCTATATATTTCCTTTTCCCTGTTGGACAGGCACAAAAAAGAGAGCCCCCGCCATTGCGCAGCAGCTCTCAGCTGTATTTATGATTGATTCGTGCTAACCTTAATGCTCCACGCGCTCTGGCGACGCACTCGATTTACAATCCGAACAATAACCGAAAATCTCAAACCGATGGCTTTGAATTTCAAAGTTTTCCGGCAAATCCTGCACTAGCTTCATCGGACAGAACTCGAAGGTGACCGTCTTCTCGCAGCTCACACATATCATATGATGATGATGGTGGGAGAGACAACTGGCCTTGAATTTCAAGCCGTCCGTCAAATGAAACTGCTCCAAAACGCCCATTTCGCTGAGCAGTCGAAGATTGCGGTACACCGTATCGAAACTTACACCCGGGTATTTGACTTTCATGTATTCATAAACGTCTTTCGGCGATAAATAGCTTCCCGATTCCGCAAATAACGTTGCCAAACTCCTGCGCTGTTCCGTAATGCGCCAGCCTTTTTGTGCCATGGCTCTTAGCATCTCGTCAATCGTATGCTTATGAGTACCCATTTGCATTACCCCTCTGTCATAAAATGTTCTATTAACATAGTGCCGCAAATCGACCTATTACGTCAAGTAGCGGAGCAGCTGCGACTCTAAAAGTTGTCCTATTCCCCTTTGGAGTCACATAGGTTAAAATAGTAATAATTATCATTAAGGAGTTTTGCGCCAATGCCCACTACCTTGTTTCGAGCCAGCATGCATGTGATTGCAGCCATCTGCTTTCTGTTACTTATGCTTATTTTTTTGAACAAAGATATGCCAACGCTCTCGATGTTCACTTTGGAACACACGCAAGCTTTTAAAACTATCTTCATCAGCATTTTGCTTGAGGCTATTCCTTTCATTTTATTAGGCGTCATCCTCTCTTCTTTGCTGCAAACGTTTGTATCCGAGCAAACCATTCGCCGTTTCATTCCGCAGAACCCTATTCTCGGCATCTTATTCGCTTGTGTGCTGGGCATTTTATTCCCCATGTGTGAATGCGGTATGATTCCTGTCGTTCGGAGGCTGATTCTCAAAGGGATGCCGGTTTATATTGCCGTCGTTTTTATCGTGACCGGGCCGATTATTAACCCGATTGTATTCGCCGCTACCTTCATGGCCTTCCGCAATCATCCATCCATCGCGTATTCCCGCATGGGTCTTGCTTTTGCCGTTGCTGTCATCATTGGACTCGTGCTATTTCGTTTTATCAAAAGCAGTCCACTGCGCATCAGCCGCGCCCATTTCTCCGCTCCGAAAGCCGTTGACGGACACCAGCATCCAAGCGGCGGCGGCTTTTCCGGCAAATTAAACACTTTTTTTGTCCATGCTTCGGATGAATTTTTTGAAATGGGAAAATATCTGGTGTTCGGCTCCCTGCTTACCGCATTGATTCAAATTTTCATGCAGCGCGACAGCTTGCTCGCCATCGGTCAAGGTCCCCTGAGCTCCCATTTGTTCATGATGGGCTTTGCTTACATTCTTTCCCTTTGCTCGACATCCGACGCTTTCGTGGCTTCCTCTTTCCAAACATCGTTTACTTCCGGTTCGCTTCTTACGTTTCTGGTATTCGGTCCAATGCTTGATTTCAAAAGCACGCTTATGCTGCTTTCCGTCTTCAAATCCAAGTTCGTCCTGCTTCTCTCGGTTTTAATCGCTGTTTCCGTGCTTGCCTGTTCATTGCTTTTGGAGCGGTTTACCTAAAACTTGAAAAAGTTCAAGCTCTACAAACAAGGAGGAATGATTATGAGCGCTGCCCGCGTTATGAGCTTTCATTATTTTTTTCGCACGCTTATTCTATTGGGATTTTCCAGCTATATTGTTGTTCTGACCAAAACGGATTCCCTGCAATATTACATAGCCCCGCGCATGATGATATATGTCAAAATCGCTTCCGTCCTTCTTTATGTGATCGCCTGCTATCAAGGCTATATGGCTCTGCGGGCTTATTGGGGCAACCCGGTAGCCTGCGAGTGTGAGCAGCCCGTTTCCCGCTCGGCTTTACGCAACACGGTTGCTTACGGCTTGCTCGTTTTGCCGCTGCTCATCGGCTTTTTGCTGCCGGATACCGCGCTAAGCAGTACTATGGCCGCTGCCAAAGGCATGAATCTTTCCGCCGCCAAATCCAGCATAGCTAAATCCAAAACAACCCTGCTTGCCGATAGCAGCGCTCCAACAAGCTCTGACACATCTAACGAGAAAGCCGCTGCAACTTCGGAGCCTTTACCTTCAGTTCCTCCGCCGAGTTCCAACAACGCTTCAAGCAACGCGACTGCCGCCGCATCGCCCATCCAAGCGACGACCGATGCACAGCTGCAGCAAATGTTCAAGGCCGATAACGAATGGGATGAAGACTTCTCCAAGATCGGGATGATTTTATACAAAAAGGACACTATCGTTGTGAAACCGGACATCTATATGGAGATTCTATCGTCCATCGACCTCTTCAAAAACAATTTTATCGGCAAAAAAATCGAACTGACAGGTTTCGTCTATCGCGAAGACAACATGACCAACAACCAATTCGTCGTTGGCCGCTTTGCTGTCAGCTGCTGCTCAGCCGATGCTACACCATATGGCGTCTTGATTGACTTCCCCACCGCCCAGACTTACGAGAAGGATATGTGGGTTAAAGTTACAGGCACCATCCAAAACGGCAGCTACAACGGAAACGACATCTTTATTATTAAAGCCTCGCAGATCGAGAAAACCGAAAAACCGGCGTCGCCTTACGTTTACCCTAATTTCGAGCCGCTCAAGGAGTTGAACTGAGGACTCTAGTATAAAGCAAAGCAAAGCAAAACAAACAACCGTCAAGGAATGAATACCCCTGAACGGTTGTTTGTTTTTGATAAAGCAGACTTTTCCTCCGCCACGCAATGGCATAACAGTAAATAGATTCCCTCACCCCGCCAACTTTCGCTCCACCGCTTTAGAGCTTCGTCCTTTCAGTGCCACGGCTGTTCCCAGTAGGACAATACCTGTAATCAGGAATACGTACTGAATGCCAATCCATCCCCCCAGAATACCACCCAGCAAAGGACCTGCCACGATGCCGAACTGGCTTGACGATTGGTTCAGACTAACTGCCCGTCCGCGAAATCCAGGCTCTACCTGTTTGACAATAAGAGCGTTCAAGGCCGGATATACCGCTGCAAAAAAGAGCCCATAGCTAAATCGCAGAATACCGAAACCGACAAGGTTATGTATAAAAAGCTGAAGCAAATTACCAACCGCCCCGCCTAGCAGCCCGATAAATAGTATCTTCTCATATCCGATTCGCCCACCGATGATCCCCCAGCGCGGACCCATAATAACCGTAGCTACCCCTACCGCAGAGAAAACAATGCCCGAGCTGAGGGAAGCACTATTCAGGCTTCCTCCGATCTGCACCACATAAATCGTCAGCAGCGGCTCCAAAATCATCACCGACGTCGAGACGATTAAAGTTAATCCGAACAGCCGCATCAGCTGCGGATGGCCTGCCGCTTGTTTCAGATCCTGAATAACACTGGAACGGACGCCCGTCTTTCGCTCGTGAACCTCTTTCACCCCTACAAGGACGATAAAAGCTGAAATTAGCGTAATGATACCGGATGCCACGAAACATTCCCTCAGCCCCATCCAATGACTCAGCACACCGCCTGCCAAGGGACCCAGAATGCCTCCGGCCGCCGTTGATGTCGAAATAACGCCCAGCGCATAACCGACATGCTTCTCTGGCGTATTGGTACCAACCAGCGCGATCGAAGCAGGGCTAAAGCCTGCCATAATCCCTTGAAAAATCCGAACAACAATAAAAGAGAAAAGATCATACACAAAAAAGTTGGCAAAATGCGCCAGCGCTAACCCAACGCCAGAACGAATAAGCATCGGCTTTCGGCCATATGTGTCGGCAAGCGAACCCCAGAAAGGCGCGCACAAGCCGCTAATGAGAAAACTGATAGAAATCGACACGCCCGACCACACCTCTAGCCCACTCTGTATTCCCAAATCATGCTGCAGAAAAATAGGGAAAAACGGTACAGAAAGCGTGTACGCCATATGATTAAAAAATAGCCCCAGCCACAGCATGTAAAGATTGCGTTTCCAGTAGAGCTCCATGCGGCCGCGCCTTCTTTCTATTTTCTATTTTCTATTTTCTATTTTCTATTTTCTACTTCTATTTGCTATTTACAGTTTCTGCTTACATCTTCTACTTACATCTTCTACTTACATCTTCTACTTACATCTTCTACTTACATCTTCTACTTACATCTTCTACTTACAGTTGTTTCTATCGCTCCACATTTCGCCCCCACACAACAAATCATACTATTTCTATCGACTTAATAAATATATGCCTAAATTTACCACCTGCTCCATGCCGGTGTCTAATAGATTTTTTCAATGCAAAAACAGCCTTAACTCACTAAACTTCCCTCTTCATCAGGCCATTCCCCACCTGTAAGGCTGTTTTTCAGCCTTACAGCAGCTGGGCAGCCTATTCGGGCAACTTTAAGACCGAAAAACAGCCTTAACTCACTAAACTCCACCCTTCATTAGGCCAATCCCCAGCTGTAAGGCTGTTTTTCAGCCTTACAGCGGCTGGGCAGCCTATTCGGGCAACTTTAAGGCCGAAAAACAGCCTTAACTCACTCCCCCCTCCTCCTTCATCATGCCATTCCCCACCAGTAAGCTCATTTTCACATTTCACAAAAAAAAGAACCCAAGCATTCTGCTTGGATTCTAATATGTTTCATTTTACAACGCTGTCAGCGGCGGCTTCCAGCTTAAGAAGCTCCGTGCGGACCGCATCCTTGGAGAAATTTTCTCCGATGAAAACAGCCACATCTGGCACGACCCCTTGGGGTGTAATTTTGACAAAGTCCATTTCCCTGTAGGCATATTGGAAAAGAAAGCGGCTTGATGTGTCAGAGAAGCTGAGAATTCCTTTCGCCCGGTAGACCTCTTGCGGCAGCTTGCTTACAAATTCTTCGAAAGCTTGGCTGTCCACGGCACGCTCGAAAAAGTGCGTATATGCCATGACATGGCTGTGAGAATGATGGTGCTCCGCATGGGACGCATGGTCATGGTTATGGTCATGGTTATGGTTATGGTCATGGTCATGATGATGCTCATGATCGTGCACATGGTCCCGTTCCTGATGCGCATCCTCATGCTTACCACCTGCGGACGGCTGAAGCGTGTCCTCTTCTTCTAGCCTTTCAATTAGCCTCATGTCAATTTGGCTGAAAACCGTGTAATGAACAGAGGCAAAGGCGTTCCAATCTCGCACAAGCGCATCCACTTCCTGAAGAGCCTCTGTCTGAAGCAGGTCCGTCTTATTCAGCAAAAGCAAATTCGCACAGCGAATTTGTTCCTGCATCAGCCTATAGGTCTTGCCCCGGCTTGTTCGGCTTAGCTCCAGCAGCTGCGGTGCGTCTACGACGGTAATGACAGCTTTGAGCTCTACTGGAAGAAGAAGCGAAGCATCGGTGACTTCATCAATAATTTCCATCGGATTCGCAATCCCTGTTGATTCAATGAAGATCAGATCAGGCTGCTCATCGGTGACTAGCTCTTTCAGCGCCAACCCCAGATCTCCGCGATTCGAGCAGCAGATACAGCCGCCAAGCAGCTCGGACATCGGCACTTCGCTGGCAACCAATTGTCCATCCAGGTTCACTTCTCCGATTTCATTCATAATGACGGCGGGTTTGCGGCCCGCTTCGGTAAAATGATCAATCGCCTTCGTTAATAGCGTCGTTTTGCCGCTGCCAAGGAATCCGGATAATAGGTAGACGGTAACTCTTTTTGGTGACTTTGGTGACATCTCGTTCGTACCTCCACTCAGCATAAGATAGAGCTGCTGCCTCTAATCCTATGTGGTTCATAATCGTTTACTTCCATCTATTATTCGTAATTATTACCTTTAAGTCAAGAAGTTCTGACCTGAACGTCGAATTTCGCCGAAAGGATTGGCCACTTCCCCACAAGCTGAATAAGAAAAGGAAGCAGCTTGGCCCACAACAGGCTATGGCTCAGATCTGCGGGCTTAAGCGGAAGCTCCAAGCGGTCATAGAGGATAAAAGCAGCCTCCTCGACAAGGGCAAGCGCCAAGTCATCAGGAGCCTTTAAGTTAACGGCTTCCAATCGCGGCAGATAGCGCCCTCGAATCGATTCCGACAATTGATGCTCGGCCAAATGCTCTGAAGCCATAACTTCCCCCATTCCCAAGCTTACAAGACGGGCTGTCTCTGCATCAAAGGCGTGAGGAATACAGTAAATTTCCAGCGCCAAGGCCGCTACGTAAATTTCCCGCAGCAGCTCTTCTTCTTTCGCTTCCGATAATACTGGCTCTTTTAAATAAGCCGCAGCGACTGGTTTAATCGTATCCCAGCTGTTATCTATGCTTTTCATCGTAAACTGCATCATGGCTGCAGCTAGTTCTACTGGGGTAATTTGTTTTTTGTCTGTCTCTTGCATACGGGCTATCCCTCTACTCTCGCTACTTTTTGAAATGAATCGTTAACTGAATGATTTCCGACCGGCTGCCCAGCCGGATAGGCGGTCCCCACGTGCCGAAACCTGAGGAAACGATCGCGTGCAAATTCCCTTTGCGCAAATAGCCCCAATCGAGCTCGAAGAGTCTTCTTGTGATCAAATGATTTGGCGCCATTTGCCCTCTGTGCGTATGACCGGACAGCATCACATCAGCACCAGCGTCTGCCGCTTTATCCAAGTGATAAGGCTGGTGGTCCATTACAATAATCGGCTGCCCCCCATCTGTTTCTTCCAGCAGGGTCGCCAGCGCTTTACGTCCTTCGGCAGTTCGTTCAGCCGCCTTGTCTTTACGGCCTACGATGTACAAGCGGTCCATAATATGAACGGTTTCGTCCATGAGAACCTGAACGCCAATCTTCTTCATTTGTTCCACGAAGGCTGGAATATGTCCTCCAATGTACTCGTGATTCCCGAGCACGGCATAAATCCCGAGGGGAGCCTTCAACTCTCCCATCGTTTTTCCCATCTCATATCGGATAAAAGGCTTAATATCATCGTCAATGACATCCCCAGGCAAAAGAATTAAATCCGGCTTCATCCCATTGACCTGCGCAACCAGCTTGCGCAAATGACGGTTTCCAACGATGGAGCCCAGATGAATATCAGACGCTACGGCGATGCGCAGCTGATCCCAGTCTCCGGCTTTTTTAGCAATGGTGACATCATATTTCCGGATCACAGGGGTACGTGCATTGTAGGAACCGCGAAGCATCAAGAATAGAACGATGGCTACATCAATCCATCCGAGAATCGGCTTGTACGTATCCGGTGAAACCGAGGCCAGATGAAGCACGCCGATAGCCAGATCAGTCAAAGGCAGCAGCAGAAAGCCGAATTGCATCATAGCAAACCAATACGATCCGACTATTTTGAATACTCTGGACACGCTTGCAGGCAGCACACGCGAGCCCACCCATGCCAGCAGGTAGGACAAGGCGACAAGCCAGAAAACAATCCAATACACCCCGGAATGAAACCAAGAGCCCAACTGGTCAGCCAAAAACACCTTCACATGCCAACCGATATAACCGTTCAAACCAAAAATAATTGCCAGTACCATTAAAATGCTGATGATCGTGCGCATTTTCATCTCACTAACTCTCCCATTCTGTTCTTCCATCCTGCTTACAGCAGCAGGCTTAATGGCTCTATACATAATTCATCATCATTGCGAACGTTGCCTACGCGAGTGGATACGGCGTACGCCATCATTTGGTCAGACGGATACGGCCTCAGCAGCGGACGCAGCTTATCGGGGCTCGTGACCTGGCGATCCAACCAAGCAGCCTCCAGCTCTCGCGGCAAAATAACGGGCATCCGCTCATGAATTTCAGCCATCATCTCGTTCGACTCTGTCGTAATGACGGTACAAGTGGATATGCGTGTCCCATCCGAAGCGGTCCAAGTGTCATACAACCCTGCCATGCTAAAAATCTCTCGGCTCCGCAGCATGATCCGCATAGGCTGCTTATGCCTCCCTGTTCCTTTCCAGTCATAAAAGGAATCCGCCGGAATCAGGCAGCGCTTGCGCTCAAACGGCTTGCGGAAGGCTGGCTTCTCGGCGAGCGTTTCGCTCCTGGCATTGAGCATTTGATAGCCGATCTTCTCATCCTTCGCCCACTCGGGAATAAGTCCCCAGCGCAGCTCGCCGAGCTTGTTCTTCTCTCCGTCATGGACAATGGCCATCACTTGCTGCCCTGGGGCTACATTGTACTTGGGGCTGTATCTAGCCGGATACTGGTAATAAGTATCATAACGAAGCATTAGTTCCTCTAGCGTCACAGTGATCGTGTAGCGTCCACACATTCGGTATACCCACCCTTTGCCTCCAAACTCTCTCTCCATTATGTGAAAAAGAAAGACTCCCGTCAATTCGCGCAGCCCGACAGAGGATTCTCTATCGGGCTGCGCGGAACTCTATCATCAAACCTTCTGTTCATCAGCCTTCCGAGCGTTGTTCACGACGGCAAGCAATTGCTCAATGTACCGGGCTGTTCGCACGCTGATCTCGGCGCGCATGTAATCTTTGGCGATCATCAGCGTATCCTCATACCCCCGGCACAGATAGCGGTAGTGAATCGCACGGTCATCCTTATTCTCCTCGAATAACTGGATGCCTCGCTGCATCATCTTCGTTTTGGTTTCGCTGAGATCAGCCAGAATTTGCGCAGCAAGCGCATGGGCCACGCGGGCATAAAGCGTTCGCAGCGTTTCGGAGGATTTTTCGATTTCGCCCGCTTTGCGCTTAATCATCCCGTGCATCAGCGGCAGCAGCACATAGTCGCGTATCACCCCGATATCTTCTGCCGTGGGCCGATTTGCCGGAGCAGGCTTATGGTTGCGTTGGTTTTGCAAAGCTTCCCGATGCTGCGGCAGCATCATGCGGCTGGATTCCCAGAGGCCGTTCTTTTCCAACTTTTTACTCATTTATAATGCCCTCCGATTTTGAGCGCCCTAGTCTGTGCTTGACCTGCGGTCGTCATGGAGGAAGCACGCACAATCGCCGCGTTGCCATATCGATCCTTGATGCTGTCCGTCACTTTTTCCAGTGCTCGCGCCTTGATCTGGTCCTCAAAAAGCGTCAGCTGATACGTATGATCCTCGACGAATTGGCTCAGCATAACACCTGCGCGGCGCACGGGCATCGTATCCCAGAATTTATAGAAAAGCTGCTTCACCGCTTCAAAAACGGTACGGGTATGATTCGTCGGATCGGGCATCTTCATTTGACGTGAAAAGCCGGTCGGCGCATCGAAAGGACTGCACATGCAGCTAACGGTCACAATCGAAGCCATATATCCCTTGCGGCGGCAATCCCGGCAAACCTCCTCGGTAAGCTCCAGCAGGATCGTGTTCACTTCCGAAGACTCCTCATAATCCCGCGGCAGCGTCATCATATGACCGATCGACTTCGGAGCCGTATCGAACGTCGTCGGCGTGACCGGACTGTCATCGAGACCATTGGCCGTTCGCCACATGACTTCGGCGTGAATATCCGACTGCTTGCCGAAGCGGGCACGGAATTTGTTCTTGAGCTGCGGCAGCGACGTTTGGGCCACATCGCCAACGGTGTACATCCCCAGCTTGGCAAAATGCGCAGTCATCCGCGAGCCGACGCCAAACATCTTGCTGACCGGCTGTGTCCATAAGGTTTCTGCAAGCTTTGACGGGTGCAGCGTGTAGACGCCGCTCGAATTCTTTTTCGCCCAAATATCGGTCGCAATCTTCGCCAGAATTTTATTCGAGCTAATCCCGATTCGGACCCTCACGCCCGTTTGCCGGAGCACTTTGCGCTGGATGGCTTCCGCAATAGTTAACGGATCTCCGAAGAGCGGCAAGCTGGCCGTGACGTCAAGAAACTGCTCGTCAATACTAAAAACCTCAACCTGATCGGTAAATTCTTCGTAGATCTTGGTAATCATAAGAGAAATATCAATATAATGCTGCATGCGCGGGCGCATCACGACCAGCTCTGGGCACTTCTTAAGCGCCTCACCCAGTCGCTCTGCTGTAGATACACCATACTTTTTGGCAACAGGGCAGGCAGCCAGAATGATGCCCGACCTCAGCGCAGGATCCCCAGCGACCGCAACGGGTTTATCCTTGAAGCCCGGATGATCCGCCTTCTCAACACTGGCATAGAAGCTCTCGCAATCAACTTATCAAGACCTAATTTAAATTAATGTTGAATTTTGTTGAACTTTATCTTTATTTATATGTATTTGACGATATACCTTGCACTCCGATCAGCTTTTGGTACCAATACACTATCCACTAGGATTGTCTATCTGGTTTCTTTGCATTTTTTATTGCATTTATTGACCATTACTGGACACTTTCGTTTACAAACCAATTATTTATGTTATATAGCTTGTTTAATTGAACTTATAATTTCAACTAAACCAATAAAAAAGCAGCATCTTTTCAAAGATGCTACTCCAATAAAACTAGTATTTTATTTGAAAATATTATTATTAAACTGATTATTATTTAGAAGTAATTGCGTTTTTTCTAAACTTAATTTCGACCCAAGATCACCTGAAATAACTTCGTTCATCACTTTGCTTAATTCATTACTGATAAAACCAAAAACATGTTGTATATACATTGGGTTGTTAGAACTCTTAATATACTGAAACTCAGAAGAATCTGTACCAAGACAAACTTCAATATGTCCCATTAACAATTCATCGTTAATCCATTGATATTCAACTCCATTATCATACTCTATTTTGAATTTATAAACTAATCTTATGGCAACGTAGTATGCTGATCTTACTTTCAAGTAAAGCGTTTCACCAAGAAATGGGCGCAACTTTTCTATCTCAACAGTTTCTTTAATAGAATCAAAACTAGGTATCCATGTACGTGTATCCAATGATTGTAGATCAAAGGGATTTTTCGAACTCTTTTCTTTATATACTTCAAGATATTCTTTTGGCAGCAAACAACTGTAAAAGCTAATTATTGGTGAAATATATCCGCGGATATCTAGATAATTTTCCCACACTTTTTCTATCGCTATTAATCTTTTACTTTGTGATACTTGAAAAATAGCTTGATAATACTCTAAATTCTTTTTCTTTAAATCGTTTATTTGAGCAATATTTGATTTCAAAATCTCAATATCTTTTTGATGTTCTGAGTTAACCTTGACCTTTGTTAATTCTAATTCGTATTTATGTTTTTCAAGTGCTTTATCAAATCGACTTTTAAGCCACGACCCAAGAACAGAAGTAACTAAGGCACTTATGGTCACACTGGTTAATAATATCTTCCAATCAAATGCATTGGTCAAAGCGATTCCTCCTCAATATTAACAAACTTGAAATTATCACCTGTTTCAAAAATTGAATCAATTTCTACTTCTTTAGTTCATAGAGACTATATTACAGGTGTCGAACGATGGTAGGCAGGGGGTTCTCTATATATTGTCAAGAAGAAGTAATTCAAGAAATGATAAATGGTAGGTTCATTTACTCAGCCCAGTACAGCTTGGAAAATCATTTTTAAAAAAACAATCCATTTAATATATCTTATTTTTAATTTAAATATAAATGATTGAAGAACAAGAAAAATATAAATCTCTTAGTTGAAGGGTAGTATAAGGTGTGATTAAACTAAAATCCTTTACTATTTCCTTCAAACTATCTATTATCCTCTCATTTTCTTGTCGCAAAGTTATAATAGTTTCAACCATAGCCTCAGTCCATACAGCAGTACACATTAAATTCTTCAGAAGTAAAGTTCCAAATACCGCACTTGCTCTAGAATCTACAGACCACAGATGCCCTATCACGGATTGGCCTTCTGATGTTATCATTGTTCCTAAACCGGTAAATCCCATAGAATTATATCGAACTGATGATACACTGCTTTGACAGGCATTAAGGACCAAAAGTCTTCTATCCATCCTATCTTTAGGTGATATGTCAGATAACTCTTTTGCTGTAATTGGATTATCTTTTTCAACAAAAAGTAGTGACTTAGTTGGATCATCGGAATCAAAACTTCCGTGACACATAATCCATATTAAATCGTAATCATTACTCGAGTAGTGTTGAATAAACTTACTTTTTATACATTCTTTGCTACCATTAAATATCAATGGTTCAATTTGAAAACTATTTAATATTGACACAATATAATCTTTTTCATTCTGTCCAAAATAAAGATTATCTTCAGGATCACACCAAATCAGAACTTTTTTAATGCTTCTTTGTACATATGGCTTATTACTTGTTAAAGCACTGATTGATCTGCCTATTTCCCCTACTAACATTGGAATGATTGGTGTGTTACTCCATGAAAGTTCAAAAAAACGTATTTCAACATTCTTGGGTAGATCGACTAATATTTTTTTTAGAGCGTTGAGGCCATAAAAATCTATCAATTTGTTTTCATAATCGTTTGAAACATTGACATTATTTCTTCCCATTAAATCAGTGTCGTAATAAAAGGTATCTGGGTCTTCAAGAATAACCATCCATGCACCTTCTATTTCGCTTTGTAATCGAATTATTTCATTAGAATTCAATTCACTACTTACTTGTAAGGCAGAGAACTCGTGTTGTTGGTCAATTAAATAATAAACGTGCTCATTATTAAGATTTGCTATTGCTAAAATAATAGCTTCATTTGGATTCGATTCGTATTTATGATTCGTTTTCCATTGATAAGCCAGTTCAAGAGCGAGATCAGCACGGTTGTTATTAATACAATGTATAACTGTATCAATTATTACTTGACTATGCCGCTGCCTCGCGATTTTATTATAAATTTCATCTTTGAATATAGAATTAATAAGGTTCAAAAACCCTTCGAATGAATTTCTTATTCTCATCTCATCAAATTGAAGTTCATTACCTAGTAGAGTTAATTTGTGTCGAAGTTGATCACCAAATACTCGTTGTTCTCTATCCATTTGAGATGCATCTAAGGATTGGGCTGCAGTTAAGGCATGTGAAATATTTCTTTCAAGTTCAAATAGTGTATAGGCAATATCAAATGCATCACTAGATTTTTTTTGCAGTTCTATATTTAGTTGTTTTTTAAGATCTGAAATTGCTTGATCTAGAACTGTCTTTACAAAGTCAATATCATTGTAGTACTTAGAAAGTACTAAAGCTGCATTTGAAAGATACCTAATATCTTCTGGGGTTGCGAACACACCCAATGTTATATAAAATTGGTTCTTTACATATTTGCTGTACCCTTCATTATTAATATCACCTAAAACAAGGCGTAAACGCATGTTTAACGCTTCGCGCCTCATATAATTTTGACGTACTAATGGAACCTTACTACTGATAAACATTATCCAATCCTTCTCAAACTCTTCATATCTTTCTGGGTTTAGAACGAGATCTCCAGTACCTAAATCTTTACAATATGTTACATGCAACGGATCATAACCTTTAATTAAATATTTGAAAGATTCTCCAGGTAAACCTAGGATTTCGAGTAAAACCGCATATTTGGTACACAAATCCATTGCGAACATCATGATATAAAAGTAAGGCGCTTTTTTCTTTCTCGAAAGATTAGTATTAAAATATCCTTTTGTATTAAGAAACTTATTATTAAATTCGATAAATAAATCAATTAATTTTCCAGTTTGAACTAACTTACTATAGTCCATACTCTGTAACAAGCTTAAAATTACGTTATAAATATCACTTACGATTGTTTCTTTGACACCTTTTTTGGAAATTCTTTTCAGTTCTAGAATCTTTTCTTTATCGATTACTTGTTCATGGATAAGTAGTTCATTGCATACCTTATTAAATTCTATTCTCACTTGTTTTCACTCCATATTTAAGTAATCGCTCACATTTAAATCTCATTCTACCTCAGTGGAATACTTATATTACATGAGAGTACCCCCAAATACGTATTTATGAACTTATTCTCTATAATAATAGTTTTTCCTTTATTGTAACTATCCTGCCTGTTCGTATTAACGCCATCGCCAGTCTAATGGTTTATTTTCCTTAATACTTCGCTAAAAAATGAACTTAAGTAGTGCTAAAGACATACATGTTTCCAGGTATTGGTAGATGCTTTATAATAAAATTGGCATTTAATCGCGGAAAGCAGCGAATTATGGAAGCTTGGGTTAAAGCAACGCTTTTTTTCACTCTCTCCCCCTTTTTGTCATTCTTGAGGAGTGAAACGATAATGGCTACAATGGCAAGAACTTGTCCAATTGAAAGCTAGAATTGAAAATGCTACAAATAGAAGTGCCCATTTGTACATGATCAATAAACCAAGGACACGCAACCCTCAGTTTCCGTTTATCGTCCAACATGCAAGAAACTCTAACGCGATTGCAAATGCTTTTATTTTTAGATATTCGTTGAGAACAAATCAGTACGATATGCCAAATTACTTAGATTCAAAGGAGGATTTTTATGCTTGAAATTACAGGTAATGATATAAAAGAATTAAACGATACAGATCTCAGATCACTTGTTGGCCTTCTTTGTGAAGCAGAGTTACGTTCTGCTGGTTTACCTATCGCAGGGGTTACATGGGGTGGCCATCAAAATGCAAGTGATGGTGGGCTTGATGTTCGTGTTGAGATAACCGCTACTTTACCTAGCGACAGTTTTATACCAAGATCAGGTACAGGATTTCAAGTAAAAAAACCTGATATGCCACCTTCTGAAATCATCACTGAAATGCGTCCGGAAGGCGCACTTAGGCAAGTAATTAAAGATTTAGCAGATGCCAATGGAGCCTACATCATTATAAGTAGCCAAGGATCAACATCGGACTCATCATTAAAAAAAAGAAAAACAGCGATGCAGAATGCAACATCTGATTACGTAAATTCTTCACAGATCAAGCTTGACTTCTATGATCGCGAACGAGTAGCTGGGTGGGTTCGTACACATCCTGCACTTGTTCTATGGGTACGAGAAAAAATCGGAAGGCCAATTCATGGATGGAAAGCATACGATAATTGGGCTAACTGCCCCGAAGGTATTAAAGAAGAGTACATTGCTGATGCACATGTTCGATTATATAATGCTACAAATACAAATCCAGAAGGTATTTCTATAGTAGATGGTATAAATGAACTTAGGAATACACTTAGTCGTCCAAGATCCTCGGTTCGTTTAGTTGGGTTGTCTGGAGTGGGTAAGACTCGACTAATACAGGCTTTGTTTGATGAACGAATCGGTGATATGCCATTAAATCGATCTCAAGTATTTTACTCTGATATTAGTGATAGTCCCTTCCCAGACCCAAGAAATTTCACGGAAAGGTTGATTGCACTCCAGAAGCCAATTGTACTTGTTATTGATAATTGCCCACCGGATTTACATAGACGATTGACTTCCATATGTTCGGTAGCCGGAAGTCTTATTAGTTTGATCACAATCGAGTATGACGTCAGAGAAGATCAACCTGAAGAAACGGACGTTTATCGACTTGAACCAGCTTCAGTTGAATTAATTGAAAAGGTTATGCTTGCACGATTTGGTCAAATTAGCCAAGTAAGCGCACGTACAATAGCTGAATTCTCCGGTGGAAATGCTCGTATTGCTATCGCCCTAGCAAGAACAATTGAAAGAGGAGAGGATATTTCCAGACTAAGAGACCAAGAATTATTTGAAAGGTTATTTTTTCAACGAAACATACCAGACAGCAAATTACAAAAAGCAGCAGAAGTTTGTTCCCTAGTGTATTCATTCGATTGCAGAACTGGAGAAGACGAAAATACTGAACTTACGCTCTTAGGTTCCTTATTAGAAATGAGCGTTCGAGAACTTTACGAAAATATCAGTGAATTGAAACGTCGTGATCTTGTACAACAAAGAAGTAATTGGCGAGCTGTTTTACCTCACGCAGTTGCTAACCGTTTGGCCACAAGAGCATTGGAAAATATCCCGAATAGCGACATCACTAAATTTTTTCTAAGTGGTGGTTCTGAGAGGTTGTTAACCTCTTTCTCAAGACGACTAGGTTATCTTCATAATTCTGCTGCTGCAAAAGAAATTGTACACGATTGGTTATCTAATACAGGCATTTTACGAGATATTAGAGACTTAAATGAACTTGGTATTACTCTGTTTAGAAATATCGCTCCGGTGGATCCTACGTTAATCCTCTCAACTATTGAGAATGTTGCTAATCAAAAAGACGTTGGAAAATTTTTCACTCGAGAAAATAATCATTTTAGATATTTCACACGACTTCTTAGATCAATAGCATATGAACAAGAATTATTCGAAAGATCAACTCATCTTCTGTGTCAATTTGCATTGGCGGAAAACCCAAATGAAAAAAGCGATTCAATAAGAAGTTTATTAAAATCGCTTTTTTATATTTATCTATCTGGCACCCATGCTTCTCCTGTACAAAGATTAAATGTCATTTCCAGATTAATAGAGTCTGATTCAGAAGATCATGCAAACTTGGGCGTTTCTTTGTTAAGTGCGGCGTTGGAGTCTTGGCATTTTAGTTCCTCTTATGATTTCGAATTTGGTGCTCGTGCAAGAGATTATGGCTATTCACCTGAAAATAATGAAAATGTAAAACAATGGTATGAATTATTTCTTGATTACACAGTAGCAATTTCCGTTTCTGAGAACCCAGTATCAATTAAACTTAAGAGCCTTCTGGCTGAGAAGTTCCGAGGTCTCTGGACAAAGGCGGCCATGTATGATGAATTGGAGACTGCTATAGAAGCTATTTCAGCAAAGGCTAGTTGGAGTGAAGGATGGGTAGCCGTAAAAAGCACTAAAAGGTTTGATGCAGAAAATATGGTACCGGACGTAGTATCTAGATTGGATACCATAATCAAACTTTTAGAGCCGACTAATTTTATAGATCAAATCAAATTATACACTCTGTCCGGGTTTAGAACTACTTATGACTTGATCGATGCAGTTGAAGATGAAGGCGGAAGCGCAAGCGATGTTTATACAATGGTAGAAGAAAGAACTCGTACATTCGGACGTGAAGTTGGATCACAAATGGATATTTTTCACGAGCTATTGCCCGAGCTTTTAAGTAATGAGGGTATGAGGATATTTCAATTTGGACAAGGTTTAGCAGAAGGGAATGGTGATCCGAGAAATGTCTGGGGTAAAATTGTGGAACAATTATCTTTAATAGATGAACCTAAACGTAATTTCCAGTTACTGAGAGGTTTTTTAAACACCCTTTCTAAATCAAATAATAATCTATCTGAGGACTTGTTAGACGAAGCTGTTACTAATAAGGTTCTATCTGTGGTGTTTCCATTTATTCAAACCAGTGTGGACATAAGCAAAAAAGGTGTTGCGCGGCTTATGCATTCGCTTGATCTAGGGGTGGCACCAGTATGGGTATATGGAAATTTAGCTTACGGAAAGGCTCATGATGTAATCGATGATGCTGATCTATGTGAATTGCTGAGAAAAATATCCTCCAAAAGTGAAGGTATATATGTTGCTATTGATATTCTTCAGATGAGAATTCACGCAAAGATAAAAGATGATGTTAGTGAATTAATTGCTTCAATAGGACAAGAATTACTCATCGAGTATACATTTTCCGGTAAGAATGCTCCCGGTATAGACTACAAATTAGCAAACATCTTAGAATATTGTTTTGCTAACGAAGCCGCGAGCGAGAATACTCGCATAGTTCTCACAAAAATTACTGAGGCATTGGAGAATTACGACATTTCCACTACAGATTATGATCAAAGCTTATTTTCATTAGCTTCTTCACATCCATTAGTCTTCATTGATGTTTTTCTCGGGAAAAGCGATCATCTTAATTATAGGATAGCCCGATTGTTTTCGGAGGATATTGCGACGCACCGTAATCCGATATTAGCTATCAATGATGATGTGATACTAAAATGGTGTAATGTTAATCCCACCACAAGGTATCCCGTAGCCGCATCAGTTGTTGTGCCATATAGAGATCTTGGCAGCGGACTGCAATGGACACCACTAGCAATGAGTTTAATTAACAATTCCTCCGACCCCATTCTTATTTTAAACAAGTTAAAGTCAAGGTTTAGGCCAACCTCATGGAGTGGATCCCGGGCAGAAATACTACAGTCTCGATTACACCTTTTGTTAGAACTTCAAAACCATGAAAATCCTATCGTTAAGGATTGGGCTATACAACAGGAAAGAGCATTTGTTGAAGAAATCCGTTTAGAACGTGAGGGGGAGTTGAAACATGAAAGGGAGCATAACGAACGATTTGAATAGCCGTTGGGTACATAACACTAACGAAAGCGCCCCGCTTATTTCTATTTAATAAATCAAGCCCGATGGAGACATTTTCCATCGGGCTTCTTCATGGTTTATATTTGTTTCTCATCTGACCTTGCCGCGCCATACATATTAGTTACAAGACCATCAGCATAACGTCCAATCCTCACACCTATTTCCGCACGCATATAATCTCTAGTGATTGTAAAACTGTCTTCGTACCCTCCGTAGATATATCTGTATCGGATCATCCGATCATCTTTTTCCTCTTCAAAAATGCGGATGTTTTTTTCCATCAAGCTTCTTTTTACTTTTGATAAATCGGCATGAATGTTTTTTGCAAGAACCTGGGCAACTTTAGAATAGAGCACTCTTAACGTTTCGGAAGAGCCCTCTACCTCTCGGGCCTTTTTTAAAATAATCGAATATATGATGGGTAATAAAGCATAATCTCTCATCATATTGATTTCTTCTGCTGTTGGGCGGCCATGTTGAACTACTTTATCGTTAAGTCTGTTCTGAAATGCCTCCTTATGTTGTGGAAGCATCATTCGGCTAGATTCCCACAGTCCATTCTTTTCCAGTTTTTTACTCATCTATAATGTCCTCCAATTTTCATCGACCTCTCTGCTGCTTGCCCTGCAGTAGTAAGCGATGATGCCCTTACAATAGCAGCACTGCCGTAACGATCCTTAATTTTGTCAGTAACCTTATCTAAGGCTCTTGACTTCACCTGATCCTCAAAGAGTGTCAATTGGTATCCTTCATCATCTACAAGATTACTAAGCGTCACTCCTACGCGGCGTACCGGCATTTTATCCCAGTAACGATAGAATAGTATCTTGACGGCTTCGTAAACTGCATTCGTGTTATTAGTTGGATCAGGCATCTTCATTTGCCGTGAGAAGCCCGTAGGTGTTTCGTAAGGACTGCACATGCAGCTAACTGAGACGACCCAGCCCATATACCCTTTACGACGGCAATCTCGGCAAACCTCCTCTGTGAGCTCGAGAAGAATCGTGTCTACCTCAATATTTTCAGTGTAATCTCTCGGCAAAGTCATCATGTGACCGACTGATTTAGGAGCTGCATTAAAAGTGCCAGGTGTGACGGGAGAGTCATCTAGGCCATTCGCGGTTCTCCACATGACTTCAGCATGAATATCTGATTGCTTCCCAAAGCGAGCACGGAATTTATCCTTAAGACGTGGTAGCGGCGTTCTGGCAATATCGCCGATCGTGGTCATTCCAAGACGAGCAAAATGTGCTGTCATGCGCGAGCCGACACCGAACATCTTATTTACTGGTTGCGGCCACAAAAAAGCTTCAACTTCTGTTTTGGGCAAAGTAAAAATGCCACTTTCATTCTTCTTGGCCCATATATCAGTTGCAATTTTAGCAAGTATCTTATTAGAACTTATACCTACTCTTACCCATACCCCTGTTTGACTTAGAACTTTTTGTTGAATCGACTTGGCAATGGTTACAGGATCTCCAAAGATAGGTAAGCTTGCAGTAACATCCAAAAATTGCTCATCAATGCTGAAGACTTCAACGAGATCAGTGAACTCCTCATAAATCTTCGTGATCATCAGCGAGACATCAATATAATGCTGCATGCGCGGACGCATAATAACGAGTTCCGGACACTTGTTTAGTGCCTCACCAAGACGCTCCGCTGTAGTTACTCCAAAGCTCTTTGCAATAGGGCATGCTGCTAAAATTATTCCTGATCTTCTTGCTGGGTCTCCGGCCACAGCAACCGGTTTGTTTTTACATCCTGGATGATCCGCCTTTTCGACGCTGGCGTAGAAGCTCATGCAATCCGCTAAAAAAATAATTTTCTCGCGTTCTTCTTTCATCCTAACCGCCTCCGCATTTTCATTAGCATGGTCATTAGCTCTGCTTTAACCAAACTCCTCAACATTGTGAAATGGTGGATATAACCGCGCACTTTATATTCGACATTAATGCCCAATGAATTCATTTCTGTATTCAAAACTTTAATATCTCGCGTTCTCATCTTACTTTTAATGCTTTGCAACTCGGGATAAATCGCACACTCAACTTCTTTAAGGTAAAAAAGGACATGATTATACACTATTTTATCCCTATAAATTTTCAGTTCATCCATATCTCTTGCTAACATATCCAGCAAAATGGGTAACAAAGCGTATTCTTTAATAATTTGAATATCCTCTTCAGTTTCGATTCTTTGACTAATCACTTATAATCACACCACCAAAATGCGAACATCTATTCGTATTACATATTATATACCGAACACGTATTCGTTATGCAAGGAAATTTTTAAATATATTTAGCAATGGATAAAAACACCAAAAACCCAGATAAACTATCTGGGCAAAAGGAAACATATAGTCGGGACGAAGTCAGTAGCCTTCTTTGCACAGGCGCTTCCTAACTTTTCACAAATTTTAACATAATGGCTTTAATCGTTGTCTTCATTCCGATTTCTTTTCTTGTAGTACTCGCTAATTTTCCGATCACGATTGGTTCTAGGGGGGAGAATTGTAGAAGAATCATGGTCCCTATACATGGTGTTGTCTTTGACATCAAATTCTACAGTCCGCTTCAATTCACGGGGAATTACTTCTTCTAGTTTTCGCTGTTCACAAGATTTACATGGAACTACACGCCCTGCATTTGAGCAACCTAGACAGAGGGTGTATTGTCGACAATGCCAACAAGGATAATGTTGTTGCATATTTCCGCAATGACCGCAATTCACTAAATTAAAATCGTTCTTCAAAAACGCTCCCCCTTTCGGTATTTTGCGTCCATCACTTCTTTTCTGTGGGGACTTGAGTATTCTTGGCTTCGATTACTTTCCACCCCTCAGAATCCCCAGTCAATCTATTGATTTTTACAACATAAGACGTATCAGTACGCAAATATGGGTCGTGGTCGTACCTATACAACAGTTGGATATACAAGAAGACTGAAAAGCACAATCAAAACTGCTCCTACACCCAGAACACCTAAGTACTTCTTCATCCCAACTCAGCCCCCTTCTTCAGCGATCCAGTATGTACTCCCAAGCAACCGCGAAGACCACATCGCTTGTACGGTAAGCCCTTTGATTCCATTACGTCAATCAGATCCTGTATATCTATTGAACATAGCTTTGGATGCTCGGGCGTAATCGGATTATCTCGATTCTTAAGCGGTGGGTTGTCCAACGACGGACACCGTTTTGCGGAATGAATTATGTTCGTAATGGATCTGCTTGGTTTCCATGTGTTTATGTAAGGACAAAACCTTCTGGGTTCAGCTTTCTCCATTCTAGATACTCAGGCACTTCGCTTTCAATAAACGTACGATAATTGCTCAAGATCAAATCCCCCTTTTTGAAAATTATAAATCAAATCGCCTTTCCAAAACGTTATAAACACGCAGCCGCGGTTCTTGATCAAGCGTCCCAAGGTCTTCCCTTAATACGTATGCAAATGCAGGGTAAAGCTTTGTCAGCCCTAGTAAGTTGGCAGGATCCATCTCACTATTCAAAATGCGGTATCGGTCAAAAAACTTACTGTGCCCAGTGGCTTTGTAGTCCAAGTAATCAGCCCGTGCAATTTCGATGTCAGTTGAAACTACAGGTACATACATATAGTCACCTCACTTCTTGGACAATTCATTCACATTCATTATACAAGAGAAAAGACAATTGATACCCATTTTGTGGATACAAATTGTCTTAATGAGTAAAATATTCTTAACAGTACATTTCTTCAGTAATTGCAAGTACACTTCCTTCAGGAGTCCCTAACCAATCACCAACTTGGCCACCGAGTCCGATCTGCCGGCAGCCTTACTCTGATGTCTATGAACTATCGTTCTTCGTTTTATGCCATTTCTCAAATTAAACTTGCTTAAGGTAATACACTGTAAAAAAGGCATCTTCGTTGAAACCAAATTCCCTTTTGTCAACATTATAGCTTATATCAAATATTTCAATGCTATCACCTTTAATTAATGTCGGCAAAGGTACTTTCGTTTCCTGTTCAAACAAACATTGATTATCAACAAAGAAACGAGTAATGAAATATTCTACAGGTGGGAACTCTGGTTCATATTTACTTAATTGCATACACACACCTACTCACTAAAAGTCTACTATTCCATTTTCCAACAAATAATATCTTTAAAATGACCACGTTCTGCTAGTGACTTGAACATGCTGCCCAATATCCAGGCAGCATGTTATTTCGCTATCGGTCCTCGTCAGTGCAGTTTATTGATTAATAATTTCATTAAATGCTTTTCTATAATGGTATAGTCCGAGTTGTTCCTCAAGTACACCTATCCTCTCCCAGAACTCGGACTCATCGAATCCTTGAAGATCTAGAATAATGTACTCTGCAAGGTTGTGGAAAGCGTGAGCAATTCTGAAAGTTCGCTTGAAGTTTTCCTCGCAGAAAGTTCCACCGTTCTTGATGTCTAAGAAAGCCTGGAAATTCAAGGTTTTGTATGCCCTTTTTCTTAAATCATTCATAAATTCCACCTCAAATTTCCTGTTAATGATACTTCTTAATCCGCACCACTAAATCAATTTATGCGATAGAAAGGACAGCCCTCGATTCTAGAAAGCGGTGTAAGACGATGCACGTCCTCCTATTGCATCAGAATCCCTTTATTAGCTATGTTCACAGCATTCTTATATAGTTCTTTAAAATCTTCTTTATCCAACTTATATTTGTCCCCTGTTAAAACACCAGAATGAGCTTTGAGCAAATCATATAATCCTAAATGGACCCATTCCCATAACATTGAAGTGAAATTATATGCAATCATAACATCATGCACTGAGTGTCTAATCGATACCACTTCTTCTCTGCTAATTCCACATGCTTCTAGCATATTAAAAACTCTTTCCTTACTATCTTCACTAAATTCCGTATCCAAAAATTCATCTAGTATCAATCCCCATGTATCTATCCTTCTTACCATAGGAATATTATTAATTTCAGCAAATTTTTTTAATCTTTCTTTATAAAGTGCTTCTACGAATATCACATCACCTGCTTTAGTACGAATCTCAGGCGGGAGTTGATCTAATAGAACTTCACAAATTTCTTCAATAAGTATTATTCCATCATTAGAAATAGATGATGCCCAAAATGGATATTCAGAAAATTCAACACGTTCATTATAGAACTTAATCATTTGATCTCCCATTATTCTTCAAAATAGAATTACTATGTTTTCTCCCTAACTATTTATTTACGAACTTCGTAACTCTTATTGTGCAATCGTTCTCTGTTTAGCTCAACGCCCGATGGGCATCTTATTCCACAATTGATGAATTACGCTTGGACCATATTCTTGAGGATAGATCAAAATGGTAACCACCAATGTAAATAGTAAAGTCAAAGTCCAGGTAGCAATTATTAAAGATTGACTCAATCGATGAATGAAGGTTATTCCTAAAGTTATTAAGACAGTGTTTATTACTAAAATAAACGGAAGCGCGATGATTCTACCTAATCCTGTGTGTGGAAAATAGTTAAGTAAGAAGAACATTAAAATTAAGCTTGGTACAAGAGCGACTAATACTTTCAGTAAGTTTATACTTTTTTTCATCTTTATTGTCCTTTATCTTCAATAAAATAAGCTGGTAGCGTTAGCTTAAGGCTTTGGTGGCCGATTGTACGGGATGTACATTGGTTTGATTTTTTCAATATTCTTTAATTGTTCATCTGCGTTCCAGTTACCACTATGTCTAGTAGCATGTAACAACCATTTCGCACCATTTGATATCCATTCCGTACGATATGTTTCGAAGGTATAAAGCATGCAATCAACGCCAAACTCAAAAGCGCACCATACACATATTTCAAAAGATTCATTACCCTTCTCATCATATGGTTGTTTTTCTAATTCGTCATAACCACAAACTGGACAAATGTAGCCCATTTCACCCTCCGAAGATGTTCGATTCACTTTATTGAAACTAGTTCCTTAATTAAACCTTTTTGTTTTTAGTCTACAATTATAAAAATGCAATAAAGCCATTTGTTTCACATAACACGTATATATTGTTGGAATTTTGCCCGTTACTTAAGAAAAAGAGCAGCCGCTTTGCTTTGAAATCTTTATTTGTTTGTTATTTTTCGATATATATAAACGATCGGGAACCAAAACATTACTCCGTGTCCAGCTCCGACTACAGCCATTATTATTGGCATAAAAAATATCGGTAGTAATCCTCCCTGGTATCCGTAAACTTCTTTATCGCCTAGATTGAAAACAAAATCATTAGAACTTATTGAATAAATAAACATACATAATCCTATTACTAATCCCAAAATTCCATAAATAATCACTGATTTCTTCACTACTGATCTCATAATAATTTCCTTTTCCTAGTTGTTAATATATACACAAGAACTTTGCTAACAAGTTACTCTCGGCTCTCTTCCCGCACTGGCTTTACGTGCTGCGGAATGTCGCCTGTATCTATGGGGACGTATTCAACATTAAAGGATCCACGATAGCCAAATAGCGGTCCGAAAAATTTGTTTTTCACTTGCACACTAATTTGGAACTTTCCTTTTTCATCATCGTACCACTCGCAGACATCAGCATAACCGGAGAATATCATTGGAAACCGAACGCCTAGAATTCCCTCATAAAAAAATTGTTTCCCAGAACGTAGCCCCATTCCGCCATTTTCCGCAACAAACATATCGATTTCCACTGCCAGATGCTGGTGAGTACCTAAATAATCAATAATTTTACGTCGTTTTTCACTGTAAATCATCGTAGCATCAAAACGTCTGACTCGGTTTAGAAATTGATATGTCCGAATCCACGTAACAGTCTCTCGCCAAAGCTATCCCTGTATGCGTAATTCTCGATCGTGAAAGGAATATGCTTACCTCCCTGCGGGAAAAGAATGTTTCGCCAAGTACCTAATGCCAGAAACGGAAGTGTAAACCATTTACCATACCAAACATGTTCCATAACTCCTTTTCCAATAGATGCTATTTGATTTTCGCTTCCAAAGCTAAATCGTTTTTGAATCTGAGGGTGGAGCTTGGCAAAATCTTCACCGAGGGCCTTTTCGTAGATTGAGGTCATGTTTGGTTACCCCTTTCAGGTGAATTTCGGAGACATCTTTCAGCACTCGGAAGCTCTGTTGCATTTAGTAGACTGGTTATCGATAAAGCTATCATTGCTATATTCAGAGTAATTGGATTGAAAGGCGCTACATAGGTCGCTGGATGTGATGCCGCACTTAATCCAAGAAGAATTAAAACCATGATATTGAATTTATGCAGTCTCCTTCGCTTTTTGCCGCTAAAAATAAGAAACAAGGATCCGATTACGATTTCTCCTAATCCCATCAAAGTCAGGAGTGGTCTTCCGTAATCGGCAATACCTTCGATACTCCTTAAAATGTCCATTTCCCCGGAATCCGGAACTAACAGCTTTGGCACAAGTCCTTGATACACCCAAATGCTAAATAAGCTTGTTGTTATCAAAATCTCCGAAATAGAACGCCTGATCAATACAGATGGAGAAATCCCCTGCTCTAGCCAAAGACGTAAACAGTCAAAACTCCATGCTGTCGCCCACCCCATTATCGGTCGGAATATGAATCCATCGATCCATGTGCCAAATGCGCCAAAACGAGTTCTGTAATCATATCTTGTTAAGAAACGGATTCCATCAACTGTAGGCACATAACGCCAAAAGCCAGCTCCTTCAGATATTAGCGAGATGGGATTAGAAGAACTAAATTTCAGGGTAGAGGTCATAATACCGTCTTTCTCTTTGTTTCCTACCGATTCGCCTTCTCCCGCGATACAAAGCCCAAAACCGATATTAGTTTTATATAAAAAGCGCTGGGGATGTTCTTCATTGGATTTAGGAATATATGTAATCTCTGAGAACCTTAAGTCCCATTGTTGATGCAAATTAGGTGTTTGCGTATATGTCCACAATGTTTCCATTGGTACCTTCATAAGAATTTCTACATAAATGGGTTTTCTATTGATCATGACTACCTCCTGTTTCCACATTATTTCGATAAATTCCAACTAATTCCTTCTTAATCTGAAAGTAGAAGAAACTGCTACGTTATTCTGCTTGTTCGTCAATGAAAAAGGGAATATCTGCCAGCCGGCGATCTGCTCCTTAGATTTGAACTAGATTTTAATCCTATAAAATGGTCATCCTGCCTTTTAAGAAAAGTCGACCTCAAAAAATCTGCCGAAGTAAGCCTTAGAAGACTGTCTAGGAGTTCTGATGTTGTTATTTAGTTAGAGGTGGGGGCGTGGTTTTCATCAAAATGAAGTTGTTTGAATGGTGAAATGGTCATAGCACTTTCATCGCTCGACTATGAGTTAAATTTGAAGCGATACGATAAAGACGTTCATTCCAGTATATGGTATTATTTAATCAAAGAATGATTTTATTCATAAGGAGTTATGTCGTGGGAGTTAGCACGAAAGGCAAGAGAAAATTGATAAACAAAGGTAGAGTTTTCTACTGGAGTGTAAAAGAAGACATTGAAGATTATGGGAGAACTATATTGCACATTGTATCAGAGGATAAGAAATATATTATTTCTTATGCAATTGGTCAATCGCTACTAGAGAAGAATACTTTTATTGTCATTCAAGGTATGGAATTTGAAGGATTAGCTGGTTACAAAAGATTTGGTTGGACAAGAGTATTAACTCCAAGTTGGGAAGATACAATCATAACCCCAAGATTAGTAGTACAGATAATTGATTGGTGCTTTGAAATGAAGGAGCAAGTAACAATAGTCGATTGGAAAGGTAATGTAACGGCAATTATTGATAATTTGTGATAGCTAGGTCAAAATCTTATTCAATGAAAGCACGATTTTATTTGAGGGGGAAGTCATGGAACATAAGAGAAATAGAAAATGGAGATTAGAACAGCTTTTACAAAAGCAAAAGTCTAAGCAGAAAGTATCGTATGGCGTATTATTTGAGGAATGTTTAGACGCATTGGGTGAAGGAACTATCATTTTGTCCGAAGAATCAAGTGAAACAATGAGGAACGAATTAGTTAATGCTTACTCTTTTACTCCTTGGGGAAGAATTGATTGGGATAAAATTTCCAAGAAAACCGAAATAAAAATAGCAACAGATGTATTATCTACTTTGAAATCCTTAAATATCGACACAGGGCTTCCACTCTATATTATATGGAGTGGAAGCTATCCAGTATTACAAACTGAATTTCAAAGATTCATAAATGTACATGATGATGTTTTAGCAGTGGACTTTGATACTTACGTCTACTGTTCTTCACAATATGTTATTGAATTTTTCCATGAGGGTGAGATAACTTTAGGTTATCTTTAATGAAAGAGCAATTTCATTGAAAAGGTGGTAACATACTTGGCTCGTGAAAAGGCTATACAAATACCTCTTGAAGTGTGGCAAGACCCACAGGGGGATGTAATTCTTAATGTTTCTGAAAGTGAGTGTACAGCATATTTTGGATGCTGAAATGAGGATTCTACACCTGCTGAATTTATAGCGAAGATAACATTTAAGGGCTGTTGGTCAACGAACTATACCCATGCTGAATATATAGATTATGATTATGAACAATTACATCATTCCTATGTTCTAAAAGTCATTGATTCACAATGGCTTAATGGATTAGTGTTGAAGCATAAAAGTCTTTATCCAAAAAGCAATTCAAGAAATGATGAATATAACCATTACGTAATCAAAGGGCATGATGTGTACGTGGAGGTCATTGCTAAGGATTATATTATTGAACGATTGAATAGAGAGCAAGCTGGGGAGTACATAAGGCTTATTGATGAAGCGTAAATAAGATAGAACATGGATTTCGTTGCATATAGGGGGTTGTAATGATCGCAGATGTTGAAGCTATGATAACCTTTTTAAAAACAGGAGGGAGAACTAGAAGTGTGTTCAATGGCTATCGACCTGCACATTTAGTGAGAGATGATTATTTAACCACAGGTATACATCACTATTATGATAAGCAAGAAGTTGTCTTAGGTGAATCTGTTCGTGGAACTATTACGTTTATAAGCCCAGAGGAGTATCCGCATTGCTTATGGATTGGAAAGATAATTAACATCCAAGAAGCGTCTAAGATTGTTGGTTATGCTGAAATTACAAATGTCTTCAATAAAATTTTGTTAAAAGAAGATACTATAAATTAGTACTTGATATTTGGAATAAAAGAAAAGTTCTAAAAGAAACCACTCCATTGTTAGGAGTGCTTTGCCTTATATAGATATATAAATTTTATGGTCAAACACTTTGTATTTAGATACATTACGGTGATCCAATCCGTATCACAAATAGATTACGTCCCCCCCCCGTTCCACCACGCTCTACTGCCCATACTTCAATGAATAAAAGAGGAGCTGCCGCTAAGCATAAAGCGTTCCGTTTTGAGGTGCAAGCTTACTAATGGTATAAGTAATGGTGTTCGAACTGACAACAGTTTTGACCGCCATTATCACCGTTGAAAAGGTTCAAACATTGTACTCATGATGATTGTGTCTTGAACATCCAAATAAATAACAACTTGAACTCCGAGATGTTGAGAATTTCAACGGTGGAACAAAACCTTTAGAAATCTTATTTATTATACTTTCATATTCCTGTTTATCATCTTCTAATTGCTTAATGTATGCGGCTTTTTCGCTCTCTGTCCAATCCTCATCGCATTGATCTGCGTGTTCCTCCTGAATATCGTTTATTTTTATTTGAATACATTCGTTCGCTATTTCAACCGCGCGATTTAAAGAATTTGTTTTAATTAACGAATAAATATACCTACAAACCCAATCTGAAGTCTTATAATATGTTCCCCATGATTTTTCAAACCAATGGACAGCCTCAGAAAAACATTGTAACTCAAAGTACAGTTCAGCAACATGAACTTCTCCGACGAATTCTTCATCACTTTCCGAAAAGGCATCTAACTTACATTTTGCTTCGTGCGTTCTACCGAGTTCAATCAAACATTTTATGTGACTATACATTGTGTAATCCGAAGGCACGGCACTTTTTAGAAATAAGACTGATGCTTCATCCAATTCCCCAAGATGATATTTAGCTATAGCTAAATTATTATATGCTTCTTTGGAAGGCTCGATTGCGATGGAGTTCAACAATGCAATCGAGGCATCTTCCCATCTTTCCAATTCAACATATATTTCACCTAAAAGGTTGTATGGAAAGTGCGAAGATGAATTTAGACTTATTGCTTCTTTAACTAGTTCCAGAGCAGTTTCTTTGTCACTTTCTTCGTGATAATATATCCAAGCAAGGTTCGTTAAAGACTGTACATTTCTCGATTCGTTAACAGCTTCTTTGAAAAGAGCTAAGGCTGCATCATACTCGTTACGTTCGAGATGTTCGATAGCTCTCTGGTTAATGTTCAAATTGGTCCTCCGTCGGATGAGATATTGTTTTAAACTATAGTTTTCCATTACTTCATTAAGTATAATTTCATTTTTTCAATGATTCTTTCACCTGAATGAACGATGGGGATTAATTTCAATAATCTCATAGAACGTACGTTTGTTAATTTCAAATCCACAACATGTACAAACTTCATGCATAGATTCAATTTTCATCATTTTGCTTCCACAATTCACACAAAAGAATCTTCCTGCTTCACTATTCGCAAATTTTGGTAGCCGTACTTCAACTTCTTTAGAATTATCTATTGCTACATTAAAAACTTTTTCCATGTGCTTTGAAAAATAACTGTCTCCAGCTTTGCAATATAACTCTTCATTATTAACTTTCAGTTCTTCTTTGCAATAAGGGCAATACATTTCTTAAACCTCCCTCACATTATTTTCGATATACTTAGTAAATTAAGATTTAGACTAACCCCAATAAAAGAAACAGCGGCAGCATTGGACTGATAATAAAGTCTGAGACTGCCGCTGTTTTATTAAACTATCTTTCCGCAGTCCCTCAATTTAACGGCTTAACCAGGTGGTTTACTTACTTGAATCCGGCCATGCATCGCCTTCTTTTCTGCAAACCCAATCAAAATACATTTCAGAACCAAAGGGTTCCTTTGTCATCTTAATCCCATTCTTTGCGATTTCGAGACCCGCTAGATTAATCTGCTTTGTTAAATAAACGAGTACATCATGAATTCCACCATCGCGAGCAGATTGTGCAATTAATGCAAAAACCTCCTTTTGTTCTAGCGATAACTCAGCTAGTACCTTGTTTATCCTTTCGTTTTCAACAGTCCGTGGCCAACCATTTCCCATTATCCTACGTGAATACACAGCAGGACGAAGCTCCACTAAATCATCAATAAATGTTTTGTAGAATTCTAATTCCTTATTATCCAATGTTATTTCATTCCCTCTATTCTGAGCTTTTTATTGGAGTCGATCAATCGAACAAGTTCGTTCTGCGTTAGCGGAATGAATGATCATTCTCCTGAATACTTGTTTGCAGTAATTGAATAATGGTATATCTCAATATCCTCATCAATAAATCCTCTGCGTTGTGCTGCTAACAATGTTTCATACATATTCTTTCGACCTACAGGATTATCTGTATGTAAGTAAATTTTGCTAGCCCTTAAACCATTCTCACAAAAGTATTTAACGAAATCGTAACCATTACGCGATTCATTTCCATTTTCATCTTCGCCTAAGTCGTGATCAAGTGATAATAGTTCTATTGAATACTCCTGAAAACATTGTATTGCTTCTTCGATTGTTCTTGCGATAATAAAACCCTCTGGGCAATCCCTTAAATCATCTAGATAAAGATTGACCTTCATTGTAATCACCTCTGGACTAGTTCTTTATCTAACCGCGTTTGAGCAACGCTATGCGTTAGCATAGCTCTAAAAAACAAATTCCTTATCGTTATTTTCCTCATCAACATAACTAATCTTATGGATCGTTTTCCAGTTACCCCAATTTTTAATGCTATCTACCTCAACACGAAATAATTCTTTATATGGAACACTCATCGGACTAGAAAAATCATAAAAGACAAGCTCATAAGGACATGCCCAGTAACACCCATCAACCACTATTAGATTTTTTTGCTGGAAGTATATTATTTCAGCCCAGCAGAACCCACGACCTTTATAAGCTTCTTCGGGGACATAATGTTTAGTTTGTCTATTCAATAAATCAACAACTGAATACCCCTGATAATCAAGTCCACATAATAGGTATTCTGTTCCATTTACCTCCACCCAACTATATAAAAATGGGTCAAGGTTTCTATAGATAGTGTCAATAATATTGTTGTCACTGTCCGTGACTATCCCTTTAGTGTAATTGTACCTGGTAATGCCTTCCTCATGATTATAGTGATGGACTACCAGCTTGAATTTCTTCGATGGTGAATTAATAATTTCAGTTTCCTCTGATTTGTGGAACGTTTCCTGAAAATAATACATCATCTCAGTTCTCTCATTGAGAAATTGAGAGTCTTTAACGATATTCCTCATATTTATTCACCTCACACTTCTATTACAAATAGTACCATCTTATTAGACTGATTATGTGTCGAGTTTCAGATTACTTTCTCGCCCCATCTTCTAATACCTGACTTAATTTTTTAATGATTTAATTACCCCTCTGGCTATCACTCTATTTGTCGTTAATTCAAATTTCATTCCAGGTTTGATTAAATGATTCGGTGCCTCTTCTTTCTCATGGAAAGCTAAATACAAGTCTGCAGTTGTATCTCTTTGAGTATTTGGAGAGTTGTGAAATTCAATTACTGCACTCCATAAGCCATTTATTAACTCCCTATCTTCTTCAAAGATGATCGGTATTGAGAAGTTTCCAACTGGAATAATACTTTGCCCGCCTTCTTCGGCAGTCAGGAAATATATCTTTACCGTTCCTACTGTCTTCATGATTTTATCAACTCTCTCACCTTATTTCAGATAACGTTGTTGTAATCACGATCCGAGAACCTAAAGGCACTTTAGCTGCCGGCCGCGACTGCGGTTAAGTTCGCAGGGTTATCTGCCTGACTCGACTTCTTCTAGGCTTTGCCAGGAGCCGCAGCGTGAATACGGCGTTATAGGATGTCAGCGTCCTCTTCGAAGTACTCATAATTAGTTAATTCCTAGCCATATTTCTAATGATCAATTCTGGTGAAGACTTCGTAGAATTCCTATCAAAATGAGAATGTCCCGAATATGAAGTAGCAAGATGGGAACAGCTGTGTAAAAGCAACTTTAAACCGAGTTGTGATGTATTTATTATCGCTAAATCTTTATCTGCTTTTATTTTAAGTTGTTCTTCATACTTCCAATGTTCCCATGTGTCCCATACAGTTTCATCATGTAAATTCACCAAAGGAAGTTTGATAATTTCCGGTTTAATATAACTTAACGATTTCTTAATTTTTCTAATATCCTTCTTTGTTAGAGGATTGACGGCTCCGTTAAAAATAAATAAATCTGTATTCTCTGTTCCTTCTCGTTCTAAAAATATAACATCATTACTTTTCATTGAATGTTGAATTAAACTTGCCAAAATGAACATTTCACCACTGTCCGCTGCATCGATTAATAGGAAATGTCCATTTTCTTCTTTGACTGTTATATTGAATATCTTTTGATTTAACACCAGCGTGTTAATGGCATGAGAACCGATTTTATTTGTTATTCGTGTTATAAAAATTATAAAAATCGACATTTTTAAGACTCCAATGATTATCGTTTTTTAAATTTACGCTGATTTCCTATAACTTCATATTTACCTATTTTCTCAATATACTTGTCATCTGCTTTGTCGTGAGCCATGGTAAAACAACCGCTCCAAATATCCCATCCAATTAGTTATCTCTTTCTTACCAATTCAAATTGCTCTTTTAAAAGCTCAACTTTTCAAATTTTAGCTGTTCCCCAAACAACTGATATGTAAGGTTTTGTCCTTAAAGTTAAAGTTTTAAATCGTTCATCCTGGAATAACAACAAAATAAATTCCGAGTTTCCTTGTTTTTTTATTTCTATTCCATAAACTTCTTCTAATGCAAGTTCTAATATGACCTTGTTTTCTTGATGCCATCTCATATAAACATATGAGATACTTGGTTCTATATCAAACTCTAACACATCAGTTTCTCGTTTTAGAATGAACCTCCATTGTTTATAGTAGTCAGGAACATCCAATTCCTCTAAGGTTACTTGCGGTTCACATTCAAAAATATTAATAAGTTCGTGTTCTTCTGGAAAAATCTCCATCCTTTGAACCACCTTAGTATGATTAATAAAATCGTGCTTTCGTTCAGTTTGCTTTCATTAGTCTACTTATTACTTCATCTTTGACGCTTTCAGTTATGCCAGTTCTAAACTCAGTTTCTATAAGGAATGGCTCTAAATCGCCCATTTTTTCTTCATCATCTATAATCACGAAACATTCTAAACCATTACAACCTTCTAAGTATGCCTTAATTTCAGTCCCTCTGATTGTTTCATCGTTGAAGGAAGGTGTTAGACCTATTACGCAATCTTCAATACCATTAGACTGAAATATTGACTGTAATTGAGCCAATGTTCTACCTTCTCTCCACGATGAAGATATGACGACTTTTGCTCCTGTGGCATTAAGAATCTCAATTAGATTTTGAACACAGGTCTTGTCGAATGTATGAGCAAAATACTTATCACTTGGTATTAATGAATTTGTTGTAACTAATACTCCGTCAATATCTAAAAAGATTAACTTCAAGCAAATCACCCCAAATACAATCCTTCTTTTATCAAAGTACTATCACCAGCCCATTATACCATATGTTGGAATTTATATAATGCTGTATCGCTCCATGTTTCACTCATAGTCGAGCGGTGGAAGTGCTAAACCCCTTCCACTATTCAAACAACTTCATTTTTAATGTAACCCCCACCTCTAATTACATAACAACACCAGAACTCCTAGACAGCCTTCTAAGGCATGTTTGAATCCCACCGAATGGCTTTTTCCACACTCCTATCAAAGCCTTTCAGAAGCCCATACAGCCCCTACCATTATTTACTTTGTCAAAGAGTATACTTTTTGACAATGAGTAATCATTCAGATGTGGGGCTATAGGCGCTTCATAAAGGAATTAGTCTGATTGCCATCTCCTCTCTATCATGAAGTCTTGAATCACAGCTTAGAGGGCTTTCTAGGCGTTCTGGTGATGTTGTAAAGTCAGGGTGGGGTGGTTTACATCATCTATGCTCATGTCGGTTTCATAAATGCAGTCAACACTTCTACAGCCCCGGTAAGGATGAATTATGATGCATACGATTACACATAACAATTCCAACATATGGTACAATTGAATCAATAAATAAGGGTGGTAAGAAGGCGATTTTAATGAAAGACATGCAATACTTCATTTGGATTGAAGCGGAACATTGGTCTCAAGGAGAATGGAACATATACGATGGTAATACTGATGCAATAGTTACATTTGAAGATGGGTCAAGATGGGTTGCTTCATTTTTTACTTACAAGAACATACAGACTCTCGCAGAAAAGAATCAACAAACTGGAGAGTGTTTACAAGGAAAGTATTTTTGGGGTAGTGACATGGTACTGGTGGATGAATGCAGTCGTATTCGCATTGAAGAAGTGGTTGAGCATTTGATATTCAAAGGAGACTTTGAAGTTATATTTGATAAATGTGTCGAGGTTAACATGGACGAATGAAGGTAGGATTCTATCGCTAAGGGGATTGTTTAGCATGAAAATGCAGGATGTATTGAAGCAAATCGTAAAAGAAACCATTGCTCCCTTGTTTAAAGTAGAAGGCTTTAAGAAGCAGGGCAATAACTTTGCCTATGTATGTTCTGACTTTTCTGCGACAGTGAACATTCAGTCATCAAAGTGGAATACAGAAGATGAAGTTGAGTTCTTTTTCAATACAGGCATTTATATAGATAAATTATTTGGAACAGTTCATCTATATCCGAAACCATCATTTCCAATGGAAATAGACTCAGTTTTACGGATTCGTGGCACAGAACTAACGAAAAAGTACGACAAGTTCTGCTATAAGCACCAAACAGTGCGAAAAGCAGGAGATTACACGAGTAATCTTAACTTTACAACCAAGGATGGGAACGACGGAACCATGTATCCCGAAACCATCCCGCCAATACTCCTGCGTGCGTCATGTTTAACAGAATATGAGGTATGAAGTACAGGTAGATTCGGCAGAACGAAGGCTATAGCCATTCGAATAGAAAAAGGTATGCCAACGGATATGTCGCGCGGCTGAAAAACTAGATATGGTGAGAATGTTCAAACAGACTGAACTGACGAACTTCCGAATGTACAGGTCTAAAGTTAGAGCATATGGAAACATATGCACCATCAAACGATGGGGTGAGCGGCGTAAAGTAAGAATTTCTTCTATGAAATACGCTATGCCGAACAATGGTGGCATTGGTCTCACAGGCTTAGAGGAAGCACCTAAGTCTAGAAAGAATAGCTAGGATGTAAGGGACTTGGAAAGCAAGGGACGTTGCAACAAGGGCTGTTACCCAAAACGGTTGTTATAAGGCGCATGCCGAAATACATTAATCCTTGTGAGGGCAGGGGCACGACTGGTGAAACTCCTGTAATGGGAGTGGAGGAATAGCCCCAAGTCTAACTGAAAAGAACGATTGTTTTCCAAGCGTGAATTGCACCGATCAGGTAGGAACGTGGGGACATCAATGGATGCCACAGTGCAAGCTACTAGGATGACCTAACAGTCTATATCCTTGAGTAACGAGGAACTTATGATCTAGTAAAGTCAGTTAGAGGGAACGCCGGATGCCGGGAAACTGGCACGTCCGGTGTGGCGCAGGGGAAAAGCTGGAGATCACATCAAATGCTTACCTATTGCAACCGATAGTTGGTACAGATTGACAATCGATACTAATGTTGAACAACTTAAACGAATGATAATAAAAGACATTACAGAGTATATACTCCCTCACCTTCGGCAATTTGAAAGCATTAACGATGTAATCAGGGTAATGGAGTTACGTGAGAAAGATGAGATTTATGAGAATCCCCATTATTTAACGGTAATCTACTGCTCAATAGGTGAAATGGAAAAAGCACAGGGGCGCATGGCAAGAGTGTTTAATGAATTGAAGTTGGACTCGCAAAAGGAATTTGCTAGAGGATTGGCTAACCGATTAGGTCTACACGTATACTTAAGGAAGTAAAAACCACTCCATTAGCAGAGTGGCTTTTGTCTTTATATACTGATGTATATTTTGTGGTCAAACCGTACTTTATGCTTAGATAGATTGCTGTGACCCGTATCACAAATAATGAGCGATAATAAATAGCCGTCCCACACGCTCTATTGTCCGTACTGAAACATGCTACCCATTAAGCTGTACTTTAACGTAATGAAGCTACCGATTGTGCTGGTAGTTTCGTCTATTAATGTTTATTCAACTCTAGTTTCCCTTTAACTTTATAAAGTCTGAGTCTATTCTCCTGTATTACGTAACAAAGAGACTTATCTTCTACGAATTATCCCTCAAAATGTCCAAGTACTCATCAAACTTCTTTAAGTCATCAAGTGCATCCTGTATTATATCTTCTACTTCTCCGTAAATTCCTTCTGTAGCTAAATAATATCCGTCACTTAACCGATCTAAAAATGAAAATTGATCTGCTATAAATACTATAAATATCTAATGTATAAAGCAATGACTACTTCTTATTATAGTCCATACAACCTCAGCGCAGGATCCCCAGCGACCGCAACGGGTTTATCCTTGAAGCCCGGATGATCCGCCTTCTCAACACTGGCATAGAAGCTCTCGCAGTCCGCTAGGAATATCGTTCTTTCCTTTGCTTTGCTCACCGTAATCCCCCTCGCATATTCATAAGCATGGTCATAAGTTCTGCTTTAACCAAGCTGCGAAGCATCGTGAAATGGTGAATGTAACCGCGTACTTTGTATTCAACGTTGATCCCTAAGGCATTCATTTCGGTATGAATCACTTTAATGTCTCTTTTTTTCATGCTGCTCTTCAGCTGCTGCAATTGCGGGTAAATGGCATTCTCAACCTCTCTCAAATAAAAAAGTACATGATTGTACACAATTTTATCCTTGTAAACCTTGAGCTCCTCCATATCCCTTGCCAGCATATCGAGCAAAATGGGCAACAGCGTAAATTCCTTAATAAGTTGAACATCCTCATCCGTCTCAATTCTTGAGCTCACCTTCATTTTATCCCCACCACCATATGCGAACATATATTCGTGTTACTTATTATATACCGAACATGTATTCGTTATGCAAGTAATTTTAATTGGAAATAAAATACACCATGCAGATGAGCATTTCAGCTCGGCTGCACGGTGCTTTTTACTTCGTTTAACGAAATATCGCCCACAGTCGGATTAAGTGAAAAGTTTTGGAAGGATCGATCTTTTGAGCCACAATAAATTCGAGGATTTGCGCCGTCTGATTGCCGTTCAGCTCCTCGCCGAAGATCGTGGTCGCAAGCTGGGTGAGGCGAGCAACCTCTGTGTGATTTTGCAAATCAGCCTTGGTGACGCCTTGCAGCAGCAATTTGATACGCTCCTTGATCTCTGGGTTCTTCAACTTAAACTTCACACGCTCCACGAGCGCAGGATCGATGCCATACTGCCGATAGCCCATCTTCGCGACCTCCGATCTGCTTTCCTGCTACTAGCATATGAGTGCAGCGAGGCGAACTTGCCTCCTATCAGGAACCTTCGGCAGAGTGGATTTTATCCAATAAAATCAGCTTTAGCGCGGTTGAATCGTCGTTTCATTGGAATTTATCCAATCGATTGCCTTGGAATCAACTTGGAATCGCCGAGTCCGGGCTATTTCTGAGATTTCCACTGGATATATCCAATGAAACCGGCATTTTTGTCGCAAACTGGTGAGATCCATTGGATTTTATCCAGTGTAGGAAATGAACATCTGCAAGATAGCCACAGATCGCCTTCCCAAGCCATCCCTCAAGACTAATTTGCTGGTGACGGTGGAGTTAATTAGAAGGTTGGGAGCGTATATAGAGCATTGATACAGGGCAAGCAGCTTAATCTTGGTCGATGCAGCAGCAGACAGGGAATCTCTATCCAAAAAACAAGAGGCTGCTCGCCAGGTTTTTCACCTTCGGAGACAACCTCTCAAATTTTTACATATAAATAGCAATCAGAATGACACAGATGCAATTGAGCACGACTAGGAGCGGAATACCGATCACAAACGACATATGTTTGGTCTTGTGGCGCCATACGCGCATGCCCAGCCAACCGCCAATCCCGCCACCGAGCGCAGCCAGTGTAAAAAGCCGTTTCTCCGGCACGCGGCGGCCGCCTTTTTTGGCCTGTCCTTTGTCATGTCCCATTTCTATAAACGTAATGATATTCATCAGCAATAAATAAACAAGAAAATAAGTCAAATGCGGGACACCTTCATTTCAGAAAATAGTAAACTCTACTTTCTATCTTAAAAGCGAACGCGCATGCGGTCAATATCTACGACGAACACGCCCAAATTAGGGCCGGCAATGCCTACCCGCCAAACGCTGCCAAACGCTCGCTGCTAATCCAGCACTTCGCTATCAAAAATATGCGAGCGCTCCAAATAGGTTCTCAGAGACAGATAGGAAGCGCCCGTCCAGAAGGACGAGTCGCCGACGAGCTCAGCCGCATCATCGCGCGCCTCTTCCATGACTTCGAAATCCGCCATCATGTCGGCGACGCGGAACTCCGGCAGCCCGCTCTGCTTCGTGCCGAAGAAGTCCCCCGGCCCGCGCAGCTCCAGGTCGCGGCGGGCGATTTCGAAGCCGTCCGTCGTCTCCGTCATCGCCTTCATGCGCTCCTTGCCGACCTCGGTCTTCGGGTCGGCGATGAGCACGCAGAAGGACTGATGCTCGCCGCGGCCAACCCGCCCGCGCAGCTGATGCAGCTGCGACAGGCCGAAGCGGTCGGCGTCGTAGATCACCATCAGCGTGGCATTCGGCACGTCCACGCCAACCTCGATGACCGTGGTCGAGACGAGCGCCTCCACGGTCCCTTCCTTGAAAGCGCGCATGATCGCTTCCTTCTCCTGCGCGCTCATCCGCCCGTGCAGCAGGCCGATCCGCATCTGCGGGAAATGCTGCTGCAGCTGAATGTGGACGTCGATCGCATTCTGCACGTCCAGCTTGTCCGACTCTTCGATGAGCGGACAAATTACATACGCCTGCCGGCCTGCGGCCACCTCGCGCTGGATAAAGCCCAGTACGCGTTCCAGCATCGCATGCTGCACCGCGTACGTCTTGATCGGCTTGCGCCCCTTCGGCAGCTCGCGCAGCGTCGACACATCCATGTCGCCGAAGGCAGTAATCGCCAGCGTGCGCGGAATCGGCGTCGCCGTCATCGTCAGCACATCAGGCTGCATCCCCTTGCGCCGCAGAATGCTGCGCTGGTTCACCCCGAAGCGGTGCTGCTCGTCCGTCACAACAAGGCCCAGCTGCCGGAAGTAAACGTCCTCTTGGATAAGCGCGTGCGTGCCTACAAGCACGTCGATCAGCCCCATCTGCAAGGAGGCGAGCAGATCCCGCCGCTGACGGTCGGTCGAGCTGCCGGTCAGCAGGGCCACCTGCATCCCGTAAGGCTCGAACAAGCTAGTTAGAGAGCGCTTGTGCTGCTCGGCCAAGATCTCCGTCGGCACCATCAGCGCGCCTTGGTAGCCGGCCTTCACGGTCGCGTAGAGGCCTATGGCCGCGACGATCGTCTTGCCTGCACCGACATCGCCCTGCAGCAGTCGATTCATGCTGTAAGGCTCCTGCATGTCGTGCAGGAGCTCAGCGACGACCTTCTTCTGCGACTCCGTCAGCTGGAAGGGCAGCGCGCGCACGAAGGCGCGGACAGCAGGCAAGTCCACCTGCTGCTTAAGCCCGTCCGCCCGGCTGCGCGTCACGGCGCGGTAAGCCTGCAGCTTGAGCTGGAACAGGAACAGCTCCTCATAGACCATGCGCCTGCGCGCCTGCTTGCCTTCCTCCACGCCGCTCGGCGTGTGGATGACCGCCAGCGCCTTGCTGCGCGGCATGAACCCGTACCTGCCGGTCAGGCTCTCTGGCAGCACTTCACTGATCATGGCGCTGTACTGCGTCAGCGCCTGCGCAATGATCTTGCGCATCCACTTCTGCGTAATCGAGCCTGCAACCGAATATACCGGCTGGATCGTGCCGGTATTCGAATCCCCTTGTCCGGGAAACTCCGAATCGGACACGCTCATTTGCCTGCGCCTCGCGTCCCATTTGCCAGTCAGGATAATCTCCTGCTGAGGCCGCAAGCGGTCCTTCAAGAAGTGGCGGTTAAACCACACCGCCATCAGCAAGAACTCATCGACCATCACCTTGCAGGATAGCCGGGACTTGCCGCTGTAGCGCTGCAGCACCGGCTCGCCGATGATATAGCCCTTCACGGTGACGCGGTCGCCGTCCTTTACGCTCGCCAAATCGCGGACCGTATAATCCTCATACCGGAACGGCACATATTCCAGTAAATCCATAACCGTAAAAACGCCCATGGCGTTTAGCTCAAGTGCCTTCTGAGCGCCAACACCATGGACTTCGCGTACTGCAATTTGATTTAAATCCATATCCTTATACCGTACTCACGAAGGCTGCGATGGTGCCTGGGCCTGCATGTGCGCCAATCACCGGACCAAGCGTAATATAGTCCACATGCTCCACAGCGAATTGCTGCATAATGGCTTCCCTCAACAGCTCCGCGCCTTCCCTATTGTTGGCATGAGCGATATGCATACTGCGGATGCTGCGGCTCGGAATATCGGCAGCCAGCAGCTCCAGAATACGGGCAATCGCTTTTTTGTGACCGCGCACCTTATCAATGGCCGCTACTTCACCCTCGCGATCCAAGGAAAGGATCGGCTTAATGTTTAATAATGAACCAAACAGTGCAGAGGCTTTGCCGATTCGGCCGCCTTTTTGCAGAAATTCCAGCGTATCCACAAGAAAATAAATGTAAAAGTTCTCTCTCATCGTTTGGACAAGCGCCAAAATTTCTGCTGCACTTTTCCCTGCTCTAGCGGCCCTTGCAGCAGCTACGACCAACGCGCCGATTCCATAAGAGGCAGAACGAGAATCAACCACATGCACTTTGGCTGCTTCATCCTCCAGCATCGTGGAAGCCAGCAAAGCGGACTGGTATGTCCCACTCAGCACAGAAGCCAGATGAATGGAGATGACCTCCGTATCCGGTTCCTCCAGTAGGCTCTGATAAAGACTCAGAAACTCCGCAGGAGAAGGCTGTGACGTTCTCGGGAAATGGGAGGACGAAGTCAGCTTCGGATAAAATGCCTCCGACTGCAGCGTTACCGCATCTAAATACTGTTCATCGCCAAAATGAATCTTGAGCGGCACCATCTCGATGTTAAGCTCTTGCCTGAGTGCCAAAGGGATGTCGGCCGTACTGTCCGTTACGATACGAATTGTCAACAGGACTCACTCCATTTCATGCAATCATCCATTGCGGGTACGATCGTTTATTCAACAGAGAACAGGTAGGCATACAAAGGCTGTCCACCAGGATGAAGCTCGACTTCCATTTCCGGGTACATGGCCTGGATGAACGCTTCGAGTTCTTCGGTTTCTTCCTCCTTGGCATCTTCTCCCGTGAGGATGGTAACGATTTCGCTGCCTTCTTCAATCATTTCTTCCAGCAGCTTTTTGCAAGCATCCATCAGACTTGGCTGGGACGACACAATCCGGCCATCTTGAATGCCGATAAAATGCCCCTGCTTAATCTCAATGCCGTCCATGCTCGTATCGCGCACGGCATACGTAACTTGGCCCGATTTGACACGCCCCAGCGACTCGTTCATCGCTTCTGTATTCGTATTCGGATCCGCCTTCTCTTGGAAAGCCAGAATCGCGGCAAGGCCTTGCGGAATCGATTTCGAAGGGATTACAACGAGTGTCTTGTTATCCACTAAATCGACAGCCTGCTGAGCCGCCAATATAATATTCGAATTGTTCGGCAGCACATAGATGGTTTGCGCATCAATGCTGTTGACGGCATTCACAATATCCTCCGTGCTCGGATTCATCGTCTGTCCGCCGGACAGAACAACATCAACGCCTACACTGGATAAAATGTCGGTAATCCCGTCCCCCAGAGCAACCGCAACAAAACCATAGGCTTTGCCTGGTGCTGCCAGTCCTGTCGTTTCCGCAGCAAACGAATGAGGCGCCTCGTATCCGCCTGCCATGTCTTCCAATATATGTGAATGCTGATCGCGCATATTTTCAATTTTGATACGACTAAGTGCCCCGTAATTCATGGCTTGGTTCATCACTTCACCTGGATATTCGGCGTGAATATGCACCTTTACCAATTCCTCGTCGGCGACAACTAGCAGAGAATCTCCCAACTTGCTCAGTTGATCGCGGAATGCGATTTCATTGAAAGTCAGCCCCTTGACCTTGCCGGGCACAATTGTCAGCATAAACTCCGTGCAATAGCCGAATTCAATGTCTTCCGTAGCCAAATGTGCTTGAGCCGGCAAATGCGCGTGCACTTCCTTGGCCAAGTTCATGCCGGGAACAAGGGAAACTGCGTCCAACCGCGTATCCATCGTTGCATAATCATCTTCTTCACGAACCAGACCGCCGCTCAGCGACGCCACAAAGCCTTCATAGACGCAGACCAGTCCTTGACCGCCTGCATCCACCACACCAACTTGCTTAAGCACAGCAAGCTGCTCAGGCGTTCTGGCGAGCGCTTCCTTCGCTTTGCTCAGAACCTCCTGCATCAGATCCAACAAATCGTTGCCGCGCCGATACTGCACCGCGTGCTTGGCTGCTTCTTTGGATACGGTCAAAATCGTGCCTTCTACAGGCTTCACAACAGCTTTGTAGGCTGTTTCTACACCTTGCTGCAGCGCCGCTGCAAATTGCTGTACATTTACATGCTCAAGATCGTGCACATGCTTCGCGAATCCGCGAAACAACTGTGACAAAATAACCCCTGAGTTGCCTCTGGCGCCCATCAGTAACCCTTTGGACAATGCATCAGCTGCTTTCCCAATATGAGAGGATGGCTTCTTCTTCAGTTCCTCACAGCCTGCCGTGAGAGTTAAATTCATGTTGGTGCCGGTATCTCCATCGGGTACAGGGAAAACGTTCAATCCATTAACCTTGTCTACATTTCGGCGAAGGTTATCCGCACCCGCCAAGACCATGGCAGTGAAGTCATTTCCATTTATTGAAATAAAGCGCTTACTCAAAGTGATTCCCCTTCCTGGTTACGGGCTTTTATTTAGCTACTCGAACGCCTTGAACAAAAATGTTCACATCGTCCACCTGAAGCCCTACGACTTCATTCAAAATATATTTAACTTTCGTTTGGACGTTGCCTGCAACTACGGATATTTTGGTTCCATAGCTGACAATAATATAAAGATCAATTTCGAGTCGCCCGTTCTCACGACGAACTTCGACACCGCGGCTTAAATTGTCCCGGCCCAGCAGCTCTGCTATCCCGTCTTTTAATTGCTTTCTAGTTGCCATACCAACAAGTCCATAACAATCTAACGCAGCGGAACCCGCCAGAGTTGAAATCACTTCATTGGTTATGTACACTTTTCCATACTCGGTTGTGAGTTCAATTGGCATCATCTAAACAACTCCTTCAAATTTCCCTTCAAAACTACCTATGTAAGCATTCCCATTCCCGCTCTGCCTGACAAATCTGCCGCAAACTATGTACTTGGAATGTGGAGTAATCTTCATTGTACTATAACATACTAAATAAATAAACGGCAAAAAAGCAGGTAATTCGTTGACTAGGCTCCTTTTGCTATGATATTATGTCTAAGTGTGTTTTTGCTGGTTATAACATGAATCGCAAGAAGCAATGTCTAAATTTGAGGAAAGCTGTCATGTCAAGCTTAGGCTTGCCACCCAGGCTGCTTTGTATACTGCCGAAGGAGGTGTCAAACATGTCCCGCAAATGTTTCATTACAGGTAAAAGTCCAAGTTCAGGTAATCACGTGTCCCACGCTAACAATAAAAACAAGCGTACTTGGGGAGTTAACGTTCAAAAGGTTCGCATCCTCGTTGATGGTAAACCAAAACGGGTTTACGTAAGTACTCGTGCGTTGAAATCCGGTAAAGTGGCTCGCGTTTAATTGCAGCTTCTGATACTTACACTTTCGATGTAAAAGACAAAAAGCACCTTATCGGTGCTTTTTTTGCTTTTCTGGGGAGATAGCTAACTATGTGCTTCCTAGTTTTTGCTGAACGTATTAAGCACGGCCTTCACGAATCCACCCAAAAATCTTGGTAGCTTGATTGTGTAGAACTTCATTCTCTACCCCTCCTTAGAGTTTTCGTCAGAAAACTGACTTGGTGAGCATTTGGCTAAGCGTTTTCGTCAGAAAACTGACTTCGTGAGCATGGAACTTGCGTTTTTCGAAAGAAAGCTACCTCGTAAGCTACACTGTTTGCATAACTGCTCCTTAGCATCGTTACAACAGTATATGCCAGGGTCGCAAAAAAGTACCCTCTATTTTACTTTCTCCCGTAAATTCGCTTCCAGAAAGCAAAAAAAGCTACAAGAGCGCTTCACTCTTGTAACTATATGTATGCAGCTACGATGGCGTTATGCCCAGCTGCGTATAAAGTGCAACACATAAACTGAAAATAAAATATAAAAGAATCGTCAACACAATGAACCATACACGAAAGCTAATTTGCTCGAACTGGCGAAAAAAACGTATCCCCACATACAAGGTGCCAAGTGAAAAAATGTACTTTGTCACGCCTTGTATATTCGAAAAGCAGGTTAACAAAATGCCGCAAAGCACACTGTACATGATCAACCAGAGAAATCTCATCGTCCCGCTCCCCTCTACCCGCGAATTCGACGGATAGCCTCAGCACGATCTGACTGCCCGAATACCGCATTGCCAGCGACCAGCACATCCGCTCCGGCCTCTGCCACCTGGCGAGCCGTAACTTCATTAATCCCGCCGTCCACTTCGATATGCAGCCCGCTTAACCCCTTGGCATTCGCCTGCTCGCGCAAAGCCCGAATTTTGTTCAGCATGCCCGGAATGAAAGCTTGACCGCCGAAGCCGGGATTCACCGTCATAATCAGAACAAGATCCAACTGCTCGTCCAGCACATGCTCAATGAGTGAAATCGGTGTTGCAGGATTAAGCACAACCCCAGCTTTCACGCCGCTTTGCTTAATAAGATGCAGCGTCCGATGCAGATGCGTACAAGCTTCTACATGAACCGAGATCAAATCAGCGCCCGCCTTGACGAAATCTGGGATATAGCGATCCGGCTGTTCAATCATCAAATGCACGTCAAGCGGCAGCTTCGTCACCGGGCGTATCGCTTCAACAACCAACGGACCGATTGTAATATTCGGCACGAAATGGCCGTCCATGACATCGACGTGAATCCAATCTGCTCCGCCAAGCTCCGCTTCTTTAATTTCTTCCCCAAGCTTAGCGAAGTTAGCTGATAAAATAGAAGGTGCTACATATACCATCCGTTCTAATACCTCCTCTTCCGATCCTTGATTTCTGCCAAAAATAATAAGTAATGATCATAACGAGAAGCCGCAATCGTCCCTTCGGCTACGCCATCACGAACCTTGCAATCAGGCTCATGCAAATGCAAGCAACCTCTGAATCGACAGCCTTCCGCTATCGCGGCGAATTCCCTGAAGCAGTCGCTAAGCCCCTCCGCTTCCACTTCCATGAAATCGAGTTGGCTGAAGCCCGGCGTATCTGCGACAAGGCCTCCGTTCGTTAGAGGCATTAGTTCCACATGTCTTGTCGTATGTTTCCCTCGCCCCAGCCGTTGCGAAATGGCATTCGTCTCCAAATTCAGACCGCTGATCATTTCATTCAACAACGAAGACTTGCCTACGCCCGACTGCCCGGCGAATACGCTGACCGCGCCATCCAAATGCTGGAGGATCGACTCCACGCCCTCATGCAGCTTCGAGCTCGTTTTTTGTATCGTGTAACCAATGCCCTCATACAGCTTGGTAATCCGTTCTAACTCCGCAACCGTCATGTCCTTGGCTCCGGAAGCGTCGCTGTCTGCTGTCAATAAATCGCTTTTGGTGAAGCACAGGAGCACGTCAATCCCGGTATTCTCAATATGAACGAGAAACTTGTCCAGCAATTGCAAATTCAAGACCGGCTCTGTGACCGAAAAGACCAGCACAACGAGATTCACATTCGCGATCGGAGGGCGAATCAACTCCGAAGTCCGAGGAAAGATCTCCGTGACGGTGCCTTCCCCATTCTCGGTCTCTTCGTACATCACACGATCCCCTACGAGCGGGGTAATATTTCTATTTTTGAAAACCCCCCGGCCGCGGCAAGTAATCGTATTCGCCGCGGCCAGCTCCGCCCCTTCGGGCAGTACATAGTAGTAACCGCTCAATGCTTTTGTAATCGTTCCTTGCGGCATTAATTTGTGCCTCCAGTAGGTGGTTTAGAGGCAGCACCGCCTGTTTGACCTTGCCCATTTCCATTGTTGCCAACCGGGATTGCCGGTCCGCTATTTTGTTGTTTGGGCGAAGGCGTAGGCGATGCCGTAGGGCTCGGCGATGCCGTTTTCCCACTCTTTTGATCCAAATAATCTTGATACGTGCGCGTGATAGAGTTAACCAGACTGTCGCCTTCTTTGATCAAGATGACGGCTTTTTTATCCGGAGAAACAATGACTTTGACATCCAAGTTCTGCGCCTTGGACACTTTTTCCGTTTTGTATTCGAAATTCTCATACTGAGCGTCGCTGACCACAATTTTGAACTCGGAATCCTTGCCTTCTGTCGTCGGCTTCACCGGAATGCTGACCGTTAATTGACCGGCATCTTCCGGCAAACCATCGCTGATCACCAAGGAAATCTCGTCACCGACAGAGGCATCCTGATTTTTGGTAAAAGGAAACTGTTGAATGACCTTGCCTTTGGCGACTTTATAGCTCTTCTCGCGCGTAATGCCATTCACAGCGACCTTAAGATTCAGCTTCGCAATCTGCGCCTTCGCTTCCGCTTCCGTCATGCCAACAAGATCAGGCATCTTAACCGTTTCCTTGGCTTTGCTGACGACAAATGTAATGGCTGCTTTGCCCAGTTCAAATTCGTCCCCAACAAGCGGCGTCTGCTTCAGAATTGTACCAGGAGCATCCTCGGTCGTCTCTTGAGTGAACGTAATCTGATCATCGGTGATACCAAGCGCTTGAAGCTTTAATTTGGCATCCTTGAGCAACTGTCCGACATAGCTCTCCATCTTGATTTTGGGAACGCCAGAACTAACATAAAGCGTCACTTTCGTCCCCACATTCATCCTCATCCCACTCGGATCTTGACGAATAACGGTGTCCTTAGCCAGCTTGCTGTCTTTGTCATATTCAACCGTCGAACCGAGCTTAACCGCCGTGAGTTCAGCTTGAGCCTGAATCAACGGTTTGTTAATCACATTCGGAACCTCCACGGTTTCAACGGCGAACATCCCTCTCACATACGTGACCATGTACCACATCCCACCCAGTACGATGAGCAGAACGGCAATCCAGATCAACGGCTTGGCCCATCCATTCCCTTTGGAAGGAGCTGATTCTTCGCGCAAAGCGGGCTTTTCCGGTTCGTCATCCTCGAACTTCGATAGTTGATCGGCACGGATCGCAGGCATCACCAACGTACGTTCTTCATCCATCCCATAAGCATCCCAGAAAGCAACCTTCGCTTCATTCCTGCGGTCCGGATTCAAACAGGTGTCCAAATCCTCCATCATGAGCTTCGCTGACTTGTAGCGTTCCTCGGGCTTTTTGCGCATGGCCTTCAAAATAATATTTTCCACGCTTTGCGGGATGAGCGGGTTCACCTTGCGAGGCTCTTCCACATCTTCCTGCAAATGCTTGAGCGCTACCGAAATCGGGCTTTCACCCAGAAAAGGCAGCTTGGCCGTCAACATTTGATACATGACGATACCCAGGGAATACAAATCGGATTTCTCGCCCGTATTCGTCCCTTTGGCATGCTCAGGTGAGAAATAGTGAACAGAACCAACAACCGATCCCGTTTGCGTAATGGTCGAGGAGGTTGCCGCACGCGCAATCCCGAAATCCGTCACTTTGGCCCGGCCATTTTTGCCGATCAAAATATTGTGCGGCTTAATATCCCGGTGGATGATTTCATTATGGTGGGCGTGATCAAGCGCATCGGCGATTTGACTCGCGAAATGAACGGCGTCTTCCACCTGAAGCGGGGCTTTTTCCTTGATTAAATCATTTAGCGTTTTGCCTTCTATGTATTCCATGACAATGTAATGCACGTCTTCTTCTTGTCCCACATCATAAATACTGACGACATTAGGATGAGAAAGGGAAGCGGCTGCTTGAGCTTCTCTGCGGAAACGACGAATGAACTCTTCGTCATGCACATACTGCTGGCGCAGCACCTTCACAGCCACTTTACGGTTTAATAAAAGATCATGCCCTTTGTAAACCAAAGCCATGCCGCCTCCGCCAATGCGCTCTAGGATCTCATAGCGGCCTCCAAGCTTTCTACCGATCAATTCTCATCACCCCTTTTTTCGTCCGAATCCTGATCATGTGCAAGTAAAATGACCGTTACATTGTCGTCTCCGCCTTCATCAAGCGCGCGTGCAATCAATTGTTCCGCAGCATCTTCCAATTTGGCATGAGATTTGACGATGCCCATAATGTCACTAGAGTCCACTAATCCGCTCAGACCATCGCTGCAAATCAGAATCGTGTCTCCCGGTCGCCAAGGGTATTCATAAAGATCCACCTCTACGCCTGGCTCTGTGCCAAGGGCCCGCGTAATCCAATTCCGCCTAGGATGATGATCCGCCTCTTCGATGGTAATCTGCCCGTTCTTCACGAGCTCATATACGAGCGAATGATCCTCTGTCAGCTGCGTGATCGCATCATCTGTTATTTTATAAGCACGGCTGTCGCCGATATGCCCGATAATAAGAAGCTCCTGCGAAGCTATAATAGCAACAACCGTCGTTCCCATCCCATGATAATTTTCCTGTCCTGAAGCAAACTCATAAATCTTCTCATTTGCATTCTCAATAGCTTCCTTCAGCACTTGCTTGCAAGCTTCTACGGACATTCCCCGGTGGATCAACTGCAACTGCTGTTGGATCATATCGATAGCCATTTGACTGGCGATATCACCAGCCTGATGTCCCCCCATACCATCAGCAACAATAGCCAAAGAAAGGCCACCCAACTCAGGTTGTATAGTGGCGCGGTCCTCATTCACTTGACGGACTTTACCGATATCAGTACGGCTTACCATCTTCATCCGGATTTCACCTCATTACTTGCTCTCCATATGCTTAGCGCGCAATTGCCCGCAGGCAGCTGCAATATCACTGCCTTGTTCACGGCGTATGGTGGCGTTAATTTTGCCCTTCTCAAGAATACGCTGGAAAGTGAAAATATCATCTCTAGGCGTACGTTTGAAATCCCGTTCAGCTACGAAATTCACAGGAATCAGGTTCACGTGGCTAAGCGGCATATCCTTCAGCACCAAGGCAAGCTCTTCAGCATGCTCCGGCTGGTCATTCACTTCTCCCATAAGGGCATACTCAAACGTGATGCGTCTGCCGGTTTTGGCAATATAATACTTGCAAGCTTCAATTAAATCAACGAAAGGAAATCTGCGATTTACCGGCATCAGCTTGGAACGAAGCTTATCGTTCGGCGCATGAATGGAAATCGCCAAATTCACTTGCAGATTCTCGTCAGCGAATTTGTAGATGTTCGGCACGATCCCGCTCGTCGATACCGTAATATGACGTTGTCCAATGTTTAGACCCTTCGGATGAATCATTACACGCAAGAAATTCATCGTCGCTTCATAATTCTCAAACGGCTCGCCGATTCCCATGATCACGATGGAAGAAATACGTTCCTCTGTTTCATCCAGCAGTTTCTGCGCTTTGACAACTTGAGCAACAATCTCCCCAGGTCTAAGATCCCTTTTGAGACCGCCCAGCGTAGAGGCGCAAAACGTACAGCCTACCCGGCAGCCTACCTGCGTAGTAACACAAATACTGTTGCCGTAGTTATGCTTCATGACAACCGTTTCAATCGCATTCTTATCTTCCAGCTCAAATAGAAACTTAACCGTACCATCTTGCGATTGATACTTGGCAATCTCGGTCAATGTTACAAATTCGAACTGATCCTTCAGCTTGTCGCGCAGCGTCTTCGGCAAATTCGACATCTCGTCAAAGCTGAACACACGCTTTATATACAGCCAGTCAAAAATTTGCCCGGCACGAAACGAGGATTCGCCGTTCTCTTTCACCCAGCTCTGCCACTCATCCCAATTCAAATCATACACAAACGGTTTCACATTCTCACTTACTTTGCTAATCATATTTATCACAACCTGTTGTTATTTGGTCTACTTTTTTGCTAATCTCATGTATTTTATCACAAAGCGGGCACGAACACACATCCTCATCTACAGCAGCTGCCAGTAAACGCGGAAAATGCCTTCGTTCCCATGTGGAATCGCGCCAAAATTCGCGAATGACCTGCGCAGTGGGCAGGTCATTCTTCATAAGTAGCTTATGCGTTCATGTCCCCATGCTAAGCACGCTTGCGCAGCCGAGCGATAAAGAAGCCATCCGAGTGGAACTGCTGCGGAAGGATTTGCACCATCCCAGCTGCCGCCGCTGCTGGATCAATGCTGGCAAAGCGATCCGCCGGCAGCGGATCGAGTTCGAATTCACTGTGGTCGGCGAGGAATCGCTCAACCATGCCGGCGTTCTCAGCGTGCTCAATCGTGCACGTGCTGTAGACCAGCACGCCGCCCGGCTTCAGCAGCCGATGCACGTGACTCAAGATACCGTACTGAAGCTCGCTGATTGCGTCGATTTCCGCTTCTTGCTTCGCCCACTTAAGATCTGGCTTGCGGCGAATGACCCCAAGGCCTGAGCAAGGCGCATCCAGCAGGATGCGGTCGAACGACTCCGCCGCAAAGTGCTCGTCCAGCTTCGCAGCATCCATCACCAGCGTCTGAATGGACGACAGTCCCAGACGCTCTGCTTGATCTGCGATCAGCTTCTGCTTGTGCTCATGCAGATCACAAGCCCAGATCTTGCCCGCATCGTCCATCTTCTCGGCGATGTGCGCGGTCTTGCCGCCAGGGGCGGCGCAGCAGTCCAGCACCGTCATGCCTGGACGCGGATCCAGAGCTTCGGCGACGAGCATCGAGCTCTCGTCTTGAATCGAGAAGTCCCCCTGCTGGAAGCCGGGGGTCAAAGCCATGTTCCCGGCCCCCTGCACAAGGATACCGGCCGGGGCCAGCTCTGACGCTTCCGCGCTGAGGCCGCTGCCCTGGAGCTGCTCCAGCAGCTCGGGGCGGCTGCGGCGCCTCGCGTTCGCGCGAATGCTCACGTGCGGCGGCTCGTTGTTCGCCGCACAGATCTGTTCCGTCAGCTCGGCGCCCAGCTGACGGATCCATCGGCGCACGAGCCACTCCGGATGGGAGTGGCCCAGCGCAATGCGCTTCACATCGCCGAGCGCAGCCGGCAATGTAAGCTCAGCTTTGCTGCGAATGATCGCGCGCAGCACGCCGTTGACCATGCCCGAGATGCCTTGATGGCCTCGGCGCTTCGCGATATTGACCGCTTCGCTCACGACCGCATGGTCGGGAATGCGGTCCAAATAATGCAGCTGATAGAAACTCAGCCGCAGCAAGCAGCGAACCCAGGGCTCCAGCTTGGCAAGCCCCTTGCTCACAAACCGTTCCAAGAAGAAATCAATCGTATTTCTCCGTCCAATGGTACCATACACAAGCTCTGTCGCCAGTCCCGCATCCGATCGTTCCAGTGCATGCTTTTGCAGGATCTGGTTCAGCAGCAAATTGCTGTACGCTTGATTCTCTTCCACCCGAATCAAGACATCCAGCGCCGCATCTCGGGCAGAATGCTTAACAGCGCTGCTCTTCGCAGCGCCTGAGGAAGATTTTGGCACCGAGGGCTTCCCAGCTCTCGGCGATTTCTGAAGTCCATGTTGCGGACGAGTTGGTTTTTCCGTTGACAAATCAACTACCTCATTTTTTGTTAAGTAATAATGAATTTAAGTCTAAGCCGCTATTCGTTCCCGCCGCCCAATACCGTTCCCGCTGCGATTTGCACGCCTCGAATAAATTCAGCAACGGGCATCGCCTTTTTGCCGGAAGGTTGAATGTGCGTCAGCCATAGCGTGCCTTCGCCAGTCATGACTTCAATGCCAAGCTCACTGCTGCCAAGGACAGTCCCCGGCGCAGGGGCATCGGCACCTAGCGCCAAACTTCTGCTTCTGGGCTCCGAAGCGCTCTTCGGGTTCGCGCTAGCCCATACCTTCATGACCTCGCCATTCCATAACGTATAAGCGCCTGGGAAAGGATTTAAGCCACGCACTTGATTCCAAAGCTCCACAGCAGAACGCGACCAGTCAATCAGCTCGTCCTCTCTGCGAATATTCGGTGAATAGACGGCATCAGCCTCATTTTGCACAACAGCCTGAATACGGCCAGCCAGTAAATCCGGCAATGTACGCTTCAAAAGATCAGCCCCAGCAAGGCTTAGCTTCTCGAACAAAGAGCCCGTCGTATCCGTATCTTCAATCGGAAGCTCCACTTTGGATATCATATCGCCGGTATCCAGACCAACAGCCATATACATAATCGTAACGCCAGTCACCGCTTCGCCCTGCATCACGGCATGATGAATCGGCGCTCCGCCACGATATTTGGGCAGCAGCGACGCATGAATATTAATGCAGCCGTATTGCGGCAGATCCAGCACCGCTTTGGGCAAAATTTGCCCATACGCAGCCGTTACAATCAAATCCGGCTTTAATTGACGCAAGACCTCAACAGAATCCGCTTCACGCAGCTTCACCGGCTGAAGCACAGGAATACCATGCTTCTCCGCTTCCACCTTCACCGGCGTCGGCGTCAGGACGCGTTTGCGTCCCTTCGGCCGATCCGGTTGCGTAACAACCGTTGTGACGTTGTAACCTTGCTCCAGCAGCGCTTGCAGGGATGGGACGGCAAAGTCCGGAGTGCCCATGAAAATAATATTCACTCGGCATCTTCCTCTTCATCGCTCGTATATGTTTTTGTTGCCAGATCGGTAAACAGAATACCATTCAGATGATCGATTTCGTGGAAAATACAACGAGCCAGCAATTCTGTACCCGTTACTTCAATCGGATTCCCGTTGCGATCTTGACCTTTCGCGGTCACATTCAACGGCCGAGTTACATCCCCGCGCAAACCAGGAATACTCAAGCAGCCTTCTGCCCCAATTTGTTCACCGTCGGAAGTGACCACTTCCGGATTGACCATTTCAATCAGTCCGCCGTGCTCTTCGCCGCAATCCATCACGATGACACGTTTGAGAATACCGATTTGGGGAGCAGCAAGACCTACCCCCTCTGCCTCATACATCGTATCAGCCATGTCGTTAAGCAATTTGTGCAGATTGGAGTTAAATTTGGTTACTGTGATCGCTTTTTCACGCAGCACAGGATCTGGATCTTTGACAATAATGCGAATAGCCATAATGTGCACCTACCTTTAAAAGTCTTCTCTATTTGGGGTTCCTTACATCAAATATTGCGGGTCAACATCCACGCTAATCTGCAGTTTCTCCTTCGCCGAGCGCTCCTCAAACCACGCTACGGTGCGACCTACAATGTCTGCAGCCTGATCTTCCCCACGATATTTTACCACGCATTGGAATCGATATCTATCTTTGATTCGGGAAATAGGCGATGCAACAGGCCCTAACACATCCATATGAAAGGAGGAATCCATTGATACCACATTCGCAAATAGATCCATCTGCTTGGTTGAATACTCCATAGCAATCTCTTTCAGCCTCGTTACAAAAGCTTCCGCAGACCGCACCAAGAGGGGAACGGACTCATGCGAAAAGGTGACCAAAATCAACCGCTGATACGGTGGATACCCTAAATTCGCCCGGATATCCAGCTCATGATTGGCAAAAGCAATATAATCATGCTGACTGGCATATTGCACGCTGTAATGCTCAGGGGTGTAGGTCTGGACAAATACTTCGCCCTGCTTTTCATGACGGCCTGCTCGTCCTGCCACCTGTGTCAACAGCTGAAAAGTGCGCTCTGCTGACCGAAAGTCGGGGATATTCAGCACGGTATCCGCCGCAATAACACCCACTAAGGTAACATCGGGGAAATCCAGCCCTTTGGCCACCATCTGCGTGCCTAAGAGGACATCGGCTTGCTTCTCCCGAAACATGGTCAGCCACTTTTCATGCGACCCTTTCTCCGTCGTCGTATCGACGTCCATCCGGATGACGCGAATGCCAGGGAAAATTTTACTGAGTTCCTCTTCCACACGCTGCGTTCCCGTCCCAAAGTGACGAATATGCTCGGACTGACAACTCGGGCACTGCGTCACTTCACGTTCCGCATAGCCGCAGTAATGACAGCGCAGCATCCGCGAGCTTTGATGATACGTCAGCGAAATGTCGCAATGCGGACATGAGGAAACGAAGCCGCATGTGCGGCACATCACGAATGTCGCATAGCCGCGCCGATTCAAGAGCAAAACAATCTGTTCCTTCTTTTGTAACCGATCTTCGATCGCTTTATACAAGGACCTGCTAAACATGGAGCGATTGCCGTTCTTAAGCTCCTCGCGCATATCGACAATAGCAACCGGCGGCATCGGCCTGTTGGCCACGCGTTCCCGCATCGTGAGCAATCGGAAAGGAGGCTTTTCTCGATCTCGGCGGCGCTTTGTCAGCTCGATGCTTTCCAGCGAAGGGGTCGCTGAGCCGAGTACCACCACCGCGTTTTGCTGCTTTGCCCTTTGCACCGCAACATCCCGGGTATGATATTTAGGGCTTTCCTCCTGCTTATAGGAGGACTCGTGTTCTTCATCAATAATAATAAGTCCAATTTGGGTAAAAGGAGCAAATATCGCGGAACGAGCGCCGATCACAACCTTCACTTGCTTCCGCGTTATTTTACGCCATTCATCATAACGTTCGCCATTTGATAGACGACTGTGCAGGACAGCGACCAAATCGCCGAATCGTCCTTTAAAACGCTCTACCATTTGTGGTGTCAATGAAATTTCCGGAACAAGCACAATCGCTTCTTTGCCCATATCCAGGCATTGCTGAATCGATTGCAGATAGACCTCGGTTTTACCGCTCCCCGTAACCCCGTGCAGCAGGAACACTTCATTCCTCTCAGCCGCTACGGCATCGCGGATTTCCGTGAAGACACCGGTCTGCTCTTCTGTTAACGGAAGCGGCTTGGTCCGTGCAAAAGCACGACCCGCATAAGGGTCGCGCATCACCTCAACCTCGCGCAGCTCGATCCAGCCGCGATCGGCCAAGCTTTTGACCGTACTCGCCCCGACCTCAATCGTTTCCATCAAGGCGGTCAGCCGAATCGCATGCGGATGCTCCAGCAGATAGCGCAGCACATCCTTTTGCTTGTTCGCTCTGGCAGGAAGCTCAAGCAGAGCCTCTTCCAAGCCCAATCCGCCGGCCGGAGGAAACACCGTCAGCGCCTTCTTCGTGTTCATACGGTCTTTGACCTTCTGTTCCTCCGTAAGGATGCCGGCGCTGAGCAATTGTTTGATTAAAGCCCCTTCGCTCGCGAAACGCTCCATCAAGGCGTCCATCGAAAGCGATCCTTTGGACTTGACAAAGCGAACAATTTCTTGGAGATCTGACATCTCCAGCAGCGCTTGCTCACCAGACTCCTCGCCAACCCCAATCATGCGCTCATATTTCGCTTTGAGCGCAGCAGGCAGCATCGCTTGCAGCGCCGTAACTTCATGACACAAATACATGCGGCTGACCCATCTGCCGAGCATGACGAGTTCTTCTGTGAGCGGAGGCACCAAATCCAGGACGTTCAGAATTGGTTTAATCCGCTTAACATCCACCTGCGTGTCCGCGTGCAGCTCAACGACGAAGCCCTGCAGCACCCGGGGGCCAAAAGGCACGCCTACCCGACTGCCGACTTCCACCCATTTGGTTAACGAGGCTGGAACTTCATAGTCGAATGCACGGTTCGTTTGCTTCGCAGGGACATCGACAATCACTTTAGCGTACATCTGCGTTCCTCGCTGCGGCCGGCATACGATCGGCTGCCAGCTCAAGCAGTCTGCGCGCCACATCTTTTTTGCTTTGAATAGGCAGAGCTTCTACAAGCCCATTACGATCATAAATACGTACCACATTCGTATCTCCGCTAAAGCCCGCACCTTCTTGAGAGACATCGTTGCCAACGATGAGATCGCAATTTTTACGGCTCAGCTTGTCCATGGCATGCTCATCCAACGCTTCTGTTTCTGCCGCAAAACCGACGACAAACTGATGCTTTTTCAAAGTGCCGATTTCCTGGAGAATATCGGGGTTTTTAATCAGCTCCAGCGTGAGCGAGTCCGATTTCTTTTTTATTTTTTGTTCGGCAACGACCGCTGGACGATAATCCGCTACGGCAGCCGCTTTAACGATAAGATGACTGGCCTCCAAACGGGACAAAACGGCTTCCCGCATGTCCAGCGCGGATTGAATGCGCACAATCTCCACGCCGCAAGGCACAGGCAAAGCCGAAGGACCGGAAACCAGCGTCACCTTAGCCCCCATGCGCACCGCTTCTTCTGCGATGGCGTAGCCCATTTTGCCTGAAGAATCATTCGTAATGTAACGAACCGGATCAATGCGTTCCACAGTGCCTCCGGCGGTCACAAGGACATGCTGGCCCTCTAAGCGTCCAGGCTCTCCCTGAAAATGACGCTCTACCGCAGCAAATATTTCCTCCGGCTCTGCCAGCCGTCCTTTGCCCACATAACCGCAAGCGAGCTGCCCTTCTCCTGGTTCAATAAAACGCACCCCGCGACTTAACAGTGTCTGCATATTCGTCTGTACAGCCGGATTCGCATACATATGCACGTTCATCGCAGGTGCGATCCAAATTGGAGCCATCGTTGCAAGCAGCGTGGTGCTCAGCATATCGTCGCCAAGCCCAAGTGCCAGCTTGCCGATCGTGTTCGCTGTTGCGGGAGCTATGAGCACCAGATCGGCACTGTCCGCCAAGTTGATATGTGAAACTACGGAAGGGTCCTTCTCATCGAAGGTATCCACGAAAACATGATGACGGGACAGCGTTTGAAACGTTAACGGCGCCACGAATTGAACAGCAGATTTGGTCATAATGACACGAACCACAGCGCCTGCTTGCGTCAACTTGCTAGTCAGCGCAGCAGCTTTATAAGCGGCGATGCCTCCGCATACGCCAAGTACAATCGTTTTACCCTGCAATACACTCATCGAATTCCCCTTTCTTCGCACCATTTGAGAAAAAAATAACAACCACTAGGGTTGTTGGGTAAAGCAATTATTTCTGATATTTCTCTGTTTCTGTCGTCTCGATCTTCTCGTAGCCGATGTAATGTCCGTAAAGTTCTTCTAACGCAACACCCACGTGCTTGTGAGCCTTTTGGTTTTTCAAATCTGATTTCGCGCCGTCGCGTAGCGATCTCGCTCTTTTGGAAGCTGCAACCACTAACGAATACTTGCTGTCCACGATATCAAGCAGTTTATCAATTGAAGGATATAACATTCAATTCACCTCATCCATCCATTGTACGATTTTTGGATACATTCGCTCTTTTTTGCAATGCTCAGCTGCCAGAATCGCCTGTATTTTGGCGCATGCCGTTTCTACATGATCATTCACAATCGCATAATCATAGTGTTCCATTAAACGGATCTCGTCAATCGCGACCGACATGCGGCTGCGAATCACTTCGTCTGTTTCCGTCCCACGGGTAACAATGCGGTTCTCAAGCTCATCTAGGGAAGGCGGCAATAAGAAGATGAAAACACCTTCTGAGAACTTTTGTTTAACTTGCAAAGCCCCCTGGACTTCAATCTCCAAGATCACATCTTTGCCGGAGCGCAGCGTTTCTTCTACAAAACGTCTCGGAGTACCGTAGAAATTATCTACGTATTCCGCCCATTCGAGCACTTCATCCGTGTCGATCAACTGCTGGAATTGTTCCCGCGTTTTGAAGAAATAGTTGACGCCATCCACTTCACCCTGTCTAGGAGATCGGGTTGTTGCTGATACCGAATAAACAATATCCGGAGAAATCTTACGCAGTGCCGCGCAAACTGTGCCTTTGCCGACACCGGAAGGACCGGAAAGTACAATCAGAATACCTCTCTCACGCTCAAGAGTGTTCGTATTACTCGTCATGATCATCGTCCTTGTTGGAAAGTCTATGTGCTACCGTCTCTGGTTGTACTGCCGACAAAATTACATGATCGCTGTCCGTAATAATGACGGCACGGGTTCTTCTACCATACGTAGCGTCAATCAGCATGTGACGATCACGTGCTTCTTGAATGATCCTCTTAATCGGAGCCGATTCCGGACTCACAATTGAGATAATGCGGTTCGCTGATACGATGTTGCCGAACCCGATATTAATTAATTTGATAGCCATTAGGGCTTCCTCCTCGCGAAGCTTCATGCCGCTTCACTCGATATTCTGTATTTGTTCCCGCATTTTCTCAAGCTCTGCTTTCATCGTAATGACCCTAGCCGTAGGCTCCGAGTGGTTCGACTTAGACCCAATTGTATTCACTTCCCGATTCATTTCTTGAATCAAGAAGTCCAATTTGCGTCCAACAGGCTCCTGGTCTGTGAGCAATTGATCACATTGCCCAAAATGACTTTTCAATCGAGTCAATTCCTCATCTACATTCGAACGATCTGCGAATATCGCAATTTCTGTCGCTAGACGCTGCCCATCCACAGGCGTCTGATCCTGCAGCAGAGACTGAATTCTACTCGTCATCTTAGCCGCGTATTCTTGAACCACCTGCGGTGCCAAAGCTTCTAACTCCACATGAATCCGCTTCAGTTCCATCAGGCGTTCACGAATATCTTGCTCCAGAAATGCGCCTTCGCGAAGCCGCATGTCAGATAACCTGGAAACGGCTTCCTGCAAGCAGGCGCACAATTCCTCTTCAATCTCTTTGTCAGGTTCCTTGCGCGACTCTTTCATTTGAACGAGATCAGGAAGTCTTAATAATTCTTTGAGCCCGACCTGCTCGGCATATCCATAGCGCTCCTTCAACTGCTCAGCAGCCTGCAAATAGGCATCTGCCAGCGCAAAGTCAACCGTCACGCTCTTCATGGAAGCCGCCTCACGTTCCGCCGTGATGAAGACGTCTACACGTCCTCGCTTTACGGCTTGCAGCACCGTTTTCTTCAAAGCGTCTTCAAAGACCGCCCATTCCTTAGGCAAGCGAATCGACACTTCACTATACCTATGATTGACCGATTTCACATCGATAAACACATTGTATCCGGCAAAAGAACGATTCGCTTGTCCGAATCCGGTCATACTGCAAATCATCCTAATCACATCCATTACCCTATTTTAATTCATTTTGAAAGTGGGTACAAGTGGAAATCATGACGATTCGACTTTTCCCATACGTATTTGGTCAAATCTACGCACATCTCATAGGCCAGAAACGGGGTCATCAGATAGATCCCGTTAAAGTATGGCATGGCTGCATCGAGCAGCTCTTTGGCAATCTCCACACCCATTGCGCGCCCTTCAGGACCCTTGAGTCCATCCATGCGTGCCCTGACTTCATCGGATAACCGAATACCCGGAACCTCGTTATGCAAATACTCCGCGTTCCCTCCGCTCGCAAGCGGGGCAATCCCGATGAAAACCGGAATATCCAAATGTTTGGTCGCTTCATAAATCTGCTCGATCAGCTTCGCATCGTAAACCGGCTGCGTCATAATGTAATCGGCGCCTGCCTCGATTTTGCGTTCCAAGCGCTGAACCGCTTTATCCAAATGCTTCACATTCGGATTAAAGGCAGCACCAACAACGAAGTTGGCCTTCTGCTTTAGCGGCTTGCCGGAGAAGGCAATGCCTTCGTTCAGCTGTTTAATCATCCGAATGATCTCGAATGAGGTCAGATCGTACACCGAGCTGGACCCGGGGAGATCGCCAAATTTGGCGGGATCGCCGGTCACGGCCAGCACATGGTCAATGCCGAGCGCGTGAAGACCCATCAGATGGGACTGTGTCCCAATCATGTTGCGGTCGCGGCACGCGATGTGAATCAGCGGACGCGCGCCCAGTTTATCCTGCACAAGGTAGCCGAGGGCCAGGTTGCTCATGCGCGTCACCGCCAGTGAATTGTCGGCCATCGTAATGGCGTCGACATGGGCATCCTGCAGGGCCTTCGAGCCCTGCATAAATTTCTCGATGTCGAGATCCCGCGGGGGATCCAGCTCGACGATGACGGTTTTGCGCTGCTTGACGATTTCAAGCAGCGAGGGCTTGCTGGCCGGCGGCGCGGGCTTCGCCGGCGCAGGCTCGATCACGCGCACGTCCCGCGCGGGGACGGCCGTGCCGGGCGCAGCCGGCACATAGCCCTGCAGCGCCTTGGCGACGGCGGCGATGTGCTCCGGCGTGGTGCCGCAGCAGCCGCCGATGATGCGCGCGCCGAGATCGGCGAAGCGCATCGCGCTTTCGGCGAAGTACTGCGGCGTCGCCGCATAGGTATAGTGCCCGTCCACGTAGTCGGGCAGCCCCGCGTTCGGGAACGCGGAGAACGGCACGCCCGCGAGCGGAGCCAGCTTCTCGAGTGATCGGAGAATCCCGTTAGGGCCAACACGGCAGTTAAAGCCGATGACGTCTGCCCCCTCATCGCGCAGCCGCAGGAAAGCTTCCTGCAGCGGCACGCCGTCCTGCGTGCTTCCTGTGCCTTCATTCGCAAACTGACAAATCACAGGCAAGCTGCTCATGCTCCGAATGATCCGCAGCGCAAGCTGAAGTTCCTCCAGATCATAGAACGTTTCCAGCAAGAGTCCATCCACAGGCGAGTCCAGTAGAACACCAATCTGCTCGCGTAGTGAATCCTCAACATCAGCGGTACGAACATTCTTACGTTTGCCTGCGCGAATGGAACCAATCGCCCCTACGACATAAGCGTCGTCACCGACAGCTTTCCTTGCAAGCTCAACCCCAGCACGGTTGATGGCTTCTACATCGCCTTCAAGTCCGTATTTCGATAATTTCTCGCGGTTCGCCGAGAAGGTATTCGTTTCAATAAGACGAGCACCTGCCTCGAAATAGCGGCGGTGCACGTCGGCAACCGTTTCCGGTCTGAGCAAATTCAATTCTTCATATGAAATGCCCACCGGAAATCCCATCTGATATAAATAAGTCCCCATTGCGCCGTCACCAGTTATAATTTCCTGCTGCAGCGCCGTGCGAAGATCCAATTTCATGATAAACTCCCCATTTACTAAAAAATGTAGTTATACTGTATCATAAAATAAGGGAGATATTAAGGAAAACGTTTATCAATAATTTTGATACATAAGAGCCCTTAGGATACTCGCCTGCTTATTTCACAATCGTTCCCGTATATACTTCTACAGCCGGTCCTGTCATATAGACGTGATTATCCGCTTCATTCCATTCGATAAACAAGTCCCCGCCCTTCAAGGAAACGGTTGCCTCACGGTCTGTCAAGCCATTTAGGACAGAAGAAACCAGCGTTGCGCAAGCCCCTGTTCCGCAAGCAAGCGTCGGACCCGCGCCTCTTTCCCAAACACGCATATCCGTATAGCTCCGATTTCTCACCGTAACAAATTCGACATTGATTTTGCGCGGAAACATCGGATGCACTTCAAGCTTCGGTCCCCATGCCGCGAGGTCAAAATTCACTGCATCGTCTACATAGATAACACAGTGCGGATTCCCCATCGAAACGGCCGTAAAATGAAACTCTCTGCCGTCTACCTCAATCGGATGATGAATCACTTGATCTTCATCTATCGTAGTCGGTACCTGAAGACCGTTCAGAATAGGCTGACCCATATCCACGCGAACCGTTGACACCTTGCCATCCTTCAAGTTGAGCTGCACCTTTTGCACACCGGCACCCAGCGTTTCAACCGTAATCTCTGTTTTATCAATTAACCCATGGTCAAAGACATATTTGGACACACACCGAATCGCGTTGCCGCATTGCTCGGCTTCAGAACCGTCAGAGTTAATAATTCGCATTTTGAAATCTGCATTCTCCGAAGGGAGTATATAAACTAAGCCGTCGGCGCCAATACCGAAGAAGCGATTGCAGTGCCGGATGGCCAGCTGATCAACATCTGCCGGTAATTCTTGTTCACCCGCTATAACGATAAAATCGTTGCCTAGACCATGCAATTTTGAGAAATTCATTGTTTTCAGCACTCCAAGCATCTGTTTTAGCCATTATCATAGCGTAAAAATGCACAAATGCATAGCCCTTTCCCCTGTATTCGGCGATTATCTCCTCTTCTCGTGATCACATGAGTCAGAGGGCTAGCGCCCCTAGCCGGCACATCATCCAGCCTCAAGCCTCCCTTCCCACCCCCCTATGTCAGCCTATTTTGCAGTGCCTATCCGATCCAAATGCCGTACGCAAAAAAGCCGCCATAGGCAGCTTTCCGCACTTCGCTGTTTATCTAAAACTAGGCTTGGATGATTTATACGCGGTAGAACGAGAGCTTTTGCTGCGCTTAGGTGACAAGACACTGCCCAGACCCATCAAGAATGTAGGGATGCCGGCGGCGATAAGCACCAGAATCCAGTCCTTCCAGCCAAGCGGTACCGTTTTGAAAATCGGCTGCAGTGCTTCTACGTACATGACAAGAAGCATCAGAACGAGTGAGGATAACACCGCAAAAACCAAATACCGATTTTGCAGCGGATTGCGGTGAAAAATCGAGCGAGAACTGCGGCAGTCGAACACATGGATAAGCTGCGCCATAACGAGCGTGGCAAAAGCAACGCTTTGTGCCTTCAACAACGTATCCGCATCTGTAGGATTGACTCGCAGGACGAGCCAGAAAGCCCCTAATGTACAGACACCGATGAGAAGACCCCTGGAAATAATTTTCCATCCCAAACGTCTTGCGAAAATATTTTCCTTCGCGGAACGCGGTTTATGCTGCATCAAATCTTTCTCCGCCTGATCTACGCCAAGCGCCATGGCCGGAAGGCCGTCTGTCACCAGATTCACCCACAAAATCTGAATAGGCACAAGCGGCAGCGGAAGTCCCGCCATCATGGCGATAAACATCGTCATAATTTCTCCAACATTGGAAGCGAGCAGGTAACGAATGAATTTGCGGATATTTTCATAAATACCTCGTCCCTCTTCAATCGCTGCCACAATCGTGGAGAAATTGTCGTCGCTAAGAATAAGCGAGGATGCTTCCTTGGATACATCCGTCCCCGTGATCCCCATTGCGATACCGATATCTGCTGCTTTAATCGCCGGCGCATCGTTCACGCCATCCCCTGTCATGGCGACGACATGTCCATTGCGCTGCAAAGCTTTGACGATCCTCAGCTTATGTTCCGGAGAAACCCTTGCGTAAACATACGTATCGTTGACTTTGGCATCAAGCTCATCGTCCGACAGCTGAGCGATCTGCTGCCCGCTCATGCTGACCCCATTGGCCGGGATCATGCCCAGCTGTTTGGCAATCGCCTCTGCGGTTGTTTGATGGTCGCCTGTGATCATCACCGTCTTGATACCTGCCTTGCGGCATTTGGAAATGGCATCACGCACTTCTTTGCGCGGAGGATCAATCATGCCTGTCAGTCCAACAAAAATCAAACTATGTTCTACATCCTCATGATCTTCATAGCGGTCGCTGCTCTTAATCTCCTTGTAAGCAATCCCCAGCACCCGCAAGGCTGATTTGGCCATCCCTTCATTGGCAGCAATGACCTTCTGCTTGAGCGTCGGAGTGAAAGGAATCACTTTGCCCTCCCACAGAATGTAACTGCAATGCTGGAGCAGAACATCAGGTGCTCCTTTGGTACAAGCCATGCGGCCATTCTCCGAGCTGACGAGAACAGACATGCGCTTGCGGTCCGAGTCGAAAGGAAATTCGGCAACCCGCTTGTAGGTCTCGCTGAGCGACTGCTGGGTAATGCCGCTTTTGGCACTAAGAACGACCAAAGCCCCTTCGGTCGGATCCCCTTTAATACTCCAAACTGAAACGGCGCTGTCCTCCTTGCCCTTCTTCCGCTTGGACTCCTGCTTCTCTTCATAAAGGATCGCATTATTACAAAGCACGGATACCTGCAGCAATTTGTTCAAGGAAACGTGTTTAGCGACGTCCGCATTTTGACCGCCTAATTGAATGCTTCCAACCGGCGTGTAGCCGTCCCCTGTCACTTCCATCACATCGCCGCCTACCCATAAGTGGGTAACGGTCATTTTGTTTTGCGTCAGCGTGCCTGTCTTATCGGAGCATATAACCGAGGCGCAGCCCAGCGTTTCCACGGAAGGCAGCTTTCTGACAATCGCTTTGCGCTTGATCATCCGTTGTACGCCAAGTGCGAGTGCTATCGTTACAATCGCCGGCAGTCCTTCTGGAATGGCCGCAACCGCTAAGCTGACTCCTGCCAGGAACATCGCATAAGGCGGTTGTCCATGCATAATACCTGCTACGACAACTAATATCGTTAAAGCGATCGCGACGATAATTAAAATTTTGCCAAGCTGCTCCAGTCGGTGCTGCAGCGGTGTTTCCATCGACTCTGTATTCTGGATCAAGTCGGCGATTTTCCCCATCTCCGTGTCCATTCCGATGCGGACAACAACCGCTTTGGCCGTTCCGCGCGAAACCATAGTGCCCATGAAGCCCAAGTTTCGCTGATCTCCCAGCGGAACCTCGTCAAGTGGAATGGCCGAAGTTACTTTGCCGACAGCGACCGATTCCCCGGTAAGCGCCGACTCTTCGATGTAGACGCCATTCGTCTCCAGGAAGCGCACATCTGCCGGAACACGGTCACCGCTTTCCAGCAGAATAATGTCTCCGGGAACCAAATCACGAGCGGGTATTTGATGAACTGCCCCTTCCCTCCACACATTCGAATTCGGGGCTGACAGTTCTTTGAGTGCACGCAAGGAGCGTTCCGCACGAAATTCTTGGGTAAAGCCTAATACCGCATTCATCACAATGATGACAACAATCGTAATGGCATCCAAATATTCGCCTAACAAACCTGAAATCAGGGTCGCCCCCAATAGGACCAGCACCATGAAATCTTTAAATTGATTTAAAAGCAGCGTAATCGGAGACACACGATGCCCTTCTGACAGCTCATTACGACCTATCTCCGCCTGCCGCTTCCAAGCTTCTTCCCAGGGCAATCCTTGCTGCGCATTCACCTGCTGCGACTGCAGGACTTCCTCCGACGTCAACTGGTACCACTTATTCTGACTCATCCGCCCTTCTCCCTCCCACTTCCCACTTGTTCAAACCAATCACTCATACGTAAATGTATTCAGACAAGCCGGAAAATATCCCTGAAATCATCTTTCCCGGTGGCGGGCACTTAAGTTTTTGTGTAAAGTATGGCATCATAGAGGTTAGCACAAGTTTTTAAACACGGAGCTAATGGGGATGTCATCGTATATCGCCGCCATTAGCTCCCCTAGAATGGAGTTGTAAGTATCATGGCTTTAGACGGACTAGTCCTTCATGCAATCGTTCACGAACTGCAGACGTGCGTAGGAGGCCGCATTAATAAAATTCATCAGCCCAGCGAAAATGACATCATCATGCACATTCGAGCACAAGGGCAGAACCTGAAGCTGCTGCTTTCCGCCAATCCCACCTATCCGCGGGTTCAGCTTACCGAACAATCACAGCTCAACCCCATGGATGCTCCCATGTTCTGCATGCTGCTGCGCAAGCACTGTGAGAACGGCGTTATTGAAGCTGTGGAACAAATCGGCATGGAGCGGGTTATCCGCTTGCAAATACGTCATCGTGATGAATTAGGCGATATGAGCCTCAAACATATCCTTGTGGAAATTATGGGACGGCACAGCAACATGATTCTGCTGGATCCAGCGACCGAAACGATTCTGGACGGCATTCATCACGTCACGCCAGCCATCAGCTCTTATCGCGTCGTCATGCCCGGAAGCAAATATGTCACACCGCCCGCGCAAGATAAGCAAAATCCGCTCGAGACCGGCAGCGCCGCTTTTCATCGCACCATGGAGACAGAGGCCGCCGAGGATTCACAAGAGGAGCCTCAAAAGCCGGAGCAGCGGCTGGTTGCCGCCTTCAGCGGGTTAAGTCCATTGATTGCCAAGGAGATCGTCTTCCGCAGCAAACAAGGCGGGAACCACACGGAACAGGTTGAATCCGCCTCGTTGTGGAAAGCTTTCGATGGCATTATGACGGCTGTGCGTGAACACCGGTATGAGCCTGTCATCACCCAGCAAGAAGGCACAGGCAAATTATTTTTTGCCATGACGCCTCTGACTCATATTGCCGGAGATTCAACAACATACCCAACGCCAAGCGTCTGTTTGGAACATTTTTATGGGGATAAAGCGGAGAGGGATACCGTCAAACAACGGGTCGCGGATCTGCTGCGTTTTTTAAATAATGAATCCAATAAAAATGTGAAAAAACTGGAAAAATTACAGGAAACCGTAGATGATTCCAAAGATGCCGACAAATACCGAATTCTCGGCGAATTGTTGACTGCCTCCCTCCATCTGATCAAAAAAGGAGATAAAGAGGTAGAAACCGTTAACTATTACGATGAGAACCAGGCTATGATCACAATTGCGCTCGACCCGCTCCTCCAGCCATCTGAAAATGCGCAGCGCTATTTTAAAAAGTATACCAAAATGAAAAATAGTACAGCGGTCGTCGAAGAGCAAATCGAACAAACGCATCAAGAAATTGCTTATTTAGGCTCCCTGCTCCAGCAGCTGAGTGTGGCTTCGCTAAGCGATATTGAAGAAATTCGCGACGAGCTCATGGAGCAAGGCTACATCCGGGATCGCAACAAAAAGCAGCGCAAAAAGAAGAAAAAAGATAAGCCTGCGCTGGCTAGCTATCTGTCTAGTGAAGGCATTCCGATATATGTGGGGAAAAATAATACGCAAAACGAGTATTTAACGAATCGGCTTGCCTCGTCGATGGATACCTGGCTGCATACCAAGGATATTCCCGGCTCCCACGTTGTGATTAGGGGAGACAGCTTCTCCGAAGCCACTCTAACCGAAGCAGCGCAATTAGCCGCTTATTTCAGTCAAGCCAAACATTCCAGCCAGGTCCCTGTGGATTACACGGTCATCAAGCATGTCCACAAACCCAACGGCTCCAAGCCCGGCTTCGTCATTTATGTCAATCAAAAAACACTGTTCGTCACGCCAGACGAAAATAACATCAAGCAGATGAAGGTAACGATCAAATAACGAGAAGAAGCAGCGGGGCTTGCTTGCAAGCCCTGTTAGTCTGTGACAACGTAATTGGTCATGGATGGGGCGTGATTCCTCTTCAGCTCATGGGATCTTGGGATTCCACTAACAGGGCTTTTCATTCCTTAACTCAGAGAACCTGCCAAAGTGCAGGTTCTTTTCTATGAAGTCGTATAATCAGGCTCAGCTCGCGAATATGGCACTTTCCCCGCATAAGCATGCCGAGACTGCCAAAAAGGCAGGCTCAGCGGGGAGAAAGCGTCCAACTTGCTCCGAGACGGTCGAAATGGTAGGCTCAGGTAGCGAATATGGCACTATCCCCGCAAAAGCACGCCGAGACTGCCAAAAAGGCAGGCTCAGCCGGCAGAAAGCAGCCAACCTTCTTCAATGAATAAAACAAGGGCTGCCCTCAAGTAGTTTTTCTACTTGTAGGCAGCCCTTGTTAGGTCTCACACTTAAACGACCATTTCCGCTAGTGCAGCTGTTTTTCGGCCGATGGAAACATACGTAAAGCCGAGTTCACGCATCTCATTCGGCTCAAACATATTTCGGCCATCGACAATGAGCGGCTCCTTCACTAGGCTGCGAATTAACCGCCAATTCAAGCAGCGAATAGCCTCCCATTCGGTCGTGATCACCACAGCATCCGCCTCATCAAGCGCAGCATAGGGATCGGTGAATACTTGCAGATCCGGAAGAAGGCTGGAAGCATGTTCAACTGCCGCAGGGTCGTACGCATGGACGACAGCGCCTAATTGCTGCAAACCAGCGATAATATCGAGTGCAGGAGCATCCCGCAAATCATCGGTATTCGGCTTAAAAGCGAGACCCAGCACAGTGATTTTTTTCCCGCTTACACGACCGACTTCTTGCTCAATTTTGGTTACGAAGCGTTCTCGTTGCAAGTGATTCACTTCAATGACAGAACGCAATATTTTGAAGTCATAATCGATATTCTGCGCCAGCTTCAGCTGCGCTTTCGTATCCTTCGGGAAGCATGAGCCTCCATAACCAATACCCGCATTCAAAAAATGCGGGCCAATGCGCCGGTCCAATCCCATTCCTTTGGCCACGAGGCTAACATTAGCGCCTACTTTCTCACACACATTGGCCATTTCATTAATAAATGAAATCTTCGTCGCTAGGAAAGCATTCGAGGCGTATTTAATAAGCTCAGCGCTTTCGCGGTCCGTCATAAGCAATTCAGCACGCAAGGATGCATGCAGGGCTGCAATGCGCGCTCCCGCATCAGGATGTTTGGCGCCAATCACAATGCGATCCGGATGAAAAGTATCCCAAATCGCCGAGCCTTCTCTCAGAAATTCAGGGTTGGAAACGACCTGTATCTCGATGTGAGAAGCGGCCAGCAGGCGAAGGTATTGCTCAGCCAAGCTGCCGCTCCCGACGGGCACGGTACTCTTCATGACGACGATCTTCGAGGTAATGGCATTGGCCGCAATACTGGCAAGGACACTGTTCACTTGGGACATATCCACATCGCCGTTGTCCAGTGTAGGCGTACCCACGGCAACGATGATAATATCCGAACTGCGAACAGCCTCCCCGATTTGCGAGGTAAACGATAGTCGATTGGCCAAAACATTAGAAGTAACCAGCTCTTTCAAATCAGGCTCGTAGATGGGCATTTCACCTTGCTGCAAACGAGCAATTTTCTCCTCTGCTTGATCCACGCAGATCACACGATGCCCCATTTCAGCGAAACAGGCACCTGATACCAAGCCTACATAACCCGCACCGATAACCGCAATCCGTTCTGCCTCTCTCATCCATTCAACCTCCCAAGTTTAGCGCATGCCTATTTGGAATCCCATTGCTTGATCAGAGATAATAAATATGATTTCACTTGCTCCTGTAAATCCGGACGCTGCAGAGCAAGCTCAATCGTCGCTTCGATATACCCCATCTTGTCGCCAACATCGTAGCGCTTAGCCTGCATCAGATAAGCGGCCATTTGCTGCTGTCTGTTAAGCACACGCAAAGCGTCGGTCAATTGAATTTCGCCGCCGCGGCCTGCCTCCTGACGTTCCAAAATGCCGAAAATTTCCGGCATGATAATGTACCGGCCGATAACCGCTAAATTGGAAGGCGCTTGGTCGCGATCAGGCTTCTCCACCAGATCCTCGATCAGCTGATACTGCTCACGCGCGGCAGCCGGGGATATGATGCCGTACTTGCTTACATCCGCCCAAGGAACTTCTTGTACGGCGATGACAGACGTTTCGGTTTGTTCGTAAATATTCATCATTTGCTTAAGTCCAGGCGGCGAAGATTGAAGAATATCGTCCCCGAGCAAAACAGCGAAGGGCTCATCTCCGATAAACTTGCGTGCGCACAAGATGGCATGACCGAGTCCGAGCGGCTGCTTTTGGCGAATATAATGCACATCGGCCAAATTGGACACCGACTGTACAATTTCCAGCAGCTTCGTACTGCCTTTTTCCTCCAGCATCATCTCAAGCTCAACGGATTTGTCAAAATGATCCTCAATGGCACGCTTATTGCGCCCGGTTACAATGATGATATCTTCAATGCCGGATTCAATCGCTTCCTCGACAATATATTGAATAGCCGGTTTATCAACGATGGGCAGCATTTCTTTGGGCTGCGCCTTCGTCGCTGGCAGGAACCGAGTACCTAAACCAGCCGCGGGAATAATGGCTTTGCGAATCTTCTTCATGGTCGCTGCTCCTTCTCGGGTTGTAGGTGCTGCAGGATATCGATGCCTATGCGCTTTGAGCCAATCGGTGCATGAAAGACAACACCGCCTCGTTCGCCGTGGAAATCGGAACCCGCTGTAATGAGAAGTCCGGAGCGCTGTGCAAGAAGAAGATACTTCGCCTCATCTTCCGGTGTATGGTCGGAGTGGTAAACTTCAATCCCATCTAACCCTTGCTGGGCAATGGCCTCTACGAGAGCATCATTATGATAAATGCCCGGATGTGCAAGAACAGCCTTCCCTCCTGCGTCATGAATCCAGGCTATAGCCGTCGCAGGCTCAATCCTTGGCGGATTCGCATACGCAGCAGCCCCGGTGCCTAAGTACTTCTCAAAAGCCTCGCTGATGGATGCTACATAGCCTTTACCAAGTAAAACAGCCGCAATATGCGGTCTCCCCACGGTGTCGCCTTTGCGCTTGATGTTCTCTACCTCTTTGAGCACTTCGGCCATCGTAATATCAAGGCCCAGCTGCTGCAGGCGGTCAATGATCATTTGATTTCGGGTATCTCGCGTGTCCCGCAAAGACGATAATCTTTCCAGAAATTGCGGGTCCTCCGTTTGGATATAGTAACCCAGCACATGAATATCCTGTCCGCCCGCTACTGTCGAAATCTCCACGCCAGGCACAACCTCAATACCGAGCTTAAGGCCCTCTGCAAGCGCCTCAGCCACTCCTGAAACCGTGTCATGATCTGTGATGGCGATCGCTCCTAAACCGGCGTCAAAAGCCATTTGAACGTTAGCTGCGGGACGCTGAGTCCCATCGGAAGCGGTTGTATGCGTATGTAGATCTGCTTCTATTCTTGCTGGCATTTTTCTTTACACTTCCTTTATCGTAAATGACATCTATGAACAGAACATTAAGGGACCTGCAGATTTATGTAAAATGTTAAAGAAAACGGCTCAAATCTTCCTGCCGCAGAAAAGTCATGAAGCTGACAGCTGAGATGGGAAGCAGCGTAGAGTTCAAATAGATCGCATAGAAGCTGCGCTCAAAAGTGATATTCTCTATCGTTTTCACTTTAAAAAGCCCCAGTGTCACTTCATGCTTCACAGAAGATTGCGACAGGATCGAAATTCCTAGCCCCGCTTCAACAGCTGACTTGATCGCACCCGTGCTGCCCAGCTCCATCACAATCTTCATCGGAGAGCAGTCCATCTGACAGCGCGCGAATTCCTCTTCCATAACTCTTCTCGTTCCTGAGCCTTGTTCGCGCAGAACGAACGGATATTTCAGAAGCTCCTCGAACGAAACGACGTCCATATCCGCCAGAGGATGATCGGCAGGCACAATCAGTTTCAACTCGTCGCTCAGAATCGCTTCTGTATGTACATCGGGATGATGAATGGGCGCTTCCACGAGTCCGAAATTGAGTTGATGACCCAGTACTTCATCCAGGATTTGCGTCGTATTCATCACTTTCATGGAAACCGAAATATTCGGGTAATCTTTGCTGAAAGGGCCAAGCAGCCTCGGCAGGATGTACTCTCCCATCGTTAAGCTGGCACCCAATTGCAGCCGCCCTTCAATCATCTTCGTAAATTTGGACATCGCGACATCCGTTTCCCGAATCAGCTCAATGCTGTTTTTGGCGAACGGCATAAGGGCTCGTCCCGCTTCAGACAGCTCAATCTTCTTGGTACTCCGATGAAACAGCTTCACGCCGAAATAATCTTCCAGCGACTGCACCTGCATGGTGACTGCAGGCTGAGTCATATGTAAAGCTCCAGCCGCATGAGAGAAGCTTCCTTTCTCCGCAACGGTATAGAAGATATGCAATTGATGAAAATTAAGTGCCATGAAAACCCGCCTCTCTTTGTTTACATTATATGAAATAGAACGCTTACCGTCCATTAAGACAAAAAAAGAGCATGTCGGAATCGACACCCTCTTCGCCATCCCCATATCTGATTATCGACGTTTGCGGCTGTTCTTGATCAAGGTCATTCGGCGAGAATGCCGCAGCCAAGAATAATAGGATTTCAAGTCACGAAGCTCCATCGTTTCGGACATTCTTCCGAGGAAAGTCACAATAATCATCTTGTGCAGTGGATTTCCAACCAGATCCGTCTCATGTTCCAAGTGGGAAAACTCAGCGACAACAACAAGATCGTCGTCAATGAGGTAGACATCCTCTTCATTCCGGTAATAAGGGACAATGCTATCGTTTTTCAGCTTTTCCCATAGAAAAGCACAAATTTCCTCGAGTGAATTGTTTTCACTAGAAACACGATCTGTCCATCTTAGCTTGGCATGATTCGTGATCACGACATCCGCCACTTTCTTATCCCCCAGTTGTACGAAAAATGGTTCGTAAGTACTCCATCTCCCCATCACCTTGTCTTTCATGATCACAACCCCTTTCCTACTAAAATGAGACCGTGTACCTATTCCATAGTTGTATGTAAGTTATACTTTACTTGATTATAACTAATTTTTCCATGAAAGAATATATAAAATTATTAATAAATATTTGTGAACTCGTGAAAAAATGCTTATTTTCTAAAAATTCAAAAAATAAAAAAAGCTTCGTGAGAAGCTTTCGTTTTGCACTGCAGCCTCAAAGGGTGTAAAATCTAGTTTTGTCCGGCACATCACTACTGTATTCAGTTTTAATTTCATTGCGGTAAGACTTCTCTACCTTTTTGACGTATGGAAGCTTCAAAAGGTTCCGTGTTGTCTCATCTACTTTGCTGGCATGTATATAAAGTACGGCATAGTTCATTTTTTTCGAAATGTAGTGAAGCGAACCAAACCGTTCCAAGTTTCTCGCGGCTTTAATATCGTTCACCCAAATGATTAATCCGCTGCGCTCGATCATCATGATTGCTACCTCTTTTCAATAATCCTAGTATGGAGTGATTCTTTGGCATGAAGTCTTCTAACACCATTGTCCGCGTGTATCGCGGAAGCATAACAGAAAGTATCCACCGCGTCCACCTCGCGGTTGTGAACGCACAAGGGACGCTGCTGCACGAAGCAGGCGACCCGCAACTGCTGACCTTCGCCCGTTCCACGGCGAAGCTGATCCAAACGCTGCCGGTGATTGAATCCGGCGCGGCTGATCATTTCGGCCTGGATGAGGCCGAAATCGCCCTGTGCTGCGCTTCCCACAATGGGGAAGCTGAGCACGTGAGCACCGCCCAGGGAATACTGGGCAAGCTTGGTTTCTACCATACGCACCTGCAATGCGGTGCGCATGAGCCTTTCCACGCGCCTACCGCACAAGCGATGCGCGAGCGGGGCGAAGCCCCGACCACCTTGCACAACAATTGCTCGGGCAAACATTCGGGTATGCTGACACTCAGCGCACATCTCGGAGCTTCTCCGGACACCTACATGAGCTTGCAGCATCCGGTTCAACAGCTGATGCTCGATGCCGTATGCGCAATGTCCGATGTGCCTAAGTCACAGATGCAGCTTGGCATAGATGGCTGCGGGGTACCCGTGTTCGGTATGCCGATTCGCCATCTAGCTCTTGCTTTTGCCAGATTAGGCAGCCCCGAAGGGTTATCTGAGGTGCGTGCAAACGCTTGCCAGAGAATTGTCGCCGCGGTGCGAAAATATCCTCAATTCCTCGCGGGAAGCGACCGCTTCGATACGCGATTAATCGAGGTAACGGGTGGCCGAATCATCGGAAAAATGGGCGCCGAGGGCATTTTCGCCTTAACGATTCCTGAGCAGAGCCTAGGCTTCGTCCTGAAGATTGAGGACGGCAATCAACGCGCCATGTATCCGGCTGTCGTAGAAGCCTTGAAGCAGCTAAACCTGCTCTCAGAATCAGAAGTACATGAGCTGGCGTCTTACCATAACCCCATTGTTCATAACTGGCAAGGAACCGAGGTCGGAATCATCCGCCCCGATTTCAAGCTATAACTCATTTATCCGCAATTCCCGCTGCAGCTTCCACCGGAACTGCAGCCTTTGCCAGTTGGAAGTGGGTTGTTGCTTGGGACTTTAATGGAATCTGAAACCGCGTGAGCGATCGTTGTGGATACCGTAAACAATAAATCATCCAGACGATCCTCCGCTTCTTTAAATTTGCGAACCGCTTCAACAGCTTGAAGCTTGTCCTGAATCTCATTCACAGCAGCTAACGCTTCATGATAGCTTGGATGGTAATGTCCGAAACGCTCACATTCCTCGAAAGCATCTTTCTTTCTGTTGAAAATAATTTGCAGACTTTTCACTTCTTCACTATTCTCTACAGCGTTCTTCCAATATAAATAATCTGCCACTTCTGCAGAGGAATTAATCATATCACCCATGTCATAAGCCTGCATAAGAACAGCTGACATATCTATTGTTTCTGCTTCCATTGTTTGTAACATACCTACAATCAAATCCTTCCTCTCGAAGAGTAACTAACCTCTCTACTATATCACAGTTCCCCAAGAGTTTCTTCCTTTTCTCGTTGCAACAAATTCCCTTGTCCATGAAACAACAGGATGCATCGACCTAACTGTATACGCCTTCATCATTAATGCCAGGTAAAATTAATTTCATTTCTTCCCAATCATCGCTCGCTAGGGCAATCTCGTGATTTTCCTCGAGCCCCTCCAACATCCAGCCAGAGCGTTCTTCCCGCAAAAAACGAGGAATAACGAAGCGGTTCTGACCTTCTTTGCGCAGCTGCAGAGCACTCTTCCATTCGATCGCTTTGCGAATCATCTCCTTCCGTGTAGAGCCGTGATAGGCGCGAAATTCTTGCAGCCAGCTTACCGGGATTTCCTGTATATCCGGGTACACATCATTCCGTTCCGGTATTTGGGCATCCATATCGTAGAGCAGAATGGTGTCTTTGGCATAACACAAGCCTTGAGACTGTGCAATAGAAGGATCGGCAGCTGATGCAGTCGTAGTCGTGGAAAGGTCCTTCCTGTTGTATTTTGGAGAATATCCCATCTGCTCTAAACATTTTGTCAGAGCAGCTACATGCTCTTTCGCCACTATGAAATTCGTACCTCCTACCCGCTCACCCAGAAATGGCAGGCTTTTTGCGTTTCTGAGCTGCGCGTCAGCAATCTCTTCGGAACGGCAGCGCAGCAGTGTGACTTCATCGAAATACAGCTGTCCAGCCTGCTCTCCCCATTGCAGCAAAGTAGCCTTCAGATGCGGCGGAACCTCATAATAAGCATGCTGTTCCAAAACCCGAATCATCTCTTCCAAGCTAATTCCCATCTCCAAAGCACGGTAAACACTTTCTTTGCTCAATTGATAGGAACGTACCAGATCGGTCGAGCGAAGATCCGCAAATGAGGCAATCGCCCATTCTGTCCGTAAAGATGCAGCCGGCGGCAGCAGCAGTTCAAAATCAGGCTGAACATAAAGCGATGACAGGCTCTCAGAAGCCGTGGCGCCGTTCTCAGAGGCATGATGAGTAGAAGCCAACGTGATCTCACTTGATATCGTTATTAGCCATCTGAACCATCTCATACCGTCTTGATCCTTGCCAAGCTCTACGAAGCCGAAGGTTTGCAGCGGAGTAAGCCACGCTGACAACATAGCTTCGTAGAGGGATTTGGTGTCATTCCCCTCACCGCCAAGGGTGCAGTACACTGCAATGCATTGAACCAGGTCATCCACGGCACACCACTTGCCGACACTCATTTTCTCCATCAGACATAGGCCATGCTGCAGCCACACGGGAGCCGGAATCAATAATTGGCGCCAAATGCGATAAAGCACAACCTGCTGCTGATCATAGTCACCTTGAAACCATGCTAGACATGCGTTCTGATTGAATAGATATTGACCGCTTTGCAGCATCAAACATTCCAGTTGTATCGCCAGTTCAAGCATTAGCGCGGTTTGTTCATCATAGCTGTCTCTAAATGCATACGCGATTCCTGCGGCACGTAGAATGTCTTGCGGGAGAGACACATGCTGCATCAGCTTTTGCAGCTGTTTTTTATGCAAGGTTCCCTTGTTCGTTACAGGAAGCGCAGGCTGCTTTGAACAAGCGGACAGGAAGTGAAACAGCTGCTGGGCGAGGCCTCTTGGATGCGCCGGCGGGTCTTCCGCGAGGATAGTACTTATCTCCTCTGCTGTTCGCAGCGTAATGGCCGGAAATAACAGCTCCTGCCAGGCGGCAAACGTATCCTCCGGCAGAACGAAGAGCTGCTCTCCCCATGCTTTGCGGAAAGCCGCAATCACTCCTGATCTCCGCAGGCCAATCAGCCCCACAGCCACTTGCGCGCCAGCCATACGAAGAAGTGCTTGCTTCTCAAGCGCTTCTCGCGTAAACGGTTCGCAGCCAAATGCAGAGACGATAAGCCGCAGCGTTTGCTTCTCATCTCCCGTCAACTGAGAAACCAAGATCCCCAGATACTTTGCGTCCGTCATTACCTCAGACAATTCTAGACCTTGATCTAGGTAAGCAGCGCACCAATTTTGCTTCGCAATCAGCTCTTTTAGCGCTTGCGGCATTTTCTTTACAGCTTGGTCATACCTCATGATGCACCTCTTCTCGCTTCTTCCGTACCGGCTCCCAGCTGGAGATCCCATATTCATAGCCCTGTTCAACCAAGAATAACTGCCGCTTCAGTGCAAAATCCTGCTCTTTGGTATCCTCGCTGATCAAGGAGTAGAACACGGCTGTGTTGGCTGTGCCTATCCTTTTGGGACGAAGAATCCGCCCCAGTCTTTGCGCTTCCTCCTGCCGGGAGCCGTAGCTGCCGGATACTTGAATCGCTACCGCGGCATCAGGCAGGTCGACGGCGAAATTGGCCACTTTGGACACAATGAGCAGCGGCAGTTGACCTTTTTTAAACTGCTGATATAGCTCTTCCCGACGTTCATAGGGCATTCCGCCACTAATCATAGGAGCACCCGTATGGGCTGCAATCAATTCCAATTGATCGATATATTGACCAATAATGAGTGTTTGTTCATTCGCATGTTGAATCAACAAGTGATCAATGACGTCAAGCTTAGCCAAATTTTCCCCGGCAATCCTGAACTGCTGTCTGGCTCCAGAAACGCTATACCGATCGCGGTCCATGCCCGAAAGGGGAACTCGCACCTCCTGACAGCTGACCTTGGCAAGCCAGCCCATGGACTCAAGCTGTTTCCATGCCATGTCATACTTCTTCGGTCCTACAAGAGAGAAAACGTCCTCTTCTCGTCCATCTTCCCGAATCAAGGTCGCTGTCAAGCCAAGTCTGCGCGTCGCCTGAATCTCGGCCGTAGCTCGAAATACCGGCGCTGGCAGCAGATGCACCTCATCATAAATAATAAGTCCCCAGTCTCTTTCGCTGAATAACCGCATATGTGAAAATTCGTCTTCTTTCTTGCCCCGATGCGTCAAAATTTGATAGGTGGCAATGGTAATCGGCTTCACTTCCTTGGACGTACCGGAATATTCCCCTACTTGATCTTCAGATAGCCCTGTTTTACTCAAAATTTCGCGTTTCCATTGCTTCACAGATGTCACATTGGATGTAAGGATCAAGGTAGCGCAGCCGCATCTCGCCATCGCTGCTATGCCGACAATCGTTTTTCCCGCTCCGCAGGGCAGCACGAGAACGCCGCTGCCTTCTGCATCAATCCGATGAAAGGCATCGACGGCATGCCGTTGATAATCGCGGAGCTGGAATGGGGCTTGCCCTTCTTCTTCATCCAGCAGTTGAATAGGAAGCTGCTCCCCCTTGCGATACGCGGCCAAATCTTCAACCGGAAAGCCTAATTTGATAAGCTCCTGCTTCAGAACCCCTCTGGCAACGTGAGAAATAGCAATAGCCCGCTCGCCGCGGGTATCACTTACATATTTTTTTAACGAATCGTACGCGCAAATTTCTTTGAGCACTACCGTATCGTCGCTGACCAAATAAAGCTCATTCCCGACATCTTCCATGCGCAGCACCCCATAGCGATTCGCATATTTGCGGATGCTGCTCAGCACGGATGACGGGACTCCAAATTTCGCATATTGCTGTAAGCAGGCTGTCATCTGATCGATTGGCATACCTGCGGCAGCTGCATTCCAAAGTGATAACGGGGTGATTCGGTACGTGTGGAGATGCTCCGGACTTTTGACCAAATCTGCAAAGCGAGAAAGCTCACCTCTAATCGCTTCAAAATCCGGGTGATGCGTTTCTAACAAAACCGTCAAATCACTCTGCACGATCAGCGGACGAATAGGATCCCAGGTCAAATCGCATGCCACCTCCTTTTTACCTTAGTATGAAAGGAAAAGGCTTGATTTAAACATGATCACCGTGCTAATGTCTAATATAAAAAATATCCGATCACAACCAAGGTAAGCAGTGATAGCCCCCCGGCTATCGGAAGGAGCCTGAAGCTCCTTTGCTCTGCTTTATCGTACCAATGTGCCTTTCGCGAGCGTCTCTCTATCTCTTTGACCTGCTCCTCGTATCTTTTCTCTATCTCATATAGATTCCACATGGCAACTCCCCCTATCCGTTGGTTGAAATGAATTTTACCATGGGAGGAACTACCAGAGTTATCTATAATAAATGATCGTATCCATCGAAAAAAATGATAGTTGAGGGAGGGTGGACAGATTGGATCTGACCTTATACAAAACGGCATTGGAAGTTGCCAAATGGCAGAATTTCACGAAAGCCGGCGAAAGCTTGGGCTACGCGCAATCTAGTGTAACCTCCCAGGTCCAAAAGCTGGAAGCGGAATACGGCATCGAAATTTTTGAACGTATCGGGAAAAAGATGAGACCTACTCCTGCTGGGGATATTCTGCTGAGATATGCGGCGAAGCTCGTCAAATTGGTCGAAGAGTCGAAAATTACGGTTGCAGGTCAAACGACGGGGAGCTTCAGTATCGGCACCCACGAGACAACGTTATGCTCGTATATGCTGCCGCCTTATTTGGGAGCCTTCAAACGGCGCTATCCACAAATTACAATCAGCATCCATGAAGTGCCTGAGAATGATATTTACCGCGCCCTTAAGGCAGGAGAATGCGATCTGGGGTTTATCGTGGATCGGGAAATTAAGGATCCGGATTTGGTTTTCGAGAAGGTCCAGGAAGAGGAATTTGTTATTATCGCCTCGCCGGATCATCCTTTAGCAGATCAGCCCTATATCGTTCCCGAGGATTTAAATGGCAGCGAAATTCTCATGTCCAAGACGGGCAGCCGCTGCCGTAATCTATTTGAGAAATTTCTGCGCAACCATCACATTCAATATACCTTAAGTTATGAAATCAATAATTATGAAACAGTGAAAAAATGCGCGATGCATGGATTAGGCATTACTTTGCTGCCCATAACGACCGTTGCCGCTGAAACGCAAAATGGGCAGCTAGCGATTTTGCCGCTAGACTACCCGAATTTCAAGCTGCAAGTGCAGCTGTGCTATCATACCAAAAGGCAATTATCTATGCCGATGAAAGCATTTATCCAATCTATGTGTCACCCTACTCCACACGAACGGCTTTCTCTTGAGCAAGCAAGCAGAGCTCTGCCGCTTTGAACGTATGAGCCTGAGTCATCGCGTGCTCGGTTCCGTGGAGACAATCCAAAATCAATTGACCAAAGAATGGAAAGCCTACTTGCCCATGCAGGCTGTAGTGCTTTTCCCCTTGCTGGTTGACGAGATATAACTGATCTCCCTGCGGATCGCGTGCAATGTCAATATACTTGCGAAGCTCAATGTACCCTTCGGTTCCAAGAATCAGTGTCCGTCCGTCTCCCCAAGTCCCTAGACCAGTTGGTGTTAACCAATCAACTCGGAAATAGTTCGTCGCCCCATTGTCTCCAATTAGCGTTGCATCTCCGAAATCCTCAAGCTCTGGATAGTCCTTCGCATGATAGTTCGCTACTTTGCTGCTTGCAATCGTAGCATCCTTACAGCCGGCATAGAACAAAAACTGCTCGATTTGATGACTGCCGATATCACAGAGAATACCACCGTATTTGTCCTTCTTGAAAAACCAATCCGGACGACCTGCTGCTCCCAACCGATGTGGTCCAAGACCAATGACTTGAACGACACGGCCAATGGCTCCCTCTTCAATCAGCTGGCCTGCAAAAACGGCACTCTCCACATGAAGGCGCTCACTGAAGTAAACGGCATACTTGCGACCCGTTTCTTCCACCTTAGCTTTAGCAGCAGCAAGCTGCTCCAGCGTAGTGAATGGTGTTTTATCCGTGAAGTAATCCTTGCCGTGCTCCATGGCTCTAATTCCCAAGGCTCCGCGTTCTGAAGGAACAGCAGCCGAAGCGATGAGCTTAACCTCTGCATCATCGAAAATCTCCTGCTCCGACGCCGCAGCTTTGACATGCGGATATCTCTCAATGAAAGCCTGTACTTTCGCAGGATCCTGGTCATACACCCACTTCAGCTCAGCTCCCGCTTCTTGAAGCCCATTGCACATCCCGTAGATATGACCATGGTCCAAAGCAATCGCCGCGAAGACGAACTCCCCTTTTTGAACGACAATGTTCGGTTTTCCTTTTGGCGCGTAATTCATGCCATCGCTTTTTTGCATATCCAATCATTCCTCCAACGGCTTATATTAAACATCCAACGTTTTAAAGCCCGCTTCTTTGTTGACTTTGGAGTTTTTGATCTTGTCTTGCAAGTGCTGCTCGAAGAGCTCTTCATCAATCGGCAGATCAACCCAGTTGTCTGTCCATGTTGACAATAGCATCGCATTGGACAACATCAAGCCTTTGATTCCTTCTTCGCCTGGAGCAACCAGCGGAGTCCCATGAAGAATTGCATCAACAAAGTTTTGCGTAATGCCCTTGTGGCCGGTTTCTTGCCCTTCAATCGGAATCTCGCACTTCCAGCATTCCGGTTGTCCAAATCCACCTTTGAAGGTTTCATTGAATTCTCTTTCGGACACACGCAAGCGCCAGAAGGTCAATTTGCCATCTTCGATCACAATTTTCCCGCGGTCGCCTGACAATTCGAATCGGTTCGTTCCTGGAGCTTCACCAGTTGTCGTTACGAATAAGCCCGTTGCGCCATTCTCATATTCAACGAATGCGGTTACATCGTCCTCAACTTCGATGTTGCGATGTTTGCCGAAATAGCAGAATGCACGAACGCGTTTAGGCATCATATCAATCGTCCACTGCCACAAGTCCAATTGGTGCGGATCCTGATTGATCAGAACGCCGCCGCCTTCACCAGCCCAAGTTGCACGCCAACCGCCTGAATCGTAGTAGCTTTGGGATCTATACCAGTTTGTAATAATCCAGTTCGTTCTGCGGATTTCACCAAGCTCACCTGAAGAAACTAGGTCCTTCAACTTTTTATATAAAGGATTTGTACGTTGATTGTACATCATGCTGAATACTTTACCGGAAGCTTGCGCAGCCTCGTTCATTTGACGAACTTGTTTCGTGTAAACGCCCGCAGGCTTCTCACACAAGACATGAAGTCCCGCTTTGAAAGCTTTAGCAGCTACTTCTGGGTGATCATAATGAGGCGTTGCGATCAAAACACCGTCAATGGTTCCCGAAGCAAGAAACGTATCGAGATTGTCAAATAATTGGACACCTTCGCCAAGGTTTTCTTTCGCCCATTCCAAACGGTCCGCTCTGAACTCACAAATAGCCGTTAGCTCAGCGCCCTTCACTTCGTTGTTGATCAAATATTTGGCATGTCCGGTTCCCATGTTGCCAAGACCAATAATACCAATCCTTACTTTGTTCATCCTGTACGTCACCTTTTTCCTGTCAGATTCGGAATCATTGAACACGTTACCAATGTAGCATATTTATAAGCATGCATCTTGTCTCAGATTGACCACCTTATTGCGAACTTTGACAGTTGCAGAAGTCCTATGACTGAAATTGACTGCTACCGCGAATTTACCCTTCCACAGATGCCGGCAGTTGAATATGCACCGTTGTCCCCACGCCAAGCTTGCTTTGATACGCGATATGGCCCTGATGCTCATCAATAATCGCAAAGCTGACCATCATCCCCAGTCCCGTGCCTTTCTCTTTGGTTGTATAAAAGGGTTCCCCTATGCGCGGCAGCCGTTCCTCTGAAATTCCCTGACCTTGATCTTCAAAAAAGAAGGCTACATGGTTCGCCGTTTTGCGAACGATAATGCGCAAATTCCCGCCAGTCGGCATTGCTTCTATCGCATTTTTGATGACATTGATAAACACTTGCTTTAATTGACTGCTCTCACTTCTTACCAATGGAAGATCGGGTTCATAAGTCAGATCAATGATGACGTTACTGATAATGGCCTCGGTATTGAGCAGTTCAATCACTTCACGAAGAATTGCTATCACATCATGCAGTTGATAGGCTAACACTTGTGGCTTGGCTAAGATGAGCAGTTCCCCAAGAATCAATTCAATACGATTAAATTCTTCCTGCATGATTTGAAAATAACGCAGCTTACTCTCTTCATTAGCATGACACATCAGTTTTGCAAAGCCTTTAAGCGCTGTAAGCGGATTCCTTATCTCATGCGCAATACCTGCCGCTAATTGGCCGGCAACATTCAATTTCTCTGTCCGTCGAAGCAGTTCTTCCGTCTGCTTCTGAAGTGTAATGTCCTGAACAGTTCCGAATACACGCAGAGGCCTACCCCATTCGTCATAGGTTGTCTTGGCCATTGTATGAATCGTACGGATGCCCCCATCCACAATAATCCTGACTGTCATATCAAGCGAACCCTCTTGCAGCGCTTCTCGCAACGCTTCCTTCACCTTGAGAATATCGTCCGAATGAACGATATGAATGAAAAGATCCATTTGACTTGTATAAGAATCACGCTGGATATGGAGTAAGGTAAACAATTCATCAGACCACTGCAGCTCATTGCGAATAACATCCCAGCTATAATGTCCAAGGCCTGCGATCTCTTGCGAGATTTGAAGGTTCGCTTTGCTTTTTTTGAGTTCCTCTTCAATGAGCTTATGCCCCGTAATATCGTGCATAAGTCCACGAACGATGAGCCGATTGCTATCAGTTCTAGAACGCTCAATCTGCGTCTTAATGTAACGCAGCTCACCGTCCGCACGAGTAATTCGATACTCAACCTCGACTTTCCCTTGGCGAACAGCCTTTTCAAGAGCCAGCCCGACTTTCTCTCGATCCTCAGGCACAATCAATTGGATCGCATCTCTCAGATTCATCTGCTCTTGAGGCGCAAGACCATGAATACGATAGATTTCATCCGACCATAGTATATAATTTTTCGTTAATTCACGTTCGAAGCTGCCGAATTGACCCAGTCGCTGAGCCTGCACGAATCGCTCCTCGACAAGCTTGCGTTCCGTAATATCCCGCCAAATGCATAACTTTTGACTTCGCTCGCCCTCTTCACTGAGCATCCATTTATAATTCATCTCAAACCAAACATACCAACCATTCTTGTGAAGAAACCGGCAGGTCATGATGCCTTGATCGTTATTGAGAAATAACCCATCTTCTTCCATGAAGCTTCCTCTAAGCGCTTCTATGTCTTCCGGGTGACAATAGGCGAAAATATGAATACCTAGAATTTCATCAACCTCAAACCCAAGCAATCGCTGGATCGCAGGAGAGACGTATCGAAATATACCGTCTCTCGTTGTCAACGTGATGATATCCTGTGCATGTTCGATATACATTTTAGCCGTACGTTCCTGTAGAAAACTCATTTCCATGGAGATTTGTTTGTGCAATCTAATATGCAAATGGCCTTCAAATGGATAAGCACTGACCTGAAACCACTGGTTGATCGATTGTATGTATTCATCGAAGTAAACTTCCGTGTTATGTTGAAAAGATTTATGGAACTGTTCGTAACAAGCATAGCGCATAGCTAGAGGAAATTCAGCCCAGATCACCTTACCTACTAAGTCAGCAGAACATCGCCCTAAGAGAGCTGCAGCATATTCATTTACATACGTATAATGCCAACGGTCGTCTAGGATAATTACACCTATCATCGTGCTTTCTTTCTCATTTGCCATTTTACGATGTAAGCCACCTCTACAGTTATACGCTTTCATTATCTCCTATAGGCTTATCTGGAGTAAAGATCGATTTCAGAATTTTCAATAAAAAAGCAGCCCCTTCCACGATGGAAAAGAGCCGCTTTCTCATGAACCAATAAGGACGATTTACTTGCTGCCAACGAATGTTTTGTCGGAAGAAATGCGACTAAGCGCCTCTCCTGCCTCATCCTCGAACTTTCCTCGCACAGCCAAATCTCCAATTGCGACTATGCCAACAAGCTCTCCATTTTCTACGACCGGCAAGCGGCGAATTTGTTGCTTCGCCATTATTTTCGCGGCCTCTTCAATCGAAGTGCTTGGCGTAATGGTCGCCATGTCTTTCGTAATCACATCATCCACAGCAGTAGAGCCTGACTTCTTCTCTGCGTAGCCGCGTACGACAAGATCACGGTCAGTCACAACACCAATTAGCTTTTTGCCATCAACTACGGCGACAAATCCAATGTCATGCTGCTTCATTTTTACCGCAATCTCATAGACATTATCCTGCAGCGTAACCGTTACGCAATCTGTACTCATGATGTCTTTCACTGTTTTCCCTGACATAGCCACTATCCCTCCTTGGAGTTAACGTACACCTCTTATCATTCTCCAAAGGGGAGGCGGCATTCATGCCATATAATCCAAAGCCATCCCAATCAATAAATTGGCTGCATGCAGCATGGATTTCTCGTCAATATCAAATTTCGGATGGTGATGCGGATGAATAATTCCATCCTCCACATTACCGGCTCCCACAAACATGTAACAGCCCGGTCGGTGGTGCAAATAATAGGAGAAGTCTTCACCGGCCATAATAAGGGGAGATTCATGCACCGCTTCTTCGCCGAACAAGGATTGCCCGACGCTGAAGAACCGTTCTGCTTCCTTTTCGTCGTTCACCACAGTGGGATAACCTAGCTTATAATCCAACTGATACGTTGCTTGATGCATATCGCAAGTAGAGGCTACGATGCGTTCAACACGCTGCTTCACATCCGCTCTGAGCTCCGCATTGAATGTTCGGACCGTGCCGCTAAGCACACTTGTTTCTGCAATGACATTGAAGCTTGTTCCCCCATGGAAAGAGCCTATGCTGACCACACAAGGCTCTATGGGATCCACTTGTCGGCTGACAATGGATTGCAAATTAACGACCAATTGCGAAGCGACATAAATGCTGTCGATCGTTTGATGCGGCAAACCGCCATGTCCGCCTTTGCCTTGAATGTGGATGGTGAACTCATCCGGAGCAGCCATGAGAGGCCCGCCCTTGCTATAAACATGACCTACTTGGAATGGCGTCCAGAGATGAACACCAAATACTGCGTCTACGCCTTCCAAGGCGCCATCCTTGATCATGGCATCCGCACCGCCAGGCGTAATTTCTTCGGCATGCTGGAACAGGAAAACCAAGTTCCCCTTGAGCTGATCGCGAAGCTGACTGGCCACTTTGGCAATGCCTAGCAGCGTAGAGGTGTGTGCATCATGTCCGCACGCGTGCATGATTCCGCTCTTGAGGGAAGAATACTCGCAGTTCTTCTCATCTTGAATAGGCAAGGCATCAATGTCTGCCCGCAATGCTACCGTCCTGCCTTCCTTGCTTCCACGAAGCAAACCGACAACGCCATTGCCGCCTACGCCTTGACGAACTTCTATATCCCAACTAAGCAGGTGATTCGCTATAAATTCAGCCGTACGATATTCATGGAACGAGAGCTCCGGGTTTTGATGTAAGTAGCGCCTCCAGGCAACCATTTCGTCATAAATCGCTTGCAAGCCTGCTTGAAAATCATTCATTAGGAAACTCCTCCGCCCATCCTTGTTTCTCATCTTTACACTTTTGTGGTGTCTTTGAACCTATTCTACCAAAATAAAGGCTTGGTTTCATCTCTAAAGTGCCATCAAATATTAGAAATTAGACGTGCTTATCGACTTGCAGAACCATGGGAAACATACTATCATGAATAAAGAATGCATACGTACAATATGGAGGCGTTAACGTGATTATTGAAGCAACTGGCTTAAAAGGCTTAAAAAGCGACTTGGCTCACCTGGATGAAGTAACGACCAAACTAGGTTTTGTGCGTTGGCAGTGGGAATACACACGTGCTACTTATGACTTTAAAATGGAAGATAAAGCAACGCAATCCGTGTATTTCTTACGCGTAAACGCACGTGTGGAAAGCGGCAAGCTGGAATCTCCTTATGCTATCCTGTTCTTGGAAGAAGCTTACATAGGAAGAGAAACATTCCCGCATGGCTTGGACTACAATTCCCCAGTGCCGGATTCTGTATTGAAAATTTCCAATCAAAAATTAGCGCAGCTGCAGCAATTACTGGCAGACTAGGCGAGGGTTCAGCATGAATCCCCCTCGAAGAGGAACGCCGGATTTTCTGCTGCTTTTTTTAACCTTTGTCCTCGTTTGTTTCGGACTCGCCATGGTATTCAGCGCAAGCTCGATGACAGATGCGTACTTTGGTGATACTTGGTATTTCACAAAGAAGCAGTTAATTGCAGTCGGCATGGGATCAATTGGAATGCTCATCTGCATGAATATCCATTACACCAAGTTTAAGAAATTGGTCATACCTGCCTTTTTCTTGGTTGTAGTAGCTCTGATCTTCGTTATATTCACCAGCGCAACAAAAGGGGCCAGCAGTTGGTACACACTTGGCAGATTTGGGATCCAACCAACAGAGTTCGCCAAATTAATTGTTGTCATGTACTTGGCTTCGATGATCAGCAATAAAGACGAGAAGTTCCGCAACTTCAAAAAGGGACTGCTCCCGGCATTGATTGTTGTTGGCTTTGTCTGTTTCCTGATTATGATGCAGCCGGATCTTGGCTCGTGCATGATACTCTTCGTTTGCTCAGCGATTGTCATTATGGTCGGGGGCTCTAATTTAAAGCACATCTTCTTGCTTGGGACAAGCTTTACGGCCTTAGCCGCGATAGGTGTTTCACTTTTCTTGCTCAGTGGCGGAGCGGAATCCAAAAACTATCGGATAAGCCGTATTACCTCGTTTATGGATCCCTTTGCCGATCCCCAAGGTGCCGGTCATCAAGTTGTGCAATCTTTATTTGCATTCGGGCACGGCGGCTTAACAGGCGCAGGATTCGGACAAGGTATCCAGAAGCTGCACTACTTGCCTGAAGCCCATAACGATTTTATTTTTGCCACCATCGGCGAAGAATTTGGTTTCATTGGAAGTACGTTATTCATTCTTGTCTTCGTTATTTTCATTTGGCGAGGTATTCTCGTAGCGGTTCGCAGTCCCGATATGTTCGGCATGCTCACGGGGGTAGGCATTATGGTGATGTTCTCGTTTCAAGCCTTTATTAATATCGGCGGCGTAACAGGAACCATTCCACTTACGGGTGTAACCTTGCCTTTCATATCCGCAGGGGGCTCGTCTATGATGGTCTCTCTCATAAGCATGGGAATCCTACTGAGCATCTCGCGTGAACATACGCACAAAGAAGCACCTCCCACCAAAAAAAGACCCTAATCGATGAGCAATCATTCGATTGGGTCTTTTTTCTATTTTACGCGAAGTGGATCATCGATATCTTCTTCTTTGAACGCAACGCCTTCCACCTTCACGTTGACTTCAACTACCGTTAGCCCCGTCATATTCTCAACAGCTTCTCGCACGTTCTCTTGGAGATCTCTGCATACATCCTGAATACGGGAACCGTAATTGACGATAACGCGTAGATCGATGGCAGCCTCCACTTGTCCAACTTCAACAGAGACGCCTCGTTGCACATTCTTCCCACTCAGACGCTTGGCTAAGCCTTCCGAGATGCCTCCTGACATGCCTGCTATGCCTGCTGTCTCCAGAGCCGCAAGACCTGCGATAGTCGATACTACATCATCAGAAATACGAATTAAACCGGTTTGATTGTCTTCGGACATACGGATCACTCCCTAAACTTGGTATGAATCTATTGTAATAAGTTCAAAAGATGAAAGCAAGAAATGCTGTCGAACAAATCGAATTTACATTACTAGACAAAGTGGGTATATTATAAGAAGTCAAAAAGTACCAATAAATGAATAAGTCGGAGGGTTTGCATTGAAAGGAAAATTGTTCTATGTAGGTTTAATTCTCGCTTTCATCTTGAGCGCAGTAGCCCATTACACGCATTTAAACGCAACCTTACAGTTTGTCATCTCGGCTATCGCCGTTATTTTCGTGGCCGGGTTTCTTGGCAAAGCGACGGAAAGTGTCGCGCATTATGCTGGCGACCGCATGGGTGGATTCCTGAATGCGACTTTCGGCAACGCAGCCGAGCTCATCATTGCGATCTTCTTGGTCAAAGACGGCATGTTCGAGGTCGTCAAAGCCAGCTTAACCGGCTCCATCATCGGGAATCTGCTGCTCGTTCTGGGGCTGAGCATTTTCGCCGGCGGTTTAAAATTTAAAGAACAATCGTTTAACGTGAAACTGGCCTCCCATAACTCTTCTTTAATGATTCTGGGTGTCATCGCCTTGTTCATTCCAGCGATATTTGCCGGTGGATTAACAACCAAAGAAACATCCTCAATGAGCTTGATTGTTGCGATCTTGCTCATAGCTGCCTACCTGCTTTGGCTCCTGTTTTCCATGGTCACCCACAAGGATGTGCTTTCCGATGCAGCCGTCGAACACGGCGAGGCTCTATGGTCCAAGTCAACATCCATTCTGTTCCTCGTCTTGGCGACAGTCATGGTTGCTTTCTCCAGTGAGTGGATGGTCGGTACGCTCGAAGAAGTAACGCACAAATTCGGTCTCTCTGAATTGTTCGTCGGCGCCTTCCTCATCGCAATTATCGGTAATGCTGCGGAACATAGTGCTGCGGTAATGATGGCAATGAAAAATAAAATGGGTGCAGCCGTCGAAATTGCCATTGGAAGCTCCCTGCAAATCGCCTTATTCGTTGCACCTGTCCTCGTCATCGCCAGCTTCTTCATGGGCGGGACACCGATGAACATCGTCTTCACAACCTATGAGCTGGCTGCTATTGGAGTCGCGGTCTTCATTACCAAGTCCATCACCCAGGACGGCTCAACGAATTGGTATGAGGGTCTCCTGCTTCTTGTCGTCTATATTATCCTAGGCGTCGTATTCTTCCTTGTCTAACCTCAGCAAGTCCACAAAAAAAGTAACCCCAGAGAGGGTTACTTTTTGTTATTTAGCGCTTCATATAGCTGGGCAAGGTTACGTTCTAGCTTGTTGAGAATTTGTTTGCCAGGCTGTTCGGCAATAAGTCCCGCTCGAATGGCAAAATCAATTTCTCTCGAAAGTCCGTACATTTGCGTATCTAGTACCTCTTCATACAGTGGGCATTGACGAGTCGTCAAATTCTCCATCTGCACTTCGATCAGCTTCTCGATTTTATCTGCATCTTCCTGAAGAAGATTAAGCGCCTTTTGATTCATGTCCAGCAATAGATCAGATGAAGACATTCCCACTTCCCCCTATACACATAGTCATCCGTCCTTATATGATCTATATTAAGCGAAATTGCTCCAATATACAAGAGAAGGTACCCTCAGAGATTCTGAGAGTACCTTCTTTGTTAATAAATTAGCCTTCTACAACGTTTACGCCCAGTTCATGCTTAGCAAATACTTCTGCCATCGCAATTTTCGCTTCTGCTTCGTCAGGACCATGAACATGCAAATCGTACTTGCTTGAGCTAAGCAAAGTCGTGAACAATCCCAGAATACTTTTCACGTCGATATACTTATTATCGTATTGAAGAACAATTGAGGATCTGAATTTATTAGCGGTTTGTGAAATTTCAACAATTGCAGCGTTATTAGCACTTGGCATATTGCATTCCTCCATTTATTTGCGTATGAGTTGGTCGCCTTGCTTTCTATATGATAACTTGGAAGGGTGACTAAGCGCAACTAGAAAATTTCCTGCAATCTCCAGAAAGAGCGTTTACTTCGTCTTCGCTGAAAGTGCTTTCTTCACACCATTGCCAATAATAATCAACGCGACGAAAATTCCAAGCAATAAAAGAAGTCTCCCTTTATACTTGTGAAAATGAAATAAATCATGCGCAATCATCGACTCCAAAAAAACAATTGGCAGCTTCCCTAGCAAGGTGCCTAATAGAAAATGTCTAAACTTCATTCTTGTCAGCCCAGCAGCAAAATTAATCGCCGAGGAAGGCAAGACTGGGATTAACCGGCCTAGAAACACAAAAAGAAAGCCTCGTCTTTCCATGCGCAAACTAAATTGCTGAACTAATGGGAACCGTTCCAACTTCTTCTCCACCCAAGCATGTCCATAATAACGGGCGAAGTAAAACGACGCGATTGCTCCTAGGCAGGACATCACGTAATTCACAAGGAATCCTACCTTGATTCCAAAAATAGCAACATTCGTCCCTGCAACCAGAACAAACGGAATGAACGGAAAAAACGTTTGAAAAAAGACTAAAGCCATTCCAATAATTTTACCAGGCATACCAAGATCTCTTAAATGATCAGATAACTGTCGCATATTACTGTGAGTAAGCTTGATGCCTATAGGGTTATAGAAGAAAAAATAAATCAAGCCACTGAGCAAAATCAAAAGAACTAAAATAGGTAGTATGCGCTTTCTATTTAACACCGACAAAATTCGACCATCCTCCCTTAGACCAAACCATTGTAACATGTTACCGGTGGTTCAGGAAGAGAAAAATAGGGATATTATTTCCTTTCCATTGACAGTTTCTCCATTCTGACATTTTTTTATGACATAAATAAAAGCACCTGTCCGAGGAAAGTTGTTTCCAACTCCATGAGACAAGTGCTTTTGATTAGGCTATCCGATTTGGATCTGGTTACGTCCATTGTTTTTGGCTTGATAGAGCGCCATATCGGCGCGGTAGAACAACGATTCAACACTGATCTTATCTTCTTCCCAGTTCCAATCGGAAACGCCGCAGGAAACGGTTACTTGCGGATTCGTTTCTTCCATAACGCGAACACGGATGCGCTCTGCGATTCGAATGGTTTGGTCCTTGGCCACTTGCGGAAGATAAACAGCCAACTCCTCACCGCCCCAACGTGCTGCGATATCGCTGTCTCTGATACTCGTTTTGATTATCTGGCTAACTTGAATCAAGATTTTGTCGCCTACCTGATGGCCATGCGTATCGTTGATGCGCTTGAAATTGTCAATGTCTACCACAATAAGGGAGCCGCAGAAATCTTTCTTCTGCAATAAGTTAGCCTGTTCGTCCAAATAGTGCCGAACATAGAGACCGGTCAAATTGTCCGTAATGACCATACGTCTCACTTCAGCATGCAGCGAAGCATTCGTCATGGCAAGACCAATATGTCCGCAGAGAACCTGCAGCAATTTGTAATTATCATAGGAAAAGAAGTTAGGCTGGCTGTGTACGACTAGTATAACACCCTCTACTTGTCCGTTCGCAAGGATCGGCGAGCCGATAAGTGAGCGGGAATTCGTCAACTGCATCAGTTTGGAATTCATTTTGGTGTTCAGCATGTAATCAGAAATAATAACCGGCTCTTTGGTGTTGTAAATAAGGCCCGAGAAGCCTTGATTCAAACTGATCGCCTCATGGAACATCGATGGCAAATTGGTCGCTTGCACAATCAACCTTTCGCTGTCCTTATCCGTTTGCAGAATGCAGCTGTAATCCGCGCCGAAAATACTCAAGATCTCGCTCGACGCCGAATTGAAGATCTCATTAAGCCGCAGGCTTTGATTCAACTGCTTCGTAATTTCATTAATCAGCCGAAGCTCATTAATCATCAAATTCGATTGCTCGTACAGCTTGGCATTCTCGAACGCCGAACCCGCTGTATCCGCTAGCAGCGAAATGAATTGCAAGTCCGAAGCATGAATCAATTCATGCTCAGACTTCATGTAGAGCACACCGTAGACGCCCTGCTTGCCCGACAGCGGAGCCGCGACATTGCCTGTGCTTGCGCCTTGGGCATCGGAAGTCGGCTCAAAAATGACTTGCCCTTCCATAAAAGCACGCGTACGAATATCGTCCTCAGCACTTTGAAAATTTAATGGCTTCACGTACAAATTATTTGAATCATTATCTTGCGATAGTAAAAGATCTACTTGAATATTAGGATAAAACCGATATATACATTCAATCACTTCTGTCAGAACAGAATCGACGTCAATTTTGGCATGCAGCTTCTTGGAAGCTTCAAATAAAATGTCATGCTTTTTAAATTCAAGCTCTCTTTGCTGGTGCTGCATAAATAAATGATCATATTTCCGGCGGTCTTCGACACTTTGCACAGAGCTTTGGAAAGAAATCGCAAGCGCATACAACAGCTCGACAATTTCGTCAGATTGTATTCCCGACTGGGAAAATAGTCCTAGATAGGCAACGAGCTTGCCTTCCGCACCCCACACCGGAACCGCGGCCGAAAGAACACTTTTGAAGCTTGCCATGTTCATTTCATTGCTTGTCATTATCTGTAAAGTAGGGTATTCCGCGCAACGCGACAGTGAATTATCGCCCCGCTCTGCGCAGCTCCAGGAAACACCGGCCGCCAAAACATGATCCATAAAAGAGACGTTCAGCGAGCAGGAATTGATCACGCTTAAGTCTGTATGAACCCATAGCAGTGCGGTTTGTTGCGGCAGCATCGCTTGTCCAAACTGATGAATCCAATACGCCGAAGCATCATAGATTAATTGTTGGGAATTGATTTCCCCATAGGAAAAGTTGCTAGAAAGAACAAGTCCTTGCCGAAGAAACTCTTCGAAGTGCTCTGCGCGACTATGTTGTTTCATACTACGAAGTGATTCACTCATAGGCTCTCCTTCACTAACAAACTGTAGTCCTATTGACTCAGGCTAAATGTTACCTCATATATCATACTATTTTTCTTTCCTGATTGCACGATTTTTTCAAAGAGCCGCAAAGGATTGAGACTTGACACATGCTCTTGTTTTTAATAAAATTAGAAGTCGAGTAACAACATGATTTCGGTGAATGCCATTTGTGATCACCCTCACTGCTTTTGCTCCTGCCAAGACAGCGGCTGAACTACTCTTGTCAGGGAATCACATTATGATTCGTAAGCAAAACCAGGCACTTGTCTTCACCCTAACATTTAGCTGCTATCTACTAAACTATTTGTTAAAAAGAAGGAGTTTTTCCTAAATGTCACGTTATACAGGACCTAAATTCAAACTAAGCCGCCGCGTTGGTATTTCCTTGAGCGGTAACGGAAAAGACATGAAACGCCCATTCCCTCCAGGTCAACACGGCCCAGGACAACGTAAAAAAATGAGCGGTTACGGCGTTCAATTAAATGAAAAACAAAAACTTCGTCACATGTACGGCTTGAACGAGAAGCAATTCCGCAACTTGTTCGACAAAGCTTCCAAACTTAAAGGTATTTCCGGTGAGAACTTCATGATCTTGCTTGAAAGCCGTTTGGACAACTTGGTTTACCGTCTTGGTCTTTCCAACTCCCGTGCAGGCGCACGTCAATTAGTTGCTCACGGTCACGTAACTGTGAACGGCAAAAAAGTAGACATCGCTTCTTACATCGTATCTACGGGTGACGTAATCGCTCTTCGCGAAAGAAGCAAAGGTCTTTCCGCAGTGAAAGAAGCTCTTGCTAACCGTAACTACCTGCCAACATACCTTGAGTTCAACGACGCAAGCGTAGAAGGCAAGTACATCCGTTTGCCAGAACGTTCCGAGCTTCCACAAGAAATTGACGAGAAACAAATCGTCGAGTTCTACAGCCGTTAATAAAGCTGAGGGCTGTCCTCAAGTAGATTTATCTACTTGGAGACAGTCCTCTTTTTTCATTCCCCTCAGCCTTACCCAGTTTCACAATGGCATAAGAGTCTTTAGGAGCTTCTATTTGCGATAAAAGTGGGTTTCCACGCAAAATAAGAGTCCCAAAGGACTCCTAACTATTGTAAATAGCAAGAAATAGCAGCTTCTCAAAGGAATAAGAGCCTTTGAGAGCTGCTATTTGCGTTACAAGGTGATATTCGCATGGAATAAGAGTCCTAAAGACTCCTTCTATCCTACCTAAGCGAACTGTACTAGGTAGTAGTTCTTTTTGCCGCGGCGAACGACAAGGTAAGCTTCTCCCAGTTTGCCAAGATCATTGGCCACCGCTTCAAGGGAAGTCACCTTGACACCGTTAACCGTCACAGCGCCGCTTTCAATATCCTGGCGTGCTTGACGCTTGGACGGCGCAGCTCCAACGGCGATTAGCAGATCTATCAGCGCGATGTCGTCTTGCTCCAGCGTTGTGGAAGGAACATCCTTAAAGGCCTCTTCAATCTCTTGGCGGGAAAGATCTTGAATGTTGCCGCTGAATAAAGCTGCCGTGATGTTCAAAGCACTTTCCAACGCTTCTCCCCCATGTACCAGCTCGGTTACCTCACGGGCAAGCTGCTTCTGCGCTTCTCTTTTCTCAGGCTGCGATTTCACTTCTTCTTCCAACCGTTCGATCTCTTCATGCGAGAGGAAAGTGAAGTATTTCAGGAAACGAATCACATCGCTATCCGCAGTGCCTAACCAGAACTGATAGAACTGGTACGGCGACGTTTTGCTGGCATCCAGCCAGATCGCGCCACCTTCGGTTTTCCCGAACTTTTGACCATCGCTCTTCGTCACAAGCGGCAAGGTTACTCCGTAAGCACGCTGATCCGTTGTTTTACCAATAAGCTCGAGTCCGGCTGTGATGTTGCCCCATTGATCGCTTCCGCCAATCTGCAAGGAGCAATTTTTCGTTTCATTCAATTTCAAAAAGTCGTAAGATTGCAAAATCATGTAGCTAAATTCCGTGAATGAAATGCCTTTCGTAATGCGTGAATCCACAGAATCCTTGGCCAGCATGTAATTAACCGTGAAGTTTTTGCCCACATCCCGTAAAAATTCAATGACATTCAGCGAACCCAGCCAATCATAGTTGTTGACAAGCTCAGCGCTGTTCTCGATCTCCGTTGAGAAATTGAGAAAACGGGAAAGCTGTTCCTTGATGCTTTGTGACCATGCGACTACGGTTTCCGGTCCATTCAGCGTTCTTTCATTGGCTTTGCCGCTAGGATCACCGATAAGACCTGTACCGCCGCCAACGAGTGCAAGCGGAATATGTCCAGCTTGCTGAAAGCGTCTCAATGTTAAAATCGGCAATAAACTCCCAATATGCAAACTGTCCGCTGTGGGGTCAAATCCGCAATAAAGCACTACCCGCTCTTCGCTTAGCTTTTTGTCCAAGCCCTCACGGTCCGTTATTTGGTGAAGCAGTCCACGAAACTCCAAATCCTTCAAAATTGTCATGTTCAATCGTCTCCTTTTTCATAGAAAATACAAAAAAGCCTTCTTATCCACAAGGGACGAGAAGACTTGACTCGCGGTACCACCCTAATTAAAACAGCAGTTACGTACAACTATAAATAAGTTCTACGGCTCACTATTTTCACTCAAGAACCTGTAACGGGGTTTAGTCGGCAAATACTACTAGTGCAGTTCCAATTGGCTGCAGGTTCCCATTCACTGCTCAAGACCGTAATTCACTAACCTGCAGGTACCGGTTCGCACCCTCCACCGGCTCTCTGAAAGCATCCACAAGCTACCTACTGCTGATCCATCCATGCATTTGTTTCAATTTATAACATAGGACCGCTGTTATTGTCAAACGATGCTGTCGTCGTTTCTTGCATCACCATTACCGCAATAGGTGCAATTATGGTATACTATTAGCGTTCATGTAAGGAGGATATTGGAACTTATGCGCAATTTTTTCGCGAAATGGAATCGACCTTGGGTGAGAACAACATTCAAAGTCACTTGGATTACTCTCAAATGGACCCTCATCAGCGCTTTTTTGGCAGGAATATTGGGTGGGTCCGCCGCATTCGGATATGTAAGTGCCTTGGTTAAAAAAGATCCTGTACGCTCCGAAGAATCCATTCGTCAGCAGATACAGGAAAACGCCGTAACAGGCTTCGCTTATTTCAACGACGATACTCCTATTGGCCAATTGCGTACAGAGGAAGATCGGCGCCTTGCGCAGCTCAATGATATTCCCCAAGTCGTGCTCGATGCGGTATTGTCCATTGAAGACAAAGATTTCAAATCCCATCACGGGATCGATTTCCGCGGTCTTTACCGGGCTGTAACACAGAAACTGCTGAACGAAGAAGTTCAAACCGGCGGCAGCACGATTACACAGCAGCTTGCCAGACGGGTATTTCTTACGCTAGACCGAGATGATGGCCGGAAAGCAAGAGAATTACTGCTGGCCTTGCGGATGGAACGTCTGATGTCCAAGGATGAAATTCTCCTCGCCTATTTGAACAAAATTCCTTATGGTAACGGGGCTACGGGCTACAACCTCTACGGTATCAAGGCCGCTGCCAAGGGACTGTTCAACATCGACGACTTAGACAAATTGAATGTCGCGCAAGCCGCTTATTTGGCTGGATTGCCGCAATCGCCATCGCAGTACTCCGCCTTTACGAGCAAGCCTGAATTCGATGAAGATGGTTACAAAAAAGCCGTTACACGTGAACAATTAGTATTAAAACGGATGCTCGAAGAAAAGAAAATTACGAATGAACAGTATCAAGAGGCCCTGAAGTTTGATCTCAAAACATCAATGGCCCCTGCCGCTCAAAAAGCCTATACGACTTATCCGTATCTGATGATCGAAACCGAGCAGGAAGCCGCCGAAATTTTGTTGAAAATCCAGAAGCCTGAACTTGATCCTAAGAAGAATCAAGCCGCTTATAATGAAGCATTAAAAGGCATACATACGCAGCTCTTGCGCGGCGGTTATCAAATCTATACAACCATCGACAAGACCATTTATGATTCGATGCACGAAATTGCTGCGAACGAGAAAAACTTCGCGCCTACCGACGAGAAAAAAGGCGGTATCGAGCAAGTTGGCGCCATTATGATCGACTCCAAATCAGGGGCTATCAAAGGGATGATTGAGGGGCGCAATTTCTTTGATGAACAGCTCAATCATGCCACACAGGCATTCAGACAGCCAGGTTCCACTATGAAGCCGATCGCTGCCTATATCCCTGCTTTAGAAAAAGGTGCCATTCAACCGGCCAGTATCGTTGATGATATTCCGATTATTCTCAAGGATGGCGTCAAAGGCTTCCATCTACCGGAAAACTGGGACCACAAGTTCCATGGTCTCATGACCGCTAGAAAAGCGTTAAACCAATCCTATAATATCCCAGCTATCGATATCTTCCTGAATAAAGTCGGGATCAATGACGCTTGGGATTTCGCCAAGAAGCTGGGCATCACTTCGATTCAAAAGGAAGATTATTACGCTCAGACCGGCGTTATCGGCGGACTTAGCCGCGGTACGTCTGTCAGAGAATTAACTGGCGCGTATGCATCCATTCCAAATAAAGGCGCCTATAATGAAACCTTTATGATTCGTGAAATCAAAGATTCCAATGGGAAAATCATTTATAGCCATGATCAGAAGCCTACACAAGTCTACTCACCACAAAGCGCTTATCTGATTACGGATATGATGAAAACGGTCATTAGCCAAGGTACGGCGACTGACCTCATGAAAAATTATAAATCTTATGGCAAAATCGAGATTTCCGGCAAAACAGGTTCAACACAAGACGATGCCGATGCTTGGTTCATGGGATTCACCCCAGACATCACAGTAGGTGTGTGGATTGGTTACGATCAACCGATTAATAAATTGTCATCGTCGACGAAATCAACGCAAGCGCATCAAACGTATCACGCCAAAGATGTATGGGCGCTGATTATGAACAGGACGATTGAGCAGAAGCCAGAGCTCTTCCCAACCAAAACATTTGCCAAACCGGACGGCATTGTCTCAGCAACGGTATCCAGCTTATCAGGGAAACTGCCAAGCGAGTTAACATCCGGTTCAGACCATCAAGTTACCGACATTTTCAACAAGAAGTTCGTCCCAACGGAAGTTGACAATGTGATGGTCAAAATGAAGATCAGCTCCTATAATGGTCTAAATTACATGGCGCAAGACACAACGCCAGCAGATTTCGTCCAAGAGAAAACCGTCATCAAACGGCAGAAATCAATCAGTCAACTGTTGAAAGAAGTTCAAGATGCGATGAACAAGCTTCCAGAGAAAAGCAGAAAATCGATTGACAACTACAAGCCTACAGACTACGACGACGATGCGCCATCAGAGCTCGACCCACGGGTTGACGACGGCAAAGAGCCACCGGCTCCAACGAATGTCGTCACGACGAAGTCCGGAGATACTGCGACCATTACATTTGCAGCTAACACTAACCCTGACTTGGTCGGTTATCGCCTTTACCGATCAGATAACCGTGGCAAATTCCAGCTCATGGGCGGCAAAGTGGTCATGGCCGGAGAAGAAACGAAATTCGTAGACCATGTCTCCGCTTCAAGCTTGGTTGGATATTATGTGACAGCAGTCGACGTTGCTGGCAAAGAATCGCCAGCCAGCCGTTCTTCCTTTACCGATGGAAGCTCCATAGATTCCTTATTCGTGCCTCCTCTGGACGGAAACGAAATTCCAGGCTCAACCCCTCCTCCTACGGGTACGCCTAATGGTGGAACAGGTGAGAATAACGGAGGCACTGGCACTGGCACTGGCACTGGTACTGGCAACGGCAATACCACGAGTCCGAGTCCGTCAGCCAAAGATCTGCCTGCTGCACCATCAGGCCTTAAAGCTAAAGAAGACGGAGCAGGTATTGCACTAACCTGGAAAGCGAATGCTGCCAAAGACAAAGTGAAGAAATACAATGTTTATTTCAGCGACAAAGAAAAAGGAACCTTTTCGAAGCTCGGTTCTGTGGATAATGCGACCGAATTCCATTACTACGCAGCGGCCTACAACGGTTATTACAAAGTAACAGCTGTGAATGATGCTGGAGAGTCCAAACCGTCTGCTGCTATTGCATTTAATAATTAAAAAAGAAAGAAGATCCGCTCACCCGGATCTTCTTTTTTTTCATGCAAGAAAAGAGGACTCTTGCTGTGCTTTTCATACCGCACGCGGATACAACAGACTTGCAGCAGTATAGCAGATCATGCAGCTCCTCATCTTTTCCAATCGTACACAGACTTCCTCCGATTAGAGTTGATCTGTATCTTCAGCTGGAGATCAGCCGTCGGTTATCAAACATAAAAGCGTTGTATGGGGCGGAATTTTATTACTCATACGTTTCGGAAGAAGTTATTTATTCTTCTCTATTGGAATTTGTACAATGAATCCAGCCAGTAAAGGTCTGATTGCCTGCTTGTACTGGAAATAATCCAATGAAAATACTCTTAAAACCTCCAACTCCCTGCTTTTTAGGTTAAACATTGTAGTTTCTCCAATGAAACCGTCCTTAAAGATCTTCAAAGTAACTTACATTGGAATTAATCCAATGAAAAAACCAGCTTTTCACTCCATTCCTTCTCTTTCCAAGGAGGATGCCCCTGCTTTCCATTCATTTGCGCACATTTAAAACGAGGTAACTCCGCAGTCCTCTCCTGAAAGTTCATACTTTCTATAAGAATAAAACCTGGGAAAACCATCCTGACGGTCCCTAGCTTGGCTAGGCGCGCTATTCAAAAAAAAAAGCTTCCCTCACACCAACAATCCCGGCGCAAAGAAAGCTTTCATCCTCTATTTAGTCTTCAATCGTTGATAAGTCGCCTGTTGGCAAATTGAGCTCCCAAGCTTTCAGCACACGGCGCATAATTTTACCGCTGCGTGTTTTGGGCAGCTTGTCTTTAAATTCAATTTCACGAGGCGCTGCATGAGCTGACAGCCCTTCTTTAACGAATTTAGAAATATCGGCCTTTAGTTCATCCGATGGCGTAAAGCCTTCACGCAGAGCGATAAAAGCTTTAATAATCTCTCCCCGCATCGGGTCAGGTTTACCGATTACACCTGCCTCTGCAACAGCAGGATGCTCAACAAGCTTGCTTTCCACTTCAAAAGGACCTACCCGCTCGCCAGCCGTGTTGATAACATCATCCACTCGGCCTTGGAACCAGAAATAACCCTCTTCATCCTGATAAGCCGAATCACCGGAAACATACCAGCCTGTCAAACGGAAGTATTCCTCGTATTTGGCAGGATTGTTCCAAATTTTACGCATCATGGATGGCCATGGTGTTTTGATCGCAAGGTTCCCCATGCGGTTAGGAGGCAAGACATTGCCTGCATCATCAATAATCGCGGCTTCCACACCTGGAATCGGACGGCCCATAGATCCTGGCTTAATCGTCATCGACGGGTAGTTGCAAATCAACTGTCCGCCTGTCTCCGTCATCCACCATGTATCATGAATACGCTGGTTGTACACTTTGAGTCCCCAACGAACAACTTCCGGGTTTAACGGCTCACCTACACTGAGCACATGACGCAGTGAGGATAGATCGTAACCAGAAACGACATCATCACCGGCACCCATCAACATACGGAAAGCAGTCGGAGCACTATACCAAACGGTAACTTTATACTTCTGCAGCGTGCTGTACCAATCTTGCGGGCTAAAACGTCCGCCACGAATCACATTCGTCGCGCCGTTCAACCATGGAGCAAAGATACCGTAAGAGGTTCCTGTTACCCAACCTGGATCGGCTGTGCACCAGTAAATATCATCCTCTTGAAGATCCAATACAACTTGGCCTGTATAATAATGTTGAATCATTGCGTTCTGTACGTGAAAGACACCCTTAGGCTTACCTGTTGATCCGGAGGTGTAGTGGATAATCAATCCATCTTCCCGATCCAACCACTCGATGTCTAATTCCGTTGATGCTTTTGCCATTTCCTTGTAGAAATCCACTTGACCTTCAGCAAGCTGAACATCTTCGCCTACAACAATGACATGTTTCAGATGAGGAAGTTCATCATAAGGTACACGGGAAAGCAAGCTTGGCGTAGTAATAATAGCTACAGCTTCACTATCTTCCAAGCGGTCTCTCACCGCTGTTTCCATAAAAGCTTCGAACAAAGGACCCACAACGGCTCCAACTTTAAGCGTACCAAGCAAGGCATAATAAAGTTCAGGAGTACGCGGCATGAAAATAAAAACACGCTCGCCTTTCCCAATACCAAGACCACGCAGCACATTGCCGAATTGGTTAGACTTCTCTTTCATCTGACCAAAGGTAATCGCTTCTTCTCTAACATTATCGCTGTAATAAAGCGCGATTTTGTCCTTTTTGGATGATTCAGCATGGCGGTCAATCGCTTCATAGGCCATGTTCACTTTCCCTGTTTCATACCACGAAAAACTTTTCTCGATGTCTTTCCAGTCAAATGCTGCATGTGTTTGTTCGTAATTTTTCATGTTTGGGTTAGGGGATACCGCTTCAATGAGTTCAACTTTCATTTGATCCATGTACGTAAAACCCTCCTCATCTTATAAACCGCTTTCATTTTACTGATGTATTTGAGCAAAATGTGATCGATTTTTGACATATTCTATTATATCATACTGGGAATTATTCGCATACGTAAAAATTCGGCTTTTAATCCCATGCAAAATTTGGTATAAGAATACTATGACCTAAGGGAAAAGGATACTTCCATCATGCTGTTTTTCAAAAGGAGAGCTAAAGTTATGCAGCATATCAAAATCTATCACTCACACAGCTTGCAAGCCGCTCCTGATCAACCAGAGATTATCATTGAAGGCCCCGTTTCAGCTGAACATTTGCAGGGTCTAACCATGCATAACAAATTGGACGCATTTCGCAGACCCAAAGAGCAGCTGGAAGCCTTAATTGAGATCGCACAATTACCGGAAGGACGTATAATAATTGCAAGGGATGCTTCTACAATCGTAGGCTACGTCACCTTCCATTATCCCGATGAAATTGAGCGCTGGTCACAAGGTCATATGCAGGATCTAATTGAATTAGGGGCTATTGAAGTCGCTGACGACTATCGTGCGGTTGGCTTGGGTAAAAAGATGATTCGCCTTGCCTTTGCGGGAGATCAAATGGAGAATGTCATCTGTTTCACCACCGAGTACTACTGGCACTGGGATTTGGAAACAAGCAAGCTAACGGTATGGGAATATCGTCAAATGATGGAGAAATTAATGAAGAGCGTCGACATGATCTGGTTCGCAACAGACGATCCAGAGATTTGCTCGCATCCGGCTAACTGCCTGATGGTGCGAATTGGCAAGCAGGTGCCGATTTCTTCGGCAGAGCAGTTCGATCGCATTCGTTTTCAACAGCGATTTATGTATTAGTTTCTGAACGATCAAGAGATTTCTAGGGCTTCAAGCAAGATTGTTAGCCAATTCGGGGGAACTTGGGATATGAACAAGGGTGCAGCTGGTCCAGTCTTTATTTATGATGAGGAAGAAATTCACTATAAATTTAATGAGAACCATCCGTTCAATCAAGACCGTCTGACGATGACGGTTGATTTGCTGCGCAAGTCAGGCGCCCTGCCTGACAGCGCACTTCGGAAGCCACGCTCGGCCACGGATAACGAGCTTTTAAGGGTCCACTCCCAAGCTTATATGGAAGCTGTGAAAGCACTTAGCTGCTCCGTGCCGGAGGACCGTTGGGTCCGAGAAGCCACCCGCTTCGGGCTGGATACCGACGATACGCCTTACTTTGCTGGGATGCATGACATCACAGCCAAGGTTGTAGGCGGTTCCATTACCGCAGTCGATCTGGTGATGTCAGGCAAAGCCCCGCACGCCCTCCACCTGGGCGGCGGCTTGCACCATGCGCTGCAAAGCAAGGGTGCCGGCTTCTGCGTCTACAACGACGCCTCTGCGGCGATTGCGCATGCCAAAGAGACGTACGGCGCGAAGGTGCTGTACGTCGATACGGACGTGCATCATGGGGATGGTGTGCAGTGGGGCTTCTACACCGATCCCCAGGTATGCACGCTGTCCATTCATGAGACGGGGAAATTTCTGTTCCCCGGCACTGGGGCTGTGAACGAACGCGGCGAAGGCGAAGCGTTCGGTACAAGTATTAACGTTCCGGTGGAGCCCTACACCGAGGATGACTCCTGGCTGGAATGCTTCAGCGAGGTCCTCACCGAGACGATTGCCCGCTTCCAGCCGGACATCATTATCTCGCAGCATGGATGCGACGCCCATGCGTTGGACCCGCTCGCGCATGTGCATTGCTCCATGCGCGTGTACAAGGCTATGCCCGAGCTGATCCACCAACTTGCGCACCAATGGTGCGCAGGGCGCTGGGTGGCGCTCGGGGGCGGCGGGTACGACATCTGGCGCGTCGTACCGCGGGCCTGGAGCCTGCTCTGGCTCGTGATGAGCGAGCAGGCAGTCTTGGACCAGTTAGAGGCTCAGCCTCAGCTGGCGCTCCCGCAGGCGTGGCTGGACGCCTGGCAGAGCAAGAGCCCAGTCCAGCTAGCCGATACATGGCTGGACCCTGTCGAGACTTGGGCGCCGATTCCGAGGCGCCAAGCGATTGCCGAGAAGAATCGACATACCAAAGAACTGTCCATGCTCTACTTGAAATAAAATCAAAAAGCTCAGTAAACAGCCGTTCGGCGATTACTGAGCTTTTTGATTTGTAATTTTTATTTATCATATTTTATTTATTATTTATCATTTTTTATTCGTAATTTTTTATTCGTAATCTTGATCTGTAATTTTATAAGCTTTTTACAATTTCCTCAACCATTTTATACGAATTCTCCGAAGCCAAAACCGTGAACTCCGCAAAGTTCACATGTGCAGAGCCATCAGCCTTGTCGGACATCGAGCGCAGCACTACGTAAGGAACGGCATTCATTGAGCACACTTGAGCCACGGAAGCTCCTTCCATTTCAACACAAACACCGCCAAGCTCTTGATGAAGGCTTGCCACGGCCTCTCGACTGGCAATGAACTGATCGCCGGAAAGCACTCTCCCCTTTTTGACCTTGCCCGCAAACAGCTTCTCACCTGAAGCAACGGCTAGCTCAACCAGCTTAGCATCGGCTTCAAATACAGATTTGGCTTCATAGGGAATAATTCCGCGAGGAAATCCAAGCGCCGTCACATCCATATCATGCTGCATGCATTCGCTGGAAATAACAAGATCCCCTATATTCAGTTCAGGGTCCAACGCTCCCGCAACACCTGTAAAAATAATGGCTTCTACCTGAAAGCTATCAATCAGAATCTGCGTCGTCACAGCCGCATTTACTTTCCCTACCCCTGTTTTGCAAACGACAGCCTGCTTGCCTAAATAAGTGCCTTCTCGAAATGTAATCCCCGCTTTAACCGTTTCACGCACATCGCTCATCTGTGAAACCAATCGTTCAATTTCCTCATTCATTGCGCCGATAAGGGCGAGCTTCGTCCAAGTCATTTCATTTTCCTCTTTTCCTGGTGGTTACATGAGAAAACCTCTACCGCAGCCAGCCCAGAAGGGCCGACCTCGATTAGAGGTTTTTAGATTAAGATTGTTGAGAAACCGAATTACGGTAAATAATTTCATGCGGTAGAATAACCTGCATGTTATCCGTTGACTCTTTGTTCATCAGCTTTGTGAGCAATCGCATCGAGACTGCACCGATATCATACATAGGCTGAGCAACGGTTGTTAACGTCGGTCTAACCATCGACGCCATCCGGATATTATCCACACTGATGACTGCGATATCTTCCGGCACTCTTAATCCGTTATCCTGAATCGTATGAATAGCGCCAATTGCCATTTCGTCAGTCGCCGAGAAGATCGCTGTTGGTCTAGGTGAAAGCTCCAAGAAGTAATTCACAGCATCCACGCTGGACTCATAACGATAGTTGCCAATACGTACGTACTCATCACGAAGTTCAATTCCAGCTTCGTCTAATGCTCTTTTGTAGCCTTGATAACGGGCAAAGCCATTCGCAGGATCCTGAAGCGTACCGGAAATCATGGCAATATCACGATGTCCCACTGCGATCAATACATTCACAGCATCGAAAGCGGCTTTCTCATGATCGATATCTACGGAAGCCATCACTTGATTCTCATCCTTCGTTCCGCAAAGCACGACAGGAACGGATGATGTGCGGAATGCTTGCGCATGATCCTCGGTTACAACGCCGCCCATGAAAAGCAGTCCATCAACTTGCTTCTCAAGCAACGTATTAATAACACGAATTTCTTTTTCTTTCTTCTTATCGGCGTTACACAAAATGATATTGTAATGATACATATTCGCAATATCTTCAATCCCACGCGCTACTTCAGCAAAGATCGAATTGGAGATATCGGGAATAACAACGCCAACCGTTGTCGTCTTCTTGCTGGCCAATCCTCTTGCTACCGCATTAGGGCGGTATCCAAGACGTTCAATCGCTTCAAAAACCTTCTTGCGTGTCTGCGGCTTCACGTTCGGATTGTTGTTCACAACCCGTGAAACGGTTGCCATGGAAACTCCTGCTTCTCTTGCTACATCATAAATGGTTACGGTCACGGTTACTCTCTCCATTTTCAAAAGTATTCTGCGATCCTAGTATATTAAAGTTATGATACGACAAATTAATCCATCTTGCAATGTAAATTGAAAATGCTTTGAAAATAATTTCATTTCATTTTCAAAAGTACCACATATTATGTATAAAAGCCAACCCCAGAGGGATTGGCCGACGATGCTTATGTCGAAATAGCACTCTGTGTAATTTGCGAAAGCCGTTTGCGAATTTCTTCCGTCCAAGGCTCGTCACCCAGCGATTGTGCTAGCAATAAGATGTCTAATAACTCATTAATTCGTTCTTCCACGATTTTCTCCATGGAATCATTCATATGCTCTTTCTCTGTCACTTTCAGCAAAAGAAAGGCAACCTCCGAAAGCTCATGGAAAAACAGCTGCTGTTTGTCGGGCTTGCTTCCCAACTTACCGATTAGGCTCGTAAGTTCAGGCTTCACATGAGGCACAACCTCACTTCGACCGCACGCTTCACAGGAGTAAATAGGCACATTCTCAATGTCGACTTTGTTCTGATAAATAACCGTACGCAGACGAAGATTCATCGTGCGTCCGCACTTGCAATACTTTTGCATTCTAACACTCCTTCACGGGCAGGCGGCATGTACCTTAGTTTCTTGTACTATGGATATTCTACTATCTCAGTCAATTTCCTTCCGACTTATGAGTAGTAGTTTTTGCCACCTATGGAAGTGAAATGTTACTTTGCCTGTTCCTTGTTGTATTGAATAAGCTCATCCACAAATCGTTTGGAAAATGCCGGAAGATCCGGTGGTCTGCGCCCAGAAATAATATTGCGGTCAACGACTACCTCTTCGTCCAACCAGGTAGCGCCAGCATTCTCAAGATCATCGCGAATCCCCGGTGTAGACGTCATGGTGTAGCCCTTCACGATTTTCGCTGAGATCAACACCCAGCCTGCATGACAAATCTGAGCAATCGGTTTCTCATCCGCATGAAACTCTTGTGTCAACCGAATGACGTCCGGGTATCTGCGCAGCTTGTCAGGCGCCCAGCCTCCCGGAACATAAAGTCCGATATAATCCGATGATTTGACTTCGTCAAACGCGTAATCCGTCGTAATGGGCACACCATACTTGCCGTGATAGACGGCTTTGGCTTTAGGCCCAACAATATCCACGACAACCCCAGCTTCACGCAAGCGCAGCACAGGGTACCACATCTCCAAATCTTCAAACTCTTCATCCACAAAAGCCAGTACTTTCGTTCCTGTCAATGCCATATCTAATTTCCTCCTACAATGGATTCCGTTTGTTCGGTTTGAGCTAGCAGCTCAATGATTTCTTCGCTTGTTTTGCAAACCAGTATTTGATTAACGAGATCTTTGCATTTCTTAGCGTCACTGCTTAAGAGGCGATGTTTCACTTGCAAAAGGGTTTGCACTGAAATACTCAGCTCTTCAATGCCCAGCCCAAGCCATATCGGCAATGCACGGATATCCCCTGCCATTTCACCACAGACGCCTACGGGTATTCCTACGCTTTTGGCCGCATCAATCACCAGCTTCAGAAGCCTTATAACGGCGGGATGGTAAGGATTATATAAGTGCGCGATGTTCTCATTCATCCGGTCTACAGCAAGCACATATTGAACCAGATCATTTGTCCCAATACTCATGAAATTCACTTCACTGGCCAGAACATCCGCTATGAGTGCCGCGGCAGGCACTTCAATCGTCAAACCGACTTCAATATTCGCGTTAAAAGGGATCCCATTCGCACTCAATTCTGACTTCGCTCTCTCTAGCAGCGCTTTGGCTTGTCTCACCTCATCAAGGGAAGTGACCATCGGATACATGATTTTGACATTCCCATAATGGCTCGCTCTTAGAATCGCTCTTAGCTGTATCATGAATAATTCTGTGCGGTCCAAGGAGATCCGAATGGCCCGATACCCAAGAAACGGATTATCTTCTTTGGGAAGAGGCATGTAATCCAGCTTTTTATCTCCGCCGATGTCTAAGGTGCGAATGACAATGGGGCGACCCTTGAGCTGCCTTGCAGCATGTCGGTACACTTCAAACTGCTCGTCTTCACCTGGAAGAGAGTCGCGATCCATATACAGATACTCGGTGCGGAACAAGCCAACGCCTGAAGCCCCATTGCGCAAAACCTGATCGATCTCCAAAACCGAATTAATATTCGCATGCAGATTCACATAGCTGTTATCGACCGTCACAGGCGCAACGTCCGCGATTTCTTGCAGGCTTTCCTTGAACTCCAGCCAATTTCTTTTGCGGGCCTGATAGCGTTCAATGATTGTCTTATCCGGATTGATGTACAGCGTACCTTCTTGACCATCAATGATCAAGAAATCGCCGTTTTGGATAGGACGCAGCAGCTTCCCTTCCAAACCAAGCACGTAAGGAACGGACATCGCCCTGGCCATAATGGAAACATGAGAATGCGTGCCTCCAAGAATGGTGAGCAAGCCTAGCACCTTAGTCGGATCCAGATGAGCTAATTGAGACGGTGTCAGCTCCTTCGCCACTAAGATGTAAGGATGATCAATAGGCGGTACGGTCGTGCTGGTATCCCCTAACAAGTGCTTCAGAAGCCGGTTGCCGACATCTTTGATATCCAGCGCCCGCTCCTTCATGTATTCATCGTCAATCATATTGAACATGCCGACGAACTTATCAATGACCTCTTTGACAGCGACTTCGGCTGCCTTGTACTGCAGCTCGATAATCCCTTGAATCTCATTCATGAAAATAGGATCTTCCAAAATGGCCAAATGAGCATCAAAAATATACGCCTGATCTTGGCCGACGACATCCTTAATCTCTTGCTTAATCAATTCAAGCTCGTCCTTCGAAGAGCGAATCCCATCATACAAACGTTCGAACTCATACGCCAAATCTGTCACATCAATCATTTTCTCAGGAAAATCCCACTCCCAGGTAGGAATGACAAAAGCCTGACCCATCGCAATACCTGATGACGCACCTATCCCTCTGATCATCCGTTCGTCCCCCCCGTAGATTTAGTAGGCTTTAAGACAACGGACATCACAGAACCTTGGCCTTTTTTGACAGTTTTGAAAGGAGCATAGCTCCAGGATTTAACAAGATCCGGATTTGTAATAATCATCGGTGTCGCCAAGGATGAAGCAAATTTCTTCACTTTGTTGAAATTGAATTTAATCAGGAGCTGCCCCGGCTCTACACGATCGCCTTCTTTCACGACCGCATTAAAACATTTGCCTGGCAAGCTCGACGTATCGATCCCGATATGCAGCAGCACTTCCAAGCCTTCCTCCGTCAAAATCCCAAGGGCATGCATCGTCGGATAGATGTGCATAATCGTCCCGGCTACAGGAGATACAAGCTCCCCCTTTTCAGGTATAAAAGCAACTCCGTTACCTACCAACCGCGAAGCAAAGATACGATCGGGCACTTCCTCAATTGGAATCATGCGACCTTGCATGGGTGAGGTGAATAGCACTACATGGATGTCTTTGCGCAGTACTTTCATAATTTCTTCACGAATCAGCTCTGAGAATGTTCCGAACACGACCTGAACATTGCCTCCTCCAAGACGAATGACGCCTGCTGCTCCTAAGTGTCGTAATGCCGTGATGTCCATCAAACGATCATTGACAAGCGTAAGTCGCAATCTGGTAATGCAGGCTTCAATCTTCTTAATATTGTCTTTCCCACCGAGTGCTTGCAAAATAAGCGGAGACCGATAGGGAATATCCCCCGCCCATTCTTCAAGTGAAGAACCTTCTTCCCGGCCTGGTGTAGGAATTTGAAACCGCCTGATAGCCCAGCGAAACAAGAAATAATACAGCAACCCATACACCAAACCTATCGGGATTAAAAGCAGCCCATTGTGTGACAAATGCAAGTTAATGATGTAATCAATTGCACCTGCGGAATAAGAGAAACCATGTTGAATATGCAGTTCATAAGCCAACCACATCGCTGCACCGGATAAAATAGCATGAATGATAAATAAATACGGCGCTACAAAAAGAAAAGCAAATTCAATAGGCTCTGTTACACCTGTCAAAAAAGAAGCCAGCGCTGCCGTCAAAAAAGTAGCTTTGATTTTCGGCTTCAAATCCTCACGTGCCTCGCCAATGATGGCGAAAGCGATAGCAGGAAGAGCGAACATCATGATCGGATACAAGCCTGCCATGTATGTGCCTGCCGTCGGATCTCCAGCGAAATACCTTGGCAAATCGCCGTAGGCCATATGACCGGTTGGCGTTTCGTAGGCCCCGACTTGGAACCAGAAAAAGTTGTTCAAAATATGATGCAGGCCCGAAGGAACAAGCAAACGATGAGCGATGCCATAAACAAATGCACCAAAGCCGCCTAAACCCAGCAGCCAACTGGATAGCTTGCCCATCCCCATATCCAAATAGGGACCTATTCCTATCATAATATAGGACACGACTAACGTGGACAGCCCCATGATAAGCGGCACCATCCTGGGTCCACCAAAAAATTGTATGTACTCGGGAAGCTTGATCTCCTTGCAGCGATGATAAATAATGGCAGCCAGCAGCCCTATTAATATTCCGCCTGATACGCCTAATTGAAACTGCGAACCCAGCGCATGTTCAATAAGTCTCGTGAACATAAAATACCCAAGCATAGCCGACAGCCCGGCAATCCCGGCACTTTCCGTCAGGCCAAGCGCCACACCAACAGCGAAAATAATCGGTATATAATCAAAAATCGTATTGCCAGCCAATAGCAGCATATCCCCGAAGCCGGAAGCATGAATGACATCCCAAGGTAAATCCCCCAGACGAAGCAGCACAGCAGCAATAGGAAGCGCAATGGTGGGCAGCATTAAAGAGCGGCCAAGCTGTTGTAAGTTCCCCATCCAGTTCAAACGAATGCTACCTCCTAAAAGTTTTGCTTTTGCAAAATGAAACCGTAAGCATAAGCTCAGCGTTTTCAAAGAAAACTTGCATCTATAAGCATAAGCCCTCTCTTATCAAATCGTATAGCTTGTTTGCCCGTTTGTCAAAACAAAATAAGCAGGTCGATTATCGACCTGCTTATGGACATCAACCTATCGCTTTCGCAATTAGTTGGAGGAGTTATATCCGTATTGTTGTCCAATTCCTGAATTGTTAAATGTTGGTGCACCCGATTGAATGCCTTGTTGTTGATAGTTTTGTTGAGGTGCGCCGTAGTTGGACTGGTAGGATTGTTGGGAAGGAGAAGAAGAATCACTTCTCAAGTAAGCGTCATGTCCAGGTTGATTGCCGCGATAGTTTGCTGTGTGAAACGCATTGGTCGAGATGTTAGATTGGGCATACGGCTGGTTTGACTGCATCGAGCTGCCGTATTGCGTTGGCATATAGGATTGTTGTTGTGTCGTTGCATAACTATATTGCGAAGGATACGAATTAATTTGGCTGTTTATACCGCTGTTGTTGGAGGAATACCCGCTTTGGTAATTTGTTTGATGCTGTGCTGGCGTAGAAGAATCACTGCGCAGATAAGCATCATGACCTTGTTGATTCCCACGATAATTAGCTGTGTGGAACGCATCCTGAGATGTGGATTGGTTATAAGCTTGATTGGATTGATTTTGGCTATTCTGTTCATAGAAGGACTGTACGAAGCCAACTGGCTGGTATTGCTTCTGATAGCCTTGGTATTGTGCATTGTTTCCTTGATATTGATTTTGGTTTCCTTGATACTGCATATTGGCAGACTGATACCCTTGGGAACCTTGATTACCTTGATTATTACCTTGATTGCCTTGAGACGCATTCCCAAAAGACGATGCTCCATAGCTGCTATTATTGTTGTTATACATGTGTAAATCCTCCTCAGAGTTTCATTATTTTGGCACCTCTTTTTAGGGCCTTTTTTATTCTCTCCTCTTGCTAACTTTTTATGAATGGAAGCGACTGGATTTGAAAAGTTATATTCCATACATTCTAAACACATAAATTGACTATGTTTAACGGGTATGACATAATCCAAGTGTAGGTATTCTCTTGAAGGAGGAGTTCCCCCATGGCATACGATGTAATCGTTATTGGCGCTGGTCCCGCGGGAGCAAGTGCAGCCTTATTCACATCAAAAGCAGGCAAGAAAACGCTGGTCATCGACAATGATCAAAGCGTGACCAAGCGTGCATGGATTGAGAATCATTATGGCGTCGAAGAAATATCAGGGCCTGACCTGGTTGAAATCGGCAAGAAGCAAGCTGCCAAATTCGGTACTGAATTCGTGCAAGGCAAAGCCACTGGCTTAAGTTCAGTGGAAGCAGGCTTCCAGGTAACGACAGAGAATGGTACATACGAAGGAACACATGTTATCCTTGCGACAGGCCTCTCTGTAGAGCTCGCTGAAGCTTCAGGCATTCAGACGAAACCTGGTACAGAACCACGCATCAAAACCGTTGTCGATGCTGATGCACAAGGAAATACAAGCCTCAAAGGCGTATGGGCAGCAGGAACAATAGCAGGTGTCAGCATGCATACGATCGTTACCGCCGGAGACGGCGCCAAAGTTGCGATTAACGTAATTAGTGAATTGAATGGCACACGTTATGTTGATCATGATGTACTAAAATCATAATTTTTATAAATAAAAGAGCTGTCCCCTAAGTAGATCATGCTACTTGCGGGCAGCTCCTTTTTTATTGTTGTCTAAGGCCAGACCATTATTCACTGCTTCTTTTACGATCTGGAGAAGATGCTGAAATAAAAAAAGAACCAGCCCCACAAGCAGACAAACTGCTTTAGACCAGCCCTCATTGATGCTTCCTCATTGACACGATGTCGCCCTGTTCTAGCTCCAGTTGCTTAATATAAACCTGCAATTGTGCATCTTTTTTACTAATCCAATAGCCATAATCATGAAATTCCTGCATTTGTACATGTTTTTGAGGCTTAATCTGGATTAGAGGCTGAAAAAAGTAAAAATACCTGCACAATGGCAGGCATTTTTACTTTTCCACCGAATTTACTCGAAAATTCCTGCACTTTAGCAGGTTTTTACAGTCAATTGACCTAACTGGGAACCAACAATCCCGCGTGGAGCAGCAAAGAGATCAACCCCATCATCTATCCACGCTTAAACATTAAACTTAGCTTATGGGACAGCCTCTATGATTTTGATATTAAAGCTGATTAGTTATTTCTCGGGTTTAAAATAGCATCTTCCACTTTAATACAGCGGTCCATAATGACTTCTAGCCCGCCTTCCGTGGCAATTCGTGCTGCTTCTTCATTCACAATCTCCAGCTGCAGCCAAAAAACCTTCGCTTTAATCTTCACAGCTTCTTCGGCGATAGGAACCACTTGATCCGCTCTGCGGAATACATTGACAATGTCCACTGGCTCAGGAATATCAGATAAAGTAGCATAGCACTTTTCTCCTAATATTTCTGTCGCATTGGGATTAACAGGAATAATTCGATAACCTCTGCTTTGCATAGCCGCGGAAACCATGTAAGACGTACGATCTGCTTTATCAGACAAGCCTACGACCGCAATATTGCCGGCACTAGCCAAAATTTCCTTGATGTGTTCCCTTGACGGATTTTCGAAAGCCATGCGCTTCCCTCCTATTTTTTCAAATATGTGAGACCTTGTTTCCCCATAGCGGTCCAGCTGTCGATGAACTGATCTTTGTTCACCTGCACCTGTTTCTTGCCGCTTATCGGATCATTCAAGTATACATTATTCTCATCATACCCAACTAATAATACAGCATGCTCAGCATAGGTTGTCTTGAGAGGTCCCAGCGGAGTATCCCACGTAACCCACTTGTAAGGAATATTGAAATCAATGGTCGTCCATACGATAACCGGAATATCCCTAGCTATCTGCTGTTCATACATCTCGAAAGATTCACCTGTAATATCAATAGCTTGAGGGATATAGTTCTTCAGCAACGGGAAAAGTCCGGCATGATAAATACCAAAGCCTCTTTTCTTGCGCGTAACATCCCCCACGAAGCCTGTATTCGGATTTCCCCATGAAGCGATAGATCCATCCGTATTTAAGACAGCAGGCGTCTCGTCCTTCGGCATTTCAGCAGCAAGCTCCATTTTGTTTTTGGCAATCCCCACATAATTCAGGAGCATCGTTAAGCTGGTGATTTCACAACCTGCCGGCAGTTCAGGAAGCTGGGCGAAGACAGGCGCATCAATCATTGCTGATTTCTTTGGTTGGACAGCCGGTACAGGTGTGGCCGTTTGCACTGCATGGGCGGATTCAGTCGGCTTAGCCATCACAACAGCTGTAGAAACAGATGCGAATAAAGCCGGTTCTTTGCCCGTCGCTTTGGCGTAGAGTAAAACAGCAAACACACTGCTGGCAAACACAAGTCCAGCAACGAGAAAAAACCCAAACGTCACCTTTAATCCCTGCCAAATAATCGTCATGCTGATCTCACCCGTTCGTTGTTTTGAAAATCTATTACTCGTTTACAAGTTCAACCTGAGCACCGATCGAACGCAAATGGTCAAAATACTGCGGATAAGATTTGGCTACATGATGAGCATCATGAATAATCAAACCTTTCTCGGAACGCAAGCCAACAACTGTTAAGGCCATAATAACACGGTGATCGAAATGTGCATTGATTTCGACTCCACCTGTCACCCCTTGTGGTTTGCCATGGACGATAATTTCGCTTTGGCGTTCTTCCACATCGGCGCCAGCTTTGCGCAGCTCATTCAAATAATCGGTAATGCGGTCGCACTCTTTGTATCTTAAATTTTCAACATTATAGAATCTTGACGTGCCTTCTGCAAATACAGCAGCTGCTACCATCGCCAGTACAGCATCTGTGAAATGATCGCCATCGAATTCGCCGGCAATCAACTTCTGATTGCCACGCACATGCACGACACCATCTTCATGCGTCAAATTAACGCCCATAGCGCGCAACACATCTACACAAGCCTTCTCGCCTTGCTTGCTGTTCTCTTCCAAACGAAGCACGCGTACATCTGAATTCGTAACAGCAGCAGCAGCTAGAATAGCCGCAGATCCAGGATAATCCCCTTGAATCACATATTCTTTGGCTTGATAGGATTGTCCACCAGGAATGCGGTAATGCATCAAGTCCTCGCTGGCATGCACAATAATTCCTGCCTGCGCTAAAACTTCCAGAGTTTGACCTACGATAATTTTGGATTTCAGATCATGCAGCACTTCAATTTCACTATCTTCTTCCAGAAGTGGCGTCATGAATAAGAGAGAGCTTAGAAATTGGGAGCTGACATTCCCTGAGACGGTAAGCTTGCCGCCGCGGGGTTGTCCCCCTTTAATAGTTATCGGCAGACGACCGTTAGAATGTTGTACTTCCACGCCCATTTGCTGCAAAGTGTCGATTAAATCATCATGAGGGCGCTTGCCCAAGGATTCCGGATACGTATTTACGAATGTCACATCAGGACAAAAAGCAGCCGTAGACATCAAAAAGCGCAGTACGGCACCGGCATTGCCGACATTGAGCTCCGAAACATGCTTAGGATTCTTGCCGAAGCCTGTAATGACGATTTTCTCATCATCTTCTTCAATAATTGCGCCCAGATCACGGACACAACGTCTCATAGCATCGCTATCTTCGCTATGCGCCGGATAATAGATGGTGCTTGTCCCGTCTGCAAGAGCGCCGATGAGCAAATACCGGGTCGTATAGTTTTTGGAGGACAAAGCATTGATTTCCCCTTGTAGCTGGGAGGTTGGTTTCACGATGGCTTTCATGTCGTTGATAACTCCTTCGTAAGTGTTTATATGTAATATCTGATGAAAAATAATAGAATTCCATCAGGTTAACTATGCTTGAAAACTAACCAAAAGATTTATTGTCAGTGTACCATACGGAATAGAACTTGGGAACCTTCGCACACCACGCAAAGACCGATCCATAGCCGATGAAGTGCAGGGCCCCTCCACTAGTTGACATCTCCTTTAATTGTTTCTATCATTACCTGTAATGGGGATGATTCCTCATATTTCAAGCTTGGAGGTCTACCATGGATACGATTTTACCATCCGAAATAAAAGAAAGACTTCACCGCGGCGAACAGCTCGCGATTATTGACGTTCGTGAAGATGAAGAAGTGGCTGCCGGCATCATTCCCGGGGCGATTCATATTCCGCTGGCTCAGCTGCCAGAACGTCTCACGGAAATCCCTCAAGCGGATGAAGTGATTCTAGTATGCCGCAGCGGCGCTCGCAGTGGACGTGCCCTTGGCTTTCTGGAAGCACAAGGCTACCAAGGCCTCAAAAATATGACTGGCGGTATGCTCGAATGGGAGGACTAAGCTTTTTAGCTTGTCCTCTCTTTTCTTGACGCTGCTTCCCCTACAATCATATCTACAATTTGATCCGTCGTTAGTTCCGTAGTGTCAATAACCATATGCGCGAAATCATAGGATGATTTCCGCTGCTCCAACAGCGTATGGACACGTTCCTCCAAATTGCCTTGCAGCAATGGACGATTCGAATCGCTGCTTACTCGGTGAATAATCATCTCTGGTGAGGCTTTCAGCGCCACGACAAAGCCATTGTTCAGCATATTGCTTCGATTCGTCTCCGCTAACACAGCACCGCCGCCTGTGGCCACTACCTGCTTGTTGCCGTCAAGAATATGTGCAAGGGTCTTACTCTCCAATGTACGGAAGTACGGTTCCCCATGAATTCGAAATAAATCGGGAATACTGGTCTGCTCCTCAGCCTCCAGAACGGCATCTGAATCCCGAAAAGTCCATTGCAATCGCTCGGCCAGTTGCTTACCAACGGTCGATTTGCCAGTCCCCATAAAACCTACAAGTACAATGTTGCTTGCTGTCACGTTAATCCCCTTTTCCCATATGCTAATCATACAAACATTCCCAACATCATACCATAGCAGACTAATCATGAATACAATCCATCAAAAAATCATATAGTAGAGTAAATAAATCCCAATAATCGCAGTTAAGATTTTAAGAGAGATCTTACATGGACAAGGAGCGATGAAGCTTTGAACCCAACTGTTGCCTATACCAACCGTACTCAAAGCAAACTAGAGCAAATCTTACACCCAAGCTATACCCTTTGCAAAGAGGATGTCGTCTGGATTCTGGAGTTTATTAAGAAAAAAGTGGCTGAAGAAGACCCGCGCATGCAAGGCCTTGCTCAACCACGATTATTAAAAAATTTCCGTTATTTTGCCGAAGTCTCCTTAATGCTCATCCACAGACGGAACGGCTTTGATCAAGAGGCCGATCGTTTGAAAATGTGGCTACGCGAAGCGGCGTATGGGTTGCAGGAAGAAGCTTGAAGCCAAATCCTTTTAGTTTTCCATCCAGTTGAAGTGGAAGGAACCTTCTTTGTCCACACGTTGGAACGTATGAGCACCGAAGTAATCGCGTTGTGCTTGCAGCAGGTTCGCCGGAAGTCTTTCTGTCCGGTAGCTGTCATAGTAAGCAAGTGCGGAAGCGAAAGACGGAACTGCGATACCGCGAGTTACCGCTTCTGCGATAACTTGTCTCCATGATTGTTGATAGTTATCAACAACACCATTGAAGTAGTTGTCCAGCAGCAAGTTTTTCAATTCTGGATCGCGGTCGTACGCATCTTTAATATTTTGAAGGAATCGAGCACGAATGATACAGCCGCCGCGGAAGATCATTGCGATGCTGCCGTATTTCAAATTCCAGTTATATTCTTCGGAAGCTGCTCTCATTTGAGCGAAGCCTTGTGCATAAGAGCAAATTTTACTTGCGTAAAGCGCTTGGCGAACAGCCTCAATAAACGCTTTGCGATCGCCTGTGAAGGCTGGAGCAGCAGGTCCTTTGAGAACTTTGCTAGCCGCTACGCGCTCTTCTTTCATAGCGGAGATGAAACGGGAGAATACGGATTCCGTAATGATGGAAAGCGGTACGCCTAGGTCCAGAGCACTTTGGCTGGTCCATTTTCCTGTTCCCTTTTGACCTGCGGAATCCAGAATCACGTCAACCATTGGTTTGCCGGTTTCAGCATCATATTTGGTGAAAATATCACGCGTAATTTCGATCAAGTAGCTGTCAAGCTCACCGTTGTTCCACTCCGTGAAAATCTCATGAAGCTCTTCTACGCTGACATTCAGCACATCCTTGAGCAATTGGTAAGCTTCGCAAATCAACTGCATGTCGCCATACTCAATCCCGTTATGCACCATTTTCACATAGTGTCCGGCACCGTCAGGTCCGATATACGTGCAGCAAGCGTCATCGCCAACTTTAGCGGAAATTGCCGTCAGAATTGGCTCTACCAATTTGTAGGCATCTTCTTGACCGCCTGGCATAATCGCCGGGCCTTTCAATGCGCCTTCTTCGCCGCCGGAAACGCCTGTTCCAACGAAACGAATACCATGTGCTTCCAACTCTTTGTTACGGCGCTGTGTATCCGGGAAGAATGCGTTGCCTCCATCGATAAGGATATCGCCTTTGTCCAAATGCGGCAGCAATTGGTTGATCGTATCGTCCGTAGGACCGCCAGCTTTGACCATGATCAAAATTTTGCGCGGAACTTCAAGGGATTGCACGAATTCTTCCACACTGTATGTACCTACTAATTGTTTGCCCTCGGCTTCTTGCAGAAGCTCTTTTGTTTTTTCGGCAGAACGGTTAAATACGGATACCGTAAACCCTCTGCTTTCAATGTTCAAAGCCAAGTTTTTACCCATTACCGCTAGACCGACTACACCAATTTGTTGTTTAGACATGTCTCTCATACACCCTTCCGAAAAAAAATATAAGTTTTAAATCGTCATCGCGCCAAAACCGCCATCCACTCTTAAGACAGACCCTGTGACAAAACTAGAAGCTTGTTCAGATGCAAGGAACACAGCAGCCCCTTGGAGCTCAGACGCTTCGCCAAATCGATTCATAGGCGTATGGCGCATGATGGATTCAATCCGTTCCGGAGACAAAATCTTGCGATTCTGTTCCGCCGGAAAGAACCCAGGGATAATCGCGTTCACACGAACACGACTTGGAGCGAATTCGCGAGCAAGGTTCTGTGTGATATTATTGACAGCTGCTTTGGAAGCGGAATAAGTGAATACACGAGAAAGCGGAGGATCAGATGAAACGGATGAAATGTTAATGATGCTTCCGCCTTCGTTCCGATCAACCATGTATTTCCCAAACACTTGGCAGGCTAACACGACGCTTTTCAAATTAACCTCCATAATAGAATCCCATTCTTCCATGGAAATGTCAAAGAAAGGCGTAGCACTATTTTTGCCGGGACAATTCATCAGAATGTCGGCAGAGCCTGACCAGGCCAAAACTTCTTTAAGAACCAGTTCCAAATCCTCGCGTTTCGTCGCATCCGCTTGGAACGTATTCGCTTCCCCGCCAATCGCTTCAATACTTTGACGGACTTGATCGCTTTTCTCTTGATTGCGCCCAACGATGGCAACTTTCGCGCCATGCCCGGCTAAAGCAAGAGCCATCGAGCCACCTAATGTACTGTTGCCGCCAATAATTACTGCTGTTTTCCCTGTAAGATCGAATAAATTCATCGTCTTCATCCCCTCTGCATGTTAACTTGGCCATTACTGTTGAATCGCCTAAGCTTGTTTATGATTGAGGACTCCGTAGGTGCTGCCCTTGAAAAGCGGTAATCGCATCGAATTGATCTTTTAATTGATGATATACGCTTGTATAAATAGATGTCAATTGTTGATAAATGCGATAATCGCTTTCATTCACCTCGTGAGCCATTCCTACCTGTATCCATTGATGGGCATGAGAGAGATCGTCTATTTCACCCATCGCGAGCAAACCAAGCAATGCAGCTCCAATACCAGAGCTTTCAATCGAATCCGGCACGGTTACGGACGTGCCCAGCATATCTGTCATCATTTGACGCCAGAACGTAGATCGGGCAAAGCCGCCGGATGCCCGAATGACGGATGCCGGTCCCATCATCCGTTCAAGTGACGTAGCAACGGCTTGGATGGAGAACATCACACCTTCGAGAGCAGCGCGAATCATATGCTTCTTCTGGTGGCTTAAGGAAAGCCCGAAGTATACGCCTCTTGCATTGGCATTCCAGTAAGGGGCGCGCTCCCCGGAAAGCAGCGGCAGGAATAGAAGACCGTCCGACCCTGCACCGACCTCAGAGGCTATCTCTGTCAAGTAGTCATAGGGGTCGATGCCTTGACGGCGTGCTTCTTCCGCCTCCGCCGTAGCGATCTGATCCCTCACCCAACGGAACACAATCCCTCCGTTGTTGATGGGTCCACCGACGACCCAGAAGTTCTCTGTGAGCGCATAGCAAAACAGCTTGCCTTCCGGGTCGGTTTGCGGCTTGTTGACTACGGTGCGAACGGCACCGCTCGTACCGATAGTAACGGCGATGACACCTGGCTCGAAAGCGCCGACGCCAAGGTTGGCAAGAACGCCATCCGAGGCGCCAATGACGAACGGTGTGTCCACGGCCAAGCCCATAGCTGCCGCATACTCGCTGCTAAGGCCTTCTACGCGGTAGGTCGTCGGAACAAGCTCTGAGAGCTGCTCCTGCCTCACGCCAGCATGACTGAGGGCATCCTCATCCCAGATGAGGTTCTCTAGATTAAATAACCCCGTAGCACTCGCCAGCGAGTGGTCAATCAGATAGCGGCCAAAGAGCTTGGCGAAAACGTATTCCTTAATGCCGATGAATTTATGCGTTTCCTTCATCAATTCAGGCTCGTTATCGCGGAACCACATGAGCTTGAGAAGCGGAGACATCGGATGAATCGGCGTGCCTGTACGCGAATAAATCTGCTGCCCCAGACCGCTGCGTTTCAATTTCTCCGCATAGCTTGCACTGCGGTTATCAGCCCACGTAATGCAAGCCGTCAGTGGCTTCGCATGCTCGTCGACCGCAATAAGACTGTGCATCGCTGAGCTAAACGAAACGCATAACACTTGTTCCGGGGTTAGGTTGAGCTTGCGGACCACAGCTCCAATGCCCTGCACGACCGCCTCGAAAATCTGATCCGGATCCTGCTCCGCACGATCTGCGGCTGGTGTAAAAAGCGGATATTCAATCGAGTGCGACGCTAAAACCTGTCCTACTCGGGAGATGATGAGCGTCTTCGTGCTCGTAGTACCAATGTCAGCCGCGACGATATAGGGCTGGCTGTTGACGGATTCAACAGCTTCTCCCTGCGCTGAAGGCTTTGATGATGAGTCGGTCATTTGCTAATATTCCCCTCTGCGTCAAATAAAAGCTCGTAGGGCTCTGACAAAATTTCAATATCTGGGTGCTGACGCGCTACCTCCAGCAAATTGACTGAAATCTCAATTTCTCCAAGGTGAAGGGTGTCTTGAATTCTTACTAGCTTGCAGGTTGTATAATCCAAGATGTTGCAGGTCTTCACTGCAGCCTTGATCGCGTAGAAATCATTCTCGAGTGTAGTGGCAATCTTCGTTGGCGCACATACGGTCGAAGTTAGTCCATTCGCATAGGTGAATTCCAGATTCGTTTTGTCCACCAATCGTTGCGTTGTAAAATCAGCCGTGCCGACCCCGTTGGCGTTGCCTTTGGTTTCAGGCGTTAAGTCCAATACGACCATTTTGGCGACATCTGGACCACCATGCGCATAAGGCGTCGGATAACGTCCAGTTACGTTAGGATCCATACCGTCACCGCTAATATTTTTACCAATATAATCAATTACCAGCACGTCGATTTCGTCGAACAAAATTTTGGGCAAGCGCGATTTCGCCTCAATCAACAACTGCTCTTCGCGCTCTTCAATTTCTGCCGCAGGCAGCACTTCGACCTGGCATGTCTCATCATAGGCATTCTCAACAAGAGCAACACCGAAAACGATAGGCAGCTTCTGGATCATCAAAGTGGCCATCGCTGGCACATTCTCCGCCATATACTTGAAGCCCAGCTGGTGACACGCTTCAGCTCCCTTTTGCTTCCCGAGCCCGATCGCGATCATCTTCATGATGCCGCTTTCGATCCGTCCACGGAAGGCCGTATGCGGCTTCACGCGGTTAATTACGACGATAGCATCAGCTTCAGAAGCGATGCGATCTACATACACGGGCAACCCGTTAGGCAACTGATCAATCTGCACAACTTCCATCGAAGAACGAATGGGCGCCCCCATCGTCGCTTCCGTAATGCCAAAATGCTGCAGCACTTCTGTCTGTCCATCCGCTGTAGCTCCACCGTGAGAGCCCATGCAGGGTACGATGAAAGGAAAGGCTCCTCTGTCTTTAATCGCGTCAATCGTTGTCTTCGTAAAGCCCGCGATATTGGCAATCCCTCTGCTTCCTACCGCAACAGCAACTTGTTGGCCGGGATGAATGCTTGCCATAACACCGCTGCTAGCCAGCTTATTCACTAGCTCCAGCTCAGGATTTTCTAGAATAGTGCGGTCAAACTTCTGGCGGATCTTGACCATTTGCGGAATGGGAATATCATTTAATAACTCTCTTAGAATGCTCACAGGTGATCCCTCTTTCTTTATAATGAAAGTGAACGTACGGATTCCCGCACAATCAGTTCTGTTTTCAAGAGCAGCTGCTCCGTTTCGTGCTGTTTGTTTTCTATATTTCCAAGAAGGCGAACAGCTCCTTCTTTGCTAATCTGTTCAATCGGGCGGCGAACCGTTGTAAGCGCAGGAGTGACATAGGCAGCAAATACCGTATCGTCAAACCCAACAACAGACATGTCCTGCGGCACTTGCAAGCCTGCTTCCGAGACCGCTTTCATTGCGCCCAGCGCCATTTCGTCATTACAGCAAAATACAGCGGTCGGCCTTTCCTTGAGCGTCAAAAACTGCTGCATCGCTTGATGTCCGCTTTCCAAATCATACAAACCTGGCATTCGGTAAGCCTCCGGCACTTGAATGCGATGATGTTCCATCGCCCGCTCGAAGCCGTCTTTCCGGTTCTGTGCGGATTTGAAGCCTTGGCGGCCTTCAATCAAAGCTATCCGTGTGTGACCCTGCTCGATTAAATAGCTGGCTGCAAGAAATGCACCTTGTTCCTCGTCCGAGAGTACATTCAGTACGCCTGACGTAGTCACAGGACGATTGAGAACCACTAGCGGAATGCCTTTGGCGGCGATGTGATCAATGATCGCTTGATCGTCGTCGCTTTGGCTGACAATAATAATGCCATCGAAGCTTTTCCTGGTGATCGAGTGAAAGCTCGTATAGTCGTCGATTCCTTTGACAATGAGCTGATAGCGATCCTGAATGACCGAATTGACACCACGTATCGCTTCATAGAAGAAGCCTGCGGATGTCCCCTTGCTGAGTGTGGTAAAAAAGAGTCCTAGGTTATAGGAACGATCGAGCACAAGGCTCTTCGCACTATAATTCGGCGTATAATCCAGCTGTTCGGCAATGACTCGAATCCGTTCTTTCGTCTCCTCTTGAATGAGCGGGCTGTTGTTCAGCGCTCTGGACACGGTCGTATGCGACACACCTGCCAGCTTGGCAATGTCCTTAATGGTAACGCTCATAGCTTCACCTCTATCAGAAGCATACCACATCTATGCACACGTTAACAATAGTCTTTTTCAACAAAAAAACTCCCTTCTCAGGGAGTTTAGCTTGCCGCATATTTAAGCAAAAAATGCAGGCAAATATGGCTTATTCTTTTCTAACATTTCATCCATCAAGGTCTTAGCCACGGACACGGAAGGCACAAGCGGGTGATGAACAAGCGCCTGAAGCACCAAATCTCTGCTGCCGGTAACCGCGGCTTCAATGGTAAGGCGCTCATACGTTTTGACTGCGTGCATAAGTCCTTTCACATGTTCTGGCACTTTGGTTAGTCCGATGGGTATCGGGCCTTGAGCGGTTACAATACAGTTCACTTCAATGCAGGCATCTTTTGGCAGAAAATCAATCGTGTTATCGTTCATCACGTTAAGCGTCTGGATGTCCCGCTTGTCATTATAAAGGGAAACCATCAGATTGACAGCCGCTTCCGAATAATAAGCGCCGCCGCGTTTCTCAAGCTGCTTGGGCTTTTCTTGCAAATCCGGATCCTGATAGAGCTCGAATAATTCGTCCTCCACCCGTTTGACGACCTCGGCGCGCGTGCCGTTTTCCTTCAATGAAGCTAATTGCTCCTCCAGCATGGCATCCGTCATATAGAAGTATTTTAAATAGTAAGAGGGCAATGCTTGCAATGAACGCAAGAAATCTGCATCCCACTCGCTGGCTGGTACGTTTTTGCCGCTGTATTCTTCTCGGCGATCAAGCAGCTCACTCAGTTTATCCTCACCATTAATTTCTGCGCGAGTGACCCAGTGCAAATGATTGAGGCCTACGAATTCCGTGTAGATCTGGTCGGCTTTGGCTTCATATTTGTTCATCAACCATTTGTGAAGACCAATTGGCGCATTGCATAGCCCGATACTTTTGACTTTCGAATATTTATGAATCGCCTCTGTCACCATGCCTGCAGGATTCGTAAAGTTCAGAAGCCAAGCGTTCGGACTTAACTCTTCAATATCCTTGCAAATATCAAGCAGCACGGGAATTGTGCGAAGAGCTTTCATCATACCACCAGGACCTGTCGTCTCTTGGCCGATAATGCCGTGTTTATTGGGGATATGCTCATCCCATTTGCGGGCCTCTAGCAAACCTACTCGCATCTGAGTACTGATGAAATCCGCATCTGCGATAGCTTCTCGACGATTCAGCGTTAAGTGAACCTCGATAGGCAGGCCCGATTTGGCAATCATTCGTTTTGCCAGGTTACCAACAATCTCCAGCTTATGCTTGCCTTCTTCCACATCAACGAGCCATAGCTCTCTCACAGGCAACTTTGCATAGCTTAAAATAAATCCTTCCACAATTTCCGGTGTATAGGAGGAACCTCCGCCAATGATCGCTATTTTCAACGCTTCTCTCATTGTACTCACATCCTTGTCTTGTCTAGTAGTTGTATGGATTGATAATCACTTACGGTTTTGAGCTTCTCATAGACCTCAGCTGAAAGTGCTTTGCCACCGGCTTCCATTGCAAGCCATACGGCGCCTACTACAGGCTCTACATTCAACTTGACCAGTGTTGCATTTGGAGCAATTTCACTAACCGCTTGTTCGATATAAGCTTGAATGTAAGCTCCTTCGCCTCTAGCGATAACACTGCCAGCCAATACGACGTTAAAGCTCTCTTGTTCCATATTCAATCGCTTTATGATAGCTGTTGCGGCTTTGCCCAGCTCCTCGCCTTGAATACGGAGAATTCGCGTAGCTACTTCATCACCTTGATGCGCGGCTTGAAACAGCAATTTGGCTGTATGCAGCGGAACGGACTTGTTGTTATCCATAAAATCATCAAACATATCCTTTACATTGCTGAATCCGAGAGCTTCCAATAGAAGATTGGTCAAGAGTGTGGGCGTTTCTCGGCCATCCCAAGCACGGATCACCGATCGGAAAGCTTCCACCGCTAAGGTTCCTCCCCCGCCGAAGTCGCCGAATTGATAGTTGAAACCTCCGCATTGGTAGAACTGGCCTTGCTGATTTTTCCCGGCGCTATTCGTCCCGCTTCCGCAAATAAGCACAACCCCATAAGGCTGTGCCGTCCCTGCCCTAAGTGCAATCATAGTGTCACAATCGATCTCATGTTGCGGAAACCCAAGTTCACCAATCAATGGACGCAGTATTGTATAGTCAATCGGTCGATCTGCACCAGCCAAACCAAAAAAAGCAAACTCAATATCGCTGCGTGTCAGATTAGCTTGCTGCAGCGCCATCTCAACGGAAGTCGTGATATTAGCGCGAGCTTGATCCACACCTAATTGATGATTGCCATTCCCGCTGTGCCCTTTGCCGATAATATTTCCTTGCTCATCGGTTATTAACGTATACGTTTTGCTTCCACCTGCATCCACACCCAAATAATACTTCATACTCACAACTCCTGAATGTCCGTCATTTCTAGTTTAGTTTTCTACCTGTTGATTCACGGATAATTAATTCCGGTTCCAGCTGCACAGTCGTGTTCCGCTTGACGGTTCCATCAATCCATTTCAACAGCAGATCAACGCCATGCCGCCCCATGCTCTCTGCCGGTTGTCGAATGGTCGTCAACATCGGGTGAAACTCAGCTGAAAATATTTGATCGTCAAAACCAATCACCGAAACATCTTGCGGTATTTTGTAGCCCGCATTCTTAAGCGCGTCAATGACGCCAAACGCGGTTAAATCATCTGCAGCAAATATGGCGCTTGGCAGTTTTCCAGACTCTATCCAGCTGCTTGTTGCTTTATAACCGGAAGTAATGCTGAAATCGCCTTGCTCGATCCAAGATGGATTCAAGCCGGCATCCTCCATCGCACTTACAAATCCGCGCAGCCGTTCACTGCTGCTTAAGTAAGGAGCAGGGCCGCAAATATGCGCTATCTCCGTATGCCCGAGATCAATTAAATGTTTCGTGGCATCGTATCCGCCTTTATAATTATCAATAATTACGGAGGAAACAGATGGATGGACATGCTGATTGTCCAGCATGACGAAAGGAATCTTCTTCTTTTTCAGTTCCATGACATAATCATCCTCATGAACGGGTGAAAGCATAATAACTCCGTCCACACGGTCCTCTTGGAACATAGAATTATCAAAAGAGGCGAATACTTCTGTCGATATCGAAAGAGCCAAGAAATAGCCTTTTTCGGCAAGCCGATCGTTAATCTCTTTGACGACGGCATCCAAGAAAGAATCATTTAAAGTGGTAATAGTAAGGCCAATGATCCCCGTCTTGCCACGAGCCAAGCTGCGTGCAGCTGCATTCGGATGATAATCTAACTCTTTCATGGCATCCAACACTTTTTGGCGATTTTTCTCGCGCACAGTGCCAGCTTGATTAATAACCCGCGAAACGGTGACGACCGACAATCCGCTTCTCTTAGCGACGTCAAAGATGCTTACCTTCATATAAAAACAACTCCTGTAGCTCAATTATTGCAGTAATCACGTGATTCACAGCATAATTCCAAAGTAACACAATTAGCGCTGCAAATATACAGGAGGAAATCCGCACCTTGCGATGCATTCCTCCTGCTTACAGACCAAAGCTATTTATTCACACGTTCCAATAACTTCGTTAGCTTATCTTGAATCACAGGCAAAGCTTCTTCGACCTTCTTGTCACCATTCTCAACGCTGGCAAGCTCATTAATGAACAGCTCATTAATTTGCGAGTAGTTCGAGATCATATGGTTGTAGGATTCGAAGCCGTATTTGAAGGCCCCATCATAGACTTGCTGAATTTGTTTAGGATCAATGCCTTCAAAATTCGAATAGTACTTCTCAGCCGCTTTTTGGTTGACCGGAGGGTTGCCACCGCTAAGCTCAATGGATTTCTCCTGCACGTCTGCTGTAATTAAATACTTGATCCATTCGTAAGCTTCTTTCGGATGCTTGGAATCTTTGAGAACGAACAACGGGTCAACGTACAGGACACTGCGTACTTTCGAATTAGGACCTTGCGGCACGGCTGCGACACCAACTTTGAAATTGAAATCACTGGATGCCGCCAAACTCCATGAACCTACGACGGACATCCCGATTTTGCCGGACAGAAACGGATCGCCAAATTGTCCAGATACCGATTTGGAAAACGCTGGCGTCGGGGATACCTTTTTATCCCAAATCAACCCATAAATCTTCTTGTAAGCTTCAATGACCTCAGGTTTGTTCAAATTGATCGCAGTTGGCTTACCGCCATTTTTCCAGGTATCGTCGGAGTAGACATTTCCACCAAAATACTGCGGCTTCTGATCACGCTCGCCCCACCCAAAATCCAGGCCATACTGGGCTTTATTCATATCCGTAGAATCTACAGTCAATTTGGCTGCATACTCCACCATTTTGTCATAGGTCCAGCTTTTATCGTTGTAATCCGTTGGCGGATAAGGAAGCCCGGCTTTGTCGAACAGGTCCTTGTTATATAGCATAACAGTGACATAGCTATTGAGGGGAATGCCATAGGACTTTCCGTCGACTTTATAAATATTCATCACATCATCGGGAATGTTATAATCGGAGGATTTAAAACCGTCCGCTTGCATAATGGCGCTGAGATCTGTCAGCATCCCTTTGTTGTAATACTCCATGAATCCGCCATACCCATAGTGAGAGGTGACGTCAGGAGCATTTTTGGCCGCGATGGCCGATTGCAGCTTGGAGTCAAACTGCTCATAAGGCGCCTTGGTCACTTTAATTTTAATATTCGGATGCTTCTTTTCAAAATCCGGAATCAATTTCTCCACAAAGGTGCGATCTGGCGAATCAATCGTATAATGCGTAATGGTGACCGTGCCACCGCTTTTCCCAGAATCTCCTCCATCTGAACATGCTGACAACACGGATGCGCTAGCCATAACAAGACTTAATGCCAAGAAAGCTTTTCTTTTGCCGAATTCCATCTTATTTCCTCCCCATGTCTGCTATTTATCATATCAAGTAAACCTCTCATTACTTAATACCGGTAAGCACAATACCTTCTACAAATCGTTTCTGAGCAAACGTAAATAGCGTGATAATCGGCAGCATGGATAAAATCGAAGCAGCCATCAGCAAATTCCACGGTGAAATGCGGAACTTGGAAGAAAGCATGGCAGCCATGCCGATCGGAAGTGTGAAATGCTCTTGCGAATCCAAATATAAGACAGGAGCTAACAGATCATTCCACGACCAAATGAAGGTGAAGATAGATACCGTCGCTAGGACAGGACCTGAAAGCGGCAGAGTTAAGTTCCAGAACAAGCGAAACTCGCTGCAGCCATCAATCCTACCCGCGTCGAACAATTCATTCGGCAGCGAATAAAAGAACTGTCTAAGCAGGAATATCATATACGCGGAGCCAAAAAAAGCTGGCAGGATAAGCGGCAATAAGGAATCATGCAAGCCTAGTTGACGAAACAGCAAAAATTGCGGGATCATAATGGCTGGATACGGCAGCATCATTGTACTCAGTAAAAGCATGAAGAATAATGACTTCAACCGAGTGTTATAGCGTGAGAAGCCAAAGGCAACAAGACTGGACGAAATCGCCGTTCCAATGACCGAGGAGCCTGCGACAATGAAGCTGTTCAAATACTGCTGACCAAACTTCAAATCCTGATTCGTAAAAAGCGTTTTGAAATTGCTAAATGCAAACGTTTTCGGAATCCAAGTTGGCGGAAAGGCCAGCATCTCTTTCGTTGTCTTCAGCGAAGTTGACACCATGAACCATAACGGTGATAACATAATAAACGTCACAATGATTAAGATTAAGAATCCAATGATCTGCATCGGATCAATCCTTGCTTTCGTACTATTCATGTATTCGATCCTCCTTCATAATGCACGAATCGATTGGATGCTTTCATAATGAGGAAGGTGACGAACATAACGGCAAGGAGCAGCAGCCAGGACATGGCGGATGCATAGCCATAGCGGAAATTTTTAAATGCGTTTACATAAATGTTGTACACATAAAACCATGTGGAATAATTGGGACCGCCCTGCGTCATCGCATACGCTTGTGTGAATACCTGGAAAGAATCGATCATACCAATAATCAGCTGGAATAAAAATACAGGTGAAATGATGGGGAACGTCACATTCCAAAATGATCTCCAGCGTCCTGCGCCATCAAGTTTTGCTGCTTCTAACAAGCTGGCTGGCACACCTTGCAAGCCTGCCAAGAAGATGAGCATCCCTGCTCCCATACCCCAGAAGGACATAATAATAAGCGCCCACATAGCGTATTTCTGATCGAGAAGCCAGTGTATCGGCTCTATACCGAAGAAGGACAGTCCATAATTGAATAATCCAGCTTGCGGATTAAATACCCAGAAAAACAGCAATGACATGGAAACACCCGAAATCATGCTGGGAAAATACATCGCTGTCCGAAAAAAGCCGCGGAACGGAATTTTTTGATTAATCAGCATAGCAAAAGATAAGGATAGCAAAAGCGTTAGCGGAACACTAAAAAACGTGTACTGCAATGTGACCTTAATCGAGTTCCAGAACTGTTCGTCTTTGAAAAGTTCCGTATAATTCTGCACGCCAACGAACACCGGTGAGTGAATAATATCGTACTCGGTGAAGCTGTAATAAAACGATGCACCAATTGGAAATAAAGCAAAAACGATGAAGCCGATGACCCAGGGTGAAACGAACATATAAAAGTACTTGCTCTCTCGACGACTTCCTCTGCTAGCACTCAGCGAAACCGCTCCCCCTTCTACTGTTTTTCTAAGCAATCATTTAATCTTTTTAAAGTTTAACCGCTTTAACTTTATGTCGCGATATCCCCCTTTTAAAATGAATAAAAATAACATTTTCAAAATTCAACGAAAGTTTGAATTCACACAAAGTTTAAGTGCTTTAACTTTCATGAGTTGATTATATGCGATGTCAATTAAATTCACAAGTATAATTTTTTGTAACATAAAAGAGAGTCCATATGGTTACATACAGGCTCTCTTTTTACTTAAATCCACTATTCATTCTCACATCTCCAATAAGAGCATTTCTTGTCGTAGTTCAATTAATTTCATTTTGCTCTCCGCGACTGCTTTGACATCGCCTGAAGCCATCGCATCATGAAGCGTAGCGAGTTCATAATCCAATTCCATACGCAAAATTGGAATTCTTTCGTCAGTCCGTTTGGATCGCAGCGCTTGCATGACTTCTTCTACTGTCACGGCAGGCTCCTTCTGATACAGCACTTTATGCTCGATGCCGCTAATTTCTACCATGCGAATAATTTCACCGAACATAATATTCTCAATGAGAATTTGCCGATCCTTGAATCTTTTCACTACAGCGTGACCACGTGTGTCTCCGATCAGCTTCTCCATCATCTCAGCCAGCTTCTCATCCTTGAAGGAATAGTTGCCAACGATTTTATACTTCTCACCGATCCGTTCGAATTTCAGCTTGATGAGCTTTCGTCCGGTACGAATGGAAATGATGAACTGCACGTCGCTTTCGTTCCAATACAGAGAATAACCTTCCTGAATGAGCGCTTTAATGAAGTTCCGGATCAGCCGGCGATCAAATCGTAACTCTAGGTTGCAGTACTCTACTTCATGACTCTTACTCACGGCAATCCCCTCCATAATTGGTGCGTTTGTTTTGTTTAAATATTCAGACAACTTATCTTCTTAATCTTATCTTATTATGAATTCTATGTTTTAGCAACTTGGATTATTGACATTTTTTAAGGAAAAAAGCACAAAAAAAGCTGACGCCTGTTCAAACGGGCTTCAGCCTAATGGGACAGAAAATATTTATCCTATTTTCCCAAATATTCCTTCTTTATTGCCATCCCCAGAAAAAACCGTCACGTTCCCACGCTGCTTTGCCGCCATGTAATTTCTTGAAGATTTTTTTCACTTCTTTGGAGATCGCTTGATTGCCATTTTCATTTACATAAATAAACGATTCCCCATAATGCTGAGTGATATAATCAACGGCTTCTTTTTGATGTAAAATTCCTGCGGATTTGAGCCTCTCCAGCATCCACTCCGCCACTTCATTTGCCGTAACAGCCATTTGGATTCTCACCCTTTCCTTCCCCTATTTCAAAAGCCTGCTCGCAGGCAAGTCATGACATCGTTACATTGTACCATATTTCCCTCAAGTTTATCTTCCCTATGGGTACAGGAGCACAATCATCTATGTCAACCTGAAAAGCCCATTCCTTTAGAGTCCTACTGCCATATGCTAACCATGCAAGGAAAAAGAAACAGAGATATCAAACGAAAGGGTGATTTTGAATGGGTTATGAAGCAGGTGTAGGCGGAGTAGGTTATAATTCTTCCGCAGCTATTTTGGTACTTTTCATCTTGTTAGTAATTATCTCCAGCGCTTTCTTTATCTAAATAATTCAAATACAAAAGGGCTACCCGCCTTCGCAGGTAGCCCTTTTATTGCTTTTACCCCGCCTCAGCATCTGCCGGTCTAAGAATCACCGAACCAATGCCCAGCAGGATCAAAGCAAACAGTGTCAACACGCCCATGTGCATCCACATTTGGGACAAGGTTTGTCCAGAAGCCATCCGCTGAATGGCTTCGATGGCCCACTTCTGAGGCACGAAGTTGGCTATTTTCTGCATCCAATCCGGCATCAAGCTGACCGGCCAGAAGCAGCCTCCGAGCATGCAGGTGGGGGTCACGACGAGGGAGTTGATGACGCTCATATTGGTCGAGCTTTTCACCATTCCCGCAACTGCACTTGCAATGCCCATACTCGCCAATAAGAAAAATTCCAAAATGATAAACTGCGAAAGAAACGGCAGTCCATATTCATAATGCGTTACGTACCGTGTGACGAACAGAATGACCACAACCTGCAAAGTTCCTACGAGGAAGCTGCCTAAGAAATTGCCAAGTATAATTTCCAAGGAGCGAACCGGCGCCGTAAAGGTTCTCGCCAGAGTCCTCATCCTGCGATCCTCCATGATGACGGAGACCGTATTATTAATGACGCTCATCATGAACATGAGCATGAAGCCAATGACAATATGCATATTCGGATTCACATACAAGCCAAGATCCGTGATTTGCGCCTTGACTTGGTGTTTCTCCATTTGGGTTAGCGTCTTCTCCACAGCCTCTCGCAGTGCCGCTTCTTGAAGACTTTGTTTGCGAAACAGATCCGTCGTATCTTGATACCTGGCTATTTGGCTGTCTAAGGCCAGTTTGAGCGTAATGGATGCCTCATTGCTGTTTAATTGGAACATATCAACTTGCGCGGGAGAACCCTGCAGCAGCGACTCGCTAAAGCCGTCAGGAATCTGAAACGCCGCACTGACTTTTTGCTTTACGACATGCTCTTTTAAACTTGCTTCCGATTGCTGCTCTTGCAGACGATATTCCGGCAATAAGGATAACTCATGAATCAGATGAGCCCCTAATGTTCCCTGATCCTTGTTGATATAAGCAATGTCTACGCGATTATCGGTTTGCTTACCCATCACTCCGATAATGAGAGAAACCGCGGCAGCTGGAATGAGCAGGTACATCAAGAACCCTTTTTTCTGGAAAAGCGTACGGCGCAGCATATTCATCGCAATATATAAACTATTCATGATATCCCGCCTTTCGGTAAGCAATCAGGGAAACAAGCAGCAAACCGCCGCCTATACATGCCAAGACGAATAAATGGTGGCCAATTACCGTCAGATCGCTTCCAAGCATAATGCGAAGCATTCCCTGCATGCCCCAATAATTAGGTGTACATGTACCCAATTGCTGCAACAATCCATCCGGCAAAGGCGTGAACCCTCCACTTAAGAAAGACATGACTAGGATGATCATTTGAAACGATGTGCTGATGGCTTTGGATGTTTTGGTCAAAAAGGTTATCAATACCGCCAGACTCATGGAAGCCAGAATGATTCCCAAGCAAACAAGGAAAAGCAATAAAAAGGAATTCCCCCAATCCACGCCATAAAATAATATCGTAGCCGCAATGATAACTGCTGCCTGACAGATGGAAACGAACGTATTTCCTAATACTTTCCCAACTAAAATTTTGTACTCATGAATAGGCATTGCATTTAGTCTAGATAGGGTATGCTTCTCCTTTTCTGCTTGAAGACTTAACGCAGTGGACATGCCGGAGTACAGCAAAAACATGACTAGCATGGATGCCGCATAATACTGCATAGCCGTATAACTGGCACTGGATGTGGTCAGATTGCCAACCTGCACATGGGATGCAGCTTCTCCCTGAGCAGCAGCAGGCACGACATGCCGTTGAAGCTGTCCAGCCGCACTCGGACCTGCTGCGATAATTGCCGCTTGGCTCAGGTTCACTTGATCCAAAAAGGAGCGAAGCACCATCTGAGCGGTCAGATTTTGGCCGTAATCATTGCCGAGAATCATCTCCCACTCCGCTTCGTTCCCTGCAAGCACCTGTTTGCTGAAATCACTTGGAATGACGAGCGCAAACTCCGAGGTTCCTATTTTGAGCCGATCCACAGCTTCAGCACGTGACGCAACGAGGTCAGCCTGAAGCAGCTTTTTGATCTCAGGAGCCTCTAGAAAGCTGGTAATCGCCGTATTCATTGGCCCGCTATCCCCTTGAACCACGGCTAATTTCACAGACTTCAAATTGTGATCTTCTACCTTGAATTCGCCGGAAAGCGCCGAGCCCAAGATGAAAATAAGCAGCATCGGCATCAAAAATTGAATAATAAATACATATCGCAATCGCAGCATTCGCAGCACTTCATATCTCGCTATCGTCCATATCTGCATCCTGAATCCTCCCTAGTCCCTTAAGGTTCTTCCGGTCAAAGACAGGAATAAGGCCTCCAGATCGGGCTCCACCTGTGTGAGCGATTGAATCTTCACATCATATTTGGCCAAAATGAACAGGATATCTTGCAAATAGGCTTGCGAGGAGCCGACCAGCAGCTCAATAAGCTGATCTTGGACCGTTACTTGCTTAATCCGCGGATGCTCTCTAAGCTCCTTTACGGCTTCATCCTTTAAATGGGCAACTTGCAGGACGACTTTGTTGTCCTGTGCCACTTTACTGCGCAGTTCTTCCTGCGTACCGCAAGCAATGAGATGGCCATGATCCATAATGCCCACCCGGGAAGATATCGCAGAAACTTCTTCCATATAATGAGAGGTGTAGATGATCGTCGAACCCATGCGATTAAGTGATCTTACGGAGTCCATAATGTGATTGCGAGACTGCGGATCAATCCCTACGGTGGGTTCATCCATAATAATTAATTTGGGATGATGCATAATGGCACAAGCGATGTTTAAGCGCCGCTTCATTCCTCCGGAAAAAGAGTTCGGTTTATCACGAGCGCGATCGGATAGTCCAACGAAGGCCAGCGCTTCCTCTACGCGTTCTTTCAGCAGCTTGCCGCTTAACCCGTATAATCTGGCGAAAAAGGTGACATTTTCTCGGGCCGTTAGCGTTTCAAAAATCGCCAGCTCCTGTGGTACAAGACCAATCTTGCGCTTCACTTCCAGCACATCCTTGGCTACGGATAACCCATCCACAATCATCTCACCTTGATCTATTTTCAGAAGGCCGCTTAACATCTTGATCGTTGTGCTTTTCCCCGCGCCATTGGGTCCAAGCAGCCCGAAGATTTCCCCTTCATGAATCGTTAAATTCAAATGATCCACTGAAATTTGGTGGCTATATTTTTTTACTACATCTTTTATTTGAACAAAACTCATCGCATTCACTCCCTCTTCCTGCTTCCTTCTCCCTTATTAACCTTATTGTACCTTTGAATGCCTGCAGCGACAGGTAGACATCGTCATTATCCAAGGTGACAAAAGTCATACTTTCATGAAAAGGCGTGTAAACCCGCTTCCTATCTATGCTATACTTTGCTTACACTTGCCTCTAAAGGAAGGGAACCGATTGACGCCTTTACTGCCCATTACACGTTATTTGCTCATACTCATTCCAGCCGTCGCGTCCATGTTTCTTGAAAGCTACAAGTCCAACGGCGCTTATGTATTTGTTATTCTCCTATTTCTTTGGATAGCCGAATTGCGCAGGATTGTTTTCTCCAAATCAGCTTGGATGCTGCTACTCGAAATAGGATTCAGCGGATGGCTGAGTTATCACTATGACGGCATCTTGTTCATGCTCTTTTACTCCACACTTTTGTCTTATGCTCCTAGTATGAATCGGGGGACTCGTGTCTCATTCTTAGGTATTCAGATCATCGTACTGAATCTATCGCTACATAACCAGTCTGGCAATGATTATGTCATAGCGAATTTAATTTTCCTCACTCAAAGCATGCTCCTGCTGCATATGCAGCGAATTAATCAAAACAAAGATGATGTTGAGCTGCTCTATGACCAATTGCGAAGGCAGCACTATGAACTGGATGAAGCGCGTTCGCAGCTGATGGATTATGCGCGACAAGTCGAAAACATCGCACAAATCGAAGAGCGCAATCGGATTTCTCGTGATATACACGATGAATTGGGCCACAAGCTCATACGCCTCAAAATGATGATGGAGGCCTCCCTCCGAATTATACCGACTCAGCCAAGCAAGGGAATGGAAATGCTGGCATCCGTGCGGGACCAACTAACAGAAAGCATGGAGATGCTGCGCTCCACGGTTCGTCGCTTGAAGCCGGATGAAGAATCCTTGCAAACTTACTCGCTAGATCGACTCATCGAGGATCTGACCCAAGAGAATGGCATCTCGATCGAGGTAGCGCTTGTCGGAATGCCTTACGTGCTGTATCCGAGCCTCTCTTTTATTTTATACCGCAATGCACAAGAAGCCATCACGAATGCAATTCGTCACGGCAGCGCAACTCGCGTGAATATTCAATTGACTTACGAGCCAAAGCAAATTACCATGCGTATAACGAATAATGGCAAGGCACCGCAAGAGCCTTATGTCAAAGGCATTGGCATGAAAGGTATGGAAGAACGCAGCAAGCTCATTGGCGGGCAGCTCTTCGTGACGATCGAAGACCACTACGCCATAACGACGATCTTGCCTACGTTTCGCCACCATGACACCGACTAAGAGAGGATTGATCCGAAAGCTATGATCCAAGTACTCATTACAGATGATGATCCCTTTATCCGGGAAAGCTTGAAATTAATTATCGGACTAGATGCAGATATAGATGTCGTCGGCACCTGCACGAACGGTGATGAAGCGCTGGCTTTTCTCCAAAACGGCGGACAGGTTGACGTTATTCTCATGGACATTCGGATGCCCATCTGTGACGGTGTCCAAGGCACACTGAAGATTAAACAAGCCTATCCTCACGTTATCATCCTCATCCTTACCACATTTGACGATGACGAGTTTATCATACAAGCATTGCGGAACGGAGCCAGCGGTTATCTGCTCAAACATATTTCGCCTGATCGGATCGTCCAAGGCATCAAAACAGTTGAACAAGGCAATCTGCTTATTCATGCTGACATCGCCAAAAAATTGACAACATTCATCAACCCGAGTTCAGTCCCCTCTGCACGAATTCCCAAAGCGCTTAGTGACTACGGCTTGACGGCCAGCGAGCAGACCGTTGTTGTTAAAATCTCCGAAGGCCTTTCGAATAAAGAAATCGCCCAGGAGCTTTTCCTGAGCGAAGGTACGGTAAAGAACTATATTACTGAAATTCTTAGTAAATTGAGTCTCCGTGATCGTACACAAATTGCTATATTTTATTTGAAGCAGCAAACGGGCAATTAATTTATTTGTTCACTCTTGTTACTTCAATGTCTTCTTTGGACGAACTGCCAACCACATACATCGGTTTATCATTGATGTTGTTGTTGTCATTCGTTTGAGTAAGCTTAAGCGTCGTTCTATAAAAATGCCTATTCTCGGAGAGTATGTAGCTGTATGTATTTAATTCGGGCAAAGCATCGATGATGACCGGATTCGTCATGTAAGCCACTTGGTTAAGTTCATAGTAGCGGAAGTTTTTTACATACTCCCTGAGTGCCTTGAGCTTTGCGGGATCCTCTTCACCTGTAATGACAATCGGCTCATTAATCATATAAGAAATTTGCGGGGTTTCTTTCCAGTTTTTCTTCAATTCTTGTTCACTAACATAAATTTCTTCCGTGTACTTTTCTTTCGCTTTTCTTAGTCCCGCTGTAGAGACACCCATTCTGTCGAGATCTTTCAGACGGTAATAGTATTGATCTGTCATATTCACTAAAATCGGATAAGTCCTCCCCAAGTAATCCAAATATTGCGGATAAGGATATTGCAGAACAATTTCCGTATAATTCGTTTCATTGCCTTCGGCAGGCTGCTGGGTACTGATGCGCGGATTGATATATATCGTCTTCGTGCTATCCTGCCAATTCACAGCAGCTCCCAAGTAACCTCCCAATTCTTTGACAGGCAAATAACTCGTATTATTATAAATTAAGGGTGGATTCGCCATATTCACCTGTTTACCGTCAACCATCACTTTAAAGTCACTCCGCAAATAAGCATCCACGCGCTCCAGGACATCCTGAGCATATACACCCGCTGTGAAGCAAGTTCCCATGATTGTGCCAATAACCGCAACTTTGGACCATTTTGTCATGCGCATAAGGTTAAATTCTCCTATCTATCCAAATTCATGTTATTCAACATATTTCGGCAAAAAACTAGCTTTACCTGCTTATTTCAACAAAATAGGTCTAAGTCCCTACGACTCCATCTCGGAAACTTGTCATTCATTGCGGGATAATCCAATTTGCTTTAGAATAGTTGAAAACGCAATGAAAAGAGGAACAGACATGAGTTTTACTGGATTTGCCCAACATGAATTCGATACATTTGCTATAGAAGGCCTTGATGGCCGGATGGCCGCTATCCGCGAACGCATACAGCCCAAATTCAAAACCTTAGGTGATTCGTTAGTCGAGGACTTGTCACTTCTGACAGGTACGGAAATGTTTCTGCATATCGCCAAACATTTGAGACGCACGGTTAATCCCCCAGTAGATACGTGGATGGCTATTTGCCCTAACAAACGCGGGTACAAACAGGTTCCCCATTTCCAAGTCGGTCTCTTCGACGATCGTGTGTTTATCTGGCTTGCCTTGATCTATGAGCTTCCTACCAAAAGCCAAATCGCAACCTCCTATATGAAAGAGATTGCACGTTTGCAAAAGGAGATCCCTGCTGACTTCGTCCTGTCCTTCGACCATATGAAAAAGGATGTAACCCCAGTGTCCGAATTAGATCAAAAAGGCTGGAAAGATGCCTTGATTCGCTTCCGTGACGTTAAAAAAGCCGAGCTCCTTATAGGCCGAAATCTCCATTTCCAAGATCCTGTGCTGGTTAACCCTACTGAGCTGGAGAATTTAATTAAACAAACCTTTGAGAAACTTATTCCCCTTTATCAAACAGCAGTAGACGCGAAATAATTCTTTTTTTGGAAATTTTTATGTGAGACTAAGCTTAATTTAAACTAAAATTAATCCCTCCTGCACAAACTAAGTGCTGTAATTCCTAATCCACAAGGAAAGGAGGTAACACACCAAGATGAATCAGCCTTATATGAAAAAGCTCCTTGTGAGCTCGATCGCCCTCACCCTTGTACTTGGAGGTACTGCGCTTCCTTCCCTCTCCGCTGCGGCTCATGCTTCATCCGGGGACCCGCAAGAGGTCATGTCCTTGCAGCAAAATGACGAGAAGGGTCAAGGGCGTCAAGGCCGGAAATGGCCGATAATCGAGGAGTCCGCCTCTGTGATCGGTGTTGACAAAGAAGTGCTCGTGAAATCCCTGAAGAGCGGCAAAAGTATCGTAGAAGCCGCCGCAGAAAAGGGGATTAACGAAGTCGACTTAACCGCCAAGCTGCATGAGCTTCGCATCGGCAAGATTGAAGTTGCCGTGAAAGACGGCAAGCTGACAACCGACCAAGGCGAGCATATGAAGCAAAAGCTCGATGAGCATTTGAAGTTCATCCTGAACGAGAAAAACTTGCTGGACAGCCATGCTGGACACGGCAAGTGGCACAAATTCGGTCTCAAGCCAGACACCGACAAGCTTGCCAAAACGCTGGGTCTTAGCAAGGACGAGCTGCATGCTCAGCTCCATTCAGGCAAATCACTGGCAGAGATCGCCCAATCCAAAGGCATTTCGAAGGACAAGCTTGTCGCTTCCATCAAGGAGCAGCTAACGCCTTCGATTGAGAAATGGGTAGATCACAAAAAAGATGCAAAAGCTAAAAACTGACAAACTGTTGAAAAAGCATTCCTTAGGGATGCTTTTTTTGTTGTTTGCTGAGCGGCATTGACGGCTGTAGGCCGAAAGCGTTAGCTTCGCCGATGTGCTGCATTGCGCATCGACGCTTTATCTGCAAGCGCGTTTTTCGGCGTTGCAGCGGTGGTTTTGCTTGGCCTGGCCGCTGTAAGGCTGTAAAACAGCCTTACGGGCAAGCTGGTACGCGCGAAAGCTCACCGCGCTGGTAGTTAGGGCTGTTTTTCAGCCCTAACATCGCTGCAACGGCGCCAATCGCTTCTGTAAGGCCGAAGAACAGCCTTACGGGTAAGCTGGTACGCGCGAAAACTCACCGCGCTGGTAGTTAGGGCTGTTTTTCAGCCTTAAGGTCGCTGCAACGGCGCCAATCGCTGCTGTAAGGCCGAAAAACAGCCTTACAGGCAAGTGGTACGCGCGAAAGCTCACCGCGCTGGTAGTTAGGGCTGTTTTTCGGCGCTAACGTCGCTTCAACGGCGCCAATCGCTTCTGTAAGGCCGAAAAACAGCCTTACGGGCAAGCTGGTACGCGCGAAAGCTCACCGCGCTGGTAGTTAGGGCTGTTTTTCAGCCCTAACGTCGCTGCAACGGCGCCAATCGCTTCTGTAAGGCCGAAAAACAGCCTTACAGGCAAGTGGTACGCGCGAAAACTCACCGCGCTGGTAGTTAGGGCTGTTTTTCGGCGCTAACAGCCTACGATCTGCTCTGCCTTGCCACTGTAATGCCTCCGCTTTGCTCTGCCTATTTTTTCCTCAATCACAATAAAATGAGTGATTACTCACTTCACAAAATCATAAGATTAGCATATGATGAACATATAAAAATGAGTGATTACTCACTCTCATTCGAGGTGCTAACTATGACAAATGAATTATCCATTCAGGTACAAAGCGTCAGCAAGCAATTCGGAGAAAAAATAGTTCTGCACGACATTACTTTGGCTGTTCCGAAAGCCCACATTTTCGGGCTGCTGGGACCTTCTGGCTCAGGCAAAACCACGTTAGTACGTCTGATTGCCGGAATCGATGCCCCCTCTTCCGGCACTGTTCATGTGCTTGGCCAGCGGATGCCGCAATTAGCGATGTTATCGCAAATCGGTTATATGGCGCAATCCGATGCCCTTTACGCAGAATTGACAGCTCTCGAAAACCTGGAATTCTTCGCGGCTTTATATGGGTTGACGGGAACGAAACGCAGAAAGCGCATCCAAGAAGTGATGGAGCTTGTTGATCTAAGCGCCCATATGAAAAAGCAAATTTCAAATTACTCAGGCGGCATGAAGCGCCGCTTATCTCTGGCCGTTTCTTTGCTCCATGAACCAGAAATTCTGATCCTTGACGAGCCTACGGTTGGGATCGACCCGCTATTAAGAAAATCGATCTGGGAAGAACTTACGAATCTCAGTCGGCAAGGAACTACCATACTCGTGACTACTCATGTGATGGATGAGGCCGAGAAATGCCACCAACTGGGAATGATTCGGGACGGCAAGCTGACGGCTGTTGGAACCCCAGAGGCGTTGAAAAAGGCTACTTCCACTTCCACGATTGAAGAAGCATTTTTATACTACGGAGGTGTTGAAGCATGAGAATCCGTGCCATTGTTATTCGCATTTTGCGCCAGTTTTTTCATGATAAACGGACACTAATGATGATGCTGGTAGCGCCTATGCTCATTCTTTTCCTAATGTCGTTGGTTTTTAACGGCAGTACGTATGTCCCTAAGCTTGGTGCTGTCGAGCTGCCTGCTCCGCTCATTCAGAATCTGCAGGATAGTGGCGCTGAGGTGACATCCTACAAGGCCAATGAAGCCCAAGACGAGCTTAACAATATGCGGCTGGATGCCATTATCGCGATGACTGGTGCAATCCCTCAAGTGACCTTGGAAGGCAGCGATCCAACCAAGAACAAAGCAGTCATTTTCCTCCTGCAAAAAGCGGTTCAAAACGTATCGCCGGCTGCAGCTGCAGCGCAAGCACCAACCATTAACTACCTCCACGGATCTGCGGATATGGCTTCATTCGATAGCTTTGGCCCGGTTCTGATCGGATTTTTCGTCTTTTTCTTCGTCTTCCTGCTCTCTGGCGTTTCCTTCCTGCGGGAGCGAACAGGCGGCACATTAGAGCGCCTTCTCGCCTCTCCGCTGCGCCGCTGGGAAATTGTCGCTGGCTATATTCTTGGCTTCGGCATATTCACAACCCTGCAAGCTGCCCTTATCGCGTGGTTCGCAACCAGCGTTCTTGGCCTCATGTTAGTTGGTTCATTCTGGTACGTCCTGCTGATCACTGTCCTGCTTGCTCTTACGGCGTTATCGCTAGGTACGCTTATTTCCGCTTTTGCCAATAATGAATTCCAGATGATTCAGTTCATTCCGCTCATTATCGTACCGCAAGTCTTTTTCTCCGGCCTATTCAGTTTGGATACGATGTCCGTCTATCTGCGATGGATCAGTGTTGTCATGCCGCTTAAATACGGCGCTGAAGCTCTGCGAAACATTATGATTCGCGGCGCAGGCTGGGGGACCATCTGGGTTGATGTTGTCGTATTGGCCGCATTCACAATTTGCTTCATGATTTTGAATATACTGGCACTCCGGAAGCATCGTAAGATATAATATGAAAATGTGCAAAAGACAAGTCTGATAAATCGCAAAGGAGGTGAATGCCTTGTCCGAAGTCGAGCCATGGTTACAAGAACTGCTGCGTCTGAATGACGAAGAGGAGAAAATGACCAACAAACAGATCAAGATTGTTCAAGCAGCCGTGGAGATTTTCTCTGAAAAAGGATTCGCAGGCTCCTCTACGAGTGAAATCGCTCAAAAAGCTGGCGTCGCGGAAGGCACCATTTTCCGACATTACAAAACGAAAAAAGAACTGTTGCTCTCGATTGTCGCCCCCATCATGACGAAGCTCATCGCCCCATTCGCGGTGAAAGATTTTACCAAAGTATTGGATGCAGAATATCCCAGCGTTGAACAGTTTTTACGCGCGATAATTGTGAATCGGATGGAATTCGCTCGTAAACATTTTGCTGTTTTGAAAATATTCCTGCATGAAATCCCCTTTCATAACGAGCTTAGAGAACAATTTCAACAAACGTTTGCCACACTAGTTTTGGAAAGAGCTTATAAAGCGGTTCGGCATTTCCAGGCAGCAGGTCAAATCATTCAGCTCCCTGCGCCAACTACCATGCGCTTGATTATTTCAACCATTGTCGGCTTTCTGGTTACTCGATTTCTATTGGCGCCCAACGCCGATTGGGATGAAGAACTAGAAATCCAATATACGATTGATTTTATTATGAACGGCTTGGCGTTGAGGAAATGAATCTTGCCAACTCACAAAAAAGCTGCGCTCAAGGTGAATCCACCTTAGGCGCAGCTTTTTTTATGCAGTCTGTTGCGACTGCGTTTGACGATCTACCTGCACGAAGCGCTGCAGCAGCAGAATCGCAGCTAGGCAGAGCACCCCGCCGATGATGAACGGCAGCGAATGGGCGATGGCGAACACGGCTCCACCCAGAAGTGGGCCAGCAATGCGGCCCAGACTGTCCATAGAGGAGCTCAGGCCCGTTGCGACGCCCTGCCCGACTTTGGTGCGCTGTGTAATCAGCGAAGTCACACAAGGACGTATGAGGGCGTTGCCCGCGCCGAAGACTGATAAGTAGATGGCGGCAGTCACAACGCTGCTTGAGTACAAGAGAAGGAAGAAACCGGCAGCTGAAAGCACCAGACCAATTCCAATCACGACTTGCTCGGCGCCCTGCTTCACCAAACGGCGTACCACGCCGCCTTGGATCAAAGCGCCAACGACGCCGCTGGCAAGGAACATCATGCCGATATCAAATGGCGTTGCGCCAATTTTGTCCATTTGGTAGTACTGAAGCGTAGCTTCAAGGCCGGCCAGTGTAAATGTGACAAAAAACGATAACACGTAGAGATACTTGGACGCTCCGGAGAATGCGGTCCAGCGGGAAGCCGCTTTGGTCTTCACGGAAGTTCGCTTATCGGCGGTCAACGACTCCTTCAATATTGCAAAAGCGAACAAAAAGGAAACAAGCGATAAAGCAGAGGCAATGAAGAAAGGCACATAGGTCCCCCATTTGCTAAAAATACCACCAAGCGCAGGTCCAAAGATAAAACCTAGGCCGATCGACATGCCAACCATCCCCATGCCCTTGGTGCGATTCTCTGCGGTCGTGATATCTGCCACATAAGCGACAGCACATGCGGTAGCAGCACCTGAGAACAACCCGCCTAGAATACGGGACACATACATAATCCACAAATGATCGTTGGCAAATCCAAAAATCAGAAAGCTGATGCTAAAACCAAGCAAGCCGACTAGGATAATTGGGCGTCGTCCAATTCGATCGGAGAGAGCGCCCCAAATCGGTGACATGAGAAATGAAGCCGCGGAGTAAACCGATAACAACAGTGCGTTATGATATTCAGAGCCTGCACCCTTCACCACTTCGGGCAGAATCGGGATAATAATACCGAATCCAATGAATATGGTCATCAACAGCAGCATGATGATTCCAATCTGTTTATTCATGTAGCTTTTAAGCCTCCAAATAAGTCATTTTCCCTTATCGTACCATACCTTTTTTGGGGATGGAAATGAACATTTGAAGAACAAGCAGCAGAACGAGTACAGAACCGCTCATCACGAATGGAGCATGATAACCGTACACATCCCATAACTTCCCTGAAACAATAGGGCCGACGATCATGCCCAGTCCCTCGATGGTGAGAAAGAATCCCCATACCGCGCCTCTTTTCTCTGGGGGAATCACGGAAGCAATCAGCGCATTCCACGACGGAATAATGAAGGCATAACCAATCCCAAGCAAAGCAACCAGCACGTAGAGCAGCAGCATACTTTTGGCGAAGGTAAAGAATAACAGCGCGGCAGCGCTCAAAGAAAAGCCAATTATAAGAAATGGACGTATCCCTATTCGATCTACCATTTTCCCCATCGGCACTAGAAAGATCACCGTAACAGCTCCTCCTGCAATCAGAAACAGGCTGTACTGAAAGGATGTAAGCTTTAACACCTCTTTGGCATATAGGGTAAGAATGGGAGTTAGAATTCCAAGGGCAAACGTTTGTGCGAACATCGCAGGGAACAGTAGCGGACTCACATTCATTGAACGTCGTACTTCTTTTAAATACGTTGTTACCCGACTCCAGAAGGGATCGCGGTCTCTGCTTGCAATATCAGCTTTAACAGTCTGATTCCCACTTGAGGCAATCTGTCGTCTTGGCAGCAGAAGAGCAACAAGCACCACAACCGTCATACAGCCGATTAAGATTCGAAAAGATGAACTATAGTGAGCTTCCCCTACAAAAAAGTTGATCGCCACCGGACCTAATCCGACTCCTGACAACCATGCCATATAGACTACGCTCATGATTGTAGCTTTTCCTTCTTCTCCCGCTACTTCCGTTGTGCCTGTAATGACACAGGGCCATAGTGGCGCTGTGCCGAATCCGAGCAAAGCGCATCCGATGATCATCCAGCTATATTGCGACGTCGTGGCAATCAGAACCACAGAAACAAAAGTCAGAAGAACACCTGTCAGCATCGTTGTGCGATAGCCTAACTTGTCAATAATCCAGCCAACGGGTGTGCGCAGCACATTATCGCCGATATATTGAGCTGCAAGTGTCCAACCAATAATGAAAGTTGTGGCTCCTAGCGTCGTCTTCATATACACGGGCAAGATCGTTAAAAGCAATGCTCCCTTCACAAATTCGACGACAAACATAATAATTAACAATTCCATCACAAATGGGGAAAATAAGCGGTTTTTACGCCATTTTTCCATCAAAATCATAGGGTTTCTCCTTATTTTGGCGAATTTTAACACGTTGCTGTTAGTTTTACCTGAATGTGCGCAAACTATTTTGAAAAAATTAACTTGCATGATAGCTCTATTTTGATATACTCATTTTGTTTGTTACATCACGTGACAAGCAATCCACAATAGAAGGGAAGCGATAATCAGGTGGATCATAACCGTACACCACTGTTCACTGCATTGCTCGCACATGCAGAGAAAAATCCTATTCAGTTCCATATTCCTGGCCACAAAAAAGGAGTTGGCATGGACCCGGAATTTCGTTCCTTTATTGGGGACAATGCCTTGTCCATCGACCTCATCAATATAGCACCGCTGGATGACCTACATCAACCAATGGGCGTGATCGAGGAAGCCCAAAGGCTTGCTGCGGATGCCTACGGCGCCGACCATACCTTCTTTTCCGTGCAAGGCACCAGCGGTGCCATCATGACGATGATCATGACGGTATGCTCGGAAGGCGATAAAATCATTGTCCCGCGGAATGTTCATAAATCAGTCCTTGCCGCGATTATTTTCGTCGGCGCTAAGCCGGTATTCATTCAACCTGCGCGTGATAAAAATTTAGGCATTGATCACGGGATTCCAACTCGCTCTGTTCGCAGAGCCTTGGAGAAGCACCCTGATGCCAAAGCAGTACTGGTCATTAATCCTACTTACTACGGGGTTTGTACGAATTTGAAAGAGATCGTGGATCTAGTTCATAGCTTCAATATGCCAGTTTTGGTTGATGAAGCGCATGGTGTGCTTATTCACTTCCATGACAAGCTGCCCATGTCTGCGATGGAAGCCGGAGCTGATATGGCCGCAACCAGTGTACATAAATTGGGCGGTTCCATGACGCAGAGTTCGGTGCTTAATGTAAAAGGAAATCGTGTAAATCCGAAACGCATCCAGACCATTATTTCGATGCTTACGACAACATCAACTTCCTATATTTTACTAGCTTCGCTAGATACGGCTCGTAGACATTTAGCTTTGAATGGCCGAGAGATGGCTGAACGCACCATCGAATTAGCCCAGTACACGCGCAGACAAATCAATGAAATTCCTAATCTTTATTGCTTTGGAGAAGAAATTTTAGGCGAAGAAGCTACGTTCAACTATGATCCAACCAAAATTTGCGTCCATGTTCGTAAGCTTGGCATTACTGGCTTTGAAGTTGAGAACTGGCTCCGCGATCACTACAATATTGAAGTTGAGATGAGCGATATGTACAACATCCTTTGTCTCATCACACCGGGAGATACCCCGGACAACATTGAAACCTTGCTGCAGGCGTTTCGCGAGCTTTCCCATATCAATGATGATGTCGTTGAAGTCAAAGAAGTCGTCATTAAGGTTCCCGCTATACCGCAACTAACACTGACTCCACGAGATGCTTTCTACGGGGAAACCGAAATTCTGCCTTTTAAAGACTCGGCCGACCGTATCATTGCTGAATTCATCTATGTGTATCCGCCAGGTATTCCGATTCTGCTTCCAGGTGAAGTTATCACCCAAGAATTGATAGACTACATCGTAGAACATGTGGAAGTTGGCTTGCCTGTGAAGGGACCAGAAGACCGCAGCGTGAAGAATGTCAAAGTCATCGTTGAAACGCAAGCTATTTTCTAGGCATTCCTCGAATCAGGTAGATATTGTAAAACCGTTTACATGATGCTATGATGTTGTTGATGTTTAGCGAATGAGGTGATCAAGGAATGGCTCAAAGCGCTTATATTAAATTCGTAACAGGCTCCACCGTAGCCGCGCTCACCTTGGAAGAATTGAAGGAAAGACTGCTTCATTATCGTGAGCAGCTTGCCTTGACAGCCAAGCAGCTTGGCTGGGAGTACGACGAAGCCGGCTTCCCTTATACCATTGAAACTAAGCCCGAAGGCGAAGGCAAATGGTTCTATCTCAAAGGTATCAATCCCTTATACAAATACATAGTGATTGGTGTCGGCAATGAGCAGAAGCAAGAGGAAGAACGGCATTATGTTCAAGTTGTACTACCGGATGACGCCACGCACGGCGACAAGAGCAAAGGCAATGAATTCTGCAAATACCTCGGTAAGCTGCTGAAAGCGGAGCTTCATCTTTTCAATGGAAGAATCATGTATTTCAATCCCAGAAAATGAACGTTTACAAACAGAAACCCCCTAACAGAGAAATCTGCTAGGGGGTTCTTATGTACAGCTCTTATTCTTCGCCTTCTTGAGCTACGATTTCGTTGTAAATGGTTACTACGCGTTCCCATTCTTGCTCATCTTCAATGTTTACAAGGAAGGCTTCATCGTCTTCTTCCTCAACGCGGAAAATAACACCGTCTGCTTCAGGATCATTACGATCAAGCAATACAGCATACGCTTGCTCTTGAGATTGGAAGGTATATACCATAACCATCTCGTGCTCTTCACCGTTCTCGTCCGTTACGATAAAAACATCTTCCCCTTGCTCGTGATCGTGGTCACAGTCCGGGCCGTGTACATGATCATGCTTCTCATCGCTCACAGGCAGAACCTCATTTCGTCGAATAATTAGTTACGTAATTATCCTAACATGTTCATAATAAGAGGTCAAACCACTTTCTATGCCTTTCGTGCTATTCCGATTGAATCTGTTTCTCAGAAACAACCGAATAATCGCTAGCTCCCTCTTGCTTCATCGCGAATTTCACGACATAGGTTCCCGCTTCATCAAAGGATACACCATACAGAGGAACTTTAAGCCAAAAAGCTTCTTTGGCATCTGTAATGGATTTCACCACTGGTGTCACAACGCTTTTCCCACTCGGTGAGTAGATTGAAACTTGCACCGAATTGATGGTGGTCTTCAAATTATCGACTTGCGCAAACACAATAAAATCGGCTTGCTTCCCGCGCTCTACGACGCCAAATGGAACGATAGCTGAATCTTTACGCACCTCGGTCGTAAAGAATAGGTGAACGTTCGGTTTGTACATGTAAGCCGTCTTGTTGGAGTTATCCCATTTCACCAATGCTTGCAATGCATCACTTACTGCACGTAAAGGCAGAACTGTTTTGCCTTCGATAATTAGCGGGGGAACATCTGAATCTCCGAACTCTGAGGTCGTATTGTTGACAACCAAACGCGCAATGTTATAACCCTTAAAATCCCCCCATATCGATGAGGCCACCACTGCAGCCGTGCTTAGAACAAAAAACACCAGCATCAACGCAAATATCCGCTGAACTTTCATTCGTTTAACCTCCAGCTCTTGTTAGTAATCTTTGTGTCTGCATCTTTATACTCCGAAGCTCTGGAAGAGTTGCGATGATTTTATAATTTTGATAAAAAAGCAAGAACTCGCTCCGTATAGGCTTCGGGTTGTTTCTGGTAAGAGCCGACATGATTTCCCTGCTCGGTTAGCCAGATCTCAAAAGCATCCGGATGCCTAAGCCACATTGCTTCACTGTTCGACCAAGGAATCGCGTCATCACTTTGACTATGGATGAAAAGAATCGGTCGCGGATAGATCTGATCAACGGCAGCAAGTGCATCCACATGCCTTGGATTAATACCGATAAGCTTTGGTAGAATGGCTAGTATAAGCGGCGTAAATGGGAACCTGGGAAGCTTAGACCACACTGGCAAATTATCTTGGAGATAAGGACTAAGCTGACTGAACGCGCTGTCCGTAATAACCCCTCTGACAGAAGCTTCTTCCGCTGCAGCTAATAGAGAGGTTGTGCCCCCCATAGAGAACCCAAGCAGGCAGATTTTATCAGAAATATGCTTCTGAACCCACGCAATCGCTCCCCTCACATCCTGTTTCTCCAAATAGCCAACAGTGGTCAGGTTTCCTTCCGAACGTCCTGAGTTTCGAAAGTCAAACATCAACACAGGATAACCGGCTCCCACAATCGCTTCAGCCAAAGCAAGCGCAGGCAATCCCTTCTCGAGACGAGTTCCCGCGTAGCCATGAGACATAATAACGGTTGTAGGATTATCTGCCCTTGCCCCGACAGGTGGCTTCAGAACCCACCCATCCAGCTCAACATCCCCAGTCAAACTGGCAAATTTAACGTCCTGCTGCTCTAAGCCGTAATGCTCTGGCGAGTCATCCAGCACCTTGCGTTTGGGGTGCGTTAACTGCCAGCCTACATAGGTCGATATACCTACCAAAATGAATCCAATCAGTACGACCAATATGAAAATACTTATCAACCATAGCATTATTGACATCCTCACTTTTTGTTTAATATGACAAATAGCTAGCCGATTTAGCGTTATTTCATCTCCTGGGCACGAGATAAAGGTTGAATTCAATAACCTCCCATGCTACATTAGGAAAAGATGATTTTTGTCGAATTCTGGGAGGCTACTAAATGAGCTTGCAAATTCAAATGTTGGGAACTGGCAGTGCATTTGCCAAAACTCTTTATAATACAAGCGCATTAGTTCGCTCCACTAACGGAAACGTACTAATCGATTGTGGATACTCAACGCCTAAATCGCTTCATGAAATTAATATACAACCAGATCAAATTGATGGCATCATCATTTCTCATATTCACGCCGATCACGTTGGCGGCTTAGAGGAAATGGCCTTTCGACTATTATATGAGTTTAATCACAAGAAAACCAAACTTTTCCTAACCAAATCCATCGCCTCGATCCTTTGGGAGAACACCTTAAAAGGCGGCATGTACAACCCTTCAGACGGCTTCACTCGGATCGAAGATTATTTCGAAATCGTGTTAATTGACGAACATATGCCTACAGAAATACTTCCCGGGTTTACCGTCGAAATGATTACTACCATGCATATTCCTCATAAACCTAATTACTCCTTGTTCATTAATGATCAGACCTTCTACAGTGCAGACACACAGTTTAATGCAGAACTTTTAACGCAAGAAGTTGTCAACAAGCGGAATTGCCATACGATCCTCCATGATTGCCAATTAAGCGGTCACGGTGCGATTCACGCAACACTGGAGCAATTGCTGACACTGCCCGATGACATCCAGGAACGAATTTACCTCATGCACTATGGCGACAATATGATGAATTATATCGGAAAAACCGGCAGTATGAGGTTTATCCAACAACACGAAGTTCTTATCCTTTCAAAATAATGTTTTTTTCGAACCTAGGACACGTGCCCCAGGTTCTTTTTCGTGATAATAAGTGTTTTTTTGCTAATCTTTTTGGAAATCAGCAGGAATTGGTAAACAGACAGAGAACTTGTCAAATGGGTGTAAAATAAGTCTATACTTACATTCAGGAGATGATACAGTGGTAATCAATTGGATTCTTTTGGCTTATGCAACCGTTTATTTCATGTATACCATGATCTTACATACAGCACCGCATCCAAATTTACTTATTCTGGCCTTTGGCCTTTACCTCATTAGTCTCATATTTCCAACGAAACACCCTGCCATCCCTTGGCTTCGGCTGCTGATCATTGGTTCAATGCACTATTTGGGACATTTAAGTCTCTGTCTTCCTCTATACATCCTAACGCTTCTTCGAGATATATATTCAGAGGAAAGTCAAAAAAAGTCCTGGCTGCTATCTGCAGCCTACACGATCGTTTTTTTGCTTAATGTTTGTTTAATTAAAGGCATCTATCATGTGTTGTGGATCTACTATGTTCAGTGTACGCTATATTTTACAACCGTCGTTCTTCTAACAAGAGCCACTTACTCCACACTCCAAAAAACAGACCGTTTGAAGAAAGAACGCTACTTATATGCGCAGCAAGATTCACTGACAGGCTTGTTCAATTACGAGGAAGCTCATCGCAGACTTGAGCAGCTTATTCAACAGAAACAGAAGTTGGTCTTGATTCTCATCGATTGCACGGATCTGAAAGCGATGAACACGACTGGCGGATTTCAAGCGGGAAATTTCATTTTGAAACAAATGGCTGAGCTTTTGCAAATTTTATTCAAAGATGCTTTATTTATCTCACGGTACGGCGGCGATGAATTCGCTGTTGTTATGCCGCTGCATCCCGGTCCTGATCAATTATCCTCAGACTCGCTCAAGCTTAAGCTCGATTCCGAGCTTCCGAAATTGACGGGCATCCAAATCACATACGGAATTGCCTCCTATCCTCTCGAAGGTTTAACAAAAGATGATCTAATTCTGCTTGCCGAGCATAATTTATTTATAAGGAAACGTGAATCCTGGCTGAAACGTGAGGAGCATATGCTGAGGTCAGATAAGCTTAGAGTAATCGGGGAGTTAGCTTCAGGAATGGCGCATGAGATACGAAATCCATTAACAACGGTGAAAGGATTTCTGCAAATTTCAAAAGCAAACGGTTACAACATTGAGAACTGGTATGGACTGATTATGGATGAAATTGATCGCATGAGTGATTTGACAGGGGAATTTCTCCAATTCTCAAAGCCCCATAGCATCGATTTCCGCATCTATTCTCTTCATGAATGCATTCTCAAAGTCATTGCCCTAATGGAATCGGAAGCTACGCGCTTTGGGCATCAAATTCATTACAAAGAAGCATTGGATCCGGTTCTGCTTTGGATGGATCAGGACAAAATCACCCAACTCCTCCTCAACATCGTTAAAAATGCTTGCGAGGCTATGGAAGAGAACGGCATCGTCCGGATGGAATTAAGTCTTGCTCCAAAGACGGCAACCATGATCATTCAAGACAATGGCCCCGGAATTCCCAGCGATCAGCTGGAAAAGATATTCCATCCCTTCTTCACCACCAAATCAAATGGTACGGGACTAGGCTTATCCATTTGCTACAAAATCGTTCAAGATCATCAAGGTACCATCGAAGTCGAAAGCGAGCCTGGAAAAGGCACTCGATTTATTCTTACTTTTCCACTAGCAGAAAGTGAAACCTACATAGAAAAAGCCGCTTTTAGATAAGCGGCTTTTTCATTCTAACATGGAGAATGCCGGCATCGTAGAACGGCTCCTCCGAAATCACATGATACCCCAACTGACTGTAGAAGCCTTCTGCTTGACACTGCGCATCCAGAATCGATGAAGTACACTGTAATTCTTTGGCTTGCTCTTCCATCGCAAGTAGGATTTGTTTGCCTAATGACTGGCCTCTATATTCTTTCAATACCGCAACACGCTGCAACTTAGCTGTTTGAGGCTGGTATTCATACCAGCGGGCTGTCGCAACGGGCTTATCGGCGTCTACAATTAGAAAATGATGACATGCTTCGGGTGATTCATCCTTCTCATCCATCTCCAAATGCTCAGGAACTTGTTGTTCATCCACAAACACCTTGTAACGAACTTCAAAACAGCCCTTTAATTGATCTTCAGTAGTAACACGAATGATTTCCATATGAACTTCTTCCTTTCTGAGAACGTCCCTTGATCTTATCTCATTCCAGAAAAGTTGTCCACATCTTCAGCTCTACTTCTTCTCCAACAAATAGCTGCATGCGCCCACAGCAATGCCTAGGAGCGCCCCTCCTAGAACTTCTCTAGGGAGATGGCCAAGTCGTTCCTTCAGTGCTTTGCGTCTGCGTGCATGATAGATTCCGGGCTGCTGTTTCGCTAATCGCTCGACCTGTTCATCCAAATCATTGACTTCAACCGCAATTTCACCAGCTGCTCGCCGAATCCCCATTGCATCATACATGACAACAGCGCCGAAAACAGAGCTTACCGCAAAATCAATCGCCGAAACGCCTTTTTTCATCGCTATGTACGTGGCAAGGGCGCTTACACCAGAGGAGTGGGAACTAGGCATTCCTCCCGTTTGAATCACTTGCGACCAATCCCACTGCCGGCTTGCCGCATAATGCCATGGAATTTTCATAAGCTGCGCCGTCCCAATTCCTATCAGTGCTGTCGTTAATGCTCGATTCATCTGCTTCACCTCTTCACTAGCATCCATCACAGGTTTAGATTCTATTCCTAAACTTTGATACAATAGACATGCTGCCCCAAAACAAAGATTTCGTTATGACCAAGCTGTATCAAGTATGATCTTATACTTTTAATCCATGAAGAAAGTTTTCCCTTGGAAAACTCTAAGGAGTGTGCAAGTATGAATATCGCTTTTTTCTTACTACCCAAATCTGAGGTTATTACGACTACCTTACAAGCAACTTTACGCCAAACATTAGAACGAATGGAATATCATCGGTATACCGCGGTTCCCATTCTTTCGGATGACGGACATTATGTAGGAACGATAACAGAAGGTGACTTGCTCTGGTTCCTCAAAAATTCAGAAGGATTAAGTTTTCAAAACACGCATCGACATACCCTTTCCGAGGTTCCTCTGCGTATGAACAATAAACCCGTTCATATTCACGCCGATATGGAAGATCTCATTGATTTGGCGAAAATTCAGAACTTCGTCCCGATCGTGGACGATGCCGATAAATTTATTGGCATTGTTCGAAGAAGTGAAATCATTGAATACTGTGCAAAGCAGATGATGTTCAGATCCCCTTCCACTGCAGGAGAGATCTAATAGCAGCAGTACCTCAGAAGCAGGCACCCGTTCCGCTAAGGAATGGATGCCTGCTTCTTTTGTTTGAAGTGCTGTTCAAGCCTTCAGCCAACCTCCGCATCATGGAAATAAACCGTTCTTCAAATGGATAGATCAGGAAGCAACAAGGCAGACTAAGAGGAAAACTTTGCTTGGAGAGGAAGGATATCCTTGGATCTAACAAGCCAAAACAAGCAGTGGCTTCTTGACAAATTGGGCCCCTCGGATGATTTGGAGCATCGCACGATGAAATCAACACGCATGTATGTTGAGCTCCTTTTTATTACAAACATCTGTGACAGCGCGGTGATCCGAGAAGAAATTATCCAACCTTTTTTCCAAATGAACAATGAAGTAGAGCTGGAAGATTATTTACTCTCCTTTCCTGGCTGCAATAGACCCGCTTCTAATGTTGATTCCCTGAATAAGATCATGTCCGGTTATGTGGCTATCGTGTTCAAAGATCATTTCCTCCTCTTTCAAGCCGCGCAGATTAAAGCTGCCGCTTTAAGCGATGCTCAAGTAGAAGCAACGATCCAAGGCCCGCAAACAGCCTTCAGTGAGCATATTGATACGAATATCAACTTGATTAGATTCCGCTACAAAAATAGTTCATTACGTGTAGAATCGCGTGAGCTTGGCCGCTTGTCCAAATCTAGACTCTGCCTGCTGTATGATGACATGAACGTTGATCACGAGGTTCTGGATCAGCTTAAGAAGAAATTAGATGAAATTAAGGTAGATAATTTGCAGTCAGTGACTGAATTGCACCAGTTGTTAACGAAGCAGAAATACACCATTTTCCCTACATTCATCAATACGGAGCGCCCAGACAGAGCCATTCTTAACTTATCGCAAGGCAAAGTCATTATTATGCTTGAAGGAACCCCTTTTGTCCTGATCCTGCCTGCTGTCTTCTTTGATTTCTATTCTGCCATGGATGATAATTATCAGCTTTCGCTTGTTGGCTATTTTTTGCAATTCCTTCGTTATATCGCCTTATTTCTCAGCCTTGTCTTACCTGCCGCCTACGTCGCTCTAACCGCTTATAATCCTGAGATTTTCCGCGTTCAGTTAGCGCTCTCCATTGCCGGTAGTCGTGCTTCAGTGCCCTACCCTGCCTATGTGGAAGTGCTGCTGATGCTGGGGCTTATGGAACTGCTGTTAGAGGCGAGCATACGCCTTCCTAAATCCGTCGGATCCACAGCGACTACCGTTGGAGGTTTGATTCTGGGACAGGCTGCGACTTCAGCAGGGCTAATCAGCAATATCATGATCATTATCGTATCGACTGTAGCCATTTCCAACTTTGTAGTTCCTATCAATTCGATGAGCTTCGCGATGAGAATTATGAAGTATCCGCTTGTCCTGCTTGCTTCCATGCTTGGCATTACCGGCCTAGTTCTTGGACTTATCGGGATGATTGCCTATATGACAAATTTAAGGAGCTTCGGCGTGCCCTATTTGCGTGTTTTTTTCTATAGGAAATAAAGCGAGCTGAGCCTAAGTGGGGTGAATGCACCAATGTATCGTTATTTTTACTATTTGGTTTTTCTGAATATGCTGGCGAATATTATACTCTTCGCTCCCCGGATTCTGATTTCACATAGATTTGAAGGAAGCACTATGGCTATGCTTCTTTCGATACCGATTGGCTCCACACTCTTAATTGTGTTCGTGAATTCGATTAGGAAATTTCCAGGACTAGGATTGCCTGAGATTCTAAAAAATCACACGCCAAACTGGATTCGAATTCCCTTTATGATTTATTTCCTGAGCATCTGGTTTGTTGCCGGGATGATTACCGTTATCTCCTTTAGCGAAATTACCAAAAAATATATCAATCCGGATATCTCATCAATGGTTATCGCGTTCGCCTTCATATGCATTATCGGGCTAATCGCTCGCCTGCGCTCTGATACCATTCTGTATAGCATGGAAATACTGATTATCATGAATGTCCCTTTCGTTCTTTGGGTGCTTTACAAAGCAGTAACGAACAATTCAATGAATTACGATGCCTGTATGGAGATAGTATCCCATATCTGGAATGTGCCAACTTGGGACACTTTTGCTGCGGGAACCTATATTTTCACTGGCTACACAAACTTAGTTATTTTCAATCGCTTAATGGGAACCGCCAAGAAAATGCCATTCCTCTGGACAATTCCGATAGTCGGCTCGTGCGTGCTTGCAACCAGCTTTCTTATACCTGTGGGATTCCATGGGACTATGAATGTTAATGCTTATATTTATCCCTGGATATCAACGTCCGATTCCATGCGAGTGGAATTTGGCTTAGTCGAGAGGGTCTTATTTATCTTTATGTACCTGTATACCAACATCAGCTTGGCAGGTTCTTTTATCCATTGGCATGTATGTTTGGAATTCGTTAAAGAACTAATGCCGCGTATAAAAGACAAATCCTATTTTTCTTGGATTGTTATTGGCGTGATGGGGCTAACAACTTATTTGTTCAGCTACCTATTTAATGATCAAACCTTATACCAAACAGGCGTGTATTTCTTGAATATCCGATTTGCATCTGAAATAGCCTTAGTTGTTACGATGTTTATGCTGGCCAGGAGGAAAAAGCAATGAAGAAATTAGTTATCATTCTGATTCTCATTTGCCTTTGCAGTGCGTGTGGATTTAAAGATATTGACAGACGTTTCTTCGTAGTTGCGATCGGAATCGATAAATCCGAAAAAAAAGACACCAAATATCGATTAACCCTCAAACTCGCTGTCCCAGGGAATAACATCGATATGGGTACCGCTAAATTCGAGTTAGTTACACAAGACGGAAATTCCATTACCGATTGTGTGCGACTTCTCAAGTCCAAAGTAGACAAGGAATTGGATTTTGGACATTCCAAAATTGCCATCTTCGGGCAGTCTCTTTTAAAGGAAAATATAAGCGAAACGACGGATTGGTTAAATCGCCGCAGAGATATCCAACTTGTATCCTGGTTAGCTGCCGGAAGCCCTTCCGCAGAAGCCGTATTAGGGACAGAGGTCGCCCATGAACGACTCCCAGGCAACGCCCTTCTCCTTAGTTTTGGCAAAACAGGGGTGGAATCTGGCTACATCATTTCTGAATACTTATTCGACTTTTATCGCAAAAAAAAAGAATTGGGCCTAGACCCTATCATTCCGATTATCCAAGCTTCTAATAAACACTACACAATTAATACATCTCTCGTCTTCGATAAAGAGCGGTCTAAATTAGCATTGAACATGGATGAGACCAGGTTGTTTAATATTATGAAAGGAAACCTCAATAAAGTGGAGATTGCGACGCCTTATCATGATTCCAAGTTTTTCATATCTGTGGATAATCTTCGTTCCAAATACCGCGTATATGCTCCTTCTAATCAGCGACCTTATGCAAATATAGATGTTCGAATGCGTGGTGTCATCGAAGAAACTTTTACTCATCTAGATGCTAATGAATTAGCGGATTACGAGAAAGCCGTCGAAAAAACACACTCAGAGGCTATGTCAAAACTATTAGAGAAACTCCAAAAAGAGAATCTGGATCCCATGGGGTTTGGATTGAATTATCGAGCGCATCATTTTGGCAAGGTTGAGGAGGAATGGCATACGTGGCAAGCCCTCTATCCAGAGCTAGAATTTCATGTGAATATCCAAATGAAGCTTGAAGGCATCGGAGTTATCAAATAAGCTATGTTCTTGGGATCAGCTCATCGGCAGCCACAGAGTTGCTAGGACTTTCCAAAGCGGAGCTCTCCAGTTCCTTATTCTCCACTTGCGTGGAAATCCATTTATGTAATCGAGCTGGCTCAATGCCTAATTGACGCAGCACTTCAATAATATCGATTTCTCTCATGATTCCTGCACCTCGTCCATGTTTAATCACGTTCTGATTATCTACTCTTACTTTATCGGTCAATCTATCATCTGTAAATATGGACATATTGTCGAATCGGCTAAAAAATAAGTTAATTAAATATAAAGAATAGTTAATTTAAGTAAAATAATTTCGACAAAAAAAGACAAAATAGCTGCTGTCGGCGGCTCTTTTGTCTTTTTTTGATTGCTCTATTGTAACTGTCCATTTGAGGATGCTTTGGAGGAGACGAACTCACTTGCCCAATCCACCATGCCATTCATTAAAGTCAAAATAAGATTAACGGCATCCTTCTCTGTCAACGTTCCGTTCGATTGACTGCTGACATATTGCGATGTTTTTTGTTCCAATTTCTCAACTAAATCTTTGATTTTCAATAACTCATTGGCCAGATCCGTCACTTGCTGTGAATTTGATCCGTTGCTGCCTTGACTGTTTTGGTTGCTTTGACTGCCTTGACCGCTTTGGCTGCTTTGGCTGCTTTGGCTGCTTTGACTGCCTTGACCGCTTTGGCTGCTTTGGCTGCTTTGACCACCTTGACTGCTTTGACTGCTTTGACCGCCTTGACTGCCTTGACTGCTTTGACCGCCTTGACTGCTTTGACTGCCTTGACCGCTTTGGCTGCCTTGACTGCTTTGGCCTCCTTGACTGTTTTGACTGCCTTGCCCACCTTGACTGCCTTGGTTTTGATCTTGAAATTGATTTGAGTTCTGATCTTGACCTTGACCTTGATCCTGCTGCCTTTGGCCTTGCTGCTGTTGATCATCGCCTGACGATTGCTGCTGCTCTTGGGTGCCTTGTGAGCTTTGAGCGCCATTGATCAACATCTTCTTCACTTGTTCGAGCTCTATGAGCACCATATCGTTTTGCTTTGTTAACTCGTCCATTTGCAGCTTGAGATCTTGTGTTTTGATCATGATGTCAATATCGCTCCTTCCCTTATTTCACAGCACCACAAGCAATCCGTTTACCAGAATTGCCGGATGGATCTGTCTTCAGATCATCAGCCTGTTCGTGGATGACGATACTGGTGCCTCCGGGCTTGAATAAGGAGTTAGGTTTGTCCGGTTGAAGCACAACCGTTTTGGTTATAGCAGAAATGGTTCCAACTCCCTTCTCATCAACAATCAGATTAGGAAGATCTCCTGCATGAAAACCTTTAGGATTCAGAAAACCATGCTCTTTCTTCATCGGATTGAAGTGAGCTCCTGCTGAATCAAACGTTGGTGCTTCACAAATGGCTTTCTCGTGAATATGAAAACCATGAGCACCAGGAGTTAAACCGCTAACCTGAAGGTTAACAAGCACTCCCTCCGGAACAGCACTTAACTTCGCCGTTCCCACTGACTGGCCATTCGTTCCAATCATCGTAACTTCCACATCTTTGGGTGGTGCAGCCGCTTCTTTCGTCGAAGCACTTCTAACACTTTGGCATCCTGTAAGCACCATTAATCCTAAACTAACCGTCATCAACATCTTCATTGATTTCATTTGATAAAATCCTCCCGAAACTTGGCATTTGACATATTCTACCCTTAGGATGCACAACTGCCTTGGACTGTAACCGTATATCAGAAACAAATTTTTCATTTGCTTCCTTCCATATTAAAAAGCCTGCAATCCAATGATTGCAGACTTCCAGATTCATTCCACCTATAAAATTGTCATTAGCTTGGCAATCGTTTGTAAATTCTCTAGCTTTCGCTTGTAGAAATGGAACTCAACCTTCGTATGCTCAAGAGCATCTTCCATCCGCAGTACCTGTTGCTGCAGCTCTTTCGTGTGTGGCCACATTTCAGCTTGGCGTTGAAGCTCATTCTTTCCTGTGACCAATCCATCCCCAATCACTTCACATTCCTTGGCCAAAAGCTGATGCTTTGCCCAGGATAACTCAGACAGCGCATCCACATAAATCGCTTCTGCCTGCCTAAGCAACTCGGGTACAAGCTGCAGCTCCAAAATCACATCCGACCGGTTCATTCGGAATCCTCCAATCAGCTTAGCAAATGTAAACCTTTTGCTGCTTCGCCTCATATATATTCATCCGAAAAATAAAACATGCTTCCTAGAAAAAGCCGGCGAAAATATACGGTTTTACCGCATGGAATGACAACAAATGCTACTCTTATTTTTCATAGTATGACAAACAGATTAAGATTTAATTAAATCTATCAAGACAGCTTTCTAGCTACTTGTATAGCCCAATAGACGTGTTAGAATGTTACTATACGTATCAGAGGAGGTGACAATACATGAGCCAAGAGGAAGAAGTAGTATCCCAGAACGAAGAAGAAATCGCCGAAGAGTCCGCCGAAGAAGTGGTGAGCGAAGAAGCGACTGAAGAAGTGGCAGAAGCGCTTGAAGAAGTTGCTGCTGCAGAAGAAAGCGAAGAATCCGAAGAGGAATAATCCTTTTATTTTCAAATATAAATTTCCCCCCACCCTTAACAGGATGGGGGTTTATTGCGTTTGCAGGGTCGCGTTTCAGTCATCAGAAAAAGAAATTAAATTTTTTTGGGAAAACACGAATAAATAATCTGAACATTCAAATAATACTGGTGTACCAAAAAAAAGGAGATGATTTGAATGGCTAGAAACAACACTTTAGTCGTGCAACAAGCAAAGGCAGCATTGGATCAACTGAAGTACGAAGTCGCTCAGGAAATTGGTGTCCCTCTCTCCCCTAATGGCTACAACGGCAATTTGGCAACACGTGATGCTGGCGCAATTGGCGGCAACATTACGAAACGGTTAGTGCAAATAGCTGAGCAACAACTTTCCAGCTTTAAACGCTAATCCTTTGATGTAGGAGCAAGCTCAAAAAGACTGATTCACTCGATCCTCCTTAGAGTGTTTATCAGTCTTTTTCTTTTTTACCTTCAAAATTATCCTATCTTCCTTCAAATTCCTCACCAGTTTGCATGAGCGTATTCTTTTCAGCTGGAAGCTTTAGTATGATGTCTTTGACCGCTATCTGCTAAAGGAGTGTTAACCATGACTGAACAATATGAAATATTCCGTGATCCGTACCGAATGCTCATCCTATTGGCTACATTAGTAAGCGAACAAAAAGGTGAACAAGCTCTCCAATTTGACAACGTACCGTATTACGAGAACGAAACCTTCCTCATCCAAAACGAAAAATTTGTTTACAAAAAAGTTCCCACCGAAATCACCTGGTTCCAATTCCTTGGACGAAACATTGCCTGCAACCAAGACTATTCCCGCGAGGAATACAATAAAATGTTCGTCGATTGCCTTGCTTCGCTATACCAAATCAAGTAATTAACAAGTCAATGAAGTGAGTTGGGAAACAATGAGTGTGATGATAAATAAAAAAAGAGTGTAATGGCAAACAAAAAAGAGCTAGTCTCGATGGGTTTGACCCTCCGGATTAGCTCTTTCGTTTAAGCCTTATTTCTTTTTTACTTCTTCTACAAATACGTCACTTGCGTCACGATTGCTTCCCAGTTCAAGAATCGTATATTTCTTATCGCCTATCATAATAACATCTTCCACTTCCGGCAGCGGATCGCCTAAATAGACCGTTCCCAAATAAACATTACTGCTTTTCAAACGTAAATTCCAACGATGCTGTTGTTTCGTCATTTCCTTGTTCCTCCCAAGCCCTAATGACAACAAGTTACCATAAATCTCGCCAAGATGAAAGCCCTACTATTAAACAAGTACCAATCTATGGTACATTAAAGGCATGAACGTCAAGAAAGGTTGTCATCGACATGACCGCACAAGGCCTATCCGAAGAAGAAATTAACATCCTGCATGGAAAAAATGATGAAACCCTCTATACTCAGCATCTGAACTCTCCATATCTGCCTAGATCTAAAAAGAAACGCAAGACGAATCACCTTATACAGAAAATATTCCCATTTTTGTATCGCTAAATCAAAGCTCAACTGTTGACAATCAGCTAAATCCTTGGTATATTACTAATTGTCTTCAAAAAACGACTTGTTAGCTCAGCTGGGAGAGCACTATCTTGACAGGGTAGGGGTCAGTGGTTCGAGCCCACTACAGGTCATACCAAATTAAACGACGAAACCCTTGGTACATGAGGGTTTTTTTGTTGCCTATTTTCTCTTGTAATAGTCTTATTAATTTTTTTTGGGGCATTATCGGGGGCATAAATATTGGTGAAATACTCTTGCTATAAGTAAACATCTGTATCAATCACCTGACACTATTTTACATATTGTATTCGCTTTTATCTTCAGTTGTAATTCTTTTAATTTTTTTGTCTTAATTTGTATAGATTTGTAAAAACCTTTGAGTTATTATAGTTAAATATACCTATAAATAATTTAAAGAGGGTGCAGCAATTTGAAAAAAACTATAATTGCCTTAATATCTCTAGCCTTGATTTCAGGATGTAGTACATTAGACCAAAAGTATTCTTCAGGAATAAAAGAAAAAGTTAACTCAAACACTTCTATTTCTGAAGGTGATAAAAAATTATTTGAATCTGCTGTTGTCAATGCTGAAAAGACAAATGCGACTCTCGAAGGTCAGAAAGTATCTGAGATTATTCTAAATGAGCGAATACGCTTAGATGAAATCAAGAAAAAAGAAGAAGACGAGAAGCGAAAAAGAGAAGAAGAGGAAAAGAAACTGCGAGAAGAAAATGAGAGGAAAGAGAAGGAAAAAGCCGCTAAGTTTAATGGAATATCAGTCTCCTTAGTCGGGAAAAAATTATATCCCAAAGATACTGATAAATGGAGATTTAGCGATGTCTTAGACTTTAGTTTTTCTATAACAAATAACAATGATTTTGACATTAAGGGTATCAAAGGTACAACAATTTACAATGATATTTTTGATGCAAACATCTTAAAAATTAACTTGTCATATGACCAACCAATTAAAGCACACGAAACAGTTGACTATGGAGGATCACTGGAGCTAAATCAATTCATGGATGAGCACAACCAGCTTAAAAATACAGAACTAGACAAAATTAAATTTCAATTCGATCCAAAAATTATTATACTAGGCGATGGTACTAAAATAGAGAAGTAATAAGAAATAGATGTTCCTCAAACAATGTGGAGCATCTATTTCTTTATGGTAAATCTAGCTTATAGTCACCAGCTAATAAGTGATACATTTCATTAGATAAAAATGAAGAAAACGCTAAAATATAACGTTTCCCCTTATATATCTCTTTTAATAATAAAATACACCAAAACAACAAGTTTGCGAAGTTAAATGGTGTTTATTATTTTATAATAATACTTGCATATTCAAATATTTTCGACATTATTTCTCGTTGATCATTATTTTTAACATAAAAACAGTGCCTTTTCCAATCTAGAATTCGAATTGCTCCGTCAATATCTCCATGTATTGCAGATTCGTATGCTTTTTCAACTTCTTCCATTACAGGAATTCGTTGATGTTTTCGATGGAAACCAATAATTTTTGAAAGGATAGATTGATCGTACATCGTTAATCTGCTATTACTGAAGAATCAGCAAATAAGAAGTATGCTTCATTATCCGTCCCACAAACTACTACTCTTCCTTCATAATCATAATCCATATCATTAACCTCTAAATAACTAAGTACTGCTACTTCATGGTATTTCATCTCTTTACCTCCATTTATTTTCTATAGTTATTATAGCGTATAGAAAAGGGAAGCAAAGTCTGCAATTTTTGGAAGTAATAAATATTTAACAGTAAACTTCAAATGAAAATGAAAATGAAAATGAACTTTTTCACTTAAGATAAAAGCCCCATGTGCCAATTAAGGCAATGGGGACTCGTCAATTAAGGAGAAGTTACCTTGTACTCGTTTACTTCAAACGTCTCAATTTTGCTATTTGCTATATAATCTTTGCGGCTTAAGAAATTAGCTAATATGTAAGTTTTCGTAAATGCATAGGTCTCTGATCCTGTTCCAGCTACTTGGTTGTTGTTCCAAGAAATGAATGAATTAACATCAGTCATTGGTAGATCGTATTTTTTTCTAGTCCGTTAACAAGTGTGATTACCAATAGTTCATCGAGTTTGGTATAGAGTTTAATATTTGTTATTTTGATCTTAAGTTCTTTTACCTTATCCTCTGAATAACCACTCTTGGAGATATCATCAATAAAATCAATCGCTTGGCTATTGGCTAAAGATACAACTGCTCCTAATTTCCTCGCTATATTTGGATTTAAAGATAAGTTCCATTTACTCTTTTTCAGAAGACTGCTGTTTATTTTATACACATATCTAAGGTTCTTAGCTTGTTTAAACAAATTAACCTCCACCTTTCATAATTTTAAAACATTCGTTTTGTTCAATTTAAATCAGTATTTCATTCAATTTAATAGTTTTTATTACTTAATATTACAAATTCAGCAATAAGACATATTTGTATATTAGCGCCCTTTAGTTGTTTTGTAAATCAAAACATTTGTTTATATTTACAAAACAATTAAATAGGATTACAATACAGAAATCGACACGCATAGGAACATGCGTTCCGTTCAGCAATATATAAACCAAGGAGGCAATCAATTTATGAGCAATAATGATATAGATAATATCTCAGCATTCGCTACACTTCATCGTTACATGCAGCTTAGTCAATCTTCTAAGCCTACAGTTGAACAAGCTGAAGCAGCCATTGTATGCCTTTGTCAAGTGTACGGAGTTAATAACGAGTTTGAATTACTAAGCCGCGGTGATAAGGAATTAATTGAACATTATAATGAAATAAAAAAGAGAATCATGTATTTTGCTCTATAGATAGGATAATAAGAAAAACCGTCAGGAAGTACATCCTGACGGTCCTTTTTCGTGTAAACCCCTACTTTTGTCCATGGGGAGGGATGGATGTGGGGTTCCAACCGCTGTTGAAATCGTGTTTTTTGAATGTATTATGCGGTATAAACAACGATTTCAAAGGCGGCCCGTAAACTTTTCACCCTCACACCCATCCCTCTTCTATTCTACTTTGAGCTGCCTTCCACTTCTTTGTTTTCTAACCGGTCTGAGATCCGGTATTCGTATCCATATATCCCTTTGTAATACTCTGGATACATAGCTCCTTCACAGCTTTCACATGTAAATTGAGGCGGCACTGCCGGATCCCCTCGATCCATTCGATCAAAATCTTGCACCACATTAAGCGGTATGCTTTCCACTTCCGAACAGGTCAAACATATATACTTCACTGTCTGTTTCGACAGGACGTAATTGCTTAGGGACAACTGGGGTTTCTTCTTTTTGCTTTTTGTTTTCTTGCTTCCCGGTGAGATCTCCAATCATCCTTTCTAAACAGCCTCGCGCTCTCTCGCAGACTGCATATTTAATCGTTAGTTTGCCTTCTTCTAGACAGACTTCCCCCTTGTATTCATAGTAACATTCGCACTTTGGACACACCAGGGGGTCTTTACCCGTTATTCTTTGTATTCGTTCTCTCCAATTTCTGCGCTTCAGACGTCTTTGAGCGCGCACGATCCACTTCCTTGCTTCTTTCTGCCAACTTGTCACCAGCATTTTACTTACCTTTTTCAGCCTGCGCGAATAGACCCCATAATACCGGATTGTTTTAAAGTTTTCATCCGGAATATGGCGTATGACCCTTGCAATAAATTCTTCGACCGTTACTTTTTCCGTCTTCTCTTCCCCACTTTTTTTATCGTGGTAGCTGAACACGACGTATTCTCCGTCATAGGACTGGATTCGCTTTAACGCAATAGCTGGTCGATTTATGTAGCGTCCTATGTAGCCTAGCTGGTTCTTTACGTTCCCTTTTTGTTTCGGCGCATGCACATAAAAACCTTCTCCATTGGCCGAGTAGGCTTGCTGCAGTCTGGACTGTACTTGTTTCTTCTCTTCTTCGTTCAAGCTTCTTCGAATGAGCTTTAACACCACGGTTTGCCACTAAGCATTTCAAACGGCACGTAATCATACGTTTTCCATTCTCCGTTTGATTTCATTCCACCCATCGTCACCAGCATATGGACATGTGGATTAAAGTTCAGACGTGAGCCAAAGGTATGTACTCCCGCAATGATGCCAGGTGTAATCTTATGTTTCTTTTCAAAATGTTCTTTTATGATTCGTACGGCCTCGTCCATGAATTCTTTCAGCATTTTCCGATGCTGCAAAAAGACGCGCCATAACCCTTCATCAATGGTAAATACCACATGTCGATGATTGACTTGCAAGACATCTTCCATCAACACGCGGCTCCATTCTTCCGTTTCGCCACAGGAGCATGTTGTGCAAAAACGACCTTTACAGCGGTAGGGCACTCTCCTTATGTCATGGCATCCTTCACAGACTAAAATTTTGAATCCATTTCTAGGATCACCACAGCCACGGAACTTTTGTACCTCTTTGATGACGTTTGGCCTCATATGTTCTTTATGCTTTTCTACAAAGGCATCCCAGTGCTGATGCTCATCTAAAAATATTCGCTTCATTACGTTGGAGTCCATACCTCTACTTTACCAAAAATTTAAATAAGGGGTAAGCTTCGCTCACCCCAAAACATATAAATTCTTATATGTCGACCAAAAAACCGCAACCAAATCAGTTGCGGTTCCTTCACTTCAACACTATTGCTCCTCACTCACCACAACCGAATCACGAATCTGCTCAAAAGAAACTGGCGTATAATCCAATTGTTCCACACTCACATTATAATAATGAAGGCCTGCATATTTCTGGCCGTGAATATGGCCATGGACATTGACGTAAGGCATCTGATTGTTCATATACATCGGCTCATGGGACAGGAAGAAAAAGTTTTTATAAATGAGAGGATACTCACTTACTTCATCAAAGCCGGCATCGAGCCACCAGGTTCGCGAACGTCCCCGGTCGTGGTTGCCCAAAATAAGAATCTTGTAGCCGTTTAGTTGAGAAACGATAGCCTCAGTCTTCTCTTTGTTAAGAAAGGAAAAGTCGCCAAGATGAAAGACGGTATCTTCTTTCATCACGACCGCATTCCATTTGGCAATCATGGCTGCGTTCATTTCATCTGCATCAGCGAAGGGACGATCTTCGAAATCAATAATGGATTTATGACCAAAGTGATGGTCGGATATAAAATAGGTTTGGGACATGTAAGGTCCGCCTCCTCTTCAAGTATAGGCTACAACGTGTTACTCCAACATGTCATGAATTGTCTGGAGCGATGCTTCAATGGCTCCTCTCAGCGGCTGTGATTCTCCTTTAAACGGGTGAACAGAGCCAAAGGTATGATTGCCCTCAGGGATACGAATCCACGTAATAGCGGGATTTTGCTCGATTAATCGCTTTGATCCTTGGATACCTCGCTCTCCATCTTCTGTTCCTTGAATCAACGTGATTGGACAAGCAGCTTCGCGAATACGACCTACAATGTCAAATCGTTCAGCATTGCGTTCCATATCTTCAAGTATTTCAAGATCTAGCGGCATGTTTTGCTTCGTGCGTCCATTCAATGTATAGGTTCGACCCTTTGCCCGTATTTCCGCCTTATTCTCCTCTGTCAATAAATCAACATTCGCAGTACCATTCCAACTCAGGACGCCGGAGATTTGCTCAGGATGGTCCAGTGCATAAATCAGACAAACTGCCGCACCTCGGCTGTGACCCAAAAGAAAAACGGGCTTCTCTACGGTAGTATCGTCTTGATGCTGGCTATATTGGATGACTGCCGCTAAGTCCTCCAGATCTTTGGAATAGGTATCTTTGGCAAACTTCTCAAGCTCTGTAAACTCAAGTAAATCTTCCCCGACGCCGTTGTGGGAGAAATTAATGGAAATCACATCCACCTCGTTAGCCAAGCCTTGAGCGACATGCGGGAACATTCCCCAATCTTTGAAGCCTTTGTAGCCATGGCAAATGATGAGCCGCCCTCGAGAAGGCTGTATATTCGCTTCAAAGTAATCGCCTCGCACAATGCGATCTTGTTCCAATTTAAGTTCAAATGGTTTGCCAGCGTTCAGCTTCACACAGATCCCTTCCTTTCCAAATTATGCTTTAAGCATTGTTATTACTGCTAGTTTACCATATCTCTGACAGACAGCCTAAATGAGAATGCTGATAATAATTTCATCTCTTTATGTAAAAACTGACTATGCTGAACTAACAAAATCTACCTCAGGAGGAAGCTCATTTATGGGTTACAACCGAGCAACCAGCTTGCTCCCCAAGCTGATCTGCACGCTGTTGTTGTTTTTGCTGTTAATAGGCTTTTTGCTGCCTATGGATCAGGCCACAGCGAATGCCAGTGCATTCCGTCTAGTCGTCCAAGCGACTGCCGGTTCTGCTTATCGAACGGAAGCTGCTTTTACCGATAAGAAGTTAGGCAAAGTGCTGAAAGAAGGGCAGTCTCGCTCTGGCTCCTCTTATGAAGAAGCGCTCCTTCCTGATACGACACTTTTCTTTGAAGACAATGGCCGAACTTACATCTTTGGGGTCACCACCAATGGAGAAGTCGTTGATCCTGTTTCCAAATCAATCATTACGCTTCCTCACAATGTCCAGACTTCGCTTAGCGCGCACGTGCAAGCGGTAAGAGCCAAACACTATGGTGAGATGCTTCCTTGGGAGGAAGCGAGCCTAGTCCTCCCCAAATATAGCAAGTTCACGATTGTAGACGTGCAGAGCGGTCTCAGCTTTGAAGGGCAACGCCGAGCGGGCTCCAGTCATGCGGATGTGCAGCCGCTGACCAAAGAAGACTCCGCGACGCTCAAAGCCATCTACGGCGGCGCCTGGAGCTGGGACCGCCGAGCAGTCCTCGTGAAGCTGAACGGCCGCACGCTGGCCGGCTCCATGCATGGCATGCCGCATGGCGGAGACGGTATTCCCGGAAATGACTTCAACGGTCATTTCTGCATTCACTTCCTCGGGAGTGTGACACACGGCTCCCGCTCCATAGACCCGGCGCACCAAGTCATGGTGCACCGGGCTGCCGGCTTGCTGATCCCCTACATCAGCAAGCTCTCGCCCTGGGCGCTGATCGACGTGTGGATCAGCGCGGCGAACCAAGGTGACCTGCAGCTTCTGCAGGCCACCACAGGAACAGAACAAGCGGTGCACGTGCGCAGCATGCGCCGCTTGTCCAAGTTCCCGGAGCAGGACGTGTCCCAGCTCCTGCAGCTGGAGACCGCGGTCAGCGTCACGGCTACGCCGGAAGGCGCCTCCGCGGTCGTGAACAGGCGCGTGCTCTTTCGTCTCGAAAGAGCCTCGCTTGATGCGCGCTGGTACATTCGCAGCGCGGTCATGCAATGAGAAACGGCCTGCCCCTCTTCGTTTAACGAGGGGCAGGCCGTTTATTTTTCACTTCACCGTGATCTTGCCTTTCATGAAGTTCTTATGAGGCTCACAGAAATACGTATACTCTCCCGGCGTAGTCAATGTGATGCTTTCCGACTCCCCGGTTGCTAACAGATTGGTTTGGAAGCTGCCATTATCAGCGACTGCATTATGCTTCACTTTGTCCTTATTCGTAAAAACAACCGTCGAGCCTGCTTCTACTGTAATATCGCCATCTTTGAAGGCAAATCCTTCGATGTTCACGTAATACGTGTTTACTGCTTCTTGTCCAGAAACCAGATTAACCGTTCGTGAAGCCTCATCATAGACCACTTTAATCCCGAAAACCTCTGCGAGAAAACGCGAATGCACGAAAGTTGAGCTGTTAATGAGCTGCGCTGGTCCAATCATCGTATGAGGGGAGCCATCGACCTCGGCATCGGATGAACCGATCGTCAGTTTGACGGTTTTATTATCTTTTTTAACGGTGACCCTTTGAGCAGCCGCGTCATAACCCACTTCGGATCCAATTCCTTCGGCAAAAGCGCGATAAGGCACGAATAAGGAATTATCAATCAGGTAAGCCTCGTCTAGCTGAAGCGGTTTCCCATTCAAAGTGAGTTTCATATCGGACTTCACTTGTTGCGCAGTTCCTGCCTTCATGCTCATATCCGCTGCCATACTCCTATCATGTTCTTGGGCGGAAACTGGCCATATACCGGCTGCGAACAACCCAACACTAAGAACAACGGCAAATACAGTTTTTTTCATCATCAAAAATCCTCCTTTGAATTTTCCTTCACTCCTAAGAGTAAACGGATCAAAAGAGGATTCGGTTTACTTTGTTGTCATTATTGTTCGGGTTGACCTGAAGCTTTCCGCAATTCATTCGCTAAGCGGTGAAACTCCTCACGAGCATCTGGCGAGGAGGTTGCCCCATAACCCGCAGAAAGAAAAGGAATAATAGCATTCGCGTCGCTGGCAGTCAAAGGATATGACACGGGTGGTTCAGGTGATGTTATCGTGTTCCACCAGCCTTCATTCCCATAAGATTCATCATGATCGATGCCGATGCCATGTTCAGTGACATCATTTAAATATTGATAAATCTGAATAAATGCGGACTTCTTCCCGCCGCTCCATGCATAGGTTTGCCAATAATGCGAGCAAACTCCTGCCTGGCGAACTGCCTCCATGACGGAGTAAGATCCGTAAACTCCAGTTGTATATGCCGGTGTCGCTTCGCTCGCAGCCTGAATATAAGCAATAATCGTCGGCATTTGCGTACTTGCAGCATCGAAATCAACAGCAAAATAAATGCAGCTGCCCACAGGTTGGCCCACTTGTTTCGCTACTTGCAGCGCAGTTGCACCGTCGGCTAAGCCAGCGCTCCGCCCCCCCAGAGCCCGATTAGCTGTTGTCTCGAAGACAGATACGATCTGCAAACCCGCTTTACTAATCACATCGGCTTCACTTTTGGTTAGCGCTTTGAATCCACTTGGAACCAGATATCTGGCCACAAACAAGTAGCCGTCATTGACGAAAGCAGCGGCAGTTGGTACCGTTAAAGGCGTTGAACAATCAAAACCTTTGGTCACTTTCAATCACCTATTTTCTACTAGTTTCCTACATCATATGCTTAAAAGTCTTGGGACGCTACTCTCGTAATAGACATATAGAGTGATCCAACATAAAAAGGCTCTCTCCCAGAAGGAAAGAACCTTTATAAGGAAGGAGAAGTGATTTAGGCCTCTCCCGTTCCGAATCTCTTGGCATTTCTTGCCCGAGCCCGCTCCATTTCAACTTCACGATTGCGCGGCTCTGCATTCGTCACCAACGATTCCATCAGCTTGCGAGCGACCAGACTTACTTCATTCACCGCGAGTTCGAAAGCTTCCTCGTTCGCCTTCGAAGGCTCCGTGAAGCCAGATATTTTGCGAACAAATTGCAAAGACGCAGCGCGAATCTCCTCATCCGTAACGACGGGATCAAAGTTAAATAAAGGCTTAATGTTTCGGCACATCATTTGTTCCTTTCTGGGGGAGGGCTTTATTTATGTCCATAAACGACAAAAACCCTTATACCAAGGGTTTGCGTGCTATGGGCCCAGAGGGACTCGAACCCCCGACCAATCGGTTATGAGCCGACCGCTCTAACCAACTGAGCTATAGGCCCGAAATGAAATAAATTGGTTGCGGGGGCAGGATTTGAACCTGCGGCCTTCGGGTTATGAGCCCGACGAGCTACCGGGCTGCTCCACCCCGCGTCATTAGCTGTCGCTCAACAGCGACAAAAATAAATATACACCAATCGCGAGGTCTAAGTCAAGCGTTAATTTTTAGGATAGATTCAAGCCGCTTATGTGTTGTATCGAACACCGAAGCGGCCTTTTTTTGACTTGTAGACTTCTACTTCCTGCGGGCATTCATAGCCATAAATCCACCAATCTTCTTCCATTCTTTTCGCTAAACAGCCCGCTTGAAACTTGGAATCATATAATTTTGCCCAATATATCCAGTTCATCGCCATCACTCCGTTTTATTCAAATCGATAATCCTATCTTATCCAAAAACGGATTAACTTATGAGTTGCATGAGCTCTCAGCGCTCTTCATGTGCATAGAACAAAAAACCGCTTGGATGTTCTCTGAGCATCAGAGTCCAAGCGGCTTTCACTTCATTTTCTACTATTGTTTGAACGTAGTCAGTAATCGTTTGACGACTTCTCCGTATTCATTCGTGAACGTCTCAAATATCTTCACTTGAATCGGGAAATCAAGTTGATTAGATCTCGCATTCAGATCAATGGTATTCGTTCCATTATACAATCGGCCTTCGCCAGATAAAGCTTGAACGGTTTTCCCGACCGGATTGCCCACTTTGTCGAACAATTCAAAGGAAAGGCTGCTGTTGAATTTATCCACGGTTACTTTTTTATCCGGTTTAATATCCAGATCCAGCTTCAGCTTATAATCATAGATCATCGCAGCTTGTAAAATTGCTGAAATGCTCCAATCTTTGATCGTGATTTGATATGGATATACCTGAAGTTCTTTCCCTGTAAAATCATTTTTCTGCACAGGTACTTTAGCGGTAGCAAGAAGTGACTTATAGGTTGTTTCTCCACTCGATTGTTGGCTGTAAAGATTCATCTTCAAGCCGTCCCCTGTCTCGGAAGCAGGAAGTGCGTATGAGTAGCTTACTACATACGAAGCATTCGGAACGACACTAAGTGCGGTCTGCGCCTGTCTTTTGCCGCCGTAGGCATATCCGTCTTTGCTCACCAGCTCCGTTTGAATGGCCGGAATCGGAATTGGACGATCGCTGTTGTTCGTCAGTTTAAACTTAGCGACAGCCGTATTGAAACCATCATCTTCATTGCTGGTAACATGAAGCTCAACTAACGATACATCAACATTCGATGGAACAAATTTATTCGTCGAATCCAGCTTAACTGGAGTACCCAACGCATAATCAGGAGCCGGAATGACGCCTTGCGTCGCAGCTCCGCTTGGCAGCAGAATGTTGATACGACCCACATGATAGGAATTATCCACGAACTTGCCTTCGCCAGCCGCTACGGAAAACACTTCTGGCGTCACAACATTCAAGCTGGTGAATTCGGTGTCCAAATCCGTTGGAATCACAATATGGATATACTTCTTCTCACCTGGCTCCAAGGTAACGGAAGCTTCTGCACGGCTTCCGGAATACACACGATCTTCCGTCTTGCCATCGATGCCGAAGTTAGGTACGGTCTGGCGTTCTTTGGTCGGGTTCACAACTTGAATTTGAACGACTGTCGAAACACCTTTTGCTGTTATTTCTTTATGAATGTCAATCGGGATGAATCCTAACGGCGAACGCAAGGAAGGTAGTGCAAAAGCTTCGCCCCATTTGAGAATAGCTGCAGGCTTTGTGATCGAGCTGTCGCTGCCGTTCCATACATTGCTGCCATCGACTTTAACGGCTAGCAGCGTTGTTTCTTTCTTAGGATACACTTCCAAATCAACATCTACGAAGCTGAGATCCGTAAGAGCCACATCATCGCCACCGTCTACAACGGTCAAATAGCTTAGCTCCTGTTGACTTTTGGGTTGAATCGATTTGACATTTTTGGCGCTTGGCTGAAGGGTGTAGTCCGTACCATCCGCCATATGAACACGCAATTCAAAATCAGGTACGCGGGTTATTTTCCCACTTGTGTTTCGCACCCGGATGACAGCTCCGAGCTTCGTTGAGTCGGATTCATGCTCGTTGAGTATGCTTTTGATTTCCACTTCAACTTTATCCGTTAACGTATAGCTTGTGACAGCATTCGTAGCCGCAAAAGCGGTTAGGTTAGATCCTTCAGCTGCCCATGCAGGAAAAGATGCTGTAGTTAAAAGTGCAGTGGATAGAATAATGGTAGCTAGCGATCTCTTCATCGTCTTCTTCACTTATTTCTCCTCCTAAGGGATAAGTTAGTTGCTTATCTTGACTTTATCTTGATCTTTCAATTGATGCTGCCCGGAAATAACGAGCACATCGCCTTCTTTTACGCCGGAAATCACTTCCTGATTCGTTTCATTCAAACGACCGAGTTCAACTTTACGTTTTTGTACGGTTTCACCATTTGCGATGTAGACGAAATTATCCCCGCCCTCACGGACGATGCTTAAACTTGGCACAACCGGCACGACTTGCTCATCATCCTTGGTCAGTTCTACTTGCGCCTTGGAGCCTGGTCTCAGCTTGCCATCGGGATTCGCAACTTCCAGCTCAAGATCGTACGTCTTGGTTTGCCCGTTAATGACATCGGATAAGTAAATGACTTTTGCACTAGCTTTCTGAGTCACGTCCGGAATGTAGAACGTCAATTCACTTTTCCCTCTAATTAGATTAGCCGAAGCTTCGGTTAATTGCGACTTAATTTTGACAGGGTTCGTTTGTTGAACTTCTCCAACACGAACTCCGATATTCAATGATTGGCCAACGGTCACGTTAAGATCTGTTAAGACACCTGAAGCCGGGGCCTTAACATCCAGATTGCTCAGCGATCTTTCAATGCTGCGTGCAGAGACTTGTGCGGATTCCAGACTTGTCTCCGCTTGCGCAAGCGAGTTGGTCTCTTGCAAGGTTTTCAATGATCTTCTTGCACTATCGAGATCCTTCTTCGTATTCGTTAATGTCGTTTGAGCCTGATCTAGCTGAGCTTTGGTTGCAGTTCCCAAGTCATAATCGTTATGAATCGTATTATAGGCTTTCTGTAGATCGTTGACGGCTGTTTCCATCTTGGAAACGCGATCCTTCGCATCCTCGATCCCATTTGAAGTGTTTTGCTTGGCAGCTGTTAGTCCAGCTTGAGCCCCTTTAATACTCACTGTATTTAAATCTTTCTGAATCAACGTATCCGTTGGATCCAAGCGGAAAAGGACATCGCCTTTTTCAACTTTATCCCCGCGCTTCTTCACAATCTCAATGACTTCGCCGCCAGACTTCGTCACTACATCCAATTGAACAGAGGATTCAACATCTCCCACTTGTTCAATCGGATCACCAATCTTTTGCTTCACGATCTTGGCCGTCTTGACGACCTTAACCCCTTGCTCAGCAGCTGCCGTGGTCGCGGCAGGGCTTGCCGCTGGCGATGCGGAACATCCTACGGCGATCGCCGCGCTAAGCGCGACGATACCGAATAATTTGGCACTCTGTTTAATCGTAAACAACTGACGTTTCATATTCATTTTCTCCTTTTCCCCTATTCAGCTTATTGAAGAACAGATGCTGCTTGCTCCGATTGTACAGTTGCCGACTTCCCTTTTCTTTTGAACCAACGGCCTTCTCTTTTCTTAAATAACATTTCATAAATGATGGGTACAATGACGAGTGTAAGCAGCGTAGAAGTCGTCAGACCGCCAATAACAACAACCGCCAAGCCTTTGGAAATAATCGTTCCTTTGGATAAACCTAGTCCAAGCGGCAGCAAAGCAATAATGGTTGCGCCTGCCGTCATAATAATCGGTCTTAAGCGCGTAATCCCCGCTTCAACTAAGGCATCGCGGATGGAATAATTCTGATTTCTAAGCTGTTGAACACGATCGACAAGAACAATGGCATTCGTTACTACGATACCGATCAACATCAAGAATCCGATCAGTGAGGTTACGTTAATGGATTCCCCGGTCAATAGAAGTCCAAGGAGCCCCCCAATGGCTGCCAGCGGCAGTGAGAATAGAATCGCTAACGGTGCTCGGGCGTTTCCAAAAGCAATAACCATGACGGTATATACAATGAAGATGGACGCGATGATGGCCATGAACATTTCCATGAAGCTTTTGTTAATATCGTCGGACACGCCTTTGACTTCACGGCTTACGCCGGATGGCAATTCAATTTTGGCAAGCTCATCTGAAATTTTCTTGCTTGCGCCGCCTTTGTCTGTGCTAACAATTTTAGCACTTACGCTGATGATTTGCTCTTGATCTTCTCGACTAATGCTGCTAGGCGCATCAATCTGTCTGACTTTAGCAAGTTCATTCAACTGCACCGTTTGGCCTGTCGGCGTTTTAATCAGGAAAAGACCTAATTTATCGACCGAATTTTTGTACATCGGATTTAACAGCACTTTAGTCTCATAAGTGACATTGTTGAATTTCAAATCACCAAGCTTCTCCTCTGCAATCCAAGCATTCACCGACTGGAGAATTTGTGAACTTGAAAGACCATACAAGCGTGCTTTGTTTTGATCTACGGTGATTTCAACTTCTGTTTTGGAATCACTTAGGCTGTCTTTAATATCATTCAGTTCTGGGAATTCCTTCATTTTATCCTTGATCAGCTGAGCCGCCTGCTTGAGATAAAGCTGGTCATCTCCTTTAAGCGCATAAGAGAAATCGGCACCCGTCGAGGTTGGCGGACCGCCTGTGAACAGTTGAATATTAACTTCAGAGCCTGCTGGAAGGAGCTTCAGCATATCTTCTTTGTACTTCTTAACCCCTGCATCTGCATCGGTCTCTGGTGTTAATTCAAAAAACATCATCGTTCTGTAGGCAAAACGGTCGCTGCTTTGGTTGTAACCAACGAGAGATTCAATGTACTTGAACGCAGGTTTGCCTGCTTTGTCTGTATGCTGCTTCAAATCTTTTTCGAGCTCTTTAGATTTCTCATTCATCATTTCGATGGATGTTTCCCGCGGCATTTTAATCGTGATAGCACCTTGCTTAACAGATTCACTGTTCGGCATAAAAGCAACTGCCAAGTTAGGAACAGTTATGAAGATTGAAAGAACAAGAACAACTAAAGAAATCAACAAGGTTTTGATACGGTTGTTCAATGACCAGATAAGTGCTTTTTTGTACTTTTTAGCCATCGGTGTCACATGATTATCATCGTGTGAACCTAGTTTTTTGCTGCGCAGCACTAATAACTTCGCCAGCATTGGAATTACCGTTAACGCAACAATCAAAGATGACATTAAAGCGACCACAAGTGTGATGGCGAATGGACGGAATACTTCACCGACAACTCCGCTCACGAAGCCGATAGGACCAAATACACCTACAGTTGTAATCGTCGAGGACGTAATCGCGCTAGAGACTTGTTTCGTAGCTAGCTTGATGACAGATTCATTTCGCTCTTGAGCAGCCTGCAGCTGACTATAAATATTCTCAATAACGACGATACTGTCATCGACGACCCGACCAACGGCGATCGCCATTCCGCCAAGCGTCATAATGTTCAATGAGATACCGAGCGGTCCCATTACCAATAAGGTGACCAGAATCGAAAGAGGAATCGAAACGAGAACGATAACCGTCATACGAATATTACGCAGGAACAGCAGAATCATAAGCGAGGCAAGCACAGCGCCTAATCCGCCTTCTTGCACCATGCCATGGATGGAATCCTTAATGTCGTTAGCTGAATTATAGATCTTATGGAATTTAACCCCTGGGAGTGTTGTTCCCCAGTCCGTCATCAGCTTATCGGCACTATCTGCGAACTCAACGGCATTTGCTGCCTTCGTTTTGTATAAAAGTACCCCAATTGCTGCTTGATCATCTAATCGGGCGATAAACTTCGACTCGCTGATAGCTTCTACTTTAGCAATTTGCTTCAATAGCAGCGTGTCGCCTGTTTTGGTTGAAATTTTCAAATTATCTAAGTTGTAAATCGTATCCAGCTCGCCTTTGACACGAACCATCTGTGAGTTCCCATTGAAGTCCACTGTGCCCGCAGGGCTGGAAACGAGTGAAGCTTTAATCAAGCTCGATACTTCTGCTGGAGTCAGCCCATAGTTGTTAATCGCGGGCGCATCCAATTTAATCGTAAGTACTGCGTCTTGATTACCGACCGAATCCACATGGTCGATTCCTTTTAAGCCGTTAAAGCCGGGAAGAATCGTATCCTTGTAGGCTTTATCCAGCTCGGTTTGGTTCGTGGACGCATCGCCGTAAACCGCTAAGTAATAGACCGGCTCGGACGCGAAGCCAGCTGTTAATACCTTCGGCTTCTCGGAGCCTTGAGGCAGCTTCACATTGGAGATCAAGCTCTCCACATCTTTCTTGACATCTTCAGGCTTTTTATCTTGTTCCAGCTCCAAAATAATCTGTGAGTAATTGTCTTGTGAGCCTGAGCTTAGGGTTTTCAATCCATCTAACCCCGCGACAGCCTTTTCTAATGGCTTCGTTACTTCGTCCAGCACATCCTTCGGAGGTGCGACATATGTCGTACTAATAATGACGACAGGAAACGTAATATCCGGCATACTTTCTACCTTCAGTGTGGTTGTAGAAAACGTTCCTCCTACGACCAATAGCAGCATAACAATAAAGATCGCTGCTATATTTTTCATGGAAAACTCAGTTAACTTGGACATTCTCACTTCTCCCCTATCACCAGCTTTATTACGTTACTACCGTGATGCACACTCATTCATCATACTTGGAAATTCTTAACAAAACATAAAGTTGCATTGAAATTTTATGTTTATTCGCGATCTGGATTTATTATATCGCTTCATTGCCAGAAAAACAGGTGAGGGAAGTCATATCTCAGTCATAAAATGGTCATATCGTTCACTTATTGGTTATGACTTGATGTGACTGAATACAAAAAAAAGCGAAGGCTCTGTGCCTTCGCTTCAATTTCAGTGCTAGTCCGTCGTGATAAACCAATCTGCAGTCTGTGTGGCCAGCAGTTTTCTTTGGCCTTGGAACTCGTCATACACACTAAGCTTGTACTTCTCAAGGTATTTAGTATTGAAAATAAGTCCTGGGTCTGAAATGGAGATTAAGAATTTTTCTCGTTTGCCAAGGCGGATCTTCGTATCCTCGTCAGCGGTGGAGTCACCATTGTAAACATCAAAATCTTTAAAATCGAATTTTTTCTCAAAACGCTTAATGCCGCCGCCATCTTCAAAAACAAGCAATAAATTATGGCCTTCGGTATTAATTTCCGTTAATTTTTCCTTGGTCAGCTCGTAATTAAACTTCAGCTTAAACAGATTATCCTCAACAGCCGTGCTAATCTTATCAATTGAAATGGTATAAGGGAACAAATCAACATTTTTGAGAGTTTTCGCTACCTCTTTCTTCTCGTCCGGAAGCCAGTAGGAAACAGGATTAACATAAGAATCGGCTACGGCCTTTTCTCCCTCTGACAATTTGCCTTCCGTAACTGCCTCTCCCAAAAGCAAGTTCATATTAGCGGTGGAAAACCCTTTCGGTACGGTAGCCCACACATTCAGTAAAGCTTTCCCCGTTGGACTGATCTTGTTTTTCACTTCTGCAACGGAAGCTGGGAATATCGTCCCATCTGGAGAACGGAAGTTAGCAACCAGCTTAGAAACCGTTGAGAATCGTTTCTCTAAATTAGTGACCTCGACCATAGCTGAAAACATGATATTCGTCTTGTCTTCATAAGTAGAGACATTGCGAACCGCATATTTAGCTTTGCGCCCCACATCGTTCGTGGTATAGGATTCTCCAGAGTTAACAAAAGGAATAGCCTGTATCTCGGACTGTGCGGAGAACTCCAACACATCCGTAGTCGTTGTGCTGCCCTTATCCGTTCCTGAAGCCGGTGTGTCCGTTTCATTCTCCTGCAGGACAAGCTTCACTTTAGAAAATTCATACGTATAAGGGACTTTTCCGGCAATCTGCAGATTCACATTCCCTTTTGCCCCTAGTCCGATTACTTTTTCCGTCTGAATGAGCTTCGCATCAATTTTCACAGCATCATCCAGCATGAAGTAGCCCGATAATTTGGGGATAGGCAAGGACTCATCACCTTTGTTGAAAAGTGTTAAATCCGCCGTTAAAATGTCTTGATCATCCCAAGGCAAACGATGAAGTCCATTCAATTGCGTCGTATACACGCCTGATTTGTTTGTGAAGGTATATTCTTTGCCGATTGAGCCGCCATCCTGTTTGGAAACAGCCGGCAATTGAAAATTGGCAACCGCAACATTCAACTTCAGATCTGCAATTGTCTCAGCCACGGATAGCTGCCAAGCATCCGCAGCAACCGCGACCGGTATCGAACCGGATAATTGAATTTCTTTCTGTTCCTTTGGATTAATCTTTAGATCCTTAATTCCTTTGGCTTCCACAGGATACAGCAGGCCCTCGGATGTGCGGATGGAAAAGAGGTAGGAAGGAATCGTGACTGCGTTATTCCCCACATTTTCTAACGTTAAGTAGACTGTTGGAACATGATATTTTTCATTTTTGTTGCTGACGAACTTCTTAATCGAAGCATTGACTTGAACGCCCCCAATGGAAATGGACGCAGCGCTGTCGGTTGGCGTGACATCCGTGAAATCAGCAGGAACGGCAACTTCGCCAAGCACACGTTCAAAATTGGTCTGACTGAAATCCCATTTGATGAATTGAACAACGAGATCTTGCAAATTCGTGGTTGCATTCACATTCGCATAAAAGGTTAAATCCGTCGTTGACCCTGGGGCCACACGGTTCTTATCTTTATCCGCAGGTACTAAACGCGCCGAGAATTGATTGCCGGATTTGCTTTTCAAGCGGGCCCAGTAATCAATAAACTGCAGCTCGCTGCTGCCTTCGTTGTGTATGCTGATGGTGAATGTCGCCAATTTCCCGCTTTGGTCAGGAAGAACGTGAATTTGCTTTAATTCAAAATAGCTGCTGCCTGTGATCGGCACCTTGCCTATAGCAACTGAGATTGCTGCTGGACTGCTGTCCGCCCATACGGGCGTAACAGCTCCTAGGACTAAGGTTGCCGACAAAGCAATAGTGGCCAAGCGAATATGATGAAACTTAATTTTCATGGGGATGAATGACCTCCTTATAAGTCTATCTGGCTGTTAGCTGTCAAGCTGATCTGCCTTAACCGGCAGGTACAGCCTGCATCACGCCGGGTTGCATTGGTGTGGTTGGGTTTTCTTTCATTTGTTTCAGCATCGCATCGCCTTGTGTCTGCCACTGCTTAAGTCCTTCGCGTGCGGTTGTTTTCCCTTGCAGGACGTTCGAGAATTGCTGGCGCCCAATCTCTTGAACCTGATAAATGTTCGGATTATCACGATACAGTTTCATGTTATTTTCCATCGGAGCAGGCACGACATTATAGAAAGCTTCCATATGGAAATCCAATCCATCCTTAGGTTTCAAATACTTGGAACGAGCTACTAAATTATAAGAGCTGTGTGACTTCAGCTTTGCCCAATCTTCGCCATTAATAAATTTAATGAATTTCCATGCATCTTCAGGATTTTGCGCTTTGGCATTGATCCCCATAATCCCATTCATGTAGATAGATCCGCCGACACCCTTCGCTTCAGGATGGGAAGGAATCGTTACGACATCCCAATCAATAGGGGTATAACCTTTGTAGCTGGCTGCATTTTTGTTCGCATTCGTAATCTGCTGAAGCTGTCCATAATTGATAATTCCCATCGCTAAACGATTCGACATGAAGTCATCATAAGAGAATGGATTGTTCTGATCGAATTGGCGGTTCATCGGCTTCTGAGGATCCATCAATTCCGGGAACACATTGTCTTTCTGCAGCTGCGCCATTTTCGCCCAAACCTTTTCCCATTGATCCGTGTCTACCGTCATTTTCTCTCCGGCATCATCAAACATTTTGAGCTGAAGGGGAGCTGTATACATTTGCATGCCATAAAATAAATTGTCGCCTTGCGATTGTGTAGAGAAAGAGAAGCCGTTAATGCGATTCTCTCCTTGCCCTTTAACTAGACGTTTGGAAAGATCAAAAGTTTCATCCCATGTCATGCCGTCCTTCGGAAAATCTACACCAGCATCCTGAAACATTTTTTTATTATAAATGAGAGCTGATGAACTAAACGTCGGCGCTAAGGCATAGAGCTTGCCGCCGCCTGCATTTTTGATGCCATCAATGACCGCAGGCACAATGCCGGATGTATCGAATTTATCTTTCGTAATCTGAGGATCAAGCTGTGTCAATAAATTGCTTTCAATAATTTCGGGCAGTTGCTCATAACCGACCATGACCACATCCGGAGGATTGTCACCCTGCATAACTTCCTTCAATTTCACCATAGGATCAGGCATCTTTTCACCAGGTTGACCCCCGCCAAAGCGGAACGCGTCGTCCATCGTAGGAATAAACTCAATTTTGATATTTGGATTGGCAAACTCAAAAATTTCCGTGAATTGTTGTCTGAAATATTCATCATCTCCGCCATATCCCATGGAATTCGCGATGCGAAGTACACGTTCCTGCTTATCATCCGGTTTATCCCCTTTTGTACAAGCAACAGCTAAAGGCACAACCAAGCTAAGCGTTAAGGTTGTAGCCAGCATTTTACGATTCATCAATTTCATTTCGTTTTCCCTCCAACAGTAGATGTTATAGGTGCTGCATCTTCATTCGCAGCTAGCCCTTTTGGTGCTTTGATCATAATTTTCTCGCCATCGAACTCCATCGATGCTTTGCCATCAATTTGCAGAGCTGTCAAGTAAGCCTTCGGAACTTGCAGCCTGCCTGCTCGATCCAGAACGACATACTCTTCGTGGTCTTCGCTCGTAAATCCAGTTGCCGTGCCATCAATCGAAGGATTCCTTGCAATAAACTCTGAGCTTGTCATCCCGTCTCGAATGGCGACAACTCTTCCCACTTTGCCAGCCATGGATAAATCATGGGTAACAATAACAATGGTTACCCCCAGTTCCTTGTTCAACCGTTGAAAAATAGAGAGAATCATATCTGCCGTCTTCGTATCTACAGATCCAGTAGGCTCATCAGCCAGCAGCAGCCGTGGGCGATTCGCAAGCGATATCGCAATGGCGACGCGCTGTTGTTCGCCCCCTGACAGTTCCTGCAGCTTGTTGTTCATTCGGTGGCTCAGACCGACCCATTCCAATAATTGCTTGGCATAGACCGGATCATAGTTGCCGCTAAGCATCATGGGCATTTCGACATTTTCCAGTGCGGTTAAATACGACACAAGATTGCGTGCATTATTTTGCCAGATGAATCCGACTGTATGCCGTTTGTACTCAACAAGCTGCTTATCCGTAATCTTCAATAAATCCCAGTCGCCGACTTTCACTTGACCAGCAGACGGGCGATCCAGCCCTCCCAAAATGTTAAGGAAGGTGGACTTGCCGCTTCCGCTGTTCCCAATAATCGCCATCAGCTCACCGGCGTCGATTTGGATGTTCAGCCCTTGTAAGGCGACAACTTCAATTTCATCTGTTTTGTAAATTTTGACCAAGCCTTCACAGGTAATCATGCTATTTCTCCTCCCCCAGCTTCACAGCTTGATGAACACGCAGCCTTCTAATGTGCAAGAACAGCAGCAGCGCCCCAGTTATCATCATAAAAGCTACGACGAAATATAGCTGGTAGGTATCTTTGGAATCGAAAACGACACGGAAAGGCGGCACTTGCGTCTTCACATTTTGTGAGGTTTGCAAGAAAGGCAGGAAGAAATAGCTTGTTAATTTACCGATCCCTATCCCCAGGGCAATCGATAAGCCCGCTGTAAAGCCTTGCTCGAGAAGGAGCATCCCGGTCAATTGTTTGCGCGAAAGCCCCATGGCACGAAGCACCCCGAATTGTACGACACGACTGGAAAGATTGAAGAACCAATACAGCATGTAGCCGATTAAAGATACCGTTACCGAGACCAAGAATCCTAGACTGAGGATGCCGAATACACCGCCTCTGGCAGGAAGCTTGTTCTGAATGATCAGCTCATTGCGCACATCTTTTACGGAGGCAAGCTCAATTCCTTTGGCTTGCAGGGCTGCAACAAGAGGCGCCACTTTCGCGTCCGGCTTCATTTTCAGCCAAACCTCATAAGGAAGAATCGGAGCCTGATCATACAAATAATCCAGATTGGTAATGAAAAATGGCATTTGATCTGGATATTGACTTGGCCAATAAGGCAAGATGCCGACAACGACGAATTCTACAGGCTGCTGTCCAATCGTGATGGAGAGCAAATCTCCTGTTTTCAGCGCATATTTATTCGCATAGTTGGAAGGAATGATGACGGCCTGCTCGTAACTTCCCAGCAAATTTAAATATTGATGCGGCGGTGCTGGGAATAAGTCTGGTCGAAACCAGGCTACTTTGGCAAAATCGACATTGTCGATGCCCATAACCATGCCTTGGCCGGTCGATTTACCGGATACGACGACATTTCCTTTGGTTTGCAGCACTCTTGCAGCTGCTTTAACGCCCTCTAAATCACGGAATACTTGAAATGGCGGCTCGACATATCTGATCTTGCTTGGCGTTTCTTCGCCTGGCTTGGGACCGCCTTGGCCGCCACCCGAACCACCATTGCCGTTAGAGCCATTAGAGCCATTCCCGCCGTTTCCTCCGCTTCCCTGCGAACCGCCGTTTTTGCCTGCGTTTGGATCTTTGGGCAGATCATCCGAAAAGCCTTCCCAAACAGTCTGCATCACGACATCCGTTCCATACTGGTAGAGGGTTCTCTCCGTCGAGTTCAAATCTATCGTGCGTGCTGCTGAAGAATTGTACACCCCAAGACCCAACGTAAGGATCAGAAGCAGCATCAGCGGATAATAGGCTTTGGCTGAACGGGATAGCTGTGCAAGGGTTAAGTACAGCGGCACTGGCAGGAATTTGCGGCCAAGCCAGCCGAACAATCGAAGCAGCCATGGAAAAATACGCAGAAAGAAAAGTCCAAGCGCAAAGATCGAAAGTGCAGGCACGAAAAATAAGAGCGGATGCACTTGGAGCTGATCTGTCGTCAGCCCGGTTTGTACGGATAATATTTGACGTTGATCAAATAAGTAGAAGCCATAACCGACGAAACCAAGCAGCGCGATGTCAAGGAACCAACGCTGCCAGAGCGGCGAGCGATCGGAACGCGCAAGCTGCTGTTTGTAGTTCACGATCGAAGATCGCGCAAACATAACGGCTGGAATCACACTGGCGAGAATCGCGATAAGAACGGCGAGACTGCCATAAAGCATCGCTTCCGACGTGAAGCTGACTGGAATCGATTTGCGATCTACGAACGTCAGGAATCCGCTCGAGGAACCGATGCTTTTGGCCATGAACCAGCCCATAAACGGACCGATAACCAGCGCAATAATGCCAAGCAGCAAACCTTCCAGAAAGTAAATGCCGATAATTTGATTAGTGCTGCCTCCACGGCTTCGCAAAATAGCGATTACGCCACGTTGGCGATCTAGGGATTGTCTGGCATTCATCACAATGTAATAGAAAACCATGGCAATCATCGGTGCCGCTAAGGTGAACAGTAAAATTTGCATCTGCAAGCTTTGCGCTTTAAATTCGGCAAGAATAGGCTTGAAGGACACATCTACCTTCGTATTTTTGAGCTTCTGGAACAAGTTGATATCCAGCCGCTCCAAACGGTTATCCAATTGCGATAATTGACTCGTTTGAATATTGCGCAAATCAAAAGCATAATACCAATTAGCAAGCTGCAGCGGAATTTTCTTCTCCGTTAACAACGTCTTCATAAACACATCATCATGAATAACAAGTGTATTGACTAATCCTTCCAACCCTTGGAACCAATAGGAATCTGCGTCATTCTTCGGTTTGAAAGAGCCAACAATTTTCACCTTTAGAAGCTGGCTTCCACCTGCACCGGTAACGGAATAGTTAAAGACATCCCCGATATGCAGATCATTGCGATATAAAGCTTCTTCGAGAACAACAGCTTCAATCATGCCATTTTGCAATTGTCCCGCTGCCATCTGCCCAATGGTCCATTCCACCTGATTATTGAGCCCGCTCATCGAAGTCAACGTCATCTGACGACGTTTGCTTGGATCCACTTTCGTCTGATCGGCCGGTGTCAGCTGAGCCCCTTTGATGGTGTAGGTGCTTGCGAAAGTTGCTACTGGAAAAGCAATATCCTTAGGAATTTGATCCTGTATATATACATTGACGTCTTTAAGCTCATCTAGTCCTGCACGTTCTGACCCAACGGCTTGATATCGCATAAGCAAAGAGCCTGCAGGCAATCCGCTGGACTTCTCTTCCAGCGATTTGGCAACGACTCGTTTCAAGGATCCATCTGCATACATCGGGATACTCGTGGTAAAGGCAACAGCCATGACAAGGCCTAATAACGTGCTTAGCGTTAGCCAGCGGGTATTCCACATTTTCCGAAATAAAAACCGCAGCATCGGGATGGACATTAGCGACCCACTACTTTCTGACCGGCTGTAAGACCTTTTACAATCTCCACATCCGTTGACGTCTGTTGGCCGATCTCCACGTCCACTTCTTTCTTATTCCCTTGCGCATCAATCACTTGAACATAATTGCGACCGGAATAGGTGCGAAGCGCTGCGAGTGGAATCGTTGTGGCATTTTCTTTTCTTTGGGTAATGATGGTGACACTAAGCGGTGTTCCTCGATTTAAACCTTTGGGGAATTCATCCAGCTGTACGACCAAATATTTGTCAATCGAATCCTGCTGGCCGCCTTGTCCATCACCAGGGAATCCTCCGCCATTGTTATTGTCATTCCCTTGCACAACCGGAAGCTGCTTCACTTTTCCCTTGTGCTGACCTGAGGAATTGATATCTACTTGCGCTTCCATGCCAATGGCGATCTTCTTGGCGTCATCAGCGCTGATGCTTGCCGCAACCGTAAGCTCATTCAAATCAGCGAGCGTTGCAACGGATTCGCCTGATTTCACGGTATCACCCTTTTTCGAAACAACTGTCACAATATTGCCGCTGAAAGGTGCTACTAATTGAGCTTTGCTTACTTGCAATTCAAGCTTCGCAAGCTCCTCGCGTTTCAGCTCGAAATCAATTTTCGCCTGCTCAATTTGCTCCGGTGTCATCTCGTCCGCCTTGCGCAGCGTTTCGATCATGGTCAGCTCATCTTTGCGCGTTTGCAGCTTTTTCCGCTTTAAATCGCTATCCATATCCGAAACATCAAGCTCGGCAATCGGCTGTCCTTGTACAACAGCGTCTCCATTCTTCACAAGAACGGCGCTAATTCGTTTCCCCGTCATATCTTCGGAGAAAAATAGCTTCTCCTCCTTCAACGCCATAAGGCGCCCGCTTCCTCTGACTTTCGTTTCCAGCGTTTCTGTTTTCACCGTATATTCTGGTTTCTTCGAAAGCTTCGGTGGATTAATCGACGGGATGGCTTCTTCCTCTTGCTCTTTAGGCAATAGCGAGCAGCCTGAAGCGATGATGAGAGTTGAACATATAAGTGCTGCTGCTAGGGGCTTCTTCGTCCAATTAAGAGACGAACTTCCCGTCCACCATTTCGTAAACATGATCGGCAACCTCCAAAATTGTAGGGTCATGAGTCGTCATACATATCGTAATCTGCTCTGTCTTCATAATACTGCGAAATACAGACATAATTTGTGCTCCCATCTGGGAATCCAATTCTGCTGTAGGCTCATCAGCCAAGATTAGCGATGGCCGATGCGCAATCGCTTTGGCTATCGCCACACGCTGCTGCTCTCCTCCGGAAAGTTCAAAGGGACGATGATGCATCCGCTTGCCAAGTCCTACAAGCTCCAAACAGTGCTTAACCCTGGCTTTCCACTCTGAACGCGGAATGCCTGCCATGCGCAGTGCGAGTTCCACATTCTCCCAAGCAGACAGCAGAGGCATCAAGGCATAGGATTGAAAGATAAAGCCAATCTCTTTGCGTCTAATCAAAGTCCGCTCATCATCACTGCTAAGATGGAAGGCATGCTCCTGAAACCGAATTTCCCCCTCATTCGGCTGATCAAGCCCACCAATTAAATTGAGCAGCGTTGTTTTGCCAGAACCTGAACGGCCTTTGAGCATCACCAACTGCAGCGGCTTCAGCTCCATCTCGATCCCTTTCAATACATCCAATCTCTGACCTCCAACTTGAAAGGAGCGATGGACGCCACTTACGGTCAAAAGTGGAGATTTTATTTGTCTAGAAGGAGATGAGCTGACTTCAACTGCCTGCTCTTCTTCGAACGCCAAAGCCTCCGATGTGTTTTTTTTGCGAAACCATCTCGCCATACTCGTAGGACTCCCTTTCATTGATAAACTGTATGTATGCTAAAGTAGACGATGAATCTTCCAAAAAAGTTTCATGAAACTGAAAATTTCCTGAAAATTTTTTTACAATAAAATCCATACGTGTAATCTATTAAAAGATACTATTAAATGGAAGATTTCTCCATACAACCAATGACCTATTTTAGATGCTCTTATAAAACACGATTGGTGCGAGTCAGATTGGCCATTCTCGGATAAATATGCACCTCTTTAAGACGAATTTGCAGGATTTCACCTGTATTTGGGGAAGTTAAAAGGAGCAACTAACTACTATTGCTTTCAAAGAAGGAGAACTTACACATGATTGAACCCATCAAAGCTTATTTGGACGAGCAAAAGGATCAACACATAGAGGAACTCATGCAGTTTCTGCGGATTCCAAGCATCAGTGCTGTCGCCGAGCACCAGCCCGATATGCTTCGCTGCGCCGAGTGGACGGCACAATCGTTGAAGCAAGCAGGTCTTGAACATATTGAAATTATGCCCACTGGCGGGCATCCGGTCGTTTATGCAGATTGGCTGCATGCTCCAGGCAAGCCGACCGTGCTGATCTATGGTCATTATGACGTTCAACCCGCTGAGCCGCTTGAGCTCTGGGAGACGCCGCCCTTTGATCCCGTCATTCGCGATGGCAAGCTGTTCGGCCGAGGCAGCACCGATGACAAAGGTCAACTGCTGCTTTACGTCAAAACGGTTGAAGCGTTTCTCCGCACACATGGCAGTCTTCCTGTAAACTTGAAATTCTGCATCGAAGGCGAAGAAGAAATTGCCAGCAAGCATTTGCCTGCTTTTGTAGAGAAATATCAAGACAAATTACAAGCTGATGCCATCACACTTTCCGATACGCAAATGCACGGGCCTGGCAAACCGGCCCTCATGTATGGTCTTCGCGGACTAGCAGGTTTCGAAATTACGGTGGATGGCGCGAATAGCGATCTGCATTCGGGGTTGTTTGGAGGTGCCGTTCAGAATCCGATTCATGCCTTATCAAAGCTTCTCAGCACTTTTCACGATGATGAGGGTCAAGTTGCAGTAAAAGGATTTTATGACCGCGTTATCGAACTCTCTGACAAAGAACGAGAAGCGTTTAAACTAGTGGAACCGGATGAAAACAAAGTACGCACTGATTTGCAAGTGGATTCGCTGTATGGGGAAAAAGGATTCTCCTTCTATGAACAAACCACATCAAGGCCAACACTGGAAATTACATCCGTAGCTGGCGGATTCCAAGGCGAAGGGATTAAACCCATCATACCGAATCGGGCTACGGCCAAAGTAGCCTGTCGCCTCGTTGCGGCGCAGGTGCCGGAAGAAATCATGGATGCCATTGAAACGCATATTCATGCGCAATCACTGCCTGGCGTCAAAGTCACTCTGGACCGCCAGCTGCGAGGCAATCCTTTTATAACCCATATTGATGAGCCCGTCATGGTTGCAGCAGCCGAGGCTTATGAGGACACCTATGGCGTATGGCCAGTCTATACACGAAGCGGCGGATCGATCCCCATTATTGAAGTATTAGGACGCGTGTTGGACGCTCCGGTTGTGCTTCTTGGCTTTGGCTTGCCAGGTGAAAATTTGCATGCTCCGAATGAACATTTTCATTTGATGAATTGGAGTAAAGGCACAGAAACCATCAGCCGATTCTGGATGAAGCTTGCAGCAATGAGCAACTAAGTGAAAGGAATGAACTGACACAATGAGCACCTCACCACTCCCTATTCGCAATGCCCAGCTTGAAGATCTTGCAGACATCGTCCGCATCTATAATACAACTGTAGCAGGCCGTATGGTCACCGCTGATACGGAACCTGTTGCAACGGCAAGCCGAGAAGCTTGGTTTCATGAGCACTCCCCCGACTTCCGCCCCTTATGGGTCATGGAAGACGGCGATCATATTTGTGCTTGGCTCAGCTTTCAATCCTTTTATGGCCGACCTGCCTACAATGCTACAGCAGAAGTCAGCATTTATGTGGATGAAGCCTACCGCGGCAGAGGCATTGGCCGATATTTAATCGAAAAAGCGATTGAAGCTAGTCCTGAATTAGGAATCAAAAGCTTGCTTGGCTTCATATTCGGCCATAACGAGCCCAGCTTGCAGCTATTCCGCAAGTTTGGCTTTGAGAACTGGGCGCATTTGCCGGGCATTGCAGAGCTGGATGGCATTGAACGCGACCTTATTATTGTAGGTAAACGTGTAAGTTAGAAGCTGCGCATGATTAAAAGGACACTCAGGAGGAATTCCTCCTGAGTGTCCTTTTTGGTTCAGCGTACTTTCGCGGGGATGCAGCCTGCTTCGCGCGTTGAGACTGCTTTTTTGGCAGGCTCAAGCAGGGTTCGATGCCGTCTCCCTCTGGAGACGGCCTTTTTGGCAAGCTCAGCGTCCTTCCGCTGGGATGCTGCTTCCTTCGTGCGTTGAGACTGCTTTTTCGGCAGGCTCAAGCAGGGTTTGATGCCGTCTTCCTCTGGAGACGGCCTTTTTGGCAGGCTCTTCGTGCTTTCGCGGGGAGGCGGACTGCTTTGCGCGTTGAGCCTGCCTTTTCGGCAGGCTCAAGCAGGGTTCGATGCTGTCTCCCTCTGGAGACGGCCTTTTTGGCAGGCTCAGCGTGCTTCCGCCGGGATGCTGCTTCCTTCGTGCGTTGAGACTGCTTTTTCGGCAGGCTCAAGCAGGGTTCGATGCCGTCTCCCTCTGGAGACGGCCTTTTTGGCAAGCTCAGAGCGGATTCGATGAGGCTGTCCCATAAGCCAAATTTAGTAGGAAAGCGTCGATAGATGACTACTTTATAATTCCATGTGGGATGAAGGGGCTTCCCGATCAGATCCGTTCACCCAAGTGTAAAAGCCTGCGAAAATACAGGAATTTCCGAGCAAATTCGGTTAAAAAGTGGAAATGCCTGCAATTGTGCAGGCATTTTTATCTTTTTCGGCCACTCATCCAGAAAAAGCCTCAAAAGCCTGCACAAATGCAGGAATTTAATAGTAAAGGCTATTCCAAGAGCAAAAAAGATGTATAATTGCAGGTTTAGAGAAAGCAACTGGAGCTAGAGTCAGAGAAAGTAGGAGGCTCATCAAGAAATTATCAGAACTCTAACCCGTAACAGCTATAGTGAAATAAATCCGGACGCTATATTCATACGCATGAATGAAGATCACACGCAGAATGGTCAGAACGGCCAGTTTATGTCAGGTTAAAATGTACAAATCCGAGCTGTCGGTAATCGAATAGCAAAGGTAAGTTTGGAATAGGCGATTGATCCTCTCCGAATCCCAATCCCAATCAAAAAAGCTGTCCCTCAAGTAGGTTTATCTACTTATGGGACAACCCCCTTTTTGGCAGGCTCAGAGTGGGTTCGATGCTGTCTCCCTCTGGAGACAGCCCTTTATAGTTCAGCCTACAACAGCCTCAACTTCAATCTCAATCATCAAATCCGGATCAATCAGCGCTTTCACTTCGACCATCGTAGCCACGGGCTGCACCTCGCGAAAAAACTCGCCATGAGCACGGCCGAACTCTTCCCATAAGGAAATATTCGTCACGAACATGCGCGTTCGAATAACATCAGACATGGTTGCCCCCAGCTCATGCAAGGCATGTTCGATCGTCTGAAGCACATATCGCGCCTGTTCATACGCATTCCCCGCACCAACGACTTCACCATCCTTCATCGCAGTCGTGCCCGCAACCTCTATCCGGTTTCCCACACGAATCGCCCGACAATAACCAACTTGCGGCTCCCACGGCGACCCTGTAAACACTTTCGTTCGATTCATCGCACTTCCCCCTCTTCTCTTATATAAAAGTCGTTAATCTCTCGGCTAAATTATCGGTGACGGGCAAAAGCGGCAGACGCAGCGTACCGTTCACTATAACGCCTTGCTGTTCAAGCAGCCATTTGAGCGGAGCCGGATTAGGTTCTGCAAAAAGAAGCCGAATAAGTGGCAGCAATCCTTCAAAAAGCTCTTTGCACAGCTCGTTCCTGCCAGCTGCGAAATGGCGATAGAACGTGACGAATCGCTCCGTTTCAATATTGGCTGACGCACTCATAACGCCTTTGGCCCCTGCTTGAAGGGCATCAAACAGCAGCGTATCCTCCCCGCAAAGAATTGGCTTCGAGCCCATCCGAGTCAGCTCTGCTAACAGTTTCGTATTTGGCGTACTGTCTTTCATACCAATAACCCCGTCGATATCGAGTATTTCACGAACGGTATCCAATTCCAATGTTACACCTGTCCGATGGGGAACTTCGTATACAATGATCGGCACGCCAACACTTGCTGCTCGGCGAAAATGCGCGATAATTCCTTGCTGACTTGGTTTATTGTAATAAGGCACGACCACCAGTGCAGCGTCTGCCCCTAGATTGCCTGCCATTTCTGTTTTTTTTACCGTAGATAATGTGTCATTCGTCCCTGTGCCGACGACGAGCGGCGCTTGTACATTGGCTGCCGTTCTTGCCGCCTGTGCGGTTGCAAACAAGACCGCTAATTCTTCCCCCGTGATCGTCGGCGACTCGCCTGTAGTCCCATTGACAACAAGTCCATCCACTTCATCTTGAAACAACTGATAGGCGTGATTGTAAAAAGAAGCCGCATCTATCTCAAATTCTTCATCAAATGGTGTAATAATCGGAACATAAACACCTTTCATGTCCTGCTCTTTTAACATCTGACTCATCTCCTTCGCTATGTTCCTGCATACAAACACTTTAGCATGGAACTTATCATCACAGTTAGCTATAATAAATGATATCGATCATCAATATTATTGATAATGAAACGAGGGACTCCCATGGATTTAACGTATTTCCGAACCTTCCGGGAAGTCGCCCGGCGAAAAAGCTTTACTAAAGCTGCCGAAGAACTAGGCTACGCGCAGTCCAGCATCACCATGCAAATTCAGAAGCTGGAAAGAGAATATAAGGTTCCCCTTTTCGAAAGATACGGTCGTGAGCTGCGATTAACCGTTCCAGGAGAAAACTTGCTCAAGTTAGTTGTGCAAATGCTCGATCTTTACGATCAGTCCAAAGAAATGATTGCCAGCCAAGTCAGCGGAACTTTGACCATCGGAACGATTAACTCGCTTGCCGCCTATTATTTGCCTCCCTATTTGCATGAAATGAAACAGCTGTATCCGGGCCTCAATATTCAGCTGTACCCTGACAGCGAATCCTCTTTGATGAGCAAGGTCAAAAATGGCGACTACGATATTGGTCTCCTACTGGATCGCTATCCGGCTGACAATCAGCTAACCTGTACCAAAGTTCGTGAAGAACCTTTGGTGCTGATAGCTCCGCTTGCGCATACCCTGTCACAGCAAGCTGCCGTGGAGCTAGGTGACTTCCATGAAGCCGAATTTATCGTCACCGAAGAAGGCTGCATTTATCGCGGCATGTTTGAGCAACTGCTCAAAGATCATGCCATTCCGCTTCGCATCGGTTTTGAGCTAGGTAATTTGGAAACGATCAAACAATGCGTCATGAATGGGCTGGGCATTGCCCTGCTGCCGCATATCGCCGTGCAAAGCGAGCTCTCCGCGGGCAAGCTGGCACAGCTTCCATTCTCGCATGCCAATCTGCGCATGGATCTCCAGCTCTTGCTTCATCCCAAAAAGTGGATGTCGCAGCCCCTCCAATCGTTCATCCATCTGTTGACGAGTGAAGAGCGAGAGTAACGCAACAAAAAAAAAGAAGCTCTCCTTTTCGTAAAGGTAGAGCTTCTTGCGTTATAGACTTATATGCGGATGTCGAGATTGCCACCCAAGTGCGGCGCCGCTGAAGCGGTAACCTGCTGCTGGGCTTTAGCAAAATCCTGTATTAAAGTACTGGCTGTAGCGGATTGCAAATCATTGGCTTTGCTCAAAAGCTGAATGCCAACCGCTTGCTTCAAAGAGTCACCGCCATTAATGGCTGTAAGAACACTATTGATATTCACGAGCACTCCTCCTCTCATCGTTCGGTAGCTGGCAGGCATGCGGACCAAGCCGATTAGCCCCTGTAGCTTTGCGTCTGCCGCTTTCGCGTCATTTGCCATTTCGCAGATGTTAGGACGTACCTAGCACTCTTACAGTATAGGGTACTCTTACACAATTCGTCAATCTTCGCGAAACTTCACCGTAGCTTAGGCACAGCCTCTTATACGCCAAAAGCAGCAGGATTCGATCTCCAGGAGCGAAGAAGCTCCATATCGGATTGTTGAATCTTCCCTTTCTCTAGTGCTACTTCCAGCAGCGCAGAGTAGTTGGATAGTGTATGCAGCGGCATACCCGCAGCTTGGAACGCTTCGGTTGCTTTATCCAGTTGATAGGAGAAAATAGCGAGCACGCCAAGCGGTTCAGCGCCTGCTTCTTTCACAGCAATCGCCGCTTTCAAGGAACTGCCTCCGGTTGAAATCAAATCCTCGATCACAATTACCTTTTGACCTGGCTTCACAGAACCTTCGATCAGGTTCTCTTTGCCATGGCCTTTGGCTTTATCTCGGATATAGATCATGGGAAGACCGAGCTTTTGAGCGACCCAAGCAGCATGAGGGATCCCCGCAGTTGCTGTACCCGCCACAACCTCAGCGTCAGGGAACTTCTCTTGAATCAATTGGACGAAGCCTTCAGCGATCGCATCGCGAATCGCAGGGTGCGACATCGTCAAACGATTGTCACAGTAAATAGGCGATTTCAGGCCCGATGTCCATGTAAAAGGCTGCTGCGGTCGAAGCGCGACCGCTTCGATTTCTAATAAAGACGCTGCGATATGCTGTGCAATAGTTTCGAGTTGACTCATGATACTTCCACCGTTCCTTCCGTTGTAAGGCTCAAGACTTGGTTACGCGATCGAATCTATGATCGCTTCAATTGCCGCGCGAGGATCGGCTGCGCCAGTGATCGGTCGGCCGATCACGACGTAGTCCGTCCCCTGCGCGAATGCTTCAGCCGGCGTCATGATGCGTGACTGGTCGCCCACGTCAGCTCCTGCCGGGCGAATCCCCGGCGTCACCGTGACGAACGCGTCGCCGCACGCCGACTTAATCGCCGTCACCTCAAGCGGTGACGCCACGACGCCTTGCAGCCCCGCGGCATGCGCCAAGCGGGCATAGCGAATGACGGCCTGCTCGGTTGTACCGGCCAGGCCGATCTCTTCATTCAGCACAGCTTGGCTGGTGCTGGTCAACTGCGTCACGCCGATCACGATCGGGCGTGTGCGGCCAGGAGCAAGCCCCTTGTCGACCCCCTCCAAGGCGGCTTCCATCATGTGCTTGCCACCGGCAGCATGCACATTGAACACATCAACCCCGAGGCGCGTCACGCTCTCCGCGCCGCCTTTGACCGTGTTCGGAATGTCATGCATCTTCACATCAAGGAACACCTTGTAGCCGCGTTCTTTCAGACTAGCTACGAAGCTAGGACCTGCAGCGTAGAAAAGCTGCATCCCCACCTTCACGAAGCAAGGAATGCCTTCGAGCTGCTTAAGCAGCCCTTCAGCATGTTCTGCGTTCGCATAATCCAAAGCAACCATGATACGTCCAGCAATCTCAGTACGTGTTAATACGGACACAATCTTCACTCTCCCTTAAGCATGAATGGGCATTGCACGTGAGGAGAAGTTAATCGCTTCAAGCATATTGACTAGCGCTCTGACCGTATCCAGCGATGTCATACAAACCACACCGTTCTCAACAGCTTCACGACGTATGCGGAAGCCGTCGCGCTCTGGCTCTTTCCCTTTTGTCAAAGTGTTCACAACAAATTGTGCATCCCCGCTGCGGATCAGATCCAGAATATTAGGTGATCCTTCGCTCAGCTTGTGGACAGTTGTCACCGGCAGGCCAGCTTCTTGAATCGCCGTAGCGGTACCGCCTGTTGCGATGATTTTATAACCTAAGCGGTAGAAGCCTCTCAAGATTTCAATCGCTTCTTCTTTGTCTTTGTCGGCTACCGTTACTACGACGGAACCGGCAGCTGGGATTTTCATGCCTGCCCCGATCAAGCCTTTGTAGAGGGCTTTAGCAAAGTTAATGTCGCGCCCCATAACCTCGCCTGTTGATTTCATCTCAGGTCCGAGAGTTGTATCTACACGGCGCAGCTTCGCAAAGGAGAACACCGGCACTTTGACAGAGACATATTTATCTTCAGGCCATAGGCCGCTTTGGTAGCCCATATCCGTAAGCTTTTGACCCATAATGACGCGTGTCGCGACATTGGCCATCGGGATATTCGTTACTTTGCTTAAGAATGGCACCGTTCTGGAAGAACGCGGGTTAACTTCGATCACGTACACTTGATCGTTATGAATGACGAACTGGATGTTGACTAAACCAACCACGTTCAGTTCAAGCCCGATTTTCGTCGTAATCTCGATGATTTGCTGCTTAAGCTCATCCGAGAGCGATTGCGGCGGATACACCGCTATCGAGTCGCCGGAGTGAACCCCTGCACGTTCAACGTGTTCCATAATCCCAGGGATCAGAACCGTTTCTCTGTCGCAAATCGCATCCACTTCGACTTCTTTGCCCAGCATGTAACGGTCAATCAGAACCGGATGCTCAGGGTTGATTTTCACGGCATATTCCATGTAGTTCAGCAATTCTTCATCGGAGTAGACGATTTCCATCGCACGTCCGCCTAAGACATAAGAAGGACGAACGATAACCGGATAACCGAATTTCGCTGCTGTTCCTACGGCTTGGTCAACGGATGTTACGGTACCGCCTGGAGGTTGAGCAATCGAAAGCTTGCTAAGCAAAGCTTCGAACTTCTTGCGATCTTCCGCCGTATCAATGCTTTCCAGGTCAGATCCGAGGATGCGCACGCCAGCTTTGTGCAGCGGTGCTGCCAAGTTAATCGCAGTTTGGCCTCCGAATTGCACGATAACTCCGATTGGATTCTCACGCTCGATGACGTTCATCACATCCTCGAAGAATAGCGGCTCGAAGTACAAGCGGTCTGATGTATTGAAATCCGTCGACACCGTCTCTGGATTATTATTGATGATAACTGCTTCATAACCTGCTGCTTGGATAGCCCAAACCGCGTGAACCGTGGAGTAATCGAACTCGATCCCTTGACCGATACGAATCGGACCGGAGCCTAATACAACGACTTTCTCTTTGGTTGTTTCGGTTACTTCATCTTCTTGCTCATACGTAGAATAGTAGTAAGGCGTAGAAGCTTCAAATTCCGCTGCACAAGTATCTACCATTTTGTAGACAGGCTTGATGTTTTGCTTCAAGCGGTGTGTTCTGACTTCCGCTTCTTTGGTGAATGTCGAGCAACCAGCTAGGGTACGAATCTCGGCAATAGCACGATCTGTGAAACCTTTGCGCTTCGTTTCGAAAAGCAGCTCATTCGTCAATTCACTTGCCGCGATTTCTTTCTCGTATTTGATCAGACCATCGAGCTTGTTCAAGAACCACCAGTCAATGTTCGTCAAATTCTGCAATTGCTCCACCGTGTAGCCTCTGCGGTAAGCTTCTGCCAATAAGAACAGGCGCTCATCGTCCGGTTTTTGCAAGCGGGTTTCCAATGTTTCTGTATCCAGCAAATCCGTTTCTTTAAGGAATAAGCGATGTACACCGATCTCTAGGGAACGTACTGCTTTGTGAATGGACTCTTCGAACGTACGGCCGATCGCCATAACTTCGCCAGTCGCCTTCATTTGTGTACCTAATTTGCGGTTGGCAGCTGTGAATTTATCAAACGGCCAACGCGGGATTTTGGAAACGATGTAATCCAGTGCCGGCTCGAAGCAAGCATAGGTTTGGCCTGTAACCGGATTGACCAGCTCATCGAGCGTGTAGCCAATCGCAATTTTCGCTGCCATTTTGGCAATCGGATAGCCAGTAGCTTTGGATGCAAGCGCTGAAGAGCGGCTAACACGCGGGTTAACCTCGATGACATAGTATTGGAAGCTGTGCGGATCAAGGGCGTACTGTACGTTACATCCGCCTTCGATATTCAAAGCGCGAATGATTTTCAGTGATGCCGAACGCAGCATTTGATATTCACGATCCGACAACGTTTGGCTTGGCGCTACTACGATACTGTCTCCGGTATGTACACCAACTGGATCAAAGTTCTCCATGTTACACACAACGATACAGTTGTCGTTCGCATCCCGCATAACCTCGTACTCGACTTCTTTCATACCGGCAATACTGCGCTCAACCAGACATTGACCGATCGGGCTGTAACGAATTCCGGAAGCTACGATTTCCGTCAGTTCTTCCATCGTATTACAGATACCGCCGCCAGTTCCGCCTAAGGTGTACGCTGGACGAATGATGATGGGGAAGCCGATTTCGTTAGCAAAATCAACCGCTTGAGCAACTGTCGTGACGATAACGCTATCCGGTACCGGCTGCTCTAATTCTCTCATCAAGTCTCTGAAAAGATCGCGATCCTCCGCTTTCTCAATCGCCGTAAGCTGCGTTCCGAGAAGCTTCACGTTCTCGCTTTCCAGTACACCGGCGCGAGCCAGTTCAACAGCCATGTTCAGACCAGTTTGGCCTCCAAGTGTTGGAAGCAAACCGTCAGGACGTTCTTGACGAATGATTTGTGTCACAAATTCGAGTGTAATCGGCTCGATATATACTTTATCCGCCATGTTCGTATCCGTCATGATCGTAGCCGGGTTGCTGTTGATCAGGATAACTTCCATGCCTTCTTCTTTAAGTGCTTGACAAGCTTGCGTGCCCGCATAGTCAAATTCCGCTGCCTGACCGATAACGATTGGACCGGAACCGATAACGAGGATCTTTTTGAGTGTATTATTTTTTGGCATATTGCAGTTCCTCCTTCACAGATGTCGATGCCGTGGAAGCTTTCCACTGAGCAAGCATTTGCGCTTGGCGCGGCTGCTGTGGGTTATCAAGCTTATGCTGACGGATCAGCGAGATGAAATCATCAAACAAGTAGCTGGAGTCGAATGGCCCCGGTGCTGCTTCTGGGTGATATTGTACCGAGAATGCAGGGTATTTCTTGTGTTTCAAACCTTCAATGGTGCGGTCATTATTGTTAATGTGCGTTACTTCAAGGTCTGTTCCGTTCACGGAATCTTCCTTGACGGTATAGCCATGGTTTTGCGATGTGATGTAGCAGCGACCGGAAGCCAAATCTTTCACGGGATGGTTGCCGCCGCGGTGGCCGAATTTCAATTTATCTGTATCCGCGCCGCAAGCGAGTGCGAACAATTGGTGGCCAAGGCAGATTCCGAACAAGGGAATATCGCCGAGCAAGCCTTTGATCATTTCAACCGCGTGTGGAACATCCTTCGGATCCCCAGGGCCGTTGGACAGCAGTACGCCGTCCGGCGCAAGGCGGCGAATTTGCTCAGCCGTCGCATCTTGAGGGACAACGACGACGTCGCAGTCGCGTTTGCTCAGATCGCGGATGATCCCGCTTTTTGCACCGTAATCAACGAGCACGATACGCTCTTTGTGGCCTGGCGCGCCGTATACGCTTTTGGTGGATACACGAGCAACTTGATCCGTCATGAGGGAAGTTCCGCGAAGAATTTCCGTTAATTCCGTAACCGATTTATTGGATGTTGTCAATAAGCTCTTCATAACGCCATAGTGACGGATTTTGCGAGTCAACATACGAGTGTCGATGCCGCTGATGCCAACGATGCCGTATTCTTTGAGCAAGCTGCCAAGTGTATATTGCGCTCTCCAGTTGCTTGGAATCTCTTCATGCTCACGCACGACGAAACCATGAATGAAAGGACGTACGGATTCAAAGTCATCCCGAATCACACCGTAGTTCCCCACCAATGGATACGTCATCGTCACGATTTGACCGCAGTAGGAAGGATCGGAAAGCACCTCCTGATAACCTGTAATCCCTGTATTGAATACAACTTCGCCGACGGATTCACCTTCACTACCGAACGATTTTCCTGTAAAAAGAGTGCCGTCTTCCAGCAACAATCTTGCCTGCATGTTCTTTCAACTCCTTCGCTATTGTCAAACGATTCTCACGAACCGCAGATGTCATGCCTACAACTTCCTAAGAAATGCATAGACTTGCATAAAAAATGATCATTCTGTATAAATATACACGATTTCAGAGGTCTCGTACAGCGCATTATGCGGATTTTACGAATAAACCACTTTACCAGATGCGATGGTCACAACCGGCCAGCCTTGCAGCTTCCAACCGATGAACGGTGTGTTTTTGCTGCGCGACACGATCTCATCTTTCAGAACTTCACGCTCCGTCTCCAAGTCTACGATTGTGATATCCGCTACTCGGCCTACTTCCAACGTTCCGTAAGGAAGTCCGAATACGTCTGCCGGCTTTTGCGTCATCCGATCCACAAGGAAGCCAAGCGTCCATTGTCCAGTTAGAACGAATTTCGTATACAGCAGCGAGAACGCTGTTTCGAATCCTAGGATTCCGAATGGCGCCAGCATCATGCCTTTGGCCTTTTCTTCTTCGCTATGCGGTGCGTGGTCCGTTACGATGATATCAATCGTGCCGTCTTCCAGACCTTCAATGACAGCTTGCACATCGCGCGGCGTGCGCAGCGGAGGATTCATTTTCCAATTGGCATCGAGCCCTGGAATATCTTCATCGGACAGCACGAGGTGATGCGGACAGACCTCTGCGGTCACTTTGATACCGAACTGCTTCGCATGCCTGATCAAGCGAACCGATTGCTCCGTGCTGACATGGCACACGTGGTAATGAACGCCTGTCGCTTCGGAAAGCAGAATGTCGCGCCCTACATGAATCGCCTCAGATTCGTTCGGAATCCCTTTCAGGCCGTGCTTCTTCGCGAACGAGCCCTCACTCACCGGCGCTCCAACGACAAGCGTGTCATCCTCGCAGTGTGCGATGATCGGCATGTCCATGGATGCGGCCAAAGCCATCGCATCCTTCATCATCTGCGCGCTTTGCACGCCAACACCGTCATCGGTGTAGCCGATAACGCCCGCTTCTTTGAGCGCTGCGAAATCCGTCAGTTCGCGACCAAGCTGGTTCTTCGTAATCGTGCCGTAAGGAATTACGCGGATGACGCCTTCTGTTGCGGCTTTATCCAATATGTAGTTCACGGTATCAACCGTATCGATCACTGGTCTTGTATTAGGCATGCAGGCGATCGTTGTGAAACCGCCGCGAGCCGCGGAACGCGTGCCCGTCGCAATATTTTCTTTATGTTCAAAGCCAGGCTCTCTCAAATGAACATGCATATCAATGAAACCAGGTGTTACAAGTTTGCCTGCTGCATCAATAACTTCATGTCCCTCCGTCTGAGGCGTTGAGCCGCTTGCCGCATCCACCACTTGTGCGATTTTATCATTTTCGATCAAAATGTGTTTCTTTGCTTGTACATTATTGACGTCAACGGTAAGTCCGTTTAAGATCCAAATTCCCATTGTGATGTAGTCCCCCTGTTTTATGATAAAGCTCGTTCAATGACCGCCATACGAATCGGAACACCATGAGCAATTTGTGTGAAAATTTTCGATTTTTCATGTTCGACCAGTTCATCATCAAGTTCCACATTGCGATTCACCGGAGCGGGATGCATGATGATGGCATGCGGCGCCATGCGGCTTGCGCGTTCTACGGTCAGGCCATACTGCTCGCGGTACTCTTCAGCCGAGCGAATAATTCCTTTGTCGTGGCGCTCGAGCTGCACACGCAGCATCATGACGACATCAGCTTTCAAAGCTTCCTCGAAAGAGATATACGGTGCGAACTCAGCCAGTTCAGGAGCTTGCATACTTGGAGGCGCGCAGAACTGTACTTTCGCTCCCAAGGCGATAAGTCCCCATAGGTTGGAGCGAGCTACACGGCTGTGCAGGATATCACCGATGATGGAAACCGTCAGCCCTTTGATGGTGCCGAACTGTTTGCGCATTGTATAGAAATCCAGGAGCGCTTGCGTCGGATGCTCGTTATTGCCGTCGCCGGCATTGATTAGCGGAATTTTGATTTTCTCGGCTAACTCCTGCAGAACACCATTTGGCTTCAAGCGGATAACTCCAGCGTCAATTCCCATAGATTCAAGCGTGCGAACCGTATCGTAGATGGACTCCCCTTTTTGCACGCTTGATTCAGCAGCAGAGAAGTTAAGCACGTCAGCTCCTAGGCGTTTCTGCGCCAACTCGAAGGAGAAGCGGGTTCTGGTGCTATTTTCGAAAAACAGGTTGGAAACGAATTTGCCTTGGAACTGGTTCGACACCTTCGTTGGCGATTGTTCCCAATATACCGCGCGGTCCAGAATGCTCGTTATTTCCCCTGCACTCACACCTTTTAATCCCAGAAAATGTCTTGCTGCTTGTGTACTCACTATGCTCACTCCTATTTCCCCCTCTGTTGAAGTATGATGACCCCATCTTTAACATCGATTTCCGTTAACAACACTTCGATGCTTTCACTTTTGGAGGTAGGTACGTTCTTCCCAACATAATCGGGCCGAATGGGCAGTTCGCGATGTCCTCTGTCAACAAGTACGGCCAGTTGGATCATCTGCGGTCTACCCAGATCAATCAATGCGTCCATGGCAGCTCTCACCGTTCGTCCGGTGTAAAGGACATCATCAAAGAGGATGATTTTGCGGTCTTGGATTTGCAGGTTGCCGCCTTCTCTGGCGTCTTCCACTGATTTCACTTTGATGCGATCATCGCGGTAAGAAGTGATATCAATCTCGCCAACCGGGATCGGTACGCCTTCGATTTCCATAATAAGCTCTGCCACGCGTTTGGCTAAATAAATGCCGCGGGTCCGAATCCCAATCAAGGTGCAATCTTCTACACCCTTATTCTTTTCCAGGATCTCGTGCGCAATCCGCGTAAGTGCTCTTCGAATGCCCATTTCATCGATAATGGTATGTTCAGCTGTTTCGTTCATATTTTCGCCTCCTGAGAGTTCATCTCCAGCAAAATGGACATCGTAAGAATAAGCTGCATATTCCTTTGGGATAACCAAAAAACTCCTTGCCCAATTCATGGCAAGGAGTTACGAGTGCATAAAGATACAGAGCGGGGCATAAGGATGCGCACATCCCAAGCTTCTTCATATCGCGAACCTAAGATTCTCGATATCCCGTCTTTTCTTATCGTTTACCTTGCCAGCCTCTCTGGACTGTTTTTAAAGGTACGTATGTAATTAAAAGCATTATGCCATTTTCGACACGATAAGTCAATATCTTATCCGCATTTCTCTTTGAGCAAGCGTTCCGGCATGTGTTATAATTTACATATTATTTTGAAACAAACAGACATGCTTGCGAACTCACTAAGGAGGAAACTATGTTCAAATTGTTTCGACTTTTGAAGCCTTACAAATTTTTAGTGGCTGCCGTCATTGCTTTAATGCTGCTGCAATCACTGGCACAGTTGTATTTGCCAACACTGCTTTCAGACATTGTTGATGTGGGGGTTGTCAAAGGAGATGTTTCGTATATTCTTCGATACGGAGCTTACATGCTGCTAGTCGCGATGGGCGGAATGGTTTGCGTTATCATCGCAAGCTACTTGCTTGCCAAAACGGCAACAGGATTCGGCAGGGATCTGCGCCGTACGCTTTTCAGCCATGTCGAGAGCTTCTCGCTGAATGAATTCGATAAGCTCGGAACCTCCTCGCTCATTACAAGAACCACCAACGATATCGCCCAAGTCCAGCAGGTCATTGTCATGATGCGAATGTTCATCGGAGCGCCCACGATGCTGATCGGCGGAGTCATCATGGCGACTTACAAAGACGCTCATCTGGCCATTGTTTTAATCTCCGTCATCCCGATTCTCGTTCTTGCGATCATTTGGATTATGCGCAAAGGTCTCCCTCTCTTCAAATTATTACAGCTCAAAATTGATGGCATCAACCTTGTGCTGCGAGAAAATTTAACCGGCATCCGCGTAATCCGTGCCTTCAATCGGTCCGACCATGAGAAACAGAAATTCGAAAAGGCAAACCTTGACTACACCCAAACCGCTGTAAAAGTTAATACCTTAATGGCTACCATGATGCCCGTGATGATGCTGGTATTCAATTTAGGTGTTGTCGTCATTCTATGGTATGGCGGCATACGGATTGATAACAATCAGATGCAGATTGGTGATCTGATGGCTTTCATCCAGTATGCGATGCAAATTATGTTTTCCATGTTTATGATGACGATGATCTTCATGATGATTCCCCGGGCATCGGCATCGGCCGTGCGAATTAATGAAGTTTTGGCCCTTGAGTCTACGATCCATGACAGCCAAACAGCAGAAAATCTGGATTCCAACCAAGCCGCCATTGAGTTTCAAAATGTCACGTTTAGTTATCCAGGTGCCGAGCAGCCTGCGCTTCTCAACATTTCCTTCCGGGCAGAAGCAGGTGAAGTTACTGCTATTATTGGCGGCACAGGTTCTGGGAAAACAACACTCATCAATTTACTGTTACGTTTCTATGATGTCGATTCAGGGGACATTACCATTGAAGGTCAATCTATGCACAAGCTGAAAATAGAAAGCCTAAGAGAACAAATCGGTTATGTTCCACAAAAAGCTGCGCTCTTCTCCGGGACGATCGCCGAAAACATTCGTTTTGGACGTGAAACTGCAACAGACGAAGAGATTCGACATGCGGCGGCTACGGCGCAAGCTGCTGATTTTATCGCTGAATTGAAAGATGGCTTTGAGTCTGTTCTCGCCCAAGGCGGAACGAATTTATCAGGAGGCCAGAAGCAGCGTCTTGCCATTGCTCGAGCACTGGCTCGCAAACCTAACATCTTTGTGTTCGACGATAGCTTCTCTGCTCTGGATTTCAAGACGGATGCCAAGCTCCGCGCAGCACTCAAAGACGAGACCGACTATGCGACCAAAATTATCGTCGCTCAACGCGTCAGCACCATCATGGATGCGAATCGTATCATCGTGTTGGAAGATGGCCGTATCTCCGGTATCGGAACGCATGCTGAGCTGATGAATACCTGTGCTGTCTACCAAGAAATTGTGGCTTCGCAGCTGTCAGAGGAGGAAATCGCATGAGTGAGCAACGCAAAGATGAGCGTCCGTCCCCTCCGCCTGTCAACCCAGGAAACTTTGGCCGCGGCGGGATGGGGGCCATGGGCAGACCCGTTCAAAAAGCCAAGGATTTCAAAGGAACGCTTCGCAGGCTCGCGGGCTTCATGAAGCCCTTCCGATTGCCGATATCCTTTGTTCTTATCGCAGCTGTTCTTAGCACGATGTTCAGCATTATCAGTCCGAAGCTGATGGGTAATGCGACTACTCTATTATATGAGGGCTCTGTAGCCAAATTAAAAGGGGTCGCCGGTGCGAAAATCGACTTCGATGCGATTCTCCAAATCGTTCTGATATTGGCAGCGTTCTATGTCCTTAGCGCTGCTCTAACCTATATCCAGCAATGGATTATGGTTGGCGTTACACAGAAGATTGTATTTAATTTACGCAAGGCGATTAGCGAGAAGTTGACTCGGGTTCCTTTATCCTTCTTCGATGCCCGCAGTCATGGGGACACGATGAGCCGTGCAACCAATGATGTAGATACACTTAGTTCTACAATGCAGCAGAGCTTAACCCAATTAATTACATCGATCGTCACTTTGCTAGGCATCATCGTGATGATGTTAACGATCAGCCCCCTGCTGACTTTAGCTACCATTATTACTTTGCCATTAAGCATTTGGGCAACCAAAATAATTGCCTCCCGTTCACAAAAGTACTTCAAAGGACAGCAAAAAACACTTGGCGAACTAAACGGTCATGTAGAAGAAATGTACACGGGTCATACGATCGTCAAAGCCTTTGGCCGTGAGAATAAATCGGTTGAGCAGTTTAATGAAATTAATGACCGATTGTACAATTCAGGCTGGAGAGCGCAGTTCATCTCCGGAATGATTTTCCCCTTAATGTCCTTTATCGGGAATATCGGCTACGTACTTGTTAGTGTAATCGGCGGGATCATGGTTACCCATGGTGCTATTAAAATCGGTGACATCCTTGCTTTCATTCAATATTCCGGACAATTCGGAATGCCGATTACGCAAGTTGCCAATATCGCCAATGTCATTCAATCCACCATCGCCGCGGCGGAACGTATTTTCGAGCTGTTGGATGAACCTGAAGAAGTCTTGGAGAACGCCAATGTCAAATCGATTTCCAATGTCCGCGGGCTTGTCAAGTTTGAGCATGTTGCCTTCTCTTACAAAGCGGATACACCACTCATTGAAGATATGAATATCACCGTGGAACCCGGTCAAACCGTCGCCATCGTTGGACCTACAGGCGCCGGCAAAACCACAATCGTCAATCTGCTTATGCGTTTCTATGAGTTGAATAGCGGAATCATTTCTATCGACGGCGTGAATTCACGCGAGCTGTCACGCAGCGAACTGCGCGGACTTTTCGGCATGGTGCTGCAAGATACATGGCTGTTCAACGGAACCATTCGAAACAACATTGCTTATGGCCGTGACGGCGCGACGGAAGATGACATCGTGAACGCAGCTCGAGCTGCTTATGCAGATCATTTTATTCGAACATTGCCGGAAGGGTACGACACGGTTCTGAATGAAGAAGCATCCAACCTCTCCCATGGTCAAAAGCAGCTTCTTACCATTGCCCGCGCGATCCTAGCGGATCCAACGATTCTGATCCTCGACGAGGCGACGAGCAGCGTTGATACGAGAACGGAAGTATCGATCCAGCGAGCCATGAATAACCTGATGGCGAATCGTACCAGCTTTGTCATTGCCCATCGTCTCTCGACGATTCGCGATGCAGACCTTATTCTCGTCATGAATCAGGGAACCGTCATTGAACAAGGCACACATGTGGAGCTTTTGGAGCAACAAGGCTTCTATGCAGATCTCTACAATAGTCAATTTGCTCAAAAAGCCATCTCCTAAATAAAGGCCGCGTTAGAGTCAATCCGACTCCTGACGCGGCCTTTTTCACAATGAAGTCATAAGTTGCATCCGGCAAACACGCTTTTTCTACGAATACGCATTGGCTGAAACGCTCCCTATCTGATAATATAGGAGAGTCAATTTAAATTTTAAGGAGATGTCACCATGAGCGAAATGAATACGCTAGAAATTATCCAATTTATTAAAGAGAGCAAGAAAAAAACTCCGGTGAAAGTATATGTAAAAGGAAACCTCGATGGCATTAACTTCGGAGAAGGCAGTCAATCCTTCCTTTCCGGTGGCAGCGGCGTTGTATTTGGCGAGTGGAGTGAAATCCAGCCGATTCTCGAAGCAAACAAAGCGCAAATCGAGGATTTCGTTGTTGAAGCGGATCGTCGCAACTCTGCTATCCCTATGCTGGATCTGAAACATATCAATGCCCGTATCGAGCCAGGCGCGGTTATTCGCGATAAAGTACATATCGGAGATAACGCTGTTATCATGATGGGCGCGCTCATCAACATTGGCGCATCCGTAGGCGACGGCACGATGATCGATATGAACGCGGTTCTTGGCGGCAGAGCACAAGTCGGCAAAATGTGTCACATCGGCGCAGGCGCGGTCGTTGCTGGCGTTATTGAGCCTCCTTCCGCACAACCATGCGTGATCGAAGATGATGTCCTTGTTGGGGCAAATGCGGTTATTTTGGAAGGCGTACGCATCGGTAAAGGCTCCGTTGTCGCTGCTGGCGCTATCGTCACGCAAGACGTTGAAGAGTATACCGTTGTTGCAGGCGCGCCTGCACGCGTCATCAAGAAAGTGGATGACAAAACGAAATCCAAAACCGAAATTTTACAAGATCTGCGCACCCTGTAAGAGGATCTGGAGGTTTTCGCCATGCTTAGCCCTTTTATCGAGCTGCGACGTCAGCTTCACCAAATACCGGAGCCTGGCTTCCAAGAGTTCAAGACCCAACAGCTGCTCCTTGATCATCTAGCCAAGCTGCCGCAAGAGCGTCTAACCGTTCGTACGTGGCGTACCGGCATTCTCGTCTACATTCAAGGAACGAACCCAACGAAGAGATTCGGCTATCGGGCGGATATGGATGGATTGCCGATTGCTGAAGAAACTTCTCTTGCCTTTCCTTCCCAGCATCCCGGCTATATGCATGCGTGCGGGCATGATTTCCACATGTCCATTGGAATGGGCGTAGTCACCCACTTCGTCCAGCAGCCAATGCAGGATGATTTGGTCGTCCTGTTTCAACCAGCCGAAGAAGGTCCGGGCGGTGCGTTGCCAATGCTCGCTGCCGAGGAATTGCAGGATTGGAAGCCCGACCAAATGGTCGCCCTCCATATCGCGCCGGAATATCCGGTAGGCACCATCGCTACGCGGCCGGAAATCTTGTTTGCCAACACTTCCGAGCTTTTCATCGACCTGCTTGGCAAAGGCGGACATGCTGCTTACCCGCATCAAGCCAATGATATGATTGTCGCTGCGACGCAAATGGTAGGACAACTGCATACCATCGTTTCCCGCAATGTAAACCCGCTGGATTCAGCGGTTATTACAATCGGCAAAATGGAAGCAGGAACCAAACAAAATATCATCGCGGAAAAAGCTCGTCTCGAAGGCACGATCCGCACCTTGTCCGCAGACTCCATGAGCAAGATCAAAAAGCGGATCGAAGCGGTAGCCGCAGGCGTTGAAAGCTCCTTCGAATGCAGTGTCGCGATTGATTATGGCTCCAATTATCGCCAAGTGTTTAATGATCCTCCGCTAACGATCGAGTTCATGGATTGGCTGCGGGATCGGGACAACATCCAGCTGGTTGAATGCACAGAAGCAATGACCGGCGAGGATTTCGGTTATTTTCTGGAGCAAATCCCCGGCTTCATGTTCTGGTTGGGTGTAGACACGCCACATGGTCTGCATCATGCCAAGCTTGAGCCCGACGAACGCGCGATTGATATCGCGATAACGACAATAACGGCTTATCTGCGATTTAAAACAGAGAAAAAGTAAAACAAAAACCAGTTAACCTGCATGCAGGTAACTGGTTTTTGTTTGTTTCACTCTTTTTACTCATGCTCCAAATTCATCACGATCAGGAGCGTACCACTATTACTATCGTTGCTAATAATTAATTAACGAGATCAGCCTCATAGCTAATGAAAACCTGCAATTGTGCATCTTTTTCGGTTCATTTATGGTTCTTTTTCTAAAATTCATGCAAAAGTGCAGGTTTTCTCTGCTCATTTCTATTCCAAGCGCTTACTAGCCTAAAAAAACTGCACATTTGCAGGCTTATCCGCTTTATAGCCCTAAATCATCGAAAAAGCCTGCACTTTTGCAGTTTTTTCCAGCACATCACTTCAACTTGCCAACAAAACGCGCCAAGCGATCCAAGGATTGCTCCAAAACTTCCTGAGAATACGCATAAGATATACGAATGAAGCCTTCCCCATAGGAAGTAAATGCATCACCTGGAACAACGGCAACATGCTCCTCTTGAAGCAGCTTCATTGTGAAATCCATGGAGCTGAGGCCGAACTTGGCAATAGAAGGGAATAAGTAAAAGGCTCCATCCGGTTTTTCCAAATCAATCCCCATAGCTACTAAGCGATCATACACATAGTCTCTACGCGCTTCATACGCGCTGCGCATCGGCAGTGCATCATCCACACCGACTGTCAAGGCCTCCAATGCCGCATACTGGCTTACGGAGCTGGCGCAGGTCACATTGTATTGGTGAACCTTAATCATGTGCTCAGTGAGGTAAGCCGGCGCGAGTGTGAAGCCTATCCGCCAGCCTGTCATCGCATGTGATTTGGATAAACCATTAATAACGATCGTTTTCTCACGTATTTTGCCTATCGTCGTAATAGAATGATGACTTTGACCGTAAACCAGCTCACTGTAGATTTCATCGGATAAAATAAAGAGATCCCGATCTTCCAACAACTGCGCCAGATCAGCCAATTCTTTCTCTGTGAGCACCTGCCCTGTTGGGTTTGACGGATAGCATAAAATCACACATCGCGTGTTTGCCGTTAAATAAGGCTCCAGAATATCAGCCGTTAGCTTCAAACCATTATTCCGCGTATCGACATAGACGGGAACGCCGCCTGCCAAACGAATCAACGGCTCATAGCCAGGGTATATCGGGGCTGGGATGATTACCTCTGCTCCCGGTGTAAGAATGGTTCGCAGCGTGATGTCAACCGCCTGGCTCGCTCCAGCAGTCACGATGATTTCGTCCGCCGCGCGATACGTTTGTCCATATTTCAGCTTCACGAAATGGGACACGGCTTCACGCAGTTCCAATAGTCCGGGGTTTTGGGTGTACACGGTCTTATTTTGATCCAGTGCCCTCTGACCCGCTTCGATAATATGCCGCGGCGTCGGAAAGTCCGGCTGCCCGATCGTTAGCGTCAAAGCACCTGGCATGGTGCTGACCAGATTGGAAATTTTGCGAATGCCAGAAATTTGAATGTCCCTCACTAAAGGGTTGATTAAATGCTCCATATGATTCACTCCTCTCCCACTCAGAAGAACCCTAGGTTGTTCTTATTGTTTGCAGCAAATTGTCCATATCCGCCGGCATTGGCGCTTCGAATTGCAGCCATTCCCCCGTGCGAGGATGTTTAAAGCCCAGAATAGCTGCATGAAGCGCTTGTCCATCCATCAGCATTCCTTTACTCTTGCCATACATCGGATCACCGACTAGCGGATGCCCAATGAATTTCATATGCACGCGGATTTGATGCGTTCGGCCTGTCTCCAGCTTCAACTCGACCAATGTGAAATCTCCGAAACGTTCCAGCACTACGAAATGCGTTACCGCCGTTTTGCTGTTTTTCTCGGTAACGGTGTACATTTTACGATCATGAGGATCGCGTCCGATTGGAGCGTCAATCGTTCCTTGATCGTGCTGCAAATGCCCGTGCACCAAGGCGATATATTTGCGATTAACGGTATGCGCCTTCAGCTGTTCAGCAAGACTTGCATGCGCTTTGTCATTTTTGGCGGACATGATGAGTCCGGAAGTATCCTTATCGATCCGATGAACAATACCCGGACGCAGCTCTCCGTTGATGCCGGATAAATCCTTGCAATGATACATCAGAGCATTCACCAATGTACCGGAGTAATGTCCTGGCGCCGGATGAACAACAAGCCCGCGTTGTTTGTTGATGACAATAAGATCGGCATCTTCATAGACGACAATTAATGGAATATTTTCCGCGGCAAGCTCGACGCCTTGCGGTTCAGGAATTTGCAGGGCAATCACATCTTGTTCAGCCAGCTTATAGTTAGGTTTAATCTCTTTGCCGTTGACTTTAACATGCCCGTCCTTGACCCATTGCTGGATTAACGTTCTCGACACATCTTCTTCCAAGGCTTCTGTGATGAATTTATCAATACGTTCTTTGGCAAACTGCTTTTCGACCGTCCATTCGACGATCTCACTCTGTACGGCTTCAGACGAGGTCTGATTTGTGTTCATGTGCTGCTCCTTTTTTCTCTTTTCTCCAAGCCAGAATTGATTCAAGGAAGATGAGGATAACCCCAACCACGATGGCTGAATCAGCTAAATTGAAAATCGGATATATATAGTAGATGGCTTTGCCGAATAGGCTGAAATCAAAAGTAAACTGAAGGAAATCCACAACTTCGCCAAATAAAGCGCGATCGATGAAATTACCAAGAGCTCCTCCCAGCAATAAGCTAAGCGCAAAAGATAGCAAAACCTTGCCTTCGCGGATCGTCTTGCGACTGTACCAAATAATCCCGATCACTACAATCGTTGTGATGACAATGAAAAACCATCTTTGGTTTTGCAAAATACCGAAAGCCGCGCCTCTGTTGCGATGCGAAGTAATGATGAAGAATTCACCAATGACCGAGCGCTCTTCCCCCAGCGGAATTCGTTTGGTAATAAACCATTTGGACACTTGATCCATAATAAATACAATGAGCGCATAAAAATAATATTTCATTGATCTTTTCCTCCTAATCGTCATCAAAAAACAACAGTTCCTTATTTTCAAGGAATTACCTCACTAAAAAGTGCTCCCACTCGGCATTATAACGGTAAGGATCAGCTGTAAGAAGGGAGCTGTACGACCTATGAGCCATTTAACCGAGGAACAACTCAAACAATTATATCTGCAATTATTGGAGGAAAAGCTTGGTCTTGAGAAACATTTTGCTTCAAATGATCATTATGGCCTAGCCAATTCGTTCTCTGACAGTACAGGCGAGCTCTCCATGTACGACAATCATCCTGGAGATATTGCCTCTGAAATTTACGAACGCGAGAAAGATATCTCGCTGAATGAACATGCCGAAATGCATTTGGAACAAGTTAATGAAGCTTTATCTCGCATGGAAAGCGGGGAATATGGCATCTGCGTTTTCAGTAAACAGCCCATTCCTTTCGAACGTCTCCAAGCCATACCAACGACGCTTTACAGCTTGGAACATGTACCGGATCCTGACCAGTCTTTCAGAAGGCCTGTCGAAGAACAAGTGCTCTTTCCCCCTTTTGGCCGGACGAGCTTCGATGAACGCGACGATGAGACCGAATTTGACGGTGAGGATGCCTGGCAAATTGTTGAAAGCTGGGGCACCTCGAATACGCCTGCTTTTGCTGAAGATCCCAATGTCGAGAATTACAACGAAATGTATATTGAAGCTGATGAAAACGAAGGTTATGTGGAATCCTTCGAAAGCTTTGTCGCCACTGATCTCTATGGTGAGCATGTGACCATCGTGCGGAGCAAATCTTATCGCGATTACTTGCAGAGCGGCGAAGGTGACCCTTTTCTGGAACCCGAAAATCTCCATAAAGCGGATGATGAGCAGGATTAGAACAAACAGGACAAACGAGCTTCGCTGCTTAGCGAAAGCTCGTTTGTTCCCTTAGTTACTCGTGATAATGAGCGTCTACGACGTCATTACATCTTTTACATAGAGTTGGATGTTCTTTACTTTGCCCAACCTCCGGGGTCACTATCCAGCAGCGCTCGCACTTCTCGCCTTCGGCAACTGCAATCGCAATGGCAACCTCTTTGGCTTGGTAAGCCCCCTCAGGTGCTGCCGAGCCAGCAGGATGCACAGTGACGGCAGACACGATGAACAATTGGTCAAGCTGTTCCAGCTTCGACAGCAAGCTGTACGTTGCTTCATTCGGATACAAATGGACAGATGCTCCCAACGAATTGCCGATGACTTTTTCTTTGCGCGCTTCCTCCAGTGCTTTCAGCACTTCATCTCTAACGCTTAAGAAGCCGTTCCATTTATTTTCTAATTCTTCGTTGTACAAGCTTGTGTCTACTTCCGGCAGTTCAGCCAACTGAACGCTGCTTAATTCAACACCTGGGATGTACTTCCAAACTTCATCTGCCGTATGGGCAAGAATCGGTGAAATCAGCTTGGTGATCGCGATCAACGAGGCATATAACACCGATTGCGAAGCTTTGCGTGCTGGATCATTTGGCGCATTCGCATATAGGCGATCTTTGATGATGTCCAAGTAGAATGAACTCATTTCTACTGCACAGAAGTGATGTATCGTTTGATAAACGACATGGAATTCATAAGCTTCATAAGCTTTCACCACTTTATCAATCATCCGGTTTAAGCGAATTAACGCATAACGGTCAAGCTCTGACAAGCTTTCAGCTGCAACACGATCGACAGCCGGATTGAAATGACTGAGGTTCCCAAGCAAGAAACGTAATGTATTGCGGATTTTCCGGTATACTTCCGTCGTTTGGTTCAAAATATTATCTGAAATACGATGGTCGGACTGATAATCAACAGAAGATACCCAAAGACGCAAAATATCGGCGCCAAGCTTGCCGCAAACAACATTCGGATCTATCGTATTCCCGATCGACTTGGACATTTTGCGTCCTTCGCCATCAAGCGTGAAGCCGTGGCTGAGAATGCCTTTGTATGGCGATTTCTCTCTTGTGGCTACACCTGTAATCAGGGAGGAGTTAAACCAACCGCGATATTGGTCGGATCCTTCCAAATACAGATCAGCAGGCCATTCAAGCTCAGGGCGTGCTTCCAACACCGCGACATGACTTGAACCGGAATCAAACCAAACATCCATGATATCCGTTTCCTTGCGGAACTCTGCGTGACCGCATTTGGAGCAGCTCGTTCCCGCTGGAAGAAGGTCCTTCTCCTCTTTGATAAACCAAGCATTAGAGCCTTCTTGTTCAAACAACTGCGCTACATGCTCAATCGTTTGCTCATTGACCAGCGGCTCGTTACAGCTGCGGCAGTAGAAAATTGGAATTGGAACGCCCCATGCGCGCTGTCTCGAAATACACCAATCTCCACGGTCTGCAATCATGTTGTGCAGGCGAACTTCGCCCCACTCCGGTGTCCACTTCACTTGTTTGATTTCATCCAGCATCTCTTGTCTGAATTTATCAATCGAAGCAAACCACTGCTCTGTAGCACGATAAATGACAGGCTTTTTCGTCCGCCAGTCGTGTGCATACTGATGCTGAATGTCTGCGGCTTTCAGAAGAAGTCCTGATTCTTGCAGCTTCTCAATGATCAGCTTGCCGCCTTTTTCATAGAATAAGCCTTCATACCCAGGTGCTTCTGCCGTGAAATGGCCTTGGTCATCAACTGGGCACAACACACCGATGTTGTAGCGCTGACCAATCGCGAAGTCATCTTCCCCATGTCCTGGAGCTGTATGGACACAGCCGGTACCCGCTTCCAGCGTAACGTGCTCGCCAACCATAACCAATGATTCACGGTCATAGAAAGGATGTTGGCAAGTGACATATTCCAGCTCACTGCCTTTTACCGTTGAAAGCACTTCATACTCGCTCCAGCCAATTTCTTTGGCAGCAGCAGCAAGCAAACCTTGCGCAAGCACATATTTCTTGCCATTTGCTTGAACAACCGCATATTCAAATTCCGGATGCAAGGAAATCCCTAAATTGGCTGGCAACGTCCAAGCCGTTGTGGTCCAGATCACGATTGCCGCGTCCTGCGGCAGCTTGCCTTTACCATCTTTCACAGGGAAAGCCACATAGATAGATGTGGACGTTTTTTCTTTGTATTCGATCTCGGCTTCCGCAAGAGCGCTCTCCGAGGACGGAGACCAGTAAACCGGCTTCAACCCTTTGTAAATATAGCCCTTTTGTACCATGTTACCAAAAACCCGAATCTGATTAGCTTCATACTCTGGCTGCAGCGTAATATATGGATTCTTCCAATCCCCGCGAATACCCAAGCGTTTGAATTGGCTTTTTTGCTTCTCAACCGATTGCAGGGCATACTCTTTGCAATATTCCCGGAACTCTGGAACGGTCATTTTCTTCCGGTCCACCTTGCCGCTGTTCGTAATCACTTGTTCAATCGGCAAGCCATGCGTGTCCCAACCTGGAACATAAGGAGCATCGTAGCCTTGCAGCGTTTTGAAACGCACGATAATATCCTTCAGGACTTTGTTCAGCGCATGTCCAATATGAATATCCCCGTTCGCATAGGGAGGCCCATCATGCAAAATAAACTTGGTTCTGCCTTTACGACTTTCCTGCACTTTGGCATAGATGTCTTCGGCTTCCCACTGTTCTTGAATTTTCGGTTCCGCTTGAGGCAAGTTCCCTCGCATCGGAAACTCCGTTTGTAATAGATTTAATGTTTTGCCATAATCCATGTCAACCGCTCCATTTCTTACCTTAAACTTGTTTGCGTCCAAAAAACAAAAAAAGCCTCCCATCCCCTAAAAAGGGACGAGAAACTCAACTCGCGGTACCACCCTCGTTATTAAGCAAATGGACCAGCGCACATTGCGCAGCTCTATCGCTTAATCACTCGACCATGTGTAACGGCATGACCCGGTTCTCTCTACTTGATTCAAGAGACGCTCCTGGGGGATATTCGATACGCTGCAGAGATTAGGCTCACACCGATACCCTAATTCGCTGACACTGCAATGACGCCCTACTCGTTCCAGTCATAGCTTTGCTGAGATACATTTAACAGGAGTATACCCAATTCAATAGGCATAGTCAATATGACAACCACCTAGGACAGTAGTTTCCTACTCTTCTTTGGTCTCGAATTGCATGCTTTGCCAGCCTTCTGTGTTGAGCAGTTCAAGCTGAGCTTCCAGCAGCGTCCGAAAACGGGTCCGATAAATCGATGCCTGCTTCTTCAACTCTTCAATCTCCAGAGACACCTTGCGTGAACGCGTCAACGATTCATTGATGATGCGATCTGCATTTTTCTCGGCCTCTTTTAAGATCAACTGGGCTTCTTTCTTCGCGTTGCTTCTTACTTCATCTGCCGCCTCTTGCGCGACAATGATCGTCTTGCTAAGCGAATCTTCAATATTCGTGAAATGATCCAGCCGCTCCTGAAGCGCCACCGTTTGATTCTGTAAGTCTTTATTCTCGCGAATCAACGCTTCGTAATCTTTAATGACTTGATCGAGGAATTCGTTGACCTGATCTTCATCATAACCGCGAAACGAGCGGGAAAATTCTTTATTATGTATGTCTAACGGTGTTAATGGCATCAGTGCCCCTCCTTAGCGTTTTGCTTAGCAAAACTGACTTCGTAAGCATAAACGGAACAAGCTTCCTCTGAAAGCCCGTTTACACCTAACTCTTACTGTTTCAGTTCGACAGAAAATAAGCAATTCCTGCAAAGTTCGTGGATAAATGTTCCACTTAGGCAAATTTACCGATTTTCACGCGAATCCGGCCTTTTTTCGTGACGCCTTCGACTTCGAGCACCTTAAACCGGCCAAAGCCTTGCATAGAAACCATGTCGCCTTCTTTCAAAGGCTTGCTCGGATCTTCCTCGAGCTTCCAATTGACTCGGCAGCGACCAGCTTGAATAGGTGTCAATACCTTGGCACGACTGAGACGAAAAACATCACTCACGATACCATCCATCCGCATCGAGGCCACAGACAAGGTGATCTCGTCCAAGCTCACCTGTGCCAGCTCCAACTGATCCAGGGGCAATAACTCAGTTTGGACATGCACTTTATGAACTTGTGATAAATTCAAATGCAAGTAATCGGCTGCATCCTGTGTTACCAAGCAGTGGCAGCCACCCTCTATAACATGAATATCGCCAACCTTGTCTCGCTTCATGCCGAGTCCAAGAATGGCGCCCATGTAATCTCCATGTTCTAAGGTTAGAAATTTACCGTCTCCGGAAGCAACAGACAGCACCGACATGGCCATATCCTCTCCATCCAATGGACGGTAGTCAGGGGCAATCAATGCTCTCCTTCGTTCTGCAGCCGAATATCCGCCATCCAAACGACAGTGGACATCGGGATGCCGGTTAACGAGTGATGTTAAAATAAATGCCTGTCTGGGATCTAGGAAATCTGTCAGTTTCACAGCATGCTGCTCCGCTGCCCGCTCAACCCAGTCCCAGGCTTTGTCCACAAAATGGTGTTCGTCAGGATGAAAATGGCCGTATAGTTCTTTTGACAAAATTAAAACATCCCCACAATGAAATCTAGCACAGCTGAAATCCCCATCACGACAAATCGCAAGGCGATCAAAGCGACGATTGGGGAGAAATCAATGACGCCCATACTCGGAATGATTTTCCGGAAAGGACTTAAATAGGGCTCAACCAATTTGCTCAACAATCCACCAATAAAGCTGTCACGCGCATTCGGGAACCAAGAAAGAATCAAATAACCAATAATCATGAAATAATAAATTTCCATCAAAATACTTAAATAATAGTGAACGTAAGCCACGTAAGCATCCACCTCTGTGTTAGGATATGCGCCTATTCCTCACCCATCATCTCGGAGATGTGACCATGAATATCGACGGTGTCTGGTGTACACAGAAAGATATTCGGTCCTAGTTTGGAAATAGACCCATTCAAAGCATATACTGTTCCGCTCAAAAAATCTACGATCCGCACAGCTTGATCGCCGCGAACGCGCTGCAGATTAACGACCACTGCTCTTCGAGATCGAAGATGATCTGCGATGTCTTGTGTCTCTTCATAGGTGCGAGGCTCGCTCAGCACGACACGTGCATTTTTCTGTGAATGAATGCTGACGACATTCGCCTTATTTTTATTACGCAATTCATATGGATTGGTTTCAGGTTCTTCTGTTGTTTCCACAATCCGTTCCCGCTCCACAACCTCTTCCTCTTCTTGCAGTCCAAGAAAATTCATAAATCGGTTATATACACCCACTATAATTCCCTCCTGTCTTGTTCTTCCATCCAGAACAGTGATTATTTCTTCATTACTCTTCTTTACCCACCAAAACCGTTCCCAAACGCACCCAAGTTGCGCCTTCTTCAATAGCTACCTCAAAATCACCGGACATTCCCATTGACAATTCGGTGATCTCATAAGGGAAAATTTGCCGATCATTCAATTGATCTCGAAGCTCTCTTAATCCACGAAAAACAGGTCTCGTTGCATCAGCTTCCATCTCATACGGAGCCATGGTCATCAAGCCGGTGATATGTATATGTGTTAGTTTGCTAACTTCTGCGGCGAGATCAAAGAAATGCTCAGGGGCTACGCCATATTTGGATTCCTCACCGGAAACATTCACTTGCAGCAAGCAATTAACTTCCAAACCTAGGGCTGCTGCCTGTTTGTCCAGTTCTTTGGCCAACGACATACGATCCAACGAGTGAATATAGGCAAATTTGCCAATGACGTCTTTCACTTTGTTCGTTTGGAGATGTCCGATGAAATGCCAGGTTCCTCGCTCATGCAGCGCCTCCCACTTAGGCTTAACATCCTGCCACCGATTCTCGCCAATGTGCTGCAAACCTTCATCCAAAACACTTCGTGTTGTTTCTAAAGAAACATATTTGGTTACAGCTATGATCTTGATATCCTCTTGCTTTCGTCCGGACCGCTCACAGGCTGCGGCAACACGAACTTCGACTTCATTTTTACGATTACGTATATTCATTTGCGAAAGCACCTCACTTCAACGCATTGCTTGCTCATCCGCTTCTTGCAGAAGTCCGATCCAAGCAATCATTCTGCCTGTAGCACCGCCTTCTTTTCGATGTGAAAAGAACTGATCGGTGTTACAACTCGTACATAACTGTGATACTTCGATATGGGACGACAAAATTCCTGCTTGGCGCAACAATTTTCGGTTCAATTCTTGCAAATTCAGCATATACTTGCCATTATCTTTGGCAATCAGTACAGGAGCCCCCTCTTCAGGTGCTGCTTGAGCTCCTTCAAGCACCTCTTTTACTCGACTGGCTACAACTGTATCAACCTCATAGCAGCACGCCCCAATGGATGGTCCTATGGCCGCATAAATGTCAGACGGCTGACTACCAAAAGTATGTGTCATTAAGGATATTGTAGCCATGGAAATGTTTAGCACGGTCCCTTTCCAGCCGGCATGGGCTAGCCCGACAACACGCTGAACTGGATCATAGAAATATAAGGGTACGCAATCAGCAAACTGTGCACATAGCACAATCCCCCGTTCCTTCGTGATGAATCCGTCCTTGGCCTGAATAGCCTCTACTCTGGATGACCGGCCTCTCCCTCTATCCTGAGCGCTTACGACGACAACCTCATTGCCATGTACTTGCTCTGCGTACGTAAAGGCTTCAAACGGCTGCTCAAGGGCTTCGGCAATGAGTGCACGATTCTTCACTACATGGTCAGATACATCATTAACATGAAGCCCGCAATTAAGGGTCGAAAAGGGCTCCATGCTCACCCCTCCATGACGTGAAGTAAAGCCTGCTGTTATTTCATTAAACTGCTCCAACCAGCTTGCTATCGTAAATAGGACTGGCCTATTCTCATTCTGTTGTTTGATAAATGGTTCCATCTGTCTCTCTCCCTACACATTCAGCTACTTCTACTTTAGCACAAAACAAAAAGACACACGATATCTGCTTGGCTATCGCGCTTCGCAGCAGCCTTCGCTCGTGTGTCGCAGGTCAATTACGGAACTGCCGGTTAAACTCATAAACACCTTCAGTGTCATCCGTTTGACGATAAGGACGAGCATCCTCGAGTTTAACGAGTACAACATCAGCACCGATTTTCACAATATGCTTCCATGGGATGATGACGTCCGTGCCTGAACCAAACAGCCCGAAGAACCGGCTTTGATTCGGTACAACAATGGATTCAATACGGCCTTGGCGCAAATCAAGCTCCAAATCACTGATTTGGCCGAGTTTTTTGCCATCTACTATGTTGATTACATCCTTCGTCTGAAAATCAGATATTTTCATGAGGCTGCTCACCACGAATCTCAATAGATTTTAACTGATTTTGTACTAGTATATGTGCGGAGTGGGCAAAATGTCCTGAAACTCAAAAAAAGACCTTCACGGCTTGTCACAGCCGATCCGGTCTTTATGTAAGAACTTACGATTTTACATGTTTTTGCATTTGGCATATGGCTGACTTCTCAAGTCTGGATACTTGCGCCTGTGAAATGCCAATCTCATCGGCAACTTCCATTTGTGTTTTTCCTTCAAAAAAGCGCATGGAGAGGATCATTTTCTCTCTGGCATTCAATTTCCGCATCGCTTCCCGCAGGGCAATACCTTCAATCCAGGACATATCCTTATTCCGCTCATCACTGATTTGATCCATCACATAGATCGGATCTCCACCATCATGATAAATCGGCTCAAAAAGGGAAACCGGATCTTGAATAGCATCCAGAGCGAAGACCACATCCTCTTTGGGCACATTAAGCGCTTCGGATATTTCATAAATCGTCGGTTCGCGAGAATTCTGATTCGTCAAACTGTCTCTGACTTGCAAAGCTTTGTAAGCAATATCTCTCAAGGAACGAGAAACGCGAATCGGGTTATTGTCACGTAAGTAGCGGCGTATCTCACCTATAATCATCGGTACAGCATAGGTCGAGAATTTAACATTTTGGCTTAAATCGAAATTATCAATGGCTTTCATCAAACCAATACAACCAACTTGGAAGAGATCGTCCACATACTCTCCGCGATTGTTGAACCGTTGAATCACACTTAGAACCAATCTGAGGTTCCCATTCACCAACTTCTCCCGTGCAGTCCGTTCTTGTTTGGTCTGCAAATCAGAGAACAGCTCACGCATTTCTGCGTTTGTCAGAACAGGCAGTTTGGCGGTATCAACACCACAAATCTCAACTTTATTTCGGGTCACCGTGATTACCTCCCAAGGAGAAACATTACTGTTAATTATCCCCGTGAGTAACCGATTTATTCCTGTCCTTCCCTCTGTCTAGGCACTTGACAAAAGGTCAGCGACTTGCTCCCTCCCGTGACTGCTGAACAAATTCCACATAACCTGCCAAAAAAAATTTTCTTATACCATCTTATTAAATTCCTTGCGAAGCCTTTTAATAATCCGCTTTTCCAATCTGGATATATACGATTGTGAAATACCAAGCAGGTCTGCAACATCCTTCTGTGTTTTTTCTTCACCGTCTTGCAGGCCGAACCGAAGCTCCATGATGATACGCTCGCGTTCACTAAGCTTATCAAGCGCTTTATGCAGCAACTTGCGATCTACCTGCTCTTCGATGTTACGATAGATCGTATCATTCTCGGTTCCAAGGACATCGGAAAGCAGGAGTTCATTTCCATCCCAATCAATATTCAGCGGTTCATCGAAAGAAACTTCTGTACGAATCTTACTGTTGCGTCGCAGGTACATAAGTATCTCATTTTCGATGCAGCGTGATGCATAGGTTGCTAATTTTATCTTTTTCTCAGGGTCAAAAGTGTTCACAGCTTTAATCAATCCGATAGCACCGATTGAAACCAAATCCTCGATATTTATCCCCGTATTCTCGAATTTCCTAGCTATATAGACAACCAATCTCAGATTCCGCTCGATCAGCATCGCTCGTATCGCGGCATCCCCGGATGGTAATTTTTCCAATAAGTATTCTTCTTCTTCTCTCGTAAGCGGTGGCGGTAAAGCTTCACTACCACCTATGTAGTAGATTTCCTCTCCTTTAAGACCTAAGAACATTAAAATACGATAATACGCTAGTTGAAAAAGCATTTTCCATTTCAAGAGCATGTTAGTTTCCTCCTAAGAGTTTTGCTGTGCAAAACTGACTTCGTAAGCATTTGCCGAGTTTTCCGTAGGAAAACTTGCATCGTAAGCGTAATCTGAGTTTTGCTGTGCAAAACTGACTTCGTAAGCATTTGCCGAGTTTTCCGTAGGAAAACTTGCGTCGTAAGCGTAATCTGAGTTTTGCTGTGCAAAACTGACTTCGTAAGCACTTGCCGAGTTTTCCGTAGGAAAACTTGCACCGTAAGTAATCTGAGTTTTGCTTGTGCAAAACTGAATCAGGCAAGCGAACGTGTTTTTAATAGCCAGCAATCCGTTCTGAAAGCGCTATACTGCGGAAATTAATGCCGGATGAATAATAGCTTGATAGGAGCCGTCACTGCAAAGCTTACCTCCGTCGAGCCCGATAAGCACCTTAATTGCTTCCGTTTGCGTCTGATTATGGGTAATCACCACCTTATCCGGTTTAATCGCCAGCATGAATTGCGTATTCCGATTCACACCTCGATAAGGAACAAGACGCAATCGATCCTGCCACACAAACTCTTCTTCCCCCAAACCGCTAATGATTTGGTCTACATCGGCTGACCGAATCCGTTCGAGCCACTGGGCAGGAAACACATCGCCCCACTCTGACACTTCCATGACCATCACCGGGGTACGCGTCAGCGGATCATATAATTGATTCCCCGTATCAATTAGTCCTTTGCACGAGGCTGTATAATCACCTACATGAATCGTAATCTCTGCTAAAAAAGTCGTCATCACTTCACGCTGCTTCGTGCTTTGAAACACCGTTTTGAACCACCATAACAAAGGAATCAAGAGAGCGAGAACAAATAGAATACCGCCCATATTCAACTGAAATAAAGCTACACCTGATTGTGTAAATACAATCCCTTTCATCACATCCGAGGAGGATGCCAGTACATAATGAATGCCGAACATCCCTCCGGCCACTGCAAAATTCACTAAGAGGAACGTTCCAAGGTTTCTCAGTAAATTTTGTAGAGAACCAAATCCGAAAGCAGTCATAATCATACCGATACAGAACATACATTTCACAGAAAATGTAAATAAAAAGAGAGGCACAGGCAGGAACATGATCACGACATAGGAAGCTCCCAAAAACGACGAACCTACGATTCTCCACCACTTGAACGATATTTTCCGTGTTTTAGCCGTAACAATCAGTATGGCCGCATCCATCAGAAAGTTCAGTAGGAAAATGAGATCCGCATAGACGACCACAATTTCCTCACCTCCATGAGTGATGCTTTTTATCCAATTTCCTGACGAAACTTTAAGGTTCTAAATCAGTATAGGGGAATCTAATTTCAAAGTCTGTCTAAACTTGCTAGTAGGCTATTACTTTTTTTGTCAGTTGACGCGGTGCTGCATTCGCTAGAAAAGCCCTGAAACACAAAAAGACCGAAGCCTCTACATGATGTAGGGCTTCGGTCTCTTTACACAGTTCGTGTAATTATTTGTCGGTATTCCGCCCGCGGTTGCGCAGGAACGTCGGAATATCTAATTGGTCATTGGATGGCTGAGCGCCAAATGGTTTTAAGTTGTTCAAGCGATTATCCGAAGAAGCTGGCGCTTCAGGTTGCCCACTCACTGGACGTTTCACTGCGGATTGAGAAGGCGCAGCCTTGTGCTCGAAACCAGTAGCGATGACAGTAACCAGAATTTCGTCTTTGAGCTTGTCGTCAATGACCGCCCCGAAGATCATGTTCACTTCAATATCGGATGCAGATGCAACGATATCAGCCGCTTCATTGACTTCGTACAAGCTTAGGTTGATACCGCCCGTGATATTCATCAGAACACCGCGTGCGCCTTCAATGGAAGTTTCCAACAAAGGACTGGAAATTGCTTTCTTGGCTGCTTCCGCTGCGCGATTCTCACCCGTTGCGACCCCAATCCCCATAAGGGCTGAGCCGCGCTCGGTCATGATCGTTTTGACATCTGCAAAATCCAAATTGATAAGTCCAGGAACCGCGATTAAGTCTGAAATCCCTTGCACACCTTGACGAAGAACATTGTCCGCTTGAAGGAAGGCTTCAAGCATTGGCGTTTTCTTATCCACAATCTCTAAGAGACGATCATTCGGGATAATAATTAATGTATCTACTTTTTCCTTCAGAGCAGCAATCCCCTGCTCGGCTTGTAAAGAACGTTTGCGCCCTTCGAACGTAAACGGACGTGTCACAACACCAACCGTTAAAGCGCCTACTTCCTTGGCGATTTCGGCAATAACCGGAGCAGCTCCTGTTCCTGTACCGCCGCCCATTCCGGCTGTTACGAATACCATATCGGCACCGCGAAGCGTATTCAGAATCGTCTCCCTTGACTCTTCTGCCGCCTTTTTCCCTACTTCAGGGTTCGCACCTGCGCCAAGTCCACGCGTAAGCTTATCTCCAATTTGCAATTTATGCACGGACTTCGCTAAGTGCAAAGCTTGAGCATCCGTATTCACTGTAATAAACTCAACGCCTTTTAAACCGTTCTCGATCATCCGGTTAACGGCATTGCTTCCGCCGCCACCCACACCAATAACTTTGATTTGAGCCAATTGATCTAAATCCATATCAAATTCAAACATCTGAGTCATATCCCCCTAACTTCGCGTTCACTATATAAATTCACTAAAAAAGTTCTTTACTCGTTCCATAAGACCTGGTTTATTGCTGTCGGAGGATTTTTTTGTAGTCGTTTTTGCAGCCACTTTCTTGGTAAAGCCAGAATTCCTGTTTTTCATATACTTGGAAACGAATTGAATAATACCAACTCCACTTGTATAGGAAGGGTCACGCACCCCAATGAAATCTGGAACAGCAATACGCACTGACGTTGCGAGTTCAGCTTGTGCAATAGCAAGTATACCCGGCATACAGACAGTACCGCCAGTAAGCACATAACCGCCGGCTAAATCGCCATAACCCAATCGATGTACTTCTGCACGAATCATCTGGAAAATTTCTTCGACGCGGGGTTCAATGATATTCGCAAGGTCCACTTGAGAAAATTCTTTTTCCACATTGCTTCCCATGCGGGTCACTTTAAACACTTGATCAGGCGCTGAATCCTCGACGGATGCACAGCCGTATTTCAGCTTTATTTTCTCTGCGATTTCGAGCTGAGTACGGAGGCCAATCGAGATATCGTTGCTGATGTACTCGCCGCCAATTTGAATTGTCGATGTTGCCAACAAATTGCCTAGTTCAAAAATAGCGATTGTAGCCGCTCCTGCTCCAATATCAACAAGCACTGTGCCAACCGCTTTCTCATCCTTGGATAGAGCTAACTGTCCAGAGGCCAGTGACATTAGAATAACGCCAGCAACCTTGAGTTCAGATCTCTCCACAACACGGATTAAATTATGTATCCCGGTCTTCGCACCCGTAATGATGGTCGCTTCAACTTCTAATCGAACGCCAATCATCCCGCGAGGATCGTTAATTCCTTCTTGTCCATCAACCAAATACTGTTTGGGTACGACTCCAATAATTTCACGCTCAGGAGGTAATGCAATGACTCTTGCCGCCTGAATAACACGATCAATATCCTCTTCACCGATCTCTCGGTCTTCATTAGAAACAGCGACAACACCATGACTGGATTGAAGAGCAATATGATTTCCTGAAATTCCAACATAAACCTCAGATATTTGTACGCCAACCATTCGTTCAGCATGATCTACAGCACTGCGAATAGAATTCACAGTTTGATCAATGTCCACGATGGCGCCCTTACGAATACCCTCTGACTCGGCAGATCCCACTCCTATTATATTAATGGTTCCGTTAACAACTTCCCCAATAATAGCACGAACCTTGGATGTACCGATGTCTAAACTAACAATGATGTCATTGTTGCTCAAGCCCTGGCACCTCCTATAACTTTGGTATTAATGTGATTTCCTCACAATATCTTCTGTATTCATTCCACACAAACGCCATATTCCCTCTTTTTTCTACAATTTTTTGCTCAAAAAAAATGTTTAACCTCATTAATCATCCAATGTGTAATTAGAACTTAATTTTGACTAGTAATTTTTTGGTAAACATATAAAGAGTTGAGAGATGCCTATTTAACCATAAATCTAATTTTAACATTAATTTTCATGATTGAGTAGTCCATTAACCCGTTTTTTTGTCAAGATGGCTTTACTGTTTCTTTAGGCGTTGGTTTGGCAGTCGGTTTTGTAGTCGGCTTGGCAGTTGCCTTGCCTCCATCCTTATTCGTATCAGGATTTGGACTCGAAGTACTGTTCCCTGTCTTCTGACTGGCAGACGCATCCTTGTCGGTTTTGGGCTCTTCGTTTGGATCAAATGGAGCGTGATACTCTACTTCTAGCATTTTGATCACACCACTCGTAATATGATCCTCTTGTAAGCTTGCAATATAAGCAGGCAAGTTGTCAATTTTCTCAGGCAGATAGGCAATTGTCGTATACACTTCGAACTGCGATCTCGTGTATAGCTTGATCTTATCAGGATACGATTCGGATGGATCCGGTTTAATTTCGGAAATGTCCGATAGCGCGCTTTCAGGAATCTCTCCCAAAACTTTGCATAATGCCGCTTTATTCGGATCACCATCCGTCCATCCTGTAAGAATAGGCATATCCAAAGGAATGCTGCTCCCGGCAGCAAGCTGGACAACAGCACCATCAGCTAGAACAGCCTGTTTCTTGCCGTCAGCCGCTATTTGGAAAGCTACTTTGGGGAATTCTTCTACGGCAATGCGAATGATGCCTGGAAAATGCTTTTTGACCTCAGCCGATTTAATCATTGGCATGGAAGCGATGCGCTGCTGAATCGTAGCTGAGCTTACGGCAAAGAAACGATCTCCTACGGCAATTTGACTAGCTTGTCCAATGGCTTCGGATGCCATTAGTTCATTACCCTGAACCTCAATGGCGCTAACACGGCTCAGTGAGGACTGAAAAAAAAGAATAACTAATAGGATCGCAAAAAAGATAAACAAGAAAATAAGCAGCTTCCGATTGGTACGCGCACGTGGCTTAGGTACAGCAGGCAGAGCGGGTACTTTGCGGTCTTCGGACAAGATGGGCACCACCTAATAGTTTCATATAAAGTTTGCTAGAATAAATCCATGTATGATGATGCAATGAAAGCCGTGTATCCCCACCTGTAAGCAGGAAGGGATCCGCGGAAGTCATTCAATGTTCTACTCACTCGGTACGGGTGCTTGGCGATGAACGGAAGCGCCTAACCTGGACAGCATATGTTCAATTCTATCATAACCTCTATCAATATGATGAATTTGCTCAACGATCGTTGTGCCATGCGCAGCCAGACCGGCGATAACAAGTGCGGCGCCAGCACGCAAATCAGTCGCTTCAACCGTTGCTCCATACAATCTTGGAACGCCTCGGATAAAGGCTGAGCTCATATCTACACGGATATCTGCTCCCATTCGGGACAATTCATCGACGTGCTTGAATCTGCCTTCGAAAATCGTTTCTTTCATCACGCTAAGGCCATCTGCTAACGACAACAGCACCATAACTTGCGATTGAAGATCGGTTGGGAAGGAAGGATGAGGTGACGTTACAATTCGTTCTACTGCCTTCGGTCTCGTCGGGCAGCTTACATGTATTATATCACCGTCCGTAATGATTTGAACACCTGCACGCTTAAGGACGTGAATCACAGAGGTTAAATGTGCCGGATTCACCTTCTCGAGGGTGATATTCCCTTTGGTTGCAGCTGCTGCTACCAGGAAGGTACCAGCGACAATGCGATCAGGTATAATTTCATACGTACAAGGCGACAAAGACTCTACTCCGCGGATCGTAATCGTATCCGTACCCGCTCCAATGATATCAGCGCCCATGGCATTCAGAAAATTTTGCAAATCCTGAATCTCCGGCTCACGGGCTGCATTGTAAATCGTTGTGATGCCTTCTGCTCGCACAGCAGCCATCATAATATTTTCCGTCGCACCAACGCTCGGGAAGTCGAGCACAATCTCACTGCCTTGAAGCGAATCAGCTGTACAAACAATTTTGTTCGCGAACTCTTCAATGTTGGCTCCAAGAGCCTGCAAACCTTTCAGGTGCAAATCGATTTTACGTTCGCCGATTGCGCAGCCACCTGGTTGATACACGGTGACACTGCCGAATCTCGCGAGCAGCGGACCCATGAGAAAGATGGAGGAACGCATTTGCCCCATCAATTCTTCCGGGATATGTGAGGAATGAGCTGTGGATGTTGTAATGGTTACGGTATGTCCCTGCTGCTCCGCACGACAACCGAGTGCACATAGAATGCGCAGCATGGTGTCGATATCGAGCAAATTCGGAACATTATGCAGAGTATGAGTGCCGCTAGCCAGGATGCAGGCTGCTAAGATTGGTAATGCGGCGTTTTTCGCGCCGTGTATCTGGATGGCTCCCGTAAGAGGTCTTCCACCTTCGATAACGAGCTTCTCCAAAGTTCCACCTCCGATTTACCTCTCACCCATCACCAAAACTTCAGGTACCAGCGAGATTCCGTACTTTTGCAGTACGATCTGCTGGACTTCGCTTATGAGAGTGAGAACGTCCTCGGCTGTAGCATCTCCGGTATTAACAATGAAATTGGCGTGCAAGGTAGAGATTTCCGCTCCACCGACACGTCTGCCTTTCAAGCCTGCCTCTTCGATAAGTTTAGCTGCGAATCCCCCTTCGGGGTTGCGGAATACGCTTCCTGCGCAAGCTAAGTGGCCAGGTTGCGTGCGTCGACGCCGATCGCGGTAGGCCGCCATGGCACCGGCGATTTCTTTGCGATCTCCAACCTGTAATTCAAAGACAGCTTCCGTTACAATGCCGGGCAGCGTGTGCAGAATGGAATGTCGATAAGCATAATGCAGATCCTCCGCTTGCATCGTGACCAATTCCCCTGTGTCCAGGATGACTTCAGCCTGCTTGAGTATGCGTGACACATCGGACCCGTGAGCCCCTGCATTCATGTAGACGGCGCCTCCCACAGAACCGGGAATGCCAGAAGCAAACTCCAGTCCGGTTAAACCTTCTTTGGCGGCTAGTACGGACAATTTAATGAACGAATAGGAACCACCTGCGTATACGGTCGCACCATCGAAACGAAGTGTTTCGAGTGTAGACCCCAGTTTAATGACGACACCTCTAATCCCTTTGTCACGGATAAGCAGATTGGAACCACGGCCGATAACGGTCCACGGAACGCCGCGTTCATGCAAGAAACGAATAACCGCAGCAACCTGCTCTTTCGTTTGAGGGAGGATCAGACAATCGGCCGGACCTCCGATTCTCCAAGTTGTAAAAGGAGCCAATCGTTCATTCGTTCGAATCTCGCCAATATTTGCTGCCTGTAAGTCGGATATTAACTGTTGCATGGGAAAACCTCCTTCACAGAACATAGGGCGAAAAGATCTTGAAATAGTACTTCAAGCTCTATAATTTCAATCATACGGACCAAGACGAAGATGGCCGGTCTCCTTTTCTTGGCGCCGTATCAAGCCCGTAGGTGTCTGTCACGGTTATAGTGTAGTTTATGTAAAATCGGATAGAGTGTGACAATCGCCTATTCGCTTTAGCAAAATCAAGACGAAAGGCTGTGGGATTCAATCAAGGCAATGATCGATGCTACGGCGTCGTTCACTTTGCGGGACTGCATGACTTTCTGATAAGTCAAACGGTTGGCGTGGAGAGCTTCCACATGCGCAGCAAGCGTCTCGGCAGTTAGCTCCTCTTCTTGAAGCACATCGGCATAGCCGGCTTTCTGAAACGACTTTGCATTCAAGATCTGATCGCCTCGGCTTGCTTGCAAGGATAATGGAATGAGCAGCATCGGCTTTTCCAACACGAGGAATTCATAGATAGACGTAGCGCCCGCTCTGGAAATAACCAGATCCGTCATCGCCAGCACATCCGGCAGCTCCTCGTTCAAATATTCAAATTGTTTATAGCCCCGTATATGAGCATGCTCGGAGGCGATGTTCCCTTTTCCGCAAAGATGCACAATCTGAAACTGTGCCAGCAGTCGTTCCAAATTGCCGCGTACCGCTTGGTTAATGATTTGCGAGCCCAAGCTTCCGCCCATAACCAGAATAACAGGCTTCTGAGAGTGAAAATCACAGAGCTGGTAGCCACGAGTTGCTTTTCCGTTCAATATATGTTCCCGAATCGGCAATCCGGTTAAGACCGCTTTTTCTTTCTGAACATGCTGAAGGGACTCTGGAAACGTCACACATACTTTGGTTGCAAAAGGAATGGAAATTTTATTGGCAAGTCCTGGTGTCATATCAGACTCATGAATGATCACAGGCACCTTATTCATCCGACTGCCAAGAACGACCGGGACGGAAACGAACCCGCCCTTCGAAAAGACGATGGCGGGCTTCAAGCGACGAAGCAATCTATAAGACTCATACACGCCTTTCATCACTCTGAAAGGGTCCTTGAAATTTTTAAGATCAAAATATCGCCGCAGCTTCCCAGACGAGATGGGGTAAAAGGATACCCCTTCCCGTTCAATGATGTCTTTCTCGATGCCCGTAGCGGAACCGATATATTTAATTTCCCAACCTAGCTGCTCAAGACGATGCATGAGCGCAATGTTGGGGGTCACATGTCCAGCGGAGCCACCTCCGGTGAAGACAATTGTTTTCATTTCCGTGTCACCTCGAATAGCGGGATATATTGAGCAGGATGCCGACCGATGTCAGCATGAGCGTCAGGGAAGACCCTCCTGCACTTATGAATGGCAATGTGATGCCGGTTACCGGAAACATGCCGATAACAACACCGATATTAATAATAACCTGAACTGCAACCATGCCGATAATCCCGACGGCGATCAAGCTGGCAAACGTATCCGGGGCTGTAATAGCCGCCCGCATCCCGCGCCAAACGAGAATCGTAAACAACAGCAGAACCAGCGTTCCGCCAATAAAACCAAGCTCTTCAGCAATAATAGAAAAAATAAAATCGGTTTGCGGCTCTGGCAAATAGCTGTACTTCTGTCTGCTCATTCCTAAGCCGAGTCCAACTAGACCGCCAGGTCCAATCGCATACAAGGATTGAATAGATTGATAGCCTGCGCCTAACGGATCCTGCCAAGGGTCCAAAAAGGCCGTAATACGCTTCAACCGATATGGCGCCGCAATGACCAGACCAATAAAACCAGCAATCCCTATCATACCTAGATAAGAGAGATGAAGCAATCTCGCTCCTGAAGTAAAAATGATCAACAGAGATGCGCCGACAAGCACAGCGCCAGTACCCAAGTCAGGCTGAAGCATGATAAGACCAAAAGCCAAGCCCATAATCCCTAGCGGGGGCAGCAAGCCTTTCGTGAACAAGGTGATTTTCGACTGCTGCTCAGAGAGCATTTTGGACAAATACAGAATCATCCCGATCTTCATAAACTCGGAAGGCTGAATACCGAAGGCGCCGATCCCGAGCCAGCTTCTGGCCCCACCTCGAACGACCCCCACTCCGGGAATAAGAACGATAACGAGCATGCCAAAGCAGATAAAAAGCGTGATTTTTGAAATCTTTTTCCAAACTAAGTAATCCACATTCATCGTAACAAACATGGCAACAACACCCAAAACAGCAAAGATCAATTGCCGTTTCAAGTAATACAGCGAATCGCCGAACTCGCGAAATGCCAGCACACTGCTTGCACTGTAAACCATAATAATACCAATTGTCAGAAGCAACAAGGTTGGAATGATAATCCAAATATCAGGAGCGGACCGTGATTTACCCATAACAGACACCTCTTTGTGTGTTGTGGGCCTTATCCATGAATCCGTAGGCGAGTGGTCACATGTTTCACCCCAAAGGTGGATAAGCCCTACTTAAAGGTTATGCACGGACTCCTTAAACATGCGTCCCCTGTCCTCATAAGAGGGGAACATATCCCAGCTTGCGCAAGCAGGCGACAACAAGACAATATCGCCAGGTTCACTCATTTGCCAAGCAAGCTGGACGGCTTGTGAAACCGCATCCGCTGCATCCTTAGCAGTATCGACGGTTTGCCTGCGGCTAATCCCTGCCAGCTCGGCAATATGGGCAATTTTCTCTTTCGTTTGACCCAGCGTAACAATCCCTTTGATCCGCTCACGGAAGACAGGCAGCAATTCCATATAATCCGAGCCTCGATCTAGACCACCCGCGATGAGAATGATCTTCTGATCAAATACTTCGATTGATTTGATGGAAGCTGCTGCATTCGTGGCTTTGGAATTATTGTAGAAGGTCACACCACTCAGCTCTTTAACGAGCTCCAGGCGGTGCTCCACGCCTTGAAAGCTTCGAAGCACATTAGCTATGATCTCAGGCGAAACACCCGCGGTAAAGGCTGCCGCGGCGGCTGCCAAGGCATTCTCCACATTGAAGCTGCCCGGAATCCCCATTTCGCTGGCGCGCATGAAAGGCACAGCTTGATCCTCGCCATTTGCGTAGATGAGTGCCCCTGTGTTCTCGTCAAAATACACGCCGTAAGCTAAGATTTCCTTCATCGAAAAAGGGAACACCTTGGCCCGTATAGTCGGAATAAGAGAGCGACAGACGGCGTCATCCCAATTCAAGATGGCCGTGTCCGCTTCGGTTTGATTGGCGAATATTTTGGCTTTGGACGCAATATAATCGTCCATTGAGCCATGATAGTCCAAATGGGTCTCATACACATTTAATAATAAGGCCATCTTGGGCCGGAATGAGGTCGTACCTTTCAGCTGAAAGCTGCTCAGCTCAACGACCATCCAATTCTCAGCCGTCACCTCCGGCGCTGCTTCCGTCAGCGCGCGTCCAATATTCCCCGCCACCACAGGCGACAAGCCTGCTTCATCCAGCATTAAGCCAATTAAGGTGGTGGTGGTCGTTTTGCCATTGGAGCCGGTAATGCCAATAATCGGCGCTTCACAGAACTGATAAGCGACTTCCACTTCGGTCACCACTTCGATACCAAGCTCCAATGCCTTGCGAATAGGCTCTACCGAATACGGTATGCCTGGGTTCTTCACGACAAGCGCAATGCCTGCATGAACGAGGGAGTCCGGATGATAGCCGCATACAACAGAAATACCCAGAGCCTCCAATTCGTCGGCTTCAGGGCATGCGCTCCGCTCTTTTTTGTCATTAACAGTAACTAGGGCACCTTTTTGGTGAAAAAGCTTAGCTGCAGCGACACCGCTGCGAGCCAAGCCCAAAACAATGACTTCTAGTCCACGATATTCACGCGGATGATTCATCCTCTACAACACCTCATTCATATATAATCCGAGTATCGCCAGCACAAGACCTACGACCCAGAATGTAATCACAACACGCCATTCCGACCATCCGACCAATTCAAAGTGATGATGAATCGGGCTCATTTTAAACACCCGTTTCCCCCTTGTTTTGAAAGAAACGACCTGGATGACGACAGACAGAATTTCAATCAGGAAAATGCCCCCGACAACCGCTAGCAGCAATTCCGCTTTCGTCAAAATTGCAACAGCCACAAGACCGCCGCCAATTCCGAGTGAACCGGTATCTCCCATGAACACTTTAGCTGGATGAGCATTAAACACAAGAAAGCCCAGCACAGCACCAACCATCGCCGCAGAGAATATGGCCGCTTCCGGCTGTGTGTTGTTCATCGCAATAACGGTGTACGCCCCGAAGGCAATCGCGCTTGTACCCGCTAGCAGACCATCCAGCCCATCTGTAAAATTGACCGCGTTAGATGCGCCTAACATTAAAATCGCCATTAACGGAAAGTACAGCCAGCCTGGGTTAAAGTGGAACTCTACGAAAGGAATATATAAGTCCGTACTATGACCTTTCATAACTAGCAGGTAACAAACAATGGCTGAAATCAACAGCTGTCCAAACAGCTTTTGCTTCGCAGTAAGTCCCAGAGAGCGCTTGAAAATAATTTTGATGTAATCATCGAGAAAGCCTACGAGACCATAGCCTAGTGAAGCAATCAACAAAATGAGCAGGTCTGTATTTTTATCGGCAAAACGAAGGGTAGCCAGCGCCAGCGCCAGCAAAATAATGACACCGCCCATGGTAGGCGTTCCTTGTTTTTTCAAATGGCCTTGCGGGCCATCCTCCCGAATTTGTTGACCAAATTTCATGCGCCGCAAGATCGGAATGAAGAGCGGCCCCATAATTAGCGCGAGCACGAATGCTACGCCCATTGTTAATAAAATTGCGTTTTCCACGTCGGTTCCCCCTGCTCGTTTCCGCCTTCCGAAAACGATCTACTGTTTCTTCCTTATCGTCAACTCACCCGCCGATTAAGCGAGCAAAGCTTGCACTACTTGTTCAAGCCTCATGCCGCGTGAGCCTTTCACGAGCACAAGATCATCTTTCTGAGCTAAAGCGGCCAGTTCAGCCGCAAGCTGATCTTTCTCATCGAAAGCGCGAACGTGCCCTTGCGGAAACCGCGCCTCCGCTTCGTCTGCAATGAAGCGGCCCAAACGGCCGAACGTGAAGACGTAATCGACACGTTCGGAAGCTATCATCGCACCAATGTCGCGATGAAACTGCTCTTCATGCTCGCCAAGCTCCAGCATATCGCCGAGCACAAGAAACTTGCGACCGAAGCCGCCGAGCTGCTCGGTCAACGCAATCGCCGCCCGCATGGAAGCGGGGCTGGCGTTATACGCATCGTTAAGCACGGTCAGCCCAGAGGCTGCCGTCAGCTTCTCGATGCGCATGCTCGTCATCTGCAGCGAGCGAAGTCCCGCTGCAATCGCGATTGGCGCGACGCCGAAGGTCTCGCCGATGGCAATGGCCGCTAACGCATTAATGACATTATGCGTACCGAGCAAGGGAATGAACAATTCCGGATAGCCGGGCGAATTGATCTGGAAGTAGGCCCCGTCCGCATCCATTCGGATATCGGTCGGGAACAGATCATTGCCCGCGCCGCTGCCGAAGCGAATGCGGCGCAGCCCTTCAACCTCAGCTTGCTCCTCATTAGCACCCAGACCTCGCTCAGCGAGGGCCTGTTCAATCAGCGGCTCATCGCCGTTGTAGATGAGCAGCCCATCCTTGGGCATACCGCTGGCAATCTCGGCCTTCGCCCGTGCGATCTCGTCCCGCGAGCCCAGCTGAAGCAAATGCGACTCGCCGATCATCGTGATGATCGCCGCCTCAGGCTCCGCCAGATCAGACAACAACTCGATCTCGCCTCGCCCGCTCATCCCCATCTCAACCACGGCAAATTGCGTGGTTTCTTCCAACTGGAGCAGCGTAAGCGGCAAGCCGATGTGATTATTCAAATTGCCTTTCGTTTTATGCACCTCATACGTACTGCCCAGAACGGCTGCAACCAAATCTTTGGTAGTCGTTTTACCGTTGCTGCCTGTAATCCCTATAATGCGCACTGACAATTGCTTGCGATACGCTTTGGCTAATTGCTGTAGGGCTGTCAAGGTATCAGCAACACGGATATGAGGAATGCCGATTGGAGCCGCGCCATGATTATCCTGCCACAAAATGGCAGAAGCTCCTTTGGCATAGGCTTCTTGAACATACGAATGCCCATCAAAATTTTCACCGATTAAAGGAACAAATAAGCTGCTTGTCTGGATAGAGCGAGTATCAGTGGAAACGCCGGTTACTTGAGTAGCGCCGGCTCCCTCTGATACCTCACTCCCCAACATCACTGCGATTTGCTCTAGTGTACGTTGGATCATCGTCCTCTCCCCCTTATCGCAGCCTTAGCCACCAAACGATCGTCGAAATCATGTTTAACCCCCATGATATCCTGATACGTTTCGTGGCCTTTTCCCGCTATCAATATTACATCCTTGGGGCCTGCCCCTTCAATAGCCTTTTGTATCGCTTTTTTGCGATCCACGATGAATTCAGCCTTTTCGGCCGGATAATTTACCTCTTGCAAGCCAGGCCGGATATCGGCAAGAATAGCCTCCGGATCTTCGGTTCGAGGATTGTCGGAAGTCACATATAAATAATCGCTGTAGGCAGCAGTCACTTTCCCCATAATCGGACGCTTCGTTCTGTCACGGTCACCGCCGCACCCAAATACCGTAATGACCTTGCCTTCTGCGAATTCGGAAATCGTTGACAGCGCGTTCTCCAAACCGTCAGGCGTGTGGGCATAGTCAACCAAGACCAAGTACTCCTGACCTTCGTCCACAACCTCCATACGTCCCTCAACCACGTTTAAGCTTTCCAAGCTATTCCGGATGGCTTCAAGCGAAATACCCTCAGCCAAAGCCGCAGCAATCGCCCCAAGCGCGTTGTACACATTGAATTTACCAACCAGCTTCATTTGAAAATAAGCTTCGCCTGCAAACGAGATCAACTGGAATTCCGTGCCTTTGGCCGACATTCGAATATTCGCTGCTCGAACATCGCACTCCTGACTGATTCCATAGGTAATGATCTGCGCAGCAGTTAATTTGCTAAATAGGGCAGACGCTTCGTCATCCGCATTGAGAATCGCATATTGACGCTCAGCAGGATTGCTTGTGAAGCCGTTCCCTAATCGAGAGAACAACAACCCTTTTGCCGCAGCATAGGCTTCCATCGTTTTGTGATAATCCAAATGATCCTGAGTTAAATTCGTAAAAATCCCCGAACGGAAATGAATCCCCTTGACACGTCCCAGCTCTAAAGCATGGCTGGAAACTTCCATCAGGCAATAATCGGTCTTGTGCTCACACATTTTACGAAAACTGCTTTGCAGATCAACCGCTTCTTGGGTGGTCCGCTCCATTTCGTAATAGTTGTCCCCGATTTTCATCTCAATGGTGCCCATAAGTCCGGTGATAAAGCCTTGGTCTCGCAATATTTTTTCGAGCAAATAGGTAGAAGTCGTTTTACCGTTCGTTCCTGTAAAACCTATAATCTTCATTTCTTTGCTCGGATAGCCATAGAAATGGGCAGACAACGCAGCCATGGCATATCTGGCATCTTTGACAACCAGCTGCGGGATCGGCAGATCGAGCACTCTTTCCGTAACAAGCGCAGAAGCCCCAAGCGCAATCGCTTTTGGGGCATAGTCATGGCCATCTACGGTTAATCCAGGAATACATAGGAATAAGTACCCTGGTTTAATTTTACGAGAGTCTGCTTCAATCCCCGTAATTTCTGTTTCAGCATTACCATGGATATGGGTAATGAGCAATGCGGAAGCAAGCTCCTGCAGTTTCATGAGCAACCTCTCCTTACCAGTTTTCTATCTATTATGGACAATTTTATGCAGTTGGAAAAGCAAAACATGTCTACATTAGAAATCTTTTTTGACCGTTCCTCCCCATCTACTGCGGGGGCGGCGTATTGGATAAAAAGATTCGAATCGTTGAGCCTTGATCCACACGCGAGCCTGCCTTAGGCGCTTGACTAATGACATAGTTGCCATTACCCGACTTCGCCAGCTTAAAATTCATGTTCAGATCTTCTAATATATCATCAACTGACGCTCCAACCAAGTCCGGCACCTCAACAATCGGAATTTCCCCATAACGGTACTCTTTATTGAGCTGCGCTTTATCGGGTTCGACCTTCATATATCGGAGTGCGTCAGCCATCATGTTCTTCACTAATGGGGCTGCGATAAGCCCGCCAAACTGTATGCCTTTCGGGTCATCAACAGCAGCATAAATAACAATCTTCGGATTATCCGCCGGCGCAAAGCCGATGAAGGAAACAATATGCTCATCCGGTGAATACCGACCATTAATTACCTTTTGCGCTGTTCCTGTTTTGCCCCCGACCCGGTAGCCGTCAATGAAAGCATTTCGCCCTGTCCCCAGAGCCACGACGCTTTCAAGCGCTTCACGGACCTGCTTTGAGGTTCCTTCCGAGATCACATTACGCACCAATTGCGGCTCAACGACATTGACAACCTCGCCCGTATCCGGCTTTGTGAACGATTTGGCCACATAAGGCTTAAACAGCTTGCCGCCGTTGATTGCTGCGGATACCGCAGTAATTTGTTGGATTGGCGTTACCGACACCCCTTGACCGAAAGCCGTTGTTGCCAGCTCAACCGGTCCGACTTGTGACGGCTTAAACATAATCCCGTTTTCTTCCCCGCCGAGATCAATTCCCGTCTTCTTGCCAAAACCGAATTTGGAAATATAGTCAAACAACTTCTCCTTGCCTAAGCGCTGCCCCATAACAACGAAGCCAGGGTTACAGGAATTTTGCACCACCTGCAGCATCGTTTCACTGCCATGACCGCCACGCTTCCAGCAACGCAGCCTAGCTCCGCCAACTTCAATAAAACCAGGGTCAAAAAATTGCTCATTTTTGAGATCGACCTTTTTTTCCTCTAACGCAGCCGCCAATGTAATGATCTTGAAAGTAGAGCCTGGCTCATACGTTTTCCAAATCGGCAAGTTCCGATTGTACGTTTCGCTCGGAAAATCCTTGTAGTTGCCTGGTTCATAGGTCGGTCTGCTGCCCATGGCGAGAATTTCGCCATTATTCGGATCCATCATAATGGCGACAACATTTTGCGCCTGGTACTGCACCATTGCTTGATCCAATTCTCTTTCCAACACAGACTGCAGATGACTGTCAATGGTCAATTTCACATTCAGGCCATCCTTGGGACTCGTATACGTATCCGTTGTCCCCTCTAGCGTTCTGCCCGCAGCATCTGTCATATAAGAAATATTTCCGGGAATCCCGGTCAATTGACTGTCATATTTCGCTTCAATCCCCGTAATTCCTTTATCAATTCCCGCGAAGCCAAGAATATGCGCCGCTAAATTGCCGAAGGGGTAGTATCTTTTATTATCTTCTGCGACAACGATGCCCGGAAGATGAAGATTGCGGACTTCCTGCGCCTTTTCAATCGTTATTTTGCGCCCGGCAGGCTTTATATCGACTTGGGAAGTTCTTTTGGTAATTTGCTTAAAGATGTCCTCTTCATTTCCTTGAAGCACTTCGGCAAGCTTCGCAGCGGTACTTCGGGCATCTTGAACCTGAACAGGAATGGCCACAATCGTCGGGGTACTCATACTGTAGGTCATCGTAATCCCATTGCGGTCTTGAATTTCGCCTCTTTTGGGCGCAAATTCAATCTTCCTTCGCCAACTATCTTCCGCTTTATTCGCCAAGTCTTGTCCAATCCATAGCTGAACGTAAGCCAGACGAATGATTAGCGCAGTGAAGATGACGGTACTAATGATAAGTGCAGTAAACAATCTGCGACGAACGGTAACGTTAGAAACACGCATGAACGTTCAATCTCCCTTCCCAAATAAGTCAAGTCATTCCTAACATGACTATTCGGGACAAACAGGGGTTAGAACAAGCTCTACGTTACGGGGTCTTTTTGCCGGTAGAACGTTGATCCTCCGTTTTCGCTTTCGGTGGCGGCGTCGTTGTTGAAGCAGACGACTGAGCATCCGATGCTGCTGTTTTCTCACTAAGCGGCTTAAGCTGGAGTGTCGCGCTTCGCCCTTCTCCGTCACCGGCTACAGCTTGATCCGAGACGTAGCCTTCTCCTGAGGTTTGGCAATCCACCTTGAAAAAGGAGCAAGCCTCTACGGCATCCCGTAAGGATCGTCCAACCAAATTCGGCAATGGCATTCCATCCACAGGTTGCATTGCTACATAAATTCGTTGTGTAGACAAGATTTCTGTTCCAGCTTTGGGAAATTGGTCAACGACTTTATTGCCTTTGCCAAAGACTTCAAGTGATAACCCACTTTCTTTCGCGATTGCCTTGGCACTTTCCGACGTTGATCCCGAGAAATTAGGAACCGTCAGCTTGTTCGCTTCCTTTGCCACCATCTTGGTTTGCTTGTTGGACGCGACGCCCATATATTGCAGTGATTCTCCGACAATTTCTTTAAAAGCAGGCGCCAAAACCTGTCCCCCCAAATGATAGTTGCCGCCTAGATCCGGCTGGTCCGCGATCAGGGTAACTAAGATTTGTGGATTTTCAACAGGGGCATAGCCGATAAAGGAAATAACCCACGTATTCGGTGAGTACGTTTTTTCACCGGGACGAACGAGATTCGCAGTTCCGGTCTTTCCTGCTACCCGATAACCTTCCATATAGGCAAGCTTACCTGTACCAATCTCTTGGTCAGAGACCACTTGCTCGAGATACCCGCTTACTAGATTCGCTGTTTTTTCGCTAACCACTTGTCTAACCACTTTGGGTTCAAAAGATTGAATCGTTTTCCCTGTTTTCGGATCGATAATATCTTTGACAATATGAGGCCACATCAGTTTCCCGCCGTTTGCCATTGCTGCATATGCGGCTGTTTGTTGAATAGCCGTAACCACAACTTTCCCCTGACCATAAGTCGCTGTTGCGATTTCTGGCTTATATTTCATATCGACTAATCCCGAAACTTCATTGGGCATATCAATATTCGTTTTTTCCTCAAAACCAAATTTGGTAATATAATCTCTGAACTTGGGTTCAGTCAATTTTTCTAAGCCTAGCTTGACGAATGCCACGTTGCTTGACCGTTTCAATCCATCCAGAAAAGAGATCTTCCCCCAACCAACGTAATTGTGGTCATGAAGGACCCTGTCCGCCACCTGAATTTGACCTGACTGGTACATCTCCGCAGGATTGAAAACACCTTCTTCAATTGCACCTGCTAGCGTGACCAGCTTGAACGTCGACCCTGGCTCATAACGTGAAGCCACAGCGCCATTTTTAAAATCGGCCTGATCCTTAAAATTCCAATACGTATTCGGATTAAAGGTTGGTGTATTCGCCATGCCTAATATTTCCATCGTTTGCGGATTGACAGCAATAGCCGTTAAGCCTTTAGGATGCCACTTGTCGTTGACTTTCGCCAACGCGCTTTCCAAATAGAACTGAATGTTCTTATCAATCGTAAGCCGCACGTTATTGCCATCAATCGCAGGTTTAAAATCTACCTTCGCGTCAGGCAGCTCAACGCCTTTTCCATCCTTTTCATAGCTTAGCATGCCAGGAATGCCCTTGAGTGTATCATTCAGCTTGAGCTCCAAGCCTAATGCGGCATCCCCTTCTTTATTCGTGTAACCAAGAATATGCGAAGCTAGCGTTTGACCAGGATAATATCTTTTCTTCTCTTCTAAAATACTAATTCCCACATTCGCCCTGGTAGAGAGCTTGAGCTTAATTTGAAGCGTCGCGATCAACTCACGCACCTTATCCGCTTTCTCTTTATCAATCTTCCAGCCTTCATTCCTGATCTCCACATTGGCAGCAAAATCTGATCCATCCTGCTTCAATCTCGTTGCTAATTTCCTGATTTTATTAACAAGTTCTGGTTTCGTTTCTTCCGATTCTTTCAAAATTTCTGCTAGCCCCTGCACAATTGGTTCAGAGACTTTATAGCCGTCTATCACTTTAGGGTTGAGGGCAATGGTATAAGCGGTCCCTTCAACGGCCAACGCCTTGTCATTTCTATCCATGATGGTCCCTCTGACAGGGGCAATAATCTTATCTGTCTCCCATCTAGTCTCAGCGCCTTTCAGCAGCCAAGACGCCTCTACCACTTGAATCCAATAGACTCTACCAACAAGGACAACAAAAAGAAGGGTGAAAAACCCTCCGATGAGTAAAGATCGCAGCTTAATTTTTTTAGTCATATCCATACCTGCCCGTTACGGTTTAGAAGCTGTTTTCGTATTTTTACTGCTGCTGGTGCTAGACTTCGGTTTGGGAGGCGTCACTAGGCTAACTTGCTTCTCATCTTGCAAATTAAACCCGAGACGCGTAGCTTCCTCTTTTAAGCGATCTGGACTTTGCAGTTTCTCTACTTCTTGCTTCAAAGCGCTGTTCTGAGCTTGAATATCGCGAATTTCATTTTGCATTTTTAGAATATTCGCATTCATTTCATAGATGGCCGCGTAGCGCCATATAATGACACCAGCTACGATAACACATAGCACGACTGTGAATAAGTAGAGCATTTTCTCTTGTGTCGGCAATGACTTATTGCGATAAACAACTTTAGTCGTTTCTTTGATCTTAACCTTCTGCTTGGGTACAGCGCGTTTCTGATCGAGAGCCAAATTGCCTTGGATGTAAGATGGCATATCTTCGTTCCTCCCTTGGTTCAAAGCTTCTCTGCAATCCGCAGTTTTGCTGATCTCGCCCTCTGATTCACTTCAAGCTCATGCTCACTAGGTATGATCGGTTTACGCGTCACTAATTTGACAGTTCCTTTTTTCACGCATACGCAAAATGGAAGATCGGGAGGACATGTGCATTTCTCCACATTTTTCACGAAAAACTGTTTGCAAATACGATCTTCCAACGAGTGGAATGTTATCACTGCAACGCGCCCTTGCGGTGCAAGACAACGAACTGACTGTACTAACGCTTCTTCAAAAGCCCCTAACTCATCATTGACTGCAATGCGCAATGCTTGGAAGCTGCGCTTGGCCGGATGACCGCCGGTTCTTCTGGCTGCTGCTGGAATGCCTTCTTTTATTAACTCGACCAGTTCCCCAGTCGTTTCAATCGTTTTTTTGGTTCTTGCTTCGGCAATGACACCTGCAATTCGTCTGGAGAACTTCTCTTCGCCATACTCGAACAAAATGCGAGCAATTTGCTCTGGCGACCATTCATTGACGATCGTTTTGGCCGTTAATGCCGTCGTACGATCCATTCTCATATCAAGCTCTGCGTCATGATTGTAACTGAATCCCCTGTCTCCATCATCCAATTGAGGAGAAGAAACGCCAAGATCAAATAAGATGCCGTCAACCTGAGGGACGCCGTCCCGAAGAGCTCTAGGCTCGTTGCGGAGTACATTTTCCAAGTCTCTGAAATTGCTTTTCACAATTTTTACGCGATCCAGATAAGGAGCAAGAACCGTTTGAGCATTGGCTAATGCAATATCATCCTGATCTAGCGCAATCAGCAAGCCATTGGGACCTAGTTTGGATGCAATCAGGGAGCTATGACCTGCTCCTCCCATCGTACAATCCACATAAACGCCATCCGGCTTTATATGTAAACCTTCAACAGATTCTTCCTTAAGTACAGTCACATGATGAAACACTTGTTGTCCTCCTAAGAGTTTTCCTTTGGGAAAACTCACTTCGTAAGTATCTATAAATCAAAATTGAAATCGACGAGTTTCTCTGCTATTTCATTAAAGGATTGTTCCGATTCATTGGCATAGCTTTCCCAAATTTGCTTACTCCAAATCTCAACTCGGTTAGAAACGCCGATAACCACACAATCTTTCTCAAGCTTGGCGTGATCAACGAGATTACCTGGGATGTTCGCTCTCCCTTGTTTATCAAGATCACACTCCGTAGCTCCGGAGAAGAAGAAGCGGGTAAACGCCCGAGCATCCGATTTCATAAGCGGCAGCGCTTTGAGCTTCTGCTCGAGTATCGCCCATTCCGACTGCGGATAGACGAATAAACACTGATCCAAGCCGCGGGTGATAACAAAGGATTCTCCAAGGGCTTCACGAAATTTGGCGGGAATGATCATTCGCCCCTTTTCGTCGATGCTATGTTGATATTCACCCATGAACATAGCATGCGCGCCCCCTTTCCCTCCACTTTGTACCACTTTCCACCACTTTTTAATCATAATTCGCCAAAAATGAAATAAATCCTGCTTCGGGAGCAGGATTTTCAAAATTATTTTCAATTTTAGGTCGATTCGATGTCTTTTGCTTCTTGTTTTTCAGCATCCAATGTGTTCAACGAAGCATTTTGCGCTTTCAGCTCATTGCGCACCGCCAGTAATTCCCTATTTCTTTTACGTCTGTACAACCAGATTGGCGTCCCAATCAACAATGCAATGACAATAACAGGAAAAGCTGCAGCCAAGAAAACAAGAATTCCCTGCATCACTGCAACAAGAACATTGAGACTGGAACTCCAAGCTTTGTGAAGCCGTTCTTGAAGTGTTAATTGATTCGGATCCGAGAGCAGCGGTTTGTTTCCAGTTTGCTGATACATCCTCAGCTCAATGGTGGAGAACGCTACGTTCTGATCTAGATATCTCATTTGACCCTTGATCTGTTCAATCGTCTCCTGAACTTTGGAAAGCTCATTCGAGAAGGCCAGGAGATCATCCGTTTTCGATGCCTTTTCCATAAAGCTAAGCAGGCGGGCTTCAACCAGCTCTTTGGCTTTAAGGCGGGAACTTAGATCCACGTATTGTTCTGTCACATCCTGCCCCTGTACATTCCGCTGCAGCGAGGGACTAATTTTCTCTAAACCGTCTAACAAGGAAACAAACCCGTTCGCAGCTACCTTAATCGTATACGTACCGCCCCGCTCCCCCGTGTTGGCATTTTCAGAGAACTGCAGGATATAAGCGCCGCTTAATGCAACTAGGTCACGAAGCGCCGTTTGCGACTTGCTGTAATCCTCCACAGGCATAACCAAATTAGCACGATAAATTAATTTTCGGTTAAAGCCTGCCGCTTCATCGCTTCCTGTTGCCGGCATCACGCTAATCGGCGCAGCATCCTTCGACTTCTCGACAACCAATTGTCCGCTTCCAGCTTGAGCTGCAGGTACAGCAGCTGCCTTATCTTCGGAGCGTTTGGCCGTTTCAGCTTGTTTGCCATCCATACGTATCTGATCGCTCGTTTCGTTTGTCGACGACTTGGCTGTGTCGGGAGCAGCTGAGCTGCAGCCGGACAAGAGCGCAATAACTACGATACAAACGACTAATACATACCACGTCGTCCACTTCCTCCCTCGCTCCCTCCCTTGCTTCATTCCACCTGCTGTCAACACTCCGTACCTCTGCCCTCGCATGCGACTGTTGATCTCTTTACGCTTCAAGCCCCCCATGATAACACTCCTCTTTTCCAAATATAGGCTATACACCCTATAAACGGGGTGCACCTAAGAAAAGTTGCATGTTTGATTGTTCATTTGGAGCAAGAACACAAAATTCCAATCTTAAAAGCACGATTACCATTCATCCACTTGGATGAAGCACCCTCTTTTGGGGCCCGACTCGATAATTTCAATCTGGAAGGTCCGGCTCTCATGGCAAGATGTCATCTTTCTGCTAACACAGGCAGCAGACAGACATTTGTCAAACGGAAGAAGAGCATACCCCCCTCCATTTCGGACACCACAATCGTGGTACATGAATACAACAAAAGCAAAAGCCTGCAAAAATGCAGGTATTATCAGCAAAATCAGCTGAAACACAGTAAAGCCTGCGATTATGCAGGCTTTTCAAGTGTTTCCGTCCCCAAATCAAGAAAAACCCTCAAAAGCCTGCATAATCGCAGGCATTTACTGATTCGGGGCCTTCCACGACCATAAAGGATGCATAATTGCAGGAAATTAGCAAAAAAGCCTTCCAACCACCAAAGTGGATTGAAAGGCTCATCATTATGGCTTAATGCTCAGCCCAGCTGTCTAAGTACATTTTTTGCTCTTCCGTCAAGAAATCAATACTAGTACCTAATGATTCCAGTTTGAATCTAGCCACCTGCTCATCCAAAACATAAGGAACATTTACAACGGTTTTGCCCAACTTTTCATACTCATCGTTGACATATTTCAAGGACATCGCTTGCAGCGCGAACGTCATATCCATGATTTCAGCCGGATGTCCATCACCTGCAGCGAGGTTCACGAGACGACCTTCAGCCAGCACGTAGATTTTGCGGCCATCTGTCAACTGATATTCTTCAATATTGCGTCGCACGGTACGTTTGGAAGAGGACATCGCCTCAAGTTCAGGTTTATTCACTTCCACATCAAAGTGGCCTGCATTCGAAAGAATAGCTCCATCTTTCATAACCTTGTAGTGCTCTCCGCGAATAACATCGCGATTCCCCGTAACGGTTACGAAGAAGTCACCCAGCTTAGCCGCTTCTACCATTGGCATAACAGCAAAACCATCCATGTACGCCTCAACGCCTTTGATTGCGTCGATCTCAGTAACGATAACATTCGCGCCCAGACCCTTCGCACGCATCGCAACACCTTTACCGCACCAGCCGTAGCCGACAACAACAACGGTTTTACCTGCCACAACCAAGTTCGTCGTACGATTAATGCCATCCCATACAGATTGCCCTGTTCCATATCGATTGTCGAACAAGTATTTGCAGAAAGCATCGTTCACAGCAACCATCGGGAATTCAAGCTTTCCTTCTTTCTCCATCGCTTTCAGACGCAGAATACCTGTTGTTGTTTCTTCCGCACCGCCGCGAACTTGCACAGCCAAATCCTTGCGTTCGGAATGCAAAATGGAAACCAAGTCACCACCGTCATCAATGATAAGATCAGGTTTTGTTTCAAGCGCTTTAATCAATAATTCCTTGTACTCTTCCGGACTTGGATTATACTTGGCAAATACAGTGATGCCATCTTCCACAAGCGCGGCACAAACGTCATCTTGCGTTGAAAGCGGGTTGCTGCCCGTAATTGTAACTTCCGCTCCGCCAGCTTTAACCACTTTGGCTAGATAGGCCGTTTTCGCTTCTAGATGCAAAGAAATTGTCACTTTCAACCCTTTGAAAGGCTGCTCTTTCTCAAATTGCTCCCGAATGCGATTCAAAACAGGCATGTGAGCCTGAACCCAGTCAATCTTTAAATGTCCGTCTGGGGCTAAAGCCATATCAGTTACAATACTTTTGTTAACAGTTGTCATGGTCGTTTCCTCCTACAAATAATAAACACGATGCAAACCGTCTACTGGTATTGCATTCTCCACTAAATCACGAAGCCAATCATTCCCATATCGGTTTAGATAAGCACACCCATTATACACTCTTTCTTGCGGCTTTGCTAACGGTAATATTGTAAGGCGTATACGCTCCAACTGTCTAAGTGCTGCATCGAACTGCGCTTTATACGCTTCCCCTGCTTTGTGCTGCAGAAACTCGATCTGCTCAAGAATCTTTAAGAGATTCGTGTCCCCCAGCTTTTTGACACCGGGATTGATCGCAGCCAATGTTTCGACAAGCGGCGCATAGCTCGCATGGAAATCCTTTTTCACAACATCGAAACGTTCATTTAACTGCAGCGTATCTTGCGCATCGAGCCAAGCTTGTTTCTTTTGTTCGAAACGTTCAAGCACGTCAGCAAAAGTGAACTCATATTTATTCATTTGCTTATGAACGGTACCTTCGATGAGCGTAAACTCCAGCCGCGGCGCTAAGATTGGCATTTTCATACCAAATTGTTCAAAAGCGTGTTTCGTTAACGCCCAGTAGGCAATTTCACCAGCTCCAAGAACCGTTGCCAGTACAGGAAATAAAAATTCCTGCATCAGCGGCCGCGTCATGACGTTATTGCTCAATTGCGTAGGCGTTGTCAAAGCCATATCAAGAAGTTGCTCCTTAGTAAAGCGATACTCGTTCTTCTTATCTGCAAAGTATTCTCCCTCACGGTGCAAAAGCAGGCGCTGCTCACCAGCAAAAACAAACAGATTAGCGCTCTCTTGTGTGATCTCCGCTTGAACGCCATAACCTGCTTGCTTGACCTCATCCTGACTTTTCAGCAGCGAGGCTGTCAACGCTTCATTTTGAACGATTAGTTGCTCAAACATGGATGCTTCCAGCGCACGCAGATTCGGCTCATCCGAATCAATGAGAACAAGTCCGTATTCACCAAATAAGATGGCCATCCATCGTGCAAAAGCATCGGACAAGGAAGCCTCGCCAACCACAGTCCCTTCTAGTTTCGCTAGCAAGGAAGCTTTGAACTCCGTATCCATTAATGATTGATCCAAGGCATTCAATGCTTCTTTCCAAGCTTCAGCCGTAAGTGGAAGTCTGCTGACTGATGTCCGCTTGCCTGTCGGATGATCCATTTTCACTTTCTCAATCTGCTGGGCTTGGGATAACATGTGTATATGATTGACTTCATCGAAATCGTGATCCTCGCCTGCAATCCAGAAAACAGGCACGACTGGGCGCTCCAATTTCGCGCTCCACTCACGCGCCAATTGAATAAGCGTAATCGCTTTGTACATGACCAAAAGCGAACCCCCGAACAAGCCAGCTTGCTGTCCTCCTACAATCGCGAGCGCGTCTTTCCCTGCAAGTGCTTTAATCTGCACGGCAGCAGCTTGTGAGTTGCCAATACGTTCATTATAAGCTTGCAGCACTTCTACCAGGCGCCCGCGATCAGCCCGCAGGGAAGTTCCGCCATCCTGTAGCCAAGCCACACGAGATTGCCAATCTTCCAGGTTTCCAAAATGATACGGATATAATGTTTTTGCTTGATCCGATTGACCAATATAATCTTCCGCTAATATCTGATTTTTCTTCCAATGAAAAGTATCCATTTGCATAAGCTTTCTTGTGTCTCCTCTTCACAACAAATAAAACAGCTATTCTTTGATTGTACACGTAAGCCCCGAAATCGTCAAAACTGTATTTTTAAAAATTACAATTAAAATTCGAACAAGGCAAAAAGCCGCCCCCTAAGGGACGGCCGAAGATATTAATACAAATGACAAGCAACAAAGTGGTGTGGTTCCACTTCTTTGGAAGGCGGCATCGAATCAGCACATTTCGCCATTGCTTGCGGGCAGCGCGTACGGAACGGACAGCCGCTTGGCGGGTTGAGCGGACTTGGCACGTCTCCCTGAAGAATGATACGCTCACGCGTACGTTCAATCTCCGGATCCGGGATCGGAATGGCCGAGAGCAATGACTGCGTATAAGGATGAAGCGGCTTCGCATACAGGTCATCGGAGGTCGTAACCTCAACGAGGTTGCCCAAGTACATAACGCCGATACGATCAGAAATATGCTTCACCATCGCCAAGTCATGCGCAATAAACAAATAGGTCAAGCCCATTTCTTTTTGCAATCTTTTGAACAGATTAACAACCTGTGCTTGAACAGATACGTCCAAGGCCGAGATCGGCTCATCCGCGATAATAAATTTAGGTTCAATCGCCAAAGCACGGGCAATCCCGATACGTTGACGTTGGCCGCCGGAGAACTCATGCGGGAAGCGGCTGGCATGCTCGTCGTTCAAACCAACAGCACGCAGCAATTCCATCACGCGTTCTTTCCGTTTAGCCCCTTTGTAGAGACCATGGATATCAATGCCTTCTGCAATGATATTACCAACGGTCATACGCGGGTTCAAGGAAGCGTAAGGATCTTGGAATACCATTTGCATATTCCGATTAAAATCCTTCAGCTTCTTGCCTTTCATTTTGTGAACATTTTCGCCATCGAAAATAACTTCGCCTTCCGTGACGTCATACAGATTGATAATCGTACGTCCGGCTGTCGATTTCCCGCAACCAGATTCCCCTACAAGACCAAAGGTTTCACCACGATTGATTTCTATGGAGAAATTGTCAACGGCCTTAAGCACCTTGCCATTGCCAAGATTAAAATGCTTCTTCATATTGCGAATTTGCAAAATAGGTTTATTGGACATGTTGATGACCTCCTACTCCTACAGGACGTTCAACTTTCGGTGCATCAGGATGCAACAGCCAGCACGCGGAACTGTGAGTCTCCGAAAGCGTTGTATGCTCCGGATCTTCCTCCAAGCAATGATTCATCGCGTATGGACATCTGGCTGCAAAAGCACACCCTTTTGGAGGTGCAAATAGATCTGGCGGCGTACCCGGAATCGGGACAAGCTCTTCATTACTATTCGTATCCAAACGAGGCACCGAGCGAAGCAAGCCCCATGTATAAGGATGCTGTGGATCGTAGAAAATTTCGTCTACAGTTCCTTGCTCGACAATTTTACCTGCATACATAACAACAACACGCTGTGCCATATCTGCAACGACACCGAGATCATGTGTAATTAAGATAATAGAAGAGTCCGTTTTCTCCGAAATGGTCTTCATCAAATCAATGATTTGCGCTTGAATCGTAACATCCAGAGCAGTCGTCGGCTCATCGGCAATTAACAGCTTAGGCGAACAAGCCAGTGCGATTGCAATCATGATACGTTGTCGCATACCACCAGAAAGCTCATGCGGATACTGATGAATACGTCCTTCCGGCGAATTGATCCCAACTAATTTAAGAATCTCAATCGCTTTCTCTGTTGCCGCTTTTCTGCTCAAACCTTCATGCTTGATCAAACCTTCTGTGATTTGATCGCCGACTTTCATCGTCGGGTTGAGTGATGTCATCGGATCTTGGAAAATCATGCCGATTTCGGATCCGCGAATTTTTTCCATTTGCCTGTTGGATAGCTTTGTAATATCACTTTTCCCATCGAACAGGATCGAGCCACTTTTTATATAGCTAGGCGGAGTAGGAATTAAACGCATGAGCGTTTGTGCCGTAACGGATTTACCGCAGCCGGATTCACCTACAATCGCCAACACTTCACCTTTTTTCAAAGAAAAAGATACGCCGCGAACAGCTTGGACTTCTCCCGCATAGGTTTGGAAAGAAACCCTTAAATCTTTAACTTCAAGTAAATTGTCTTTGATGCTCATCATTATTCACCCCTTCTTACTTGCGCATTTTCGGATCAAGCGCGTCGCGAAGCCCGTCACCAAGGACGTTAAAGCTTATTAGAATCAAACTGAAAACAATGGTCGGGATAATCAAACGATAAGCATATAAACGCATAACATTAGCACCGTCGGATAATAAGTTACCCAGTGAAGCCAGCGGCGGTCTAACGCCTAGTCCAATAAAGCTTAAGAAAGCTTCCGTAAAGATCGCTGATGGGACAACAAACGTAATTTGTACGATGATGATGCCCAAAGCATTCGGAATTAGACTGCGCAAAATAATTCTCATCGGAGAAGCACCCAATGTACGGGAAGCAAGAACAAATTCCTGCTCTTTCAATGTCAACATCTGACCCCGCACTAGACGGGCCATTGGAACCCACCCCGTAATACTATAGGCGATGATGATCGAAGAAATCCCTGATCCGATAACCATAATCAAGAGAATCGCGATCAACAAGAAAGGAATCGCATAAACGATTTCAATCGTACGCTGCATAACTTCATCGACTTTCCCGCCGTAGTAGGCAGAAATACCACCATAGATAACACCAACCACTAAATCGATCAATGCCGCGGTAATACCGATGAAAAGGGAAATTCGTGTACCTACCCAGACACGCGTCCATAGATCGCGTCCAAAATCATCTGTTCCAAACCAATGATCAGCGCTTGGCATCGCGTTTTTCAACTTTAAGTTTTGTGTCTGATAATCGTAGCTAGAAACAAGAGGCGCAATAATCGCTAATAGGATCAAAGCTGCCAATATAATTAAGCCAGCCATAGCCAGTCTATTTTTCTTAAGTCGTCTCCATGCGTCCTGCCAGTAATTGAGCGAAGGTCTTACAATTCTATCGCCAGTTAAAGATTTATTCGATACGGGAGCAAACTTAAAGTTAGCCTCAGATGTGTTATTTGGAGTTTGCATCAATTATTTCCCGCCTTTCCCAAGACGAATTCTAGGGTCAACAAAACCGTACGCTACGTCAGTAAGAAATACTACTAAAATTAGAATACTTGAGTAAAAAATGGTTAATCCAGAAATCATCGTGTAGTCATTGGAAGTAACCGAGCTCACAAAGTGTTTCCCCAAGCCTGGCACCGAGAAAATTTGCTCTACAACGAGTGTACCTGTGATGACGTTTACAAATATTGGGCCGATAATTGTGATAACCGGTAAAATCGCATTCCGAATTGTATGTTTAACAACGACGGTAAGATTGGATAAGCCTTTGGATTTCGCCGTTTTAATATAATCTTGATTCAGTACATCCAACATGGACGTTCGCATCAGACGGGCTAGAATCGCAATGGTACCAAAGGAAAGCGCGAGTGACGGTAAGATGACGTATTTGGGTCCTTTCCATAATCCAGCAGGAAGTATGCCCCATTTAACGCCAACATAATAAGATAAAAGTGGCCCTAGAACGAAAGACGGGATAGATACACCCAAAATCGCAATGAACATCGCTGTATAGTCGCCTGCTTTGTTATGCTTCAGTGCCGCGATAATACCTAATGTTAAACCTACTACAATAGCAATAGCAATGGAAATTAAACCAAGCTTCAGTGAAGAAGGAAATGCTTGTTTAATAATATCCGTAACTTTGTGAGCCGGGAATTGAAAGGAAGCTCCTAGATCGCCATGGATGATGTTGTTCATGAAAGTCAAGTACTGTTCCCATAATGGCTTATCTAAGCCATATTGCTTCAACAACATCTCTTTCGTAGCTTTAGGAATCCGTTCGGCGCCTTCTCCAAGTGGATTACCTGGTAAGTTTTTCATCAATACGAAAGTAAATGATGCAATTAGCCATAACGTAATAAGCGCGTATAAGAAACGGCGAAGAATGAACTTAACCATATTGCTCCTCCTTTATTAAAATTAACTCTTGAGAAATTTAGAAGAGGCCGCTCCCACGAGGTGCGAAAGGCCTCTTCTTTAACTAAATCACTATCCGAACTTAGATTACTTGATTGATGTCCATTTCAATTCCCACTCTTGTCCAAAGGCCGGAAGAATCAAGCCGTTTACATTCTCTTTTTTCAAGTAAGCACGTGTACGGAAGTAAAGAGGTGCTACACCTTGATCATCCATAAGGATTTTCTCAGCATCGATCAATGCTTTGGAACGCTTAGCAGCATCAACTTCGGTTTGAGCGGATTTGACCAGCTTATCGTATTCTGGGTTGCTGTAATCGCCTTCGTCAAACTCTCCGCCTGTTACCCACATATCCAAGAACGTCATTGGATCGTTGTAATCAGCTCCCCATAGGGACAATACGATATCGAAATCTTTTTTGGAGGAAAGCTCGATACGCAAAGCATGTGGAACTGGGTTCGCTACAGCATCGTAACCAAGGTTTTGTTTCCATTGCGCCAAGATGAACTCAAGTGATTTTTTCGCAGTTTCAGTATCATCTGCATTCACTTTCATTTTTGGAAGCTCAGTTAAACCTAGCTCTTTCAAACCTTCAGCTAGCAATTGTTTTGCTTTCGCTGCGTCGAATTTCGGTTGTGTTTCGCCAGCTGATTTACGGAAGTCTCCGCCGTTACCGTCAGAAGTACCACCTGGTACTAGACCTGTAGAAGCAACGGAACCGTTAGCAAGAACTGTATCTACATAAGCTTGACGGTCAATCGCCATACCTAATGCTTGACGAATTTTCTTGTTGCCTAGAGCTGGAACTTTTTTCGTTTGGTACATCAGGTAAGAGTTCGTCAACTCTGGTTTAGGCAGGTTGTCCGGTTTACCTTTGTAAAGCGTCAGTTGATCGCGGTTGATTTCTGTCAAATCAGCTGCGTCTGTTTCATATAGGTTAAGACCTGTATTGGAATCTTTAACGATGTTAGCTGTAACTTTTGTAAGCTTCACGTTAGCAGCATCCCAATATTTATCGTTTTTAACAAGTTCAAGCGTTTGACCGTGATCCCATTTGCTCAGAACGAACGGACCCGCACCAATAACTTTATCAACTTCAGCGCCGTATTTGTCACCAGCTTTAGTAACGAAATCTTCTCTTTGCGGGAAGAATGTTGCGAAAGCAAGCAATTGTGTGAAGAAGGCTACCGGTTTTTCAAGTTTGATTTCCAGTTGTTTATCGCTAATTGCTTTTACGCCAAGAGCATCTTGTGCCGTTTTAACTTCTTCAGGCGTTTTCGCTTTAGTAACTGCTTCTCCACCTTTAATCCAAGCAACGATGAAGCTGTATTGAGCTTTTGTGCTAGGATCAAGTGTACGTTTGAAGGAATATACGAAATCTTGTGCTTTAACAGGCTGTCCATCCGACCAAGTTGCATTATCACGAATGTCAAACGTATATGTCAGACCATCTGCGGAGATTTTCGGGAAATCTTTGGCAAGTGCTGGAGTAGCCTTACCATCTTTATCTGTACGATAAAGTCCTTCGTTAAATGCGCCAAGGAACGTGAAGGCAGCATTTGCTGTTGTTTTGGAACTATCCATGATTGGAGGCTCAGCTGTAAAATTGATTTTCAGCTCTTGTGGCTTGTTGGAAGCTGGAGCTGACGTACCTTTCGTATCCCCTGTAGTTGAAGGACTTTCCTCTTTCTTAGCACAACCAATTGCTACACTACCCATCAGGGTTAATGCTACTGCCGTTGAAACCCACTTCGTCGCTTTCATAAAACTCCTCCTTTAAAATTATGTATATCTAGATATTTATGGCTAGGTGTGTTGAGAGTTATTATTACATAAACTTTACACCATGAACCCATTAATAAATGAAACCGCTTCAACCATGTTAGGATATCTTACGTAAAGCTATGGTAAAAAAAATTACTAGACTCTACGCAAGGAATTATAACATATTACCAAAGTTTGTCCAGAATTAATTTACCTTTGTAAGAATAATGTTATAATCATATAAGGCGGAAAAGCGCCTCACGGATTCTAATTATACAACCATCGGTCAATAAAATCTAGACGAAATTCATTGTTATTTTCTACAAATCTGCAATAAATATTACAAAGATCATAGAAAAAAATGAATTTTTCTTCCCAATAGCATGAATAAAGGAAGACTACGTCAAGAAAATATAGTTTTTCCCGACATGCAGAAAAAACAATAAAATATACAGCGCCGAAAGCCCCAGAAAGCTAAGTCTCCAGACTACCCTGCTCACCCGCATTAAATCCGTTTTGCCTTTGAGATTCGTTTGATAACCGCCAATAATGCCAAAAGCAATAAGCAGAACGAGTGCGATTAACCAAAACCCAAAATTCGTATGGAACAATTGGTTCCACATCAAAGAAACTGACCCCAGCAAAAAGAACGTTGTCACATCCATCGTTAATCGCGTTGTCATCTTCTTATCCCGAAGAAAAGCATAAACGAGAAGCCACAACAGAATAAACGTAATAAATGGCGCAACAGCCAATAGGGCATATAAATTCATAAACCAGCTGGACAGCAGTTTCCACATCAGAGACACCTTCTTATCCTAGAGCTTTGACGATTTGATAAACCGTTTGGTGCGTAGGAAGCTTAAGATTCAGCGAATTCGCCATCTCCAGAAGGCTTCCGTTAATTCGATCTATTTCAGTTGGACGAGCATGAAGTATATCTTGGAGCATCGAAGAATGATTCTTAGCTGTAGCTGCGCAGACATCAAGTATGGTGTTCCACAATGTGTCAGGAAGCTGCACAGCTCTGGCTTCAGCTATGATACGTGCTTCTTGATACAAGCTTTCCATCAGGCTTAGCGACCAGGTTGAATGCAGCAGCTCGCCATTTTGCACACGCATAATGGCTGTAAGAGGATTAATGACCGCATTGATGATCAGTTTGCTCCAAATTCTTACATCCATGTTGTTCGACATCTCTGCCTGAAATCCTGCCTTCTGAAGCAGCTCCACTAACAAAATATGCGAAAATAGACCTATACCCTCCTCCTGTTTTAATAGCCCCAGGTAGGTAGTACCCGCTCCGGTATGAGCGACAGCTGTCATCCCCTCTTTTCTGGCCCCTTCTGTCGTGACTGCCAAAAGCAATCTATTTGGACTAATGGCGCTCTTCAACATTTCTTCGTGGCCAACACCGTTCTGAAAACTGACCAAATAGGTGCTTTCATTCATTTGCGCTTTCACATATTCAACAAGCTTCTGTGTGATGGCAGGCTGTTTCACCATGAGAAAAAGGTAATCATATGACGGTTTCAAAGACCCCGTGAATTCCGCTTCTTCTATATAGTAGTTAAATGTTATTGACGCGTTATAACCATTTTGCTTCTCATCATCTGCACCTATGATCGCAATCCCCCGTGCAGTCAACTCCTCAGCTTGCTCTCTCGTTCTTGCAATGACCGTTATATGTTCACATAAAGCCGCTAGCTTGGCAGCATATAATAGTCCCAAGGAGCCTGCTCCTACAATCATGATACGCATCCCTTCAACCCCTCTCGTTGCAAACTCCATTATAACCAACAAAAAAGCCCCAGTCCAAGGATTCTCCTTGATCTGAAGCTTCTGGCTAACGGTCATACAACTAGTCTACTCTACTCTTTCTAAATTTCCGTTCGCGTCCATTTTGAAACGCGGCTTTTCCTCTTCCTCTTCTTCCACTAAAAAGGCCATTTTGCGCGCTCGATCCATAATCTGAATCAGTGCTTTATAATCATCATTGACGACTCGATAGTCGGTTTCTACTTCATTGACTTGTTTGTTCAGCTTGTTGTTTTCTCTTCCAAGCCTATCTAATTCATCCTCTTTGTCCTGCAGTTCTTTTTCCAAGTTTTTGATATGACGATTCATATCTTGATATGTGCTTCGCCATTGTCTCAAAAAGCGGATGACAGCATCAATGGATAACGTCTCTTCGGTAAAAGTCTCTGTTTTACCCGTTGACAACTCCGGATTATCCAGCAATCCAATCGAGGATGAGCCGGAAATGGAAACCGCGGCATGCTTCTTAAGCTGTGTTCTCTTCTGACGCTGCGCCTTGGCAATTTGAATGGCTGCCTCATATTTCTTCCGTACAAAGCTGTTCCAACGAAAACCGCAGGCTGCTGCTGTACGTCCAATGCGTTCCCCAACTTCCTCAAACGCAGATAGTTGCGTGCTTCCTTCTCGGATGTGACGCAGTGTCACCTCCGCTAAGATCAAGTCGTCTTCATCGCTCCAAGCATCTTGTCTAATTGCCGACATAAGGTCAAACCTCCTAACATAATGTACAGATGCATCTAACTGAAAGCTTCTGGCTCGCAGGAACATTGCCGAGCTTGCTTCCAAAGTGAATAAAGAAGAATCAATTCGTAGATAACAGGTATAAATTGATTCGTGCCATTAGTACTATTTCTATGCCCGTACTAGAGTTCATAGAATCTATTTGATACTAAATGGTATTGCCAAATTTTTTGACACTCATACATGGGATTCCGATAAAAAGACATACTACTACTATCTGATGAAATGTTTTCAATTTCGTCACCGTTTGACGGTTTACACGGTTCAGTTCAAAAGGTATAATGTGTTGTAGTTAAAGTGCAACGTGGTACGAGAGGGGGATGTAACGAGAATGGATCGCATGTTTCGGGTTCTAGGTTTTTGGACACTTGTTATCGCGCTGATGAGCTTAGCAGGCGATATGATACCTATGTCTCTAATTTTCTTTTTTCAAACAGCCGTATTCGTTATTCTAGGCTATATGCGCTTGTCAGAACGTACCTACATATTGTTGTTCTGGGGATATATGATTATTTCCTTCAGCGGATTTACGTACTGGTCATTTTTCAAAATGTCAATCTAATTTCCACTACCTTAACAACAAGCAAAAAGGTGACCCGCCTTGCGGATCACCTTTTTTTCATGGCTATAAGCACTTTGAACAGCTCGCTCATCTGATCGCTTAACAAAAGCTGCCTAATGGCACGATTTCGTTTGGAGACGTCACTGAACGGATTCGGATCAAAATGGTCCTGCAGCTTCTGCAGAATCCCTTGCTCCACCAAAAACTCACGCTGTGTCTGAATTGCAACGGGCGCAAATCCCTGCTTCCGCGCGGCCCGTTCACAAGCACTAAAATTCACATGAGCGGTCATATCCTGCTCCCCTTGATGAATCCATGGATTGTCATGCGCTTGATGCTGGCGATAGCACATCAATGATCCTTGGAAGCGGTGAGCTGCGTAAAGCTCAGTATCTAAGTCTCCATAATCAATCACAATGCAGCAACCACTCGCCATACGTTGACCCATATTTGCTATCCAACGATCCGCAGCAAGATTAATCTCACCAATTTGTCCGTCCAGCCATTGAACTTCGATATGAGTTAGATAGTCTACTATATGTTCTGATTGCAATGGACGCCAAATTTCTTGGAAAACCTGCTCTGTTTCATGCCAGCTTACATAGGACTCCTGAAAAGCGGAATCCTTGCAACGAATTCGATGGATAGGAAAGGCATCCAGGAGTTCATTTGCAACTACATAGACATTCTCTTGCGGTTCTTCTCCAAGCCACTCTGCTGCATCGGTAAATCTAAGCTTCGAGGAATGCGCTTGAAGCGCCGCGCGCTGCAGGTCTCGATGATAAGCACTCGATTCAATAATCGTGTAGGTTATCCGCTCATATACAGCCGGAGTCGTTCTTTTCAATTCATCCAAAAGGTGTAGAGCTAAGCGCCCAGCCCCTCCCCCCCATTCCACAACGTGAATGGCTTCATGCTCAGAATAATCCGCAGGCAGCTCCTTGCAAATGCATGCTGCGATCATTTCACCCATGACAGAGCCGATCGAGGAGCTTGTATAGAAGTCGCCTTGCTTGCCAATCTTCGGATTTTCATTCCGATAATAACCATGAGGCTCGTTATAGAGACAGATATCCATATAATCGCGAAATGAGACAGCTCCGCTGCCGTCTGAATGGATAGCAGCGAGCAAAGCCTTCACCACATCCGGGTGTCCAAGCTGATTTTTCAAATTCAATAGGAGCCCTCCAATTGTTTACTTACAGACAAACCTATAGGAAACCATTATAATAAAGTAGGATTATGGAAGGAGAGACAGATTAGCATGTCAAAGAAGTGGATCACCTTAACAGCAGTAACAGCGATCAGCCTCATATCGCTCACAGCTTGTACTGACAACACAAAAGTGAAAGAAGCCTTGGAGCAATCTCTGAGCAAGCAAAAAGAAATGACCTCTTATACGTTTGAAGGGGGTACCACGTTATCCATTAGCGATGGCCTGATGAAATCTTCCAACCCTTTAACGAATGGCCTGCTGTCATTGTTCAAAGAAAGCACGATCGATTGGAAAGGAATTAGCAACCTGGAGCCGCTGCAATTCCAAACGGACTTAAAAATTACGCCCAAGGGATCTACATCGCCTTTTGAAATACCAATTCTCATTAAAGATAGCAAATTGTATTTTAATATGCCAGCATTAAATAAGACTGCTGATGAGTTCTATGCGATTGATATGCAGCAAATAAGCCAAGCAGGCAAAAGCCCACTTTCCTTGGATACTTTGAAAAATACGTCTCAGTTGTCTACCACGCTTGGCAATCTTGTATTTAGCGGGATTGACGCCAAATGGTACAAAGAAGCCAAAGAACCCGTCAAGCTGAAAGATGGCTCTTCCGCCAAATCCATTAGCGTGGAGCTTACCAGCAAAAACGAAAAAGAGGTCAATACCGCACTGCAAGCCAAGCTGCCCGAGTTTATCGGTACTTTGCAAAATAACGGTTTGCTGACAGCCGCTCAAGCCGATGAATTCAAAAAGACACAACTTAACGGCATTCAGCTTAAAGCGCCAAGCAAATTAGTAGTCGCTATTGACGATAAAGGCTTTATTCGTGATCAAACCGTTGATATCACCTTCTCACTGACGACAGATGGCAAGGCACAGGACAATCATATTGTTCTTCATCAAACCTACGATGCTATCAACCAAGCTTCCCCATTGACGAGAGAAGTACCTAAAAACGTGAAAAATTTCAACGAAATTCTCAAACTTATTGCACCAGCTAAGAAATAGAAGTAAGCCCAATACTTGCCTCTTCCCCAGAGGTAAGTATTTTTTTGTGCTTCATTTAATAGAAATATGATAATCTGTTCATAGGGGGAGAATTCGTTCGATGAAATATAAATTTGTACTTTTACTATTGTCCTTACTCTTATTCACACCATTCACGCTGCCTTTCTATCCCGTCTTTGCGGAAGAACCGCCTTCCGCTTCCGATGAAGCTAAGGAGCTCGTACAGAAAGGACTAACCATTTTTGAAATTGACAAAGAGGTTAGCCGATTAAATGAGCAGGATGCCAAAATCGTCGTTCAAATCGGGCAAAATGAACAAAATATCGTTAAGCAGACTAACCAGGTCGACAGTACACGGAAGCATGCCGGCAAAGTGATGAGGGCTTACTATACAGGCGATCGGGATTCAATCTGGATGCTGCTGTTTAGCGTAAAATCCTTCTCAGACGCACTCCGCATGTTTGAATATTTGCAAATGATTATCACGAACGATCACCGCGCTCTTTCGGCTTTCACCGATTCGTTCAACCAGTTAAAAAGCCTAAAAACAGAGCTAGAATCATCGCGAACCGAGCTTCAGGCGACCAAAGAGAAATTCCTTCTTCAGCGGGAACGTCTCGTCACCCTTCAAGCGGAGTTGGACAAACAATTGGCCGTCAGCGCGCAAGCGCAAGTCATCCAAAATCAGATTAAAAATTTAAATGAGCAGTGGAAACAAGAAGGCGTGCCTTTATTTAGAGAATATCTAACCAGCTTGGCTATAGCCTTTCGCGAGCTTCCACAATACGTCACCAAAGAAAATAAATTCATGGACCTGTCTTCCATTAAAAATCCGGTTATCAGCATCAGCGACACCGATTTCAATTCATACATTCACGAAAAAGATAACCTGCTGCAAAACTTGAATTTCACTTTTTCCGATGGACACATTATTGCCAAAGGTAAAAAAGATCAAATCGAAGCATCCTTAGAAGGAAAGTTTGTTTTAAAAGAAAATCCAGATATGAATGAAGTCCGTTTCGTCGTCAATAAACTTGAATTCAACGGTTTCCAGCTTCCTGACACGACAATTGAGGATTTCACCAAAGAATTTCAACTTGGCTTTGTCCCCAAAAAAATGGTCAGTTACCTTGATGTGGTTAGCGTCGAAACCAAAAATGGCGTCGCAGTTGTGAAACTTAAATTATCCTTGTAAACTAGCATGGACAACTAACCAAAGTGAGGAATACCCATGGAACCCAAAATCGGTCTATTAATGGACCTGCCGGATGATAAACTCCCCGGATTGTTTGCACAGATTGACAAAGCACTCGCAGGTAAAGCTGACGTATTCGACCGCGACAAAGAAATGCTTATTTTTAGCCAGGAAGCACAGAAGTTAGCGGCCTTAACGGTTATGGCGGAATTGAACATCGAAACAGATCCCATGGCCCTGCGACTACTGCCAAATAACGCCGAATTAACGGACCTCTTCAGTGATTACGGGTTCACAAGCCGCATAGAGAATAACTATTTGTATGATAAACTAGTCGTATCTTTCCGCTTCACAACGGATAGTCCACAAGCTGAGGTTGACCAAGCCGCTCTTCAAATTGAGGAGCATCTTCTTGCCTTATACAAGGACAGCCAAGACCGCGAAGTATTCGTAGTCGATCGTCAGCTGGAAGAGCTGATGAAAGGCATTGCCAAAGCGTATCGCTGCCGTATCGAGATCCTTGCTTAACATCGTGTGAAATATACAAAAATAGATACACTAAAACACAAACAGGCGAATATCCATCCAATGATGAATATCCGCCTGTTTGTTATGGTTTTCTTTAGGTTGAGACGGCCTTTTCGGCAGGCTCGGAGCGGGTTCGATGCTTCTTCCCTGCTGAGCCGGCCTTTTTGGCTGGCTCAGTTTACTTTTGCTGGCTGGTAGCCTTCTCCGAGGTTGAGACGGCCTTTTCGGCAGGCTCGGAGCGGGTTCGACGCTTTTCCCCTGCTGAGACTGCCTTTTCGGCAGGCTCGGAGCGGGTTCGTGTGAAGCTTTTGCATGTTTTAGAGCAAATCTGCCGCAAGCTGAGCCAAATGCGAACGCTCGCCACGCTCAAGCGTAATATGTCCGCTGATTCCTTCTTGTTTGAACCTTTCGACCACATAAGTCAGACCATTGCTGGATGCATCCAGATAAGGATGATCAATTTGGTCGGGGTCGCCGAGCAGAACGATTTTACTACCTTCCCCTACACGAGAAACAATTGTTTTCACTTCATGCTTCGATAAGTTCTGAGCTTCATCAATAATGATGAATTGCCCGGGGATCGAACGTCCACGAATGTACGTAAGTGCTTCTACTTGAATACTGCCGAGTCCAGCGAGTATTTTTTCAATGTCTCCAGGCTTTTTCGTGTCGAACAAATATTCCAAATTATCATAGATCGGCTGCATCCACGGACGCAGCTTTTCATCTTTTTCACCAGGCAGATAACCAATATCTTTGCCCATTGGCACAACAGGCCGAGCAATTAACAGCTTCTTGTATTTACGGTCATCCTCAATCTTCATAAGTCCAGCAGCCAACGTCAGCAGGGTCTTGCCTGTACCCGCTTTCCCAGTCAGGGTGACGAGCGGGATATCGTCATTGAGCAGGAGCTCAAGAGCCATGCGTTGCTGCGCATTCCGCGCGGCAATTCCCCAGATGGGATCATTGCTCATAAAGAGCGGTTCCAGTTTTTTGGCGTCTGTCGTCACTTTCAGCAAGGCTGATTTGGAAGACCCAAGCTCATCCCGCAAAATGACAAACTCATTCGGATGCAGCATATAGCTGAGATTAAGAGAGCTTACCGTCAAGAAGCGGTACGAATAAAATTCATCAATCACAGAAGGATGTACAAAAAGGGTGATATATCCCGTATACATATCCGTTTGTGCGACAATGCGATCCGTTAAATAATCCTGGGCAGGGATACCTAGCACATCTGCCTTAATACGAACTAATGTATCTTTACTTACGATCACGACCGGTCTCGGAAGCTCATTCTCCTGCTCTTCCAAATGGTAGTTGAGCGCGACCGCTAGAATTCGGTTATCGTTCGTTAATTCAGCAAATGTATCTTGCAGCTTCGCAAAGCTGCGATGATTGAGCTCCACTTTAATGCTGCCGCCATGCTCTAGTGTGATACCGTCTGATAAGTTGCCTTTGGTTCTGAGGCCATCCAGCAATCTAGAGACATGCCGTGCATTACGGCCAATTTCTTCCGCATTTCGTTTCTTCGAATCGATTTCCTCCAACACCACGGCGGGTATGACTACTTCATTATCTTCGAATGCGAATAAAGCATTAGGGTCCTGAAGCAGTACATTGGTATCTAACACGTAAATTTTTTTCATTGGTGTGTCCCCTCCCAGATTTGGCGTTAGATCATTGGTTATATTTGATGATACATACAACCTAGCTGTGCAGGACAAACTAAACGCGAGATTTGAGGAAAGGATCGATTCTAGTGAGACTATTGTACGTATGCTCGTTGGTACTGGCCCTCGCGGCTGGATGTAGTCAAGCGCCGAAAAGTGGTGCCCCCTCTCAAGATACAAATCAAAGACAAGTTAAAGTTCAACAAATTGCCCCGCAAAAGCTCGAGATAAAAGATTCAAAAGCTGTTGCACAGCGGTTGGAGCAGTTAGCCACCAGCATCCCGCAGGTTGAGAGCGCGCATTGCGTTGTCTTCGGCAATACCGCTGTCGTTGGCATTAACATTAATAAGGAACTGGATCGCGCCAAAGTCGGTACGGTCAAATACTCCGTAGCCGAAGCGCTCAAGAAAGATCCTTACGGCGTGAATGCCATCGTAACAGCCGATATGGATTTGGATCAACGGCTGCGCAACATCCGGGACAACATCCAAGCTGGCAGGCCGATTACCGGGTTTGCTGAACAAATGGCTGATATCATGGGCCGTGTGATGCCACAGCTGCCTCGTGATATTCGCAATCCATCGAATAATCAAGGACCCAATAACGCGAATCCAGCAGGAAATCCTAACCCGTAATTCGCGGAAAGATAACAAAAAGCCTAACTGCAAGAGCGCAGATCTAGGCTTTTTTTATCGCAACAAAAACTTGGCCGGGCATGTTTACCATTACTCGGCTCGTGCAAGTTTTCTCATATTCAGGTTTAATGATCATGTGGGCGCGCTCAATCATTTGCTCCGGCAAAGCTGGGATGTGTTCAGCCATATCGTCTGCGCCTCCTACTAAGGTGGTTGAAAACGATCCTTACACTTACAGTATAGCATAGCCGGTGGCAAGCGTTCCACCCATATGTATCTATTTTCGGCGCATGTGAACACTCCTTTTTAACCCAGATATACCTTATTGTACGTCTGATTCAAAAAGTTATGAACAAATTGTCCTTATTGATTATTGTATATCGGATTGGAATTAATATCATCCAACAGCTTCTCCGCAGATTCCCGGTCAAAGCTCTGTTTGCTGGAAATGCCATCTTTCTCGTAGGCGATGTGAATCTTCTGACGATCGGTTTCATCCACAAGCTCGAGATGCTGAACGCCGTGATCTTCACGTAAAATAAGCGCGAAAAAGTCCAATGTCTCTTTGGCGGCTTCATCGTCAGGCCTTGCTTGATGAACGATGTGCATTTGGAGCCAATTGAAAAAAGTATCCTGAAGATTCAAATTAGTACCCATCCTCTCTGAGCATAATAACGTCGAAGCCAGCTTCCAGCCAGCGCAACCATTGTTGTTTCCACTTGACATCGTGGTCTTGGTCGTCCCAATCGATTTCCGAAATGGAAGAAACCAGTTCCCACGTTTCCTGACGCGTAAGGAGACGGTCCAGAAAAGCCTCTGCGCAATGGGAGAGATGGTAAGGATCTCCATTAAATACAATGTCCTCTAACTCCGATAAATCCAATTCTACGAGCTCTGAACCACATACGTCTTCATCATCACTTAGCAGCAGACCAGACTTGAACAATGGCAGCAACCTTGGATGCTTCCTACTCGCAATAAGGCGAAAAGCTTCCAAGTCGGCAAGCGGCGTGCAATGGATCCGTTCAGATCCTAAAACCAGAGGCGAATAGCCCAGAATAGGCGTTAACCAGTATCGCGTCATGAGTACCCCCGTCTTCCCTTAGAGAAAAGTTCGTTTAGGTAGGTCGATTCCCGCTTCTTTTCTCAATGAAGTAACGAATTCGCACAAGAAACATCAATGAAATCGCTACCGTCAAACAAAGCACAATCGGCAGGCCGACCAGTTGAAATCCTAGCAGCATCACAGATCCTAGCGCCATCAAGACATAGATGAGAGCTGTTTTGAGGACCGGGAGCTTTCGCGTACGGAAAACCTTGTTATACACATAAGACATAAATATAAAGATTAATAGATACGTGATGTAAATGTGATTACCAAACCACTCATTCAAGGCAGTCATCGAACATACACTCCATTCCATTTCCAAAAAATAAAGTCTACATCATTATCGCTCATACGCCAAAAAAAATAAAGGGAAACGCAGCCCAAAGGCTGACATTCCCCCTATTAAGAACACTTTGTGAATTATACGTTAGCTTCCGCAGTTTTGCGGTGCTTCTCTGCACGCTCGCGCTCGCTTTTGTTCAAAATCTTTTTACGGATACGAACAGATTTTGGTGTAATTTCACAATACTCATCATCATTCAAATACTCAAGCGCTTGCTCCAAAGAGTACATACGAGGAGTTTTCATTTTGACCGTTTCTTCTTTGTTCGCAGAACGGATATTGTTTACCGCTTTTTCCTTACAGATGTTAACGATGATATCATTGTCACGCGTATGCTCGCCAACAACCATTCCTTCGTAAACTTCTGTTTGTGGATGTACGAACAAGATTCCGCGATCCTCTACAGAAAGAATACCGTAAAGTGTCGATACACCGGACTCACTGGAAACCAGAACTCCTTCATGACGTCCGCCTACACCAGCGCCTTGGTAAGGACCATAGCTGTCAAAAGCATGGTTCATAATCCCGTAACCGCGTGTAAGTGTTAAGAAGTTCGTTCTGTAACCGATCAAGCCACGAGCTGGGATTAAGAACTCAAGACGAACGTTTCCGCTGCCGTTGTTGATCATGTTAACCATTTCCGCTTTGCGGGAACCTAAGCTCTCCATAACGGAACCCATGCTGTCTTCTGGAACGTCGATGATTAAACGCTCGATTGGCTCCATTTTTTGTCCGTCGATTTGACGAATGATAACTTCTGGTTTGGAAACTTGCAATTCAAAGCCTTCACGACGCATGTTTTCAATCAAAATGCCTAAGTGAAGCTCGCCGCGGCCTGATACGACAAACGCATCCGGGCTGTCTGTATCTTCAACGCGCAAGCTAACATCCGTTTCAAGCTCTTTGTATAGACGCTCGCGGATTTTACGGGAAGTTACCCATTTCCCTTCACGTCCTGCGAACGGTGAGTTATTTACGATAAAGGTCATTTGAAGCGTAGGCTCATCAATTTTCAAGACAGGCAATGCTTCCGGATTCGCAGGATCTGCGACCGTTTCACCAATATTGATATCTTTGATCCCTGCAATCGCAATGATATCCCCTGCAGCTGCTTCTTCAATTTCAATCCGTTTCAAGCCTGTGAAACCGAATAATTTTTCGATTCTCGCTTGTTTTTGTCCGCCTTCACGCGTCATAACCGCAACAGTTTGCCCTTGACGAATTTTACCACGGTTCACACGGCCAACGCCGATACGACCCAGGTATTCATTGTAATCCATCAATGTAACAAGGAACTGAAGCGGTTGTTCAACATCCTCTGTAGGAGCCGGGATGTGGCTAACAATGGTTTCATAAATAGCTTCCATGTTATCATCTTGCTTCTCTGCATTCAAGCTTGACGTACCTTGAAGAGCGGAAGCATATACAACGTGGAAATCAAGCTGCTCATCCGTTGCACCAAGTTCAATGAACAAGTCAAGAACTTCATCCACAACTTCTTGAGGGCGTGCATTTGGACGGTCAATTTTGTTAACAACAACAACTGGAGAAAGGTTGCTTTCCAATGCTTTACGCAGAACGAACTTCGTTTGTGGCATTGTGCCTTCGAAAGCATCAACAACCAACAATACGCCGTCTACCATTTTCATGATACGTTCAACTTCTCCGCCGAAGTCAGCATGTCCAGGTGTATCTACAATGTTAATCAAGTAATCTTTATAGTTAATCGCCGTATTTTTTGCAAGGATGGTAATACCGCGTTCTCTCTCTAGATCGTTGGAATCCATTGCTCTTTCTTGAATAGCCTCGTTATCGCGGAATGTTCCGGATTGTTGAAGCAATTTATCTACGAGTGTTGTTTTGCCGTGGTCAACGTGCGCGATGATAGCAATATTGCGAATCTTGTCTCTTGCGTGCATGAATGTCAAACCCTCTCTACCCTATAATTTTCGTCTCTGTTCATAAAACAAGCGTCGGACATAAGCGCCGACGCTTGACATTTACCCTTATTATACGCAGATTTACGACATTATGCAAGGTAAAAACCCAGCAACATAAAACTTTTACATATAGCTGTCTGTGACTACCAAACTTTTCGCTTGCGAAACATCATAAAAAGTCCTGCAAAAACAAGGATCAAAGCGATTACATAGACGCCTAAGTGGACAAGCAAAGTAAGTCCAAAAAAGACAACTGAAATAATTCCCAAAACCATGGCGGCAAGTAGTACACCACGATCACTTCCGCGATCAAATAGATGAAGCTCGTATAAACCAATGGCTACGCCTAGAATAAAGCCGGGCCAAAGATAACTCATGGAATGCCATCCGAAAAGATTGCAATAGAAGAACATGACAGCGTACGTCGTCAAGATGCCGCCCGGTACAAGAACGCCAACCGGCAGCGTGCGGTTGAAAAACAAAAAATGAAACAAGAGCCCCGGAATGAGCAAAACAAGCGGCCAAAAAAAGGAAAGAAGCACATGAAAAACACCTAGTTTTCCGAGAAGTAATACGACGGCCAGGCCGATTAACAGGACACCGATGGAGTAGCTATTTCTAGCCAATCAAATCCCCTCCTAATTCACTTGTCAATAAGGCGTCCGTTTTCGACACCCTTCTACAAATAGTGTATCGCACCTTCCTCGAAAATGCTAGGGTCATCTCCTATTTGCGGCCCCGCCGTTTGGCTTCCAGCAAACGGCTCATGCTGTCCGGCGGCGCCGGTGCAGCCGCCGCTGGAGGGGGCCCCGGAGCCGCTGCCGCAGGCTGCTCCGGGAGCGGCCGCGGCGGCGCAGCCGCGGCTCGCAGAGCGCCGCCTTCGGCGAGGCGCTCGCTCTTGCGCTGCAGCTTATGCTCCGCAAGCTGCTTGCGTCCCCGCAGACGCACCATCGGCGTCTCCGCTTGCTCGGGCGGGCCTGCAGCAGCGGCCCGCCCGTTGAACGCCCGGGCCCACAGGCCGGGCGGCAGCGACAAGCGACGCGCTGCGATGTCCAGCAGCAGCAGCGCGAGCGCCGCCACCAGCAGATACACGCTGATGGGGGTGAATCGCTTCTGCGGCGCAGAAGCGAAAGCAAAGGCTTCTTCCGGATGTTCCAGCGACAGCATCCGTCCGCCTGTAAGCTCAGCAAGCTGCTGAAGTTTGCTGAGCCCTTGACCTTCCGTGATCCGATATTCCGGAGAATAAGGGATCACGAACCCCGTCGTCGAACTGCCGATGACGCGCTTCTCTGCTCCCTCTCCGCCGCCGGATGCGAGGAGCTCTGTCTTCGCTATATATACGCCTGACTTATCCACAGGCAGCTGTGCTGAATAATTCCCTGGAGCTGTAGAGGTGAAGCTGATTTCCTGCATGCTCAAAGATTCATCCGTCACGATCGCTCGAAGCTCCTCTTCACCGCTGCCGCCAATCCATTCTGGATTCCCGCTCGAAGCCTCCAGCGACAGCTCATTGCCTGTCAGATGTGTTTGCAGTTCAATCGGAGAAGATTGAAACTGCGGAAATGTCCATTTGACCATACTCGCAAGCATTTGAGGGAAAGCAGGCCACGTCACCCAATTGGCCGACCACGCCCCTGTCACATCACTTGTCCAGGCAACAGAACGTCCTGAACCATACTGCCATCTAGCCAAAACTGGATCCGGCTCAGAGCTTGCAAGAACAACTTCAGCCGCCTCTTTGGGCGTTGTGGCTATATAGCCATTCAGAACAGGAAGCCCCTGACCCATAAAGCTGCGCCAATCCGCCCCGCCGGTTATGACAGGTACAAAAGGCTGGTTGACTACATAGGTTCGCGAGATCAATACAGCTTCGCGGCTAAAAATAGCCGGTATCGTACTCTGATCCACGGCCGCATAATACCTTCCTTTTGCCAGCTCGGCTAACTGGCTGAGCAATGATTGATCCGCATCCGTTCCGATCGCAACTGTCGACATCGTGATTTGTTCTTTTTGCATGTTCTCGGTAAGTGCTGCATAACTTTGATTCGTGGCAGACTGACCATCTGTCAGTAAAATAATATGCTTCCGCTGAGCTTCTACCTTGGAAAGCTTGGAATAAGCCTCTTCAACGGCTGTATATATCTCCGTCCCTCCGTCTGCCGGGATCGCATTAATTTTCTGAATGATCCCTTTTTTATCTGTCAGCTTCTGAGGTTCTACATACCAATTCGGCGACGAATCAAAGCCAAGCACGCCTATCGTATCTTTCTCTCTCAGCAAATCCACCGTGCGTGATGCCGCTTCTTGCGCCAGCTTCATTTTTTCACCGGACATGCTGCCCGATTTATCGATGACGAGTACGATACCCAGCGATGGAATTTCCCGTTTTCCCCGCAAATCCATATATACAGGGAGCGCCCGCTCGATTGGGGTTTTGAAATAACCGCCTAGACCGTAGCTGTTATCCCCTCCCAGCATGACAAGGCCAATGCTGTAATCCCTCACGGCCTGCTCGATCATGTCCATTTGGAGCTGCGGAATTTGGGTTGCGGCCACATTATTTAAAATAATGCTTTCATACCCTGTGTAGGTGATCAAATCGTTAGAGAGCAGCTCAGGAACGATCGTTTCAAAAGGAATCATTGCAGCTTGCAAAGCGCTTTCTACATTTTGAGAGCTGCCTGCCGTTCCTTCAACGATTAATACCTTCGGAGGACCCTGCACTTTGCTGAATCCATACTGTGTATTATTGGCCGACTGCTCATCGCCTTCCAGATAAACCTCCGCTCGGTACCGATGAAATCCCGGCTCCTTGGCAAGAGATTGCAGGGCGAATACATTCTCCCCTTTATTCAATTGCACCCACTGAACCGTCATTTCGCGGTTGTCCTCGAACACTCGCAATTGCGCTGGACCTGTGGTTGTGGAACGAATGACCACTTGGACCGTGTAAGCTTCCGCTTGATAGAGCTTGTCTGGTATACGAACGGTTTCAATCGCAGCATCTTTGCGTTCTTTGCCTACAAGCGGAACCACATCCACTTGAATGCCGCGATCGCGCAGAAGCTTCCCTTGACTTAGAAGGTCTCCCACATTTTCTTCGCCATCCGACATCACAATCACACGTCCTGAGTTTCCTTTTGGAAGTAATCCAGCTGCTAGCTGGAGACCGGAAGCTAGATTAGAAAACTGCGGGTTGGCCTCCGCGGTAAACTGAAATCCATCCAAGTTTCTGGCATCAACGGGTTTCTCAATGGAAGCTTGCAGCGCAGCCGAGACAACTCCTGCCTGATCTTTCTCTGAAGTCCGCGCTTTCACCGCCTCTTGAATCCATGCTAACTCTTTCCTATCTTCCTTGACACTTTCAGAGCGGTCTATCGCGAACACAACACTTCTTTGGTTGGTTTTTGTGAACAGCTGTGTGCCTGCTAGAGCAAAAACAAGCAAGATCAACATTATGGAGCGAAGTGCAACAACTGCTTTTTTCCTACGTCCTTGGAGACGGTGAAGACTTATCCACAGCCATCCGATGTAGATAAGAAGCAGCGGCAGCAGCAGCAGGACGCGAAGATGCTCAACCTGAATACCCACGTCTGTACACCTCCCATTCGACAACTAGCAGCCCCAGCACAATCACAACGAGCCAAGGTAGAAGAGCAATAAAACCAATCCTATCCCCCGTGTTGGATTTCTCCGCATTCCCTTGCACGGACTGAAACGTCAGAGGACTTTCTTGCTTCCCATTGATGTTCGATTCCCTAGCGTCCATAACGACTTCCAGTAATCGCGACTGCAGCTCACGGCCCTCAGCATTATACTCTGCAAAGTCATATAAACCGGGAAGCAGCGGCACCGTTTGGATACCAGACAAGCCTTTTTGCACCAGCTCGGCTTCTTGCTTCGGAACACCTGACATCTCTGTTTGCCAAAACGCTTTCACCGCTTCCGGGTGGAGCGCAATGCTCAAGCGTTCGCCTGCTATGACCCGACCGAGATTGCCGCCTTGATGTTCAGTCAGCCAAGCGACCGCATTTTGAACAAGTATGGGAAATTCAGATCGCAGCGCTAAATCGGATTGTTCCAGCGGAAACCTGAAGGAAAGCCTTGGCCGGCCATTTTCTGTACCCGCAAGGATCAAAGGAACTTCAGCTGATGAAACAATACTTTTCCCCCAAGAGAGCCGTGAGTTGTTCTGAGCTTTTACAATATTGACATCCTGAAGACGAAGGTACCGAGTTACTGGATGTTCCGCTATCGTAAAAGATGTTTTTTGAGGCACAGCGACTTCCGCTTCAGCCATAGATGCCAGCTCCCACAACGGCTTAGACCGCAGTAATTGCTGCCATTTGTTTGATTGCAAGGCTGAATCCGCTTCACTTATCCCGTCCAGAACGATCAAATCAGGAGCAAGCCCCAAAGGAATAGGGTAGGCTCCATCTTTTCCTTTTTGCATTTGCAACACATCTACATTGGCCAAAGACAAGGCTTTTTGCATGAACAAATTCCCCTCGCCCACATAAACGGCTTGCAAACGGCCTGTCCCTTCTGGGAAAGCATAAGCTGTGTTATCTATCTCCAAAGCGTCTTTTGCGTCCAAATGGAGCTTGTACACCTTAGCCGCTTGCATCTGCTGAATGGCATACGTTTTTTGCTCTCCAGCCTTCAGCTGAAGGGAATCCTCGCGAACCGCCTGCGAATCCGCATAAAACGTCATTTTGACCGTCGTGCTCACAGTCCCCCAGTTCTTCAATACAGCTACTGCTCTTGAATCCGCAGCTTGCGGACTGCTCTTTACCCCAAATTGCACGATACTCACATTGCTCAAACTTTGCTCTGATTGAGTCCCTCCCTGGCTTGTGTCTCGTTTCACGTTTGCCGAAGCACCCCCGAAATCCTGTACACTTACTGGGATCGCAAAGGTAATACCCTCGATTTTATCCGTCCACTGCCGGTCCGTATAGATACGCACTTCTCCGTCTGCTTCTTCACGTGTTAATGCCGAGGCTAACGACAGTGCCTCCTGCACCTTTGTTTTGCCGTAAAAAGGCACTACCTTATCAAGCGCATTCTGGAGCGCCGCCACACTCGCTTCCTTCTGCAAGAGCAGCTCGGGCTGATCTTTCATAACTAAAAGAGAGTAGCTGCTATTCCCGGCTGTATCTGCCGCATAATCAAGAATCCCTTGCTTTGCGGCATCCAACCTTGTTCTTATGCCAGAAGAAGCTTGCATACTTGCTGAAGCATCGAGAACGAAAAAAACATGAGCCTTCGCAGCTGCTTGCTGACCTCGGATCAAAGGCTGAATCAAAGCAAGTATCAGCAATATAGCTGCCAACAATTGTAGAAACAGCAGTACATGCTGGCGAAGTCGCTGCCAAGGCCGATTAGCCTCTTGCTCTCGAAGAATCCGCTGCCACAGCATATGGCTGGGTACAACGGTATCCATGTAACGGCGCTTTAACATGTACAGCAATAAGATAATGGGGATAGCCAGCGAGAACCATAGCCCGCTTAACGATGCGAATTGCATAAGTACTCACCTTTCCACAGCAATTGTCATTCACTTTATCTTGCGTTCGAATACCACCCGCTTGGGCATACTACTTGGCGTAGACCTGTTTTTCCCTCGTCTAACACCTTTGCTTATGAACAACATGGGAGGCAACATGAAATCAGTATCTGTAAGTGATAAGAAAAGAAAGCCGCTTTGGACCAAAGCTTTTCTGATCACATCATTGTCAAACTTATTGCTTTTCTTCAGCTTTCAAATGCTCATTCCGACTATTCCGACTCATGTTTCACAATTAGGAGGCAACGATGTTCAAGTCGGCCTCGTGATTGGCATTTTCACGATTTCTTCGCTGCTTACCCGGCCTTTCGCTGGTAGAGCACTTGATTTATTGGGCAGAAAACACGTTCTGCTAGTTGGATTAGCCATCTGCACGTTGACGATAGCTGGGTATTCCTATATGGCTGCGGTTGCGCTGATTCTCGCTGCCCGCTTCGTTCACGGTATCGGCTGGGGCCTGTCAACGACCTCGTTAGGCACCGTCATCGCTGATATTATTCCGCCTGAGCGGCGAGGGGAAGGCATGGGATACTACGGACTTTCCAACACTTTTGCCATGGCGCTGGCTCCTTTGACCGGCTTATGGATCATGCAAACCTATGGGTTCCCCCGTGTACTGCTGATCTCAACCTGTCTGGCACTGCTCTCTTTATTTAGTTCACTTTTTATCACATACAGTAAACCGCTGCCTCCGGAAAAGTCGGCTCAACCGCCGAAATTCACGGATCGTTTGTGGGAGCGAACGGCCTTGCTGCCTTCTGTTTTATTACTATGTACTGCGATATGTTATGGAGGTATTGTCACTTTCATTACCTTGTTCGGACATGAAGCGGGTATTCCCAATGTCGGCTGGTTTTTTCTTTGCAATGCTTCGATGGTCCTGATCGTAAGACCGATAACGGGCGTTCTATTTGATCGAAAAGGACCCCAGTGGGTGCTTCTTCCCGGTGCGCTGTTCACGATAACCGGACTTCTTCTTCTGTCCTATGCGCATTCCGAGGTAAGCCTCGCAATTTCTGCGCTGTGCTATGGAGTTGGCTTCGGATCTATACAGCCAGCCTTGCAGGCCTGGACCATTGCGCGAGCTGCGCCTAACCGCCGCGGCGCAGCTAACGGAACCTTTTTTTCAGCTAACGATTTGGGCATTGGCTTAGGGGCGATGGCTTTAGGCGCTTTGGCCAGCGTCAGTGGAAGCTATGCGGTCATGTACCGCTGCTCAACTGTACTTATCGTTGTCTTCATCCTTATCTATGGCTGGTGCTACTGGCATGCAAGACGCAGCAGCGCTCAATGGGCACAGCGCTAACGAACAAGTCCATTTCGCCTTAACTCTCCAAGCAGAAAATCAGCTGCAGGCACATCCGTTAAGGCTAGCAGATAGGTGATCCCCCGCTCATAGCAAAACGACTTTAGCGTCTGTGTATATTGAAACGCAGCCTCTTTATACGCTTGAAGCACTTTGCTGCTCATTGCCACTTCTCTGGCTGCTCCTGTTTCGCTGTCAAGCAAACGCAGCTCTCCCATGAGCAAAGGGTCAAGCTCATCAGGCGCCAGCACTTGGACGACAACCACTTCTTGCTTCGCTGCAAGCAAATATTTCAAGGCGTCCTCAAGCCCTTGTTCGTAAAAAAAATCCGAAAACACCCAAGTCATCCCTGCCTGCCGGGGTAAAATGGATGGGTTGCGAAATGCAGCGCTAATATCCCCAATCCCCTCTGGTTCAGTGCTTGCCAGAAATTCAAAAAGCCGCAATGAACTCCCTTTTCCGCGAAGCAGCTTCTGTTGCTTCGTAATTTCATTCGTGAACATTGCAGCACTTACGCGATCAAAACGGTTTAATGACAAATAACCAATGCCTGCCGCCAACTGTCTGGCATACTCCCACTTAGAAGGGGAGACTCCTTCTTTGCGTCCAAAATCCATCGATTTTGAAGCATCTAGCCACAAATGAACCTGAAGCTCCTGCTCGTCCATAAATAGCTTAATGAACGGTTTTCCTGTTCGCCCGTAGGCATGCCAATCTAATTGACGCGTATCATCACCTGGCGTGTATAAACGATAATCAGCAAACTCGAGCGATGAACCTAACTGCTTTGAGCGTCTTTTGCCCTGCATGGTTCCGCGAATGCGGCTTTTTGCAGCGATACTCATCTGATCCAATCGTCGCATTAGGGCGGGGTCCAGTAAATTTAAACCACCATTCATCGTCCATTCTCCATCGAGCTAATGATGGCTTGAACAATAAGATCCGGCGAAATCCCCATAGCCTGACCTTCGAAATTAAGAAATAATCGGTGGCGCAATGCCGGAACTGCGACAACACACACATCCTGCTTCGAGACATGATATCGACCAGCGAGAAATGCTCTAACTTTTGACACGGAAATCATAGCTTGGACACCACGAGGTCCTGAACCAAAACGAATGTATCTTTTGACTTCATCAGGTGCCGCAGCTTCCTCTGGATGCGTATTCATCAACAATTGAACCGCAAAGTCAAGGACATCATCAGAAACAAGAATTTCTTTGAGTCCGGATTGAATATCTTGCAAGAGTGAGCCATCTGCTACTTTTTCGGCCTGCAGCCGCTGACCGGAGGTTGTTCGCATAACAATTTCCTTTAGTTCGTTTTTGGTCGGATAAGTGACATGAATTTTAAGTAAAAATCGGTCAAGCTGTGCTTCAGGGAGCGGATAGGTCCCTTCTTGCTCCAATGGATTCTGTGTGGCCAAAACAAAAAAAGGCGTCGGGAGCTTGTAAGTTTCTGAGCCCACCGTAACGGTTTTCTCCTGCATGGCTTCGAGCAGAGCACTTTGGGTTTTGGGTGTTGCCCGGTTGATTTCATCTGCCAGAACGACATGACCAAACAACGGCCCGTGCTGGAACTTGTAAGAAGTTTCACCCTGAGTCCCAAATTGAATCACATTCGTTCCTGTAATATCTGCCGGCATTAAATCCGGTGTAAATTGGATGCGTGAAAAGCTAAGATCCACTGTGTCCGCGATCGTTTTCACAAGCATGGTTTTCCCCAGACCAGGTATTCCCTCAAGCAGCGCATGCCCTCCAGCTAAAATACACCAAAGCATCTGCTCGACGACTTCTTGCTGGCCAACGATGACTTGACCGATCTGCTCTTTCATTTGCTCGACCGCTGCTCTCCAGCTATCTAATTGTTCTTTGGATTCGACCATTAATTCTGCCCCTCCCGTTCCTCTCAAACTACCGTTGTGGTTGAATTTCCAAGAAGTAATCTCGCACGATACTTTGCATATGCTGCGGGAGCTCGGTGCGATTCAACGAGCTTGAAGCTTCTGCCGCGTAATCGGCATACACATCTTCGTACGGACGCGAGGCTCCATCCATGGCCGGAGCCGATCCGCCTCGACTGACTTCACCGCCACCCCCGCGGGTGGGCCCGCCATCGACGTAGCTGCCTCCGGTACCGGAGCGTTCCCTCGGCGTTGCCACAAGCCCGCGCGAACCCGCGCCCGTGCCGCCTTGCGTCCCGCCGGCTCCGCTGCCGCCAGATGCGCCGCCGGCCCCAGCCGCAGCATTCGCTCCTGCGCCGCCCCCGGGCGCTCCGCCTGCGCCACCGGCTCCGCCCGTGCCTGCACCGCCTCCGGGCGAAATACCGCCAGCGCTGCTGCCCGGCGCTGCGCTCGCTCCCGCCACACCTGCGGCTGGCGGAGCACTTGCGCTTGGGGCCGCCGTGCTGCCAGCTGCGGCCAACTGCTCGGCGCGGCCGCCGGGCGCCCACGCCTGCCCCGGCTGCGCCCCGCTTGCCGCAAGCTCGCGCGCCTGCGGCAGGGCTCCGGCGGCGAGACTTGCTGCCGCCCCCGCTGCCTGCGCTTGCTGCTGCGCCAGAGCTTGCTGCGCGGCGCTGGCAGCCGCAAGGCCGGCTTGCAGCTGGCTTAGCTGCTTAGCAGCGTCCTCACCGCTGCGCAGCGCGCTAGCGGCCTGCTGAAGCTGCTGGCGCAGCTGCTGTTCAGCATCCGGCGAGCCGGCTGCAGCCGAGGCTGCCAAGCGCTCAAGCTCGCTGGCGAGCTGCTGCTTCTGCTGCGGCGTCATCTTCTGAACTTGCTCAGCAAGCTTAGCAGCCTCACGCTGAACGCTTTCCGCACTCTTCTGTGCGAGAGATTTCCCTAACTCGCGCAGCGCTTCTGTCCGCTGCATCGATTCGGCCCACTGCTCAGCATGCCGTTGTTGTTTTTCCAGTTCTCCTATGGCTGCTTCCATTTTCTTCAGCGATTTCTCCAGCTCCTCCAATGCTTTAGCTGTCGTTGGCGTTTGACTTAAGCGCTTCTCCAGCTCCTTTAAATCTTCCGTCATTTGCTTGGTTATTGGCAGTGGAGACGGTTTCGCGGCCAGTTCCTTAACCAGCTCATCGACCTGTTTCCGCTCGTCTTCAACCCACTGCTTGTCTTTCTTGACGTGCAGAAGAGCATCATCATTTGAATTCGGTAGAATCAATAGTCCTCCTACGAGCATTAAACCAGCAGCAACGGGAATCCAGCGTCTTCTCGGGACAGAGAACGCAACAACGGTTTTTAACCGTTCTTCCACAAAGCCATTTGCTTGATCAAGAGCATCCTGTCTTTGCAAGGCGGCAACGATTGAGGTTTGCCGGGTGCTTAGAAGCGCCGTCGAAATACGGTCATCCAAGCCATGTTGATCCAATAACTTTGCCGCATCAATGATCTTTGGACGCTGTAGGAATAACCAAGCAGCTCCAATAACAACCGCGGCACCCACACTAATGATTGCTCCATACCGATAACCGCTGATCAGGAAGAACCGACCGCTAAGCAGCCAAAGACAGGCAAACGCAATGCCTATTGTCAAACTCCGAAAAAAGTAATCCAACCCTTTCGCTTTGTAGAGACGTAGTTTCACGTTCTGAAGCAGATCATCCAGCGAATTATACTTCATAAGCAGACAGCTCCTTCCTGATGAGCATTATCCATAGTTACACCTTTTTTTGTAACACCCATTTATTTTTTACGTTTCATAATCGGTCTCAAATATCTTACACTCAGCCATATTAAAAGGCTCAGCAGCACGGCATACGCGGCTACGAAAATATGCCACATTTGCAGATGCGTATGTCCCTTAAACAACTCCTTGGCAAAATCCGGCACCATCAAACTGACCAGAACGGCCATCGGATTAAAGCTCAAGAAGTAGCCCAGTACCTCTTCATTCATTCCTCTGCGGCCAATATTGCCAAAAAATAGTCCCGCCAAAGCTGTAAATCCAAAAATGAAAAGCACAAAGCCATACGTGGCAATAACCGAAATGACTGTTTTCTTCAGAATTGTGGAAAAGAAGATCCCGACTGCCCCTAAGAGCAGCATCACAAAAATATAAAAAACAAAAACAGACAGCACTTGCAGCGGAGATACTCCGCCATACAGAAACACAATGCTGTAAAGCGGCATTGTCGCCACTACTGTAAGCAGCATAAAACTAAGCGACGCAAACAGCTTGCTCAAAATAATCGTCCCTGAGCTTTGCTGCGTCGTCAAAAGCATGTTGAGTGTTTGTTTTTCCCGCTCGCCACTGATGACCCCAGCCGTTAAACCCGGCGTCATGAAGGCGATAAGAACTAATTGAGTTCCGCTCAGGAAATAAAATAACTGGCTGCTATTAGCCGTGCTAAGCACACCGGATTGCATGTTTCTCATATTGATATAAGCGAAACCAAGCGCAATCAAGCCAATCGCCAGTAGATAGACCAGTATGGAAATCGGTGATCGGATTGTCCGCATCCGCAAGCGGAATTCTTTTTCCATTACAGGATTAATCCAATTTAACTTGCTGTTCATCATGTGCGCCGCCTCCTTTCGTGATTTCCAGAAACACATCTTCCAGATTCGTTAATGCTTCGCTGAACGACAAGAGAGGAAACCCATTTTGGATCAATCGCGCAAGTAGATTCGTCTGATCCTCGTCCGTCCCGCCAAAATGGACATGCAGCCCTTTCTCATCTTGCAGCACCATCGTCACATGCGGCTGCTGCTGCAAGTAGACGACAGCCTCCTCCGCTCTGTTTGCCATACGAACTTGCAGCACACGATTGGCTTTCATCCTGCTTTGGATGTCTGAAACTTTACCTTTTGCAATCAATTTGCCGTATTCAATAACACCTATTTCGTCAACCATCTCTGCTAGCTCCGGCAAAATATGCGATGAGATGATGATCGTTTTCCCCATCGCCTTAAGTTCCTTTAGGATCTCTCGCATTTCGATTCGCGCTCTTGGATCAAGCCCTGAGGCCGGTTCATCGAGAATCAGCACCTCTGGCTCATGTACGAGGCATCTGGCTAAGCAGAGACGCTGCTTCATGCCTCGTGATAAGGAATCCACGTAGAAATCCGCTTTTTCCGTTAAATTGACAAGATCCAGCAGCTGTGGAATCAGCTTCATGCGGTCAGCTCTCGATATGCCATAACTGGCACCATAGAAATCGAGATACTCCGTTGCTTTGAAATTGTCATAGACACCAAAAAAGTCAGGCATATAGCCGATCAGTTTACGAACTTCCTTTGGTTTCTCGGTGACATCGTATCCGCCAACTTGAGCGGAGCCGGAGGTTGGGTTCAGCAGTGTAGCCAGAATCGACATCGTGGTTGATTTGCCGGCTCCGTTGGGACCTACAAAGCCAAAAACGGTACCTTTATCAATCTGCATGGTTAAAGAATCTAGCGCCGTAAAATTCCCATATCTTTTCGTTAACTCTGTGGTTGTAATCATCATTTCACCGTTCCTTCCAGAGAAACAGCCGGAATGCGGAACATCGTATTATTTTGTACCGTTGCAGCTCTCATCCGAATCGTTTTCCCCTCTAAGATATAAGGCTGCAGCTTATCTCCCTCCCATGTCTGGTAGGATTTTAAGGGGAATGGCTCCCATGCGCCTGTTTGTGCATTCCATAAGTCCAAAGTTACTTCCGGATTTGGATCTCCAGTTATCTCCAGCTTGTGATAGGCAGCCCCTGGCAGAGGAGGCAGGCGGTATACCAGCGTGATATCCCCACTGGCCATCTGCATGAAAGGTCCCTCCTGAATCTGAATAGCACTCATTTTCAAATGGTTATCAACGAAATCTGGTAGGATGGCCGTGCTAGGAATCACGATTCTACCGTCAGGTGTGACATAATCAAGCTTCATCTCTTGCGCAACCAGCGTAATTTCTTCAGTTGGCACCGTACTATTTGAAGTAAGTGACAACGATGACTGTTCCTTGTACCAACCAACGATCATAGGCATGAATCCACCGGAAATCTTGGATTTACGTTGGATAAACGTGTTTAATATGGCACGCTGCTGCAAGCTGTAATCCAAATTGCTGTTCGTAGTTGGAAATGGAAACGCAAGCTGTCCATAATTCATGCCATTTGAATTACGATTGCCGATCGCTGTATCAAAGCTCGATGAAGCGCCAGCTTTTACAGGTCCTAGGTTGACATAAGATTGATTAATAAGAAGTGCAACGTCTGTTAAATCCTTCTTCGTGTTGTTTGTAATTTCTCCTTTTGCCCCGTTGGCTGACAACTCTGTAAGGTGATAGTCAAGTTTTCCCAGCTCTATTGGCTGTTCCCTGTTAAAGACGAATTTGCTGACGGATGAATAAGGAATATCCTGGAGACCGACGATTGTCTCTTCTTGTTCTTGGCGAATGATAAACTCATTGCTGTCATGCAACTGCAAGTTTGGGTATACATCGCTTTGGAAGAACGGAGATACCGTTCCCTTTTCCGGGAATCTGAGTTCAATATTCCCACCCTTTGGCAGAAAGACAGACGTCATGGATTGTTTCATTCCGGAACCGGATCCATTCAAAGCGATCGTGTTAAACGTCTGAGCCATCTTGTTCCCCCGATTGGAGGCACTGAATTGAAATATTCCGACGCTTGTAACAATCGCAACTAGCGGAATGATATACCATGCCCATTCTCTACGATCTAAGCGGCGCAAAATCAAATAAAGCAGCGGTCCAACAACGATCGCGTAAATCAAGAGTACGATAGCAAGTCCACCTAATTTGGGCGGCAGCAGAGACGGAAAGTACTCCAATGCCTGATTCATTTCCCAGTAACCGTTATTGCCATTACGCATTTGATTCAAGTCGTATGCGTTTGCCTTTTCAATTGGCTCAGCTAATAGCTGTTCCCATAATCGCGAATTCCCGTTCCACGAGGCCATCGGATTCAGAGATAAATCATACGCAGCATAAGCCACGTAACCGGCTCCATAAGCGCTGCGAGCATAAATAGGCAAAGTATTCTCAGATACAATTGCTACGGAGCCTTTCGTCAATGACGCTTTGGAAAGCGTAAAAGGCTGTGTAAGCTGCAGCTCCTTCTCCCCCATTTTAGCCACTTCGGAGAGTGCTTGGACCGACTCTGTTCCTTGATAAGCCACAGGAGCCATCTCAGCAAATGGGGCTGCTGTCTTGGAGTACCCTGCGCCTCCAGCAAGAATAAGCGTACCGCCTCGTTTCACCCATTGCTTAGTAGCCTGCACTTGTTCTTTGGACAGAGTATCGGATGCAAAATCATTGAAAACAAGCACATCAAAGCTATCTAACCCGAGTGCCTCCTGTGGTATTTCCTGCTGCTTCAGGTGAATGAGATTTAGTTTCTTCCCTGCTTGGTTAAGCAAACTTAGGAAATTCATTGTATCTACATCCCGAGCTAAGACGCCTACTTGCAGTGTCTCCTTAGGGAACTGGAAGGCTTCCAAATAGGTTTTGCCATCTAAAGGGATTTTTTTCCCGCTTTTAACGGTCTTTTCATAAAAAGCTATGGAATTATTGCTGCTCGTATACGAAAAGCCAGGTATCAGAAGCGTGACCACTTTTGTACTGCCTTTGGGCAGCTCAACCTGCTGCGCATAACTAAAATCCTTGTTCCCATTGGGATTAGCCACCTTGATCACCAAATCGCCCGATAGATCAGTGCCTTTATTGTGCAGAGTTATCTTTACCGGGGTCCAAACACCTTGTTTCACGTTCGATGCGCCAAATCCGATCTCCGATTGAATCTCAATCATCGCGGTTTCAGCATACGCTTTATCCAAAAAAAGTGCGTTTCCTTGCAGCCATAGGGCTATGATCAAACTTCCAATCATGCCTATAAAACGAAATGAAGCTTTGCTAATCGGACTAACATTCACACGATTGACTCCCTTCTCAACTTGCTTGTCTCATAAGTAGACGACAAAACTGGAAAAAAGTTTCAATTATGTCGTATAAAAAAACCACCAAGCTGCATCACCAGCTTGGCGGTTGTCCTTCCCATCTATTCGTTTCTGGTTTTAAGCTGATGCATCCGCATCCCTTTGACGCTTAATCCGATCATAATGACCAGCGCTGCCGCTGCAATCGGTATCCAGACATGCAGATATTCATAATCCATCAGCACCCAATCAATCATCTTCTCGTCCTTCACGAACATTTCACCGGCCGTATAGCCTAGAATTCCGGCACCCATGAACACCAGAATCGGATATTTCTGAAGCAGGTTCATAACAAGCGTACTCCCCCAAATAATGATAGGGATGCTGAGCCCGATGCCTAGAATAATGACGGTGTTATTCCCGTTTCCTTTTGCCGCGATGGCTAGCACATTATCCAGACTCATCACAAAATCGGCCACAATAATGGTCCAAATCGCTTTGCCAAGCGTTGATGCCTCTTTCACATTCGCATGACTGTCATCATCGGTCAGCAGCTTAATGGCGATCCAGAAAAGCAGAATCGAGCCGCCTGCCTGTATGTAAGGGATATCCAGCAAGCTTACGGCTACTAAGGTCAAGACCAGCCGCAATGCGATGGCTCCGAATGCCCCCCACCAGACGGCAAGCTTACGCTGCTCGACCGGCAGATTTTTGCTCGCCAGCGCAATCACAACGGCATTATCCCCACTGAGTACAATATTGATCAACATTATCTGCAAAAATAAAATGAGCGCATCCAACATGCTAACAACCTCCCGGAATGCATGGTTAGCCGGCGACGGGGGTCACCTTCGGAAGGCCGATAAACGCATTAAAATAAATGCGCGTCTGACACCTTCTTCAACTGTCCATGAACAATTTCAATGGTTTCTGTCTGCGCTGCGGCTCTCTTGATGAGTTCTGGCAAGAAGTCCATACTATTCTCAATTTTCTCAACCATCCGCAGATTTGGATTCGTGCTCGGGGATGGCGGAAGAAACAGGGAACAGCAATCTTCATAAGGTAAGATGGAGATTGGAAAAGTGCCGATGGATTCGGCCAGACGAATAATCTCTTGCTTGTCCATCATCATCAGCGGCTGCAAAAGCGGCAATGTCACCACTCGCCCGATGACATTCAGGCTTGGCAGTGTTTGGCTGGCTACTTGTCCTAAGCTTTCTCCGGTGACCAAACCGTTCAATCCTTCGCGATCAGCAATTTGCTCTGCGATGCGGTACATCGCTCTTCTTATAAGCGTTACTAATAAATTGTCCTGATAAGCGCGGTGAATCGAAGTTTGAACTTCTGTAAACGGAACAAGGTGAAGCTTCAACGAGTCCGTGTAAGAAGCCAACTGATGTGCCAGATCAATGACCTTTTCCTTGGCGCGCTCACTTGTGTAAGGAAAGCTATGGAAGTGAATCGCTTCAATCGTAAGTCCCTTGCGCATGGCAAGCCATCCGGCAACTGGGCTGTCAATACCGCCTGAAAGCATTAGCAGCGCTTTGCCGCTCGTTCCGGACGGGAAGCCGCCTGCCCCCTCAATCACTTCCGCATACAAAAGCACCTGCTCCTCGCGAATCTCTACGCGAAGCTCGACCTCAGGCTGATGCACATCAACCTGTAAACCAGGGCTTGCTTGCAGGACATACCCGCCTACCAAATAATTCATTCTCTGCGAATCGAGCGGGAATGATTTATTCACTCTGCGTACCGTTACCTTGAAGGTTTTCGGTTGTTTTGGAAGAGCCTGCATGATCTGCAGAGCGATCTCTTGGATGGCTTCTACCTCCATCGGCGCGTGATAGGCAGGGCTGAAAGACGCCAGTCCAAAGACGCGCTGCAAAGCCGCCGAAGCTTCTTCGTAAGCTGCTCCCCCTAGCTCCACATATACGCGTCCGTATTCAGAAATATACCTTAAATCGGGAAAAGACCCTAAAACCTTACGAATTTGTGCCATTACGCTGCGCTCAAATCGTTTGCGATTTTTCCCTTTTAGAGTCAATTCGCCAAAACGCAAAATCAAACAATCCGGTTTCATCTTCGCTTCCCTCTTCTTTCCGATGTTTGTTTTAACAGCGGGGCCAGCTCCTTCACAACCTCACGAAGTGCTGCAAGAAACTGCTCCGCCTCTTTCTCTTGATGTTCTTCCGAGAAGCTGACTCTTAGGCCGCTTACCGCTTGCTCCCGACTGCAGCCTAAAGCTAGCATAACCGAACTCGGATCTGATTCGTCCGAGGCGCATGCTGACTTGGTCGATATGTAAATGTGTCTTTGCTCCAAGGCATGTACAACAACTTCTGCCTTCATCCCGGCAAAGGCAAAATGAATGATATGGGGAGCCATTTCCTCAGCCAGATCCGAACCGGTCAACGTGAGCTCTGGAATCTTGCTGATTCCTTCAACAAGCAAATGCCGGACGCGATATTTCTGCTCCATTTTGACTTGCAGGTGCTCCATAGATAACCGAAGCGCTTTCGCCATACCGACTATGAGCGGGACATTTTCTGTGCCTGAGCGAAGACCATATTCCTGTCCTCCGCCGACAAGCTGCGGCGTTAGTTGTACGCCTTCTCTGCGGTATAAGAACCCAACACCTTTGGGCCCACCAAACTTATGTGCAGATGCGCTGCAAAGATCCACTCCCCACTCCTTCGGATGAAAAGGCAGCTTGGCAATTCCCTGTACGGCATCGACATGGAACAACACTTTCGGATAATTAGCCAGCCAATGCCCAATTTCTTGAATAGGCTGTATCGTTCCGACTTCATTATTGACAAACATCACGCTGACGAGAATGGTATCGTCGCAAATAGCCGCTTTTAGAGCTTCAAGCTCCACACAGCCTTTATGATTAACAGGCACATAAGTGACTCGAAATCCCTCGCGCTCTAGCTGCAGAAACACTTCCTTCACAGAAGGATGCTCGATTTGTGTGGTAATCAGATGCTTGCCGCGATTGCGATAGCTATAAGCCACACCTTTAATCGCCAAGTTGTTGCTCTCGGTCCCGCCGGATGTACAAATAATTTGGCTCGGCAGCACGCCCAAGCTTCCTGCTATGACCTCTTTCGAGCTATGCAGCAGCTTCTCCGCTTGAACGCCTAGCCGATGGATGGAAGATGGGTTGCCATAGTGAAGCTTCATTACTTCCGCTATGGTATCTATTACTTCTTCATATAACGGCGATGTTGCCGCGTAGTCCCAATAAAGCATAACTGACTGAGTCCCCTTTTTCCCATTAAAGCTTATTATCACTCATAACTCAAGCTTCCCTTGCAGCGCAAAAAGCTGATCGCCGCATGATACTCGCGGAAATCAGCTTCTGAAAATTATTAATTAGAGGGAGAAATTGTGCTTACGATTAAATACTTTGGATACGTATGCTTGTGTTTCTTCAGGCAACAAATGCAGCTTGTTGGACAGATCCTGATCTGTCTTAATGCCTAAACGATCCACTCGACCTGGACCTGCATTGTAAGCGGCAAGCGCTACGCCTTCATTCCCATTGTATTTCTTAACTAAGCTGCTGAGAAAATGCGTGCCTGCATCTATATTTTGATGGGGATCAAACGGATTCGTCACGCCAAAACCGCTGCCTGTTCCATCCATGAGCTGCATCAAACCTTTGGCACCGGCCGAAGAGACGGCTTTATGATTAAAGTCCGATTCTTGTTGAATGACCGCCTTAACTAGCGAAGGATCAATCCCGTACTTGCTGCTAGCCTCTTGAATAATACTTTCATACTGGGTGGCTATGGACTTGTTGTTGGTTGATTGTAAAGGTGAATAAGCCTTATTCAGAGCGGCCAAGGAGCTTGGAACGCTATTCATTGTGTTATTACCTAGCAGCGAGCTAAGCGTATCTTGACTTGACTGACCGGAAAGATCTGCTCCGGCAGCTTGTCCCATGACCGTCTCAAGCAGTGCGCTGAAGTCGTTCGAGTCATCCTTGCTTGAAGCTGCGTTGTCACCGGAGAGCAAGCTCATTTTACTGAGCATCTGAAGCTGGAGTAATTCTTTCATCACTCTAGGGTCTATGCTGTTCGTGCTGTTCATCCGTCAGGCCTCGTTTCTACCATTTTTATCATTGTTAGGTATATTGTACACGTTTTGCGCCCTGACGACCATCCCTAAATTTCAAAAAAAGACAGTCATTAGACTGTCCCTCTTCCCGTTCAAGAAATATTTTGCTGTAACATTTCATTCTCATCTGTCAGCTTGCGGACAATGACACGCGAAATGCGCAAATGATCCGTTTCTTCTACGATGAACATGAATTCATCATTATAGTTGACCTGTTGGTTCTTGCTTGGCGGAATCTCTGTTTGGGAATAGATCCAGCCGCCGATTGTATCATAGTCATCGGATTCAATTTCAAGTCCGAAGTATTCGTTAACTTCATCAATAAGCAATAAACCGTCGATGGAGAAGCTAATCTCATCTTTGATTTCGATCGTTGGGCGCTCTTCATCGAATTCATCCTGAATTTCGCCAACAATCTCTTCCATAATGTCTTCAAGTGTGACAAGGCCGGATGTACCGCCATACTCATCGATCAGCAAGGCCATCTGGCTCTTTCTTTTCTGCATCATTTTCAGCAAATCACTGATATGAATGGAATCTGGGACCGTCGTAATCGGTCGAATAATTTTCTTAATCCCTTTCAGGTTAGCATCTGGCTTGAGCAAATCCTTGATGTGAACGAAGCCGATGATGTTGTCTTTGTCAGGGTCACAAACGGGATAGCGCGTGCGCATCTCTTTAATCGCAATCGCCAGATTCTCTGCATAGGAAAGTCCAGCATACAGACATTCCATCTCTGTTCTTGGAATCATGATCTCCCGGGCTGTGGTTTCCGCAAATCCGAATATATTATCAACAAGCGTGAGCTCTGTATTATCTATAAGTCCGTTTTTGTGACTTTCTTTCATGAGGACTCGAATTTCATCCTCGGTATGCGCTGCTTCATGCTCCGTTGTAGGTTCAATCCCTGCACGGCGAAGCATCCAGTTGGAAATACCGTTCAGGATCCAAATAAACGGGTACATCACTTTATAAAATAAAACCATAGGTCCCGCTGAAAGCAGCGTTATTTGTTCTGCCTTCCGAATTGCATAGGTCTTAGGGAATTGTTCACCTAACGTAATATGCAATGTCGTCATTAAGGAAAAAGCAATAATGAAAGTAATTGTGTGGAACACCGAATCCGGCAAATGCAGCGGTGCAAATAACGGTTCCAGAATTTTGGCGAACGTCGGCTCCCCGACATAACCAAGCCCCAACGAAGTGAGTGTAATCCCAAGCTGACATGCACCTAGATAGGCATCGAGATTATTCATGATTCCTTGAGCGAATTTAGCATTGCGGCGACCTTCACCAACAAGTGAATCAATTCGACTTCCTCTTACTTTGACCATCGCGAATTCAGCAGCAACAAAAAAACCGTTTAACAATACCAGTCCAAACATTAATAGAAAACTAATTAACGTTTCGGGCAAAGGATCTTCCAATACCTTACCTATCCCCTATCAAGCGCGAAGCCGCACCAAGGAGAATAGGTACACCTCCCTTAATTTCGATTTGAATTTGAAATATCACTTTTTATTATATAATAATACTGTAAGCATTCAAAGGTGCGAATATGACTCCTGAAGCCAAATAGTACGAGCAAATGGGAGTATAAGCACTAAAATGATGCTTTAATGAGTCTTTACCCGCTATTTATCCCGCTGAATCCCGAATTCTCCTGATTTTTTCATACAAAAAGAAAAACAAGCCGATAAGTCGGCTTGTTTTTTCCATTAGCCATAATAGGGAACTAGTAAAAAATAGGCGGCGGCGGCAATAAACCCAAGGGCTATGGACCATGAGCCCAACCCCTTGTTTCCCATAACGATCGCAATAATCCCCAGCACAATTCCCGAAATACCGAGCAAGACGGGCCAGACAAACAGGGAAGCCAAGGCTACGAACAAGGCGATATAGCCTACTGCCTTATTGCGCGTCACAACTTCAACCAATTCTTCAATTTCCTCATCGGAAACCTCAGACTGAGCATTCTGGCTTACTGCCCCTGATCTTGCATACGGTTCCGCGTATTGAATTCTTCGCGGCGGTGAAGGCGCTGTGATTTCGGCTGCGTATTCTTCCTTATGGTTCAATCCGCTTTCAGTGCGAAGCTGATCCCGTTGGAATCGCTCCTTCGTGGCTTTGTCTAAAGGTTCGTCGATTTGAGTCATACGGCCTCCACGCTGAACAACCTAATGTTTCTTTTTGGCTTTAAATGTGTGGCAACATGTATTCGCAACTTTACTTGCAGCATCCTGATGATCGGTATCGAATGATTCCCCGGCAAACTCTTCCTTATAATTGGCGGTTGCATGCTGATCAACTTCAATCATGATTGTCCCTGCGTTACAGTTGTTGCCTTGCTTCCAATATTCGCAATTGGCAACTGAACATTTCACATCTGGCATCGTCATCACCCCTTTAATAATTTGCCCGTCATCAGGGTGATCTATGCTTATTGCAAGCTGTCAGAAAGCACCAAGAACATGGCATGAGACCACAGCAATGGGACAGCGGGCTCGCCATACTTGGATATCCATTCTGCATGGGCAGAAGGCTCTCTTAAGGAATCTGCGACTTGTTCAGGCAATCGCCCGAGCGAGTCCGCTTGGCTTATAATCCATGAAAGCGCACGCTGCGCGGCTTCAATATTACCCAGCTTGGTCTGATACCATCCATACCACGCCGTCAGCAGGATCCATTCGCCCCCTCCAAAATAGCGATCTTCCACATAGCGCTGAATACCGCCATGCTTGAGATCAGCTTCTATGGCTTGGACTGTTTTTACCATAATAGGATCATCTGCATCACATACGCCAAATGGCACTGAAAGCCACAGCAGGCTTGCATCAACGCCATGCAGGGCAGGCTGCCAAACTTCGTTCACACAATGAATGGATTTCACGAAGCGGCCATCCTCGGTACAATGATCCAGAATAAATCCCTTAATCATTTCAGCTTTCTCCAGCAGCTCCGTACGATGCTCCAGCTTGCCAAGCGCCTTCAAACCGCCATATACGCAGGCCAAGGTTGCAGGATGCACATAATCGGGATATTCTTCCCAGCAATCAAAATTCGGGTAATGCCAGAACGTCATCAAATAATCAACCGTTATCTCAATACTGTCTCTCAACTCTTCCAGAATTGCCTGATTCCCTGTCAGTCTAACATGCTCCGTCAGTCCCCAAAGCCAAGCGCCATAACCATCCAGCTGGAAATGCCCCCATTCCGAAGCGTCATCCCGTCCATCCAGATGATAGCGGGTTCCCAGAAATTCAGAACGATCAATCCATTCTTTTCGTTCATGCTTTTGAATCAGAAGATTGACTTGAGTACGCTTATCCTTCAGTACACGGCCAACCCATCTATAAAAGAGGGCTGCGCTTTCCGCTTCGTGAACTCGGTCCATCGCATTCGCAATAAAGGTGCCGTCTCTTAGCCAGCTATAGGCGTATGTAGGAAAAAGCGGCGAGGCAATGTAGCCTCCACGAGGATGCTGATTCCATTTTATTAGTGCGATACTGGTTTTGATTAATGAGTCACGTTCCATCCATTCGCTCCCCTTTTAAAAGAAAAGAGATGCGCGAGTATCGGCATCCCTTTTATCTTTTGTTTCTAATGTTAAATTATACTTTCTCGCCTTGCATACGACGCTGTGTGATGTAATCTGTTTCATAATAAGAAAGATCCTCACGAAGCTCTTCAAATACTTTGGACAGCTCAATCGTCAAATCGCGCACTTCACGTGAAGGCTTTTTGCGGAAACGAATAGCATCTTGTCCTGTATAAGCGTAACGACCATCTTCGGAATAGCATTCATTTTTGGGATAGAAAAATGTATTAACGCAGGTATGATAAACTTCATACAGCACTTTTTCCGAAAAATCCACATTAAAAGTAGGACGTCTCAAGCTAACGCCCAATTTCTCGTACGCGACTTCACAAAATACTAAAAGATGACGAGTATCTTGAAGATAACCTCGGTAAAATTCATCCATAGCGGGATCATTCTCCACATTTAACAGTGAGAGCGAATGTTGATTCAGAAACAGCTCCATTTTGGCAGTTGTTTCTTTTAACTTCGTACGTGTTGAATCACAAATATTTTTCACATTAAAAACAGCCATCTATGAAGACCTCCTCTAATTGCGCTATTCCTATCCTACCATAAATTGAGATGAAAAGGTATATGCAATACGTCAGTTTCCAAGCATAAAACATTCCGCTGCGCCTAACACTAAGGAAAGGTAATCGTTTCGTCTACGGAATACGAAGCAAGCCTAGAAGGAGGTCTATTCATGCGGCGTTATCTATCTGCTATAACTCTAGCTCTTGGTTTGGGTATTATCCTCTTTCCTCACCACTCTAATAATGAGACCAAACCTGGACCGGAAGTGTATAGTGCCAAACACGAAACCACTTCCAAGTTAGCTCTTCTGGAACAAGATGTGAAGCTAACCGATGATCTGTGCAGAACCCAGTGTTCAACCGATTATAGTAAAGTGCTAAGTCAAATCGAGGCTGGTGAACCCGCGGCGCAAGTACTCAGCGCAATGAAGACACAGCACGAGAAAATGGATCTCCTCATTTGGTCCAAAAACAATCAACCCTTGGACCAGGGGATCAAAGCAGGGGAAATTCCTATTTCTTACAAAGAGCAAGCGAATAGCTATTTGATTGAGGCCAAACGAGCAGCGGATGCCGGCAGGCATTATCAATCGCCCAAATTCGGTGCGGCGCAGCAAGTTTATTTTGTACAGGGTATGCCCTCTTCAGCAGGAGACAGCTCGCTGGTTGGCGTCATCCATCAAGATATTTTGCATCAGGTCACCGATCATCAAATGAAGAATCTGCGTCTCGAGCCTTATCCCAACGAAAATCGTTGGAAGGTTGAGTCTGTGGATACAGACACCTTGAAAGACAAGGTCGTCGATCATCCCGAAGATAATCAAGGAACAAGTCATTACCATCAGAATGAAGTTGTTGTCAAATTCAAGCAGGACCCCACAGAAGCCCAGCTTGCTCAGATCAAAAATGAAATCAAAGCCACTTCTGTTCAAAAGCTTGGTTATACCTATGTATTCCGTACCGAAGGTATGGAAGCCAAAGCGCTGATGGCTTATTTCGGCAAATGGGATGTCGCTTATGTGGAGCCCCATTTTCTATATCTAACCAATGATTATTATGACGATCAAGAGTCTGATTCCACCGATTCAACAAATGCCAGTTCAAGTGATTCCAATTCTTCCAATGGCACCGTTTCTACTGATACACAAACAACCAGCATTTCGCCGAATTTCAAACCAAATGATAACTTGTTCAGCAAGTATCAATGGAACCTTCCTTCGACGGAAACTGTCCAAGGCTGGCAGCTCAATCGCGGAGCCAAAGATGTCGTTATTGCTGTAGTAGACACCGGAGTAGATTTGCAGCATCCCGATTTGAAAGGGCAATTGCTGCCTGGATACAATGTGATAAAAGATAATGACAACCCCCAAGACGATGTTGGACATGGTACCCATGTCACGGGCGTCATCGCAGCCTTAGTTAACAATAATTTAGGCGTTGCCGGGATGACGTGGTACAACAAAGTTCTCCCCGTCAAAGTTCTTGATCAGACAGGGGCTGGCAGCACCTACTCTGTTGCGCAAGGGATCATTTGGGCTGCCGATCATGGCGCCAAAGTGATGAATCTTAGTCTTGGCAATTATGCCGACTCTGGATTTTTGCACGATGCCATTAAATATGCGTATGACAAAGATATAGCGCTCATCGCGGCCAGCGGCAATGACAATACCGAAAGACCTGGTTATCCTGCCGCTTATCCCGAGGTTTTTGCCGTAGCGGCCAGTGATTCTCAGAATCAAAAAGCTTCCTTCTCGAATTATGGGGATTATATTGGTGTCACCGCGCCTGGTGTTAGCATTGCAAGTACGTATCCTGACAATCAATACGCAGCTTTATCAGGAACATCCATGGCAAGCCCTCACGTAACAGCTTTAGCCGCATTGATTCGTTCAACGAATCCCAACTTGAAAAACACGGATGTTTATCAAATTATGCGAGATTCGGCCCGTGACCTAGGCACAAAGGGCTTTGACAAATACTTTGGGTACGGATTAATTGACGTTGCCAAAGCGATTCAACTGGCAGAACAGCGGACAAGCACTACCTTTACCTTTCCGCAAAATTGGTTCCTTCCCCAGCGCTTGATTGCGAAGAAGTTTGCAAAGTAACAGTTACACACAAAGGGCTGCCCAAAGGTCACAAAACCTGATGGGCAGCCCTTCCCTGTTTTTTCATAAATAAGGGAGAACACAATATGCTCTCGAACAAAATTAAATACCCGCAAGGCCTAAGCCTTGCGGGTAACCGACAGTATGGAAAGTTTGCCGTAAGCCGGGTTCTGTACTTCCGGTGGTCATAGCGGGCGTCTGTCCCCTGCCACCATTGAAGCGACAATCATCTATCTAGGCCATACATTGCTGCACAGCTCAAGCGACCAACCCGAACGCGTCTCAGGCGAAGACTGCCGCCTCGAAAGCGGCTAGCGTTCCTCTAGGTCTTGCTCCAAGTGGGGTTTACCAGGATCTATGTCACCATAGAACCTCGTGGTCTCTTACACCACGGTTCCACCCTTGCCTGATCTTGTCCGAAGACAAGCCATCGGCGGTCCATTTCTGTGGCCCTATCCTTCAACTCGCGTTGACTGGACGTTATCCAGCACCCTGCCATATGGAGCCCGGACTTTCCTCTCGCTGTGGCTTACCCACAGCCAGCGATTGTCTGTCAAACTTTCCGACGCATTTGCTAGTATACTAGGAATGCCTTTGAATTACAACTATTCTTCATTTCCACGGCTACAGAAATTGAAATGGTTCCGTCTCTATAGCAGAAGCGATTACCTGCGTATCCGACTTGATCAGCTGCTTGGCGAGATATTCGGCGACGCCGCGCTTCATAATCTTCTCGACGTTGTGACCAACGTCGATGAGCGTAAGTCCCGCCGCGAGCGCATCATGCGCGGTGTGGTAGTCGATGTCGCCGGTGACCAACACATCGGCGCCGGCAAACATGGCGTGCCGCATGTAACGGCCGCCAGAGCCGCCCAGCACGGCCACCTTGCGGATAGGCCGCGCTAGATCGCCAACGACGCGCACGGCGGGCACGTCGAAGACCTGCTTCGCGAGCTGCGTCAGCTCGCGGAGCGTGATGGCCGCGGGCAGCTTGCCCACGCGGCCAAGACCGAACACTCTACCCTTGAGATCCATCGGGTAGAGGTCATAGGCCACCTCCTCATAGGGGTGGGCCTTCAGCATTGCCTGAACCGCCTTGCGCTGAACGTTGGCGGTTACAATGGTCTCAACGCGTACTTCCTGTACGCGCTCCAGCTTGCCCGCTTCCCCGATATACGGGTGCGTCCCTTCCTGCGGAAGGAACGTTCCCGTTCCGGGGATGTTGAAGCTGCAGTGGCTGTACTGCCCGATCCACCCCGCTCCTGCGGTGAATAGGGCATCCAGCACTGCCTGATGGTGCGTCTCAGGCACGAAGACCACAAGCTTCTGCAGCTTCTCCGTATGTACATCCTCTAGATGCGTAAGCTCCGATAGGCCTAGCATATCCGCCATCATATCATTGACGCCGCCTTCGGCTACATCCAGATTCGTATGGGCAATATACACGGCGATATCGTTTTTAATTAGTTTTTCATATAAGCGGCCTGCCGGTGTATCTGTCTGCAGGTGTGCAAGCGGTCTGAAGATGATGGCATGGTGGGCAATAATGAGATTGGCCCCAAGCTGAATCGCTTCTTCCACAACTTCATCGGTGACGTCTAAAGCCACAAGCACCTTCTGAATTTCCTTTTGCAGCGAACCCAGCTGTAATCCGATTTTGTCATCAGGCATCGCATAATGCTTCGGCGCCAGCTGTTCAAACAGCTGGATTACGGTTTGACCTTTTGCAAACAAGCGAGTACCTCCTTTATTTCCATCATTTCTTGACGAACTTGTTCAGCTTTCACTTTTGACGCTTCGGCGCTAGATCGTCCGAGCTGATCGACAATCATCGCTAACTTGTTCAGTTCGTTACCCCATTTGGTAAACCAGACCTCTGGAGCCTGACTGATCAGATAGGGACCCATTTGAAGCAAACGCTCCTTCGTTACCTTTATTCCACCTGATAAAATACGCTCGACATATAGCGCCTCGAGCTGCGCCTTCTCCTCATCCGGTACAGCTGAAGCCGTCAAAATTTCATAAATTTTTCCGTCCTCCTCCAGAATTGTTTCTGACTCCAGCTTCCATCCTTGCTCTAACAACCAGCGACGCACATAATCTTCTCCGACATTCGGCTGCAGAATGAGATGTGTAACCCCCTGCAGCTTATGCTTTCCAGCTTCCAAAATACTCGCCATCAAGCTCCCGCCCATACCGGCAATCGTAATGACTTCGACTTCGCCTGCCTCAATAACCGCTAAGCCATCTCCCGAGCGTACACTAATCTTCTTCGACAATCCGCTTTCAAGCACCTGACGTGTTGCCGCTTCGAAAGGACCGGGATTTACTTCTCCTGCCACCGCAAATAAAATAATACCCTGCTGCGCCAAATACGTTGGCAACAGGGCATGATCTGACCCAATATCCGCTAATCTTGATCCTGCTGGAACACGATCTGCAATCATTTGCAATCTGTTTGACAATTTCACCATCGTTTACATTACCCACTCTACCCATTTTTTACGCAGCAAAAACAACGCTACGCCTGCTGAAACTAACTTACCTGTGAAAGACAATTGAATAACGCGAGAGCTCATATCTACATCCGCCAAAAACGTCATCGCTTCAGGCGCAAACCAAACGATGCCTCCTACTAAGAGCAGCACACTCGCCGCTTGCTTATTCGTATGATGCGCAAGCCAGGCAATCCATATAAGTACAATACTAACCGGAATCCAACTAATTTCAAGTGAGAACCAACCAGGATTCTCAAGTTTATGCAGAAGCAGCCATCCATAGGTCCCAACCAAGCCCATCCATCCACATATCTGGAAAATGGCCATACGCCCTATTAGCCCATTAAATAACCAAACAACACTGCAAAAAGCTAAATATCCAATGTATGAAAACGATGAATGCACATCGTACATATCCATTAAATATAATCCAAGCAAAAGTAAGGCAATTGAAGAAACACCGCAAAGCAAATAGGAAACGGCCGGCGCTTTATGATATTGCCGATAAGCAAACGCGTAACAAATGATAACAAAAAGTGTGGAAATTCCAATTTGCATTGGCATTCCAAAAGAGTTAAAATTAAGAGCAGATAAGGCCAGAGCGGCAATAACCGCCATAATGACTAACCATATTTTCCAATTACTGTTTGTTACCGAGGTTGCCGATATCCCCATTAATGAAGCCGGTTTTGGCGTTGCCTCATCTACATACAAATTCAAAAGAAAATCACAATAATGCTCAGGAAGCAATTTGCTTCTGCGCCAATGATCGATTTCCCTTACAATCACTTTCCTTTTCTCTGCATCCATTTATTCGCTCACCTTCCTAGCTACTTTATCGGTGATTTTAGGTTTAATTTTTATAGCAGTTTCAAAAGAAAAAGACCCCGCCGAATTTGGCAGGGCCCTCTCACAGCGATTTATTCCAAGAAATCTTTCAATCTTTTGCTGCGGCTAGGGTGTCTCAGCTTACGCAGCGCTTTAGCTTCAATCTGACGAATCCGCTCGCGGGTAACACCGAATACTTTACCTACTTCTTCTAGTGTACGCGTACGTCCATCATCAAGTCCGAAACGTAACCGAAGCACATTTTCTTCTCTTTCTGTCAACGTGTCCAGAACATCCTCAAGCTGTTCTTTCAGAAGCTCATAAGCAGCAGCGTCCGCTGGTGCAAGTGCTTCCTGATCCTCAATGAAGTCTCCCAAATGCGAATCATCTTCTTCACCAATCGGTGTTTCTAACGACACAGGCTCTTGTGCGATCTTCATGATTTCACGAACTTTATCCGTACTTAAATCCATTTCTTTGGCAATTTCTTCCGGCGTAGGTTCGCGCCCCAGCTCTTGCAGCAATTGACGAGAAACACGGATTAATTTATTAATCGTTTCGACCATATGTACAGGAATACGAATCGTTCTCGCTTGGTCTGCAATGGCACGGGTGATGGCTTGACGAATCCACCAAGTTGCATAGGTACTGAATTTATAGCCTTTAGTATGATCAAACTTTTCAACGGCTTTAATTAAACCCATATTACCTTCTTGAATCAAGTCAAGGAACAACATGCCGCGGCCTACATACCTCTTGGCAATACTAACAACAAGTCGTAAGTTGGCTTCAGCGAGGCGTCTCTTCGCTTCTTCGTCCCCATTTTCAATTCGTTTGGCTAAACCAACTTCATCTTCCGCAGAAAGAAGCGGCACACGACCAATTTCCTTCAAATACATCCGAACTGGGTCATTAATCTTAATTCCCGGCGGCAACGCCAGATCATCATCGAAGTTGAATTCATCGCGCTCGTTCTCTTCAGGATTCATGGAATCCTCATCGGATTCATTCCCAACATCGATACCTTGCTCGGAAAGCTGTTCAAAAAACTCATCGATTTGTTCAGGATCCTGATCGAAGGGAGCTAATTTCTCCATAATATCCTTGTAAGTAAGTGAGGACCGCTTTTTACCCTGCTCAATAAGCTGGTCTTTCACCTGGTCCAGGGTCAACTCTGTCTCTAATTCTGTACGCTGATCATTCGCCATAGTACGGACTCCCTCCTCCCTAGTCATTCAGCAATTCTAAGTTGACTTCAATCGTTTTTCTAGGGCGATAATTTCAATTGCTATTTGTGCTGCTCTTAGATGGTCGCCCGCGCGCTCGGCGCGAACTCTTTCTTCTTTCTTGCGTTCAACTTCTTCTTGCATGGGAACTTTGCGAATTTGGCGAATATAGTCGTCAATCACTTGTTCGTTCATTCCATGACCAGCTCCCATCATAACAATGGAACTAGCCAAGCTCTCCAGCTGTTCATCTTGCAGCATGGCAATGTATCGGCTTGCATCCGGCTCAGCATTCTGAGCGTAGTAAGCATATAAATAAGCAGCTAAGACTGCGTGAGCTTCAACATTGAATTGATCACCCAACTGTGCTTCCACATGGGTACAAACATCTCGATCATGCATCATTACAGCAAGAATTAATCGTTCTGCATTGTGATAAGCAGGCAAAAGAGAAGGCGTTTTCTTGCGTGTTCGTTCCGCTGTTCTCCCATTATTCATAACATTATTCCACAGAATTGGTTTATTATCCCCATCCGGTCGGTTTTTTTCCGATTGCAGCAAGATTTCATGAAGATCCAACTTCATGGCTTCATAGGAAGATTCTGGGAATTCTGAAGCCAGTTGTTTCAAATAATGTTCGCGTTCCATAGGAGAATGGAGATCACTGATTAATTTCACAGCGGATTGCAAATAACGAAGTCGGTCACCATCCTCGTGCAGCTTAAAATTTTTGCGGATGTAGAGCAGCTTATATTTCATCGATGGCACGGCAGGTTCAATAATCTCCCGTACGAATCGGTCAAAACCATAATTTCTTACATAATCATCAGGATCTTTGCCATCAGGCAGCATCGCTACGGCGACTCGACTCCCTGTCGCTTCCAAGATCGGGATGCTTTTGAAAGCTGCGGATTGTCCTGCTTGATCTCCGTCATAACAAACGACGATCTGATCTGCGTTTCGGTTCAGAAGTGCGGCATGTTCCTTGGTTAATGCCGTTCCCATCGTTGCAACGCCATTGCTGATTCCGGCTTCCCATGCTTTGATTACATCCACATAGCCCTCGAAGAGAACCGCTTGTTGTAGTTTGCGCATATTTGGCCTAGCTTGATGTAGATTGTACATCGTTCTGCTCTTGTTAAAAAGAACCGACTCCGGACTGTTCAAATACTTGGGCTGCGCATCTCCCATTGATCTGCCGCCGAATGCAATGACTTTGCCTGTCGCATCGCAGATCGGAAAGATGACGCGTTCCCGAAATTTATCAACATAGCCATTCCCTTCGTGTTTGGCAGAGATCAATCCGCCTCTCTCCATCAACGCCAAATCGAATCCGCGTTTATCAAGCTGTTGAACAAGTGTGTCCCACATCGCCGGGGCATAGCCAATTTGGAACGTATCAATCAGCTTATCCGATATGCCTCTTGAGGTTAAATACCCTTTGGCTGCTTTGCCTTGCTCGGTATTGCCAAGAATAAAATGGTACAGCTTTGCTGCAAAATCATACGCTTTAAGCAAGCTGGCTTTCTCTTGCTGCTGTTCATTCTGCTCATCTGTTGCTTCTTCCCATGTGATCGGGATGTCTGCATCTTCGGCAAGCTTGGTGACGGCTTCAGCGAAGCTAAGCCCTTCAATTTCCATAATAAATCGAATAACATTGCCGCCTACATTACAGCCAAAGCAACGATAGATCTGTTTCTCCGGTGTAACCGTGAAGGAAGGACTTTTCTCGGAATGGAAAGGACATAGTCCCTTCATATAATGCCCTTGCTTGCTCAAATGCACGTGCCTGCCAATCACATCAACGATGTCATGGCGTCCCAGTACAGCCTCAATGACCTCTTCAGGTATGCGTCCGTACCTCATTTTCTTCCACCTACAATTCAGGTCGCTTTTCCGACTAATTACTATTCGCTACTCATTTTCGTTTTCCTGCAAATATTTTAAAAGTTTTGTCAAACCATGTAGAAAATTTTTACGATCTTCTTCGGTAAAAGGTTTTGGACCCTTGGTATGCTTGCCGCTTCTGCGCATTTTTGCCGATACGTGGCGACGTTCCAATAGGAAATCAATCGAACTATTGGTATATTCCTGCCCGCGATTCGTCAAGCAAATTGAGCCTTTGGCCAATCCCAATGCCGCAAGACCGAAATCTTGTGTGACCAAAATATCCCCAGGTTTAATTTGATTGGCAATGTACAGATCGACAGATTGATCTGACCGATCTACTTGTACGACCTTAACACCTGGATTTTCTTTCATTCGGTGATCAAACGAAGCAACGAGGACAACTTGTACACCAAACTGCCTACCTGCAAGCTCAATTTCAGATTTCACAGGACAAGCATCGGCATCAACGATGATGCTTCTTGTGCGCATTTCCTTCAGCCCCTGCCCATTAAATGAAATCTCACCGTACTATTATATACGATGAACTTGCAAAAAATCCTGCTAGAACAAACATAAAAACCTTATTGAATTCGTTCAATATGATCCATAACCAAACTTGCTGTTTCTTCCACAGCGCGGTTTGAGACGTCGAAGATCACACAGCCAATTTTGCTCATAATTTTATCAGCAAAAGCCAGTTCTAATTTAATACGTTCTACATTGGCATAGGTTGCATTTTCTGCTAATCCAAGTGTACGCAAACGTTCTTGACGTATCACATTCAATTTGTCCGGGTCAATGCGCAGCCCAATAATCTTATCCTTCGGAACCGTATAGATCGCAGCAGGCGGCTGCATTTCTGGAACCAAAGGAACGTTGGCTACTTTGAATCTTTTATGTGCCAAATACATAGACAAAGGAGTTTTAGAAGTACGAGACACCCCTAATAGAATAATATCTGCTTTCTGAATCCCGCTAAAATCTCTGCCATCATCATACTTAACCGCAAATTCAACAGCTTCCACCTTCTTAAAATAATCCTCATCCAGTGGATGGATCATGCCTGGCTGTCTGCGCGGCTCTTGGTGCAAAGCTTTCCCAAGGGTAGCTACAACGGGGCCGAGAAGATCAATATGCGGAATGTTGAACTCTTTCGCTTTCGCTATGAGATCGTCTCTTAGTTCTGGAATCACTAGGGTAAAGACAACAATGCCTCCATGAATGCGTATGGCATTCACGACTTTATCAATCCCCTCAAAATCATGAATAAATGGAGCTCTGACAATTTCAACTGGAACTGGATGAAACTGCATAGCAGCCGCACGAACGACGGACTCCCCGGTCTCTCCAACAGAGTCAGATACCACATATACGCGCGTAGGTAATGGATGATCCATATTCCCATAGCCCCTTTCAGCAGGGACGAGGCCCTACATTGTCATTTGTATGTCACGTGTACGAGAACAGAACGAAAGCATAAAAAAACTCACCAATATGCGGGCAGCACAAGGGCGAGGTGATTTCCACCACATCATAGCAGAGGCCAAATCACATGTCAAATCAGAGAGTTGGCGAAATCATGCTATATATTATACTTCTCCATTTGTTCAATAAATCCTCTTGATTTCCATTGTACGCCAATATGAACATCCATATAGGCTCGCATGCAGGCTTTCAACTGGGCTTTTGTTTCTTCTTTTACTTGGACGGCTCCGAGCCTGCGCATATCCATACGGGGAAATAATTTCAGCAATTTCAACGTTCCTTCTGCGATAGGAATTGCCACTGCATCCTTATAACGGCAGCGCGTGCATAACGTTCCTCCCATAGCAGGGCTGAAACTCGTGATTCCCGACGTTTCTCCACAGGACACACAAGCGTCCGTTACAGGTAAATAGCCCGCCAAATCAAACATCTTCATCTCATAAAGGTGAACGACAATTTGCATGTCCTTTCCCTCTTGAATCGCCATCAATCCAGCTTTCAGCTGTTCAAATATATACGTACTGCCTTCCTCTTCGCCTAACATGCGATCCGTCATCTCCACCAAGTAGGAAGCGTGAGCGGACATATGCAAGTCTTCGCGCAGGGCATGATGAGCTTCAATAATTTCCGCGCTGTTCAGCGACCCCATTTGACCCCTTTGTTTAAAAAAAACAAAATCGCCGTACGTAAAAAGCTGCGTAACGGCGGCATGTCTACTTTTCACTTTCTTCGCACCCCGAGCCATAACGCCAACCTTACCTAGCTCGGGGGTGAACAGACTTATGATCTTGTTCCCCTCTCCATAGTCCATACTACGGAGCACGATCCCCTGTACACTACGCAGCAAATGATTTCCCCCATGAAATGCCGCTCTGAACTTATGAACATTGGTTTACATATTCAAACCCTCGAGCGGCTCTTCGTTACTTTGATCCTCTTCCTGCACATCGGTATCCATACCTGGTTCTCCGGTAACTTGTTTGTACAGTAAATAGGCGTCTACATCACCGGTCTTTGAAAAATACGTCCACGAAAAGTCTTTCATGTTCAGCATCCTCCCCATCGAACGTGATGTTCATAGGATGTGCAGAGAATGCTTCTCTATGCGAGACAATAACTGGAACTGTTTAGGTAATTACAGAATCAATCATGACGGAAGCCCAGGTCTCTCAGGACTCTGTCTTGATTTCTCCAATCTTTCTTCACCTTGACCCAAAGTTCGAGGAATGTTTTTGAACCTAACAGTGTCTCAATATCTCTGCGCGCTTGTCTTCCAATCTCTTTGAGCAAGGCACCTTGTTTCCCGATAACAATGCCCTTTTGTGAATCCCGCTCAACAAAGATAACCGCAGAAATATGAACAACGCCGTTAGGCTCCACACGCATATCCTCAATCTGTACAGCAATGGAATGGGGAATTTCTTCCCTTGTCATATGCAGAATTTTCTCACGAACAAGCTCAGCGCAAACAAATTGCTCTGGGTGATCGGTAATTTGATCCGCTGGATAATACTGCGGCCCTTCAGGCAAATAACGAATAATCTGCTCCAGCAGCGTCGTTACATTGTTCCCTTTAAGCGCTGATACGGGTACGATTTCTGCAAAATTATACAAGTCTTTGTAATTCGTTATAACCGCCAGCAAAGCTTCCGGCTGCACCAGATCAATCTTGTTTAACACAAGAATGACAGGTGTTTCAATATGCTTCAACTGCTCAATAATATAGCGGTCTCCGCCGCCAATACCATCTGCAACATCAACCAGAAACAACACAGCATCCACTTCACCCAAAGTGCCATGCGCTACTTTACTCATGTAATCGCCCAATTTGGACGTAGGTTTATGAATACCCGGAGTATCCAGGAATACAATTTGACCGTTCTGCGAAGTGTAAACTCCGTGAATTTTGTTTCTTGTTGTTTGGGGCTTGTCGGACATAATCGCAATCTTTTGTCCGATAATTTGGTTCATAAGTGTCGATTTCCCTACATTCGGACGTCCGATGATAGAGACAAAACCTGATTTAAATTCTTTTTTAGCCACTTCTAGTTATCCTCCATTTGAATGCAAATCTTTCGTTGTAAAAGCGCCCGGCAGCAAAGCGGACACCGTTGTTTCGACAAAATCACCTTTGAGACTGCCTAAATATACAGGCATATCCGGCGCACACAGCTCAACAAGCACCTGCCGGCAAACACCGCAAGGAGAAATCGGTCCTTCTGTGTCTCCCATGACTGCAATGGCTTTGAAGGAGCCTGCTTTGTGTCCATCGGCGATTGCTCTGAACATCGCGGTGCGCTCCGCGCAATTGGTTGGTCCGTATGCTGCGTTCTCAACGTTGCAGCCATAATGAACATGGCCGTCTGTATCAAGCAGCGCGGCACCTACTTGAAAATTGGAATAAGGCGTATAAGCTCGTTTCATCGCTTCTTTCGCGTGTTCAATGAGTTCTTGTTGATTCATAGAGGGCAGCCTTCTTTCCTTTGTATAGTAAGTTATAGCATGTTTAGGCAGGAAAAAGCGAGGATTGTTACCACTACGCCAATTAACGCTCCCAGAAATAAAGCAGGAAATGGTCTCGTTTTTTTATCATATAACATAATAAAAATAAGTGCGGCCATCGTATAAGCAAGCAAAGCAACAATGGTCTGTGAGACGAAAATCGCAATTACCGTCGCTATAGCAAAGGCAATTGCGGTCAACAAACTTGGACGAACCAGCTTCCCTTTATCTGAAAAGCGAGTCTCGATAACAATAACCGTTAAGATGACTAAAGCAAGCAGCACCCACGTCGTTCCTGCGGAAATTTGAGTTTCCTGCGTACTTGACTTCCGAAGCAAGCGATCAATCGGCTCGTAGAATACAACCATGCCTACGATGACCGCAAAGCCGGCAGACACCAAGACGGACGCCGCTGCGACGTCCTTAGCAATTTTGGCCAGCGGATGGCGATCCGGCATAGCCAAATCCACCGTTTTTTCTACGGCCGTATTAATGAGTTCCGTAACAATCATCAAAGTGACCGCTAACAAAATAAATAGAATATCCGTTTTGGGCAATTTGAAAAAAAGCGCTGCCAGCAAAACAAGAAAAGCAACGCAAAAATGGAATTTCATATTGCGTTGCGTATCCAGAGCATATTTGATTCCTTCGTAGGCGTACCTGAAGCTTCTGCGCCATTTACGGAAGCCGTCTGTCATTAGCGTGTCAAACCTGCTTTCAGCAAAATATCCTCCTGCTTAGCAAACATGACTTTCTCTTCTTCCTCACTTTGGTGATCATAGCCGATCAGATGCAAGAAGCCGTGAACGAACAGAAATCCTAGCTCACGCTCTACGGAATGACCGTATTCTTCTGCCTGTGCAATCGCACGCGGAACCGAAATGATAATATCGCCCAAAGGCTCAATGAACGCCTCAGACACTAACTCCTCGTCATCCAATCCCTCCGTGTCAGCTCCATCATCTTCGTAATTGATCTGGAGCTCATCTTCGCCAAACTCACTCATCGCGAAAGATAACACGTCTGTAGGCTTGTCTAAATCACGGTATTGCTTGTTAAGCTCTTGGATCGTTTCATCATCGACAAAGGTAAGTGCAACTTCGCCAGCGGAAACCCCTTCCAATTCACCGGCCAAGCGCAGCAGTTCTTCCACTTTTTCTATAAAAGCAGGCGTGATTTCTTGGACTTCCTGTTCACTGCTCCACGCTAAGGTTAAATCTAAGCTTGCCATTCTTGTGCCCTCCTTTAGAGCTATTACCTTTATGTTGCTGTTTTCTTGGGCGAGAGCTCACTCGGATACTCAATCCGTGAGTGAAAAATTCCCAACAAGGTTTCATTCAACGTTTTGGCGACTTTATCCAGTTCCTTGAGCGTAATGTCGCATTCATTGAACTGACCGTCATCCAATCGAGATTTGATGATCTTGTGCACCATCGAATCGATCTGCTCCAAGGTCGGATTGCGCAGCGAACGAACGGCTGCTTCAACACTATCCGCAATTCCGACAACCGCAGCCTCCTTGGATTGTGCTTTGGGGCCTGGATAACGGAAATCCTCCTCGCGGATTTCTTTTTCGCTGCCTTCCTCTTCCGCTTGCTTCTTCGCTTTGTGATAGAAATAATGCAGCAAGGTCGTCCCATGATGCTGTTCAGCAATATCGCGGATCGGCTTGGGCATTTTGAAATCTTTCAGCATCTCAACGCCATCACGCGGATGGGCAATAATGATCGATTTGCTTAAATTCGGATCAATCCGATCATGCGGATTTTCGATATTTGTCTGATTTTCGATAAAGTAGCTAGGGCGCTTCGTCTTTCCGATATCGTGATAATACGAGCCTACCCGGCAGAGCAAACCGTCAGCTCCGATGGATTCAGCGGCGGCCTCCGATAAATTGCCCACCATGACACTGTGATGGTAAGTTCCCGGTGTTTCCGTGAGAAGCTTGCGCAGCAGCGGATGATTCGGGTTGGAAAGCTCCACCAGTTTGAGCGGAGACAGAATCCCGAAGGCAACTTCGAAAAAGGGCAGCAGCCCGATTACAAACACAACGGTCAGCAATCCGCCGGCAGCGGCAAACGCCAATGAGATAAGCGCTTCTTTTTGCTGGAAGTGATCTTCCATCAGCAGCATTGACGTAATCGTCAACATGGAGAAGAAAGCAATCATCACACCCGCTTTCAAAATCGTTGCACGCTGACTGGCCCGCTGAATCGTGAACACCGCACAGAAGCAGATGACTAAGCTGACTAACCCATAACGGAAGTCAAACAACAGCGTATGCTCCGTATTAAAAATAATGCTGGCCATCAACGAAAATAAAACCGATGAAATAAAAGCAAGCTGCGCATCCAGTAAAATGGCAATCAAGATACTGCCAAGAGCCGTCGGAGCCAAATATCCGATATACGGGTAGTCCAAATTTTGAACGAGTGAAATAATTTTCATGCAGGCTACATTGATGATAAAGATCAGAATAAGCATCACAAGCTGAGAATTATTGTACTTAATCGGAAGTGTGCTTTGTTTGACGAACATAAAAACAATAAAGGACAACAAAGCGGAAAGAATGCTCAAGCCAAGCTGGGGCAAATAATTCGCTTTGTCCTTCAACAATTCCAATTTATCCAGCCTCGCGTAAATCTCTTCTGTAATCTTATCGCCCACTTTGACCAGCACATCATTTTTGTTGATATAGACCGGTTTTACGTTTTCGCGGGCTTGTCCTTTTGCATCATCCGTACCCTTCTGATCAAAAAATTTATTAGGCGTGATGACGACTCTCGCAATTTCCGTCACCATTTCACGTGAAGTATTCTTCGTCAGATTCGACGTATTAACAAGCTCTGCGACTTTGGCTCTCGCGGTTTGCGCATCCAGAATTTGATCATTCATCAGCTTAGCGACAATATCCTTCGTCACCGGGCGCATCGCCGCCAAATCTTCCTTGGTTAAGCGCGGCAGCTTAAAATACGACTCCTCCGGCAGTGCATATTGCTGCTCTGCCAATCCCTGCTGGATTTGTTCCAGCAACGAATCGTTATACTGCGCACTGATGCGGAATGATTTGACAGAATCGTTCTCCAAATCACTGATGAGCTGGGGAATTACACGTCTGTATATGCTGACTTTGTCGTCAAACTTCACTTCGTCGTCGGCATTGATTTGCAATAACTTATCATAAATAGCATCAATCAGCGCATCATTCTTGAGATTCACAATTCGATAAACAGGCTGCACGCGTTTGGCTGCGTCTTCCTTGGCCTGTTCCGTTGCAATTGCATTCTCGATTTGTCTTGGGGCATAGATCGTTTTCTCGCTCGTCGTTCCGAGCACAATATCATACACCTGCGGGACGAGCTTAGCATAAAGGGACATGTAGAAACCAAAAGCCAGCAAAAGAAACAACAGTACCCGTATGCCAGTACTGTATTTCCAGCCACTTAGCTGATAATGAAATTTGCCCTTCATTTGCACTTCATTTTTCATCACGGAGGTCATTCCTCTCTACCTAACAACCTGCACAATTACTTTTCATTTTCAGCATTATAGGCAACAATGATTTTCTGAACGAGCGAATGCCTTACTACGTCTTGCTCATCAAAATAGATAAAGCCCAGTTCTTCAATTCCACTGAGAATACGATTAGCTTCAACAAGTCCGGAGGATTTCCCTCGCGGCAAATCAATTTGTGTGACGTCTCCGGTAATAACCATCTTGGAGCCAAAACCAAGTCTTGTCAGAAACATTTTCATTTGTTCGGGTGTCGTGTTTTGGGCTTCATCCAAAATGATAAAGGAATCATCCAGTGTTCTGCCGCGCATATACGCCAAAGGAGCAATTTCAATTAAACCGCGCTCCAAGGATTTGGCAACCTGCTCAGGGCCAAGCACGTCATTAAGAGCATCATACAATGGGCGTAAATAGGGGTCAACTTTTTCCTGAAGGTCGCCAGGCAGGAAGCCTAAGCTTTCCCCCGCTTCAACCGCCGGGCGAGTCAGCACGATCCGCTTGACAGCTCCTTCTTTCAGCCTAGTAACGGCTAGTACCACTGCGAGATACGTTTTACCTGTTCCAGCAGGTCCAATTCCGAATACGATATCCTTTTTCTTAATCGTCTCCACATATTTCCGTTGTCCGATCGTTTTCACGCGAATAGGCTTGCCTTTGTGGGTCGTTGTGATCTCGCCTTTGAACAGATCAAGCAATTGTTCCGCTTTCATTTGTTTGGCGAGTTCTACCGCATAGAGAACATCCCGTTCTGTTAAGGTGTAGTTGTTGCGTATGAGCTGTAAAAGAACTTCAAAAAGCTGCTGAAGTGAGTTTACTTCCGCAGCCGCTCCTTGTATCGTTATTTCGGCTTCACGCGTAAAGATTTGAGCAGGAATTTCCGCTTCAATCACGTGCAGGAATTTGTCTTGCGGACCGAATAGAGCAAGTCCCTCAGCCGGATTTTTCAATGTAAGTTTGACTGACTGCGCGTTTTCTACCAACAGGCCTCATTCTCCTCGTATCACAATTGGTTGTTCTTCAGCGATGTTCTCTTCGACTTCAAAATGAACGTCTATATAAATTTTACCATTCTCTGTTTTTTCATGCAAAATTTTTTCACCTACAAGTCTAGCATCAGGCCCCGAAGCCTTCAGTAGTTTGGCTCTAGCCTGCTCCAAGCCTGACTTTTTGGCATTCGCAGCTTCGATCGGCTCCTCTACGAAATTAACTCCCAATACTCTCTCATGCAGCCAGCCCAGGGGGAGTGTAAATGATCGCCAGGCAAGTGTTTTACGTTCTGGAATCGTTTCAAACTGCTCGAACTTCAGCTTCCCATACCCGCTGACTTGCAATGCCCTGGTCCCCCATACAAGATAATTACGATTCGTGGTATCTCCCGTATACACCTTATATGTTTTCGTCAAAGGAGCTTCAATTCGGGAGGTATACCAGACAACTCCCTTAACTTTGCCGCTAGCCACCACCACTTGATTATTCTGCTCATCGCCAATGGTGCCCGAGATCAGCACGTCCCCTTTTTTTACATACGTATTCGGCTTTACCATCGGTTTTCCTTTATCCGAAATAATCTCTGTAACTAATGCATTCTTGGAGGCAACCAAATTCCGCGGATTCATCAATTGCTGTTTCTCTGGGATCGTCGCTTCCACTATCTTGATTGTAACATGTGTGCCGCGAATTTCCACACCCACCCATGCCGTAGTTGGCAGCAAGCTTTGAATTTCACGCGATAAATCCTCAGTTTTCTTCATCCTAAACTTCCACTGGAACTGATATATCCCTTGTTTGGAGGCAGCTTGCAAAACTTCCGCTTCCGTAATGCGGTCGTTTCCTTCCACGCTAATCTGCCAGACGAATGAAGTCAACACGTACAAGCCAATGATGAATGCAGCCATACCGCCGAAAAAGAACTTCCTCTGACCCAGTCTGTCCATAAAAAAAGGAAGCCCGTACCGTTCAAGTACATGCATCCTGCAGCCTGTCCGTTTCAAAAGCGGCTTAAGCCGGAAGAAGTCTCTGAGCAGAATGAGAAGCTCCAGCTTCCCTTCTGAAGTGACTTGAATATCCCATACGGAGAGCCCCTTCTCCATCATGGGATTAATTATTTTCTCACACGCTGTGCCACGTATCTGAATGCGCACATACCCGCGCAAACGGGCTATGAACAATGATTGTTTCATAACTCAGCCTCCTGTGTACATTAATCTTCTTAGCCCCTCTATGGCAGATATTTCACATGGTCGATGATGCCTTCTATAAAAACTTCCTCCGAAAGAATCGCTCGAATCACCAAGTTTTGGCCGAACACTTCCAACGTTCCTTTCGTCAATTCAAGCTTCAAATTTTCACTGGAAAAATGAAGCACGCCCCGGTGATTTTCCACATAAAGCTGCACGTTGCCGATCATCGTAATTCGCGGCACGTCCTGGACAACATCCTGCGGAAGATCGAGGATTTTGGCCGTGAATTGGTTCCATTTGCGGGTCAAGCGACGCATAGCTGGGCAGTACCCCCTCTAACTAGATGATCATCACGACAGAAAAGGCGCATAGACTTTCTACCAAATTATGCTCAGTGAGCTGAATTTATGTGAAAAACCTGCAAAGTAAAGGGCTGTGTCCTAAGCCGGCTTTAATGTTTAAAGCGCCGCTGGATTATGGAGTTGATTACTGCTCAATTACAGAAATTTCGGGTGAGCTCCTTGTGAGCAGTGCGTAATGGGGAAGTTAAACGTAACGGTGAAGGATACTTTCGTATTGTTTGGTTGCTTCTTCGTATTGTTCGGTTGCTTCAATGTGAAAAGTGGGCTGCTGTTAGCTGCTGTTGTGTGAAACCTGCAAATGTGCATCTTTTTTTCGTTAAACTGCGCCAGAATTCGGAAATGCCTGCAAATATGCAGGAATTTGAGTCTCCAATCTAATTTCAGGGGAGAAAAGCTTCAAAAGCCTGCACAATAGCAGGAATTCCCACTTTTTTAGACAATTTGATTGAAAAAGCCTGCACTTTAGCAGGAATTTCAGTTCCTTTGCTTAAGACTATCCAATCCTGGGGATGGCAGAGACACTGTGAGGGATGTAAGCTCAAACCATGGTCGGCAACCCGTAATCCAGAAATTAAAGGAAGCTCGGAGCAGGAACGATAAAAAAGCCAAGCACGAATGACGCCGCTAAGCGAAGATGGCTATCTGCATCCAGTAAATAATTGAGCCTGAGAGGTGTTTAGGGTCTAAAGAAAACCGAGGATTTCGACTTTTCTGTTTGGCGGCTTAGCTAGAATTAAAAAGAAGCTGCCCTGAAGTAGGTTTATCTACTCATCGGGCAGCTCTTGTGTATACTATGACCTGCGTAAAGGCTTCTTCGACCTTGGGGGACCGAGTATCTCAGCCCAAACAACACCCTGCAGCAGTTGTTCTTGCTTAAGTTCTTCTGGGAAAGAATTCGACGAAGAGATCGCATTTGCATAAATGGGTGAGCTTTCTATACCTGCTTGAGATGAGGAACCAAAAGGTGATGCTTTAGACTTCGGTGCTGCGGCTTTGGCGCTGCCGTTGTTAGAACGGCCAAAATCGTCCGCTGTGCTGCTTTGTGGAGCTGGCCCACCAAACCCTTGCCGGTCTGGCTTCGTTGCTTCAGCAGGCCTTGCAGACGGTCTAGACGTCTCGCCAAATGAAGGCATTCGCGACTGCGGAGCTCCTTGCTTCCCACTTCGCTTCTTGTTGTTAAGCTGATACAAAAAGGTGATTGCAATGATGACTAGATACCAATGCTTTACCAGAAATTCAATGAGTTGTTCCACGAGATCACCTCATAAACCTATTATTCTTTGTCACTCTTGCCGTCGTTTAATTTGCCAAGAGAAGAGCGCATTTGTGTATCTGCGTCGATATTTTTGAGATTCATATAGTCCATGACGCCTAATTTGCCGTTACGGAGCGCCTCCGCCATAGCAAGCGGAACTTGCGATTCCGATTCGACAACTTTTGCACGCATTTCAACGACTTTGGCCTTCATCTCTTGTTCGGCCGCAACCGCCATTGCACGTCTTTCCTCGGCCTTCGCTTGAGCGATTCGTTTATCCGCTTCCGCTTGTTCCGTCTGTAAATGGGCGCCGATATTTTTGCCAACATCAACGTCTGCAATATCAATGGATAAGATTTCGAAAGCGGTGCCAGCATCCAACCCTTTGCCAAGAACCGTCCGCGAGATTAAATCCGGATTTTCAAGAACATCCTTATGCGAGTCGCTTGAACCTACCGTTGTAACAATCCCCTCGCCAACCCGGGCAATAATCGTCTCTTCGCCTGCACCCCCGACTAAACGGTCTATGTTGGCGCGTACAGTAACCCTTGCAATAACCTTAACCTCAATACCGTTCTTAGCCACAGCTGAAACGTTTGGCGTTTCAATAACGCGTGGATTAACACTCATTTGTACCGCTAACAAAACATCCCGTCCTGCAAGATCAATAGCTGCTGCACGTTCAAATTCCAGATGAATTTTCGCACGATGTGCGGCAATAAGAGCATTAACAACCCGGTCCACGTTACCGCCGGCAAGAAAGTGACTTTCCAGCTGATTCACACTGAGATCAATGCCTGCTTTCGTCGCTTTAATCATAGGATTCACAATCCTGCTCGGAGTTACCCGGCGCAGCCTCATAGCAATAAGCGTAATAATGCTGATGCGAACACCGGAAGCAAGCGCCGAAATCCACAGCATTACGGGTACAATACTTAACAAAATCGAAAGTGCGATGATAATAACGGCTGCAAGCAGCACTAAATATAAGCCTGGTTCAATATTCATTTTGTTTCCTCCTAATCAAGTTTTGGTTCCATTTCCTTCACAACCACTCGAGATCCTTCCACTTCCACCACAACGATGGATGTGCCAATTGGGATAAAGCTTCCGTTCGTTACGACATCGATGCGCTCGCCTTGAATAATCGCCGTCCCTGCAGGCCGTAGCGGCGTAATCGCTTCTCCTGTCAGGCTAATCAAATGCGCACGATCCGGGCTCGATGTAAAGCCTTTGTCAGTCGTGAGCTGCTCTCTCAAAATAAAACGGTTCCATACTCCACGATGTTTAAAAGTCCTGATTGCAAAAGCGATAACCACAATAGCAATCAACAGCGCGATTCCGAGCATAAGCGCGGCTTCTTTAGGATCGGACGAAGCCATCAATACGCCGCCAAAGAGACAAATCGCCCCCAAGACGCTTAGTATCCCGAAACTGGGAACCACTAATTCCAAAATAAGCAGAATAAGTCCTAGTCCAAATACGGCCAAATCCCCAAATCCAGCGAATCCCGCCAAGTAAAAACCCAGGAAATAAAGCGCAAAACCTGCAACCCCAGCCAAAGCAAGCAAGCCGCCGCTAAAGAAAAGCAGTTCTAATGCAATCCCAATAATACCAACTAACAGCAGTACGGTTGCAGTAACTGGATGAGTCAGAAAAGCGGATAAGTTTTCAGCAAACATCATCTTTCACTCCTTCCCTGATTCTTCCTTATCATTAATATGTACGCCTGAACAACCAAACTGTTTCATTTTACAAAAAAATAAAAGGCCGAGTAGATAAATATCCCCTCGGCCTTGTCAAACATATTTTGTATTATCCCAATAATTGTTGAACTAACTGATTGATAAGCTTACCATCAGCACGTCCTTTAACCTGAGGCATCAATGCCGTCATCACTTTGCCCATATCCGCTTTAGAAGAAGCACCAATTTGTTGGATGGTCTGCTGTACAATGGCTTTCACTTCTTCCTCAGAAAGCTGTTGCGGCATGTACTCAGCTAGAATAACAAGTTCTGCCTTCAGGCTGTCGGCCAAATCATCTCTGCCGGCCTTCGTAAATTCTTGGAGGGAATCCTTACGCTGTTTGATTTCACGAGTTAGAACGTCAAGCACTTCATTGTCATCTAAGGCTCTTTTCAGATCAATCTCTTGATTCTTAATGGTAGATCTTACCATTCGAATAACCGAGAGTTTGAACTTGTCCTGACTCTTCATCGCTTGCTTCATATCTTCGTTCAATCGATCGCTTAAGCTCATGTTGCCTCCTAGAACTTTCTCTTACGAGCAGCCTCTGATTTAAGCTTACGCTTAACGCTAGGCTTGTCATAGTGTTTACGTTTCTTAACTTCTGCTAGAATGCCATCCTTAGCGATGGAACGCTTAAAGCGACGAAGTGCAGCATCTATAGTTTCGTTCTTACGAACTCGAGTTTCTGACAACAGTTTTCCCTCCCTCCGAACAGACCATCTAAGATCAAACGGTTCATCAAATCCCATTATAGGTGATACTAATTAGGGTGTCAATCGAATACTTTCGATTCTTGAAAGAGAGCCTTAATTATGAACGCCTAAAGGGGATAATCGTGCCCCTGCCATTAAATGATAGTGAAGATGATGAACAATTTGCCCCGCATTTGCTCCGATATTCGTAACTACGCGATAACCAGATTGTTCAACTTCTAGTTCTCTAGCAATTTGTGCGGCAGCACCCTGAATTTGACCGATTAACGCCCAGTCCTCATCTCCTGCTTCTGCCAGAGAAGCAATATGCTTCTTGGGGATGATCAGCACATGAATAGGCGAAGCAGGCTGAATGTCGTGAAAAGCTAGAATTTGATCATCTTCATATACTTTCTTTGAAGGAAGATCACCTGCGACGATTTTACAAAAAATACAATCACTCATAATTAAGCTTGTCCCTCCACTTTCGTAACCTTCTCCCTTAATTTTATCGGAAATCATCGAAAAAATCCAATCCAATCAGGACTTTTAATTGGAACAATTGCAAAAAAAAGAAACACCACCGTTTCCGATCAATGTTCCCTAGCGAAATGCGCTCGTATCTATTAATAATAAGGAAGAAGCGACAAGGCTAATAGTCCAGCTAACGGCAGAACCTGTCTTGCAAAACGCCGTCTGCCAAACCCATAGCCAGGATAAAAATACGGGTTGCCGAAGTACGGATAAGGGGTTGGAAATGGCACGAATGCACGCATCTGTTCCAACTCCATGCTGCCAATAGGAACAGCTAAGTAAAGGTTCACTTCATCTACATGCTCCACAATCCCGTCATGGATCGTGCCGTCTGACATCGTTACACCGACATAACGATGCATATGTTTATTGCACAGGTCATGCGCTTCCTGATGATTCATAGGCTCAAGCCTCCTTTTTTCTACAGCATATTCAGCTATAGGCAAAAGGCTACTCGGGCCATTAATCAATTTATGCGAGCGATTAAATCCGGTTATGCTGCTTTTTTTGCGCTTGGTGGATCTTCTTCCACTTGGCTTTCTCGGCCGCTTGCAGCCCTTTATCTTCTTTGCGGGCTATATAGGCGAGTTCCTTCTGCAATTTCAAATAGCTTTGAAAACGGTCAGCAGTAAGCGCCCCTTCTTCCAGCGCCATTCTGACCGCGCATTTGGGTTCATTCTCATGCTTGCAATCTTGAAAAAAGCACCTCTGAGCGATATCCTCAACATCTTGAAACGAGGTGCTAAGCCCGTCAGAGGCATCCCAGAGCTGAAGCTCGCGCATCCCTGGCGTATCAATTAGAATACCGCCCCCAGGCAATACAATAAGCTCACGATGGGTCGTCGTATGCTTCCCTTTGTCATCTCCGAAGCGGATATCCCCGACGTCTAGAATTTCCTTGCCAAACAGGTGATTGGCTAATGTCGATTTGCCGACACCCGAGGAGCCAAGCAGCGCAACAGTCTGGCCAGATGTCACATAGCCCCCTAGTTGCTCCAATCCTCGCTGTTCCGCGGCGCTGATAATATGAATAGGCACACCAACGGCAACAGCTTCAACTTCTGCAGCAAGAGCTTCCGGGTTTTCACATAAATCTGCTTTGCTAAGCACAATGACAGGACTTGCTCCGCTTTCCCAAGCCAATACCAAATAACGCTCAATCCGGCGGATATTAAAATCCTGATTGAGTGCGGTAACCAAGAAGACCGTATTCACATTGGTCGCGACGATTTGCTCATCTGTGACTTGACCGGCCACTTTCCGGGAAAACTTACTTTGACGCGGCAATACCGCATGGATAGTCGCCCGCTGTTCCTCTTCCCGAACACTAAGAACAACCCAATCGCCAACAGCGGGATAATCCTCACGCCGCAGCGCGAGGTGACGCATTTTACCGGAAATTTCGGCCAACTGCTCGCCGGATTCGGTTAGAACACGGTACATATGTTTATGTTCCAAGGAAACCCTTCCTGCTTGGTACCCTTCGTTCTGATAAGATTCAAACGCTTTTTCAAAAAATGAATTCCAGCCTAAATCGGTTTTAATCAAGTGTGTTAGTCCATCCTCTCATCGCTTTCTAAATGTAAGTATAGACGGTGAAAAGCGGTACCACACGGGAAACAATCGTTTAGATTAATCTTTCCTCTTTCGTTTTTTAAACAAAGGTTAATTCGATTGTAGACTAGCGGTCTATTTTTGCATATAATAGGAATAAATGATGCTTGGAACGGAGTGAGCGGTTGAGTCAATTCATGCGAGCCACTACCCGCAAAAAACGAGATGTCATGATGGAAGTTGCTTTAACCATGTTCATGGAAAAAGGGTATGAGAATGTATCCGTAGACGATATCATCGCGGCGACCCATACATCTAAAGGAACTTTTTACCATTATTTCAAAAGTAAAGACGCCCTCATCTCAGCCCTTTACAGCAAGCAAATCGAATTAATTCAGGATTGGGTCAAACAGCCTCCTTCCAAGGTTCAATCTCTTGAAGGACATATCAATCGATTATTTTTAGACTTATCGTCTAACATCGGGATGTCCCCCCGTCTTATTCGAAGCTTGCAAGCCATTTCCTTACAAAATGAAACCGTCAAAATGGTCGAGCAGCAGCAGCTTAACATCCTTGCCGAAAGCTTGCTGCATTGGCTGCCTGATCCCCGTAAAATCGATTTGCTGGTCTGCATGTATATAGGAACGATCCGAACTTGGTGCATTCAGGATAATGCCGACTTACTCGAAATGATGACAAACAATTTAGCCTGGATATGGGTAGGACTTCGATCCGAAGCGCCTTTCGCCTCATTGCAGGTAGATCCAGTTCCCAAGGAGGAAAACAACATGAAAATTGCAATTATCGGCGGAGGTCTCGCCGGCCTGACCGCAGCAGCTTATTTATCCGAGAATCCTAACATCGAAGGTATTCTATTCGAGCGCAGCCCGCAGCTTGGCGGACGCGCTTTTACTTATGAGAAGGCAGGCTTCACGCTTAATTACGGAGCACATGCCATCTACGGCATTGATCGCCATACGTTAACCAACATGGAACGGGAACTGGGCCTTTCGTTCTCCTCCAAGCAAGTGGACAAACGCAAAGTATTTTACGCCAAACATAACCAGCTTACACCTGCGCCGCTTGATGCGATTAACCTTTTGAAAACCGATTTGCTCAGCACAGCTCAAAAAGTGCGGTTCGTAGGCGAAATTGCCGCGATCATCGCAAACATTCATAATTTAAAAAATTACGCCACTTTGGCTGATTATTTGGCTGAATCCAATGCGGACGAGGACGTTAAAGAGCTTTGGGAGCATCTCGTTTGCTCGAACTTCTTCATCACGCCTGAAGATGCTCGCAATGTTTCCGGAGCGGTGATCAGTGAGTATTACCACAATCTGTTCCTCTCCTCCAAGCCTGTTAATTACGTGTTAGGCAGTTGGGCTGTCATTACGAATCAACTAAAACAAAAGCTGACATCCTCAGGAAGATGGGAAATCGCCCTTCAGGAAGGCGTCGAAAGCTTGCGATACGCTGATCGCAAATTCTTTCTCCAAACCAAAACACGGGAGTTGGCGTTTGATAAAGTCATTTTCGCCATGCCTGTCCAGCAAGTCGTCAAACTATTAAAAGGCACAGCCTGGGAACCTTTCCTTGCCCCTTATGAATCCAATACAGCCACTGAAGTTATGGTATATGACGTAGGCTTAAGCCAAGTTGTCGCCAGACCTTTCAGCTATATCAGCGATATGGACAATAAGCTGTTCATCAGCGACGTGTCCGCAACGGACCATACTTTGGTACCGGAAGGCGGCCAATTGCTGCAAGGCATCGCCTACCTTAGCGATCAATTCGAAAACGATGAGCATCGCAAAGCCTACTTGGAAGAAAAAAATAAGCAAATGGAAGCTTTGTTCGACAAGCATTATCCAGGCTGGCGCGATGTGACCGCAGTGAAGCGGGTTTCGAAGAAAGCGATGGTTGCCAGCGTAAAGAACATTGCTACGAATAATCTCCTGCCAACGCGCGTAGAGAATGTGCCCTTCTACTTCTGCGGCGATGGCTGTACAGGCAAAGGCGAGCTTGCCGAACGCGCCTTCTCCAGCGCACGCAGCGCAGCCTTGTCCATCGTTCAAGAAGTGCAGCAAGCCTTGCAAAGCGTTTAATCCTACTATCATCGAGCAAACCCTCGTTCGAATGAACAAACCAGCGGCCCCCGTTATGCGGGAGCCGCTGGTTTTTGTTTATTGCTTTGTCACACGCACATCATCAATATGCAGGGTCGTTCCGCCCGGTGAGTCTACATAAAAGCCAACATCAAGCTGACCATTCGTCACCAGAATATCGCTGACGCTAATGTATTTCCAAACGCCACTGTTGCTGATATTTGCGTAAATCGCAGAGCCGCCGTAATTTTGAATTTCAGCTCTAGCTGTCGTTGGGGTCGTGTTCTTCATACGGACCCAAGCTTCAAACTTATACTTCACATTGTTGACAGGTACCGCAATCGTTTGGTGAAGGCTTTGCTGATAGGCACCCGCCGCGAAGAAATAGGCACGCTTGTCGCCTGACCATGGCGACTCCGGCGGATTGGTCGTTGAGCCGCTGTCAATGCCATAAGCAATGGCTTGCGTGCTCGGATGCCACTCGACCCAATTGTGGCTTTGGCTCGTATCACGCTCGAAATCCGGATTGTCGAGCAAATTCTGCTCAGAAGATGGCGTTCCCGGCGCCGCGGTAGACAGCAGCAACCGATCTAGATTAATGCTGCCGCTATCTGCTGCATCGTATTTAAACGCAATCGTATTAGCTCCAGCGTTCAAAGAGACCGTCTGTACATTGTCTTGCCAAACGTTCCAATTGCCTCCGGGACTCGTGAAGCTGGTTTGACCTAATTTAATTCCATTAATGTAAGTACTTAGTGTTTTCATAGCACTATTTCCATTGGCATAACGCAAAGCGACTTGATAGGATCCAGCGCTCGGAACATTAACATTGTACTTCACCTGAGCACCTGCTGCGCTGAGCCCATCAACAAAACCTGCACCGCTGTAGAACCAGTGATTCGTGTTTGGAGTGCCTCCTCCAGAAATTTCTGCGCTTTCTGCCTCATACTTGCCAACTACAGGTGCGAAAGGCACGGTAATGTTGTCAAGATTCGCATTCCCCGTATCACCTGCTTCACTGTAATACTTGTAGGTCACAATATTCACCCCTGCCGTCAAAGGCAGCGTCTCCGATTGCGTAGCCCATGTATCCCAGTTAGCCAGATTGCCTAGCGATGTGGATTTCACCCTTTTACCATTAACAAAAATACTGACAGACTTGGCAGCACCTGAAGCGTTCGCATAACGGAGAGAAACGTTGTAGTCACCGCCCGTGCTCACCTTCGGATAGAAAGTGACGCCTGCCCCTGCATTGCCCAAGCCATCTACGAATCCAGTCCCCGTATATCCCGCATGATTCGTGTTAATCGTAGCTTTGGTAGCCGTTGTACCGCCCGAAAGCGATGCATCCTCAGCTTCATATTGCGCAGAAGACGCACTCACCACAGCCGTTCCCGAAGTGGCAATTGCTTTGGCAGATGCGGAACCTGCTGCAACCTTCACATACGTAACATCGCCGTAGATATCCTTACCCGTAGCCCAGCCTTCGCCGGCCGCTGCTTTCAAGGCTTGCAAGCTGGCGTAAGATGTCATGGCTGCCGCATTGTTCGTTACAGAGGCCGCAGCTGAACCGTGAAGCTTAATCAAATAAGTTTGAAGAGCTGGCGCGTAACTTCCACTTTTTGCCCCTAATGTGAAGCTTTGCGAGCCTGCGCCGTTATCCTGTGCCGTCATATTTTGTTTGAAATAGGCGCCGCCTTCGTAATTATAACTAGCTCCATCATCATCGTAGTAAGTGAAACTCGATTGTGTCGTGTTCGCAAAAACATCAACGTCAACAGAAGTAACAGCGCTTTGCCCAACGTAATCCTGAACCTTTTGCGTCGGTATGATAGCACCTTTTTTAATAAAAAGCGGCATGTCTGTCAATGTCTCCGGGTTGACCGAATAACGAATCGTCTGGCCGCCAGCAATGGTTTGACCACGCGCATAATCGATCCAAGTGCCTGCCGGCAAATAAATATCTTTGCTCGTCTGTTGTTTGTCCACGACCGGCGCTGCCAGAAGCCAATCCCCGAACATCCAAGCGTCTGTATAATTCTTCACAGCAGCCTCCGTCGGATATACCTGCATGAGAGGCCGGACAAGCCCATTGCCGTTCTCATACGCACTTCTTTCGTAGGCATACATATAAGGAATCAATGAATAGCGAAGCTGGATAGCTTCTTTCGAGGCCTCCTCCGCCGTCGAGCCAAAATACCAAGGCTGGCGCTGCTGATGATTGTTCCCATGAACGCGGAAAACGGGTGTCAGCGCACTGAATTGCATCCAGCGGGCGTATAAATCCGGATTCGGATTATTCGTCGTCCCATCCTGCTGATTGAATCCGCCGGTATCCATCCCCCATTTCACTTGACCGTTGTTCACCGAGGAAAGCATCACTGCCCGCTGCTCCTGCATGCCCGCCGCCCAGCTGATTCGCTCGCCTTTATTGTATTGTATGCCAATATCGCCAGACCAAAGCGTTGTCGCATAACGCTGCGCGCCAGGATAGAACGTCCGCGCCGTCTGCCAGACGCGCTGCGCCCCGCTCGTATAAGCCCGTTGGCCTTCATACATCGTCTGAGACATATGGCCAGTTGTAAAATTCCCAAACCAATAAGAAGCGCCTCCTGACGAGACCTTGTCTGTCTCATCATTCCACCAGCCAACGATACCTTTATCGAAAGCATCTTTGGAGTGATTCCAGAACCAGCTGCGCTCGCTGGCATTATAAGGATCAATGCTTCTTACCGTTACAGGGATGAAATAATCCTGATACTCGCTATGACCCGGATAAAAATATCCGCCATTTGTCGCGTCAGTCCCTTGCGTAGTAACAGCCGCAGAAGCATCCTTCGTGACGATGCGAGGCTTTGTAATTCCGATCATCTTGATGCCTTTAGCATCCATTGTCGTCTTTAAGGACGTCGAAGCAGCCGCTGGGAAATTAGTTGTATTCCAAGCAAATTCCCCATAGTTCGTTTCACCGTACTTTTTCCAGTCATAGTCAAAGGCGTAAGCATCGATCGGGATATTTTTGGCGCGGTATGTGTCTACGTTATTCGTGAATTCCGTCTGATTCGTATCCCACTCGAAGTTCATGAAGCCCAGCGACCACTTGGGAAGCATCGGCGGTTTACCCGTAATCTCTCCAACGCCGCTCATAATGTCTTTCGGTGTGCCGAGCACGATATAATACTCCACATTTTGCTTCGTATAACGACGGCCTTCAGGAGGAGTTCCTCCGTAATAAAACTCCATCTTGCCCGTTGCGGCGTCTGTGTAAGGGTAACCGCCATCACTGTCAACAAGTACGCCATAGCCTGCTGTACTCCAGATCAGCGGTCCACCGGAATTTCCCTGTTCACCAGCATGAGCAGCCTCCGTCGAGGTGTTGCGCAGCAGGTCTCCTCCGCTGTCAAACGCATTAAAGCTGCGAATGCCGTACATATTGTCCGAGGTGCCATGGACGAAACGCACGCCGTCCGAGAATACCCCACCGCCAGAGGGCTCCCAGAGAAGCGTAGTGCCATCTGCCTTCTTCACGGTCATTCGTACGGGACTTTTCGTTATCTCAATTTTCATCGCCGAAGTCGTGATGGTCATCGGATTAGCCGCAGTATTGATCGTTGCGCCTACAGCTGACCACGTTTTATTCGGATCAATCATCGGCGTTTTAGCGCTGGATGCCACGCCGTTCGGCCGGTAATCCACCTTCAAAATTCCATTCTGTACGGCTTGTATAACCAACAGATCATCGTTTGGCTCTGCCCCGTTATCAACCGTGAGCGTCAGGGTATCACCGGTCACACTCGAGCTGATCAGATTGCCGAGACTGCTGACATAAGCATGAGCAGGGGAGCCGGGAAGCACCGCAAGGGTAGAAGCAAATAACATGCAAGCTGTGAATACAACTAGCAATCGTGGAGCTTTTTTATTGGGCAAATGTACTTGCATCATAGATACTCCCTTTCATTAAGGAAATAAGGGAGGGCGCTGCCCTCCCAGCTTTTAATGCTCTACGATAGCGATGTTATCGAGATTAAGGCCAAGTGTGTTTGTGCTATCATAACTAACTTTTACCGTGTTAAGGCCTGCATTTAACGCAACATTAACCGTCGCCGTTCCCCATGTGTCCCAGTTCGTCGTTTGCGGTAAAGCAAGATCCGTGATTTTGGCGTTATTCACATAAATCGCCCGCGACCCGTTGCCCGCCCCGGAAGAATAACGAACCTTCAGCGTATAAGTGCCAGCAGCTTTGACAGAAACATCAAAAGACACATTGTCTCCAGACGTTTCGAAGCCATCCACAAACCCTGTTCCTGTATAACCGGTATGATTACTGTTCGTGGATACGCTCGTTTGAGCCGCAAATTCGGCTTCATACTCCACTTTATTAACGCCGCTTAACACAACGGATTGAGCAGATGCGCTAGCGCCAAGCTTGACGTAAGTAAACTTCTGCACAGTGTCATAATACCAGCCAGTCGAAGCGCCAATCAAAGCGGCTAAAGTGCTGTATTCGGTCATCGCAGAACCGCCGACTGTTACAGATGAAGGCTTGGTCGTGAACACCTGCAAAGTTTTCGTTGAGTTGATAGCCGGTACAGCGACTGTCTCTTTATTCAATCCATACTGCTCTGTAGACGTGATAGTTTTCACCGAACCGCCAATATCATCATTCCAGTCGTACGTCGTTGTTCCAAATGGATAGATGCGGAAAGCAAGATTCGTATAACTCGTCAAGCTATTGCCGATCGTTCCTCCTACCTGATATTGGGCATTCAAATTCAGAGGAAGAATACTGCCGGATTTCACAAAGACAGGAAGATCATCAACGCCGGCATTGTAGCTGATCGTCCGACCGCCTGGACGCTGCGCGCCGAACCAGAAATCAATCCAATCCCCTTGCGGGAGGTAGATACTCTTGCTTGTTTCACCTTGATTCATTACAGGAGCAACAAGCAAATTGCTGCCGAACATGTACTGTTGATTTAATCCATATGTGTTCGTGTCAGTCGGATTATCAAGCACCATCGCGCGCATCATCGGAATACCGGTATCGCTTGATTTCTTCGCTTCACTATAAATATAAGGAAGCAGATTCATTCGGGTATTCGTATATTTGGCAAAATGGTTGATAATCGTGTTGTCACCTGTCCGAGACTGCGCGTTCCACGGGGAGCGTTCTTCATTAATCCCGGAACTGCCGTTAGACTCGGAGTGGAACTGCATGATCGGGGCAAAAGCAGCCATTTCGGTTGCCCGTTTGTACAATTCAGCGGTAGGATACGAACCTGTGAAGCCAGCCATATCCCAGCTCCAATAGGGAACTCCTGACATACTGGCGGTCAGACCCGCATTTAAGGCTTGTTGGAATGCGCCAAACGTCGATTCTTGGTCTCCTGACCAGAAAATTTGATTGGCTTGCGCACCTTGTGTGCCGGAACGGCTGAAGGAGACCGCATCACTTTTCTTTGAACGCGCATATTCGTTATAGGCCTTCACATACTCATTTGGATATTGATTGCGCATTTCATCGCCTTTTTTACCATTGGAGAACGTATTCGAGCGGCCCCACACCATTTCACCGCCGTCCGTCTTGAAGCCATCAATCCCAACGCCATCAAATAAATAGGCGCGTTTGGACATCCACCAGTTTTTTGCGCTCGTATTTGTGAAATCAAGCAGCAAACTATTCTCGAACCATTGTCCGGCTGGTATCCGGTATTGACCTCCGCTGCCATTGCCCACGGCATAATTCTGGGCGATCATATACGTTTCGTCATTGTCCTTCTGCGTGTAAGGGGTTGATGTCCATTTCTGGATCGGGACCTGCCATAACACCAGCTTCATCCCATTGTTATGCACATTGTCCGCCATCCCCTTGGGATCTGTCCATTTGCCGTTGAATGTGAAATCCGTATAAGCATGGGCAGCACTGCCGGTTTTCGGCGTATAGGTAGCATCATTAAAAATGTAGAAGGTGTTCTCATCACTCCATTGTTCAAGAACAACAGCAGTAGCCGGAATATTGTTCGTATTCGCATTCGTTATCGCTGTTGACACTTTGGATTGACGATCCCACTCATTGGCTGACATCCATAAACCGAAAGCCCATTTCGGCAATGCTGTCGGTTTGCCTGTAATATTGGCATAGTTGCCGACGACATTATTCAAATCATTTCCGTAAATGAAATAATAATCCAGTGTTGAGGCAGCACTTCCCCCTGTATCAGCCGTAAAGCTGAACATATCCGCGCGCTCTGTAGCTAATCGGAACTTGGAATAGTACGTTGATTTCACGAAAATGCCATAACCGCTGCTGTTCAGCATAAAGGGAATTGCCATGTAGGTTCGGTCATTTTGGTTTTTGTACTGATTGTACACATACGTGTCCACATCTGTACCGCGTTTGCGGAAGTTGTTGTAGTGCTCGCCGAAGCCAAAAAATTCTTCGGAAGCAGGCGAGTAGAAATGATCTTCCATCTTGTTGATGATGGTGCTGCCGTTGGTCAGCCAAGCGATGTTGCGATTCGTGGTGCTGTCATATTGGCGGGCAATCAGCGTGGTCCCATCCGGTTTATACACACTAAGTTTGAATGGGTTCTTATCGACCTTCACCTTTAATTTGGATGTTGTCAGCCAGGTGGTGGATGCCGTATCCGAAACCGTATAGTTACTAAGGCCGCTGCTCAACGTTCCTGTCCCTGTCGGGGAGACCTGAACACGAAGCACATCATCGGCGGCAAAGGAAAGGTTGATCTTCGGTGTCATCGTTCCAGTATTCGCTACCGCGTTGAGAACTACGCGATTGGTGTTGTTCGTAATTGTACTAACGCTGCTGACCGATTCCCAACCGGTCACGGTAAATGTGTAAGGTCCACTCGTCTTCTCGTTCGCGCCATCCTTGTTGCCATGAACGGTGTAACTGATGGCATCACCTTTGGTAAAAGTGCCAAGATTGGCCTCCCAATAAGTATTATTGCCGCTGTTGTACTTATATGCCGCTCCGACCGCCGTTTGATTGACCCCATTTTTCGTCCAGGTCACCCAAACGCTTTGACCCGATTCGATGGGCCAAGTTGTAATTTTGACATACACCGTGTCTCCTGCCACAGGATCTCTCGGACTTCGTTCTGTCGCTTGTATCTCATACAGATCATCGATGCCGTAAGGGGCATGATACACCCCATCAATGGCATAAATCGAGGGGACTACCAGAAAGAAACAAAGCAAAAAAGAAATCGTAAATCGCAATAATGCAGGCAGCTTCCTTACATGCATGAACGTTTCCCCTTTCGTACTGAAATTTGTTCGTCTGAACTGGGATCACCATGAGTCTCTAACTGACGTTATTTCTCGTCCTCTATGCGCAGTTCCAGGCATCCCCCCTTTCACCGAGTGGGGCGGCATCCCAAAGTTCATCGCTCGATGCCGCCGATGGCGCTAAATCAGATATTCCCTTTCCACAATGGTTTGCGTTAGCTGGAGCCATTTGGCAGAATCAGAGCGCCAGAAGGCATGATCGCCTTCACAAACATGCACATCGCAAATTTTCGATGTATAACGACTCCACTCCGCCAACTGATCCGCAAGGGCATGCTCATCTTTATTGCCTGTGAAAATACTGAAGCGGGCCCGAAGCGGTTCTCGATTGAGCGGTGTCCGGTATTCCTCCGCAGGCTGGCAGCCAAGCTCAGCAGCTCTGCCCAGCGGGCCCCCGGCTTCAGCCCGAGGTCGCAGCAAGTGCGGGGCGCCGCAGCCAGACAGAAATAAGTGGCGAGGTTCCGCCAAACCCTCCTCTTTCAAGCGATGACTGACCTCAAAGGCAAGCAAGCTGCCCCAACAATGGCCGATAAGCACATACTCCTCACCCAGTTCCAGATGCTGTTTGATGAAAGCACAGGCTTCTTCCAGCGCTTGTTCCCAACGAGCCGAGTACACCTCGCGCATGGACAGTCCCGCATGAATCAATTCCACACATTGGAACTTTATATGTGCCGGCAATCCATGGCTCCAAGCAAGATACGACTTGGCGACATCGCCGCAATGCGGGAATCCGAACAAAATCACCGGTCAATCACCAGACTTCCTGCCGAATCCCGAACCGCAATGAACACTTCCGCAGGAGAAATGAAGTAATGTCCATCTTGCAGCTGAGCCATCTGCTGAACCGGAGACAGCATTGTTTCATACGTGGACACGACAGATACGACATCCCGTTGGGCGAGAATAAAGGTTATCGGCTGGGAGCTGTTGCCTGACCATTGCAGCCGGGTTTGCCCCTTCACCTTCGTCGCAGAAATCGTCAGGACATTGCCCAAATCATCTTCAAACACGGTCTCCAGCTCTGTCGCCACATACACTCGGAAACACAATTGCTCATAGCGATCCACCCGATTGCCAACATGATCGCCGAGGGAATAGTTTTCCGCCAAATTCAGGGCAATGACACTGTCCTGTTTCTGATAAACAGGGATACGATCCAATGGAGCAGCCACCTTCAACAAGCAAGGCCCCTGCACTTCTTCCTGATCAAACAGAGAAAGCCATGAGCCTTCCGGGAAATAAATTTCCTTGGAGAAATGGCCCTCGTCCATGACAGGCGCTACCAGCAAGCTGTCTCCGAACATGTACTCACTGATCATCTCAGTGCAGCGCGAATCCGCAGGATACTGAAGCGACATGGCACGCATCATAGGCAGCCCCGTTCGGCTGGTACGTATCGCTTGATCGTAAATGTAGGGCAAGAGGTTCATGCGCACATCGGCATACTTTTTGTACAAGTCGATAACGATCATCTGCCCCGTACGCTCAGCGATATTCCACGGTGTCCGATCTTGATTGAACTCGCCTTTCGTCTCGGCATGATACTGCATGACTGGGCAAAAAGCAGCCATTTGCGCCGATCTCACGAACAGCTCCGCTGTCGGAATGTCGCCATGAAAGCCCCCCAGATCCCAACCCCAGAACGGAATCCCCGACATGCTGCTGGATAATCCCGCGATCATCGAAGATCGGAACGCCTCGAAGGTTGAACGCTCATCACCAGCCCAATGCAAGGGGTAACGCTGCGCTCCTGTATAACCCGCTCTGCTGAACGTAATTCCGCCATCTTTGGCATAGGACTGAATGAAATCATAATAGCTGCCTACATATAAATTGGGGTACAAATTCCGCATTTCCCGGCCTGTAGAACCGTCATGGAATTGCAATTGATGTCCAAATACGAACTCACCGCCGTCTGTTTTAAAACCATCCACGCCCATCTCTTCCGCGAGGTAGCGGCGTTTATCGAACCACCATTTGAGCGCGTCCGGGTTCGTAAAGTCCATAATGTGACTGTCTTTGAACCAGTTGTAAGGCAGTGTATACGGCATGCCTTCCGCCGTCTTCACGCAATAGCCCCTCTCAAGCAAAGTTTTCTCATCCTGATCGCGCTGACCATGGGCAACACCATACATATGTTTATGAATCGGAATTTGCCATAGAAGTACCTTAAGTCCCTGTTCGTGCAGATCTTCCACCATCGCCTTCGGATTAGGCCAACGGCCCCACTCGGGAAACTGGAATTCCTCATAGCGGAAAGACTGACCGCCCTCTTTGACCTCATACTGGGCATCGTTAAAAATATAGAACGTTGCCTCGTCACTCCACTGCTCTATCACAAGCACCGTAGAAGGAATTTGATACTTGGCCGTCAGCTCCGCCTGTTTCATAACTCCTTCCTGCGAATCCCAATTATTGCTGGACATCCAAGGTCCAAACGACCATTTCGGAGGCAGATTAGGCTTGCCCGACAGCGCTGTGAATTGCCCCACCATCGTTAGCGGCTCGTCTGCCAACAAGTAAACCGTCAATTGCTGCGTACTGGAAACATCCGCCTCCACCTCAACCAGATCAGACAACCGCGTATGAAAGCGAAAGGTCGAATAAAGCGGCGTATCCACGAAGATAGCGTACCCGCCGGAGGAGATCGCAAAGGGAACCGGCATGTACGTTTTCAAGCCCTGATCCCGATATTGATTGTACACATATTGATCGACTTCGTGACCCGAATATTCGTAATGGGCAAAGCGTTCCCCCATCCCAAACCAACGATGCTCCGGCTTCGTTTGCCAATTCAATCGCAGCTTATGAAGCGTGCCCGAGCCGTCGGTCAGCGCCTCGATGAGCGGCTTCCCTTCGGCGGCGAAGCCCTTCAGCAGCTCGCCCTCCGCGCTGCGCAGCGTCAGCGCGAGCTTGCCCTCGCGCACCTCGGCTTCCAGCCGTGCGCGCTGAGCAGCGACAGCCGCCTGCTGCACTGGCTGGCCGCTTATGCGTTCGCCCCCTGCGGCGAACGTCAACTGCACCGCGCCGCTTGCGTCCGCGCGGAAAGCTAGCGATACGTTGCGCAGCGGATCCGCACCGCACACAAGCTCGGCGACGAAGCCATCCGCCGTCGTCTCAAGCGCATGCACACGCTCCAGCGCTGTCCATGACCGCACGCGAAAACCATAAGTCGCTGAGCGGATCGACTTGTCTCCGTTCTGAAGCGCGAAGGTATAACTAACCTCGTCTCCTGCGAGGTAAGGGCCAAGCTGCGCTTCCCAGACCTTCTCCCCCTCATCCGTGACTCTCATGAGAGCCTGAATAGTCTCGGCAGCCGGAATACCGTCCACGACAGCCTGCACCGTAACTACCTGATTAGCCTGGAACGGCTGGGTCAGCAATCGCACGGATACGACATCCCCCGCTTCCGGTTCCCGAGGAAAACGTTCATAAGGAAGGATCACGTATGGATCGTCATAGCCTGTTGGCAAATGGAGCATTCTGACACTGTCCAAACTGTCACTGCGCACCGCACCTGAACCCAAAGAAGCTTGCGCTAATCCGAGCAAGACAGAACTCCAGCTGCTGACAGCCGGCTTCCCGCTCCGCTCCATGGCATACGCAAGCAGCAATGGCTCATTCGCTGTTGCCATATCCATCTCATACAGCACACCCTGCTCCGCTTGCAAGGTTTCCACATGGGCCAAAAGCTCCTTAGCCCGAACCGTGTCTCCTTTTTTGGCATAGTACCAAGCCAAAAAGCACGTAAGATCCGGCCGTTCGCAGCCCCCATACGACAGATCGCCGATTTTGAATCTCACGCCTTGATCAACAAGAGTCTCTTCCAGTTTATACAGCGCCTCAATAAGTATGCGGTCTTCAATCCCCAGCATGCCGAACGGCATAGCTGCCGTGACGATATCCCCATGAATAGCCGTATCCCCTAATTGACTGATCACCCGGCCTTCTTTAATAAACTTGGCAAAGACAAGCTCACGAATCGCTTTAAGCAAACGAACCCCTTGTTCACCAACGCCATGCTGAACATTGGCTTGAACCGCCGCAAAATACATCGCCAGATGACTCAAAAAGATGCCCTCGCTATCCGGTATCAACCAATGCGGCTGCGGCTTCTGCCAATTAGCATCCAGCAATGCCGTCGTCTCTTCCAGAAAACCTTCCAGTTCCACTTTACTTGACGCATCTTCGGTCACCTTCAAATATTCTCCAATTACCCATAGCGCAAGTGCCGCGTCCGTTAGCGCACGTTGAGCTTTCTGAGTTTTGCCGCTCAACAAGCGCAAGAGCGGCAATACACGTTGAGTCTCACCTTGCTGAATAAGCGCGTAGCTCAAAAAAGCGATATCCCGCAAAGTGGCTGAATGCCCGGAAATGGTCACTTGACCTGTCTGTTCATCTAGAATGAAATTAAGAAATGGATGTATTTCTTGTGTTTGCACAATAAAGCCTCCTACTCCACTTGTGTGTTAAAAAGAAAGGGGCCCTTGCCGCAACAATGCCCCTTCTTCCTGCTGACTGATTGTCAGTATTTTGCTATTTCGCTACCAGCTTCTCAATTTTAGCCTGCGCTTCATTTAATGCCTTCTCCGCCGTATAATCGGATTTTAATTTGGCTTTATCGAGCTCATCGCCGATCGCCTTCGTCAAATCATTCCATTTGTCCGGAATTGGCCCTACAGGCGTCAATACGAGGGAATTCAAAGCTTCGAGAACGATTTTCTTCGATTCCGGAGGCGTTTGTTTGAAATATGCATCCATCACTTTTTCGTCAGAGACTGCCGGCACACTCCAGCCCTTTTCAATGCGTTTGCTGACTACAGAAGGATCAGAGGACATGAATTTGATAAATTTCCATGCCGCATCGGCATTTTTGGACTTATCCGACACAACCAGACCATCCGCGAAGAAGTGATGAGCTTTCTTCGTATTGCCTGGCTCAAGCGCAATGTCCCATTTGAAAGGCGCATCCGCAAAGCGTCCAAAGTTCCAAATGCCACCGCGAAGCATCGCAATCTTCCCAGCTTTGAACGCATTCAAATCGGCATCCGGTTGATTGAACGTGTCATCATTTAACGCCGGAGATACTTTATATTTCTTAGCTTTATCAAGCATCCAGTTCAAAGCTTCAATATTTTCTTTGCTGTTCACAGTAGGCTTGCCATCTGCGCTCCAGATGCCCCCGCCGTTCTGAGCAATTGTTTTGTAGAACTCATAGAATTGGATCGGCGCGTAAGTTCCCCATACCCCGCTTTTGGCATCTGTCAGCTTCTGAGCGGCTTCAAGTTCCTGCTTCCACGTCCAATCCGCCTTCGGGTACTCAACTTGCTTTTTGTCAAACAAGTCCTTATTATAGAAAAGAACTACGTCCGAAAAAGACTCTACGACGCCATATTGCTTGTTTTGGTACTTGAAAGAGTCATAGGCGAGCCCTTTGTAGATTTCCGGCTTGAACGTCGTGTCCTTCGCAATGATCGGCGTCAAGTCTTTTAACGTATTTTTGGCCGCATAAGAGACAAAGTTTTCGTAACCGACCTCAAATACGTCAGGCGCATCCCCCGATGCAAGCTGTGTATTGAGCTTCGTGTAGTAGTTGTTATAGTCGACGATATCCACCTTGACCTTAATGTCCGGATTTGCCGACTCAAACGCTTTGACCATATCGCCTAGTGTTTGTTCTTGTGAACCGCTAGCCGTATACTGCATGAATTTGAGTGTTACGGATTCTTTCTTTGTCTCTGGCGTTGCCGCAGCGGTTGGCTCTTGTTTTGGCGTTGCCGATGAAGCTGCTTGCGGTTTCGTATCCGATCCACATCCTGTAGCTGCAAGAGACACAACCACACCTAACGCGACGACCCATCCTGTTTTTGTGGTAACCATGGAATAAACCCTCTCTTCTACTTGAATTTTCTTCCTTTTATCCTTCGGCTCAATCGCTTTCGTTCACCTAACGATTAACGACTTACATCACCCCTCTCATTATCCTTTCACACCACTCATCGTCATTCCCTTAATAAAGTATCTGGAAGCAAATAGAAATACGATAAAAATCGGTATAAAGCTGATCACATTGCCCGCCATCAAAATGTTCCATTCTGTCGCCCATCTGCCCTGCAGTTTACTGAGTCCAATCGGAAGAGTCATTAACTCCTTATCGCTTGTAATAATGAGCGGCCACAGGAAATTGTTCCATGACGCCATGAAAGCGAAGATCGCAAGCGTCGCTAAAGCAGGTTTGCTTAACGGTAAAATGATGCTCATGAATACTCTGAGATAGGAAGCTCCGTCCATTCTGGCCGCTTCGATCAACGGATCGGGAATCGTCATGATATGCTGTCTGAGCAAGAAAGTCCCGTAAGCGCTGAAGATGCCTGGTAAAATGAGACCCAAATACGTATTGGTCAAATGCAGCTTTTGAAACACGATAAAAAGCGGTGTCATTGTGACCTGCATCGGGATCATCATCGTAATAAGATATAGCACGAACAGCGTTTCTCTGCCTCGAAAAGGAATTTTGGCAAATACAAATGCGGCCATCGCGCATACAACAATTTGTGCTGCTGTTGTGATGATGGATACGGCCACGCTGTTCCCCAAAAAGCGATAGATCGGAAAGAATTTGGTAATCTCCACATAATTGCTGAATTTAAACGTATCAGGAATGAGATTCGGAGGCATTCTGACGACTTCCAGATTATCCTTGAAGGAACCGGATAGCATCCATACAAAGGGAAACATAAGAACGATAGCTGCCACAATCAAAATAAGATGTGAAAGCAGGTTCCGATACGGCAAATATTTATCTGTCATAGGTAACCCACCTTTTCTGAAGCTTCTGCTGAAAAATAGTGACGATGAAAATAATGACGAACAAGATCCATGACTGCGCTGAGGCGAAGCCCATTTTATAGCTTTGGAAGGCGTTCCCATAAATTTGCTGCACTAGCGTGCTCGTTTGTCCTGCCGGACCGCCGCCTGTCATGACAAGAACCTGATCGAAAAGCTGAAACCCATTAATAAGCGAGATGACCAGCACGAAGAAAATACTTGGCGTAAGCAGCGGCAATGTTACACGGATAAACTGCTGAAAGCCGCCCGCACCGTCAATCGTCGCCGCTTCATAGTAATCCTCGGAGATATCCTGCAGCCCGGCGAGAAGAATGACCGTCACGTAGCCGATATCCTTCCATACACTCACTGCGATGATGGAGGGCATTGCCCAAACAAAATCCTGCAGCCAGACGGGCCCTTGTATGCCGACGAGCGACAACAAATAATTGATCAGCCCGTTTTGCCCGTTCAACAACCAGCGCCATACGATGGAAACGGCTACCCAAGACGTAATGACCGGCACGAAGATGAACATGCGGTACAGCTTTATCCCTCTGAGCTTTCTATTCAGCAAGACGGCGAATAATACGCCGAAAATGAGCACGGACGGTAAATATCCGATAATGTACTGAATAATATTAAGCAGCGATGTAAGCGTTTTCTCATCTTGCAAAGCTTCTGTATAATTATCGAAGCCAACAAACTTCGCCGGGGTCAGCAAATCCCAATTCGTGAAGCTGATGACCGCCGACGAAAGCATCGGGACGAGTTGGAAGAGCAGCAACCCCGCTAAGCTGGGAAGTAAAAATCCGATAATAACAACCAATTTGGATAGTTTGTTTTGTCCGACCATGACGTTCTCCTTTTCCGTTATCCCGGGGTGATGGTTATTCCTTGACCTTGACAGTAGCTCTCTCCACAATCGTTAGCGGCAGCATAATTTCATTCGCCTCTTGTTCCACGCCGCCTTGAATCATGTTGATGAGATGTTCAGCTGCAATCGCACCCTTTTCCGTAATGTTTTGACGAATCGTGGTTAGCGGAGGAATGAACATTTTGGACATCGTAATATCATCAAAACCAATGACGGATATATCCTCGGGAACCTTTTTCCCTTGATCCACCAAGCTCCTTATCGCCCCAAATGCCACCATATCCCCTGTTGCAAACACGGCGGTAATCTCAGGAAATTTCTTCGCGATTAATTGACCGGCTGCCATCCCATGCTCATAGCTCATCGATTCTTCGAACACGTAATCCGGATTGTAGAAAAAATTCGCTTCGCGAATCGCTCGCTTATATCCGAGGAATCGCTTCTCCACGACCCCATCCTTGCGAATGGCCCCCGTCACCAAACCGATGTTGGAATGTCCCTTGTCAATGAGATACTTCGTAGCCAAATAACCGCCATACTCATCATCAATGCCAATGCGCTTAAAATAATTATCGTTAATATAGCTGTCGATGAGTACAATCGGGATATTGATCTTCTTAAAACCGTCATAAAATTGTTCCGGATAAATCCCCATCATAATGGCGCCATCCAAATTGCGTTGAATGGACAAATCCAGATAGCTTTCACCTTGATTCACGCCGGATAGCAGCAGATGATAACCGTACTCCCGCAGCTTGCCCTCAATGCCACTGATCATTTCGCTGTAGAAAGGGTTTTCAAGAATGAGCTGTTTGTGAGATTCCGTCTGTGGAATGACGATGCCAATAAGTTTGGATTGGTTCTTAACCAAGCTTCTCGCCGAGAAATCCGGCTTGTAGTTCAACGTTTCGATAATCCCCTTAATTCGTTCAATCGTTTCATTTGAAACTTTATCCGTTCTGCCGTTCAAGGCGTAGGAAACTGCGGCTGCGGAAACGCCTGCGACTTTAGCAACATCTTTAATCGTTGGTTTTTTCATGAGTTCCCCTCTTTAGTTACACGTTTAACTGAATTATAGAACGAAATAGCCTATTTTACAATATGATAACGCTATCTTTTTGCCATTAAATTCATTTATCAGTTATGCGTTTAACTAAATTATAATTAATGTCTATACATAAATGAGCCTCAAACCCGTTTTGTGGTGATAAAAGCACTATGAAGCCTATCAATTAAGGGGGTTAACGGAAGTTAACTGACTGAGCACAAAAAAAGCTGCCCCATCGCCTGACAGCTTGTCAGAAGATAGATCAGCTTTTTCATTTCCTACTTTGTTGCAATCGTTACCGTCCTGCTTGAGCCGTCCCAAGCGACCTGCCCGCCAAAGGTTTCCCCTACAAACCTGGCGGGAGCTAGCGTATAGCCGTTCACCAGCTGTGCAGGCTCCTCCAGCTCGCTTGGCTTGCCATTCACATAAACCGTTTTCTGACCTATTGTCAGGCGAACGGTCGTGCTGCCTTTGTGTGCCGTAACTGTCTTCGTTGCGGCTTCGTATTCAACTTTCGCCCCCATTGCTTCAAAAATAGCACGTAAAGGCGTTAACGTGGAACCATTCCTGATCACAGGGGCTTGCTCGAATTGCTGCTCTTTTCCGTTAATCTCAACAGATACTTGCGATGAGATACCGAACGTACGCAAGGCAACTTGCGTGCCTGCTCGGTTGTAAACCTTGAGCTGCAGCACAGAACCTTCAGGAACCTCTCCGGCTCGCAGCGTCAGACCGTAAGGCAGCTCCGACTGCGTTGCAATTACACGTCCATTCAGAACATAAGCAATTTTACCAATGTACACCTCGGGTATTTTCACAAAAGGAATGAACTTCGTCTGTTTCGTGAAAGATTGATGATTGGCATCCACAGGCACATAACCTACGCCATCTGCAGGCTTCGCTGCATCGGCAACCTTGGATAACAAGTAGGGATTCGCAATCATTTGCCGGTAATACGCCTGAATCTCTGAAGAGTCAGACAAGGAGTAATCATTTTTGGCATTTTCCATTTGCTGATCCACATTAAAATAAGTGATCGCTTTTAATCTCGGATACTTATAAGGCATAATTTCATACAACCGTTGAAGATTCAGTTTAGCCCACTCCGTGAAATCTTCCTGTGCCGCATGTGAATAATGCGGGACTCCCGTTTCACTAAGCATTAATGGCTTACGATCCGAATACGTGTTGTAAAGCCTTGTCAATCTTTCTACGCTGCTAGTTGGAAGCATGGAGGGCAAAGACGGATCTCCATTTTCATAGGGTTCGATGTATAAGCTAACGCCAACCCAATCGACATAAGCATCTCCCGGATAATAGGGATCAATATCATTCGCTGGCACATCTCCCGGGCTCCACACCATCGCGACATTCGAAGCCTCCTCTGCGAATACATCATGCAGCATGCGGAATTTGGCTATGTATTGGGCAGGATCACCGTGCCACTTAACCCAAGCGCCATTCATTTCTCCGGCAAAGCGCAAGAAGATCGGAATTCCCGCAGCCTTGGCATCCTGCGCCCATTTCCGTATATAAGCACCGTCTGATACGGGATCTAGACCATCGTCGGGTTCCCAAGCGATTTGCAACGCTCCCCCTGCCTCTTTGGCGCGTTTGGCATAGGTCGACGGAAAGCTTTGTCCCCAATGCGCATAAGCCAAATAAATCGCATGCTTTTTACCGTAAACAGACTCCGTTTTACTAAATAAGTTGCCTACTTTAGGATCTTGCTCGGAATACATGCCTAAATACGTGCCATAGGCAGGTTCAAACTTAGCCAATTGACCATTTTCCGGCAGCGCTGATTGCTTTAGTTCCGACTGATTGCGCTCTTGCTTATATAATTCAACCGTTGTGCGGATTTGATCTGCACGCTGCAGCTTTACGGCGCCCCAGTCTCGTCCCGCTTTTACCCAGTAGGTGTTCTCCAATTCATAATAATAAATCGCTTGATCGTAATCTCCTAGAGCATCATAGTAGGCGTCCAACTTCCCACAGAATAGCGCAGCGTTTTCCCATTCCCCTGTACTCGCATAATGATCGGCCAGAAATACCCAATGCGGAACAGCCCCGCCTTTATCCCCACTGGAACTCAGTGATTCCGCTTTTTGCCAATGATCCCAAACCACATCTGCGTGGGCAGGTGCCGGTGAGCTTGCAAGACTAGCAGCTATAAAACCTGCTACCAATGTTAAAATCGCTACTCTTTTTCTTATCGTTTTCAAGCCAATCGCCCCATTTCCCGCTGTTTTGCGTGCTCTGTCTTTAACTAGATACGTCTTAAAGGCAGGAAAGTAGCACTTGGGGCCTAAAACAAATAAAACCAATGAGCTCTGGGCTCACTGGTTTAGCAATAACCCTGCGGTTATCTGGCTTTGACATAAACGGCGCGCATCCGTTTTCTTTGCTGCTCTGTCAACGGCTGTACGTAAGCATGATTGCCGATTGGAGCAATCCCGCGAATGGACCCGCTTCTAACTGTATTATTCGCAGCCGGAATAGCCACACGAATTCCATAAGTCGACATGATGATGCCAATCGGATTGCTAATCGAACGTTTCCCATCAGCAGTGCCAGCAAAATTAAGCGCAGCGGCAAATCGGTCACTAGCCCGAAGCCAAACGGAACCAGAATCACCCGGAAGTGATACGGGTCCATTATTGCCGAGAATGATGGACTGATTTCGGAACAGCAGTGTGCCCAGTGTTCCTCCATAGGAAACGCGAATATCCGCATTATTGGCTTCTACCGTTCCTCTAACAAAGCCAGTTGTCCGTCCTGATTTCATAACTTGCAAGCCAACCGGATAGCTGAGCAAATGCCCAGGAACTGTAATCAATTGGCCAGATGAGCTTATCTGGTAGCGAGGATTCAATAAACTGTTTGAATTCGGGAGAGCAATCGCCGAATCCTGAAAATTCACGCCTCCTGGAACAAGTCTCACGAATTGAAAAGCCCGTCCAATTGTGTCCCTGCTGCCAGTACCTCCATCAGCCGCACCTGGTTGCACTGTCGCTGAAAAAGCCGATGAATTATTGTTGATTAACACGTGGTTATTGCTCAGAACGTAGAGCTGATTATTTTTGATTACAATTAGACCTGCCGTCCCTGTCGCATCGGGATTTAATTTCCCAACACTTACGCCCCCCGGAACTGGACGAACTCTGCCAGTGAACGAAGTCGCTTTACTGCCTTTCGCATTTGAAGATGAGGCATGAGCGTTGAATTTGCCTGCATGCACAAAACGCACAGGAACCGACGTACCCGCTTTGGTTAACACGCCTTTTAAACTAGTGAGACTGGAAGGTATGATCTTCTGGTGGGTATACACAATTACTCCCGCTCCCAATGCCGGCTTCTGAGGATCCGCATAACCCACACCAACCGCTGTAACTCCTGCTCTTTTCAGTAAAACAGGGGAAATCCTGTTCTTCTGCTTAAGAGCCTCTTGAAAGGTAGCCATCTACATTCTCCTTTTCCGGAAAGATGTAGCAGTTTATGCCAACTTGTACGAGTTGGCTTGATGTGTTCACCTAAAGCTGAGTGCAGGCAGCAAAAAAGGGGCTGATGCAAAGCTGCGTGCGGCGTAGTGACCTTGCCACTACGATATAGGATTCCACCAAATTTGGAAAGAAAGCCTGCGAAAATGCAGGCTTTTCGATCAAATGAGAGTAAAAACATGAAAAGCCTGCGATTATGCAGGCTTTTTGAGCTTTTTCATCCTGGAATGGAAAAAAGGCCACAAAAGGATGCACAATCGCAGGCTTTTCACCATTTTGCATGTTACCAGGGCGAAAAGGATGCATAATCGCAGGAATTTGCGAGAAACAGACGGAAAAACCGCCAGTCTACTACAATTCTTCAAGAACAATACGGCTGCCGCGACCGGATGGTTCAGCAGGATGTACAATTAATTTGCGTGTCAACCGCGCTCTCAGTTCCGGCACGTGGGAAATTACGCCTACGGCCAAGCTGTCCATATGAAGCTTCTCCAACGCTCCAATCACCATATCCAGAAGATCCTGATCAAGCGTACCGAAGCCTTCATCCAAGAAGAAGAATTCCAGCGGGTATTCCCCTTTCAGCTGAATCTGCGCCGAGAGGGCGAGCGCCAAAGCCAGCGAGGTCAGGAAGGTTTCTCCGCCCGACAACGTGCTGACCGGACGCTTCACGCCTCCATTGGCGTCATCCCGGATGACAAAGCCGCCACCCGAGTCGACTTCAATGGCATAACGTCGACGTGTTAATTCCCCCAGCCGCTCGGAAGCTGCCCGGCTGACCTGCATGAGCTGCTCTTCGGCTAGATACTCGACGAACGCATTGGCTTTGAGGACGGCTTGCAATTTGCCAAGCCGTTCCAGCTGCGCTGCCTGCTCTGCACGCCGCGATTCAAGCTCGCACCAGCGTGCATGCCGCGCAGCAAGCTCGCTTGCGCCTTGCGCCGCTTGTGCCCGCGCTTCTAGCGCGGCCGCGGCGCTTGCTTTCGCAGCGCTCAGCTGCGCTTGCGCGAGCGCCCACTCGTCCGCGCTCAGCACGCGGCCTTGCAGCTTCGCTGCCAGCTGCGCCAGCTGGGCGCGCAGCGCCTGCTCGCGCTCGCGGTGCTCCGCCGCGAGCTGGGCCCACAAGCGGCGCTGCTCAGGCGCCAGCACCGCAGCTTCGGCGGCTTCGCGCGACGCGAAGCCGTTCTCGGCCAGCGCGCTGTGCAGCGCGCGCTCGGTCTGGGTCTGCTGCCGCGCCGCAGCGGCAGCGGCTTCGGCGGCGGCGCTGAAGCGCTGCGCCGCCAAGAGCTGCTCGCGCTGAGCTTCAGCGTGCGCGAGCTTGGTCGTCTGCGCGAGCTGCCGCAGCTGCGCAAGCGCGGAGGTCGCCTCCGCGATGAGCTGCGGCACAGCCGCGCCGGGCGCGCGCAAAGCGAGCTGCCGCGACTTATCAGCGGCGAGCTGCGCCAGACCCTGCAGCCGCTCGTGCAGCTGCAGGGCAGTGCGATCCTGCTCCAGAACGGCACGCTGGAGCTCCTCCAGCTTCCCATTCAGCTCGTCCATGAATGGAATGCTTTTCTCGATGCGGCTGCGCAGCTCCTCCGCCAGTCGTTCATTCGCAAGAAGCTGCTCAAGCTGCTGCTCAACAGCCTCCCATGCAAGCTCAGCATATCGCTGCTGCCAAAGCTTCAACTGCTCGCTTCGCGAGAACTCAAGCTGCGTCAGCTTGTTCGTCGCCTCCGTCAATAAGCTGGCCGCTGCCTCCTGCTGCACTGCTGCTTGTACCACTTGTTGTTCAGTTAACGTTTGCTCCTTCAGCAAACTCTGAAAAGCACGCTCCAACTCTTCAAATGAACGATAATCCGCAGCAAATATTTCCGTTTTATGCCACTGGGTAAACAAATCATCCATGCTGCTTGCTTCATCAAGCTCTTGAATACTCATCGCTGCAAGAGAATCATCGCTGACAGCCGCTTGCTGCCAAGCAAGCGAATCATGCTCTTCCGCTAATTCCACAGCCTGCTGCGCAGCTGTCTCCAATCGACGAAACAATTGATTGTGCGAGAATTGCTTTTCTTTGGCGAGCTGAAGAAGCTCTTCTCCTTGGCGAATTCTTTCTTCCGCAGATTCCGAATCCTGCGCAGGAGCTGCTGTACCGCGTGCAGCTTGATCTTTTTTATAAGGATGTTCAATTGCACCACAGACCGGACATTGTTCGCCATCATGAAGATCATTAGCCAAAATAGCCGCTAAAGCGTGCCTTTCTTCCAGCTTCCAACGCTTCTTCTCGCGATCAATGCCAAGCTGCAAATTGGGAATGAATGCGGTTAGCGTTAGTTGATTCCTTCGTATTGCTGTTCCTAAATCCGCAGATTGCTTCAACCATTCAAATAGCTTCGTTTGGATCGCTTGCCTTTTGGAGGCTAAAAGACGCTGATTATGCTCAACAGCTGTATAAACGTCCGCTTTTTCCGTTTTCGTCTTCCTAGCTTCCAGCTCCTGACCTTGCAGTTGCTCAATCGCCTTCTTATCTTGAACAGCCGAATGCAGCAATTGCCTGGACGCTGCGTTCGTCTCGACTTGCTTTAGCTGCTCTTTGAGATCCGATTGCTTTAGGATCGCCTTTTGCTTCGTATCCGCACTTTTGGAAACTTCTGCCTGCAGCAGCGTGAGCTTCGACTTCACTCCCGCTTCTTGCTGCTGAGCAGCTTGAATTTGCAGCTGGACCTGATCCAATTCCTGCCCAATCACAAGCGCTTGTTCGAGTTGATCCAACCGCAGCAAAAGAGGTCCTTCCTGCTGTGCCAAGTGTAGCTGGGCTTGTTCTGATTTATGAGCAGCCGCCTCATGAGCTGTTTCTGCGGCATGCTGGCTCTTCGAAGCTTGTTCAAGCTGTATCTGCGTGGTTTGAACCCCGCTAGCTGCCAAACCAAATTGTTCGAGATACGGTTTGACTCGATCCGCTTGCTCGGCTTTGAGCAGCAGCAGCTCTTTCTCACGAACCTGATCTTCTTGCTCCTGCTGTTTTTTCGATTCCGCTTCAAGCTGTTCTTTATCCTGCTGCCACTGAAAAACTTGCTTAAGCTCCTCAGCTTTTATTTCCTGCTGTTCCAACTGAATTCGACTTCGAACCTCTTCCGCTTCCGCCTGCAAAAGCTTTTCCTTCGCTTCTTGCAGCGCTTGCTCCGACGCGTCCCCAAGCCCCTGCTGCTCCGCTGCAAGCTGCTTTACAGCGCTGTCCGTTTCCTTCACCTTGGAACTCACTTTAGCGCTCAAGTGATCCCCATATTGTTCCAGATGGAAAAGCCGCTGCAGCATTTGTCTGCGATCTTTGCCGGTTAACGTAAGAAACTCAGCAAACTTGCCTTGAGGAAGCACAACCGCTCTCGTGAAATCCTGCATGGAAAGTCCCAAAATATGCTGTACCTGCTGATTTACCTCGCCAGCTTTATCCGCGAGCACAACGGTTTCGCCTTCTTTGATATGTAAAAGCCGCGTAATGGTCCCGTTAATCGACATTTCCGTACCACGTTTAAATTGTCTCTCCACATGGTATCGTTCAGTCCCTGCCGCATTCGTCAGTTCAAACGTAAAGGAAACAAACAACGTTTGTTCCGCATGATTCATAATCGCTTGTGTACCGCCACTGGCTCTCTCGACCTTGCCATACAAAGCTAAGGTAATAGCATCCAGAATGGATGATTTCCCACTGCCTGTCGGCCCGAAAATACCAAAAACACCCGCATCCACTAATTGGCCAAAATTGATCGTCTGCAATTCCCGATAACTCTGAAGCCCGGACATCTGCAACTGAATTGGACGCAACGCGACATTCCTCCTTCCTGCCTTCAAATGAAAACTCTAGACTACTTATCCATGTTGATTGTTGGCATATTCATAGGCATCTTCTATTTTGTAGTAACAATTGTCATATTAATGATAAGTAACTCCAACATAATGGGGCATGAGCAATTGCTTCTTGATATCTACAAATACGATCTCCCCGCATTAATCTTATTTGTTTCAATCATCTTCAAACAAACCAACGCATTTATTTGCATACTTATAAGCTTGATTACAGAAATCTATTCCTTCTATCTTTGGGATGAAATGTGGCGTCAAGCAACATGGATTTTTTAATAAACAGTCTTTGATTCCCAAAGTATCCTCTGAAACGCACGTTCTGTCGTATCTACAAACATTTAAACGAATAAACCTCTACGAACATTTCAAACACAGCCAGTTGACAAGAATAGTTAGGGAGGGACGTCCAATGATTACAAACGCATTCGAAACAAAGTATCATCGCAATAATCTTGCTCAAACGGCCGCATGAATTTTGTAGATACAACAGAATAGTACAATAGTAAACAGAACATGCTCCGGCAGATATATCTTTATCCAGGTCAGATCAGATCAGGCCCACCACTGCCTACGAAAAGTCATTTTCCCCATAACCTTCCAACCTATCTTCTACCTTGCACAACACCGCTTACCTAGTCACCAACAGCATCCGCCAAATCTTTCTCCTGCAACAGCTCCAGGAACAATCGCACCAACTCAGGCTCAGGCTGCGCACCGCCGGTTTGACGGGCGTAGAAGCGCGTGAAATGCTCCTCCATGGACAGATCCGCCTTCGGAACAGCAGCTCTGGCCGCCTCCATCTCTGGATAAATCGGACGAATATGGATGAATCCCTCATACGCTTTGCGAAGCGATTGAATCTGTTCAATCGACATGGCTTCTGTCATTGTGATCTCCAAGTCAATCCACGCTGTCGCATCTTTACGCTCATCCAACCATTGGTGGACTTGACCTATGCCTTCTTTGGCTTTCCAGCTCACGAGCGGACGTCCGGAAGTCAGAAATATTTCCTTCGGCACGGCAGCCTGTCCAGGGGTTAGATCCAATAAAGTAACCGATTTGGCCTGTCCTGCCTCCGAGAAGCTGTAAGCAATCGGCGATCCACAGTATCTGATGGGGGAAGCAGCCTTCACGTTCTGCGGTCGGTGCAAATGCCCAAGCGCCACATACTGCGCACCCGCCGTCAAAGCACTAGTATCCACTGTATAAGCCCCACCGACTTGAATCGGGCGCTCTGATTCGGTTTCGTGTCCGCCAAGGACGTATAAGTGACTCATAATTAAATTCACGGTGTCCGTTTGAAACGCAGCTGCCTGCTTGCGAATGAGCGCGCCAACCCGCTCCGAATATTTGCTCCTCAGTGCTTCTTCTTCCGCTACATCGGAAAGCAGCTCTTTCAGGCGCGATTCTGAGGGATACGACAGCGCGATCAAACGGGCTAATTCACCCGTTCGGGCAATGCCGATCGACTGAATATCCGCTACCGGCAGGCCGATTAATGTGATACCTTGCTTAGCCGCAAGCGGGCCTGAAGCGGCAAGCCGATCTGGATGATCATGATTGCCGGAAATGATTGCTACATGCCGTTTCCCGCCTTCTGCCAAGCGAGCGATGCCTTCGTAGAAGAGCTGCTCTGCTGCGGCAGGCGGATTCACGCTGTCATAAATGTCACCGGCGATCAACACCAGATCAATGGCTTCATCCTGTACAATTCGCACAAGCTCATCGACGAATGCAGTCTGCTCTTCCAATCGGCTGCGCCCTTCAAGGGATCGGCCAAAATGCCAATCGCCTGTGTGTAAAATCCGCATAATTCAATCCCCCACCCTACATTTCCAACAATTTCGCACCATCAAAGAAATACAGAAATTTCCCATTGATTGGCCGCTTCCAAATTTGTTCCACAGCTCGTGAATACAACGTTATTTGCTTTTCATAACGCAATTGAAGCTCGGCATCGCTGCTGCCCTTGACCGCATCCGTTTTGTAATCAACCAGCACAAGACCTAGCTCGTCCTCAAATAAGCAATCAATAACCCCTTGAATCAGCACCGTCTCGCCTGACGTGGAACGATCCGTTCCCAGATAAACCTCATCTGCGGGCAATCCATAGCTAAATGGAACTTCTCGTTGTATTCGGGATGCCTGTACCATTCGTCTGCCAACCTCTGTCTGAAAAAAGCGCAAAATAACAGGAATATCCACGACCGCACTTTGCTCCAAAGTGAGTGTTTGCTTGCTCAGCATTTCAGCTAGCGTAGCCTGTATGCTCGCTTCCGTTGGCATTTCCTGCAAGGACAGATTCTGCATGACGGCATGAACAATGGTGCCTTTTTCAGCGGCTGTCATTTTCTTCTCTTCCATGAATCTGGGTCTGCGCCAAATGGTCGCTCGCGAATTGTGCTTTTCCGGAACATCTGCCTTCAAGGAAGCCATGTCGCCACCAAATGGAAGCTCCATATCTTCGGCAATTCGATTGAGCTCGGATAGCCGTTTGATTTCCGAAACCGTTGTTTTGGCAAACAGCTTAGGCGCTTCGGAATAGGTATAATCCCAAGATAGCTTATCCTCCAGCCATTCCTTCCAATCACCCGCTACAGCCACAGCTTGCAAATGACTAACTCGCTCCATGCGTGCCGCATCCGGCACATTGCTTTGTTCTTCCGTTATTTCTTCCAGCTGCAAGCTCTCTGGCATAATGATGGTTAGTTTCCACTGCGAAGGATCGCTCAGCAGCCGCACCCCCGAGGATGACTCACTGAGCCCAAGACGCTCTCTCCAGAGCGCAGCATCCGGGTGACGAAGCAGCGCTGGGCCAACCCAGTCGAGATAACTTTTGGCTTTGGCCAATTCAAAGTCAGGCAAATACCACTGCGTCCTCGAAAGATGGCGTCCCCAGCCACGAAGCAGCTTATCGAGCGATTTCACGGTTCCGAGCAAATACAGCTTTTCTCTGGCTCTGGTCAAGGCAACATATAAGACACGCATTTCCTCTGCCAAAAGCTCAAGCTTCATACGCCGTTTGATCGCTAAGGAAGGCAGGGTCGGGTAGCTGACTCGCAAGGCGGTATCGACAAAACGCGGTCCGAAACCAAGCTCCTTGTGCAACAGAAACGCATCATTCAAATCGCGTTGATTAAACATTTTTGCCATGCCGGCTACGAAGACAACAGGGAATTCCAGTCCTTTGCTTTTATGAATCGACATGATCCGTACGACGTCTTCTTGTTCGCCAAGCGCACGCGCGGTCCCGAGATCGCCGCCGCTTTCCTTCATTCGTTCTATAAAACGGAGAAAGCGGAATAATCCGCGCAGTGATGTGCTTTCATATTGTCTCGCCCGATCGTACAGGGCTCTTAAATTCGCTTGTCTTTGCATGCCGCCCGGCAAGCCGCCGGCGAAATCATAATAGCCTGTTTCCCTGTAAATGTTCCAAATTAAATCAGCAAGAGAGCCCTGCCTAGCTTCGGTCCGCCATTTGTCCAAAAAGCTTAGGAAATAAGTCAGCTTCTGTAAAAGTGGCTCATTCTCCGCAGACTTCTCAGCTTTCACAAGCTGCAAGACCGACTCATAAAAGGGCACCGTTTTATCAGCCACTCGTATTTGTGCCAAATCCTCTGCCGTCAGCTGCACGACCGGAGAACGCAGAACGGCTGCCAGTGGGACATCTTGATAGGGATTGTCAATGACCTTCAATAACGAGAGCATAACTTCAACTTCCGTTGCCGAAAAATAGCCTGTGCTAAGCTCCGCATACGCGGGTATGCCTTGCTTCTTGAGCTCTTCAATAAGGATCGGCGACCACATCTGCGTAGCGCGCAGCAGGATGACAATATCCCGATACGTCACAGGGCGATCTCCACCTGATTTTTTATCAAAAACCTGAAAAATGTCCTGTCCGCCTGCTCCAAGAAGTCCACGAATCTGGCGAGCAATGGTACGGGCCTCCAGCTGTGCAGTTTCCAGCTCCTGTGCTTCCAGAATAGGATCAATAGCAGCCGGATTGCCATCTCCCGCTTGTTCACTATTCCCCTCATCCTCATCTTCTGCTTCCGAAGCGAAGGACTCGCTTGCCCCCGATGTATCCGCCTCACGGTTAATCAGCAGCATTTCCACGGAGCAATCCGAGGCAGATGGCGGGTAACCCGCCCCGTAGACAAGCTCAGCACGCTCATCATAGGCAATTTCGCCTACGGATTCGTTCATTATTTGCTTAAAAAGAAAATTCACCGCATCTACGACTTGCAGCCGACTGCGGAAATTACGCGCCAGATCAATTCTCCCGCCTTCAGCAGGCGATTCTGATGTTTCATCTTTATTAGAACGGTACGCCTTGTACTTCTCCAGAAAAAGACCTGGCTCAGCCAAACGGAACCGGTAAATACTTTGTTTCACGTCACCCACCATAAAGCGATTGCCAGGCTTAGCATTCGAAATCAATTCAACGATCGCTTCCTGTACACGATTCGTGTCTTGATATTCATCCAGAAGCACCTCGGCAAACTGTCTGCGGTAAGCAATAGCCGCTTCCGAAGGAATTAATTCACCAGGGATAGCGCCAGGGGCACTGAGGATTTGCAAACAATAGTGCTCTAAATCGGCAAAACCGATCAGCCCTTTCGCCTGCTTCCCTGTTTGATATCGCTGCCCGAAATCAGCAACCAGGTCCACTAAGGTGTGCAGAAGCGGAGCCATATCGGCAATTTCTTGGTGAAATTGTTCCGGTGTGCGGCCGAAGAGCTCTTCCTTTATTTTATTGATTTGCTCTTTGGCTTTGTTGCGCAGCTCCTTAACTTCCTCTTGGAGCTCTTTGTCGTAGTCGTCGCCTTTGCAGGCTTTGAGCTTGCCAAATTCGACGGTCTGAAAGCCGAGATACAACACGGACCAAGGATAGGTGGTCGTTTCTAGCAAGTTGTTCACGAGCAGCAAATCTTCGCGTAAATTGTCCAAATACGGTGCTGGCCCGCCAGGGGATTCCGCGATGTCTACGGCTTGGCGCAGCAAATCCGCTGCGCCTTCCAAATCCAGCGTCAGGTCGCGAATCAGACTCTGTTCCCAGAGCGAATAATCCACCGGCGCCGCAGCCGCCGCAACGTAAGGCAGCGCCTCCTCTACCACGGAGCCTGCCTCCTCCGGCATCTCCTGCGCAGCCGGCGGCCCAAACATCGAAGCCGTCGCTCTTAACCAGTGCTCCGGCCACGGATGAGAACGCGACACATCATACAGCTTCTGAATCAGCTGCATGATCGCGTCGTCGTTGCGCTCGCCGCTGAACGAATCGACCAGCCGCCAGAAGGCGCTGTTCTCTCCGCTTGCGGCGTAATATTCCTCGAGCATTTCGCCAAGCAGATCCTGGCGAAGCAGCTCGGCTTCCGTTTCATTCGCGATGCGAAAGCCGGGATCAAGCCGAATCAGGCTGAAATACCGCTGCACGACTTCCAGGCAGAAGGAATGCAGCGTCGTAATCGAGGCGCGCCCCATCAGCGCAAGCTGCTTCCGCAGATGCTGCGAATGCGGCTGCTTCATCAGCTCTTGTTCCAAAGCATCTCGAATCCGATGCTTCATTTCGGAGGCGGCCGCTTTGGTGAACGTTGCGACCAGCAGCCGATCTACATCTACCGGCTCCCACTCGTCCGAGATCCGGCGTATAATCCGCTCGACGAGCACGGCTGTTTTTCCTGAGCCGGCCGCAGCGGCGACCAGCATATTTTGACCCTTAAGCGTAATAGCGTCCCATTGATCATCCGTCCATGTGCTTCCGGGAGGCTTAGGCTGTTGTTGTTTCTTCACGTATACATTCTCCTTTCCGTCCGTATTAATGGCTCACCTCTTGCTCCAAATCGGACCAAAGCTGATCTTTTCCTCTTTGCTTCAAGACATGGAGTTCGTTTCCTTCAAACAAAGGATCAAACTGACAAATCGATTTATAAGAACAGTACAAGCAGGCTGTTTTTTTGCCCAAACGATATGGAGAAATATCGACATGGCCATCCGTAATATCGGTACCGATCTGCTTGACTTGCTTGCGGACATATTTGCGCAGCGTATCCCACTGTTCGTCCGTTGCAACGGATGAGCTGGAATAGAAGCTGCCGTCTTTCTTTAAGGCGACCGGAATCAGCTGAGAATGTCCTGCACTTTTTAACAGTTCATCATCCATCAAGCCGGCGACTTCCGCATCAGCGGTAATAAGACCCTTCATCTTAAAACGTTTGCGCAGCTCCTTCTCAATTTGAGCAGGATCGAGCGCATTTTTTTGCTGCAGCATCGGATTATGGACGTGGAAATAGAGGACGCCTGCCGGCTTGGCCGCAATGCCCAGCCACTGCTCGGCATGGGTAATAATGACGTCCAAATACGTCAGCATTTGCAGCGAAAGCCCATAATACACCTCAGATAGCTGTAACGAGGTTGTGCTCGATTTGTAATCGATGACCCGTAACAGGACGCCCTGTTCGCCGTCTGCGCGATCGACCCGGTCAATACGCCCAATGATTTCCATGGTGCAGCCATTCTCGAGTTCAAAGATCAGCGGCGGCAATTCTTTGCCAGGTCCAAAATCAATTTCCAAACCTAGCGGCTCAAATTGACCATGCTTCGCATGCTCGCCAAGCACGACGGCCGCCCTTCCCACAACCTGCTTCAATTTCCGCGCAATATAGGCGTAGCGGCTTGAACTCAGCAAGATTTCGCCTTGCAGCCTTGGGGCAAGCTCATCAACAACCTGAGCGGAACGCTCCATGCATTGCTCTGCCGTCAGAGAACCCCAATCCAGTTGATCCTGCTGCAGCTTCTGGACAAACTGATTGAGCGCCGCGTGGAACAATTGCCCAATATCCGGGGCATCCAGTCGGTAGACCCTGCGCTCTTGCAGCCTTAAGCCATGTGAAACAAAGTGCGAGAATGGGCAAGCGACATATTTCTCCATCCGTGAAACACTTGCTCGTAGATTGTGACCATACAGCAGCTTGCTTGTTCGGGGGCTGAGCCCTTCCTCTTTATTCGTATATTGCAAAGCTTGAACAACGGATTGAAGCTTCATTTGCCACTCTGGCTTGGCCGCATACCAGTTAAAGGTTTCCCACCAAAGATCATCCATCCGGCCACCCAGCATCCAGTGCTTCATGCGGACGGCCAAATAAGAAATCGCCTGATTCGGATGAGCAATATAATAAGACTGTTCGTTTGCTGACGACTCATTCGAAGGTTCAGCCAACAATAGTGGAGCTTCTGTTCCCGGAAATAGCTGGCGAATTTGCTTAATAAGCTCAGAGGGCAGCAGTGATTTTCCTTCCTCATCAGCCAGCGGATAGCTCAACCATAATCTTTTTCCTGGCACGGTTAGCGAGGTATACACAATAAACTGCTCGTCGAGCAGCTTGCGGCGGCTTCCATCCGCCATCGGGAGACCGGAATCTGTTAGAACCGTTCTCTCCGCTTCCGTCAAAACTCCTTTTTCAGCCATCTGAGCGGGAATGACCCCATCATTTACACCCAATATGTAAGCATAGCGAATTCCGCTGGAACGCGTCCGATCCATGCTCCCAATGAGCAGCTGATCCATGGAAGGAGGAACCAGACCAAGCTTCATACTCTCCATCCCCGTCTCTATGAGGCCATTAAACAGCTCTAATGACAGATCATCTTCGCCCATTGTCTCCACCAGTTGATCCAGCATATCCATGACACTGTTCCACATTTGTCCGTGCTCACGGGCTTTTTCCGGCTTGCCCTCGCGGGTTGCCGCCTCACTCCATGCCTCTAATTTCTCCGGCGCCTGCACCGTGACCAAGAGATCATATAAAGCAGCGACTTGATCCTTGACGGATTTGGCTTGCTGCAGCTTTTTGGAAAAAGCCAGCAAAGGCTTGACTACCCATTCTTTGCTTGTGTTCAAGGCATCCAGCTCCGCTGTTGGCTCCTGCGCCTGCTCATCCACTTGCTCCAAGTTGGCCCGGAACTTAAAGGTCCATGGCTTGCCGTCCGTCCACCTGTATCCTTGAATTCCAAAAGCCAATACATAATTCTCTAATTTATCCAGCTCGGTTCGTTGGTCGGCTGCTTCTACGGGGATCAATAAGTCGGTTTTGACACAACGAAATACGGCATCGTAATGCCAATTATGCTGGACGACCTCCAACGCAGACCGAATAAACTCTACGAGGGGATGATGAAGCACTGAGCGCTTTTGGTCAAAAAAGTGAGGAATATCATAGTCGGTCAGCATCGCTTTCAACAGATCCTGATAACCTTCCATATTTCGTACCATGACGGCTATTTCTCGCCACCGCACGCCTTGCTCGCGAACGAGCTGCAGCATATCACGAATGGCTCCTTCAACTTCGGCACGGCGGTGGACCGCTTCTTTAATCACAAGCTGGTCGTTTAGCTTCTCATTGGATGCCGGTTGATAACGCCGAGCCGCTCCGCCAATCCGTCGATCGAAATTACGTTCCAAATAACCAAGAGCCGGACTGTCTTCATAGCGAGGGGAATGCTCGGGCGCTAGCAAATGAACCTCCGGCGCTTTTAGCCCAAGCTGCCAAATCATCTCTTGCATGCGAACCATCGTCATCGCTGTCGGATGAAACAGATCCAGCTCGTCCGGTCTATCTCCGGCTTGCAGCTCTCGATCCACACAAAGTGTAACCGTCACTTGCCTGCAATTCGCAAATAAAGCGCCCACGACAGCAAATTCTTGCGGTGTAAAGCCGTGGAAGCCGTCAATCCAAATCGATGCCGAACGCAAATAGGCAGACTTGGCTATTTGCTCAGCCAGCAGCGTCAAATAATCCTCACCGTCCAAATATTGACGTGCCAGTTCTGCCTCAAATTGGCGGTAAACCAGCTGTATATCATGCATTTTGTCGCGCAGCAGACCACTTTCACCCAGCGCTGCCGCACGTTTAGCCTCATGCTCTGTGAGCTGCTGAGCCGTCACGCAATATCGCTTCATTTCCGTAAAAAGCTGATTCAATCTGTCGACAAATCCCATTTGCTCAGCGGAATGTCCGAATAGGCGAAGCTGATCTTTATATTTATGTAAAATACTTGTTAGCAGCAATTTCTTGCCTGTATCATCAATCGGCAGTCTGGCCGTGCCGCCTTCTTCCTGCATGACGCGCCATGCCAAACGATGGAAGCTCAGCACTTGTGCGCGGATCATCCCACGAATGCTGGGATCCGAAACCAGCGCATGCTCTGCTTGAAAGGTTGCCTGCTCTGGCACTAGTAAAATAAGCGGATCACCTTCCGGCTCTGCCGCCAAGAGCTGCTTCATCTCATCCAAACAACGTTCACTTTTTCCACTACCGGCTCTGCCGATCACGAATCGAATAGACATACAGGGCCTCCTTCATGCTTTCCTCGGAAAGCTTGCTTCGTTAGCAATTCTCACTTCTCTATCTTTCCTATTCTATCATACTTTTGGTAGAAATGAGGCGTGGCAGATGATGGGCCTTCCCCAAATCAAAGAAGCTGATCCCCCGATTTATCGTTAACGGAGAGATCAGCTTCTATGATAATCAGTTCTTAGGAATGCCGAAGAGTGGCAGGCAGTTCGCCAATATAGGTGGATTGCGGTCTGAAAATCCGATTGCAGCTGGCTTGTTCCAAAAGATGAGCGGTCCAGCCCACCATGCGGCTTGCCGTGAAGCTGGCTGTAAACAAATGTGGCGGCAGCTCAATGGCACGCATCACCGCTGCGGCATAAAACTCCACATTCACATATAAATTCCTTCCAGGCTTATAAACAGCTAACAAATCAACGGCTGTCTTCTCAACGTGGACAGCCAGCTCGAACCATGGATCTTCGGAGGACAAATCCGTCATGATCTGTCTTAATGCTTCTGCTCGCGGATCGTTCGTTTTGTATATGCGATGCCCAAATCCCATTAGGCGTTTGCCGGATGCCAGTTGATTGCGCAAGTACTCCTCTGCCCGATCTTTGCTGCCTATTTCGTCCAGCATATGAAGCACTTCTGAAGGGGCCCCTCCATGCAGCGGTCCTTTCATCGCACCAATAGACGCACAGAGTGCCGAAGCCAAATCCGATTGCGTAGACAAGACCACACGCCCGGCAAACGTTGAAGCATTCATCCCATGCTCCATCGCTAGAATAAAATAAGCGGTCAGCACCTTCACATGGCTGGGTTGCGGGATTTCACCTGTCAGCATGTACAAGTAATTGGCAACATGATCCAAATCTGTATGAGGCGCTATGGGCGAAAGTCCACATGATTGCCGATATTTATACGCAATAATCGTAGGAAGCAATGCCGTATAGGCGATTATTGCCTTTTCGCTTGGCGGCCAAGCAGACTGCGTACTATCGCCTGTTCCCAGTACAGAGATCGCTGTGCGGAGAATGCTCATCATATCGCTTTCATTAGGCAGCAGGTCAAGTACGCTTTCCAGCGTTGCCGGCAAGGTGCGTCCAGCGACCCATTGCGCTTTAAATTCCTTGAGTGCCTCTTGACTGGGAAGCATGCCATACCACAGCAAATAAGCTGTCTCTTCGAAGCTTTTGTGCAATGCCAGCTCCTTGGCCTCGTATCCCCTGTAGACCAAATTGCCATTCTGTCCATCAACCAAAGATAGTTCCGTTTCTGCTGCAATTACCCCTTCTAATCCTGTTACTGATGCCATTGCGCTACCCTTCCTTCCGATGAGTAATAATTAACTTCTTTTTCTCATCTTAGTTGGTTTGCGCTAATTCATCCAATTGGCTTTTTCTGTCACATTGATAAATAAAATTCAATAATTAATTTTTATTGATCATATAAATTTATCGATATAGGCAGCGTGGCTGTAAGACAAATAAGAGCCCTCAAAGGCTTCTATTCCGCTCAAACGACCTCTTTTCGCGCGAATAGAAGCTTTCAAAGACTCTTATTTCACGGAGCAGCCACCTTTTCGCCCTTTACACAGCAAATAAGAGCCCCCAAAGGCTTCTATTCCGCTCAAATGACCTCTTTTCGCGCGAATAGAAGCTTTCAAAGACTCTTATTTCTTCAAAGCAGTAGCCACTTACTTGCTCCGCACCTCGAAGATAGCGAATTTCAAATAATGGCCCTCATCCACGCCAAGAATGCGGGGATGATCCATCCCGGCTTCACGGAACTCGATTAACCGGAGTATTTTACCGGCATCTGTTGCCGCGGCATGAATCGTTTCAAGGAATAGCTCTGGGTGCATATGGTAGGAGCAGCTCGCTGTAACGAGGTATCCTCCCTCATTCACGAGCTTCATCCCGTGCAGGTTGATATCTTTGTAGCCTCGGCAAGCGCCTTCTACAGCGCTTTTCGTTTTGGCGAATGCCGGCGGATCCAGAATGACGACATCCCAAGTCCGACCGCCTGTTGCTACAGGCTTTGACGTATCCACTTTCGTTTGTCCGCTGCCGGCATTCGCGCGCACCTTGCGCTCATCCAAGCCTTTGACCTGTGTACGCAAATAGTCAAAAGCATCGGCGACCACGAACTCTACGCGTTCTTCAAAGCCATTCAGTGCAACGTTTGTCCGCGCGCTCTCGATGGCATGCTCCGAAATGTCGAGGCAGGTTACCTTTTTTGCCCCAAATTTACATGCGTTAAGCGTGAAACTTCCGGTATGCGAGAAGCATTCCAGTACGGAAGCGCCATCCCAGTAAGGGAACGTAACGACTTTTCCGTTGGCATTGACCGGAAGCATCTGGATTATTCCGTCTTCTTCGACTTCCTTCAGCTCAATGCCGCTGCGATGGCCCCAACCTGTCATTAAAGGGCCGATGGCTGCACGATTTTCTCTTTGATCGAAGAAATAGCCAGTTTTCTGTCCATTTTCAATGTCGACGCGAATTCGCAAGCCATTCTCCAGAATATCTACATGCTTCGCACATTCGCCATACAGCAAGCCTTTGGTCTGCTTCAAGCCTTCCAGCTCACGAATGGAGACATCGCTGCGCTCAAAAATGCCCTTTGGCTTCATGACCTGAACCAATGCGGCAACAATGTGCTCGCGGCAGCGATCCATGCCCATCGTAAGAATTTGTACGACCAGCGTATCTTCAAATTTATCTACGATCAGCCCTGGAAGGAAGTCAGCTTCCCCATACACCAAACGATAGGATTGCGCATCTTTCACGAAGCGCGTGCGGTGCTGCAAGCAGCGTGTAAAGCGCTCTACGAAAAACTCGGTGGTCATTGCTTCCAGTGGTTTGTAGGATACGATTCGGACCGTTATTTGTGAAGCCTCGTTAAAATAGCCCGTTGCCAAATATTGACCCAAATGTGTTTGCACAGGGACAAGCTGTCCTGGTTCGATGTCTCCGTCTACACGCTCAATTTCACTCTTGAACACCCAAGGGTGTCCTTGCTCCAAACGAGGTTTGCGTTTCTTAAATAGAAATACTGCTGCCATTATGATCTTAGCCGTCCTTTGCGTGAAACCGTTCACCTCATCAGCTTGCTTGTCATGCTTGTCTGTACGGTCACATATATTGGTTGAAAATAAGTAGTCCGCTCACGAAGGAGAATCCCTACTATGCTGAATGCTATTATCTTGCCTGTGTTAACAGGCTTAGCTTTGTTTCTGTTCGGTATGAAGCTGATGGAAACCGCGCTTTCCTCTTGGGCAGGCCCTCGCCTCCAGCTATGGCTGGAGCGGTTCACCCGCACGCCGGTACGCGGCCTCGCCACCGGCACGATCTTGACGGCGGCGCTGCAGAGCAGCACCGCCATTACGGTGATCGCCATCGGCCTCGTCGGCGCCGGCGTCTTGACCTTCCCGAGAACGCTCGGCGTCATTCTCGGCACGAACATTGGCACGTGCCTCACCACCGAGCTGATCGGGCTCAGTCTCGGAGGCATCGGCGTGCCGATCCTGCTGGCCAGCGCTGGCGTCTGGCTCGCCAGCTGGCTGGCCGGACCCTTGCCGCCTGCGGCGCAAGGGCTCGGCCTAGACCAAGCGGCCGCCAGTGGCGGCGGCCGGGGCTGGCTGCGCAGCGTCCGCTACGGCTCGCTGGCGGTGGCGGGCTTCGCTCTCGTGCTGCTCGGCATCGAGATCATGCAAACGATCGGGCCTGCGCTGCAGACCCGCGGGCTCTTCGCCTGGTTCGTCCAAGAGGCGCAAACGAGCCTGCTCTGGGGCATCATCGCCGGTGCCGCCGTCACCGCGCTCGTGCACAGCAGCGCCGCCGTCATCGCGATGGCGATGGGCCTTGCCGCGGTGCAAGGGATTCCTGTTGAGCTTGGTGTCGCGATTACAATCGGTGCCAATGTCGGCACCTGCGTAACCGCGCTGATAGCTGGGATGAGCAGCTCGCGCGCCGGGCGCTACGTCGCCTGGTCGCATATCCTCCTTAATGTCGGAGGCGCGATCCTCTTTTACCCGTTCATCCATCAGCTCGTTAGCCTCTCAGCGCTTCTGGCCAATGACGCGTCCGAACAAATTGCCCGATCTCAAACGATCTTCAATGTCGCTTGCTCTTTGATCGCTTTGCCGCTTTGTTATCTTAATATGTGGAAGCGTCTTGAGTTCCGTTCACAATAGCAACACCGGAGCTCGTTCCGAGCCTTGTTGCCCCTGCTTCAATCATGGCAACAGCGGTTTTAGTATAATTCGTCATCCTTCAAAGAGAAAACCTCTATCGCAGTCATTCATGAAAGAGCGACCACGCTTAGAGGTAGGTTTCATCGCCTAAAGGTAAGCCTTACAAATTGACAACTGCTGCTGTTTCCAATACCCGCACCAACTGCCCCTTGCTTTCGTTCACGCCAGCTTCTGTTACTTTCACACGACAGACTTGACCGATCATGTCTTCCGAGCCTTCAAATACCAACTGGACGTAGTTATCGGAATAACCGCTGTACAACCCGCTGTCCGGAGCCCCTTTGTAGGCGCGTTCTGGAATGACTTCCAGTACTTGACCGATAAATTTCTGCGCATAAGCCAATTGCATCTTTTCAGACAGATCAATCAATTCGTGTACGCGCGTATTTTTGATTTCTTCGTCGACTTGGTCCTCCATCCGTGCGGCAGGCGTGCCTGTCCGTTTGGAATAAGGGAATACGTGCATCTCGGAGAACTTCATACGCTCCATGAATTCAACGCCATTTCGGAACATTTCGTCCGTTTCACCAGGGAAGCCTACGATAATATCTGTCGTAATCGCAACATCCGGCATAATTTCATGCAAACGCTCGATTTTCCCTGCGAACTCAGCTGTTGTATACTTTCTGCGCATGCGAGCCAGAACTTGGTCATCCCCAGCTTGCAGTGGGATATGCAAATGACGGCACATTTTGTCAGACGATTTCAAAACTTCAATGACTTCATCTGTGATTTGGCTGGCTTCAATCGACGAAATCCGAATGCGTTTCAAGCCCTCCACTTTGTCCAGATCCCACAGCAGTTTCGCCAAGCTGTATTCCTCAATATCTTCGCCATAACCGCCCGTATGGATACCCGTCAGGACGATTTCCTGATACCCTGCTGCCACTAGCTGTCTAGCTTGGGCAATGACGCTTTGCGGCTCACGACTGCGCATGAGGCCCCGCGACCACGGGATAATGCAGAAGGTGCAGAAGTTGTTGCAGCCTTCTTGAATTTTCAGAAACGCTCTTGTCCGATCGGCGAAATCAGGTACATCCAATTCTTCGAACTGGCGTGTTTTCATGATATTGCGCACCGCATTGATCGGTTGACGATCGCTTTCAAATTGTTTAACAAGCGGCAAAATGTTCTCTCGGTCCTGTGTCCCGATCACCATATCCACGCCAGGAATCGCCATAATTTCGGCTGGTGAAGTCTGCGCATAGCAGCCTGTTACCGCTACAATGGCTTCTGGATTGCGGCGAATTGCCCGCCGAATCATTTGACGACTTTTTTTGTCCCCTGTATTTGTAACGGTACATGTATTGATCACATACACATCCGCAGTTTGTTCGAAGTCAACCTGCTCGTAACCCTCATTTTTGAATAATTGCCAAATGGCTTCTGTATCATAGAAATTCACTTTACACCCTAATGTATGAAACGCTACCGTTGCCATAACGCTTATCCTCCCATCTCTCCGGTTTCATAGAAAAGACACGTAAGTCCTACCATCGCAGCAGTCTCCGTGCGTAAAATCCTTGCTCCAAGCGACACCGATCGAAATCCAGCGGCCTCTGCCTGTGCGATTTCCTGTTCGGTAAAGCCGCCCTCTGGACCAACAGCAATCAACACTTGTTTGCCAGCAGTCAATTGACCAGAGGCTTGCGCTTGTTGAATAGCTGGCTTTAATTGCTGTCCATCTTCTTTCTCATAGCAGATCCAAGCGATATCCGCTTCCTTCGCCCGCTGCAGCAGCTGCTTCCACGTATACACGGATTCAACTTGCGGCACCCGATTCCGATGGGCTTGTTCGGCCGCTTCCTTGGCGATCTTCTGCCACCGCTCGGTCCGTTTGGCTTCTTTTTTGGCATCGTATTGCACAATCGTTCGCTCTGATAAAAAAGGAAGAAACCGGGCTGCCCCGATCTCGGTCCCTTTCTGAATAATCGTTTCCATCTTATCGCCTTTGGGCAAGCTCTGCGCAATCCACACCTGAACCGCTGCTTCCGCGTCCATGGACAGCTCTTCCACAATCTCCGCGGTTACACACCCTTTGTCCAGCTCGGTAAGCCGCACTAGCACTTCACGGTCAATCCCATTGCTGCAAATGACTTTGTCGCCAACTTCTGCTCGCATAACTCGCGCCAAATGATGGGCGTCGTCTCCTTCTATGGTGACGGTCTGTGTGGTCTGGTGAAACTGCTCAGGCGGGAGAAAATATCGCTGCATCGTTAAAGCCTCTCTATCTACGTTCATGTCTGTGATCGTTTGGAACTTCCACTCACCATCATACCTTTTTTGACTCAGAAAATCTAGAGCGGGTTGCTGAGAGAGCTACATGCCTAATATCCAAGCAATCGGTCTGGAAAGGAATTGAATGATATCCGAGCCTAAGCTCAAATATGGATCCAATGTTACTTGTCGTAAAGGTCTTACAAATACAACCAGAAGAAAAATAACCGATGCCCATTGCTCGAACTTTTGCAAAGATTCACTATATCTCAGGTCTACTAAATCCTGAATAATACGGTAGCCATCTAATGGCGGGATTGGAATTAAATTAAACAGAAACAAGGTGATGTTAATGCTTAACATCAATCGTAAAAAAAGAACAATTGCGTCTGCACTTCCTTTGGACATGCCTTCCAACCAGCCGAATTTCTGGAATAAGAGCGCAACGAATATCGTGATAAAGGCCAGAATCAAATTGCTTATCGGCCCTGCGGCCGTGACGATAATCCCCATCAAGCGGGGATTCTTGAAATTTCCGCGATTCACCGGTACAGGCTTCGCCCAACCAAATCCAGCAATCAACAGCATAATCGTACCGAACAAATCCAAATGAACCATTGGATTCAAGGACACTCTGCCGAACTGATACGCCGTAGAATCTCCTAGTTTATAAGCACTGTACGCATGTGCAAATTCATGGATCGTGAAGGAAAGCACGAGTACCAGAATAACAAATGGCAATGTTTTTAAGTCATAAAATAATAATCCACCCATGGCTTAGCACCTACAGCTTTCTGGCTACGATCACAACCCAATTCGAATCATAGTTTTTCTCTACAATTGTGAATTTAGCAGCAATCAGCGCTTTTTCTACATCCGCTTCCTTATTTGTAATAATCCCTGACGTGATGTAATACCCACCCTGCTGAAGCACTTCATACACATCATCCACGAAAAGTACGATCACTTCCGCCAAAATATTGGCTACAACCAGCTGAACTGGAATGGTAACCCCAAGCTGCGCGGCATCTTCGGTTTCGCTTTCTTTCAATACGCCAAGCAAGTCACTCAATTTCACGGTAATTTGGTCTTCGAGCTGGTTCTGCTTCGTATTGTCTAAAGCACTTGTTACCGCTACCGGATCCAAATCCACAGCCAGCACGTGTTTCGCCCCTAATTTAGCCGCAGCGATCGACAGAATGCCCGAACCCGTACCAACATCAATGACATCGTCTCCAGGTTTCATGACTTTCTCTAGCGTCTTGAGGCATAGCGAAGTTGTCGCATGAGTCCCTGTCCCGAACGCCATGCCTGGATCAAGCTCCAAAATCAACTCTTCCGGTGAAGCCGTGTAGTCTTCCCAAGTCGGTTTAATCGTCAAGCGATCGGATACGCGGATGGGTTTGAAATATTGTTTCCAAGCATGCGCCCAGTCTTCATCATCCACTTCTTTTAATTCAAAAGAGGGATTGCCGGTATCGATATCGAACTCGCTCAGCTGTTCCACAGATGCTTTCAGATCAGCCATTATAGGTTCCATATCTATACCGTGATAGAAGTAACCCTTAATAACGGCTCTTCCTTCCGGAATATCGTTAAACGGCGTTTCGTACAATTGCCCAAATGAAGTATCTCGCTCTTTGTTTAATGTGCCTGACTCTTCAATCGAAACGCCGCCGGCGCCCAGTTCATGAATAAAATTCGTAATCATTTCTATTGCTTCTTCTGTTGTATGTACAGTTACTTCTTGCCAAAGCATCTCTCGTGCTCCTCCTGTCGGTTATCACCTTCGCCAAAAACAAGCGCTTGCAGCCTATTTTCACAATGATCATTGTACTACACTTCGCTTTCTGGGTAAAATAGGCGTTTCTCCGCACGCGCTGTACACTTATTTTTAGAATCCTAACATTGTCTTAATACATGCATGTTAATTTGAATAAGAAGTTATTTAATCCTCTCTCAGCTTGTCCTACATGAATCCAGAATGGGGTCTTTTTCTATGATTAAAACACTCTTTTTCTTTCTTGTTATCTTTGCCTTCGAGCTAGTGGCTCCCTTCACGACTACGACCCTGCTGGCAGATAATTATAGTCAGGTTACGGCACACCGGGGCAGTTCGGCGCATACCCCTGAAAATACATTAAGCGCTTTTCGTCAAGCTATCTTGGATCGAGCCGGATATGCGGAACTTGATGTGCAAGAGACCTCCGATGGCGTCGTGATGGTCATGCATGATGACAATGCCCTTCGCACAACGGGCATCAACAAAAATATGTGGGAAGCGACATCCGAAGAGCTTAAAGCGGCAAGCGCAGGCAGATGGTTCAATTCCAAATTCAAAGATGACCATGTGCCTACACTTGATGAAGTCATAGAGACGGCCAAAGACCATATTAAGCTGAACATCGAAATGAAAAATAACGGCCATGGCAAGCGGCTCGCCGAGAAAACCGTTGAAATCATTCAATCTCATGGATTTGTGAAACAGTGTACCGTGACTTCCTTCGATCCCAACTTGCTTCATACGGTAAAGAAAATCAATCCGCAAATCAAAACAGGTCTCATCGTAAGCCAAAAATCAGACCAGAATACGCTCTGGGATAATCCCGATTATGAAGTCGTTTCTGCGGCTTACCCGATGGTGAATGAAGATTTCTTGAAACAAGCCTCTCTGCATAACAAGGAAGTTTATGTATGGACCGTAAATGACAAAACAATGATGAAACGCATGCTGCAATTGGGCGTCTCCAGCATCATCACCAACGTGCCAGACCAGCTTGTTCAAGTGATGAACGAGCATACTTAAGCCCAAAAAAAGCATTCAGACGAAAGAGCTATGCTCTATGTCTGAATGCTTTTTTGTCAACTTATATCGAGCCGCCTGCACTCTTGATGACGCGAACTGCTTGTTCATAAATCGTCTCATCAATAACAGCCGCGAGGACAATATCAAGCCCGACGGCATCCATATCCCCGCTGTCGCCAAACATACTGTCAGCCATCGCCGATTCCAGACCTTGGCCAATATCGTTGTTAAAGCGATCCACTGTCACCTCAGCAGCTCTCAGTGCTTTTAGCTTCGCTGCCGCACCTTCAGCTTGCTCGGGGGAGCGAAAATAGGCTAAAATCGCTTTTTCCGCCATTCTAGCTTTCTTCCTGTCTGTGATCCGCAGCTGCCGCTCGCTCGGATGCTTCAAAATCATCCCGATCCGCTGCATCCGCCGCGAATTCAACATCTTCATTTTTGACCACTGGCAGTCCGTTGTGCGTGTCTTGCTCATCATTGATGTTGCTCATCGCTTAACCTCCCATAAACCTTCATAGTCACATCCAGTTTTTAGTTTGCGGAAAAGCTTTATTTTTATACCTCGTGCGTTCCTTCTACTCCTTGATTTTCTCGAACGAAGCATCATAGAGCCGGAACATCGTTTTGTAGCCGGATTCATCCAGCTTGATTCCCACATCTAATTTCCCGGTAATAAGAAGCGGACCTGAGGTATAACGCAGCTTCACAGAATCAGGAACGAAGACGATCATGATCTTGTTCCAGTAGGTTTCGTCGCCATTATCAAAGGGGCATTCGGCCCCCGGCTTCGGAATCAACAGAAACCAGTGCTTGTCAAAAGAAAGCACTTCACCCATAAAACCTTTGATTTGCACCGTCTTGCCGCTCATATCCCAGAAGGCATTCGATGGCTTATCTTGTTTATCATCATCAAAAAACTGTGTCCAGTTGATTTCATTGGACAAGCTGGCAGGCTTCGGCTTCTCCGCTGCCGGTTTCTCATCCTTCGGCTTGGCATCCGCAGCAGGTGTTGCCGATGCTTGAGCAGTCGCTGCCGCCTTACCTTCCTTCGCCTGAACCGGAGCTGTCTCCTCTACGGTCTTCTGCTCAGAAGCTTTCGCAGAGGGAATAGGCGTCGCTTGTGCATCTTTAGGCGCAGCAGGTTTACTTTCCTCTTCTTTGACAATAGGCGCAGGTGTTGGCGACGATACGATGGGTGCTGTCGAAGCAGCGGGCTTTAATGAACTTATCGCTGAATCTGGCGGGCTCGAAGGCTCGATAGTTGCCGCTGCTGTTTGTGTTACACTGCCAAATGACTGACCAGCAGATTCTTTCTTCGTCTGCCCGCAACCTGTCAAGGTGACAAGCAGCACACATAGGCTCAGCACAATGACGACTTGCTGTTTTCTCATAGGGACCACCTCATGATTTAAATAATTGCAAAGGATCTACGCGATAAGCCTGCAAAGCCGGGCCGATAGAAGCTATAATACCGATCAACAAAGTCCCGACGATTAACCAACCTTCTCCAGGCATGAAGTGCCAGGTTTGGATTTGTAATCCCGAATATTCAAATACAGCTTCACGGCTTGCATATCCGCCTGCATGACCTGCCAATAGGCCTCCTACGAGCCCGATGAAAGTCAAGAGTATCCCTTCGCCGATCAAGGAAACCCAAATAAATGTTTTCGTTTTGCCAATAAGACGCAATAAACCGACATCTTTCTTGCGTTCATTCACGGCAGCTACCAAGGAAAGCAGAATAGATCCGGCAGCCAACAGAATACAGATCACTGTCACAACGCTCAAAGCCTGAGTACCTTTGTCCACCACATTCACAACATCCGCTACGGCTTTGCTCGTATAAATGGCTTGAACATTATTCATCTGTCCATAGGTTGTTTTAATGGATTGCGCACCGAGCAAAGTCTTCGGCTTGACCAGTATCGTCGTTACTTCCTTTTTCTCTGTTTTTTGACTTTCATGAACAGCCCAAGCATAATCCAGCGTCGTAAAGACTGCCCGATCGTCTGAGGTGAATAAAGGGGGCAATATGCCGACAATCGTATACGTAAAGCTATGATGCTCATCTTCATCCCCATCGTCGTCGACAGCGCCTTTAACTAAGCCATGTGCGCCTTGAAACTTATCCCCTACATGAAGCCCCAGTGTTGACGCAACATGTGAGCCCACGATGGTATCTCCCAGCTTCTCGTATATTTTGCCTTGTGCCATTTGCTTGTCAGCACCGTAACGTGTTAAGAAATACTCCGCTTCCATACCGACAATGGGAAATCCATTATAATTATCTCCCGTCGTCATCGCATAAGCGCGATCAACGGAAGGGTCCTTTCGAACCTCATCGAGCAATGTATACGGTATATTGCCAGTTGGAGCACCGATATGATAATACGTGTTGAGCGCAAGCTGAGTAGCGCTTCCCTTGGCACCTATTGTCACTTCAAAGGGACCATAGCCTTTCTCGGCACCTTTCTCAAGACCGTCGCTGCAAAGCAGCAGAAAAACGACAAGCGCTACCGTCACCCCAACCGACATGATGGTAAGCAGCGAAAGCGTTTTGCGATGAAGGACATTGCGCCACAACAAGGTAAGTAAATTCATATGGCTTCTCTCCTCGGCAGCACATTGATATCTTGGATATGAACCCGCTGCGGATACATCTCCGCCAAATGCAGATCATGCGTAACCGTTAGCAAAGTGAGCTTCTCCGCTTCGCAAATATCCAGGAGCAATGTCATAATGTCTCCTGCTGTCTCCCAATCGAGACTGCCTGTAGGCTCATCAGCTAATATAAGCTGCGGCTTCGTAATGATTGCCCTGATAATAGCAGCACGCTGCTGCTGCCCGCGAGACAACTCGGAGGGCAGATGATGCTGCCGATCTTTCAAACCAACTCGCTCAAACCAATAGTCTACTTGTTCTTTCATCATCTTCTTCGACCAGCTTTGCGGCACAATCAGTTCCACATTCTGTTTGGCGGTAAGGGATGAAATGAGATGGAAATCTTGAAAAATATAACCAACATGATCCGCTCTGTAGCGGTCACGCTTGCTTTCTGAGTAAGTATGGAGCGGCAAGCCGTCCACCCATATTTCACCTTCATCCGGCGTCATCACACCGCTGATCAAGTGCAGCAACGTGCTTTTCCCGCTGCCGCTCGGACCCATAAGTGCTAAACGCTCGCCTTGCTCTACGTGCCAATTGGAAACTCTTAATATCGGCAAGCTTTTGCCATGCATCATGAAAGATTTGGAAACACCTTTGATATCGATCATAACGATCCTCCGTCTCAACGCTCTTCAATAAGAAAAGAGGACAAGGGCATCAAAAACCCCTGTCCTTTCTTATCCTGCTATCTGTTAGTTTTTAACGATACGCTCATTGACGGAATCCCAAGTGAAGCTTTTTCCAGTCAATTTATTAAAGGCTTCAAGCGGCAAGTAGAGCTTGCCATTATCCACATTTGCTGCAATTGTGCTTGCTGCGCCGTTCTCTGTAACAGCACCCGTTTCAACAAGTACGGTTAATTTCTGGCTATCTTTCGCAAGTACGACGGATTTCGTTGCTTCATCCCACGTTACTTTAATATCCAAAGCTTCAGCCAATGATTTCGCTGTAAACAGGGTTTTGTTATCACGCGTTACTTTGAAAAGCGGGTACAAATATTTGTCTTGCAACTCTTTGGTTGCTGCTGCCAAATCTGCACCAATCACTTTAGCTCCGCTTTTGGCAATATCCGTGTTGTCGACATCGCCTTTAACAAGGGAAGCAATCGGACCGTAAGCCCATACACCAACATCCACACCCGTGTGGCCATGACCTGTCCAGCCAACAGCTAGACGTTTGGACACAACGGCATTGTAACCGCCTGCGCGGCCGTAGGAAGAACCGTCACCTTTGAGGATCAAAGCAATTTCCTCGTCGGACAAATCGGTGAAGCCAATGTTGTCTGCAACAATTTTACGAACATCGTCAGCTGTTTGTGCTGTTTTGAGAATCGCATCCAGGTACTCATAGGAATGCTTTTGTTTGTTGAACAAATCTACATTCAATTCATAAACGTTATTGATACCCAAGGATAAGCCGCCTGTTTCATGATCCGCTGTTACGACGACAGATGTGTTGCCGTCTTTTTTAGCGAAATCAACAAGTGTTTTGAACGTTGCATCCAACTCCAGCATCTCTTGAATATTGGAAGGAAGATCGTTCGCATGGCCTGCATGGTCGATACGCCCTTGCTCTACCATTAAGACGAAACCATTTTTATTTTGGGATAACAGGTCAAGCGCTTTTTGCGTTAATTGCGGCAAGCTTGGCGTGTTTGCATCGCGGTCAAGTACATAAGGGATTTCATTAAGCGCGAAAAGTCCTAGTGCATTTCCAGCTGTAGCCGGGATTGCATCCAAACCGTTTTTATCATAAGCCGTTTTGTAGCCTTTCGCTTCAAAGTCAGGAATGATGTTCTTGTCTGTGCGCTTGCCTTTATCATCTTTGGTAACGAAATTCACTTTACCGCCGCCGAATAAAACATTAACGCCGCTTGTTAAGAATTGGGAAGCAATTGCATTTTGGTTGCTTCGTTGACGAACATGGGATGCCCAAACTGCTGGTGTTGCACCAACAATGCTGTCCGTTGTTACGAGTCCAGTAGCTTTACCTTGCTTCATCGCTGCTTCAACAACGGAAGCAAAAGGTTTAGCCACGTCGCCGTTCGATACGCTGATTGCGTTATTGTACGTTTTATTTCCTGTCGAGAAAGCTGTTCCTGCTGCCGCAGAGTCTGTTACAGCTCCGGATTCGGATGTATAAGGTCCTGCTTGCGAATATGTAGTTGCTTTCCCCACGTAGTAACCGCCATCAAGCTCTAAGCGATCTTTATTTAAAAACTTTTTGGAGTAATACCGAGCTGCGGTTACTTCAGCTGGGCCCATGCCGTCGCCGATAAGTACAATCAAGTTTTTGGATTGCGCGGCCGCTGGTGCCGTGGGTGCCCCTGGTGTCGTTGCTGTGGTTTCAGCAGCTGATGCGACGCCTGCTACGCTAAGAGCCAGTAAAGAAATCGATAAACCGGAACCCATGATTTGTTTTAAACTTTTTTTCAAGATGTATTCCCTCCAAAAATAGTATTTCACCTTCTCTAGCATAATACTCAGAGATTAACAGGACGTCATAGGAACATATGCGCAATGTAAAATATAACAACATTTATTTGCGGAATGTTAATAAAAAACGCAAAAAAACATCCCGATAGCAAGCGTTTGACAGATGGCATCTGTTAACGGCTTCCTATGGAATGTTTGCTGGAAAACCAAGAGATTAATCGCCTAAAAAGGCTCTTTTCATACGTTCAAAAATAGATTGATTCTGCTCATGCGTATGCTCGCCACTTTGCTTGCCGAACTGACGAAGCAGATCCTTCTGATCCTCGCTCAGATTCGTTGGCGTCATAACGATGACTTTCACATGTTGATCACCTTGACCAAATCCGCGAAGATGCGGAACGCCTTTGCCTTTCAAGCGGAAATACGTATCCGTCTGCGTACCAGCCGGAATTTTGAGTTTAACCTTCTCCGTCAGTGTCGGAATCTCAATTTCATCACCTAGCGCAGCCTGCATGAAAGTTAAAGGAACTTCACAATACACATCATTGCCTTCACGCTCGAAGAATTCATGTGATTTCACACGGATGACGACATAGAGATCGCCGGCAGGACCGCCGCGCGTACCGCCTTCACCTTCGCCAGAAACGCGAAGCTGTGCGCCGTCGTCAACACCGGCAGGAATTTTAATATGAATCGTGCGCTGTTTTTTCACTTTGCCAGCACCATGACACGTTCCACATTTCTCTTTAATAATCTTGCCTTGACCGTTACAAGTTGAACATACACGACGGTTCACGATACGACCGAATGCTGTATTTTGTACAACTTCCTGTTGTCCACTGCCATGACAGGTTCCGCAGGTTTCCGGTTTCGTACCAGGCTTAGCGCCGCTTCCGCTGCACGTATCGCAATTCTCTGTTCGCGGAATATGAATATCGGTTTCTTTCCCGAAAATCGCTTCCTTGAATTCAATGGTCATCGTATACTGCAAATCATTGCCTCGCTGAGGCGCATTCGGGTTGCGACGGTTTCCACCGCCTCCGCCGCCAAAGAACATATCAAAAATATCGCCAAAGCCGCCGCTAAAGTCTTGACCGCCGCCCATGCCTTGATTAGGGTCCACATGACCGAAGCGGTCATATTGAGCTTTCTTCTGATCATCGCTGAGGACGTCGTATGCGTCTTTCGCTTCTTTGAATTTATCTTCCGCATCTGCGGCTTTGTTCACATCAGGGTGATACTGACGTGCCATTTTACGATAAGCCTTCTTAATTTCATCTGGAGAAGCATCCTTGCCTAAACCAAGGACCTCATAATAATCACGTTTACTCATTGTTCCACTCCCATGTTCAAGACTACAAACGGAAAGTCAAAGCCACGGAGAGACTCCGGACGGCTTTGACTTATTCGTTTTCATTCAAATAAGTGTTTAAAAAGCTAACTTCTTAAACGTCCTTACTCTAGAATATGTTTATTTTTTTTGATCGTCAACCACTTCATAATCAGCGTCAACAACATTTTCTCTGCCTTTAGGAGCATCGTTTCCGCCAGCATCGCCATCAGGACCTTGTGCTGCAGACGCTTGCTCATACAGCTTCACAGAAAGTTGTTGAATGATTTCCGTCAACTCTTCCGTCGCTTTTTTGATTGCTTCGAGTTCGTTGCCAGCCAGTGCAGCCGTCACTTTCTCTTTGGCCGCATTCGCTTTGTCGATCTCGCCTTGGTCTACTTTATCGCCAAGATCCTTGATCGTTTTGTCAACGGAATATACGAGTTGGTCAGCTTCGTTGCGAGCTTCTACAAGCTCTTTGCGAACGCGATCTTCCTCAGCATGAGCTTCTGCGTCTTTCACCATTTGCTCAACTTCTGCATCGCTCAAACCGCTGGAAGAAGTAATCGTAATTTTTTGGCTTTTGCCTGTTCCTTTATCCAAAGCGGATACGTTAACGATACCGTTGGCATCGATATCGAAGCTAACTTCGATTTGCGGTACGCCGCGTGGAGCTGGAGGAATATCACCAAGCATGAAACGGCCCAGTGTTTTGTTGCCGCTAGCCATGGAGCGCTCACCTTGAAGCACGTGAATCTCAACGCTCGTTTGGTTATCTGCATAAGTGGAGTACACTTGTGATTTGGTTGTAGGAATTGTTGTGTTGCGGTCGATCATTTTCGTGAATACGCCGCCTGCTGTTTCGATACCAAGGGAAAGTGGCGTTACGTCAAGAAGAACAACGTCTTTCACTTCACCTGTTAATACACCAGCTTGAACTGCTGCACCAAGTGCAACAACTTCATCCGGGTTAACGCCTTTATGCGGCTCTTTGCCGATCAATTTTTTGATCGCTTCAACAACAGCCGGAATACGCGTGGATCCACCAACAAGCACAACTTTGTCGATTTGGCTTGTGGACAAGCCGGAATCCGTCAACGCTTGGCGAGTTGGTCCAAGAGTTCTTTCTACAAGTCCAGCGGAAATCTCTTCGAATTTCGCGCGAGTCAAGTTAAGCTCCAAATGCTGAGGAACGCCGTCAGCTACCGTGATGAAAGGCAGGGAAACCGTCGTTGTCAGAACACCGGAAAGTTCTTTTTTCGCTTTTTCCGCAGCATCTTTCAAACGTTGTACAGCTGCTTTATCTTTGCTAAGGTCAATGCCTTGTTCTTTTTTGAATTCAGCTACGAGGTAATCGATGATGACTTGGTCAAAATCGTCTCCTCCTAGTTTGTTGTCTCCGCTTGTCGCTTTAACTTCGAAGAAGCCATCGCCAAGTTCAAGGATCGATACGTCAAATGTACCGCCGCCAAGGTCATAAACAAGAATTGTTTGATCTTCTGTTTTTTCCAAACCGTAAGCAAGCGCTGCTGCTGTTGGCTCATTGACAATACGAAGAACTTCCAGACCGGCAATTTTACCCGCATCTTTCGTCGCTTGACGTTGGCTGTCATTGAAATAAGCAGGAACCGTGATAACGGCTTGCGTAACAGTTTGGCCAAGGTAAGCTTCAGCATCAGCTTTCAGCTTTTGCAGGATAATCGCAGAAATCTCTTGTGGCGTGTAATCTTTGCCATCAATGTTTTCTTTGTGGTTCGTACCAATGTGACGCTTGATGGAGCTGATTGTTTTGTCTGGGTTTGTGATCGCTTGACGTTTGGCTGTTTCACCGACAACGCGCTCGCCATCTTTTTTGAAACCAACGACAGAAGGGGTTGTACGATTACCTTCCGGGTTCGGAATTACGACGGCTTCGCCGCCTTCCATTACGGCAACGCAAGAATTTGTTGTACCTAAGTCAATACCAATTACTTTACTCATGTTAAAGCTGCCTCCTTTTGCTCCTGGGGAACATATTGGTTATTTGTAATTTTAATTAATAAGATCTTTAGACGCTAACTTTGACCATGGCTGGTCGGATGACTTTATCTTTCAGCATGTAGCCTTTTTGCAGTTCTTCCACGACGATACCTTCTTCATGCTCATCGGATTCAACCTGCATGACTGCTTGATGGAATTCCGGATTGAACGGATGACCTACGGATTCGATACGTTTAAGCCCTTCTGCGGTTAGCAGTTGATCGATTCCACGGTACGTCATATCCAAACCTTTCACCAAAGCGTCGAAATCCTTCGTCTCTTTGCTTGAAGACAGCGCGCGATCGAAGTTATCTACAATCGGCAAAAGCTGTTCAATCAATTTAAGCGAAGCGTATTTCGCGAAATCTTCCTTCTCCGCTCTAGCACGGCGGCGGAAGTTGTCGAAGTCCGCTTGAACGCGTAATAAACGCTGATAGTTTTCTTCGGCTTGCACACGCGCCGCTTCCAATTCGCTAACCTCTTTCACTTCTTCAGAAGCTTCTGTTTGCGAATCTTGAGCCGTTGTTTCTTGCTCACCTTCGGCTGCGTATGTAGGGTTTACATCTTGCTCGGCTGTTTTGTTATCTCCAGTACTCAATTGTCCTTCACCTCCTAAACATAATACAACATATTCTCTCTAACGTCAGTTTGCCCAGCTTTAGGCCTCTTCAAAAGGCTGTTTCATCTTGATTACTGTATGAATACGCAGTACAGCAGCTGCGACTTCGCCTGCTGCTTGCAAGGCGTGAATCTTAACGTCAGCCGGATCTACGATACCCGCATGGACGAAATCCGTCACTTGACCAGTATCGCAGTCGATGCCGAGACTGTCAGTGCTAAGCGCTAGCTGCGCCGCTTTCAGTTCCTCGACCTTTTCCAGTGGATTGTAGCCTGCATTCACAACGATTTGTGCCAGCGGCTTGCGCAGTGCTCCCGCAACAGCGGCAACACCGAAGCCTTCCATGCCCTTCATCGTCTCCCGGGCGCGCTCCAGATCATGGGCGACCGCCATCTCCGCGGCGCCGCCTCCTGGCAAGTACCCGCCGCGGACGGCGGCCTGTACGGCCGAAGCCGCGTCCTTGGCGATGCGCGAGCGCTCGTGCGCCGCTTCGCGCGTCGCGGCGCCAACGATCACGGTCACGTGCTGATCGCCGTGACCGCCGGCAACGCGCACGCGCTCCAGCCGCTCATCGTAAGCGGCATAGCCCGCGCTCCCGAGCGCCGCGCCCAGCTCCGGGGCGCTCTTGGGCAGCGCCGTGCGCCGCACCGGCCTAGCGCCGGTGTGCTCGCTCAGCAGCTGCAGGTCCCGGCGGGACAGCCGCTGCAGCACGAGAATGCCATGGTCGGAGCAGAACTGCTCCGCCTCTGGATCAACGCCGCGGTCTGAAGCAATCAGACCGACGCCAAGCTCCTGCAGCAAGCCAAGGCTGCTGCGGAACTGCTCCCGCAGCTGCATGTAGCGCTGGAAGCCTGCCTCGGTGACCAGCGATTCCTCGCTGACCGCCTCTGGCTCCAAGGCATCATGCAGCACGAGGATGCGGACATCTCGCCGCGCTTCCTCGTCGAGATGCAGGTTCATCGGCTTCTGGTTCAGCAGAATGCCGGTCCATACCTCGCTGCTCGCCTCTTCGTGGGCGAGCACGCTGTCCGCGAAACGATAGCCGTCTTCGCGAAGCTTGGCCTCACCGACGGCTTCGGCAGCTTGAATGATGAGCCCGGCGATATCCGCCTGCTCTCGGCCTGCCGTAATCGCAATGCGCTTCAGCGCATTGTCACTCAAGCTCTCAATGGCTCGGCTGCGCCCTTGCAAGCTTGTCACCGCCAGCTCGATGCCTTGCAGCATCCCGCTGACGACCTTCGCTACCGGTACGCCGCGCGTCACTTGCGCGACGCCTTCCTGTACCAGGGCGCCTGCAAGCACCGTTGCCGTTGTTGTTCCGTCGCCAATCTGCCGCTGCTGGCTTCGGGCCACTTGAATCATCAGCCTTGCTGCGGGATGCGTGACGTCCATCTTTTCCAAAATGGTTACCCCATCATTGGTAATGATCACTTCACCCTGCCCGCCTACCAGCATCGTGTCCAGCCCTTTGGGACCAAGGGTGCCTTCGACTGCGGAGCAAATGGCTCTTACTGCTGCAGCGTTATTAACGAGTGTTGAATAACGTTCTTCGCCCTCGCTGTGAATCGTCTTATTTACACTCATTTGCCATACCAGCGCCCGAGCACAATTTCCAGATGTTTGGACAAATGAGCCATCAGATTAATAACTCTTCCATATTCCATTCGCGTTGGTCCCAGTATCCCTATCGTACCTAGCGGCTGACCGCTGATCGAATATGAGGCTGTTATTAAGCTGCAGTTATTGATAGCTTCAATACTATTTTCAGCACCGATTTTGATCTCAATGCCTTCATTGGACGGTGTAAACAATTTGATGAGGGTGGGGGCTTCTTCCAAGAGATCGAAAATGCTTTTGACCTTCTCCACGTCTTTAAACTCTGGTTGAGTCAACATATTCGTCATCCCGCTTAGGAAAACACGATCTTTCTCATCACTCTGCAGTACGCTTTCGATAACGGCCAGCAGCTCTTGATACCCGTTCACATATTTGCCTAATTCTTCAGAAATTTCATTGTAAAGCCTAGATTTAAACTGAATCAGCGGCACGTTCTGGAGTCTAGCGTTCAGAATGTTGACGACCTTTTCAATTTCAGACATCTTGATGCCTTCTGGAATCGTCACGGTTTTGTTTTCTACATGGCCTGTATTCATGACAATGATGGCAACAGCGGTTGTCTCCGAAAGCGGAATAATCTGCAAATGTTTCAGTGTCGTACTGAACACCTCGGGCCCGAGCACAATCGAAGTATAATTCGTAAGACTGGAGAGCATTCCGGCGACATGCTGGATCACGCCTTCCATCTCTTGAATCCGCTCGGCAAAAGCACCCTTCATCGAATCCAAGTCATTCTCATGCAAAGCACCATGCTGCATCAAGTGATCAACATAATAGCGATAACCTTTGTGTGAGGGAATGCGGCCTGCAGACGTGTGCGGCTGTTCCAGGTAGCCCATCTCTTCGAGATCGGACATTTCGTTACGGATCGTTGCCGGACTGAATCCAACATTGCCCCGTTTTGAAATACTTCGTGAACCAATCGGTTCAGCTGAACGAACATAATCATCAATGATAGCACTTAAAATCATACGCTGGCGTTCTGTCAGCATCAAGTACCCCTCCTCTTCACAAATCGCTATTTGTTCACTTTCGTTAGCACTCGTATTTAGTGAGTGCTAAATCCTAATACAAAAATAACAGACCCTAAGGTCTGTTGTCAAGTCAATCCAAACGTTTAAGTACGGCGATTTCGTCGCAGCAATACTGTTTTTTGCAATGCATGCAATCTTTCCAAACCTTCTCTGGAAAAATCTCTTTCGGTACGAGGGTAAAGCCGTTTTTTTGGAAAAATGCAACCTCATACGTGAGTGCCATCACTTTCTTAATGCCTTGGCTCCTCGCATCTTCAACCAGGAAATCTACAAGCTTGCCGCCAATGCCTTGCCCCTTGTAGCCTTGGGTCATCCCCAGCGAGCGGATCTCGACTAGATCTGGCCCAAGCCTCGTCAAGGAGCCGCAGCCGATAAGCAGCCCATCGTATTCGGCGACAACGAAGGTATCAATCTGATCCTCCAGCATCTCCTTGCTGCGAGGCAGCATGATTCCCTGTTTGGCATAGCCTTGTATAATTTCAAAAAGCTTATCTATGTCGCTCATAGACGCTTTTCTTACGGACACTGTCGTTGATGAATTCACGGTCATCCCACCAATCGTTACAAAAATGCATAAAATCCAGGCTAGCTTCCGAGAGACCTTACGGGTCTACCGCGGTACCACTAGTGGATTCATGTATAAATATACATCAAACCGTATATTTGCACAAGGTTTTTTTGTACCCGCTACAGCGTTGTTTCATCCGCACTTTTAGGTTAAGAAAGAAGCAAACACTTCGTTGCCCAGCAAGATGCCTTGCTTGGATAAACGATAGCCTTCCGGTGTTTGTTCAAGCAGTTGCTTCTTCAGCCACCCTTGCAGTGTATCTCCGAACTGAGATTCAATGGATGTGCCAAATTGCTCTGCGAAATCGCTATTGCGCACGCCTTCCAACAGCCGTAAGCCCACCATCATGAAATCCTCCATGGCTTCTTGCTGCGAGACTTCAAATTGCTCCATGATCGGCAATCCTGCTTTCGTAGCGTCGATGTAAGGCTGAATTCCTTTGACATTGACATGTCGCTGCCTATTCATATAGCCATGTGCGCCTGCACCAAGCCCATAGTAGGAGCGATTGCGCCAATACATCGAATTATGTCTACTTTCACGACCTGGTTTAGCAAAATTGCTTATTTCATATTGCTTATATCCGGCAGCTTCCAACCGCTTCATGATGAGCTCATACATATCAACTTCCTCATCTTCGCTTGGCAGCGGCAGCTGATTTTTGTTGAACAACGTATGGAACAGCGTGTTTTCCTCTACTTTCAAGCTATAAATCGAGTAATGCTGAAGATCCAGCGAAAGCGCCTCATCCAAGGTTGCTTGCATGATCTCTACCGTTTGCTTCGGAAGTCCAAACATTAAATCGATGGAGAGATTGTCAAACCCAAGCTTTTTGGCATTCTCGATACTTCGATGCACATCATCTGTATTATGAATACGCCCAATCGTCGCGAGGATGTCATTATTGAAGGATTGCACCCCAAAGCTGATCCGATTAACGCCGCCTTCTTTCATAACAGCCAATTTATCGATATCCGTCGTCCCCGGATTGGCTTCCATCGAGAATTCGACCTGTGCGGGGTCAGCAGGGAAATACGTGCGTACAATGCGCAGAAACCGCTCCATTTGATCAGGAAGCAGCACCGTCGGTGTCCCTCCTCCCACGAAAATGGTTTCCACCTTGGCGGGCGGATGCTGGCGAACCGTCAGCTCCATCTCGCGCTCGAGCGCATCCAAGTATTCCATGACCGGCTGCCCTTTGAGCACATAGGAATTGAAATCACAATAATGACATTTGTTCGTACAAAATGGGATATGAATATACACCGCAGTTGGAGCTGCATAGCTAACTAACATAAAGGTATTTCCTTTCTATTGAGAAAAAGCCAAGGGGCAGAGTACTCTGCCACCCCAGCTTCTCATTCATTCCAAACTATTCGTCAATTTTGAGGACGGCCATGAACGCTTCTTGCGGCACCTCAACGCTACCTACTTGCTTCATCCGTTTTTTGCCTTCTTTTTGCTTGTCCAGCAATTTACGCTTCCGTGAGATGTCACCGCCATAACATTTGGCTAGGACGTTTTTACGCATCGCTTTAACCGTCTCACGCGCAACAATTTTCTGTCCAATCGCCGCTTGAATCGGTACCTCGAACATTTGCCGCGGGATGAGTTCCTTCAGTTTATCGCAAATGATTTTCCCGCGATGATACGCCGTATCCCGGTGAACGATGAAGGAAAGCGCATCGACTTGCTCCGCATTCAAAAGGATATCCATCTTCACGAGATTGGATCTCTTGTAGCCGCTCACTTCATAGTCAAACGAAGCGTAGCCTTTGGTTCTTGACTTCAGCATATCGAAGAAATCATAAACAATTTCGGATAACGGAATTTCGTACGTCAATGTCACCCGATTGGTGTCCAGATACTCCATGTTCAAATATTCACCGCGTTTGCCTTGGCAAAGCTCCATAATCGTACCTACATAATCATTTGGCACAATAACGGACGCTTTCACATAAGGCTCTTCCACGAAGTCGATGCGTTGCGGATCCGGATAGTTCGACGGGTTATCAATCTCCATCGTATCACCATTCGTCAAGGTGATGCGATAAATAACGCTTGGTGCTGTCGTAATCAACGGAATGTTGAACTCACGCTCAATCCGTTCCTGAATGATTTCCATGTGCAGCAATCCCAAGAATCCGCAGCGGAAGCCAAAGCCCAAGGCTGTTGAGGTTTCCGGTTCAAAACGCAAGGAAGCATCGTTAAGCTCAAGCTTCTGCAAAGCCTCGCGCAGATCATTGTAATCGGTTGTTTCAATCGGATACAATCCGCAGAATACCATCGGGTTAATCCGGCGATAACCAGGCAACGCTTCAGGTGCAGGGCGAGCCGCTTCGGTGACGGTATCCCCGACTCGCGTATCTCCGACATTTTTGATGCCTGCAACAATGAAGCCTACGTCTCCAACCTCAAGGGAAGGGACCGATGACATTCTTGGCATGAATGCCCCAACTTCAATAACTTCAAAAATCTTATTAGTAGCCATCATTTTAATTTTCGAGCCTGCTTTGATCGAGCCGTCCATGACACGCACATATACGATTACGCCTTTGTAGCTATCGTAATGGGAGTCGAAGATCAACGCTTTAAGCGGGTTGTCCGGGTTGCCTTGCGGTGCCGGCACCTTTTGACAAATTTGCTCAATGATTTCTTTAATCCCGATACCGGCTTTCGCAGAAGCATGAACAGCCTCGCTGGCATCCAGTCCGATGACGTCTTCGATCTCCTGCTTCACTTTGTCCGGATCGGCGCTTGGCAAATCAATTTTGTTGATGACAGGTAAAATTTCCAGATTGTTTTCCAAAGCAAGGTATACGTTAGCCAATGTCTGAGCTTCAATGCCTTGCGCAGCATCGACAACTAGCAATGCGCCTTCACAGGCTGCCAAGCTTCGGGAAACCTCGTATGTAAAGTCTACATGTCCCGGTGTATCAATCAAGTTAAGGATATAATCGACACCATCGTCTGCACGGTAGCCTAATCGAACAGCTTGCAGTTTGATCGTAATCCCGCGTTCCCGCTCCAGATCCATCTGGTCAAGCACCTGTTCTTGCATCTCGCGTGACGAGAGGGCGCCTGTATATTCCAAAATACGGTCGGCCAATGTTGATTTGCCGTGATCAATATGCGCGATAATTGAAAAGTTGCGAATTCGTTCTTGTCTTGCTCGAATGTCTGTCATGCTAAAGTACTAACCCCCACTACATGCAAATAATTTTCATTATAGCAGTTGTGGGAAGTGTCAGCAATGTGCCTTCTAACCTTTGCCTAATAACGCGTCAAACAACGAGACGAATAAGCGAATTCCATGATGGGAGGCAATTTGCAGCAGATCACCTAATTTATTGCCTACATGATTTAAGGAATTATCGTGATCCGCTACCGGTTCAGACTTTGCACCTGCGTCTGATTTGGCGGCAGCTTGAGCTTTGGCTGGCGTCTCCCCCTTGGCTTTGGCCCCAGGCGCGGGCGAAGCTTGTACGGCACTCCCCTTGCCTGTAGAGGCAGCAGCCACAGGCTGTCCTGCTTGCGAGGAAGGCTGAGGCCCTTGAATGCGATCCATCCCGTTCGAGGCCAAGCTAACTCCGAACAATATACAAAACAACAGCAGCAGACCGAACAAGCCCACTTTCACATAAAACTGCCTCAGCTTCATCCTGAAAACCTCCTTAGCGTTATAAGCCTTGTTATGCTCCCAAGCTAGCATTCTTAAGATTGTTTAGGTGTCGTAAGGGGAATATCTACTTTCTTCGCATTTAGAATCACTTCGGAAATCGCTTCGGCCAGCCAGTCGGTTGTTCGGTAGCACTCTTCGAGCGTGTTATAAGGACCGCCCACTTCAATCAATAGTGAATTCGGCGAAAAATTTTGATTATATAAGCCATTATTGCCTTCTGTCGCTTCCTTCGCATGAATCCCCTTCGATATTCCGGGATGTTTGGCTTCTAGGACTTGGTGGATCATGTTGGCAAATTCCTCATTCTTTTTCCAATTTGGATTTTTGCCTCCGATAATGAAATAGACTTGGGCATAATCTTTGCCACCGATCGTGGTGGTCGTCTTATCCCGAACAGCGGAATCTCGGTGAATATCGAAGAAATACTGCAAGTCTGGATGTGTGGCTGCGGCTTCCTGCAACGTTTTCAACGAATATTTGTAGGAGTATGGGTAATCAAAATTTTTGACCGTACTCGGGTAAACGGTTTGCGAATGAACAGCGCCAATGCCGTCCTTCTCCAGATTTTGCGCCAAGCGTTGACCAACGGAAATGACATTGACTTTATCGCTATAGGCCTTGTCTGGGTTCGTAACGCCTTTCAGCTCCGGCAAATAAGATTCATTGCTATGCGTTTGGTAAATGAATGCCACGTTGTCCCCCGCTGTTCGGGGCGGCTGTCCTACCGGATTGGCAATTGGAGTAGCGCTGGCTATCGGTGAAGGCTCCGGTAATTGTGATGCAATTGGATTGATCGCTTCCGCCTGAAGATCCCGCGAATTGGGATTGTAGTCGATCGGGTCACTGGGATTGGGCGCACTGCCTCTTACCAAAACCGTTGTTTTATTCGCGTCCATGCCTGGCACTTCACTCGCGACCAGACTTCTCGGATCGTTCGGGTTAATATCCGTCATGAACTGGAAAGCAAAATGAAAAACATTATGCTGTGAGAAAGTGAATTTTTTCTGATCTTTATTTAGATGCGGCACTTCCATGCCCAGCATATCGATGAAAAATTGATTCGTGACGGAAGCAGCGAGGCTTTTCATGGACGAAACGGGGGAGGTTGTCATGAATCTATTTTGCAGCACCCCTCCCACGCCAATGAGCACAAAAATAGCAAGGGTAGCTGCGCTGAGAATGAAAAATGCTTTGCCGACGGAACTTGCGCTCTGAAACGTTTTTCGAACATGGCTGAGATTTAATGTAGCTGATGTCCATTTCATCGTTTGATTCCTCCTAATCTCTCTTAATTTAATCTATGAAACGAGCCTCTTCGCTAGAACTCGAATCACTAGAAAATTTGATAGAGGGACATTTAGAGAAAGCAAGCATGAATGAGCGCGGGATTCTGCGTGTGATGTCTGTGCTGTCTGTGATGCCTGTAATACCTGTGCTCTACCACTCTGCCTCTGCTTATGCCGGCCAATGGGAACTATGATCCCCTATTTGATCCAAAATAGCCGTTTTGGAGGATGAAAAGGAACTGCGATCCCCTATTTCCTCTTCCGATGGCGAAATGAAGCAATACGAAGCGGTTTAGCGTACCGTAGTTCCCATTCAGCCTGCAAAACGGCTATTTTGGTACAAATAAAGGATCATAGTTCCGTTTCACCTGCCCCTTACAGGAACAAACAAAAAAAGAACCCCTTTCGGGGTTCTTCACATGGTCTGGAGCTATGCAAGCGATTCAAAATCAAATGAGCCTTTGGCTACGATAGTAACCCCGCTTGTTTTGTTCAAAACGGTAGGACCTGTATATAGTTTGAGCAGCGACTTGTCGCTCGGTTTATGTTCATTCTTGGGGGTTGATCGGTTACGAACTTTCTTCATGTGCTTCAGCATAGAGAATCCTTCCTTTCACAATCGATTTGAGAGAAGACACAAGCTTCGCATTTCTTTCGGATAGTTCCATCATGACTTGATGATGGCTGCGCGCCGGGATATCATCTTTCGTTTTGAAATGGATGGATGAAACGATCGTTGGATGCAGCTTAATGCAATAAATATATTCATATTCGCCATCTTCCTTGTCCTTGGCTCGGCCTAAGTAGATGTTCGTATCTTTGCCTCGATAGCATTCTGCTAGATAACTGTTGGGGTCATCCACATGGAAACTGTGGTTGTTGCTCACTTGGCCGGCACGACCAAATTGTTGTAGAGTCACACCGTCTACTAGAAGCTCAAAGAGCGTTGCCGCGGTGACTTCTTGAAGCTCGATTATACCACAATTGGTATCAAATGTCTTATGGAATTTATCCAGCACGCGGTCATAATCCACGCTGGACACACTCAACGAATCCAAAGCATCAAACAAAAAACTGCGGATCGCATCATTCTTTTTCATATCAGACGGCTTATATCGCTTCTTCTGCATACTCATACTATGCTTGATTGGATACAGATGCGGTCCGGCCATCTCCGCCAACTGCGCATTCTCCTGTTGATCATCCAATCTCAAAGGGCTATAGCCTTCCAAATATTCAGGCAGCTCAGCCTCATGGGACAATACAAGAAATGTCCGGCTGTGACCGAGCTCCCCGAGACATAATCCGATTAGCACAAGTATATTCGCAAACCGCTGAGAATCATGACAATCCGTCTTCGTAACAATCAGCAAAGCAAAATCCGCTTCTTCGATGTGCCGCTTGAGCATTTTCAATTTCTGCTGGGAGGCTGTCAGCACCCCTTGATTAATCAGCGTCGCCTCGGCTGCCTGAGACAATTGAGATTGATAGAATTCACCCCAAAGCGAGCTCTCCGGGGAACAGCCAATGAATAGTTTAGGCTTCATTTCTGTCTCAGCCCTAATCTCCCCAACATCTGCTTCACAATGAAAGTAGCCGGACCCAAGCCTGCCAGCAAGCCAGAAGAGTGATTAGGATTATACATAAGCGGCGTGAGACCAAGTAAATCCGTGGCAATATGTAATTCTTCTCTTTCTGGAATCAGAAAATAGGTTCTCTCTAAACCTATTTGTCCAATAAATAGACCAAGCTCCAGAATGACGTTGTCTCGCACAGAGCTTACCAGGGATTCTCTAAGTAAGGTCAAATCGTTAGGTTGAAAAACAAAAATAGCAAAATCACTAGCTTGTGCCTGTTGGATAAGTGGAGCCAAGATGGTATGTGAAGGCGGAAACAGAAGCTGGCTCCAGATCGTAACATCACATGAATAATGAAGATTGGCCTGCAAGGCTTCTGCAACTTCAATACTTTCGGCAGATGACCCAATAAATAACTTCGCTTGTTGTGAAATGCTCAACAAAATCACTTCCTTGTCAGAGATCATCGTCATTAATTCGACATTGTTCTCCTATCTCCTTCCATATTTCCTTAAATTGGACAAAAAAGAAAGAACTGTTCCACTTATCTTCGTGGTTCAGCTCTTTATCCCCGTTTTAGTGCGTATAGGCAGCAACGTTATCCACGCTTACAGCGTCGTGTAGTGCAGCATTTAAGCCGCTTGCGATTATATTGGCTATATCCTCAATAAACTGGTCAATCTCCTTCGGTGTGACGAGCAGATCGTGTCCTACAGGGTTCAGGACTTCCTTCACCAACTGCAATCGTTCATCCTCATGGATATTGTCCAACAGTCCCAAAATCTGCCCAGTATTGCTTGTCTGCTCGCTAAAATGCTTATGCATGAGGTCAAATGCGTTGCTCACGATCGTAGAGGCATAAACAACGGTTGGCACCCCAATCGCAATGACAGGTATACCCAGATTCTCCTTGGTCAACCCTTTGCGCTTATTTCCGATCCCTGAGCCGGGGTGAATGCCTGTGTCGGCAATTTGAATCGTGGTGTTCACACGGTCCAAAGATCTGGACGCCAAGGCGTCAATCGCAATAATGAAATCCGGCTTCGATTTGTCAACAATCCCCTGAACGATATCGCTGCTTTCAATGCCCGTCGTTCCAAGCACGCCTGGCGCCACAGCACTAACAGCTCTATATCCGGGACTAACATCGTCTGGAACCAATTCAAAGTAATGTCTGGTGACCATGATGTTCTCAACCACAAGAGGACCAAGCGCATCCGGCGTCACATTGGAATTGCCCAACCCGATAATGAGAGCCTTTGCTTGTTTGGGGATGCCGATTTCGCGCAGAAATTGCTCGAATTCCTGAGCCAACTTAGTGGCGACACGATCCTGCAGTTGGCTGTCTTTTTCCCGCAAGGCCGGCACTTCTATCGTTATATAGTGACCGAGAAGCTTACCAAGCGCTTTGGAACCTTCTTCGTTCAAAACGTTAATTTTGGTCACTCGAATCCCATTTTCCCGCGTAGATTCCTGCTCAATGCCGGGAAGCGGCTGCCCGTGATTCGCAGCATGCGCCATATCCCGTGCATCTAACGCGAGATCCGTATGTGTTGTAAAAGAGCCTAAGTCCATTGACGTTCCCCTTTCTCTGGTGCCTTGCATCCCTTATTGTGTGACGATTTTTTCAGCCTTATACAAAAAAGAAGACCACTGAAAACCTATTGACAGGTCTTGCATTTTCAAATATTGCATGGTAGAATACTTAAAGTTGTCAGCAAACATACAAATGTAACGTTGAACCGTGTTTTGTAAGTAGGAGGTGAATTTCATGCCAAACATTAAATCCGCTATTAAACGAGTAAAAGTTAGCGAAAAGCGCCGTCTTCGCAACGCTTCCCAAAAGTCCGCTCTGCGTACTGCTGTGAAAGCTTTCGAAACTGCTGCAAGCAATAATGTTGAATCTGCCAAAGATGCTCTGATTAACGCTTCTAAGAAATTAGACAAAGCAGCTTCTAAAGGTTTAATCCATAAAAATGCCGCTAACCGCAAGAAGTCCCGTCTGGCTAAAAAGCTAAACGCTCTTACGGCCCAAGCGTAATACAAGGACATAAAGCAAAAGTCCAGCTCTCTTCGGAGGGCTGGACTTTTTTCTATCTGCTGTTTCTCCTTAGGCTGCAAGCCGAAGAAGAAACAATTCAAGACCTAACACTTTATCAATTTTCCCTGTTTTCATCTGATAATCCAGATCCGCCAGCTGCGACATGATAGCGCTCAACTTCTGAATATCGTACCGTCGGGCTTGTCCTTCTGCGACTTTCACGGCAAACGGATGCAAGCCGATCTGCGAGGCCATCTGCTGCTGGGAGTAGCCCTGTTTGCTGAGCTCCTTAACTTGAAGCATAATGCGGAATTGCCGAGCAATAAGCGATGCAATCTTGATGGGCTCCTCGCGCTGTTTCAGCAGTTCCTCCAGAATAACAAAAGCTCTCTCCAGTCTTACATTGACAATATCCTCAATGAGAATAAACACATTCTGCTCCGTGCTCCGAGCTACGAGCTCATCAACCACATGCACGGAGGCCTCAGCACCCACACCCACGTATAAGGAAATCTTCTCAATTTCTGCCGAAAGAGACTGCAAATTGCCACCGGTATACAGGATCAACTGATCAGCAGCTTCTTTAGCGAATGCAAAGCCCAGTTGCTCCGCCTGTTTAGCCACCCAAACCTGCAATTCATCTGCACTAAGCGAGAGGAACGGAACAGCTGCTTCGAGATCTTTGACCGCTTTAACAATTTTCTTGCGTTCATCCAGCTTGTCCGCATCTACCGTAAATACAACGACCGTATGATCTGCCGGCGACTTCAAATAATCCGTCAACCGATCCAGGTGATGCTCGATCTTCGTGCTCTCCTTGGCGCCGGTAAAGAATAAGGCGTTTTTGGCAATGACGAGCTTCTTCGGCACCATGAAAGGAAGGGTTTCCGCATCCTCCAAGACAGCAGATAGGCTGATTTCACTTAAATCAAATTTACTCACAGCGAACTCTTTGTGCTCAGGTTCAATGAGTAAATCAGTCAACACTTGAATAAACTCTCTCATCTTATATTTCTCAGGACCGTAGCACAAATACACCGGTGCCGGGCGGCCTGCTTGAATATCTTTCAATGCTCTCTTTGCATCCATGGCTAGCGTTCACTCCTTGCTTCCATTCTACCAACAACAAAGGGACTACGTCAAAGTCCGAAGACCCTGTCGTAATCCCTTTGTTTGTCTATTTAAACACCGGTGAAAGGCTCTAGAAACCTTAAACCGTGTGGACAAACCACCAATTGGCGCTGCGTGTTCTACTTCTTAAAGTATATACAGAGACTGCTCATTTGGTGCATGAATGTCGCAATTTTTAAGGAGCCACTTCTGTTTTGGCTTTCAGATCAATCCGAAACGATTGGAGGGTGTCTCCACTTTGCGTTTGATAAAATAGGATATCATCCTTGGACCACTCCAGAAGTGAAATCTGATCACCCGTTTGCCAAATATGCTTGGATTCGAAAACAATGTCTTTCGTGGCACTATTTCGAATGACAACATGCTGTTCTTCAACAACGGCTAAATAAACCTCTGAAGCAGATTTCAATGAAGTCACAGCCGGTGGAGCAGCATATAAAGATTGAATGCCAAAGGTATCACTGGACTCTTCACTTTTCTTCTCAAGCGGCGCCGTTTTCTGCTCTCCCGCTTTGGCCTGATTGGCTGCTTTGGCATCGTCACGCTTAGCGGGAGTTTCCGTTTGGACCGGTGGATTCATCGCACCAGCAGCTGGCTTATTCTCTGAATCCTTCTTCGTATTCGGATCCTTCATACGCTCCGGTTCGGTTGTCGAAGGTGCCACAGGCGCTTGATCAGAGCCTTTGACCGTATCTTTGCTGATGGCCAGCGGATCCTCCAGCTTCGCGCTTGTTGTCGCCTGAGGCGCTGTTCCAGCTCCTGCTGCATCATCCGCTTTGCGCTCTGTCTTCGGTGTGTCCGAAGTGGCTTCCTGCGTCGGTGTTGGCGTTCCTTCCGGCTTACTTTCAGCGCTGCTGGATGGCTGCACAGCCATCGAATTAGCGGCTGCCTTATTTCCAAGATCGCCAGCACCACCTTGTCCAGCACTTCTGGACTCTGACTTGCTTTGTGGCTGCATCAGGCCATCCGCGTTATCCAATACAGGATGGTTCAAATTAAAAACGAAGAAGCCAAGGATGAGACCCGCGGCCACGATCCCGCCTGCGAATTTCCATGAGAATTGCGATCCAATTCGGCGTGTCCTAGGGAGTTTAGAGGTCTGCCCATGGGCGGTCTGGCTCGTATTCGCGCCGATGACAGCCACTTTGTCAGTAATGGACGCCGCGCTATGTTGTCTATCCAATTCGGCTAGTTGCGGCATAATAGCATCGACTAAACTGTATGGAGGAACAACCTTGGGTAATTGGGTCAACTCATCGGACAATTTCTGTAAACGTTCAAACATCTGTGCACAGTCCAAACAGCGCGCCAGGTGAGCGTGAAGCTCATCTTCTTCCTGAACATCCAGATCTCCATCCAGTTGTCTTTGCATAAATTCCATCACCTCTTGACAATTCATCCCCGAACACCTCCTTTCTGATAGTCTTGGAGCAGCGACTGCAATTGCTGTCTCGCTCGAAATAAGTATGACTTCACCGTATTCAGTGGCAAGTTCAGCGATTCTGCAATCTCATGATACGAAAAGTCCTGCAAATAACGAAGAACAACGACAGATCGATGGTGCTCGGGAAGCTTATCTATTGCCTCTCGAATGTCTTTGGCTAAATAGCCGGTCATAATTTCATATTCCACATTATGCTCTGCAGTAAAAGTCATATCATGCTCATCAATAGAAACCGTTGGTTTCGCCTTGCGAAATTTATCGATGCAGATGTTAGTTACAATCCGCTGTACCCACGTCTTGAATAGCGCTTTTTCTTCATACGAATTAATTTTTGTATAAATCCGAAGGAGCGCCTCCTGTGAAGCATCAAGGGCATCCTGTTCATTATTCAAAATATAATAAGCGGTTCTATAGACGTGAGACTCAATTTCTCGCAATAGGGTAATGAGAGCATCACGATCACCGGCTTGAGCTGATCTAACCAGTTCGGGTGCTACCACTGGGATCCCTCCCTCTTGCAATCTTACAGACGCAGCTGCGGCTCATAAGGTTGCAAATCTTTTAGAATAAAATACAATAGCGTCTTGCAACTAACAGAATAACAAACTTTCATGAATAAATACACACTTCTTAGACGCATATGAACAATATTAGTTTCATCTCTGTCAAATCCAAGCCTCCCTTTTGTACTTTGGTCAAATTACTTTCATTGTAAGTGATTTTGCACATTGGGAAAGTACTATGTTTATCTAGTACCTAGAGAGCAAAAAACTCGTGCTCCCTTAACGGGCTCACGAGCTCTTCTCAAACCTCATCTATTGAAGCCAACCGTTCTTTTCGGCGATCGCAATCGCATCAATGCGATTCTTGGCATCCAGCTTCTGCAATATCTCGGACACATAGTTGCGAATGGTACCGCTCGAGAGGAATAGCTGCTTGGCCATCTCCCCTGCCGATAATCCCTGTGCGATCAGCTTAAGAATGTCCTGTTCTCTGCTCGTGAGCGGATTCTCCGCTTCCCAGAATTGAAGAGCAAGCTCCGGTGAAATCGCCCGGCCCCCGCTCTCTACTTTGCGCAGCGCTTCACTTAACTCCTGAATCGGTGCATCCTTCAACAGATACCCGTGAACACCGGCTTTCATCGCTCGCTGAAAATAGCCGGAACGAGAGAAGGTGGTCAAGATGACCACGCGGCAAGTCATTTTAGCTTCTTTTATTTTATCGGCAACATCCAGGCCTGTCAGCTTAGGCATTTCAATATCCATAATACAGAGATCAGGCTGAAGCGCCTGAATCATTTCCAAAGCCTGTTCGCCATTAGCTGCCTGACCAACAACTTCAATATCATCCTCAAGATCCAGCAGAGCACTCAGTGCCCCTCGAAGCATACCTTGGTCTTCAGCAACCACAACTCGCATTCACGCTCACCCTTTCGCTTCATATTGTTTGATTATCCTGGGGATTTGGATGACAAGACTGGTTTCGGCTTCTGTGCCTATATGGAACGTCATTGTGCCTTCAATTAATTCCAGACGTTCTCTCATCCCCAGCAAGCCGCGCCCCGAAGAAGGCAGCTGTTGTTTATTCCTCTCGCAAACTGGGCCGTTATCCGACAAGCTCATGTTCCAGTAAGCCCGATCCTCCTGAAGCTTCAATGTACAAATCGTCGCCCCGCTATGTTTAATCACATTCGTGATGGCTTCTTTCAAACACATGCCCAAAATATTCTGAACCATAGGAGGCATCTCGGATAAATCGACCTGATTGTCCACATCAAATACCATACCGGCCGCACGTAAAATTTCTTCGGATTTCTTCAGTTCTTCCGTAATAGAGACCATGTTCATCCCTGAAATCAATTCACGCACCTGCTTCAACGCCGCTCGGGAAGTCGCTTGAATATCCTTCACTTCCTGCACAGCCCGCTCCGGATTCTTGAGGATCAATTTCTCTGCCAGCTCACTTTTGAGCGTGATCAAAGACAGCGTATGCCCGAGGGTATCATGCAGATCGCGGGAAATCCGCTGCCGTTCATCCAGCTTAGCCAGACGAGCAATCTCATCGTTGGCAAGCGTTAATTTCTCCCTCAGCTCATTTTCCTTCATTCTCGATCGAATTCCGAACGGAAGGATAAGCATAATGACAAGAGAAGGCAAGAAATACCAAAGCCCGTCGCCATAAAATTGATCGAAATCCAGCAAAATAATGAAAATGACCGTCGTTATCAAAACAGCGAGGGTTAAGAAAAACTGTCTTGTCGTTGGCAGCAGCCCCATTAAGGGAATTGTATAGAAAAACATGTAGATCAAATACGGACTATAAGTCGTGGAAAAAAACAGGATCATCGCACAAATGAGCACAATGTAAATGAATCTCCGCTTGGCATCCCGAAATCCCAATGTGACACAAAGCGCAAAAACAGCTAATAAAGCAAAGCCGGCCCACATTTGTGGAAGCGGCTTTGACGTTAATGTCATGATGGGAAAAATTAAGTAGAAGAACCACAAATACCAAAGATCAACCGGAGATTTCCGGCTTTTGAGAAGCTTGCTCATCGTTTAGGCCGCCTTCTGTTTTTGCAGGATATACGATGATAATACCACAAATACGACCCCGTAACCGATCAGAATGAGTACGCCGCTCCATGTTAAACCTACGCCGGATATGATATTCCAAGCACCTTGACCATAACGAAACGTAGGGACATATTGCGCAATGGTTTGCATGATTTTGGGCATCGCCTGCGTTGGAAACCATAATCCTCCAAGGACAGAAGAACCCATGAAAATAATTTGCGCTACAACTTGTGTCACCTCAACGGTTTTGCATGTGCCTATCAGAAGGCCAAGCGCCATAAAGGGCAAGGAACCTAACCAAATCCACAATCCGCAGCCGACCCATTGTAACAACGTAAGCTCCACGCCTTTGACAAGCCCGCCGAGCAGAAACATAAAGATAATGGTGACCAAATTAATGATGCTATGAGAAACAATTTTCGATAAAACATAGGCGCTTGACGGCAGCGGCGTAATTTCAATCATCCGAAGCCAGCCCTGCGTTCTTTCCTGGGCGAACTTAATGCTGAGCGTATTCACACAAGCTCCGACAACTCCAAAAACGGTCATCGACATCAAATAATACGCTTTCCAGGAAACCCCTCCAACCTCCGTATTATCCCCAACCGTTGAGGAGAAAATAAAATAAAAAATGGCAGGCATAATCAACGAAAACATAAAAAATCGTTTATTGCGAAACGTTCTGAGCAGCTCCGCTTTACATTGAGCAATCATGGCTCTCATTGACGTCATCTCCTTCATATCCCTATTTATTGTTGAACCAGAAACTGAAAAGCGTCTTCTAACCCGCCCGCATGGATTTCAATATCTTTGATATCCAGCTGCCGCTGAACCATGGCGAAGATCAGTTTATCCGTGTCCGTACTCGTGATTTTCACCTTGCGACCACTCCATGTCACATCGTTAACGCAAGGCAGCGAAGCAAGCTGAGCTTCTGTTAAATGGGCACCCGCTGTGAAAAGAATCGTTTTCCGATTCGTAGAAGCTTTGATTTCCGTCGAAGTCCCGTCCGCGATCAGCTTGCCTTTGTTGATGACAACAATTCTGTCCGCGATGCTGTCTGCTTCTTCCAAATAGTGAGTCGTAAGAATAATCGTTCTGCCGTTGGCCGCCATCCCGCGAACCGTTTCCCAGAATTGTTGCCTCGCGGTAATATCCATGCCGACAGTTGGCTCATCCAGAAACAGCAAGCCAGGATCCCCCGCCAATGCGAGAGCGAAGCCCAGTCTGCGCTTTTGGCCTCCGGAGAGCGAGGAAGCACGCTTGTTTTTCTCTGCTTCAAGCCCCGATATGTGCAGCAAATGGTCCAGCGGCAATGAATGGCTGTAGTAGTGCCGGAACAGGTCAATCGTTTCCAGAACCGTCAGACCATCAATCACATTGACTTCTTGAAGCATCGCCCCCAAGCGATTCCGAACGGCTCTGTCCTGGGGATTTCTGTCCCAGATACGAACGTTTCCCTTGGTTGGGAGCAGCAGGCCGAGCATCATAGAGACCGTCGTTGTTTTCCCAGCCCCATTAGGCCCTAGAAGCGCAACGACACTTCCCTCTTCAATCGTTAAGGATAGGTTATCCACAGCAGCTCTTCCTTTGAACTCTTTGGTTACTTGGTCAATTTGAATGATTGGTTTCATAAGCCACCTCACAACGTTTTCTTTGATGTACCAATCTTATCGCAGATATCGCCCTGACATCATTCACAGGTATCATCGATTTGAGATGACAAATGTCATTTCGGTTAATTTAGGGCAAAAAGGTAAATATTGAAGGTATGCATTTGCGTAACATGGGAGGCAGCACATCATGTTCAAACAATTATTCGGCAAAAAACCGATCCGACGAGCAACCATTCCGGCAACGACGCAAATTCAAAAAAATCAATCCGCTTCCACTTCCAACCAAGGACTTGCTCTTGAATTACAAGATAACCTCGCCATGATTAAAATGCAGCTGCATAACCCAAGCGATCTGATGATAAGAGAGTTCACCATTGGCGAGGAACAGCATCCCTGTGCGTTAGTCAGCTTTGACGGACTGGTGGACACCACGCTTATCAATGACCAGCTGCTCAAACCGATGCTCCATTCTTATCAACATACAGCTGCGTCTCCTACTGAACTGATGACCATTTTGACGCAGCAAATATTAACGACATATGATCTTGAAATCGAAGATGTTGTGGATGACATGCTAACGGCTTTATTGTCTGGAAACACCCTTCTTCTGCTCGACAAACTGCAGCAAGGCATACTAATTTCCAGCTGCGGCTGGAAAACACGCGCTGTTGAAGAATCGCAAACAGAGTCCATCATTCGAGGTCCCCGTGTAGGCTTTTCCGAGGATCTAAGGACAAATACGGCAATGATCCGTAGGAGAATTAAAGATAAAAACCTCGTCTTCGATACCTATCAAGTCGGACGTAGAGGGAAAAGAGAAGTTGTCGTTACTTATATCGCGGATATCGTCCATCCTGAGCTGGTGAAGGAGGTTACGCGCAGAATAAACACAATTGATATCGACGATATAGAAGGGTCCGGATATTTAGAGCAGTGGATCGCGGACAGCTTTCTTAGTCCCTTTCCGGTTATTTTGAATACAGAGCGGCCTGATAAAGTGTCTGGCTCCATTCTCCAGGGACGAGTGGGCATTTTGGTGGATGGGGACCCTTTCGCTCTCATTTTGCCGATTACCTTCGCCTCCAGCATGCAATCACCCGAAGACTTTTACCAAAATTGGCTGATTAGTACCCTAACTCGCGCCTTAAGGATGATTTCCGCTTTCATCGCTACTTTCTTGCCTGCTCTTTATATTGCTTTACTCGAATTTCATCATGGCATGATTCCCTCCAAACTAGCTTTCTCCATAGCCGGGGCGCGAGAAGGTGTGCCGTTTCCCGCGGTCATTGAAGCCTTTGTCATGGAATTCACCTTGGAACTGCTCAGAGAAGCAGGCTTGCGGCTGCCGAAGCCAATTGGTCAAACCATAGGGATCGTTGGGGGACTAGTCATCGGAGAGTCTGCGGTAGCCGCAGGCATGGTCAGCCCCGTTATGGTCATTGTGGTAGCAGTCACAGCTATTGCTTCCTTCTCCTTGCCGTCTTACTCCTTCGCCATATCACTGCGCATGATGCGGTTCGGCATTATGCTGGTTGCCGCCGTTTTCGGGCTTTACGGCATCATTCTGGCTTACATTATGATCAACATCCACATCGTTAATCTAAAGAGCTTTGGCATTCCGTACTCAACGCCGTTTGCGCCGATATTTATTCGCGACTGGAAAGATCTCATCCTGAGGGCTCCCCTTTTCTTTCTGAGAAAACGGCCCAAAATGCTGCAAACCAAAAATGAAGAACGCATGCTGCCGAGGAGAAAATAATATGAAAACCTTTGAATACGGAGATCGAGAGATCGGCTTTTTGGATATGGTGATTACCATTTCCTCGATGATTATTGGGGTAGGCGTCATTATGCTGCCGCGGGATTTGGCGAAAACCGTCCAATCGTCGGATGGGTGGGTATCCATCTTTTTTGCAGGCATTATCGCCGCCGGCTTTGCCTGGCTGCTTGCCTATATTGCGACTCACTTTAGCAAACAGGGCTATTTTGCCTATGCGACTGCGGCCGTTACGAAACCTCTCGCAATCGTTGCTGTATTTTCCCTTTCCGCTTATTTTCTCTGCTTTGCCGCCTACGAGGTTAGAGCGATAGCCAATATTTCCAAGCAATATTTATTTGAAAATACACCTGTCGAAGTCATTTCCTTAGCGTTCTTGCTTGTTGTCGTGTATGGGGTATCAGGCGCTCGTGTTGGCCTTATTCGATTAAATATCCTGTTTATCCCGATTGTCATCACCATAACGGTACTCGTCCTTCTGTTCAGTCTGGGAATCGTTGATTCCAAAGAATTAAAGCCGTTTCTCATCACCGATTGGAAAGCGATAACCGTTGGGATTAAAAATACGACCTTTTCGCTCTTGGGGTTTGAAATCATCCTATTCTATATCACCTTGATGAACCGCCCCAAGGATGCCCCAAAAGCCGTAGTCTTCGGAATTCTACTCCCCGTCATTTTGTACGCAGCTATCTATCTTGTATGTGTAGGCGTATTTTCACAGATGACATTGCAGGAAATTACTTACCCCGCAGTAGAATTAGCCAAAGAAATGCAAATTCCAGGCGAATTTTTTGAACGGTTTGAATCGATTTTTTTTACAATATGGATAATGACTGTATTTACAACAACCGTTATGGCCTTTGATTGTGCTGTGTTTGCGCTCCATTCGATTTTCCCTAAAAAAAAACATATCAAATTGGTTTTTCTATTAAGTCCAGTCATTTATTTATTTTGCATGTTTCCAAAAAACTTAACGGATTTTGGTAAAATAAGCAGCGTTATCACACATTACGGCGTCATCGTCAGCATCTTGTTTCCTATCATCATTTTTATGGTTGCAAAGCTTCGAGGAGTGAAAAGTGATGCCACTTAAAGCCCTATCAACCTTATTAGGACTTGGCTGTGCCGTCTTGCTCTTAACAGGGTGCTGGGATCGCGTAGAAATCAATGATCGAGGATTTGTTGTAGGGGTTGCCGTGGACTATAAAGAAGCAGGAGAAAAAAACCTGTACACAGGCACCTTTCAAATGATGGTTCCAGGCGGTTTGAAGCAAAGCAATACCCAAAATAATAGTGCGCCTCATGCCACGCAAGCCTATTTCAACATTTCAACTTCGGAAAACTCCATGCCCGCTATAGCCGCAAGAATGGCTGCCAAAACAAGCCGCACTCCTTATTTCGAACATTTAAAGGTTATCATTGTCTCCAGCGAGGTGGCGAAGAGTAAAGCCGCTTTCCCCAGCATGCTGGACTATTTCCTAAGGAACAGCGAGATGCGCCGAGGCGTCCAAGTGTTGATCGCGGAAGGAAAAGCGTCGGATATCCTGGATATTGAGCCTAACAATGAAACCACACCGATTGACTACATCTCTTCGATTGCCAAAAATAATAAAAAAACCAACTACATGCTGCCTCAGTCGCGAATTGGAGATGTCCACGAGAGTTTAATCAAACGCGAAAGCTATGTGATACAAAAAGTAAAAAGAGAAAATAAAGATCTAAGCTTGAATGGGAGTGCCTTATTCGATGGTGCAACCAATCAATTGGTTGGATTCTTGAATGGGGAAGAAACGCAAGGTCTCAACTTTATCACCAAAGGAGTGAAGGGCGGAATTGTTGAAGCTAATTTTGGCGATGAAATCATTGGTTTTAAGGTCGAGCGAGCAAGACGCAAATTCATCGTTAAACAGACAAGCCCAGACCACTTTAAATTTACAATTAAACTAGTTGCTGAGGGTGTTCTCGATAAATCGCTTACCGACGGCGATCCAACAGAATCCAAAACACTGGAATCCTTGCAAAAAAAACTGGAAGAAACACTCATCAAGAATTCGAATAAAGTCATTGCGAAACTTCAAAAGACTTACAAGAAAGATGCTCTGGGACTCGGCGCGTATCTATTTGAAAATCACTACAAAATGTGGAAGCCAATCTCTGAGAATTGGGATACAGGTTCGAATCTATTTTCCCAAACGGAGGTTGAAGTACAGGCTCAGGTTATTATCCGACGAGTTGGAAATATATTTGAAGTCTCAAAGGAGCGATAAGACCATGTGGTCATCTTTCATTGGCTTAATTCCATCCGGTTTAGTCGTGCTTTGCACCATCTTGTCCTACGTTGTTCCACTGGGTATTTACTCGATCAATCAAATGCTGCATAAATATGGCGACCCGCCATGGATGCAAACAGCCGTACCTGAACAAGTTGATCAGCAGTCTACAAACTATGGAGAAGCATTGCTCAAAGAAAATGAATAAAACGAAACAAATAAAACAGCCCAACAAGACATTCCTTTACCGGAAACCGTCTTCTTGGGCTGTTCCTATTTTAAACTTTGAACTTGGATAAGGAATCTTGGAGAGCAACGGAAAGCTTCTCTAATTTGTCCGACAGCTGCACCAGCCCTTTGCTAATGCTAAGTTGATCGGAGCTTAAAGAAGCGACTTGCTCAGAGTTAGCCAGCGACTGCTCGGACACCGCACCAACGCTCATCATGGTATCACTGAGCACGCCTTGCGATGCTTCCAGCTTCAAGACGGTTTGACTGACGGAACCCAATTGTTCCCTGAAACTAACCGTTCTCCCCTGCACTTGTTTGAACAGCAAATCCGCTTCTTTCACAGATTGAATTTGTTCTTGATATATCGGATAGGCTTCCGAAAGAACGGCCACTGTATCAATGACTTCATTTTGAATCGTTTCTGTGATATGTCCTACGGTTTCAATTGATTTGCGAGACTGATCGGCCAGCTTGCGAATTTCATCGGCTACGACCATGAATCCCTTCCCCGCTTCCCCGGCGCGCGCGGCTTCGATGGTGGCATTAAGCGAAAGAATATTCGTTTGCTTGGTCATCTGGCTTAAGATATCGAGCACTTTTCGAATCGACAGCGTGCTATCCTTCAATTTATCGACTTTCTCAACCATCGAACGTGTCATCTCTTCGGTCATGCTAGTTTTGGCGATAAGCTCTTCCATATAGCGGGTCCCCGTCCTGCTTGAGCTCTCCATCTCCTCTGCTGCAATCCCCATCACTTCATTGGCTTGTACAACACTGGTAATTTGTTGTCCGATTTGCATCGTCAGCTCATTCCCTCGTTCAGCCTGAGCGGCCAAGCCCGATGCACCGCCGGAAATTTCATTGATCGCTGCGGCGATTTCACTTGCTGCCGCAGCCGTATGCTTGGAGGACACGGACAATTCTGCAGCCGTTTGCAACACTTCCTCGGAAGAATGCGTCGTTTGTTTGAACAATTCCGTAATTTGCCTCATCATCGCATCGAGGCTGCTGCCTAATTGGCCGATTTCATCTTTGGATTTGGTCTGTACACGAATGCGCAGATCTCCTCCGGCTCCATCCTCCATCAAATTCCGTATATGGCCCAATGGCTTCCCAATCATTCTGGCAACCAAATATCCGACCCCTGCGGCCAAAACTAACGCGCATAGGGAAACAATAAGCGTTAAATTATAGATCACTTCCATATCTTTGGTCAGATCATGAATCGGAATAATACCGACCGTGAACCAGCCAGTCGCCTCTGATTTGGACAAAACAATTTGTTTCGTTCCATCTGCTGAAACAAAGGAATCGCTCTTTTTGCCTTTGCTTTCTTCGCGGATCGGGTAGCCGGAAGCAGCCCCCATTTGAGCGGAATCTTGACTGTAAACAACCAGTCCTGCCCCATCTACAACTTGAATCGCCCCGCTGTCCCCCATTTGAATAGAAGCGAGCTGATTCTTAACAATATCCAAGCTGATATCAAACAAAGCAATGTAGTATTCATTGGAATTCGCTTGATGTATGAGACTTCCAACTGAAATTACAGGTGTTGTATTGCGATTGTCCTTTGGCTTCGTGGACAACCATAACGGCTCTCCGTCTTTGGCAACAATAGCCTTAAACCAATCTTGATCAGCATAGTTTTTCTCAGACATCAAGCTCGATTTGGTTTGAATAATATCCCCATCGGACGTAAACAATTCCATCGACTGGATACCCTCATTGGAATATAAGTAAGCCGATAACGTTGCTTCTAAGATTGACATATTTTCATTGTATTCTCGTGAATCTTTTTTTAAATTTGAAGCCTTCCCGACTTGCTGCTGAAGTGGAGCATCCATCACAAGCTGAAGAGACAGCTTCTGATACAATTGATAGACAAAATCCAATTTCTGCTCGGCCTGTACAATCGTTTGGAGAGAAGCATCTGTAACTTTTGTCTGCATCACATTTTTCGAAATCTGGTACGAGGCAACACCCATGAAGATAACAAAGAATAGACTGCTTGCAATGATCGATAAACTAATCTTCATTCCTACTGATTTCAATTTGGACAGACGTACGCTGGATTTTTTTGACATTAATCATCCCACCACCATGTCGATTTATGTAATTAGCAAACGGTCGATTTACAATTTCGACACAATCCATTAAAACCCTTCCCAAAAATGACCATTTCAATCAATTTTATGTAACATTGGCTGTCACTTGTAAATAAAGCCCTATGCCTTACGGCCCAGATAGCTTTTTTCTGAAAAATAGGCCAGTTTCCCTAACCTCCACCTGCACCTCTCCCATCTGATCCGTTCGAAATACCGCGATGCCGCCTTCATTTAAGCGCTGCAGCACATCAGGCGCAGGGTGGCCATAGCTATTCACAGCACCTACAGAAATAACCGCCAAGGATGGCCGCCAATAATCGAGCCACTCCTGCGTGGTTGACGTTTTGCTGCCATGATGGGCAATTTTCAAAACATCCACCAGATGTGCGGCATCCTTATTTCCATTTGAATTCCTTTCTAGGAACGCAGGATGTCCTTTCATAAAGTCCAGTACCTTCCGTTCCGATTCCTTCTCCATGTCGCCAGTAAACAACCAACGCGTGCCCTGCATCTCCAATAAAAAAACGACGGATTGCGCATTTTGCTCCTTCACAATTTCAAGCTGCTGCGCCTCCTCTTCCATGGGATATAAGATACGAAATTTGGTTTGCGGATCAAGCTGAATCCAGTGACTGGCATTGGCAGGCAAAAGCGGTACTTTGCGCGCAACCAGCGTCTCAAATAATTGGGCGGTTTGAGCCCCAGGCTTAAAGGTGCCGTTAAACAGGAATTGGCTAACCCGCATCTGAGAAGCAACAGCCTGCAATCCCCCGCTGTGATCGGCATCCTCATGTGTGAGCACAACAAGATCCAATTGATGAACACCGCGTTTCTTAAGCAGCGGAACTAACAGCTTAGCTCCAACCTCATAGGGGTCCTTTCGCGTCTTCCAGCTTTCTCCTGCCTTCCTGAAAGTCAGCGTTCCCCCGCCATCAATCAAGATGTGCTTTCCATACGGCGTACGAATGAGAATCGCATCACCTTGACCAACATCAATAAACTGGACGATTCCTGTTCGATTCCATCGCTCCGGCGTATAGCCTATCCAAAGCAACATAAGGAAACATCCGCAGGTACAACCCAACCACATCGGAACGTTAAATTTTGTTCGGGCTTGAGGACTCTCCAGATTTACCGGCTGCTGCTCTAGCCTTGACTCAGCTAAACGCCGCCATAACCAATAGATCGCAACCAGCAGCAGGTAATACAAAATGATCCAGATCAGGCTTGGCGTTGGCCAAATTTGCTTAAACACCTGCAGTTGTTGAAGCTGATCTGTCGACCAGAAGATGGCCCCATTGAGCCAAGAGATACCTATTCCCAGCCCTTTCCCAGCAGGCACATACACAATCCCCGAAGCGGTAGCAAGCAGTCCTGCCGGGAACACCACCAAACTGATGACAGGTACCAAGATGGCATTCGCCAGCCAAGACAATAACGAAAACTGATTAAAATAATAGATCGAAACAGGAAACGAGATCACTTGCGAAACGAGGGTAATGGAGGCGGTATTTCGCAGTATGGAAGAGGGAATGCATGGCATAAGCAAATCATTCACGCGCTGGACGCCAAGGATAAGCCCTAATGTGACCAAGAAAGAGAGCTGAAAGCTGATATCCAGCACATAATAGGGATTCCACAGCAGCATAATCCAAGCAACGATCGCCATAATATGCAGGACGTCCTTCATCAAGCCTTTGCGGGCTGCAAAGAGTCCAACCATGGACATGAGTCCGGCTCTTACAATCGAGGGCGAAGCTCCCGTCAATAAAATATAAAATGGCAGCAGCCAGATGCAGATTAGCAGATAGGTTTCCTTGGTTAACTTCATTCGGCGCATCAGCCCTATGCATACCCCTAGAAAGACGGCAATATTCAGGCCCGAGATAGCTAAAATGTGGGTCAAGCCCAGCTCCGAAAATTGCTGGAAGCGCTCTGGATCCAAATCATCGGTCAGGCCGATGAGCATGCTCTTCATAAACCCCGCCTGCGGCGCGGGGAAGATCAGGTCCATGCGCCTGCTGAGCGCATCGCGCAGCTCATCGTTCCAGCGCAGCAGCTGGACGATGCCGAAGCGCGCTGCCGCAGGCTCGACCTGCGCCTGATCCACCCCACTGGCCGCAAGCAGCCAATGGGTGTGGTGAAGGCGCAGATATCGGCGGTAGTCGAAGCCGCCGAAGTTGCGGGCCGGGGACGGACTGCGCAGCGTCCCCGTCAGCGTCAAGGCGTCGCCTCGGCGCCAGCCCGACGCCCCAGCCTGCTGCGCCTGCTCCAGCAGGCGCAGCGAGACCTGCACGCTTTCCCCGCCAAGCGGGAAAGCCTCGTCCTGGAAGCGGACGGTCGCCGCTTCCACGGTGAAGCTGGCCCTGTCGCCGTCGACGGTGACAGGGCTGGAGAAACGGCCGAGCAGCGTGACCTCGCTGCCGTCCGGGTTCAGCCGCTGCTGCTGCGCCAGCGGCAGCGCAGTGACATTGCGCTGGTCGACCCCTTGGTAGTAGCCGAAGGCTACACCGACCAGCAGCAGGGCGCACAGCGGCTGTCTGCCAGGCAGCCGCAGCGCATAAATGACGATCAGCGCGACCAGCAGCAGCGCGCTCGTCGTCCAGGTCAACCACCGGAGCTCGCTGTATAGCGCAAGCACATACCCAGTTATCCACAGGCAGCAGCCTAGAACAACTGGCCTTTTCATAAGATTGGTCATGCTCCAGCTCCTCTGCTTGCAAAGAAAAAAACCTCTCTCCAGCCTTGCCCGATGGGCAACAGCCGGAAAGAGGTTCTTCCTCATTCGCTTTGCATAATTTCACTGCTTAATTGACAACCTCAGACACTGTTCCGTGAGGAGGCTCGTAGCCTTCCATTCGCCGGAAGGCAATGCCGCGTGACACCATTAACTCGCTGACTTTCTCGTGATCCTTCGGATATCCCCGATGAAAAACAATCTCGGTCACACCGCTATTTGCCAACATGTTCGCACAGGTCCAGCACGGTTGATCCGTGACATATACTGTTGAGCCTTCACGATCTTCCCTATCCGTGAATAGCAGTAAATTTTGTTCGGCATGAATGGTTCGAATACAGCGCTGTTTGCGAATAACTTCCTCGATATCCGCCACAACTTTCAGCTCAATTTCTTCCACGAGCATACAACCTGCTTCCGTGCAGTCCGGTACGCCCATTGGGGCCCCATTATAGGCCGTTCCGAGCAGCTTCTTTCCTTGTACTAATACAGCGCCAACATGCCGGCGGTTGCATCTGGAGCGTGTAGAGGCCATGTAAGCAATATCCAAAAAATAAGTATCCCAATCTTTACGAATGCTCATAACGGAGCTGTTTCCTCCTTCCCATGCCCCCTGATTCGTTGACATGGATTGCCTTTTTCATTTCTAGTATTCTCTCATACTTCCTAGCAAAATAAAAGCTGGCTATGGCGAACTGACATACACCAACGGCTTTAATTTCTCCAGCATCTTCTCGCCGATGCCTTTGACCTCCGTCAATTCATCCACTTGGCTGAATCGCCCTTTTTGCAACCGATAGTCCAGAATCGCCTGGGCTTTGCTGTTCCCAATCCCGGGAAGTTCGTTTAATTGCTCAAATGTAGCCGAATTCAAATCTAATATAGCTGCTGTAGATTTGGCTGCAGGACTAGCACTATGTACTGGCTTGGACTCCGAACTTACAATTGATTCTTCCGCCACTTTTTCCAGCATCGCTTGCATTTGATTATTCATAGGGACAAACTCGGTTTCGATCTGAGACCTTCCGCCACGTAGGAATGGCCATACGACCCCGATCAATAAACAAAGCACAGCTAAGATCAGCAGAACCTTAACTTTTCTATAACCACCCAACTTCACAAATTCCCCCCATTCTTTCCCTTTTCTTCAGGCAAGCAAGCGTTCCTAGCATATTCGATGATCTGTGAGCATATAGATGAAAAAGCATCCGAATGGCAACTTAAACTGACTCCGTTTTATAAATATGCACAAAAGTGACTGATTTTTTTCGGGAGGGATTACTAGATGAAAGCAGGATTCATCGGTACTGGGAGTATGGGAAGTATTCTGATTGAAGCTTTTATTCATTCTGGGGCTTTCAATCCGGAGCAAATTATTGCTGGAAATCGTACGATTCGTAAAGTAGAGCTGCTTGCTCAGACATATCCTGGGCTTCAAGTTGCCCGATCGAATAGAGAAGTGGCTGCACAGAGCGATATCATTTTTCTTTGTGTGAAGCCATCTGAATTAAAAACAGTTATTGATGAAATTAAAGAGGACGTGCTTCCTTCTCAATTCGTTGTATCGATCACAAGTCCCGTCCTGATCAAACATTTGGAAGGCCTTCTCTCCGCTAAAATAAGTAAAATTATCCCAAGCATCACGAATTATGTATTAAGCGGCGCCACGTTGTGCATTCATGGAAATCGGATGCAGCCTGAAGACAAAGAGTGGCTCGAGAACTTATTCGCCTATATTTCCTCGCCTATCTGTGTGTCTGAAAATTATACCCGCATTTCTTCTGATTTATCTAGCTGCGGCCCCGCATTTCTGGCCAATTTCATTCAATCCTTTATTGATGCTGCAGTTGAGGCAACCGGTATTTCAAGTGAGGAAGCCACACTGTTAGCTAGTGAAATGACACTTGGCACAGGTAAGCTGCTGACAACAGGGGGGTTCAATCCAATTTCCTTGCAAAAGCGTGTTTCCGTTCCGGGAGGTATTACAGAAGAAGGTTTACATATCTTAAAAGAAGAACTTGCTGGGGTATTCGCACGGGTCATTTCGGCGACACATGCCAAATATGAAGAGGATCTGGAGAAGGCCGAGCTTCGCTTTACTTTGAAGCAATAGCCTTCCCCATCGTCTCCCTTATCTTATTAACCTACAACGATATTGACTAATTTCCCTTTGACGACAATCAATTTGCGAACGGCCTTTCCGGCGGTCGCTTCTTTGACTTTATCGAGATCAAAAGCGATTTTCTCCATCGCTGCTTCATCTGTATCTTTGCTGATCAGTACTCGATCGACAATTTTGCCATTGACCTGCACCACGATTTCAATCTCATTATCAACTGTCCATGCTTCATCGTACGTTGGCCATGGCTCATACGTGATGGACTCCGTGCCGCCAAGCTTCTCCCATAGCTCTTCTGCTAAGTGAGGAGCAAGCGGTGAAAGCATTTGAACGAAGTTCTTCATGGCTTCCAGCGGCAAGCGTTCTGTTTTGTAAGCCTCATTGACGAAAATCATCATTTGGCTGATGGCTGTATTAAACCGAAGAGCTTCAAAATCCTCAGTAATTTTTTTGATGCTGCGGTGCCAAGTCCGTTTGAAGCTATCGCTGCCCAACTGCTCATCTGCACTGATTTTGGCTTGAACTTGACCGTTCTCATCCACAAACAAGCGCCATACACGGTTCAAATAGCGGTAGATCCCGTCTACGCCCGTCGTATTCCAAGGTTTGGTCGCTTCAAGCGGCCCCATGAACATTTCATAAATACGCAGTGTATCCGCACCTTGATCGCTTACGATATCATCCGGATTGACAACATTGCCGCGAGATTTACTCATTTTCTCCATGTTCTCGCCCAGGATCATCCCTTGATTCACCAGCTTATGGAACGGCTCTTTGGTGTGTACGAAACCAAGGTCGTACAGGACTTTGTGCCAGAAACGCGCATACAGCAAGTGAAGTACGGCATGCTCCGCACCGCCGATATACAGGTCTACAGGCAGCCATTGCTGTTGAAGCTCATGGGAGCAGAATTCCTGATCATTGTGCGGGTCGATGAAACGCAGGTAGTACCAGCAGCTGCCAGCCCATTGCGGCATCGTATTCGTTTCACGGCGGGCTTTCATGCCGGTCTCCGGATCAATCGTATTTACCCACTCGGATACGTTCGCCAGCGGTGATTCTCCAGTGCCGGATGGTTTAATTTCGTCTACCTGAGGAAGCAGCAATGGCAATTGATCCACAGGAACTGGCTTCATCGTGCCATCTTCCAAGTGAAGAATCGGAATCGGCTCTCCCCAATAACGTTGACGGCTGAACAGCCAATCGCGCAAACGGTACGTCACTTTGCCGCGGCCTTTGCCTTGCTCCTCCAACCATGCGATCATGTGGCTGATCCCTTGCTCGATGTTCATGCCATTGATCGGCTCGGAATTAACGTGAGCGCCATCCCCTGCATAGGCTTCCTTCTCAATATCTCCGCCTTGCACGACTTCAATAATCGGCAAATCGAATTGCTTCGCAAACTCCCAGTCACGCTGATCGTGTCCCGGAACCGCCATAATGGCTCCAGTCCCATATCCGCCAAGTACATAATCTGCAATCCAGATTGGCACTTTTGCCCCATTCACTGGATTAACCGCATAAGCGCCCGTGAATACACCTGTTTTGTCTTTGGCCAGATCTGTACGTTCAAGATCGCTTTTACGGGAAGCTTTCTCTTGATACTCTTTAATCGCAGCTTCTTGCTCGCCTGTAGTAATTTGTGCGACAAGCTCATGCTCAGGTGCCAATACGCAGTACGTAGCTCCAAAAAGCGTATCTGGACGTGTCGTGAAGACAGTTAAATTGTTCTCTGCATGCCCTTCAATCGCGAATTGAACTTCCGCCCCAGTCGATTTCCCAATCCAATTGCGCTGCATATCTTTAATACTTTCGGACCAGTCAAGCTCCTCTAGATCTTCCAGCAGTCTTTCTGCGTATTCGGTAATTCTCAGAATCCATTGGCGCATCGGCTTGCGAATCACCGGGTGACCGCCGCGCTCGCTCAAACCATCAATAACTTCTTCATTAGCCAGAACTGTTCCTAGCGCAGGACACCAGTTAACGGGTACTTCGTCTACATAAGCAAGTCCTTTATTGTACAGCTGGATGAAGATCCACTGCGTCCACTTGTAATATTCCGGATCTGTCGTGCTGATCTCACGATCCCAATCGTAGGAAAAGCCCAAGGATTTAATTTGACGACGGAAAGTGTCAATATTGGTCTTCGTGAATTCCCGCGGATCGTTCCCTGTATCAAGAGCATATTGCTCTGCCGGGAGCCCGAACGCATCCCAACCCATCGGATGCAAGACATTAAAGCCTCTCATCCGTTTGAAGCGTGATACGATATCTGTTGCTGTGTAGCCTTCCGGATGTCCTACATGCAGACCTGCTCCGGATGGGTAAGGGAACATATCAAGCGCATAGAACTTCGGTTTATCCGAGTTGTCCAATACCTTGAACGTTTTCTTAGCATCCCAATAGCCTTGCCATTTGGGCTCAATTGCTTGGGGATTATAACCTTGCGTTTCTCTTGTTTCTTTCAATTCCTGTGTCATCTACAATTGCCTCCTATGTTCAAAGCGCTATAAGCACCAAAAAACCCCTCATCGCTAGCGGATATCGCTAGGGACGAGAGGTAAGATTCCCGTGGTACCACCCTAGTTAACACAAGACATTCTTTGCCTGTGTTCACTCTGCCCCTTAACGCGGGTGAGACGATCCGGCTAGCACCAAGCCTGCTGGTGTTCACCTTCTAGCTCCAAGGCGAGTTCACAAGACTAACATCTACCGGCTTCCACCCTTTAACCGATTCTCTGAAAGATGCTCTGCAAGTTACTATTCCTCTTCTAAGCTTTAAGCACATCTGATTGTCTTTGATTATATGTAAAATAATGCCGCAATGTCAAGCAGTTGCTGACATCTTCGCCGTTATTTCTTCGCAATGAAGAAAGCTCGCTCCGTCAAGCGGGTAGGTTCATCCCATGTAAAGTCTGCAGCCAAATGCACCTCAGAGAAACCGGCTGCCAGCAGCATTTGGTGAAGCCAATCCAGGGGATACGCTCGCTGCTGGTGTATTTCGTCGATTCGCCGGAAGACATCCTTATGGCCGCTTTCTTTGACAAAAATGGTTAAATCATGCTCGATTTGGACTCTTTCCTCATCAAGCTCGCTTGTCCAGATGTAGGCAACATCTTCTTCATTCAGGAAAAAAGGCTGAGATTCTGCGTAAGCGAACAATTGCTCCGGCGTATGTACATCAAAAAGAAACAAACCGCCTGGTTTCAGTCCCTCAAACGTTTGACGGAAAGCATCTGTAATGTCTTCTTCTTCCAGCAAGTAATTCAGACTATCACAGAAAGAAATCGCAGCATCTACCGGCTCCCCCAAATCCCATTCCCGCAGATCCTGCTGAACCCAGCGAATCGCTCCGCCGCGAAACGGGCTTTTGTGTTCTGCTGCTTTTTGCTCAGCGACCGCGAGCATGTCCTCCGACAAGTCAATCCCTGTCATCTGATATCCTGCCACAGCTAACGGAATCGTTAGGTTTCCAGTCCCGCAGCCAAGATCAGCTATCACTGCTGGCTGCAAGCCGTAACGATCGAAGCTTTCTTTGGCAAACCGCAGCCAATCCTCGTAAGGCATGTTATTCATCAAGCGATCATACGTGTAGGCAAATTTCTCATAACTCATATCAGCCTTGCGTCTCCTCTGGCTTCAGATAGGTCCAGTCCTCTTCTTGATAAATGAGCCCATCCTTCATCAGCTTGCCTAGAGCGCGTTTGAAGGCTGCTTTGCTCAGACCAAAGCGATCCTTGATGATGTCTGCCGACGTTTTATCGGAAAAGGGCATTGCATTGCCCGGACGCTCTCGCAGGACACTGAGAATCTTATCGGCGTCTTCATCGCGGCCTTTTTCCTTCGCTAGACGCATCGACAGGTTGACTCGTCCATCTTCTTCCCTGACAAAAGCAACGCGCAGATCGACTAACTCCCCAACACGCAGCAAGCGTGTTCGTTCCGGTGCAGCAATGAGTCCAATAACCCCGTAGCCAAGCACGCCGGCTTCACAAATAACGAAGGTACCGATTTGCAGCGGTCGATAAACACGTCCTTTGACCCACTGATGGCTCCAGCTGGATGGGGCGCGAACACATAATGGCGCCAAATCCTCTTCCAACGCTAATTTTGCAATTAAACGGCCTTGGCGATCATGTGCTAATGTCGCAAAAACCTTATCTCCCACCAAGGGTCGAAGCTCTTCCAGTTCGGGTACATTTCGGTATGGAAGGAGCAGGTTGCGACCCAATCCCATTTCGAGAAAATAACCAAATCGCGGATGGATATCGACCACTTCAAGCAGGCCGACCTCGCCCATCTGAATAAGCGGACGCTTCATCGTAGCCATTAAACGGTCCTGTGTATCGTGGAACAAGAAAGTTTCCACTTGATCGCCAGGCTTAATTTTCCCTACAATTTCCGCATATGGCAAAAGGACATCCTGATAGCCATCGCTCAGGAAATAGCCATTAGGCGGAACTTCCCTTGCTACCTCTAGGGTAACAAGGGATCCTGCTTCCAGTCTCATACGCGCTCCACAACCTTGGCATCGGACCAAAGTCTTTCGATATTGTAGTATTCACGATCATCGCGGTGGAAAACATGGAGAACAACATCCCCTAGATCAAGCAGAACCCATCTTGCCGTATCAATCCCTTCGAAGCCTCGGATATTTACGCCGTATTCATGCGCTTTCTTTCTGGCTTCGCTGGCAATAGCTTGCACTTGTGTTTCGCTGTTCCCGTGGCAAATAACGAAATAATCAGCAATAATGGACAGGCCTTGCAAGTTTAAAGTCACCACATCTGCTGCTTTTTTATCTTCAGCCGCTTCAACAACGAAAGCCAATATTTCCTCAGGGTTTTTACTCATTCAATCATCCTCCAATTATTCTTTGTTTATTTGATGAATCAAATCATTCCGGGTCAAAATGGTCAGCGGATAAATCCGCTTGCCCTTGGACAGCAAAAAGCCAATCGTAGAATCAAATCCGGCTATTAAAGCCTTCTCCAAACTATGCTCCGCAAGTTCACGAATCAAGCCCACAGCAGGGAAATCACGTCCAGGCTCCATATAATCGGCTAAACAGACGATTTTGTCGAGCAGCGTCATCTGTTCACGACCGGAAGTATGGTACCGGATGGCATCCAAAATCTCTTCATCTTCGATTCCAAACTGCGCCTTGGCGATATAGGCCCCGGCGTGAGAATGCCATAGTTCTTTGTCAAATGCCAACAAATCTTGGGGTAAATCATTCTCGCGAATAATCTTAGCTTGCTCTTGAACAGGCCAATACTTGCAATAATCGTGCAAAATAGCTGCCAGATCTGCCTTCACAGGCTCTCCGCCAAACCGATTGGCCAAGATGACGCTAGTTTCCATCACGCCAAGGGTATGAAGCCAGCGGCGTTCCGGCATTTGCTCCTTAACTGCGGCAATAAGCTGCTCACGTTTCATACAATCGGTTCACCTCCAAGTAACGATTCACGGCCTCAGGAACCAGATAACGGACAGACCCGCTCCGCTGTCTTTCCTCTCGAATGATGGTTGAAGAAATATCAACCTGTGGCATCGGCACGAGTTTAACGCGACTTCGAATGTGTGCGGGGATTTGGTCCATATCGAGCTCATAGCCAGGCCTAGCTAATCCAATAAAACGAATATGCCGCACGATGTCATCGATTCGATGCCACTGCGGCAAATATTGAACCATATCTGCGCCTATAATATAAGCAAATTCTGTATCCGGATACGCCTGAACCAAAAGTTCAATCGTATGGATACTATAAGATACGCCGCCTTTGGTAATTTCGATATCAATTGGACGAAAAAAAGGATTGCCCTCAGCAGCAAGGCAAACCATCTCCCATCGCTGCTGTGTTGAAGCTTTTGGGGCGTTTGGTTTGTGCGGAGGCACATTAGCTGGCATCAGCCACACTTCGTCCAGACCTGCTTCCACCCTCGCACGCTCAGCCGCGATCAAATGACCGGTATGAATCGGATCAAAGGTGCCTCCCATTATTCCGACAAGCATGCTTCCACCTCATTAGCGCGGCAGTTCGATCTTCTTCTTGTCACGCGATTCTTTGTAGAGCACTACGATTTTACCAATAACTTGCACGAGCTCTGCTCCAGATTGCTCAGCGAGCTCCGCGCCTACTTCATTACGATCTTCCCCACTGTTGTTGAGTACCGTAATTTTGATCAACTCGCGTACTTCCAGCGCTTCTTGAATATGACGAATCAAATGTTCGTTCACGCCGCCTTTTCCAACTTGAAAAATCGGATCTACATGGTGCGCCATCGAGCGCAAATAACGTTTCTGTTTGCCTGTTAACATTGATGATGTCCCTCTATTCATTCTTATTCAGCTAATGACTGTTCTACCACTTGTCTCATCGCCGCTACGGGCGCTGGAGTACCAGTCCAATATTCAAAGGCAAAAGCACCTTGATAAATAAACATTCCTAGACCCCCATGAATCCGGGCTCCCTTGGCCTCCGCCTCACGAAGCAGCCTCGTAATTCGCGGGTTATAAATCAAATCACTGACCAGATGATGCTCTCGAAGAAGCTCTGTTGGCATCGGAAGCTCGTCCACAAGCGGATGCATGCCGGCAGATGTCGTATTCAATACAAACTGCACGCCATCGACAACCTCTTCAAGTTCATCCAACCCAAGTCCGATCGCCTTCGTATACACGCTGATCGTTTCCGCAAGCTCCACAGCCCGTTCTTTGGTGCGATTCGCAATGTAGATGCAGCCCGCTCCTTCTTTGGCAAGTGCATAGGCCACGCCTCTTGCTGCTCCACCGGCTCCGAGGAGAAGAACGCTTTTACCTGTCAATTCAATCCCGGTCTCTTCCAAGAGCGATCTCACGTATCCGATGCCGTCCGTATTGTAGCCGATGAGCTTGCCATTTTCGTTGACGATCGTATTCACCGCACCTACGATTTGCGCACCTTCATCAATTTCATCCAGATACTGCATCACTTCAACTTTGTGCGGGATCGTCACATTAATGCCTCTATAGCCTAACGCCCGAATACCACGAACCGCATCGCCAAGCTCATCAGGACGAACATGGAATGCAGCATAAACGGCATTGATGTTGGCTTCCTGAAAGGCGCGGTTCAGCATAATCGGGGAACGGGAATGCCGTATCGGATCCCCGAATACCCCATACAAGATCGTGTGACTGTCAATTGTGCGGCTCTTCTCCATGGTTTCCTCTGGTCCCCCTATATCAACGCTTCACGCGTGATAACCTTAATCCCCTTCGGCGCATGAACGGCGAGATCCGCTCCGGCCATACTGTTCACCCGAATCCAACCAAGTCCTGAGATCAACACATCCATCTGTTTCCCCTTTGGAACGTGCAGAGGATGCTTCACAAGCTTAGGCAGCTCATCCAAATCCGCTTGGTTAGGAGGTGCCAGCATCACACCCTTGTGTTCTTCATATAACGCATCCGCCCGCTCTAGCTTCGTACGATGAATTTGGATCGCATTCGACGTGTAGCAGGTAAAGGATTGATGTTCACCCTGAATAAAATCAAATCGCGCTAAGGCGCCAAAAAATAAGGTTTGCGCTTCGTTAAGCTGGAAAACCATCGGTTTGAGCGGTTTATCCGGCATGATGCGCGCCAAATCACGCTTTTTGACGATCTCCGTTAAGCGATGCTGATACACAATCCCCGGCGTATCCACAATAAACCGACCGTCATCCAGCGGAATTTTCACCAAATCCAGCGTAGTGCCCGGATACTGTGACGTAGTGAGCTCTGAATCCAAGTCACTGTAATCACTGATCAAACGGTTAATCAGCGTAGATTTACCGACATTCGTTGCACCAACGACATACACATCCATGTTGCCGCGATACTCCTGAACGGCTGTAATCACTCGGTCAAAGCCGATATTTTTCTTCGCGCTGCAAAGGATAATATCGACGACCTTCAGATTTTCCTCTTTGGCTCTTCGCTGCACCCAGTTAATAATCTTGTTCGCGTTCGTTACTTTGGGCAGCAAATCTATTTTGTTGACGACAAGCAGAACCGGATTCGTGCCTACGAAACGCGATAGACCACTAATCATGCTGCCTTCAAAGTCAAAAATATCTACGATTTTCACCACAAGCGCTTTCGTTTGACCGACATGCCCCAGTAACTTGAGGAAGTCATCCTGCTGCAGCGTGATACTCGAAGATTCATTATAATGCTTAATACGGTAGCAGCGCTGACAGATCAGCGGCTCTTTGTCCATCGCTTCAGCCGGTATATAACCGAGCTTGCCTTTTTCTTCCGTCTGCAGCAAAACACCACAGCCTGCACAACGATTCACTGTTTCGATAACCATGAAACCTCCTATTTCTTCATCCTCGATAAAGCCCATTTCTCAATGCGGCGATTAATTTTTGTGAAAAAGCCTTCATCCTGAATGGAGATGGGCTGAACCAGGATCGTGTAAAGCCCCATTCGGTTGCCGCCAAGAACGTCTGTCAGCATCTGATCGCCAATGACAGCTGTTTGTCTCGTATTCGTACCGAGCAGCCTCATCGCTTTATGAAAAGATGCGTTCGTTGGTTTTTTGGCACGGTGAATGAATGGGATACCAAGCGGTTCTGCAAAAGCAGAGACTCGTCCATGATTGTTATTCGACACAATGACGACTTTGAAGCCCATTTTCTGCAGCTGTTTCAACCATTCTATTAATTCAGGAGTCGCATGCGGATCACGTGCGCCTACGAGTGTATTATCGAGATCTGTAATAATACCGCGAACACCAAATCCCCAAAGATGATTGGCGTCAATATCATAGATTGTATGTACGGACTGTCTGGGTACGAGCTTTTTCAGCAAACAACTTCCCTCCAACTACTTCCTCGACATATACGTGAAACTATACCATAGTGACCCGTTTGTTGCAAAAAGAAAAAAGAACATATTTTCGCTCTAGGAACGCGCCGGAAGCGGCAGCCATTTCAAAACATTTTGAATTTTGCGATCCCAATAACCCCATTCATGCTGTCCAGGCTCTTCCTCGTACGTCAAATTCAGCTTCAACTCTCGGCAATAATCACGGAATCGGACGTTATCCTCATACAAGAAATCTTCCGTTCCACAACATTGATAGAGTTGAGGCGCCTCTCCTTGGTACGCAGCCACTTGATCAGCTAAATGAAACAAGTCATTTCCGCTCCCTTTAATACGCGTTACATTCTCATAAATCAGTTTAAAATCATCTGGGAAGTTGATCGCTCGCTGCGAAATATCCACGGCACCGGACAAGCTCGCAGCTGCAGCAAATCGGTCAGGATGGGTCAGCGCCAGCTTCATAGCCCCGTAACCGCCCATGGAAAGCCCTGCTGCGAAATTCAATTCTCTTTCTTCTGCTAATGGAAAAAAAGAACGGGCCAAGGCCGGCAATTCCTCGCTGATGAAGGTCCAATATTTGGGCCCGCTCGCCATATCCGCATAAAAACTGCGGTTCACAGCAGGCATCACGACGGCGATTCCCAATTCGGAAGCATAGCGCTCTATGGAAGTCCTGCGCATCCAGATCGTGTGATCGTCCGACAATCCGTGCAGCAAATAAAGCGTAGGATGCTTGCCGCCATAGACGGAAGAGGCCAAACCGATTTGGCTTCGTGCCACTTGCGGCAAAATAACATACATAGATGCAGAAACACCAAGGGAGTCTGAATAAAAATGACAGTCAATAAAAGCCATGCGAATATCTCCTCTCATAGGGAAGCCACCCCGATACAGCGGAGTGGCTTCTTCGCCTATTTCATTTGTTCTTTTAATTTGGTAATCGATTGGCTCACGGTTTGATAGTCGGTTTCCGTCGAATTGGCTTGACTGTACTTCGCTCGTTCGAACAGTTCAATAACGGTTTCCAGCTCTTTTTTCATCCATTTGCTTTGGTTCGACCACCGGGTTACCGCTTCTCTCATCGTTTCGTGCTCAAGTCGCGTATAGCCCTTTCTTCGACTCAAGCGCAGTAATTTTTCGAATTCCACAATAATCTTTTGATTAAAATTAATGACCTGAACTTGCTTTCTGCGCGTGCGCCAAGCTTGCCAAACGCCGCTTCTTCGTACCAGGAACACGACTAAACCGCTCACAATAACAACCGCTGCGCCGCCTAAGGTCAGCCACAGCCAAGTCAAACTCGGTGCTGCTTCAGGTACATCTGGCACAGTTACCGGCTCTGCTACGGGTGAAGGCTCAACTGGCGGAGGTGTGGCCTCTGGAAACACATTAGGCAGCTTGAAACCTGAGGTAGGCTCGAAAGAAATCCAACCGTAACCTTCGAAATACACTTCCACCCAAGAATGCGCATCCGAATTTCGAACGGTATAGATGCCCGCAGCATTTGCGTCGATATCCGTGCCCAGTTGGCCGAGGAAACCGAGCTCTCTCATCTGGTCAGGAACTGGCGAAACACCGGACGAGTAGCCTTTTACCCAGCGTGTCGGAAGCCCGATTGATCTCGCCAGCACAGCCATAGCGGTTGAATAATAATCACAGTAACCTTGCTTGACTTCAAATAAGAAACGATCAACAAAATCCTTGCTCTTGCCTTTGCTTTCATCCGGCGTATTCGTATACGGGTAATGCTCAGACAAATATTTCTCAATTAATTTGGCTTGATCATAAGGATTTGTAGCTGTTTTGGTAATATCGACCGCGAGCTGCTTCACCCGTTCCGGCAAATCAGCAGGCACCTCCAGATACTCAGCCCAATCCGGCTTATTCGTATAGTCCGATTTCACTTCCCGTAATAAAGCTTCATCCAGAATCGGTTCCTGTGTTGTCACCGAATAGTCTTTGGGATAATTATTTTTGCCTACAAAGCGGAGCTCTGATTGGCGGGGTGACCACAAAATACGTTGAAATTGATTCTCCCCTTCATTGACTTCATCGATTTTCTGGATCGCAAATCCTGCGAATAGAACTGGAAATACTTCTTCTCTGTTCATAGTGATTTTCTGTGTCACTTCTTTAGTCTCCAACAAGGATAAATCGAATCGCGGATCGAGCGGGAGCGGATTGAGATTAACCCGATTAATCGGCAGCTTCTTCTCTGCCGGGCTTTGCTCCCATCCTTTTCCATTATATAACGCTCTGGTTTCACCGCGGAAATAAGTGCGTTTGCTCGTTTCGACCGTCATGACAGGTGTATAATCATAGCGGAAGCCGCCGCCAAGCCTACTGTCATCCCGACTGTAGCCGGAAGACGCATCCGCTGTAGAGGCTGTTACAGTAACCCCCTTGCCCAAGAGGGGCACGGACTCTCCGCGGCTCACTTTCCATGCTGTATAGGGATCCGTAATGATTGGATTTACAGTTGGGGCTATATATCCGACAAGAAAAGTAACACCCACGATCAAGACAATAGGCATAATCAGCGTTGATGGATAATCCGTTATCGTTTCCCAAATGACAGGAGCCCGCTGCTTCAATTTCGCGAAATGCAGCTGCATCAGCAGAGCAAAACCGCAGAAGATCACCATCGCGACTTGCGGCTATAAGAAGATCGTGCTGAACGAGTCTCGAATGGCAAAAAACATAATGCTGACAAAAATCAGAACGGATACACGGAAACGGGATCGAACGGACCACATCGTGAATTGATAGATGATCCAGGCGCATAGGCTAAACCAAATGTAAGGTTCCAGCTGCCCCGCATTGAGAGCAATCCACCGCACCGCTTCTTGCCAAGAAATAATCTTCACCGGAACGAAGCTGTACCCCATTCCAATGCCATGAAACCATACAATCAGCAAAAATTGTATAATGGAGCGCCATCCTTCGTGCAAGCGCGGTATGAAGTAAGTAATGGCGATAAGGAACAAAGTGCCTGTTACGAAGGAAACCGTCTCCGGCAGCCATAGGCCATCTTCCTTCATAATCCAAATCACAAATTGATATAGGAAAATCCCTGTTAGAATAGCACTGACACGCTGTTCCCAGTTAGCCAGCAGCAGCTTTCTCCAAATCGTATTAAGCATATCGTTTCGCCCCTCCCAGCAGGTTAGGCAGGTCTGTTAATTGACTGACCTCATAGCCCATATAACCTTGAGAGCGAATCGCTTTAATCCAATCCTCCTGCTTGTCCTTCTCCGTATGCTGAGGCTTTAGGGAAAGCGAAGGCTTGCCATGAACCCAAATATGGCAAGGATTCATTTGCAAATGGTCCAAATGCGTTAAAACCTGCATCATCACGGACCCTTTTTGCGGAGATATCAGAACGAAAAAGCAGCCCGCAGGCAGATCTCTTGCATGCTCTTTGAGGATCTGATTCAGCGGTCTATAGCCGTCAGCTTCAACACCAACCAGATGCTTTAGGATCATTTTATGATGATTCTGACTTTGTTTTGCTTCAATAAAGGTAGACTCCTTGCCATTGGAAAGCAAGCCCAGTGCCAAGTCGCGGCTGGCTCCATAGCGGAATAAGGAGGCTGCGATCGACACCGCTAACTCAAATTCAGCCACATCGCCATACGCACGCGCAGTCCGATCCAACAATATAATCGTCTTGGGGAGCGATTCACGCTCGAATTCTTTGGATTTCCACGTTCCAGTCTTCGCGGTAGCATTCCAGTGAATACGGGATAAGCGGTCACCGTAGATATATTCCCGAACTCCGTTAATCTGTGTTGTTTCCCGGTGCGCCCGCGTTGTAGTGGAATGATGCTGCATGCCCTTGAGCATTTGGTGAAATTGCGCCCATTCCCGAATCGTAACCGTTTGTGGGTATACCGTAATCGGCTGTTCAAGCTCCAAGCGGCCTTTATGTTGAAAAAAGCCAAAAATATCTTCAGTCAAGCATTCCGTCCTGCCGAAGCGGTAATACCCTCTCCTTAAAGGCGGCGTGCTGTAGAGAAGTTCTCCTCTTCGCTTCCAATCCGGGACAAGCGATCCTTCAAAAATCGTTTCTTCTCCATTGAGCCGAACAAGTTGGTCTTTGATCATGATGTAGGGGATCGGCCAAAAGCCTGGAATTTGCACCCCAATCCCAATCTGCAGCGATTGTCCTGCCTCAAGATGGGCTTCCTGCCCGATATTCGTCAGCTTGCGAACCCCTTGGGCACGTCTCACGCCGCTCCAATTGCCAGATAGCAGATAAATAGATAGAAGCGTAACAATGATAAACAGCATGGAGGCAAGCTTGCCGCCTTGAAACAGCATGAACAATAAGCTCGCCGTAAAGCAGGAAATCAGAAGCCATAAAGCTGCCGGAAACCGGGGTCGCACCCCAAATCTTGTGAATACCGGTCGATTCATAGGCTCACTTCTCCAATCGCACCGGCACGCGGACCTGCTCGAAAATCGCGCCGAGAACGGAAGCAATCGTAGCGCCGTCCATCCGAGCCTCGGAATGAAGAATCATCCGATGACCCAGCACATAAGGGGCCAAATATTTAATATCATCTGGAATGACGTAGTCTCTTCCTTGGAGGAAGGCATATGATTTGGCAGCGAGCACTAAGGAGAGCGTCGCTCTCGGACTTGCGCCAAGAAACACAGCTTGATGTTCCCGCGTTTTTCTGGCTATCGCCACCAAATAATCGGCTACAGCTTCATCCAGATGAACGCGCCGCACTTGCTCTTGCATCGCCAGCACTTGGGAAGTATCCATAACCGCCTGCAAAGACTCCATCGGGTGCAGCTTGCTCTGGGAAGCAATCATCAGCTTCTCGGCAGCTTCACTCGGATAGCCCAGGCTGAGCTTGATCATGAAACGGTCCAACTGCGCTTCCGGCAATATGTAGGTGCCTTCGAAATCAATCGGATTCTGGGTAGCCAGCATGAGAAACGGCGATGGAAGCTCATGAATATCGCCATCGACCGTGATGTGCTGCTCTTCCATTGCCTCTAAGAGAGCTGACTGGGTTTTGGTCGTTGCGCGGTTAATTTCATCGACCAGCAAAATATTCGTCATAATCGGTCCTGAACGAAACAGAAACTTCTCTTCTTTGGGATGATATATAGAAACACCAGTAATATCGGAAGGTAATAAATCAGGATTGCATTGTATGCGGCGAAATTGACCCTCGATCGAGCGTGCGAGCGCTTTGATCAGTACGGTCTTCCCCGTGCCTGGAACATCTTCCAGCAAAACATGTCCGCCGGCAAGCATCGCAGTAAGCAATAATTCAATTTCAGAGCTCTTGCCAAGTATGCACGATTCCAAATTCGCTTTCAGCCTAGCCAGAACTTCTACTTGATGATGGGTGGCAGTTTCCATGTCTTGATCCTCCTTAGAGTTGTGTTGCCTTTTGGCGAAATTCCGCCCATATGTCCGAAAACGCTAGAATAATCACAAAAAGTACGTAAATCCAGTTTACAGCAAAGCTTTTCGTCCGTATACTTGTATTTCCTCTAAATTTATTTGTTAAAATTAACCATGTGAAGAGAGTTTCCCTCACAGCGTAATAGACGCAAAACAAGCCCTTTCGGTTCGATCCGAAAAGGCTTGTTTTTGTATATTTTTATCCTTTGGGTTTCACAAAGACTGCCGCCAAAAACGAGAAAATAATCGCTGCGGAAATCCCGGCGCTGGTCACTTTGAAAATACCGGTAATAATGCCGATATAGCCGTCCTTATGCAGCTCCTCCAGAGCCCCGTGAACAAGCGCATTGCCGAAGCTTGTAATCGGAACGGTCGCCCCTGCACCGGCAAATTCAATAAAAGGGTCGTACAAGTTGCAGCCGTCCGCAATAGCTCCCAGCACAACTAAGGTGCTCATCGTATGCGCAGGTGTTAATTTCCCCACATCCATGAGCAATTGACCGAAGACACAAATAGCCCCACCGATGAGAAAAGCCCAAACAAAACTCATGCGTACAACCCCCCAGACTCAATAGAAACAGCATGTGCAATGCAAGGAATGCTTTCGCCTTGTTGGAACGACAGCGGAGAAAGCAATGCGCCCGTCGCGACGACGAGAATCCGCTTCAGCTCGCCCTTCTTCATGCGCTTGAGCAAATGACCATAGGTGACGGTTGCCGAGCAGCCGCAGCCGCTCCCTCCTGCTTGAACCGTCTGTTTCTCGCGATCGTATATGAGCAGTCCACAATCACTGAACGTCGTTTGTTCCATAGGCACCTTGTGCTTGGCGAACAGTTCACGCGCAATGTTCACCCCGACCGTCGCCAGATCCCCGGTGATGATCAGATCGTAATAGCCAGGCTCGCGATCGAGATCGCGCAAATGCGCCTGGATCGTGTCCACCGCTGCCGGAGCCATTGCAGCTCCCATATTGAACGGATCGGTGATGCCCATATCGACGATCCGACCGATCGTAGCCGAGGTGACGACGGGCCCGTCACCGGTTTTGCCTAACACGGCAACTCCGGCGCCAGTTACGGTATACTGCGCGGTCGGCGGCTTCTGTGAGCCGTATTCCGTCGGATAACGGAACTGCTTCTCCGCCGTGCAGTTATGACTGCAGGTCCCCGCCATCACATAGTTGGCGGCGCCGGAGTCCATCAGCTGAGCGGCTAGCGCAAGCCCCTCCATCGAGGTGGAGCAAGCGCCGAAGATGCCGAGATACGGCATGCCCAGCGTGCGTGCCGCGAACGTATTGGAGATGATCTGATTCATCAGATCGCCGCCAAGATAGAACTGAATCTGGCCGCCGGTCAGCCCCGCATTATCAAGCGCTCGCATTGCGGCTTCTTCAAGCAGCGCCTTCTCCGCTTTTTCCCATGTCTTCTGACCAACCGTCAAATCGTCATGCACAATATCAAAATCTTCACTGATCGGCCCTTTTCCCTCATCAGGCCCAACCACCGTGCCCGTCGACAGAATGACTGGACGACTCTTAAAGACCCAGCTTTGATGCCCCTTCAGCATATGGTCAACTCCCGCCCATAATAATAAGATGCACAACCCCTACCAAGAAAGCAGCAACGGTCCCAAAAACAATAACCGACCCAGCCAATTTGAACATATTGCCCCCAACGCCAAGAACAAGGCCTTCCGCACGATGCTCGATCGCAGCGGAGCACAAGGAATTGGCGAAGCCTGTGACAGGAACGGCACTGCCGGCCCCGGCCCATTGGGCGATTTTGTCGTAGATGCCCAAGCTTGTCAGAATGACAGAAATAATAATGAGTGAAGCTACGGTCGGATTTCCAGCCGTCTTCTCCGTAAAACCAAACCAGCTGATGTACATTTGCGTAAAGCATTCCCCGATCAAACAGATGAGGCCGCCGACTAAAAAGGCTCGCAGGCAATTTTTCAGAACGGGGCGCTTAGGCTCTTGCTCCTTCGCAAGCTTCTGATACTCTTGTTGGGTCATCGTCATCGTTTTTTTCTTGTTATTCGCCATGCTTTTCCCTCCTGTTCATTCCGTCGCCTAGCTTTTTAATATTGTCGTGACCGATTGAATCACTTTCGTTAGCTGCCGGGAGCATTCCTCATACATCAGCTTAGCTTGCTCACGATTCGTTGTGAGGGAGAAAAGCTCCAGGTCTGCTTCACATTTCTTCAAAGTAGCGAGCAGCATAGGCCTTGCACTAGGCTCAGGGACTTGCAGCTTATCATCGTAAAGATCCACAGTGAGTTCTCCATGCGTATCCACTTGTCCAAGGAACACATTTTCTTTGGTTACCCCTATTTTATCCAGCTCCGTATGCAGCCATCCAGGGCCTCTTCCTGCTGCAGCAAGCGGCTCGTTTTGGACAACGCCATCCATAACGACGGTTTGGGTAGGCTTCTCGGTCACCAGCTTCATATTCAAATGCTTAGGTGTCAGTGGCTGGTGCTCGCTTTTTAGCAAAACGCTTAAATCCCCGCTGGCTTCCAGCATGGCAAACTCCACATCGGCAAGCCGAAAAACACTCTTGGTGCGCAATTGCTCAAGCAATTCGTCCGCGGTATATCTTTCTTTTTTCAGATTATCCTCCAGCACTTTCCCTTCCTTGATCAAAACTGTTCCTTTTCCCTCAAACCAGGTGCGTAATGTTTTGCTTTTGAGCGTAAAAATCTCCAGAAAAAACGGGATCAGACACCACACCAAGATGGCAATGACGCCATGCAAGAAATTAGCTTCCACATCCGTCGAAATGACACCCGCTAGGTCACCTAGGGTAATTCCGATGACATATTCAAAAAACGTCAATTGGGATATTTGTTTTTTCCCTAAAATCCTTGTAAGAACAAATAAAATGACAAGAGCAGAAGTTGCTCTTACCACAATATGCAACCAATCCGGCATACCCATATCCTCCCTTGCCTTTTACTCCAATCCATGTCATTATGCGCTTTTTGCCTGACAAGTATCATTAATTTCGCATGGGTTTATTTGTCATTTATGTCATGGCCAAGTCGGGGCATATTAATTATCGCAAACAAGACAGCTTCCTTACGGATCGCTGCTGATTGCAAAAAAACTTTTACGAGGTGAACCTTCATGACCGTGTCCGCACAGGTGAAAACAACGTTGGCTTCTTTAAAAAGCGCTCAAGCAAGCTTAGAAACATTCGCGCTCAGCACACAAAATCAAGAAGCGAAACAGTTGTATGAGACTGCAGCTAAATCCACACAAGACATCGTCACTCAAGTTTCTTCCCGCGTTCAGCAATTGGAAAATGAAGAACCCCAATACAAAGGGTTCTAGAGCCAAACAAAAACAGCCGCTTGCGCAAGTTGCGCAAACGGCTGTTTGTTTTATTTATAAGGCAAAAAGAAGAAATAACACAAGCAATACGAACAAAATCAGGATTAAAAAGATAAACTCCTCTTTGGTTATTTCGATTGGCATGAACGCCGCCCTCGCTTCGAATGAAATACCTACTTATTCCTCAGGCTGGCCGGAAGCTTTTCTGAGCTCATTGGCCAACCGATTAAACTCTGCTCTTGCCTGTGCATCGTTCGTCGCAAAATACGCTGCGGACAAAAAGGCAATGATTTTATTCGCATCTTCCACACTTAACATCGCACAATTCCCTCCTGCAGGACCCATCTATTTCCCAGTCCAGTAATCAAATGTCAGTCCATTGTTTTTGAAAAAGGAATAAGGCAAATAGCCGTATCCGCGGTCTCCCCATGCTTTGCCCCACGAGTTCCGCACAATGATGACACCTTGGCCTTTCTTTTTGCCGTCCTTATAGCCTACAGCCAGCAGGGCATGACCGCCGAGCAGCTGCTCTTTCTTGCGATTCGGGTAGGGAATTTTCCCGGTCTTGGCTGCAGCAGCGCCTTCGAAGGATTCATACACCCAAATACCAAAAACGACGGGTTGCCCATCAGCTAGAGCTGCTTTTATACCAGCCAAGTCATGAATGCGATGATAGCCTTGAATCCGGTAGGCGCCTGCTGATTGTTCTGCTTCTTCATCTGGCTTTATTTTATATTGATTTATGCGATAAGGCCATTCCGTTTCCGGGCACACGCCTATTTTGTGCAGAACTTTCATGCCATCGCGAACCGTCGCTCCGGAATCTCGATTGACCGTGCCTTCGAGCTTGCGCTCATGCCAGTAATGAAACAGGCGGGAAAGCCGTTTATCTGAATCCGTTTCTTGGCGCAGCCAATATTCTCGCAAACCGCTTACGATCGCATTGGAGGTACAAGACCCTAATTGACCCTGATTCACAACCGGTGAAAGCTTATTCCTTAAGTCGACTTTGCGGGGCAATTGCGTTTCATGGACATAATTGACGCTGCGATAAAAATAATCACGAAAATCACGCTGATCTCGTTTGACTTTATAGATTCGCATTCGTTTCCTCCCCTGGAGCTGCTTCGTGGAATGTTATGCCAGTATATTCACCCATAGGCAGGAGCGTGCAAAAGCGCGCCCCCTCAAAAAGGGATGCGCGCTGGATCAGGAAATTTTGCTTGTTTCACTTTGGCGATCATTTCCGGAATGGAGCGGCAGATCAGATGAGGAAAGCCTGCCATGACTTCGGGAACCGCCCCGCGATTCAAGGCAACAACCGCTGTCCCGCAAGCCATCGCAATCTGCTCATTGTTTTCGCTCTCGAGACTGCCTTTTTTGGCAGGCTCAAGACAACAAAAACCCAACTCAGCTGATGGAATCATCACGCTGAATCGGGTTTTTGTTGAGGCTTGCTCCGCTGGTACTACTCGCTGACTGTTACGGTTACTGGTGACCATTCGCCGATTATGGTTTGACCGTGGAGGGAGACACTTCCTTGCGGCGTCAGGTCTTTTTCGGTCATGAGCCCCAGCGCAACTGTGAAACGGTTGAACTTGATGGGCACACCGGTTTCGCGGCGGACTTCCAAGCCGTTCATATAGAAGATAACTTCATCGTTGCCGCGATGATAGGTTATTTGGTACGTGTTAAACTCACGTGGCTGGAAGTGGTTGGTTTCTTCTTTGAAAATACAGAAGAAGCGTGTTTGATCTGTTTCTGGCACTTGTACGCCTGGGAATGGCAGAACGGCATAGACGCTCGCGTACTTGTCATTGCCTGCGAAGAAATCAAGGGCTGCTCCAGCTGTAAAGTCCAATAAATTCAGCGAAACGAAGCCGTCGTAGAGATCATCTGGCACCGTATTTTGCGTGCGTGCCCTAATTTGCAGCTCGAAAGAAATCTCTCCATCTTCCGGGACTTCGACTTCGCTAGCGGAATAGTACATATGCTTTGCGTTGCCCAGAAACTGGATGTAATCATTTTTGCGGCTTAATGGCGCACGCGCGTACAGCAGGCCATTGCGAACGATCACCACCGCATTAGGCTCGCGGAATTCCCAGAAGGAGCCATCAGGCATCGGGAAACCACCTATTTTCCAAACCTCACCTTCCGATAAGATGGTATGAAAATCGCCAATGGTGAATTGTCTGCTCATGAAAAACCCACTCCTCCTAATAGATGATATATCATCATTCATCATTCATCATTCATCATTCATCATTCACTCCACACTCTCACTACCTACATACCCTATAAAGCCTGCACAACCGCTTCAATCACCAATGACAACATCATAATCACACCGCAGCGCACGGTAGCCTTCAGGGAGGCGCCCATCAGCGGCAAGTAAGCAGGCGACGGATTCTCCGCTTTAAGTTTCCCATAAACCCGCCAGAAAGGTACTGCTGTAAACAATCCTATCAGCGCATAATAAGGAAATACGTGCAGGAATACGCACATGAGCAGGGCTGCATATGACAATACACAAAGAAATTTAGAGAAAGCCAACGCGCGTTTCTCCCCCCAGACAACAACTAATGTCCGCTTGCCTGCGCTCTTGTCCGCTTTCCAATCCAGGAAATGATGATTAAACAATATTAAGGTGGTCAATAAGCCGATAGGTAAGGATAACAGGATAGCTCGATAATCTAGCTGCATGGTTTGAACATAGTAGCTGCCCACTCTTGGCAGCACGCCAAAGGAAAGCAATATAGCAATCTCGCTGTAGCCTTTGCCTCTATAGCCAATTTTGATAGGCGGAGCCACGTAGAAATAGGCAATCAATGCACCTAATCCACCAAATAGCAGGACCAACCAGCCACATAGGAAGCTAAGGATCAAAACGCAAATAAGGGCGACTGCAAACAGCCCCCAAGTCAACAAACTGAACGTTTTCTCCGCAATCGTCCCATTAGCCAGAAAGCCGGAGTTGGTAGAAATGGTTGAGGCCGTTTCTCTCGCTGCTGTATCAATGCCGTTGCGGAAATCCCATAAATCATTGATCATATTAGAAAATAAATGCGCAGCAATGGCACTGATAAAGGTGAGCACAAATAGGATCTTGCACCTCATCTCAATCTACCAGCTGCTTCAAGTCGATTCTATTGCCAAAACATATGAAAAAACCAGTCAAATCCAAGTCTGGAAATAGACCGGGGTCTGACTGGTTAATCGAATATTCTCACCGAAAATAACGGCTAAGCGGCTCAATCTGCTGCTTTTGGATACTGGCAACGACTAAGCTGGCAACGGCGATTCCGCCTCTTTCCTGGAAATGCGTGCTGTCCGCTGCCCCTTTCGGAAAGTTAGGGAACTCACCAGGCCACGCCCACATGAACAAGGATTTGCTTTCCTCTTCGCCCAGCGACTCGAACAACTGCTTGCTCTCTTCGGCTAAGTCGATCAAGATGACTTGCTCTTCTTCAGCAAGCTGCTTCATCGCGAGGAGATAGTCGCCATGCGTATCCACTATTTTTCCCATCTGATCATACAATCTTCGCTGCACCGAGGTGACCAAAATAGGCGTAGCGCCTCGCAATCTGGCCTCTTGAATATAGACGTTCAGATGCTCTTTGTACGTCGTATAAGGAGAAGTAGCCCGCTCCGCATCCCGCTTCTGATCGTTATGTCCAAACTGAATGAGCAGGTAATCATTCGCATTGATGTTTGCCAGAATTGGAGCCAGCCGCCCTTCATCCAGAAAGCTTTTGGAGCTGCGGCCCGATACCGCATAATTAGCTACAGCAGCATCCGCTTTTAAGAAAAATGGCAGCATTTGTCCCCAGCCTACGTACGGATAGCCGTCCTGAGGCTGATCTGTCACGGTTGAATCACCGGCGAGGTACAGCGTGGCTGCTTGCGGTGCCGATACGATTTCTAAGGCATTGATGCGCGGCGCTACACCGGAAAATGCCAATCGAAGCTGCTCGTCAGCCACATGAACGGTAAAGCTGCTGCTCACAAATTCACCGGCAGCCGTCATCAAATCAGACAGCAGGAGCCTGCCAGGCCCAGCCTTCAGACCTGTACAAGTGGATGTAATAAGATCACCCATCAAGGTATGTATCGTATAGTTGCCATTTGGCACGTCTGCAACGAACACAGCCCCTACAGGGATGCAGAAATCTTGCCGCAGCGCCTCCGGACGTCCACGATCACGTTCATAGACCGTAGAGCCCTCGAGAAAGCCATAACCGCCTACTTTGGCATCATAACGTGTGTTGGCGCTCACTTTCGTGTACCCTTCCTTCGCCGCGCTTGCTTCAGGACCAAAATCAAACCGCAAATGCACACTCATAGTACGCGGCCTACCAGTCTTTGCGGTTGAGCAAGGATGACAGAAAGGTTAGTCCTAGTCCTTGTCCCCAGCCTTGAATGCGTTTGTGGGGGACTCCCCTGTAGCCTTCAATATCTCGCATAACCGCCGTGCCTGCTGATACCTGTGTAACAGTTCCATCCTCGGTGATGCGGGATAAAATGCCTTGAATCGATTTATTCGTGTATTTGTTGTATAAATTACCTGAGCCGATTAAGGCAGCGGCGATCCCTGCCGAACCAGACGTTTCCAGATAGGACTCTTTATCCGTCAGAACTGTATGCCAGAGACCGCTTTCGTCCTGCAATCGGACAAGTGCGCTTAGCTGATCACGCAGCGAGCCTTCCATAATCATAAACGATGGATGTGTGACATGGACCAAACGCAGCGCTCGAGCCATCGTAATTGCCGCCCATGCGTTGCCGCGAGCCCAGAACATGCCGGACATATGAGTTTGAGCAAGATTATCCCAGCCATGGTAGTACAGATTCGTGGTTGCATCCTGCAAATAATTTTCATGTCCATGATACTGCTTCAATCCATCTTCGAAATAATCATCGCGTTTCAGCATAGCGCCAATGCGCAGCAGGAAATACCCGGCCATGAACATCGTATCTACCCAGGCCTGCTCCGGGAAATTATACGTTTCCGAATTGACCGTATGCTGGAAAACCCCTTCTCCGAAACGTTCTGCTTCATGGGTCAGAAATTCGGCCATTTGCGTAGCTATTTCGATGTAGCGCTCTTCACCGGTTTCCTTATACAGCGTCAATAAAGAGTGACCAATAGAGATCCCATTGACAGACAGCTTAGGCAAGCCATCTTCCAATTTCTCGTCCACCCATTCCTTCAGCAGCTGCAAATATTCCTCATTTCCTGTTGCTTCGAAGGCTTCCGTCACACCATAAAAAGCAACTCCACCCGGCCAATCCCAATTAAAGTCCATCCGGAACGTTCGGCGTACTACGCGGTCAATCACCTTGCGAATTTCATCTGCATCGAATTGTAAGGCTGGCATCTCTTCATTTCCTCCCTGTGGGTTCGTAGTATTGATCAGCTTCGTCATGCGAATTATCCTTTCAAACCGCTCGTTGAAATCCCGTCAACAATATACTTCTGGAAAATAATGAACACGATAAAGATCGGAACCAGGGATAATGTAGACATGGCGAACATGCCACCCCAGTTGTTCAAAGACTCGCTGTCCAAAAATAGCTTCAATGCTAAGGAAACGGGATATAGACTCGGATTATTCAAGTACAGCAACGGGGTATAGAAATCATCCCATCTCCAATAGAAGGAGAAAATAGCGGAAGTCACAAGCGCAGGAACAATTAACGGCACGATAATTTTGTAAAAGATGCTGTACTTGCTGCATCCATCCATTTTCGCTGCTTCATCCAGCTCCGGTGGAATCGTACGAATAAACTGCATGATCAGAAAGATGAAAAACGGAATTCCAAAAAACTGCGGAACAATGATCGGCTTGAACGTAGATAACCAGCCAATTTTGGCAAATAAAATGTACTGCGAAATGATCGTCACATCTTGAGGCAAAAGCAGCGTCAGCATAACCGCCGAGAACCAGAATTTGCTCCCAAAAAACTTGATGCGCGCAAACCCATAACCGACCAACGCGGAGGAAACAACCGCGCCAATCGTGGAAAGAATAACGATAATGAACGAGTTTTTCATAAACGTAGCAAAGGTTATGCCGGCGAAGCCTTTCCAGCCCGAAACGTAGTTGCTCCACTCCAGTCGGCTCGGAATCAAACTGGTTGCGGTGGTGTAAATTTCCTCGTTTGGCTTCAGCGAGCTGGCAACCAACCAAAGAATCGGATAAATCGCGGTGATTGCGATCAAACAGACAAGCACATGATACAGTACGGTACGCACACTTTTCATTCGTATAACCATGTCAGATCCCTCCTAGCTTTCGTAGTGAACCCAATATTTCGATGTTTTGAAAATAACGAGGGTAATGACGCCGATCAAAATCAGCATGAACCATGCCATAGCCGAAGCGTAGCCCATTTCGAAAAACACAAACGCGCGGTGGAATAAATAGAGTGAATACAGCAATGTATTGTTCAGCGGCCCGCCTTCACCATTGGAAATAATATAAGCCGGCGTAAAGGTCAGGAAGCCTGAAATCGTTTGCAGAATTAAATTAAAAAGAATAATCGGGCTCAGCAAAGGCAGTGTTATATGAAAGAACTTGCGGACTGGCCCTGCGCCATCTACACTGGCTGCCTCGTAGTAGGTGCCTGGGATATTTTTTAACCCGGCTAGGAAGATGAGCATGGATGAACCAAATTGCCAAACGGACAACAAGACTAAGGTACCAAGCGCGGTAGCGGGGAAGCCGATCCATGATGTCGTCGTGTGGATGCCAATGTTGCCGAGAAAAGCATTAATAAGCCCTTTATCGCCAAAAATTTGACGCCACATGATGGAGACTGCAACACTTCCTCCAATCAAGGAAGGCAAGTAATACGTGGCCCGGTAGAGACCAATGCCTCGAACAGCCCGATTGAGCAGCATCGCGACCAGCAACGCAATGATGAGTCGCAAGGGAACAGACGTAAGCACATAAGTTAACGTAACGCGGATCGAATCCAGTATTTTATCATCGTTCGTAAACATCTTCTCATAATTAGAGAAGCCAACCCATCTAGGCGCAGATAACAAGTCATATTCGGTAAAAGAAAAATACAGCGATGAGATCATCGGAAACAGCGTGAAAATCAAAAATCCCAGGATGAAAGGTGATATAAACACATAACCGACTATGTGATCATTTTCACGTAGTTTCATAGTTCCACTCCCTTGCCTTCGTCAATTTCTATTTATTAGCGCTGGGCAGCTTCTTCATGAAGCCACCCTTCAAACGATCAAAACTTCATTTCTTATTGCGAGCCAAAATGGCATTCGCTTCATTCGAGAATTTATCTGCGGCCTCTTCGACCGACAGCTTTTTATACAGGATTTGCTCCTGCATATCCCGAAGCAGCTTGCTGACTTCCGCGGCACCAATCGGATCTGGAGGATCCATGCTGCTGCTGTTTTGCTCTACCCATGTCATGTAGTTGTAAATTTTCTGATCTTGCTCGGACAGCGTAGGTTTCAAAGCATCTTTCACCGTTTTGGAAATGGGAATGCCACGGTCGCCTTTAATGAGTTTGTTCGCTTCGATATCATTCAGAAACCATGAAATGAACTTAGCTGCTTCCGTTTTCTGCTTGGAGCTTTTGGCCATGGAGAACAGCATTGTGGGCTTAAGGTATAGCCCCAACTTCCCATTCGGACCCGGAAGACCGATGAGCGTTAACGGTTTCTTCGCCGCTTCTTGCAAGGAAGCAAATTGATTGGACCAAGCCATCGTCATGAACCCATCGCCCAGTACAACCGGATTCTCTTCCGGCGTCAATTTGGATAAAGCTTCTTTATCCCAATCGCGCATGTAGCCAGCCTCGTACCATTTCAGATACATCTTGAAGTAATCTATAAAATAGCGGGAATCCTTATACCCAAGACTCGTACCATCCGAGCTAAAATAGTGCTGACCTTGCGTTCGCAAGTAGTACGGAAAAAACTGATCAAACCGCATGTGATCGAGCACCTTGCCCTGCGCTTTCATCCGCTTCGCGATGAATTCTAAATCAGACCACGTCCAATTCGGCGGTATGGAGGAAATTCCCGCTTGCTTCAGCATGGCGGCGTCAAAGGTGGCCCCCATTGCATTCATGCCAAGGGGAATGCCATAAAGCTTGCCGTCGACTCGTCCGGAATTAACCGTTTCTGGCGTTGCCGCATGAACATCAATCGTCCCGCTGCTCGTCAGCGTTGACAAATCCTCTAATTGATCCTTCGTCCCATATTGCGTCAAGTAAGATATATCCATCTGGATAATATCTGGCAGCTGATTGGCCGCAGCTTGCGGCGCCAGCTTTTTCCAATAATCATCGAATCCCGCGTATTCCGTATCAATCTTCACATTCGGGTTCAGTTGTTGATACATCTCAATCAGCTTTAACGTGTAATCGTGCCGTGCTTGACCGCCCCACCAGGCGATGCGCAGCTTTACTTCCTTATTGCTTTCCGTTTTCCCGGTTTCAATCGTTCGTGGTGTCCCCGTTCCCCCATTCGCTGAACCTTGATTCGAGCTGCATCCAGTGATGCTTGCGAGCAGCAGAGCGAGGAGCAGGATTGTTAAGGTTGTGTGTTTCATAGTTAGCTTCCTCCGATGCGTCACCTGCGCTCCACATGTTCTATTATCTACTTGCAGGAGCGAAAGTTGAATCTAAATTACCGCGATAAATGTTCAAAAAACAGTGAAAACCATGTCTACTGCGATAGTTTCTTATACTCGGAGGGCGCGCAGCCCGCAATCTTTTTGAACACTTGAGAGAAGTATTGCGGATTATCGCCAAAGCCCAGCTGCTCGGCTAATTCAAACATTTTCACATCCTCATTATGCTTGATCAGATCCATAGCTTTCTTAATTCGCACGGTAACGACATAGTTGGAGAAGCGTTCTCCAGTCTCTTTTTTGAACAATTTCCCGAGATAATCCGGGTTCATATACAGCATGCGGTGAGCAACCCAGTTCAGTGAAAGCTCTGCGTTCGCAAGCTCTGCATTCACAATATCAATCACCTTCTGCACGACTTGCGAGTGCTTATTTTTATTCTGTTCAAAATTGGCATGTGTGATTTCGGAGGCCATCTGCTTCAGCTGCTGAATGATGGCTTGCATCGTTTCCAATTGCGAAATTTGACCAATAAGTCCCATGTACATATTCATTTGGTGCTCGCTGCATAGTCTGGTTATCGAAATAAACAATTGAATGACGTACGATTTGGTCGTTTGTATATCAAGTCGGGAATGAATGAGCTGATCGTGAAACAGATCGATACTTGCCTCGGCTTCTTCCCAGTTGCCTGCCCGGATAGGAAATAAAATTCGATCATCGTCATACACGAAATCCGCCTTGTTCGGCATGCTGGAATCCAAAATATCGCGCATGGTAATCAGCCCGCCCTCGCCAAGATAGAAACGGTGACTTAAGCAATCAAGCGCTTGCAAGTAAAGCCGCCTCGCCTCCACAATCTCCCCTGCTTCACTCAGCGCAACTGTCGTGTCCATTTTGTAGTAGAGGGTGAAAATACGCCTAATTTCTTTAATTTGCTCTTGCAATCGCCCCATTTCCTGCTGATCCTCAATCAGAATCAGAATTTGTTCGGCAATGGTGGAACTGAGCAAAGGCTCATCGAGCAGATCTTCGGCAATATTTTTCACAGCAAAAAGATGCTCGTATTCGAACTTGTCTTCTAACCGGAATAACAACAATCGGACTTTCTTTCCGCTGACCTGCAGTCCAAAAAGATCCTGATAATAGTCCCAATCCCGGCTGCCATACGATTTGTTCGTCACAAATTCCTTCAGAAACTGCTCTTTGACATGCGGCAGCACCTTCTGCAAATTTGCTTTCATGGACTGGACGAAATCTTCCTTGCTTTCCTCCATCTGGTATTCGGCAACAATTTCACGCAGGGCATTCAGAATGCTGTTCTCGTTGCAGGGCTTCAGCAAATAATGCTTTACACCGTATTGCATCGCGATTTGCGCATATTCAAACTCATCGAAGCCGGAAAGCATGATGAAGCGGGTATGCGGATGCGTTTCCTTCACCTTGGCCACCAACTGCAAGCCATCCATGCCCGGCATCCGAATATCACTAATAATAATATCAGGTGCATGCTCGGCGACGAAGTCATACGCTTCAAGGCCATTTCGCGCCGTTCCGATCAATTCTGTTCCCACCGATTGCCAATCCACAATCGTTGATATTCCCTCGAGTATCATTCGTTCATCATCTACCAGCAGCACTTTATACATAGACGGTTACCCTCTTTTCATCATTGGAAGTCGAATTGAAATACGCGTACCGCCATCCAAGCGATTCTCCACTTGAATGCTGAATTCATCCCCGTAGGACAATTTAATTCGTTCATCAATATTTTTCAGGCCAATTCCTGTTCCCTTCGATTTGCGCTCTCCCGTCAAAATTTGCTCCAAATACACTTCGTCAATACCAGGTCCGTTGTCTTCCACGATTAAAACCACAGCATCTCCCTCTTCCCTGCCGCTAATCTGAATTACACAGGGCTCAAGCATGACTTCTACGGCATATTTAATCGCATTTTCCAGAAGAGGCTGCAGCGTCAGCTTCGGAATGCTTTGATTTAACAAGTGCGCGGGAACATCCAGTCTGAAATCAAGCCGCTCTTCAAATCTAACGCGCTGGATCGTAATATAGTGCTGCACGAGCTGCAGCTCGTCTTCCACAGAAATCATATCCTGCTTCAAGCTAATCGACGAACGGAGCAAATAGCCGAGCGATTCAACCATTTGCGATACCTGCTTCTGGCCATTCATCTTGGAGATCCAGTTGATGGATTCAAGCGTGTTGTACAGAAAATGCGGATTAATTTGCGCTTGCAGGGATCTGAATTCGGTTTCCTTAATGATCAGCTGCTTGGTGTAATTTTCTTTAATCAGCTCCTGAATCCGCACAATCATCATCCGATACGTACGCTGAAGCAAACCCACTTCATCCATTTGCTGTGATAAAGGAGCAAGCGTCGGCAGCTCTGAATTCTCCAGATCGCTGATCTGTAGGCCGCGCATGCTGCTTATCAAGCCATCTATCGGTCTAGTTACGCTGCGCGCAACGGTCATGCCAAAGCCAACAAGGAGGAAGAAGCTGACTAGAAAAGCGGCAATCATCCAATTTTTCATCAGAATAATATGGCTGAAAATCGTTTGAAACGGCAGCGTATTGTAGTACGTCCAGCCCAAATAGTCCGAGTGGATATGAGAAACGAAATATTTCTCACCGTCTTGTTCCATGATCCGAAAGCCTTTGGATGCCGATTCAGACGGAAAGCTGTCATTCATGAACGACTTCAAGTTAGCGGTATGCGGATAAATCATCTTTCCTTCCGAAACAATAAGCAGCTCGCCATCACGTATGACCGCTTCCCGCGCATATTGGTTGACAATTTTGTCTAAATTCACATGCAGCACAAGAGTGCCCAGCTTATTTAAATCCAGATTATCAAAAGAACGAATTTGCCTTGTTGTAATCAGACTATAGTCCTGAGCATCAGGGTTCACCCAGCCTAAGCTGCCGCCTCCCTGTTCAGAAATTCGCTCTATTAAAGCTCGCCGCTCTGGAGAAAGCGTTGTCAAATTACCGCTGGAATAACTGTTTCCCCGTAAATCAGTAATATCCGCTGCCGTAATATAGGTCTCCGTATTGATATATTGGACAAGCCGATCCACCAGCTTTGCTCGGGATTGAATGCGCGTATAGTCCGATTCGTTCGAGTTCATCACCATGAGATTTTGTTGAATCTGCTCGTCGGACATGATGCTGAACGTCAGGCGCTCTACTTTGTTCAATTCGTTTTCAATCAAGGTCGAAGATAGATTAAGGACTTGGGAGGATTTCTCGTAAATCTGCTGATCATATATCGAATAGGCGATCTGCAGCCCTACCAAGGAGATGCACGAGCTGACCGCCATGGATACCGTGATGAGCAGGAACAGCTTCGCTTTAATGCGTAAATTGCGAACTTTATTAAACCATATTCGGATACCTGATCTCATTCGAATTTCACCACATTTCTTCGCTGAATAAGGACTAATCTGGAGAGCTTCTTCGTGATGAAGGCTGCTTTTTCCTCTAAGCGTATATAAAAAGGATGCTGGAATCAAATTCCAGGCATCCCCATATGGTTTAAATCAGGCTTTGTAGTGGCGGATCATTGTCCAACTATTTCTTCGCAATCAATGGATCAGCTTGGCTTTGCATCTCAGCGACAATTTTATCAATGCCGGCTTGCTTCAGCTTGTCATTGAATATTTTCAAACCATGCGCAGCATCGTTCGGATCTACTAATCCATAGAAAAGCGGTTTACCGTAAGTATCCATCACATTGCTGACAGCGGCTACCTCATTTTTCACTTTGGAATCGTCGAATGTGAACGTTTCCAGCGGATGATTCACCGTAACAGCCTTCTTCCAGTTTTCTGTAAATGTCTGTGTTTCTGTTGCAACCGTGGAATCCATACGCTCATGCAGCGAGTTCCAACCCCAAGGATCCGTACCGGATGGCGGGAAATCCGCAGAAGCCGGAAGCGGCTTGAACTGATCATTGCCTACTGGCTCGTAGTGCTTGCCTTTAATGCCATAGTTCGTCAAATCATGAATGTCAGGATCATAACGAAGCAGGTCAATCGCCATGAGGCCGCGCTCATAGTTTTTGGAACCCGCATGGATCGACATGCCGTTATTAATAAAAGGATTAGACAGACGCTTCTTATCGGAGCTCAAATCATACAATTCTACTTTCCAATCTGGATGAGTCGTTTGCATTTCGGATTTGGTGCGCAGCAGCGTTCCTAAATTCCATTCCACAGAAGCCAATTTCCCGTCTTTAAACGCTTGTGTTTTATCCACTTTGTTGGCTATCGCATCACGGGACCATGCGCCTGTTTTTTGCGTATCAAACATTTTCTTGGAGAACGTTGCAAATTCAGGCGTATCCACATAGTTGAATAGTTTGCCTGCACCTTCTGTTACTTTATAAACGACAGGCAGCTGAGGAACAACGAAATTCCACTCATTGGGCTGCAGCAGCTCAACCGCATTAAACTCACTCACACCGATACTAGGCTTGAAATCCTTCTCTTTCTGCGCAACCGTTTTCAAATAAGTCACATAATCATCATACGTTTTCAGTTCCGGCAAATTGTATTTCTGACGCAAATCACCGCGAATCCCCACCATATGATAACTGTATTCAAAATTATTTTGCGGCACCATATAAATTTTACCGTTAATTTTCGCTTGCTCCCATGCAACCTTTGGCTCTTCTGCCCACGTTTTTGGAGCAAACTTCTTAATCATGTCTTCGGTCAGTTCCATAAAACCGTTTTTGGTAGCTTGTTGGGCATAATAGGACCAAGTCGCTGAGAACACAAGATCGAAATCCTCGTTAGCTGCGAACATCAGCGGATATTTCTGTTGGTACTCGCCCCAATCTAGGAAGCTGACATCGAGCGTGGCATTAATCTTTTGCTTCATCAATTTATTGACTTCCCCATAAACCTCGTCAAACGCTTTGGGCTTGGAGCCCAGTAAAACCATCTTCAGCTTCACTTCTTTGCTTGTATCAATCCCCGTGCTTGACGTCGCGGAAGCGCTTGCTTGAGGCGCCGCAGAAGTGCTTGGCGTTGGTGCTGCATCTTTCGATCCGCACGCTGTCAGGACCGTTCCCATCACAAAAAGCGACGCAAGACTCAGTGTGGCTAATTTCTTCGGATGTGCCATATTATTCTCCCCTTATAAAAGTATAATAGTTTATGATAACCGGGAATGTAAATTCCCGGGGTTACCCTTTTACAGCTCCAACCGTCAAGCCTTGAACAAAATAACGCTGTACGAACGGATACAAGAAGATAATCGGACCTGTGACAAGAATGGCGAGCGCCATCTTCAAGCTTTCACCAGGCAGTTCCGTGACCTGCATGCCGGTAATCGCCATCACCTTGCGAATCCCCTCGAGATTGCCAAGCATTTTATATAATAAATATTGCAGCGTGTACAGCTTCTCATTCTGCACAAACAGCAAGGAGTTAAACCAATCATTCCAATAGTTCAAGGCCGTGAACAACCCAATGGTAGCAAGCCCTGGCTTAGCCAGAGGCAGAATCAAACGAAGGAAGATCGTGAAATCACCTGCTCCATCCATCTTCGCAGATTCCGTAATCGCGTCCGGTATCGTCCGCAGAAACGTTCGCAGGATAATGATGTAGAACACATTCAGCAGCGGAGGCACCAGCAGCGCCCAAAACGTATTTTTCATGTGCAAGTAGTTAACCATCAGGATGTACCAAGGAACGAGCCCGCCGTTAAACAACGTCGTAAAGTAGAAAAAGAAGGAGAACCCGCTGCGCCATTCAAAATCTTGACGCTGCAGCACGTACGCTGTCATCGCAGAAATGAATAGCCCCACTATCGTACCTGTTACTGTTAAGGCGATGGTTAATAAATACGAACTCACAAATTGCTCTGGATGTTTCAAGGCAAAGGCATAAGCCCCCCATGAAAATTGTTTCGGCCATAAGCGGAAGCCATCACTTGTAATCGACGATTCACTGGTTAAGGAACCACTGATAATTAACAGGAATGGGATTAAACAAGCTAAACAGATTACAGTAATAAAGACATAGCCAATAATGTCCAGCACCCGCTGATCGATGTGGCTTTTTTTTACGCTAGTCGTACTCATAGGATCACCCCGCAATGGACTTTATGTTTAAAATAAGGCATTATCTTTATCCGATTTGCGCACAAGGAAGTTCGTCGCCATAATCGTCACAAAGCATAAAATTGACTGATAGAAACCAATCGCTGAAGACATCCCGATTTCGTTATTAACAAGAAGAGAACGATAGACATACGTGTCGATGACATCGGTCGTTTGATAGAGCAGTCCATTATTGCCAACAAGCTGATAAAAGAGTCCAAAATCACCACGGAATATACCGCCGATTGCCAATAGAACCAGAATCGTAATCGTCGGACGCAGCGATGGCAAGGTAATGTAACGAACCCGTTGAAACACATTGGCACCGTCAATTTCAGCAGCTTCATAGGTTTCACGGTCAATACTCAAGATAGAAGCCATATAGAAGACCGCGCCGTAACCGACCGCTTTCCATGCTGAGAAGAAGATCAGAATATATTTCCAATATTCAGGCGTTGTGTAGATGTCTAATTCAGGCATGTGCAGCGAGCGCAGCAGCGTATTGATCGTGCCATGCTCGAAGTTGAACAAGTTATACGCAACCGCTCCTACAACAACCCATGATAAGAAATAAGGCAAAAACATCAGCGTTTGCGCTGTTTTGCGAAACAGCTTGGAGCCGATCTCGGCCATAAAGATAGCGACAATAATCTGCAAAACATTGTTGATTAGAATAAAAGCTGCGTTATACAGCATGGTGTTCCTCGTCACTCTAAAGGCGTCGCCAGTCATGAAGAAGAATTTGAAATTATCCAATCCAACCCATGGCGAACCTATAATTCCTAAATCATAGCGATACTGTTTGAAAGCCAGCACAATTCCCGCCATCGGCACATAACTGAAAAGCAGGAAGTAAATGACAGCCGGCGCAATCATGAACAACAGTGTTTTCTTGGACCTTATTCGGTACAGGAGCCCAGTTCTCATCTCTATCCAATCCCCCATCCGGTTCTAGTTGTCTCTCTCATGTATTTAAATTATCAGGATCGGCGAACCGTGATAACCCGACAAAATATCGATTCCCTGTAAGTTTTGCAGATCACTGCTTCAGCCAGTGGTATTGGAGGAGAATATGCGATAATCTAGAGCTACGTCTAAGGGGGCTGCCTGAAGTGAAACTATTATTTGCAGAAGATGAGAAATTTACGAGAGAAGGCGTGCTCAAATCTGTCGCTTGGGAACGTCTGGGAATTACAGAACTTAGAGAAGCTGTGGATGGACTAGAGGCTGTTGCCATTGCGGAGCAGTTTAAGCCAGACATCGTTCTTACTGATATACGAATGCCTCGAATGGATGGCATAGAGCTTGCCTTTCACCTGCGCCGGAAATATCCTCAGTGCAAAATCGTCTTTATGAGCGGATATGCCGACAAAGAATATTTAAAAGCAGCCATCACTTTGAAAGCGGTTAGCTATGTGGAGAAACCGATTGATATTGAAGAACTCGAGGATGCCTTGCAAGGCGCCATCACCATCATCCTCGAGGAACAGCGGCATGTGGCGAATGATACAGTAGCCAAAGAAAACAAGAGCTATATGAAGCAAGAAGCAGCGCTGCAGCTCATTCGAGGCGGATACGAGGATGACATCCTGCGCAGTCGCCTGCTCGCTGCGGACTTCACAGCACCCTTGCATGCCCCTGCTGCAACTGTGCTTATTAAGTTGGTTTCTCCCAAGCCTAGCAAGGACAAACTGGAGATAATGCTTGATTCCGCGCTTGCTCCCAGCGACATGCCTTACTTGTACGCTTGGAAAGATGAAAACCATGTCATCATTCATTTTTTCTCTCTTCAGCAGGACGTACTTGAAAGCAGCAGCTTGCAGCATATGTGTTATGAGCTCTCCTCTGCTTTGAAGCAAGAGTTCAGCTTATTTTCTATTGCCGCAGGGTCCATTGCCGCTTCAGCCAAGAAACTGCAAGAATCTTACACAAGCGCTGTCCTTCGGCTTCAGGAGTCTTTTTTCCATAAGCCTTGTACGTTAATCCTGCACGACAACAGGGGGAGCGATGCCCTTTCGCAGCATTATCAAGCCCAGCTTGAACACTTCAACCGCTTCACAGAAGCGTTGATCGAAGAAAATTTCGATGCGGTCCTTCAATTGCTTACGGCCATCACGTCCGATATTCGCCAGCATCCTGGCACCTTGATTGTCAGTGTGAAAGAGCTGTACTATCGCTTCCTCCTCGAAATGGATAAATTCGCCCAAAGCCGCAATATTACGCTTTTCGATACCTCTGCGGAAAACGATGTTGCCTGGAAGCTGATCTTGGAATGCCACTATTTGGATGATATTCATCGTGTGATGACCCTTAAGCTAGAGGAGCTGAAAAGAGCCTTGAAAGAGCGAACAGCCGGAGGCATGACATCAACCAGCTCCCGTATCGTTCGTTATATTCATCTCCATTTTGCCGAGGATGACTTGTCTGTGCAGGATGTCAGCGATCATATGCAGATGACCGCCTCTCATCTCATCTCGATTTTCAAAGAATCCACTGGCAAAACCATCAAGCAATATGTCACGGAATATCGGATGGAAAAAGCGAAGGATTTGCTGCGCAACAATCGGCTGAAGGTGCTTGATGTAGCTTCTCAAGTCGGCTTTAAGGACGGGGAGCATTTCGCTAAAATATTTCGAAAATCTACAGGAATGACGCCTTCTGAATACCGGGAGCGATGCCAGCTATGATATTCTCCTTCATTCAAATCTTCCGAAAATGGCTGTACAATACCAAATTACGCCACAAAATCATGTACAGCTATTTGCTGCTCATCATGCTCCCACTTGGCTTTTATCAATTCATCGCATCGGAGAAAATGTCCGAAATCATTATCAATCATGTCACCTATTCGGCCAAACAGGGTTTCGACCAAACCTACTCTTTTCTTAATTATCGTGTGCAGCGCATCGCTGAAACGACGAATATTTTAGTTTCCAATTCCACAATTTCCGATATCTTGATGGATAAAAATGTGACCCAAGATATTAATCGCGAGCTTCAGGATTACAGCAATCTCAAAAAGCTGCTTCGCTCTATGCAGGACAGCCTGGATATTTTGCGTGTTATTTTGTATGTCCCGAGCAGCTTCATTTTTGCCAACGAGACGGAGAATTTCCTCCCCTTAGGCGAAACTTCGGAGAGCCCTTGCTTTGATCGCTTGAAGGAGCTTCATTCCAAATATTTGTGGTGCTCCGCACCCGAGCTGGGCAAACATGCCTCGCATGACGACTCTTCCCTTTATGTAGTCAGAAGTATTTTGGATCCTAACAATTATTCCTTGCCGATCGGTCAATTACGCGTGGATGTTCAGGCTGAAACCATTCGGTCTATGCTGCGCAAAGCCAACGTTGTAAGGAACAGCACGACCTTTCTTGTTGATCAAAATCATCAAATCGTCCTAGCTTCCGATCAAGTCCATTTAACCGAAATGGATTTGCCGGAAACGACGGCTGACACCGTCTCCACAACCTGGCAAACCAATAACAACTACTACTTATTCAGGCAGCTTCCTTCGAATTGGGGCATGGTGACCGTCATTCCGCTCGATGAAGTCGTGAAGCAAAGCCATCAGCTGCGCAATGATTTGCTAGTCATCCTACTCATTGTGAGCGCTACTGCCTACTTGCTCGCTTATTTATTCTCTTTTTCCGTAACAAGACGCATTACCCAATTGACCAGCCGTTTGCGGGATGTGCAGAAAGGGAACCTGATCGCGCTTGCCCAAACACAGGGCAAAGATGAAATCGGCGAACTGATCCAAACCTATAACTACATGATTGAACAAATCAGCTCTATGAATAAGGAACAATACCGGCTGGGACAAGAAGTGAAAAATGCGGAATTGAAAGCTCTGCAATCGCAAATCAATCCCCATTTTCTATACAACACGCTGGATCTGATTAACTGGATGGCCGACAGCGGCTTAAATACCGACATCAAAAAAGTCGTCAAAGCCCTAGCCCGCTTCTACAAAGTCAGCTTAAGCAATGGCAAAGACATTATCACACTGCGCGAAGAGCTGCAGCATGTTTCCTTCTACGTGCAAATTCAAAATATTCGTTTTGAAAATAAGATTGATTTCCAAATTGATGTTCCGGAAGAGCTGCTGAATCATCCCATTCCCAAAATTACCCTGCAGCCGCTCGTTGAGAATGCCATCCTGCATGGGATCTTAGGGCGAGCCCAGCGCGAAGGCACAATCACCATCCATGGGATGTCGGTGGATGGAACCATTCGCTTGCTGATCACAGATGACGGCGTCGGCATGAGCGCCAACCAGATCGAAGATATGCTCGCTGGCATCAGCCGCAGCAAAATCGGGGGCAGCAGCTACGGCGTCAAAAATGTCATGGAGCGAATCCGCCATTACTTCGGCGCTCCCGCGAACCTGATCTTCCGCAGCGTCCCCGGAACGGGAACGGAAGTGGAGATTACGTTTCCGCGTGTGGAGGATGGGGAGTGAGGGGGAGTGGGACTGAGGACGAGTGAGGCTGGGGAGCATGCGGCTGAGGAGCAGTGCAGCTGAGGATACACGAAAGGAACTGTTTGGGGAAGATACGCTCTGAGCAAACCCGAATGGGAACTACAGTCCGCTATTTAAGCAAAAACAGGCAATTCCCAGCTGAAAGGGAACTAGGATACGCTATTTCATCAAAACTAGGTACTACGAGCACGAATTCCTCTAAATAGCGGACTCCAGTTCCTTTTGGAGTTCTAAAGTAGCCTATTTGCTTAATATAACGTATCGTAGTTCCGCTTAAACAATCTCATCCCCCATCCATACAAGGTACGCATCAAAATAGAACAATAGCTAGTCAAAGACTTGAGTAGTGTAACCACCCGGCTGCTGCCTTCAACTCTCTACTTTCTACTTTCTACTTTCTACCTTCTACCTCTACTCTCTACTTTCTACTTTCTACTTTCCACCTTCTACCTTCTACCTTCTACCTTCCACCTTCCACCTTCTACCTTCTATCTTCTATCTTCCACCTTCTACCTTCTACCTTCTACCTTCTACCTTCTACCTTCTACCTTCTAGCTTCCACCCTCTACCCTCTACCCTCTACCTTCTACCTTCTACCTTCTACCTTCTACCTTCTACCTTCTACCTCTACAATCTACAATCTACAATCTACTTTCTACTTTCTACTTTCTACTTTCTACTTTCTACTTTCTACTTTCTACTTTCTACTTTCTACTTTCTACTTTCTACCTTCTACCTTCTACCTTCTACCTTCTACCTTCTACCTTCTACCTTCTACCTTCTACCTTCTACCTTCTACCTTCTACCTTCTACCTTCTACCTTCTACCTTCTACCTTCTACCTTCTACCCTCTACCTTCTACTTTCTACCCTCTACCTTCTACCTTCTACCTTCTACCTTCTAATTTCTACCTTCTACCTTCCACCCATGCCAACCTTCAGCTCATCATACGAATAGGCTGTTCCTAAGTAGAAACCTACTTGTGAACAGCCCCTTTTGTATCTGACTCTTACTTAAAAGTCTGACTATAGTCTTGTCCAACCTGCCATTTGCATGTCACATATCCTCAGTAACGCCTCAAACGAGCATTGTTCGCGTATTCCCTATGAATATAAGCTTCTTTTGGTTCTCGAAGTAACTCAGCTCAATAAATGCCTGCGATTATGCATCTTTTTTGCTCATGAAGTCACGCAAACCATGGAATTCCTGCGATTGTGCATCTTTACGGGGCCATTTCGGGATTCCAAGAAGAAAAACCTTAAAATGCCTGCATTATCGCAGGCATTTCCATCTTTCACAAGATTTCGTAGAAAAAGCCTGCACTTTTGCAGGCTTTCACCCCCTGGCGCCACTCTTCGGCCTTGCCGGGTGTGGATCCACACCCAGCGGTAGGCCAGCTCCATCGCCTATTTCAAATAAAAAACCTCAGGCATCGGTTGAATCGGCACAGCCTCGCGGAAATCGAAGGAACCAACTACCATCTTCGAGGTGATGGCGTTCCAGCGGTTGCAGGCTTCGCTTTCGGCTAAGTAAGCAAATGCCGCCTCAATGTCATCGCACTGGAAGCAATAAAAAAACTGTGCTCCATTTTGAAAAATGGAATAGTCTCGAATGCCTGCTTTGCTATGCTCTTCCATAATTTCCGGCCATGGAGCAAGATGCATACGAACATACTCCTCCAAATCTTCCTCTCGAATCGTCCATGTCCATGCGAATTTCCCGCTTTTGATCACGCGAATCACCCTTCCCCTCTGCCGTTTGCTGCACAGCATTTAAAATTCAACTATACTTTACTTCGCCAACCTCGTCCCGTCAATGCTCATTCCGAATCGTTCTATGGACGCAACGATTTATTTCCCGTCCGCCAACTCCCTCATCAAGGCAGCCAATTGCCCCATCCCCCATTCAAGTTCATCCAGTTTGGCATAGGCATAGGAAATCCGCAAATAATTGCCTGTTTGTCGATGATAGATGGTTCCGGGATTGAGCAGAATCCCTGCTTTTAAAGCACGCTCAAACAGCACCTGCATCTTGATCTCAACTGTCAATTTAACCCAAATGTAGAAACCGCCGGCCGGCACATGCCAAGCAGCCATTCCGGTAAAATAGGTCGTCAATAACTGTACCGTCAGGTCCCGTCTCCTCTTCAGTTGATCTCGCAGAGAAACGAGATGCTCTTGATACAAGCCTCTGTGGAGCCATTCGGCTGCCGCCCACTGGGAGATGGAACTCGATCCGTAGTCGCTTTGCATTTTGATATCCGCTAAACGATCAATGACGGGCTCCGGGGCAACGACCCAACCAATCCTTAGACCTGGACTTAAGGTTTTTGAAAAGCTTCCCAGGTAGAGGACTAAAGCATGTGGATCCCTAGCCTTCAAAGGCAGCGGCGGCGGGGTATCGAACCAAAGCTCGTTATAGACATCATCTTCGATGATAGGAAGTCCTTCATTCGTACAAATCCTCATCAGTTCTTGACGCCTGGCTTCTGACATCAACGTACCCGTTGGATTATGAAAAGTAGGTATCGTATACAGCAGCGATGCGTGATAGCCCTCTTTGTAACGGCTGATCAGATTCGTTTGCACGCCTTGTTCGTCCATAGGCAGCCCAACGAGTTTAATGTTGTTTGATTGAAACACATGCACAGAGTACAAGTAGGATGGCTTTTCCACAAGAACAGATGAGCCACGCGGCAATAGCCCCATGGAGATGAGCTGCAATGCTTGCAGAGATCCTGATACGATTAAAATATTGGATGGCGAAGCGGAAACGCCGCGTCCTTGTAAATAGTCAGCCAACTGTTTCCGCAGGTAGAGATTTCCTTTTGGCTCCTCATAACCCAACGAGAATGGATTCATCGAGCTTCCTGCAAAAATGCTTTTCATCTGCTCTGAGGGCAGTAAATCTTCAGAAAGCTCCCCGGTTCCCAACCGGACAATGCCTTGCTGAAATTCGGCGCGGTTAATATGTTGAATAACAGGCTGGTTCGGATAATACGTGCCGGCTTGCACGTAGGAGCTCCAGTCCGGCGGCGGCGCAGCGGCTAATAGGTTCCAAGAGTTATTGACAACCCTTGTCCCCCCTTTGGTATTGCCTTCCAGCAAACCTTCGGCGATTAAATCATGAAGCGCCGTCACGACCGTGCTGCGATTCACGTTAAAAAGGATAGCCAAAGCCCGCTGCGAGGGGATTTTGGTGCCGACCGACCATTCGCCAAGCGTTATTTTCGTTTTGATGAACTCTTTTATCTGTACATATAAAGGGATTTCTGACGAGAAGTCGGGTTTCCAGTTCAATGACGCCACTCCTTACCGTTTCACTATACCATTTGGTTGGGTCCATCACCATCCATTTGGAGGGAGACAACGGACAAGAACGCCCTATACTAAAGAGATCTGATCGAACAAAAGGAGAGATTCGTTGTGATATCCGCATTTCTGCATGGAATTATTTTGAGTTTTGGTCTGATTTTACCGTTAGGGGTCCAAAATGTTTTTGTTTTTAACCAAGGTGCCCGGCAGCGTTCTTATTTCAAAGCTTTGCCTGTTGTTCTCACAGCAGCGGTTTGCGACACGCTTCTTATTGTTGCCGCCGTTGCTGGCGTTTCACTTATCGTGCTAACCTTCGCTTGGCTGCAAACAGCGCTTTATGGCTTCGGGTTCATCTTTCTCATCTACATGGGATGGGTGATTTGGACCAGCAAACCGAGCAAGCTTGCAGCCCAACCGATCAACGACTCGCGAAAGCAAATCCTGTTTGCTGTTTCCGTTTCTTTAATGAACCCTCATGCCATTCTCGATACACTGGGTATTATTGGCACGAACTCCTTAGCTTATGTCGGTGGTGATAAATGGGCATTCACCTTGAGCGTAATCTTGGTTTCCTGGCTCTGGTTTTTTAGCTTGGCCTATGCAGGGCGACTTGTTGGGAAGCGAGATACCACAGGCATATTCATTGCCAAAATAAATAAGGTTTCTGCTTGCATGATATGGGGAGTAGCGATCTATATGGGGCTGCACTTCTTTTAAAACGGTATTAAAGTTCGATTAGGCTTGCTATTGGGCAAAAAAAACAGCTGCAAATGCAGCTGGCGGATTATCGCTTCACAAGATCTTCGCGAATTGGTGTAAAAACGTCTAATAAAGCAGATTCCTCTAACGCCGTCACGCCGTGTTTAGCTTCGCTTGGGATGTAGATTGTCTGGCCTTGCGTAATTATGGTTACTTCACCATCTATGGTAAACTCGATTTTCCCCTTTAGACAATAGGACATTTGTTCATGCACATGGCTGTGTTGATATCCGATCGCACCAGGCTCGAAGTGAACCTCCATCATCATTAAACCAACTTCCGCTTTCAGAATACAGCGTGTCACACCAGGCTCTGCTGCTTCCCATACGCCAATATTAGACATCTGACTTTCTCCTTTCGTCTTGGAACGATCTTGGTACTCATGAGAAAAAGGACCGCAAGCGGTCCTTCACTTACTCACACATTATAACTTAAAAGAACCCAAATGAACACACATGAATATAAACGAACGAACATCATGTCAACTATGAGTACCTATGAGTTCACAATCGCCCGATCTTTGCCTTTATCCGCTTCGCCGGCATTTTTGTTGGCTGCATCACGATCCTGCTGCATTTCCTCCACTGTCTTCACCTTCAAGCGAGCAGCACCTTCGTTCTGCCGGGTTGGCACCAGATTCCCTGCAGCAAGGCGCTCTTTGGCTTCAGCGACAGCTTTGCCATATTGCGGCAGCCATGCTTCCTGCGCGACGAGCATCTCGTCGACCATTTGCCATATTTCCTTAGGATTGCAGACCGCTCCAACGAGCGGATCCATCATGAACGCTTGGCGCAGCAGCTTGTCATTGCCATGAACTGCTGCTTCTACGGCAAGACGCTGCACCGAAATACTGACATTGCAAACAGCCGCCGGCCCAAGCGGCAGATCGCCTACTAACGGCATCGAAATGCCATTGCGATCTACATAGCCTGGCGCCTCAATGACCGCATCATCCGGCAAATTCGAGATCACACCCTTATTGATCTGATTGAAATGTCCACGATATACGCGTCCGGTCTCGAGTCCTTCAATGATATACGAACCATGCTCCTCACTGCGTTTCTCCGCCGCATACACAACAGCTGGATCTTTCATCCAGTTCGGGAAATCCGTCTCAAACCAGCTGCGTCCTTCCGTACATACGCGCAAATAACCGCCCGTCTCCCCGTTAATCCAGCTGCCCATGTCGATCCACTCGTGGATTTCGCTTGCACGTTTCCGATACCAAGGCACATATTCGCTCAAATGCCCGTTGGATTCTGTGCTGTAGTACCCGAAGCGGCGCAGCATATCGATGCGCACTTTCTCGGTGCGTGCGAATTCGGCATGATTTTCAAAAGCTTCAAGAAGCCCTTCCGTCAAATCTTTCCCCTCATGGCGAGCCTCGATATACCACGTTTGGTGATTGATCCCTGCGCAGATGATATCGACCTCTTTTTTCGATAAGCCATATACATCAGCAATTTGTTGATGCCCATGCTGTACACCGTGACATAAGCCAATTGTCCGCACGTTGCCGTATGTATTACAGGCCCAGGTCAGCATAGCCATCGGGTTGGCATAGTTCAAGAGCAGCACGTCAGGCGAGGCCACTTCACGAATATCTTGGCAAATGCGCAGCATTTCCCAAATGCCGCGTTGTCCATACATAATGCCGCCAGCACAAAGCGTATCACCGACACATTGGTCAACGCCATACTTCAGCGGAATATCTACATCGGTTGCAAAAGCTTCTAAACCCCCGACGCGTATTGTACACAAAACGTACTTTGCATCCTGCAAAGCAGCTCTTCGGTCCGTTGTTGCTTGAATCGTAATCGCTAACCCATTTTCACGAATATCTCGTTGACATAGCTCCGTCACCATATCTAAATTGTGTTGATTGATGTCTGTAAAAGCCACTTGAATATCATGAAATTCCGGTACAGCCAGCAGATCACGCAGAAGACCGCGGGTAAAACCAATACTTCCTGCGCCAATAAAAGCTACTTTAAATGACATATGAATCGTCCTCTCTTTCGTTTGCTCTACACGTTTATTGTAGCAAGCATCCTCGAGAAAACGTTATCAAATTCCTAACTTCCTTCGCTGCATTTTGTCAAAAATTCTAACTTTCCTGCGGATAATCCATATGCTGCTTATTCATGGAATTGCGAAATTCCGTAGGCGTGAGGCTCGTATAATCTTTGAAAAGTAGATGAAAGTACTGCCGGCTTCCTACCCCGATATATTCGCTGATTTCAGAAATCGGTACGTCCGTTTCCAGCAGCAGCATCTTGGCTTTCTCCATCCGAATGACCGTTAAATAACCCATTAAGGTTTGGCCTGTGACCGTTTTGAAAATGCGCTGGAGGTAGCCTGGATGCAAATTAACAGCTCCCGCGATATCTTTCACTTGGATGTCACGATCGTAGTTCTGATGCAAATAGTCCATGCTTTGCTTCACATACCACTCACTCTGCGCTAGACCGCCTGCCATTGCTTTCTGCCGCAGCCGCGCAATTCGAATGAGAAGCTGCGCAAAGAGCAGCTGCACCATGGTTTCGCTTTTGGCCGCCGCTTTATCCAGCTCCAGCACCAAGCTTTTCATGATGTGATACACTTCGTCCGGGTCGCGCAGAATAAGATAAGGCGTCCGCACCTCCATCAAGGAAGCCAGAAGTTTATCCTCGGAAGCCAGTTGCTGAATGGATGGAAACACAACCTTTTGCTCCATCCAACGAAACTCAACATTCAACATCCGGCATGGAAGGGCCTCATCTACAATCAAACGATGTGACACATTGGCATCTATGACGATGAATTCCCCTTTTTTAAGACGAACACTTTGAGTTTGAGCAGGCTCTGTTTGAACTTCAATGTCGCATACCCCTTGAATCGTGTACATAATCTCAATGGCATCATGACGATGGAAAGGCATATGAAAGCCTTGCCACTGTTTAAAATAATAAGCCATCACGTGCGGATGACCATGCGGCTCCGTCAGATGCGCCGGGAAAAGCATCCCTTTCTTCTCCATTGGAATCTCCCTTCCCCATAGATATGTAAAGCTATTGTAGCTTGCTGAAGACCAAAAGAAAATCCCTACGCGAGGTAGGGATTTTCAACGACTTACTTTCCAAAAAGCTGATCCATCACTTTGCATAAAATATGTATCATTTCGTCAATCTCAGCTTTGGTTACGATATAGGCAGGCATCAAACGAATAGCCGTTGGACTTGGCGCATTAATTAACAATCCAGCTGCCATGCAGGCTGACACCAGTTCAGCTCCCAGCGGCTTAGGCAGGTCGAAGGCGAGCAGCAACCCTTTCCCGCGAATCTCGGGGAGGCCGTATTTGGCTTGAATTTCTTTGAGCTTAGCTTGCAAATAGGCCCCCTGCTCAGCGGCTCGTTCAGGCAGCTTGCGCCCAATAATCTCGCCTACAACCGCTAAGCCTACTGCCATGCCAAGCGGCTGTCCTGTGTACGTTCCTCCTTGATCACCTGGCTCGAACAGGTTGTAAGCCTCTTTGGCCAACATGGCAGATAACGGGAAGCCACCTCCAATCCCTTTGGCTAACGTAAGCACATCAGGCATTATGCCATAATGCTCATACGCGAACATCTTGCCTGTGCGCCCCAGCCCTGTTTGGATCTCATCGAGGATCAAAAGAATACCGTGCTCGTCGCATAGCTTGCGCAGCCCTTGCATATACGCGATGCTCGCTTCATTGACGCCGCCCTCTCCTTGAACGGGCTCAATAAGGATAGCGCACGTATTCGGGTTAATCGCCTGTGCCATGGCGTCCAAATCATTAAACGGCACCTTCACGAAGCCAGGCAGCTGGGGAACAAACATCTTATCCCAATTGGGTTTCCCTGTGGCCGCCATCATCGCCATCGTTCGACCATGGAAACTGCGGGTCGTCGTTATCACCTCATAAGCGCCGCCTTTGTGCAAGGTGCCGTATTTACGAGCGAGCTTAATGGCACTTTCATTCGCTTCTGCGCCAGTGCTGCCGAAAAATACTCGCTCTAATCCAGATAGCTTCGTCAGCATGCGAGCGAACTCAATCATTGGCTTATTATAGTAAGCCGGACTCACATTAACCAATTGCGTGGACTGCTGCTGCAAGGCATCCGTTATCACTTTTGGGGAATGGCCTAAGCAGGTTACCGCCCAACCGCCGATGAAATCCAAATACTTCTTCCCTTCGGTATCCCAAACCAGCATGCCTTCCCCGCGTTCCATAACCACTTCAGGACGGTTTGCGACAAATAACAGGGATGAACTTGCGTCATGCAGCAATTCATCCGTAGGTTGTTTTAATTGTTCCATGTTATCATCATCCTCACTTTCTATAATGAATAATTATACATAATTAAGTATTTTTATTCAATAAATAAATCAAAAAAGCTCCTCCCCTAGAAGTCCAGGGAGAAGCTTTTCATTTTACTTATCGTCTTCGGAATCTTCGGTCGAGAAAGCCTCTTTCACATTATCCATAATTTCCTCGACCGCTTCACTCACCATATCCGTTGGTGTTGTATCTTCTTCATCGGGCTTCGTGGGAATGGTATCGTTGCATACGTGATCGAAATAATGACTTTTATCCATATCATAACCTCCTGTACGGTTGTTGTTTGCATATTCGGTATCCTTTATTCACCTTAACGCTAAGTTTTGAAACATCGCACGGAAAAGCCTTGCTTAATCTGTTCGATTGGAGTAAATTAAACCTATATGAACATATATCAACTCAAATAAACCAACTCAAAGGAGCAATTATTCCATGGATATCCGTTATGCTTCCCACCCGAATGAAGTCAAGCAATTTGACACTGAACGCCTTCAAGCTGAGTTTCAAATTAGCTCGCTGTTCACACCTAATGAAATCAAATTAGTATACTCCCACGTAGACCGTTTCATCGTTGGTGGTGTTCTTCCCATTACAGGAACGCTTCACTTGCAAGCTGACAAGAAAGAAATGGCTGCTGATTACTTCTTGGAGCGCCGCGAGATCGGTATCATTAACATTGGTGGCCGCGGAACCATTACGGTTGATGGCACTGTCTATACGATGGATTCCAAAGATGGTATTTATATCGGACTTGGCGCTAAGGACATTTCTTTTGCCAGTGACAATGCCGCTGAACCCGCGAAATTTTATTTCAATTCGACGCCGGCTCACAAAACATATCCAACCGTTAAAATCTCTATCAGCGAAGCTACGCCTGCTCATTTGGGCAGCATCAACACTTCCAATGAACGCACCATTTATAAATATATTCACACAGGCGGCGCACAAAGTTGCCAACTCGTCATGGGAATGACGCTGCTGAAGCCAGGCAATATGTGGAATACGATGCCATCGCATACACATAACCGCCGCTCCGAAGTTTACCTGTACTTCGATATGCCTGAAGATGCTGTCGTGTTCCACATGATGGGTGAGCCGCAGCAAACTCGCCACGTTGTGATGCGCAACGAGCAAGCTGTTATTTCTCCTAGCTGGTCCATTCACAGTGGCGTAGGTACGAACAACTATACATTCATTTGGGGTATGGCTGGCGAAAATCAAATTTTTGATGATATGGACGCTGTGGCCATGAAAGATTTAAAATAATCGGTAACCTCTTTTTAGAAATGGATGGCAACCGATGAACCCTTTACGCAGATATGAAACGATCATGGAAATTCTGCTTGCCCAGAAAGAAGTCACCGTTAACGAGCTTAGCGAGCGACTGGATGTAACCGGCAAAACGATTCGCGAGGATCTCGCCAAACTCGAAGAGAAAGGCTTGCTTCTTCGTATTCATGGCGGCGCCATGCTCGCTCAGAGCGATCAACTTGGCATCCTTTCGGCGAAAGAGCCGATCATTAAGCATGCTGATCAGAAGTCGGAGATTGCAACGCTGGCTCTTCGCTACATTCAGTCGCGGGATATTATTGCACTCGACGGAGGCAGTACCACACTTGAAATTGCGAGGCGGCTGGATAATCAGCCGCTTACTGTTGTAACGAATGATTTGTATATTATCTCCGAGCTTGTTCATAAGGATGAGATCCGTTTGGTCGTACCAGGCGGCTACCGGCTTCGCAATATGCTGGCAGGTCCTGAGGCTTCCGACTATGTGAGCAAGCTCAATATACAGAAAACCTTTCTCTCCGCCACCGGCGTTCATTTGCAGCACGGCTTTACAATCTACACAAGCGATCTTGTTGATTATAAACGGGCTTTAATCAAGTCCAGCGCAGTCGTCTATGGCGTGGTCGATCATTACAAGTTCGGACAATGCGCCCTGCGCACCTTCGCAGAACTGTCCGAGGTCGCTATGATCCTTACGGATAGCTCGCTCGCCGACGATACAGCGCGGCAATTCTCTGACGCTGGTATTACAGTCGTAACTCAATAGCGAAAAGGAGTATTCCTCATGACACTTTTTAATTTAGCAGGCAAAACCGCATTCGTAACCGGTGCTTCCGGCGGCCTTGGCCAAGCGATGGCCATTGGACTTGCAGAAGCGGGCGCAAACGTCATTGCCGTTTCCTCATCGGAAAGCATTCAAACCGTTGAAGCTATCCGCGCTCTAGGCGGTAAAGCCGAGCTGATTGCAGCAGATCTAAGCAACGAAGACATCCTTGAAGATGTAGTCAACAAGGCCATCGGCCTCTATGGCAGCATCGATATTCTTGTCAATAATGCCGGAATCATTCGCCGCACGCCAGCTGTCGATCACGGACGTCAAGATTGGCACGATGTCATTGACCTGAACTTGAACTCAGCGTTTTTCCTGTGCCAGCTGATCGGCCGCCATATGATTGAACGCGGCAGCGGCAAAATCATCAACATCGCTTCCATGCTGACCTACCAAGGCGGAATTAATGTGCCTGGCTACACCGCCAGCAAGCACGCGATCGCCGGTGTCACGAAAGCTTTGGCCAATGAATGGGCTGGAAAAGGCATTCAAATCAATGCCATTGCGCCAGGTTACATGACAACGAACAACACAGCTCCTATCTTGAAAGATGAGAAGCGGACACAATCCATTACAGACCGCATTCCGGCTGGCCGTTGGGGATCGCCTGATGATCTTAAAGGCCCAGTCGTCTTCTTATCCTCCAACGCTTCGGACTATATGAACGGTCACGTGTTATGCGTCGACGGCGGATGGATGGCGAGATAGATGGGAATCGGCACGTTAGCTCATACTGTCGGACAACTTCCACTGAAGCAACTCACTGAGAAGCTAAGCGGACGAGGCGTTGACTTCGTTCAACTGGCTCTCAACAAAGCAATTAGTGATATCGACACAAGTATCGGCAAACTCAGTCCAGCTCTGGCTAATCATATTGGCGAGCAATTTCATAGAGCTGGCCTACGTATCGGCGTGCTCGGCTGCTATATCAACCCGATTCATCCTGACCCGCAGCAGCGCCGCCACGAAATCAATCGGTTCAAAGAACATCTGCGTTATGCGCGGGATTTCGGCACTTCCATCGTTGCGACCGAGACGGCAGATCTAACGACCTACCTCGCGCACGATGCGGAGCGTTATGAACAGATCGGCTGGTCAGCGCTTAAGCAAACGGTCGAGGAACTAGCAGAGGAAGCAGAGCGCTGGGGTGTTTTCATCGGCCTTGAGCCTGTTGCCACGCATACCTTATCCAGCAGTGAGAAAATGGCGCGGATTTTGGAAGAAATTCCATCCAGCAACCTGGGGGTTGTCTTTGATCCAGTGAACCTGCTCCCCTTCAAGGCGATTGACTCGCAGGACGCATTCCTTGATCAAGCCTTTGCCACATTTGGCGATCGGATTGTCCTTGCTCATTTGAAGGATATTATCGTGCAAAATGATCGACTGGAAGCGGTTCGTTCCGGACAAGGCATTTTCCAAACGAAATCCTTTCTAACGAAGCTCCAGCAAGCAAAGCCTGGCATTGATATCTCTTTAGAACAAGTATCCCATGACAATTTGGATGCAACGATTCAATATGTTAGGACTCTTATGGAATAAATTGAAAGCCCCGCTCTCTCGGTTGAAGAGAGAATGGGGCTTTTTTCTACTTGCAATATGCGGCTATTTCTTAATATCCGGCTCCGTTTCAACCGTGTAGGAGTTCCCCAAGTAGCTCTGGAGCGCTCTTAGGGCTGCAACGCCGACCGTAATATCATCTTCCCCGTTCCCTCCGCTGACGCCTACGCCGCCAATTACCGTCCCATTAACCACTATCGGGAATCCTCCTACGAAAATGGCAAACTTGCCCGGCATCATGGCATGAATGCCAAAAGCTTCCCCGTGGATCGTCGCAGGCCCCCCCGGCTGTGTGAACAGATGCGTGGATCGCCTGTGTCCACTGGCTGTAAACGCCTTGGCGATGGCCATATCCGGGCTCGTATTCCTTGCCCCGTTCATTCGCTCAAGCGCCAGCAGGTAACCTCCGTCATCCACGACACATATCGTTTCTGCGGAATTAACCGCTTTAGCGGCTTCTATGCCTGCCGCGATCATGATCTTCGCTTCCTCCAATTCCAGCTTAAATACGGATTTCATTTGGAGCAGTTCTCCTTTCTTGCAGGTGATTTTTCGGCAGATCACGAACTTCTCTTCCATTCATATGGGATTGCCAAAGGAATAAGTCGTAAGCTCACTTCAAAAAATCATAATTAGAAAAAAGTGATTGAAATCCTTTTCGTGAAATTGTAAGATAATAGCAATTGAACCGATGTGTAACTGGCGTAAACATGGGGTACCATGAGGGAGCACATTGTGAACAGCCGTACGCCTGGGCAAAGTATTTGATCTTAGATCAAGTGCTTTTTTTGTTTTATGGACAAAAGAAAGGTCAGGTGTTTGTTATGAAAATGGCTTTCATTCTATTTGACGGTATGACCACGCTAGATTTCACTGGATTCTATGAAGCTATTACATGGTTGAAAATTTTGGGAGCAAAGCAAGATGTCTCATGGGATTTCTGTGCAATGAAGAATGAGATCACGGATGATCGTGGGCTAACCATGAAGGCTAATCTTGTTTCGCCTCATTTATCCCGTTATGATCTCCTTTTTGTGCCGGGCGGATTTGCGACGCGAAATCTACGTTTTGATTCTGATTTTGTTGCCTGGCTCCTCACGGCTGCTGATGTGCCCATCAAAGTTTCGGTCTGTACAGGAGCCCTACTGCTTGGAGCAGCCGGATTTCTCCATGGGCGAAGGGCGACCACCAATCCGTCAGCCTATAAATTGTTGACACCCTATTGCGCCGAAGTCGTCCATACTCGAATCGTCAAAGACGGGAGTCTCTTTACCGGCGGCGGTGTTTCGGCCTCGATTGATTTAGGGCTGTTCGTCGTTGAAGCTCTCACGGATATCCCCTTTGTTCAGCAAGTTCAACTGAAGATGGATTATCCTTACTACCGTGCAGGAGAGTATTCTGAGATATCTACAAAAGGAATTGAGGGCTGATGATTCGCTCGCTGCTCGCTGTTGGCCAAACTGTAACGCTGCAAAATGTATCTGAGTCAATAGAGTGGACACAAAAAAGAGCTAAGAAATTAGTTTTATTTGCTTGTAAAACTGCGATTCAAATTTGTCTGGAGACAAATAGCCGAGCTTACTGTGCGTACGCTTCCTGTTGTAGAAAAACTCAATATACCAGTAGATTCGTTGGTGTGCTTCTTGGCGGCTTTGAAATTTATATCTGTACACCAATTCCCGCTTGAGAATACTGTGAAAAGCCTCTATACAAGCATTATCGTAACAGTTGCCTTTACGGCTCATACTACGAATCATATGGTATTCTTTCAGTTGTTTACGGTACTCATTAGACGCATACTGCGATCCTCGGTCTGAATGATGGATAAGGCCTTTAGGCGGCCTTTTGGCTTCGTATGCTTGATTTTAGGCGTCTAGCGTCAGTTCCACGGTCATGCGATTGCCAAGCTGCCAGCCAACGATTTTGCGGGTAAACAAGTCAAGAACGCTTGCTAAATAAAGGTTTCCTTGACGAGTATGGATGTACGTGATGTCGGTAACCCATACTTGATTCGGTCTTGTACACACATCAAAATGCTGATTTAACCAATTTGGCGCAATCGGGTGGCTGTGATTGGAATCCGTTGTTTGTACCTTGAATTTCCCTATAGCTTGTGAGCGTAAGCCCATCTTTTTCATGATGCGTCCAACCGTTTTGACAGCGACTTTGAAACCTTTCTTTCTCAGTTCCTCTGTGATTTTCGGACTCCCGTAATTCCGATCCGATTCCAGGTACTCCGTTTCCACCTCTTTAGCCAACGCTTCGCGGCGCTTTTTCCGTTCACTTGGGGGTGTGGTTCGCCATTTATAATAGCCGCTCCTGGATACACCTAGTACACTGCACATCTTCTCAACCCGAAATGTTGAACGGTGGTCATCAATGAACTTGAATTTCACTTCGGGTCTTTGCTGAAGATGTGCAGCGCCTTTTTTAAGATGGCCAGCTCTTCTTCTAGGTCTTTGTTTCGCTGCTCCAAGTCTTTCACGATCTGATCATGGCTACGAAGATTCCCACTGCCTACGAAGGGCTCATCTGGAAATTGGCGGTATTTACTCACCCATCTGCTCAATGTCTTCGCTGGAATGTTCAATTCATTTGCAATATCCGGGATCGATTTACTATGTTGCTGAATGTACTTAACCGTTTCTTCTTTGAACTTTTCATTGTAACGTTGGCGGAATTCACTCATCTCGGACACCTCGTCATTTGGATAGGTCTATTATCTAACTCCCCAATTCGTTGTTTCCACTGTTAAGTCTAATTGCAATTCTAGCTACTTTAAAGCCGAAAAACAGCCTTAACTCCCTGCAATCTCGACTCTGCCTAACGCTGCCTAGCGTTCACTCTCGGTAAGCTCGTCTATTCGCCTTATCCCTACTTGCGCTATTTCACCTGCCAACCGTCGGAATCCTGCTGCAAGCTCCACAAATTGGCATAGATCCCCTCTTGTGCGCATAGCTCATTGTGAGTCCCGCTTTGAACGAGTTGGCCTTGATCCAACACGAGGATGTTGTCCGCGTTTTGGATGGTTTTTAGGCGGTGGGCGATGATGATTAGAGTCTTATTGGCTACTAATTCATTAATTGCCTGCTGCACAGCGGATTCATTCTCCGGGTCGAGCGAAGCTGTCGCTTCGTCGAGCAGCACGATCGGGGCATCTTTGAGCAGCGCGCGGGCAATGGAAAGACGCTGCTTCTCACCGCCAGATAACGTCGAGCCGCCTTCTCCCACCGGCGTATTGTAGCCTTGCGGCAATTGAGAGATGAACTCATGGCAGCACGCGCGCTTGGCCGCAGCTTCTATTTCTTCCTGTGTAGCGGCCATATTCCCGATTCGTATGTTATTGCCGATGGTATCCTGAAACAGATACACATCCTGAAACACCATCGAAATATGCTGGAGCAGCGTCTCTGGATTGGCATCCCGTATGGGTTGCCCGCCAATGCGGATCGAACCCGTCTCGACATCCCAGAAGCGGGCAATAAGTCGTGTTACGGTACTCTTCCCGCTGCCTGAGGGTCCCACCAAAGCCGTGATCGTATGAGGCTCGATGGTAAAAGACAAATCCTTCAGCACAGGCGTATCGGCTTCATAACCAAAGGTGACCCGGTCGAATACAATCGAGCCCTGCGGCTCGATTGCTAGTGTCCCCTGCATCGGTTGTTCCCGCTGTACATCCATGATGCGCTGGGCACTATAAGCGGAATACCGTATCTCGCCATAGCTCATTAACACCATGGTCAAGGGCTCAAAAATTCGGCTTCCCACCAACAGGAAAAGTAGAAAGACAGGAAGCGAAAGCGTGCCGCTGGCCAATAAATAACTTCCGACCACAATCATAATCGTCATCCCAGAACGAGTCAGCAGCATGGCTCCCATGATCACAGGACCCATGATCCCTTCCAGACGAATAGAGGCGCGTTTTAATCGGTCGAACGACAAGTGTAATCTTTCGAACCTCTTCCCTCCCAGATTATGCGCTTTAATTTCACGTATCCCGGTTAAATATTCCTGCAGCCGGCTGGCCGCCTCATTTTTGGCTTGCACATGATTCCTGCTCAGCTGGGCCTGCAGCGCATCTGTCAGCCAAAGCAGCAGCACGCCAAGCGGTACAGCAACGAACATGGCCAGCGCCATTCTCCAATCGACGAAGAGCAATCCGACAAGCGCCAGTATAGGCATCATAATCGCAGTAATCAGCTGCGGGACGTTATGAGAAATCGTATGCTCAACCTGAGCATAGTCGCCTAGCAACAAATTCGTTAAATCGGCTGGATCCCGTCTGCCAAAATAGCCTAGCGATAAATGACGCAGATGCTCAGCCAATTTAAGCCTTCCGCCAGCAGCCAGCGTATAAGCTGCCCGATAGGATTTGTCATACAACAGAGCAAATGCGGCATACGATATCAGCAGCCAAACAAACAATATTGCGCAGTCTATCCAAAGCCGTCCGATATTCAGCCCTTTATCCGGTTCTGCAATGAAGCGATAATAGGTGTTAAATAGATCGACCAAAAGCGCAGCCGGAATCACTTTCACGATGCCATCCAACACTGCCGCAAAAGCAGAAGGCCATAAACTGCGGACATTCCCTCCAGAAATGTTAGTAAAGTAACGATTCACGGCTCGATCCCTCCTTCACGCCCAGCTTCCAGGAAGCTGAACTGATATGGGCTTGCCACATCTGTTCGTACAATCCGCTTAACGCACGCAATTCATCATGCGTTCCCCGCTCCACAATTTCTCCTTGTTTGACGACCAGAATCTGCTCGGCAGCACGAATCGTGGACAAGCGATGAGCGATGATGATGACGGTTTTTCCTTTTACAAGCTCAATCAGTGCTTGCTGGATTTTCTTTTCATTTTCGGCATCCGCATAGGCAGTCGCTTCATCCAGCACCAAAATGGGGGCATTTTTCAGCAACGCCCGCGCGATCGCAAGCCGCTGCGCCTCGCCGCCGGAAAGATACGTGCCGCCTTCACCGATTTTGGTTGCATAACCCAGAGCAAGCTTCTCAATAAACTCATGACAGCAAGCTTTCTTGGCAGCTGCAACCACCTCGTCCTGCGTTGCATTCATATTGCCCATTCGAATATTAGCTTCAATCGTATCATAGAACAGGTGCACATCCTGAAAAACAAAAGAGACTTTATCCATCAGCATTTCCGTCCCCATCTCGCAAAGCGGTACGCCGCCTATGGCGATTTCTCCCTTCTGGACGTCCCAGAATCGCAGCAAAAGACTGGCAATGGTTGATTTGCCGCCTCCAGAAGGACCAACTAGCGCAGTCATCTCGCCGGCTTTTGCCACAAACTGAATATCCTTCAAGATCGGTTTGAAATCCTTGCTTGCTTGCTGTTCGTAGGCAAACGAAACATGCTTGAAAGCAATGTCATGCACGACTGGAATTTGCGGCGAAGCCGGCTCAGTCACAACAGCCTCAGAGAATACGGCATCAATTCGCTTTTTGTTTTCCACAACTTCTCTCATGCCGCTGCCCACAAACATCAATTTCAATAAAGGCATCGATAAACTGGGGGTAAGAATAATGAACAGCATGAAAGTAACCGCAAACGCCTGGCTGCCAGCATTGCCGCTTGAAAGCAGGATGCCAACAGGGACAACGAAAGTGAACAAGGAGCTGACAACTACGGAGAAAAGCCCATACGGTGTCTTGTATATATCCGTAATTCGCAGCGATATATCCCGATATTTCGCAACTGCATGCTTGAACGTTAAAAAAGAATCTGCCTTGATCCCAAATATTTTCACCACCGGCATGCCTCGGATGTATTCCACGCCTGTCGCATTCATTTCCTCAATCGCATGTTGAAATTCACGATAAGCTTTCTGACCGCTTTCACTGCCAAATAGTTGGGTTTGCAGCCAGAAGCCAATGCCGATTGGAATGAGCAGCACCAACGCCAAACTCCAATTCATCCAGAACAAATAGCCGATTAAGAGCAGTGGGATCGTAATCGCACTAACGATATCGGGTAATTGATGGGCGATAAATTTTTCGATTTTTTCAACGCTAACCTCAATAATTTTCTTTAATTCACCTGTCGCTGTGTGGGTAAGGTAACCCATAGGCACTTTGGCTATATGGTCAGTGAGTCGAACTCTAAGCTCATACAAAATGTTGAAAGCAGCAATATGCGAACACATTCCTCCGATATACAAGGCGATTAAAGCGCCAATGAATGTAACCAGCGCAAAGACACCCCAATACAGAATAAGCCCTTGATCAGCGCTAGCCGGATTGCCTGCATGCTGTAGAAGCTCCTGCACAATTTGGTACACAGAGACAAAAGGAGCGATTTGCAGCAGGCTGGAAACAATTGAAAAGAGGCTCGCTACGATCAGCAGCCCTTTTTTCTCACCGGCAATGTGCAGCAAGCTCTTCATTTCTAATTTAGAATCCATCTTCATTCCTCCTTCGTTCTAGCCTTTTTTCTGTTTATCCAAAATTAGCTGCCCAAGCTTGTCAACTAATGCCATTCGCCCCAGCGCTGTATACGAATAATTATAATTATCGACATTCGTGATTTTGTAAATGTTCTTGTTCTGAACCGCCTTCAGACTACTCCAAACCTGGGAGTCGCTCATTTTATTTTCACTATTCTCCATTAAAATCAAATGATCGGGATTGATCGCGGATAATCCTTCCAAAACGATTTGAACGCCGCCCCACGCTTCTGGAGTTGGAATGCCTGCTGCCCGCTTCATGCCCAGCTCCTTATACATAAGCTCTGCTGTTCCTGTCGAGGAGTAAACGACCAGATTTTGGGGATACGTTTCAATGATGGCAAAAGTCTCGTCCTTAAGAACTGGTTCTAATTTCTTGGTCCAAGCTGCCAGTTTGCTTTCGTATTCCGCCAGCCATTTGTCTTTCTTTTCTTCTTCTCCCAGAATCTTGGCTAGAAAGGTCAACCGGTTTCTCCACTCATAATAGGGATGAGGTACAATAACCGTTGGCGCAATTTTCGATAACTGATCATACATTTCTTGATTAAACAAGCTGCCAAGAATAATTAAATCCGGATCAACCGCTACTACCGCCTCCATACTGATGGGCTCTCCGTACCACCCAATATTGACGGTATCTGCCCCTAAACGGTCCTTCAGCGTGGGAGAAAACACGCTCCGATCCCCAAAATCAGCATTCGCAGAGGCAACCGGCTTCTTGCCTAGGATCACTAGCTCCTCCGTTGAGCCCGAAAGATCGGCAATACGTTTGGGATTTATCGGAACACTGACCTTCTGGCCATTCGGATTTTCAATCACCTGCAGGTTGGAAGCCTCTTTCCCTCCGCTTGTCTGTGAACTCCCGCATCCTGCCAACAGCACAATGCCGCATACAATAGCGAATCTCATTACGATTTTCATTGACTTTCTCCTCTCTGTATCTCTTCCTGCTGTACAGCCAACGCCCCGAATTATAGATAATAATAATCATTATCAATTGAACCCGAAAAAAAAGTTCGCTTTTCTTTAGCCATTATCAGCAGTCGCAACCTACTATCTCACATAAGTTCAGGAAGCAGATACCCCAATCGGGAGTAAAAAGACACGAAAACGGATTGAATGCGCCCTTAACGCCGCAGATGCCGGAAATACTCCGAAGGATTGACACTGAATTTTCTTTTGAAATGTTCCGAGAAATGACCAGCTTTCCCGAAACCAACCGCATAGGCGGCCTCCGTAATCGTCAAATGCTCTTCTCTAAGCAGCCTATAAGCGGCTTCCAACCTTTGATCAATCACATATGCATAAACGGGCATGCCAAATAATAGCTTAAACCCTCTCTTAAGCTTGAACTCGTTGAGACATACGCGCTGCGCGAGTGCTGCCAAACTTGGCGGGGAAATCAGATTCGCATCCAATAGGTTTTTAGCGCTTTGAAGGCTTGCCATGTCCGTTCTGGATAGGCCCGATATGGAAGTGGCCGCTTTCTTCTCCAACAATGATTCGCTTACATACACAGCAATCAACTCCATGACTTTCCCTTCCAAATAAATACGCTTGATATCGTCTTGGTACTGACAATTCGTAAGCTCATGAACAATGCGGTTCATTGCGGGCGTCGATTGACTGTTATAGAACAGTCCAGAATTTGCACGTAGCCAAGATGACATTTTGTGCAAAGGCAGATGCTGCAGCGCTCCATTCGATGCGATGTGATTGAATTTAATCGTCAATCCCTGAAACCGTTGGTTGCTGTCATACAGACAGCTATTGCTTGCTTCATTGTTGCCATAGGCAGACACGCCGCCAGATACAAGCCCGAACTCCCCTTTCCTCCCCTCAACACTCCAGCGAATGCTCTCGCCAAGGCAAAATCCAAGGTTCAGGCTGTTCCCCCCTTCTTTGCTGCTCATATGCATATTTTCATGAAAAGTCACATCACACATAACTATTTCCAAATAAGAGTTCGTTTGCACCCGCTGCCAATAGCCTTGGCCTAATTGTTCAGGCAGTTTGACGATCTGATCGAATGAATAGGTTTGATACATCTGATTCAACTCGCCAGTAAGCTCACAGTCCTTATTTGCTGTATTGTCAATTAGACACCATCTCTCGGCGCTTCCCATTTCAAATACCTCGCTTCATGTTCAATTAAAGATTATCCCTGACTCCAATTATAGGTCATATTGAATCGATGTACATGGACATAATCTATCTTCTCAGCACGCAAAAGAGGGCTGATGTCACCTAAGGATACTAAATGCTCATTTGAGTAAAAACATCCTTGGAAATCTGCTCCGGACCTGAAGCATATAGTGGGCGATTTATTCGGCAGGGAAATGAGAACAGCGGGTGAATACTTTTTGGTACGTGACGGTTGAAAGATATTTAGAACCTGTAAAAGACCTTAGCCCCGTTGTTTATGCGGGTGCCAAGGTCTTTTACATTTGGTTATTCCTTAGGCATTTCGTTAAAGAAAGCTACATCATCGACTGCCAGCCTCACCGTCGGATGACCGGGCTTCGCCGCCTTGCCGATGGCGATCAGCATAATCGGAACGTAGCGTTCTGATATGCGGAAAACTTCCATCAATTTTTGTTTGTCGTAGCCGGCCATCGGTACCGTGTCGTAGCCTTTAGCGCGGGCGACAAGCATGAGTTGCATCGATACTAGCCCACCGTCCGTATAAACTTTTTGGCGGATGGCCTCTTCAGGCATACTCGAATACATGCCGGTATAGCGTTCAACCATCGATTTTGCCGTATCCTCAGGCATGAAGCCCGCATCGACTGCTTGGCTGTAAATCTTCTCGGCCATCCCGATGTTCTCGAGGTCTCCAAGAACGACGATGACAGCCGAAGCCTCAACCACTTGCTGTTGATTGAATGCGATTGGAAGCAGCTTCTGCTTCAGCTCCGGCGAGTCGATAACGAGAAACCTCCACGGCTGAAGGTTAGCGGCTGAAGGAGCCATCGTGGCTTGCCGCAATGTTTCGATCAATTCCTCCCGCGAAATCTTGATCTCAGGATCATAGCTACGTACCGATCGGCGTTCTCGAATAACATCAAAATAAAGTTGGTGTTCCATCGTTTGCGACGATTGTGAAACGGACATGGTTCTCTCCTCCTTTTGTAAAAACGGCATTCAGCATTTTGTTTCAATACAACAAGTGTCGCTTGAACAACACTTGTTGTTTTTATATGTTATAATAACAACCGAATGGTACGCAATCATCAATAACCATAAACCGTTGTATAGACAACACCATTTCTATAATGTCGTTTTATTGAGGAGATCTTAACCATGACAATTAAAAAGAATGAAGCTGATCCTCGTGTGATACGTACACGGCGACTCCTTCAAGACGCTTTTGCTTCATTAATACAGGAAAAAGACTTTGAATCGATAACCGTTAGGGATATTGCAGAGCGGGCTACTGTTAACAGAGCGACTTTTTATGCGCACTTTGTAGATAAATTCGAAATTCTTGAGGCCAAACTAATGGAATCATTTATGACAATCATAAATCGTAGAATAAGCGGTCATGAAGTATTGAATGAAGCAACAATTCAGAGTATTTTTCTCGGCGTATGCGATTTTCACATGGGTCTAAGCACTATGTGCAAAAGAAGGTATAAATCGCTTGGACATGTATTCGAAATTCAAATAAAGGAAAAAATTCAAACGATACTTCTTTCTTTTATAGACAAAGACGAGATGCTATCGAGACCAAACGCGCAATTCTTAATAAATACAGCTTCTATCCTGTTAAGTTGGGGGATGTATGGGACGGCTTACGTTTGGAACAATGAGGGGCGTCTAACAAGTCCCGAATCATTCGTTAAACAGACTATGCCCTTAGTCATGAACGGAGCCAAAGAACTGCTGGGATAGAAATGAAACAGCGACGGATATTTGGATTCGCATACTGCCAGTTAGCTAATTGCTGCAGCAACATTCTTCCGCGTCCATGTCTTGCTTCGCTTTTCTCCAGCGCTTTATCAGCAAGCCCAAATTCCACTGCAATAACTCCAGTGTTTTCGGGTTTGGGAAGGTGGACTGCTACTTTGACTGGATTTTATCCAGTGAAATGCCAAAAAAATGCCTTCCTAGAGGAGCAAACCCAAATTCCACTGGAAGAACTCCAGTGTTATCGGGTTTCGGAAGGAGGAGAGGAAATGCTACTTTGACTGGAGTTTATCCAGTGAAATGCAAAATCCGCCCACCTAGAGGATCATCACTCTGAGAACTTTGCCTGCCAATTCCTCAAAATCACCTCGTTAACGTCGTTAATGCAGCAGTGAGTCATCTAAATGATGCCACCTTTGACTCCGCTTACTCTGGTGGTGGTTGGGACAGCTATCATCCCAAGATGCTTACCAAAGTGATTACAATAAACAAAGGAGCTAAGCGTACAAGCCGCTTAGCTCCTTTGTTTATCCAATATGCTGTTTTCTATAGAACTCATCAGCGGAAGAGCTTCCCTATACTTTGGGCTTCTGCCCTGTCACACGTACAGGACGCTCGACCCAGTTATCACGATTCATCCGCTTCACTTGATTTATCGGATTCTTAAGATCAATAATTTCAACGGACTTGCCCTCTTCGTGCAAGGTAGCCGCCAGCTTTTCTTTGTAGCTTGTTCCAGGCGCCGGTCCGCCGCCGCCATTCCGTTTTCCTTTGTTCCACACTCTGCCTTTACTCATTTCACCACTCCATTTTTGTTTTAAGTGTAAAGGCAGACGACAAAAAACGCAAATATTTACTGCAGCTATTCATAGGACCGGTGTCGTGCTGTCGCTGAAAGCGAGCGCCATTATCCTTGCAGCTCGAATGACTTCGCTAACAAGCGATAGGAATGGACGCGCGCTTGGATATCATGAATCGGCGAAACAACCATAATTTCATCTGCTTGATACGCCTCATTCAGCTTCAGCAGCTCCGCTTTCACCTGCTCCGGCGTACCAACAACCCGCTTATGCTGGCGTCCGCGAATAAGACTCAAATCCGACTCTGTGTACGGATAATTCATCGCGGTCTCCACCGAGGGAAAAGACGGCAGCAGCGCGCCGCGGCCCAGCGAAAGGAAGAACAAATCCGTGCTCGTCGCCAGTCGTTGGGCTTCCTCTTCCGTATCTGCGCAAATGACCAGGACAGCCGCCAGCGAATGAGCTTGGTCATTCAAGATCGAAGGCTTGAAGTGCTCACGATAGATACGCAGTGCTTGCTCGCAATCGGCATTGCCAAAAAACTGCGCAAAGCCAAAAGCAGCCCCTTGATCAGCGGCAATTCTGGCGCTGTCATAGGAAGAGCCTAACAGCCAAACGTCAGGTGCTGTAGCAATGACAGGCGATGCGTGCAGCCCAGCGAAACGATGATTCCCTGGCAGCGAATCGTGGAGATAGCCCGTCAAATCCGCTACTTGCTGCGGGTATTGATCAACGCTAGTGTACTTGCCCTCTTGGAGAGCTCTCGTTGAGATGGGCATTCCCCCAGGTGCGCGCCCAAGTCCTACATCAATACGGCCTGGATGCAGCGCCTCAAGCAAGCGGAAATTTTCCGCTACTTTGTAAGCACTGTAATGAGGCATCATAATACCGCCGGAGCCTAAGCGAATTCGCTTCGTTTTGGCTGCTAGATGAGCGATAAGCACCTCCGGACTGGAATGTGCAAGTGCTTGTGATGCGTGATGCTCAGACACCCAGTACCGTGTATAACCAAGCTCATCTGCAACTTGAGCCAGTTCTGTCGTTTCAACCAGCGTCTGTGCAGCCGTGCGTCCTTCTCCTATTTGTGATTGGTCCAATATCCCCAATTTCAACATCTAAATCACCTCTAAACTAACTGTAACATAATGAAGCACAGAATAGCAAAAAACAGTCATGCAGGAGCACACGACTGTTTCCTTTTCTGTTATTGCGCGATATCTGCATGCGAGAACAACGTCTTTTTCATAAAAACCAAAGTATCGGTTTCCCCCAGCGGTCTTTCAAAAAAGGCGGCATAGCCTTTGCGCTCATACATCGGAAGCAGCCACGGATGCTTCTTGGACGTTGCCAGCACAACGCCCGCAGCCAGCAGCGTATCTCGGACAATAACCTCCTCCACATAGGCAAGCAGCCGGTTGCCGACTCCTTGATTTTTGAAAGCCGGGGCGACAGCAAACCAATACAGAAAAGGCAGATCTGTCAGCTCGGGAAGGTTTTTCAAGGAAAGGGTTGCCGCAATTGAACCGTTGATCTCCAATACATAGCTCGTATTCGCCGCTAAATTCTCACGTATAACCTCGATATCCGCATTCGCTGCTTTAAACGTTATGCCTAACTCACGAATCGAAGCATAAGCGTCATGGATCACTTTGAATTGTTCCTCAGCGTCTTCGATTGTTGCTAGGCGATAAATTTCGCTCATTTACTCACCACTCCTATCTCTACACAGCTCTCTCTTCTTGAAACCGGGATATCGCAAAAGAGGACATATCGAAAGCCGTTGTACCCTCTTGGGCCAGCTCCGATAATATTTCACCAACGACACTGGCGAATTTAAAGCCATGCCCAGAGAAGCCTCCCGCAACAAGCACATGATTATATTTGGGATGATGATCAATAATGAAGTCCTCGTCTGGTGTCATTTCGTATTTGCAAACTGCCGAGCGAACGACTTTCCCAGCTGCCTGCGGCAGAAAAGCTTCCAGCGCGCGCCTTAGATCGTTCTCATCGTCCGCATAATGACCAAATGGCTCGAAAGGCAGCCCCGGCTTCCAAAGCTGCCCAGCATCGTGCCGGCCAATCTTCACACCAGAGCCGTTAATGCTTGGAAAACCATAAAACCCGCCATGCTCCGCGCCAAACGTAAATCCCGGAAACCTGGCCGAATCATACAAGGATTCATCGGATTGGAACCACGCTACCGCTTTGCGGACAGAACGAATCGGCAGCTCGATCAGGTCTGCCAGCTCGCTGAACCAAGCCCCTGCCGATACAATCAGCTGATCTGCGTGGTAAGTACCGTCCAGGGTATGTACCGTCACCCCGCTGCTCCCTACGTTAACTTTGGACACCTGCGTGTTGACCAGAAGTCTGGCACCTGCGGCGAGTGCCTGCTGACGATAAGCTCGCACACAGGCTTCGCTTTGCAAATAACCGGCCTCCTCCTCATACAGTCCCACATAATTATCGGGGGGATTGACACCAGGCCAGCGTTTGCGGATTTCATCCGCGGCAAGCAGCTCAACCTTTAATCCAAAAGCAGCCGCTGTCTGTCGTTTATTTCCCAGATTAGCAGACTCCGCTGCTCCCATATTCAGGACGCCGCTCCGTACTAACAACCGCTGCCCGCTTGCTTGTTCGAGATCCGTCCACAGTTTATCCGCCCTTAGCGCCATCGACGAATACGCCGCATTGCCTGAGTAGGCATGCCTAATTAATCGGGTTTCCCCATGGTGACTGCCGGACACATGCGGAGGATCGAATTTATCGATGAGCAGCACTTTCACCTTATTTTTTGCCAAATAATACCCTGCACTCATCCCCATCGACCCAGCGCCAATGATAATCACATCATATGAGGTTGGTATATGTCCTCACCTCTTTTTCCTCCAATCATACAACACCGCCACGATTATAGATTGTAACTTTTTTCTCCAAAAAGGCCGTAAGCCTTTCCGCAAGCAGGGTCAGTCCCCAATAAATGAAAGCAGCAGCAATATAAGCCTCCAGAAATTTCAAGCTGACAGAAGCAACGATACTGGCTTTGCCGAGCAGTTCCATCTGTGACACAGTAAAGGCCAGCGAAGACGTATGTAAAAAGCCTACAAAAATGTTGCATAAGTTAGGTAAAATGACGCCTATCGCCTGCGGGGCCACGATTCGCCAAAGCGCTTGCGGGGTGGACATCCCGATGGCATAGGCCGCTTCAATTTGACCTCGATCAACGGAGAGAATGCCTGAGCGTATAATTTCCGACATATAAGCCCCTGCCGTGATCGAAAACGCCGTCAATACGATCAGCAACGACGGGATAGAAGACGATTTGAAGCTCCATCCCCAATAAGCGGATAATCGATCAATGATGAGCGGGAGACCGAAGTAAATAACGAAAATATGCAGCAGGATCGGCGTCCCTCTAAGAAAAGATACATAAAAATCCAGCAATCGATATATATACTTCACTTTATAAATGCGGGCAAATGCCGTCAATAAGCCAATGCCAAAGCCAATGACAAGCGGAATAAAGGTAAGCACCAGCGTCAGCGGCAGCGCCTTTAAAATCTCGAAAAATGATGTGTAAATAAAATAAATATCGATTTTCATCTTCTCACCTCACCCCGTTAACGGACGGTCATGTCTTTGCAGTCTGAACTCGGTTATCTTAAATACTTTTTCCAAAATAATTACCGTTGCGTAATAAATAATCGTTAGGCTAAGGTACACTTCCAATGTGTGCGCCGTGGCTGCAATTAAGGTTTGCCCCCGTCCCATCATATCCATGACGCCGATGGAAAACGCTAGCGACGTATCTTTCAGAAAGCCGATCACCGAGTTCGCAAAGTTAGGAAAGAAAATCAGCAGCGCTTGAGGCACTACGATCCGCGTAAAGGATTGTTGGCCGGTCATCCCTACCGAATAAGCAGCCTCCGTCTGTCCCCTATCGACAGCATTGACCGCAGCGCGGATATTTTCAGATTTAAAAGCAGCTATACTAAGACCGTACGTGATAATGACGAAATAGATCGGGTCCCATCGCGATATGTTGATATGGAAAATCTCCAGCAGCATCGGCAGTCCATAGAAGACAAGAAACAGCTGAATCAAAATCGGCGTCCCCCGGATAAACGAAACATAAACGATGGAGATCTGGTTTAACACCGGAATTCGGTATAGACGCGTTAAGGCAATAAGCGTGCCCAAAATGAGACCTAATGCCAGAGAAGCAACCAAAATGAGCAAGGTTAACGGCAAGTAAACCAGCAGCTTAGGAAGAAACTCCACAACAAGTGAAATATCGAATGACTTTCCCATCTAATTCCCCACAGTATAGTCGGCTCCCAGCCACTGCGTGCTTAATTTGCTTAGGGTACCGTCAGCTTTGATCGCTTTCACTGCCTCATCAATTTTCTTTTTCAATTCTTCGCCATCCTTGCGCAAAATAAAATACACTTTGGAGTTGGATAATGGGTCACCCACCGTTTTCAGCTGGGCATCCACCGACTTGTTGACGAAATCAATCGCAAACTGGGTGCTGATGGAAGCGTCAGCGCGTCCTTGTTTAATGAGTGTTTTGGCATCTTCCCCTGCTCCTGTGTAGATGATATTAATGCCGGTATTATGTTCCTTATTATACTTTTCGGCCAGTACTGCCGCGTTGCTCGTCGCCGTTACCAGCAGCTTTTTGCCTTTGAGATCGTCGATCGATTTCACGGTGTTATTGTCTTTGTGAACAATGATTTTGTTAGGGAAAATATTGTAGGCTTCATCATTAAAAAGAAATTTCTGCTTTCTCTCGTCGTTCACTTCCATCTGATGGGCAATGAAATCGATTTTATTCGTTTCTAGACTGAGCAAAAGATTTTTGAACTCCATCGTCTTTATTTCAAATTCATATTCCGGCAATCGTTTATCGATTTCTTTAACAAGCTCTACATCGTATCCAGTGAGATTGCCTTTGTCATCAATAAAGCAAATGTTGGGGAATTGCGTTCCGGTCCCTACTACAATTTTTTTAACTGCTTTTGGTGCTGCCGCGCTTGCCTGCGTGCCTGTTGCGGAAGCTGTCGCAGCGGCCGAGGCTGCGGGTGTTGTGCCGGCTGTCTTCGTTTGCGCGCCACAGCCTGCTGCGAATGCTACTGTAAGAATAAGGGATGAAAGTACGGTTATTTTTTTCATAAGAAAAATTCTCCTTTGTGTCAATCAAATTTATACTTCATTATTCCAATGAGTTAACTATGTATTAAACCGAAAAAGAAAACGGGCCTCCCCCGTTATATGCCTGTCTTACTGCTATGTACAATCTCTTACCAACTTACAAAGGATAATGACATGCCGTCCAGTGTTCGTCCCGGATTTGGACCAGCTCAGGCTGCTCATCTCTGCATCTGGCAGTTGCTGCCGGACAACGGGTATGGAAGCGGCACCCTGACGGAGGGTTAGCCGGAGAAGGTATCTCACCTTCTATCGCCAGCCACTCGCGTTTCCTAGTCGGATCAGACGAAGGAATTGAGGAAAGCAGCCCCTTCGTGTAGGGGTGGGCAGGATGAAGAAACAGCTCTTCACTCGGTGCGATTTCGACCAATTTGCCTAAATACATAACACCGATACGATCCGAAATATGGCGCACAATATTCAAGCCGTGAGCGATAAAAAGGTACGTTAAGCCTAGTTTTTTCTGCAAATCCTGCATCAAATTAATAATTTGGGCTTGGACGGAAACGTCCAAAGCCGATACCGCCTCATCTGCCAAAATAAATTGCGGCTGCAGGGCAATCGCTCTGGCAATCCCAATACGCTGCCGTTGACCGCCGGAAAACTCATGAGGGTACCGATCATAGCTGGAACGGCTTAAACCAACTAGCTCTAATAACTGCTCCACCTTCTCGCGTTTCTCGGCTTGACTGAGCGTATGGTGGATATCAAAAGGCTCTCCGATAATATCGCCAACCCGCCAGCGCGAGTTCACTGAACCGTAAGGATCCTGGAAGATGACCTGCATATCTCGCCTTGCCGCCCGCAGCTCTTTGGTTGAAAGCTTGGCTAAATCCTGGCCGTCAAAGCGAACGCTGCCTTCTGTCGCTCTTTCCAGTTGCAGCAGCACTCTGCCCAAAGTCGACTTTCCACTGCCCGATTCTCCGACCAGACCGAATGTTTCGCCTTTTTTAATATGAAAGCTAACGTCTTCCACAGCGCGAATAGCTGCCTTTGAACGGTGAAGCTTGCCTTTCCCAATCGGATAAAACTTACTTAAGCCTTGCACTTCAAAAAGCGTCTCGCGAGCTGATCTCTGTTCTCTCAAGGCGTCTGGATGACTTGTCGCAGCGTCCGAATTGCTTTGAGCTATGACAGGAGCTTCCTGTGTTCCAGCTTGCGGCTGCCACTCTTCGCGTTGCACCAGATCTTCCGCATGCCAGCATGCCGTTAACCGGTCATTCACTAGCTGCAGCAGCGGGCTTTCCTGCTCACAACGTTCCGTTGCATAAGGGCAGCGCGGATGAAAGCGGCAGCCAGCAGGCAAATCGGATAACGGAGGGATCGTGCCCTCAATGGAAAATAACCGGGAAGAACGATCACTCTCCATCGTAGTAATGGAACGAAGCAAACCTCTCGTATACGGATGATGCGGTTTCGTAAATAACTGCTGAACGGTAGCTTGTTCCACGACCTGACCGGCATACATCACTATAATACGGTCCGCCATTTCGGCGGCAATCCCCATGTCATGGGTAATCAGCAGAATGGACATGTTGAATTCCGCTTTCAGTTCTTGCAGCAAGTGCAGAATTTGCGCTTGAATCGTGACATCAAGCGCAGTCGTTGGCTCATCTGCGATAAGCAATTGCGGCCCGCAAGCAAGTGCCATGGCAATCATCGCCCGCTGCAGCATCCCGCCTGACATTTCTCCTGGATATTGTTTCATCCGTATTTCCGGCTCAGGAATGCCGACACGCTGCAATAAATGCACAGCCCTTTCCCATGCTTGCTGCCGGTCGCCTTGCTTATGCTGGATGATAACCTCCATAATTTGGCTCCCAACAGTAAAGACAGGATCAAAAGCAGCCATTGGCTCTTGAAAAACCATCGCCATCTTCTTACCACGCAAGGCTCGCAGCTCTTTTTGCGGCAATCGAGTCAAGTCATCCCCGTCAAGCCAGATGCTCCCGCCGGCGATTTTCCCGTTCTCATAATCGATTAAGCGCATCACGGACTTCGAAGTGACCGATTTGCCGCTGCCGGATTCGCCAACAAGACACACTGTTTCCCCTTCGCCAATGGTCAGAGACACGTCCTCGATAGCCTTAAGCGCGCCTTGTTTGGAAGCAAATTCCACACTTAAATTTGTAATTTCAAGCAATTGCTTCACATGTCTGCCTCCCCGCTATGACTTTCTCTGTTTCGGATCCAAGGCATCGCGCAGTTTATCTCCGATTAGATTGACCGACAGGACGAATAGGGTGATCGCAAGACCTGGATACGTACATATCCACCAGGCAACCGTTAAATAACCTCTGCCTTGGGATAATAATGTTCCCCAATCCGGAATTTCCTTCAGCACGCCTAAGCCTAAGAAGCTTAAGCCAGCTCCAATCAAGATGGAGGACCCTAATCCAATGGTCGACATGACCAGAAGCGGTGACCAAGCATTGGTCAGAACGTGCCGGAAAAAAATTCTCACCTCAGAAGCGCCGATAGAGCGTGAAGCCGTGATGAAGGAACGATGCTTAATACTAATAATTTGGCCTCGCATGACTCTGGCATACTGTGGAATCGAAGCTGCGGCTACAGCAAAAACCAAGTTGAATAGATGAGGTCCCAGCGCAGCAGCGATAGCTAAAGCCAGCAGAATGCCAGGTATCGTCATCAGCACATCAATAATTCTCATACAAATCGTGTCTATCACGCCACCTACATAACCGGATACGGAACCAATGATGCCTCCGATCAGACCTCCTGTTAGAACAGAAGCAAAACCGATAAACAAGGAGTCGCGACTGCCATAAACAACAACACTAAAGATATCTCGGCCAAAATAGTCTGTTCCAAACAAGTGAGCTTTGCTCGGCGCTTGCAGTATCTGATCGGTCAGCATCGCCGTTGGCGCATACGGCGCAATCCATTGCGGGAAAACCGCACAGCCAATGATGCCTAAAGTCACGATAACAGCGAGATACACAAGGATTTCCGAAGGATTCAGCTTGCGGGTTGCTTTGGGAAAGCGAAGCTGCCAGTTCCCCTTGTGCCAGACAGCCCTTGTGGACACGGCTTCTTTCATGATTATTCTCCTCTCTGAGGTGATTCCTCACGCTTTATTGTGTTCTTCGAACTCGGGGATCAATGAAAACGTAAGAGATATCAACAAGCAAATTAACCAAGACATAGATGATAGCTGAGAAAAAGACAACCCCTTGAACAACGGGCAAGTCCTTGGACATAATCGCGTCCGCTAATATTCGGCCGATCCCTTGCCTTGAAAACACCGTTTCGATAACAACGGTTCCTGCCAGAAGATCTCCGATATGGATTCCGATAATCGTCACCGCTGGAATTAAAGCGTTGCGAAGGGCATGGCGGTACATCACTAGTTTCTCTGACAATCCTTTGGCTCGCAGCGTTACAATGAAATGCTCATTGATCACTTCCAACATCGAGTTGCGAACCATTCGGACGATAAAACCAGCTCCTACAAAGCCGAGTGCAAGTGAAGGCAGAACGAGCGTAATCAGCCCTTTGGATCCCATCGCCGGGAACCAGCCCAAGGATACGGAGAAAATAAGGATCAAGAGAATACCGGACCAGAAGGTTGGCATCGAAATTCCGAACAAACCAACAATGCGTGCGAGGACATCAATCAGACGGTTGCGGTGAATGGCTGAAAGCACCCCAAGCCCTACACCCACGACGGTTGAAATCAAAGTGCTCGCTAACGTTAATGCCAAGGTCGCTGGCAGATGCTTCATAATTTTGGGCAGCACCGGCTCGCTGTTAAGCAAGGACTTCCCGAAATCACCATGAAGGATGGCTAGAAAGTAGTTGCTAAACTGGATATAGAACGGCTCATTCAGTCCTAGCTGGTGCCTTAAATTCGCAATCGCCTCCGGTGTCATAGAGGAAGGATCAATCATGGAGAGAACAGGATCTCCCGGAAGTAGGTAGAGAATGCTGAAAACAAGAACTAAGGAACCGAGAATGACTAGCAAGGAAACTACAAGCCGTTCTGTTATTATCCTGCCCATCGCGATTAGCTCCTCTTTTGATTATTTTTGGATAAACGCATCGTTGAAGAGCGGATAGCCGAGAGGATCGAATTTCAATCCTTTCACCGTTTTGGATGCGGCTACCGTATACGGGAACACATAGATTGGAATGATGGCCGCTTGATCAATGATTGATTTCTGAACTTGCTTATACAGCTCCACGCGTTTCTTGTCGTCATTCTCGATTGCCCCTTGCTCCAACCATTTATCCACCTGCGGATCAGTTAAACCGGGCAAGCTAGGTCGAGCCTTCGGATCACTTGTATGATAGAACGCATACAGCGCATTCGGATCCGAGTTGACCTGGCTGTTGCCATAAATATCATACTCGCCTTTGGTATACACCACGTTCGCGGTATCCTTCGTAATCTCAACCTCGACGACAACGCCAATCGGCTTCAATTGCTGCTGGATCATCACGGCAATATCATTGCGCTTCTCCCGGTTCGGCGAGCCGTCTACATAATGCAGTGTTAGCTTTTTGCCGTCTTTGACGCGGATACCGTCCGCCCCCTTCACCCAGCCAAGCTCGTCGAATAATTTATTCGCCTTAGCAGCATCCGGCTTGATTCCGTTCTCTAAGGAAGCATCATAACCGACAACACCTGGAGACAACGGCGACCATGCGCGAGCATAAGTGCCTAAGTACAATGTTTTGACAATCGCATCCACATCAATAGCCGCTTGCAGCGCTTGTCTGGCTTTCACATCGCCCCAAGGCGTTTTACGCTGATTAATAAACAAAGTATAGGGTAATCCCGTCGTATTCACTTGCAGCACTTGCAGGCTTGCATCGGACTTCAACGATACAACGTTCTGTGGAGGCACAGTCTCACCGGCAAGCACTTGTTTGCTCTGCACACTGCCGATTCGTGTGGCTTCTTCCGGAACAATACTGAACGTAATTTGATCCAGATAAGATTTCCCTTTGTTCTCCACTAATTCAGGCGCCCACGCATAATCCGGATTGCGTTTCACTTGAATCGTTGCGTTTTCTTCCCATTTCGCGAAAGTAAAAGGTCCTGACCCTACCGGATTCTTGCCAAACTGATCCCCGGATTTCTTGGCAGACGTTGGTGATACAATTCCCAGCAAGGCTTGGCTCAAATTACCGAGGAACGCCCGGGACGGTGTTTCCAGATTTATTTTTATCGTATAATCATCAATGACTTCCGACGATTTGTAAGGCTTGATCAGAGCGACCGAATTCGCTGCTTTCGTTGCCGGATCCAAAATGCGATCATAGCTGAATTTGACCGCCTCCGCATTAAACGGCGTTCCGTCATGGAATTTCACATCCTTGCGCAGCTTGAACGTGTAGCTCAGTCCATCAGGAGCCACCGTCCATTCGGTTGCAAGCCAAGGTTTAATCGAACCATCAGGCAGTTGTACAACTAAACTGTCATAGATCGTGCGAAGCACGCGAACCGCTACAGCAAGACCGCTGCGATGCGGATCTAATGTATCCGGCGATGTCGCCAGCGCAAAAGTAAGCTCCCCGCCGGCAACAGCCGCTTGCTTCGTATCAGACTTCGACGAAGATGAGGCATCTGTGCTTTCTTTATTCGCTGAACCACACCCGGTTAATCCAATTATCAACGCTAATGCCAAAGTGCTTAACCTAACCAATCTCTTCACTTTCCTCAAAATAGAACACTCCCCTATATATCTATATCCGTTTAGTTGTTAACGGTCTCTTTGGCATAGCGGTTCACCGGAGTAGCTAGCCCCAAATTCCCTCGTAGCGTATCCGCTTCATACTCGGTGCGATAAATGCCGCGTTCTTGGAGAATGGGCACGACCAAATCCACGAAATCATCCAACGCTTTGGGAATCGTTGTACGAATAACGAAACCGTCCGCCGCTTCTTCCCTGAACCATGCTTCCACCAAATCGGCAATCGCCTCCGGCGTTCCATGGAAATCCCCTCGTGGCGTTGCCGCTCTAAGCGCTGCTTGACGCAGCGTCAAGTTAAGCTCCTTCGCTTCCGCTTTTATTCGATCCGTTGTGGCCCGGAAGCTGTTTGCCCCTAAATCGCCTAATTCCGGAAAAGCCTCATCCAGCGGATATTGCGAGAAATCGTGGTGCTCAAAGTAGCGACCCAAGTAATCCAGTGCGCTCTCGATCGTTACCAGATCCGCAACTTCTTGATACTTGCGTTCTGCTTCTTCCTGCGTTCGACCGATAACCGGATTAATCCCCGGCAAGATAAGAATTTGCTCGGGATTGCGGCCATACGCCGCTGCCCTGCGCTTAATATCTTGATAGAACAGCTTTGCTTCCTCGATAGTTTCATGCGCCGTGTATACGGCTTCAGCAGTTCGGGCCGCCAAATCTCTGCCGGACTCAGATGAACCGGCTTGGAAAACAACGGGATGCCCCTGTCTGGAACGACCGATATTCAAAGGGCCTTGAATCGAGAAAAATCGACCTTTGTGATTCAAGGTATGCAGTTTATCAGGATCAAAGAAAACACCGGATTGTTTATCCCTTACAAAAGCATCATCTTCCCAAGAATCCCATAACCCTTTAACAACTTGAACATACTCATCTGCGATCTGATAACGCAAGGCATGGCTTGGATGCTCGCCTTTGCCAAAATTGTTGGCTGATCCCTCCAGAGGTGATGTCACGACATTCCATCCGGCACGTCCCCCGCTGATATGGTCCAACGATGAGAACTGTCTGGCAACCGTGAACGGCTCACTATAAGAGGTCGATAAGGTAGCGACTAAACCGATTTGCGAGGTCACTGCACCCAACGCCGAAAGAATCGTAAGCGGTTCGAAGCGATTTAGGAAGTGTGGATTTGATTTCTCATTGATATATAAGCCATCTGCGATGAAAACAAAATCCAATTTGCCTGACTCTGCTTTCAGCGCTTGCTGCTTGTAATAATCCAGATTAACACTTGCATCATTCGCAACCTCAGTATGTCTCCACAGTGACATGCTATTCCCGACACCGCTTATATTAGCTCCAAGCTTTAATTTCCTTTGTAGTGCCACACGATCTCCTCCTTCACATTCACAACAATACATATCAGCTAAGTCGGAATTACAAGCACATTAATGAGTTACTTTTTCTTTCACATAGCGATTTGTTGGGAAAGGCAGACCCAAATTTCCGCGCAGCGTATCTGCTTCATACTCCGTCCGATAAATGCCACGTTCTTGCAGAATCGGAATCACGAAATCGACGAAATCATTCAGCCCGTTTGGAACTCCTGAACCTACGATAAATCCATCCGCTGCGCCACTTTCATACCAGGCTTGAAGTCGATCGGCAATTTGCACCGGTGTACCGATAAAAAGCGGACGCGGCGTTGCCGCTTGCAGCGCAACTTGACGCAAAGTAAGTCCCTGTTCTTTGGCATTTTGCTTGATGCGGTCCGTTGTGCTTTGGAAGCTGTTCTTGCCTAGCTCACCTAATTCAGGGAATGGGACATCCAAGTCATATTGCGTAAAATCATGATGCTCGAAATAACGTCCGAGATAAGCCAGTGCTTCCTCAATCGTCACCAAGTTGGCGACTTCCTGATATTTACGCTCCGCTTCTTCTTCTGTCGCCCCAATAATAGGACCGATACCCGGCATCACAACGATTTCATCCGGATTTCGTCCGAAGCCTGCCGCTCTGCCTTTTACATCCGCATAAAAACGCTTGGCATCCTCCACTGTCGGCTGTCCGGTGAAAATGGCATCAGCTTCTTTGGCCGCCAAGTTTTTACCATCCTCGGATGATCCCGCTTGGAAAATAACCGGTCTGCCTTGCTTCGATCTTCCGATATTGAGCGGACCCTGCACGGAAAAGAAATCACCTTTATGATCCAAACGGTGCAGCTTCTGCGAGTCAAAAAATTGGCCGGATTGTTTATCTCTTACAAACGCATCATCTTCCCAGGAATCCCACAAGCCCTTCGTCACTTGCAGATATTCGGAAGCAATGCGATAGCGCTTGGGATGATCCGGATGGTCTTCAAGCTTCTTATTGTAATTCAACGCGGACCCCTCAAGCGGGGATGTCACAACATTCCAGCCTGCTCGGCCGCTGCTGATATGATCCAGCGATGAGAACTGTCTCGAAACCGTGAAGGGTTCGCTGTACGAAGTGGACAATGTGCCAACAAGACCAATTTTGGAGGTTACAGCCGCCAAAGCCGATAAAATCGTAATGGGTTCAAACCGGTTCAAGAAATGAGGAATTGATTTCTCATTAATGTACAGCCCATCGGCGATGAACAATAAATCAAATTTTCCTTCCTCTGCTTTCTGAGCTTGCTGTTTGTAATACTTAAAGTTCACACTGGCATCAACAATCGCGTCAGGGTGCTTCCAAGATGACATATTCCCACCAACACCATGAATAATGGCGCCGAGCTTCAGTTGTTTTCTTGTGGACATTGAGATTCCTCCTTAGATGAATACGGATAATTAGAGCGTCTCTTTCAACGAACAAATCGGTTCTTCGATTCAATAATTTATAATTCCAATTGGTTTTGTCGGTTTTAATACTTTATTAATGTATCACCGTGCCCCAGTGCGGTCAATTTGGAATTAGGATGTTCTATTGATGGATAGAATTGTTCTATACAGCACTAATTTTCTAGATAATTTGTTTCAGCGCGTCTACGCAGAGCGGTGAGAAATCCATCGAAGAATCTTTTAATGAAATCAAATTTGTACGAAGGGATAAGCCTCCAAGTGCGGGAACGTGGATCGGTACCAGCACCCCTTCCTTCACTTCTTTGCGCGCGCACAGTTCCGGCAAAAAAGATATTCCCATTCCTTTGGCAACCAGCTTCTTAGCGGTCTCCAGATTATCAATGTGATAATCGATATTCGGCGGATGGTCGAGCGTAGCGAACAGTCGATGAATTTTCATCCAATCCAAAGATCCGCATTCGAAAAAAACGAGCGCCTCCCTGCTTACGTCTTCAATCGTGATCTGTTCTTTCTCCACAAAAGGATGACCTTGATGGACGAATAGCCGAATCGGATCTTCATAAAACCCTGTGCAGTCAATATACGGATGAGTCACATTGCGAACAAATCCGATATCTAATTCTTTATTAAGCAGCTTCTCCAGAATAACTTCCGTCGGCGCTGTCGTTAATTTAATTTGCAAATTGCGATACTTTTTCTTAATAATCGGAAGGATATCAGGGATGACATAATTAGACACAGACACCGTACTGCCAATTCTCAGCTCATTGGGGGCTGCACTCAAATTAAGCAGCTGCTGCTTCCCTTTCTTGTAGGTCTGAAGAATTTGCTGCGCATACGGCAGAAATTGTTTCCCTTTCTCGGTTATCGAGAAATTCCTGCCTTCCCGTTCGAACAGCAGCGTATTAAGCTCTCGCTCCAACGATTGAATGCGAGCCGTCACCGATGGCTGAGATAAGAACAAGGCATCTGCTGCCTTGTTGAAACTATTGAAATGGATAACGTAGACGAAAGCTTCAATGTTTTCGATATTCATACCTAATAAACTTCCTCTCTGACTTATGCGGCTACAAACTGCGGGAAAACATCTCGGGTCTTACATATTCACCACCTTGCAAATAAATCGACACCTGATCGAAAGCTTCCTGTGCATCTGTGCCGTCTACCTGTAATACAATAGAAGACTGTGCGCCTAGGGAGAGGCTCAAGGAAACGATCCCCAACAGCCCTTTTGCATTAAGCATTTTGCCTTGAGTTCCGACATAAATTTGGCAAGAATACCGATTCGCGATGTCCACAAAATCCAAAACGCGATCAAGCGTCCACGGCTGGTTCATCGCAAAAGTCCACTCGATTCTCATCCAAATACCTCCTTAGTTAGCATGCTGATGAAACGAAAAAGAGGCACATCTCATCCTGCTTAGGATCATGCACCTCCAGTTGACTGGTTTGGTAGATAGTATCATTCCACGGTTTCACCACCTGAATCAAAAAATAGGAATCCGAAATTTATCGCCGTCATCGGAATAAAGAAGCGCTTCGGAGCTGAATAAATCAATTTGCAGCGGTGGATTATGAATCGCTCCCAACGTAATTTTGTTATGCTTTAGAGCGGACAACAAGGATGGAATCAGCTTGAGATCGGTGCCGATCAAATTCACGACAACAGGAACATCATTATAAGAAATATTTGTACGATTCATTTCCGCTACCACCTTTGGATTAATGTTTTTTGTTGACGTGTGCGAGCGATTGGATCTGAGATCCCGCTCCCGAGCCATGTATGTTCGAGGAAAGCTCCAGCTTCGTAAATGTATGTTCAAGCGTCAAATCGGATATCGTTGTTTGTTTATTAATAAGCTTTATGGAATCCAACAACAGTCCCATCGATTACACCTCCGTTTTAACTTTGAATAAAAAAAAGCATGGATTAAGCATCCACGCTTCCGGTTTTCCGGTCAGAATTAGATTTTGTTATATTCCAATAAGATTACTTGGTATTAATAATGTATTTGAATTGTAGCATCCGTGCCCAATATTTGTCAACGTAATCTCCAAGAAAAATTGTACCGCAGTTGCATACTGAAATGAATAAAGCACTGTGGACTGTGTTCTTGGGAACATCGACTTGCTGGGGCTGGGACTTGCCGGGACTGGGTGTTGCGAGTGCTGAGAGTTACGGAGTGCTGGGAGTTGCGCGGGCTGCGAGTTGCGAGGGCTGCGAGTTACAAGTGCTGGGAGTTGCGAGGGCTGGGGGTTACGAGGGCTGGGGGTTGCGGGGACTGGGTTGGCGGGGACTGGAAGTTGCGGGGGCCGGGAGTTGCGCGGGCTGGGGGTTACGAGGGCTGGGGATTGCGCGGGCTGGGAGTTGCAGAGCAGAGGCTTGCCGAGATGCGGCGTCTGCGATCAGGAGAGATTGAGAAAACCTGCAAATGTGCATCTTTTTGTTCCAAAAATGGCTAATTTTCACGAATGCCTGCAAATGTGCATCCTTTTGCGCCTCATTTCAGATTGCTGCGTGAAAAGGCCGGAAATTCCTGCCTTTTTGCAGGTTTTCCTCCCTTTCTGCCAATTCAAATGAAAAATGCCTGCATTATCGCAGGCTTTACACATACTGAACGTTGGCGCGCCTTGTTCATTGGCACATGTACGGGGAATCCCCATCCCCGTACATGTGCTATCCTTTCAACGACCCTGCCATAACTCCCGCGACAAAGTATCGCTGCAGAAACAAGAACATCACAACCATCGGCGCAGCTGTAAGAACAACACCGGTCAAAAGCATCGGATAATCAGTGACATACTCGCCGCGGAACTGCAGCATAGCCAGCGGCAGTGTCAGCTTCGACTTGCTATTAATGAGCAGCATCGGAATTAAGAGATCATTCCACACCATCACGAACAAGAATGTGGCGGTCGCCGCCAAGGATGGTGCGGACAAGGGCAGCGCAATGCGCGAATACAGCTTCCATTCGTTAGCCCCATCTATGCTTCCTGCTTCCAAGATTTCTGTGCTTAACACTTGCATGAAGCCCTTCAGCATGAAAACGGACAAAGGCATCAGCATTGCCACAGATACAAGAATCAGCCCATATAGGCTGTCTGACCAGCCTAACTTATGCGTCAGGGAATAAATCGGCAGCATGTTCACCTGCGAAGGCACAATTAGGCCTGCTATAAATAAGCCAAACAGGATTCTCGCCGTTTTCCCGCCCAAACGAAATAAGGCATAAGCAATTAAGCTGCCCAGCAGCAGCTCTATGAGCACGGTACCCAACGTCACTTCGATGCTGTTCACAAAATATGTCCCTAACGTCTGCCCTTTGAACATCGCCGAAAAATTGGCAAAGGTGAACGGCTTAGGCCACCCGAGCGGTGAAGCAAAAAAGCGTTGCGTCGTTTTGAACGACGAGATAAATACAAAATATAAAGGTGCTGCGATTATCACGGCATAGAGCAGTAATACAGCGCGACCGAGCCATTTTATCCCCATAGTTGCTACGACCTCTTTTGGCTTAATACGAAACACGATCTGCTCGCAGTGCTTTGAACTGCAGCGCCGTCAAGATTGCTAATAAAATCAAAAACAAGACAGATCCGGCAGACGCCGTTCCAAATGAATAATTCGCAAATGCGGTATGATAAATGTAAGTGGTCAAAATCTCAGTGGCATAATTCGGCCCACCGTCTGTCATGGTAAAGATCAGGTCGAAAGCCTTGAATGATTGAATCGTTGTATAAGCAACGACTATCGTGGCTGACGGTGCTAAAAGCGGCCAAGTGACCTTGCGGAATACTTGCCATTTGGTGCCTCCATCCATCCTAGCGGCTTCATACAATTCCACGGGAATCGCATGCAGGCCGGCAACGAACACAATCATCATCTGTCCGGCATGCGCCCAAACTTGAACGCCAGCAATGGAATACAAGGCAATCTTCACGCCGCCGATCCAGTTTTGTCCCCAGGAGCTGAGCCCCGTTTCGTTCAATAACGTATTGATCAGTCCAAGCGACGGATCATACATAAACGACCAGATCAACCCCACAGCAACCGAGGAGAGGATCGTTGGGAAAAAGTACAACGCCCGCAGGGTCACATGGATTTTACTGTTTTTGACGAGCAGCAGCGCCAAGACCAGCGACAGGATTGTCTGGGCAATAACAACGGCAAGCATGAACTTCGTGTTATTCCAGAGCGCTTTCTGAAAGACGATACTGTGCAGCGTTTTCGCATAATTGTTCAGCCCGACAAGCTGATAGGACGGCGATACGCCGTCCCAGTCCGTAAAGGAATAAAACAACCCGGATATTGTCGGTACCACGAACAAAGCTAGATAAAGCAGCGTGCCTGGAAGCAGAAACAACCATAAGACGGGTCGATTGTGTGTCATCTTATTTCACGAGATGCTGCTCGATAATCGCTTGCGCTTCCTTAGCCGCATCCTGAGGCGATTTACCGCTGAGCACGGCTTGAATGGAGTTCGTTACAGCCTTCTGATTATCGGCATTGGTGATGCTGAACCGCGGCTGGAACAGCGTTTTTTTGCTGGCCCACTCTGTTGCGACTTGAAGCTCTGGCGATGTATATTGAACATCCTTCACCGTTACGTTTTGGCCGGTTTCATTAGCATAGGTGGCTGCTATCTCTTTGCGGCTAAGGAACTCGACGAATTTCTTCGCTTCAGCCGGATGCTTGGATTTACTGTTAACGGCGAGCATGAACGTACTTGTATGAACGCCTTCGAATTTGGCTTGATCCGCGGCTACCGTAATCGGCGCTAATAATTTTTGTTCCAGGTTCGGGTTTTGCTTTTTGTTTTGAGCAAGCTGGTAAGAACCGCTGGCTAGGATCGCTGCTTTTTCCTGAATAAACAAAGCCCCGGCGGCTGCGTCCTTCGTGCCAAGCGCATCAGGCTGCAAGTAGCCCTTATCGTTTAGCTCTTTGAATTGCGTTAAGGTTTTGACCCAGAACTCGTCGGTTAATTTGGCTTGGCCTGCTTCAACCTTGGTGAAAATATCGGCACTTGGTTCATTGTTCATAACCATCGTGTTCATGAATTGACCTGGGCCAATATCCGTCCCAGCGAAAGCGATCGGAATGAGTCCATTCTTTTTCAACGTTTCGCAAAGCGCAAGGAAACCTTCCCAGTCCTTCGGCGGTGTCAGATTCAGCTTTTGGAACAATTTCACATTATAGATGGGATCGTTATAGACGAGCTGATAAGGGACAGCAACTTGCTTGCCGTCTTTTTTGCCAACTTGAATAAGGGTGTCATTAAAATTGCTGAGAAACTTTTCACCGGATAGATCGGAGAATAGGCCTGCTTTCGACAGTGCTTCGAACTGAGCGCCCGGGAAGGAAGTAAACACATCGCCTACTGAACCATCAGCTAACTTAGCCTGTGCCGTGGATTGGTACTGCTCGGAAGGCATCGTCTGCATTTCAACTTTAATGTTCGGATTCTCCGTTTGAAACTTCGTGATAAGGCCATTCAAGGAATTCACGTCTTCACCGCGCCAGTGCAAGAAGCTGATCGTAACAGGCTTGCCCGTCGCCGCAGTGGCTGCTGCTGATGCAGCCGGGCTGGATGTGCCGGAAGTGTTCGAGCTCGAAGCACACGCCGTCAAAAAAGATAGAACCGTTAAGGAAGCGATAAGAAAGCCGCCTCTTATTTTAGTTTTTCGCATAATAATTCCTCCTGATTAATGGCTGGATAGAGATGAAGCTTCAGCTAATGCGAGCTTTTGCTGCCATTTTGCATGAAATAAAGGTAATGCCGCTTGACCAAAGGTTTCTGCTTCCTCCAAATGCGGATACCCGGAAAGAATAAACGAAGATATGCCTAGCTCCGCATATTCCACCAGACGGTCAGCTACTTGATCCGCTGTGCCCACAATAAGAATGGCACCGCCTGAGCGAACAAGGGAAAGTCCTGTCCATAAATTAGGTCCTGCCACAAATTGCTGTTTCTTCGACAGCTCTCTTAAATCGTTCTGGCGCTGCTGATTGGTCGCATCTGTTTTCGCGAAGGCAGCTTGAGCCTGCTCGATCGCTTCCGGTGATACTTTGGAAATGCATTCCCATGCTGCTGCCCATGCGGCTTCTTCTGTATCTCGAACCAACACTTGCGCACGCAAGCCATACTTAAGCGGGCGATAGGTGCCGGTCTCTTCCTGGTATGCAGAACGGACCGTTTCAATTTCGGCTATTTGCTCCCGAATCCAATCATGAGGCTCTCCCCACATGAGATAAGTGTCCGCACACTCTACAGCCAATCGCTTGGCAGCCGGCGAACTGCCTCCCAAATAAAAAGGCGGATGAGGCTTCTGAATCGTCAGCGGCGAGCTGACTGGTCGATTAAACTGATAATATTTCCCTTGATAAAGGGGTTTCTCTTTCACTGACTGTGCATTCGCCGTATCGGCAAACTCCGAAGCCGAAAGCACATCTGTCTGTGTCCAAGCTTGCTGCATGACTTCTACATATTCTCTCGCCCGTTCATATCTTTCGTCGTGAGCGTGCGCCAAAGGATCCCCTAATTCTTCTAAATCCTGCACAGAGCTTCCGGTTACAACATTAATCATCGCTCGGCCGCCTGACAGTACATCGAGTGCGGCCCCCATGCGTGCTGCCAGAACGGGGGCAACTAGGCCTGGTCTAACGGCTACAAGCGGTCTTAACGTTGTCGTATGACTCATCACAGCTGAACCCACAACCCATGCATCCAAACAGGCGCCGCCCGTTGGAATGAGCACAAACCCAAAACCAGACTGCTCTGCCGCTTGGGCAACTTGAATCAAATACGCGAGTGTAGCTTCTCTTTCCGGTGCAACACCGACATATTTGCCGTCCCCGGAAGTCGGTAAAAACCAACCAAATTCAATCTCTTTATGAAGTGTCATCTCAGGCTCTCCTGTCGACTTGATGTCATTATGTATAATTGCAAGAACTTGCAATAAATAAGTATGGACAACGAGCGCTCATTGTCATCTCCAGTTGTCTGGTTGATTCCCTACAAAAACAGTAGGAATAGAATGCATTTGTATCATATCAGCGAACCGCATGGATGGTCAATGTCATTTCGCGTTGTTTTTCATTTGTCATTTTGTGGGTTATACTTGATTCGAAATAGCCAAATTTATTAATCAAACCTTTTACAACAGGTAAAATATGTGATTAACATTAATTCGAATTCTCCAAAGACATGTGAAAAAGAGGTGTTTCCTTTGAGAACAAATATGCGTGAAGACCATCATGAATTTCTGGAAATTTATTATTTCACCCCGTCTGACTTTGAAAAGTCAGGGAGCGCCTGGCCCATCCGGCTCGGTTACAACATGGCCAAATCCAACTATCATATCGGTCCTCGAACAACCCCTTACTATTATTTAATTTTTGTTTTGGAGGGCGAGGGTACCTTTCAGCAAAATAATCAAACCTTTGCACTAGGACAACATGATATGTTTTGCTTATTTCCACAGGTCACGCATGAATATATGTCGGATGCCCACAATCCGCTGCGCAAAATTTTCGTCGCCTTTGACGGCAAGCAATCACTCCAGCTTCTCGAGCGCATCGGGCTGAATCCTCATACCCCCCATCTCTCAGGCGTCCTTAGCCCAGCTAGCATTCAGCTGATGTGGGACTTCATGAATGCGGTTAGCGACAGTGAACGGCAGCTCACGGATTTAGCGCGGTTACGTTGTTTTTATCACGTGTTTGATGAGCTGACTGGCATCAGAAAGCCCACCTCAGCGCAAGCCAATCGCGCAATGTCATGGCTGGAGCAAGGCGTCGCCTATATGCAGATCCATTATGCCGAAGGAATTACAGTAGAACGGGTTTCCGAGCATGTTGGTGTGGAACGTACCCATTTCACCAAGCAATTCGGCAAAACGTATGGCGTGACCCCGATGCAGTATCTTCAGAATCTGAAAATGGACGAAGCGAAGCTGCTTCTCGAGCAAACCTCCTACACGCTATCGGAAATCGCCAATTCTGTCGGTTATCCGGATTTATTCAGTTTTTCCAAAGCATTCAAGAAGCAGATCGGCGTGCCACCTACACAATATCGACAGCAATGCAGAAAAACGAATAAACCAAACTAATTTGTCATAGTCAAAAACAGACATTTTCTATCATTTTACACCTCTACCAAAATGTTGCGATTGATGGTAGTTTAAGAGATACACCAAAGCGAGGGAGAGATCAGAATGAGAACGATCTATGAGAACTACCGAGGTTTCAAAATTAGCAAACAAGAGAGCACATATAACGCTATACAAGCTGACGGCATTGTTTTTAGCCGGTGGCAGCTGAGCCAGGTTCTGGACACGGTTGACAATTATGTAGAGGTGATGGAAAACAGCCTCAGCGAGGATCCCCAAACTGATTTTCCGCTGAACTAAAGAACTGCAAGGCACATGGACGGTGAAACAAGGGATTGGCGCTGCGAAAGACTGCGAAAGGGAACTCAGATCCTTTATTTGCTGAAAAACGAGCGATTTTCCGCTCAAAGGGAATTCAGATCCCTTATTTCATCGTTTATGCCTGATTTAACCGATTCTGGCATGAAATAAGGTACCCTAGTTCCGTTTCGCAGCAGAATGCCGCTATTTCGGAAAAATAGCGGATCGTAGTTCCTTTTCGATGCGGGCTGGGTGCTCGGAGCTGTGGAGGTATGGAGGTATGGAGGTATGGAGGTGTAGATCTGTAAATGTGTGGGGGTGTGCAACTTGGGCGCCTGGCAGGTATGCCAAAGAGCCTTAATCCCACACGACGTGGGAATAAGGCTTCTCTGGCTCCTTTGTAGTGGTATGGAGGCACTTCCCTTGCAGCCGATTTGCATGTCCGGCCCGTCCATAGATTTGTTGAACGGCTAACCGGGCTTTTGCTCGAAACACACCATTAGATTCTGCCCGAAAGCGACAAGCCTCGCGATGACGAAGATATTTGTCAGACGATGGAATGCCTACCGGAAGAAATGGCAGCGTCCCAGATAGAAGGACTACTTCAATTCATTCTCATCCGTAATCGCCGGAAGCTCGATCCAAGCTCGCACCCCTTGGCTGCCTTCACGATGACTGTAATGCAGGCCATAGCTTTCCCCGAAGTGCAGCTGAATCCGCTTCTGAACATTAATAATGCCGAAGCCGCGGCTGCTTTCCTTCCCTTTCAGAATCGCATTCAACAAGTCGATATTCGCCTGCCGATATCCATTATCTTCCACACTAATCATCACTTTATCCTCAAGCTTGCGTACGGAAATCCACAATTCACCATCATGACTCATATTTTTGATGCCGTGCAGAATCGCATTTTCAATGACTGGTTGTAAAATCACCTTGGGAATAAGGAAATGCTTCGCTTCCTCTTCCATATCCCAATGCACTTGAAACGCATATTCGTAGCGGAAAAGCTGCAAGCGAACGTAAGCCTCCGCATGGTTGATCTCCTCCATCACCGGTATCAACAGCTTGCCTTTGCTAAGCCCGATTCGCATGATGAGGGACAAATCTTTAATCATTTCCGCCGATTCATTAGCGCCTTCCATCAAGGTATGCCAATAGACAGACTCCAGCGTGTTATACAGCAGGTGGGGATTAATTTGCGTATGCAGGATCGAAAGCTCAATCTCCTTATGCTTCAGCTCCAGCTCATATTGATCATAGATCGTTTGATTCAAACGATCCGTCATGCGGATAAATTGATTGTTCAGCAGCACGATTTCGTTTTTGCTATCCGAGTGAAGTGAAATCGCAAGCGGTCTGCCAGGGTGATACGAATTCGTAATTCGGGCTAGACGTGAAATCGGTTTAAGAATGGATTGGATAAAGTACATACTGGCCAAAATTAGAATAAGGAAATAAATAAGCATAATCCAGTCCACTAAGCGTTGCACACTAATATGATCAATAATGATGGACTGCACCGGGACGCGCATGAGCAGCTTCGTATTCGTACTTTCACTGGTGTGAAGCACGCACATATATTCATGACCGTCCTCTTTTAACTTATACACACCTTCCACTTTGCCTGTGGGGACATACGCCTTGGCACCGATCTGAAATTTCTCTGTATTCGTCGCCAAAACCACATTGTCTTGGTTCAGCATCATCACTTCACCGTCCGCATAGCGGTCAAAGGGGGTGAAATCCATTTGCAGCGGCGTCTCAATGCCGGATACAACCAAGTAGCCAATCACGGTCTCACCGTTATAGATGCTGTTTAATTGCCGAAGATAAGCGACCGTTTGCAAATTGTAGGGATTATAACCAAATTTATCAATAACGCTGATGATGCCTTTACCCTTGGCTTGGCTCACTTCTTTGTACCAAGATAGCGCATTCATATCCGTTGAATAGAAGATTCCGTTATTCAAAAGATCCGAATTCGGCACGAAGGAGTACATCTTATCTTTATCCGAGAAAAATAAGGAATAGCGAACCGCATTCGTCGAATAGTTGCTCAAATATTTATCCAAAGCTTTGAATATTTCAAAACGCTCATACTCCGATGAGGTTGAAATGCTGGCCAGCTGTTGAATTTCCTGAGAGATCATGATTTTCTCTGTTTTTTCCTCAAAATCGTTCGTTTCCCGGTCCAGCGTCAAGTGACTCCCCTGCACAAGCTGAAGAAGGGCATTGCCCACTTGCTCTTCCGTAATGGACTCCAATTTCTTCGCGACCAACAGATCCAAAACCAAAATTGGGATGACGACGAATATGATGAGCAGCACGATCAACTTTTTCATCAAATTCATATTGCGCAGCCTTTTTAGCATGTCGGCATTCCTTCCTCTCCTACCCATCACCTTAGATCAAACTTCATTCATTGCTTTCTCTATCTATGTAGCTTCGATGCTGCGGGAACAAACTCCTTTACGCAAAAGAAAACGCCGTCAGAATAAACATTCTGAGGGGCGTTCTTTTCGTTACCCTTTCACTCCGGAAACGGATAAACCGCGGATAATAAACTTTTGGAAAATAAGGAAAAAGACAATCGGCGGTGCCATCGCCATCATCAGGATGGCGAACCGCACACTCCATGGGATGACGGAAGTTGAGTAAATCACGTATCGGTAAATGCCCGTAGCCAGAGGGTACATTTCCTTCTCTGTCATCACGATGCTGGACCAATAGAATTCGTTCCAGGTAGTCGAGAAAGTTAGCATTAACAAGGTCCCGATGATCGGCATCGAAAGCGGAACCGCAATGCGGATGAAGGAGCTGAACTCGCTGGCTCCATCAATTCGTGCGGCTTCCAGAATTTCCTTGTGAATGCCATCGAAGAAGTTTTTCAGCAGCAGCATGAAATAGGCATTGGCCGCAGCCGGCAGCCAGAAAGCCCAATACGTGTTAATCATCCCTAAGCTTTGTAAATTCAGAAAGTTAGGCACGATATACGTCGCTGGCGGAATCAGCAAGGTTGAGAAGAAGAATAGCGTAACCACCCGCTTGAAAGGTACTCTTAGATGAGACAGCGCATATGCAGCCAAACCAATCAGCAGCAGCGAGCAAACAACATTTCCGACGTAGATGAAAACCGTATTCTTCAAAAAGGTTAATAACGGCAGGTCGAACCCGCTCCATGCATCTTTATAATTTGTCCAAATCCAGTTTTTCGGGAAAAAAGTCGGCGGAAAAGCGAAAAACTCTTCACGCGTTTTGAGCGATCCAAAAAAGGTGTTAAAAAAAGGATACAACGTCGTAATCGCAATCACGATCATGACCAGAATCATAAGGGTATAGCCGAATTTCACAGAACCCTTTTTCATGTCATAACCCGAAATAATGCCTCGCTCTGCTGGCTTCATGCCTTTTCCCCCCTACGTTGCATCAAGTTGTAAATAATGGATAACAGGATCAAGAAGAAGAACATTAAGCTCCCCATTGCGCTCGCCTTGCCGAAATCAAGATCGCGGAACGCTGTGTGGTTCATCCATAACAGATATGTCAGCGTCGCATTGTTAGGCCCGCCGTCCGTCATCGACAGCTGCGCCTGGAAATTCTGGGATGTTGTGATCACTTGCAATAAGAGCAAGAGCAGCATCAGCGTCTTAATACTTGGTAACGTAATGTGACGGATACGCTGCCAAACGCTTGCACCGTCGATTTCGGCAGCTTCATACACATCTCTTGGAATTCCCACAACGGCTGCAATGTAGATGAGTGTTGCCGAGCCAAAGTTTTGCCACGTTTCTAACAATACGATGGAAACCATCGCCATCTTCGGGCTGAAGAATTCCACTTTGGGAATGCCCAAGGTTTGAAACAGACTATTGATCGGACCTACAGCATCAAAGAACCACTGCCACATTCCATAAAGTACAATCGCCGGAACCGCGCTAGGCAAATAACCGATAATGCGGGCAGCGCCTTGGAACCATTTTAATTCAGAAATAATAATTGCAATCAGAGGCGGTATCCAGAAACCGAGTACAATACCTAAACCCATATAATACAAGGTGTTTTTTATCGAAGTGAATAATAAGCTGTCTTTAAAAATGCTCAGGTAGTTATCAATTCCAATAAAATGATTGCCATCCACGAAATCAATCGTGTAAAAGCTATAGAAGATTCCTTTGAAAATGGGTACCCATAAAAAGATGATAAATAAAATAATTTCCGGCAGGATGAACAATGTTCCCCACAAATACCAATTCATTTTCTTTTTGACAGCACGCTCGGCTGTGATTGGCCGTACATTCAGCTCTGTATCCATCCTGAACACTCCTTATAAAATCGGACCTAAACCGTGAAACGGCTTAGATCCGATGTTCCCGTCCCTATTCGACCTTTACTTTATCAAACACTTCAGTTTGTACTTTGTTCGAAGCTTCTTCCAACGTCTTTTTCAGATCAACGTCTTTGGTTGTGAACACTTTCTGAATCACATTAGCCAGCTCAGTGTAATATTTTTGCGCTTCATATTGCGCTTCCGGCTTGCCGTCCCAAAGGCTGATCAGTTGTGGATCATATTTGAAAACATTATCGTATTTCGCTAGTAAATCTGTATATTTTTTACCGAAGTCGGAAGAATCCTTCCAGTAGTTGATCGGTTGCGGAATGTAAACGCGATTTTTGCCTTTGCGATCTTCGATTTCTTTTTTCGTGGAATTCAAGAAATCGTCTGTGAAGTACTCGTCTGTAATCCATTTGAAAGCCACTTGCTGTTGATCCTTGTCGCTTTTCGGATTGATAACACGGTAGTTGCCGCCCAGAACACCTGTATGCTTACCGCCTTTGGTAATCGAAGGCATTGGATAGACAACGAGATCTTCTTTGCTGATACCGCCTTCATTAATCGCCGTATCTGCGGCATTTCCGCTTCCGCACATCACCATCGCACCGCGACCTTGGGAGAAAGCATTCAAGGCATCGCCATAGCCAAGTGCCCAGTTCTGCGGAATCAAGTTCTCATCTTTCAACTTTTTATAGAATTCAAGCGCTTTCAAGCCTGCGTCAGAGTTGAAAAGACCAACGACTTTGCCATTATCAAGCTTTTGGACATCTCCGCCTGCAGCATAAAGGAAATTCGTCCAGTTCCAACCGGCTTCCGGACCTTTGCCCATCGGAATAAAGCCTGCGATCCCTTTGGCCGGATCATTGATTTTTCTAGCTGCCGTCAACAGATCATCCCAAGTCCAATCCATAGGAGGAAGATCTACGCCTTTTTCCTTGAAAAGCTTTTTATTTAACGTAATGGTCATTACATAACCATCGATTGGCACACCGTAGGTTTTCCCATTAACGACAAACGGCTTGGAAAGCAAATCATTCATATCCTTGGCATGCTCCCAGCCATTGATGGAATCGGTAATGTCAGCAACCCACTTCTTATCAACGAGAACCTTGCCTTCTGTTGCATAAGTCGTATATTCCGTTGGCGCACTGTTCGATGCCATTTTGATTCCGATTTCCAGCGGGTTGTACTGCCAGTCGTCCTTCTTGAAATCAACATTCGGGAATTTCGCCTTGAAGCGGGCAATACGCTGATCCAGCTGATCATTTTTTTCCTTCTGGTCAGGCTTGAAGCCTTGCGCCGTAATTGTCACCTTTTTGGCTGCAGCCGGTGCCGTTGTCGCTGTACTGCCTGTAGTTGCCGCCGAGGTAGGCGCTGCTGTGCTCGTTGTTGTCGTGCTGGTGCCACACCCTGCTAATAGGACCGTCAGTGCAATAGCACCAAGTGCGGAAGCATTCTTCTTTCTCATGTGTAGTTCCCCTTTCAATCGTTTCATCATATGTTTTGCTGCTACAATTTAGATTATAAAGGGAATGTCTGAGGCCGACGATGTGTCGTATTACGCTAATCGTGTCACATGTTACGATCCCGTTTGTTTGATCTCTGATATATTCATCCCGAAATGTTTCTTGAAAATTTTACTGAAATGCTCTGGAGATTCATAGCCGATTTCCTCTGAAATTTCGTATCTGCGCTTATCCGTCGTAAGGATCAGCTGCCTTCCTTTCTCCATGCGAAGCTGCGTGACATAGTCCCAAATGTTGATGCCCATCACTTTTTTGAACAAATAACTCAAATAATTAGGGCTTAAATGCACCGCATCTGCGATATCCTGAAGCTTCAAGCCTTTGTCGCAAAAATGCCCTTCAATATACGTTTTCGTCTCAAATACAATGCGATTATTAGCCTCATCCACTTGCGTATGGGTTAAATTTTGTTCATTCGTCGTTTTGCCGATATCATCAATGTAGAACATGTAGTGGCCTTTATGCGTCTCGCTCCACGTCAAGCTCTCTATCGCTTCCTGATAAATAACAGGCCACTGCGTAACGCCTTCGCGTATGCGGCTAATCCCGATCTGGCATTTCACGTTGACGTATTTCTGCAAATTCGTATGAATCATCTGAGCAACCATAAGCAGTTGGTTAATGCTTTGAGTGCCACGATTCTCCTCTTCCGGTATTTGCAGCAGCAGCGAGAAGGTTGAGTTATGGGTGTTGAATACGAGATGGCGCCATTGATTGGCCGTCTCTTCAATGATATTGAGCGCTGCATATTTCAGCAAACTGCGGTCCTTCAGGGTCGCAATGGCCTGATCATGAATCCCGCCCCGATCCAAAGCCAGCTTAATAACGAGCATGCTGTAGAAGGTTCCTGTCATGCGATTGCCAAGCTTCTCCATAATGTCCGGCACCTCAGACTCATGCAGCGTAGCTGTCACAAGCTCATTCAAATAATAGTTCAGCTCAAGCGTCGTATGCTCAGGAAGTCCTCGGTAGCCCTCCCATTCGGAGAAGTGCTGCTGCTTCTCTTCCTTCTCCTGCAACAGCTTCGTGGCAACGGAGATAAGATGAGGCGGCGTGATCGGCTTCACCAAATACTCCTTCGCTCCGAAACGGATCGCTTTCTGGGCATATTCGAATTCGCCATGGGCGGATAAAATAACAATCGGAATCGTCGGATCTTCCATAAAAATATTTTCAATGAGCTCGATCCCGTTCATTTTTTCCATCTGGATATCGGTAAATACAAGATCAATCTTCTCCAAATGTATAAAATCCAAGGCTTCAAACCCGTTATATGCGATGAACACCTCAGCGATGTCCAGCTTCGACTGTTTCAATATGGACGCAACACCTTTGCAAATCATCGGTTCGTCGTCTACAACCAGAATATTAACCATAGGTCCACCTCGTCATTCTTATATGCATCATTACTATTTTAGTGTACAACGATGGCTGTGGATAGGTATTTTATTACGGTAATCATGTCCGATATTCGGGAGAATAAAGAAGAGCTGCCTGCTCCGTCCGCGAAGACAGAGCGACAGCTCCTTTCCAGTGACGCATGAAATCCGCTTAATTCATGAGATGCATGCTTTGCAGCAGGCGATGCAAAATAACGGTTGATTCGGCGCGCGTTGCGAGTGCCTGAGGCTCCAGGGTTGAGGTACTTTTCCCTTGGATAATGCCGCTAGACACCACTTGTGCGAAAGCGTCTTGAGCCCAGCTGCTGATTGAAGCAGCATCTGTGTAGGCAGCTAGCCGTCCCGAGGACACAGTCTCCGTCCCAGAAGCTGGCCGAAGCTTCCCGGCGCGTACAACCATCAAAGCCATTTCTTCTCTTGTCACGGTTTGATCAGGCTTGAACGACTGATCCTCATATCCGTTGATGAGTGCATACTCAGCAGCCGTCTGGATATCGCTGTAATACCAGTCCTTCGAGTTGACATCACGGAAGTCAGCTTTAACCGACTCACCTGCGGAAAGCCCCAGAGCACGCACTAACAAGGCTGCTAACTCAGCTCTGGTCACGCTCTGATCAGGTGCAAACGAAGAGGCTGTTTGACCGTTCACGATATGCTTCGCCGCAAGCAGCTCGATATCTTTCCTAGCCCAATGACCTGTCAGATCGCCGAAAGTCCGGGCATGTTGAATAATGGTATAGATAGAATTGCCCGTACTGTGGATAGCGGCTTCCGTCTGCCCGTTAACGGCCTTGAATTCAGCCGGGACGTATTGGAATTCACCTGTTTCGGGATGATAAATGGCTGCTGATGCTGTATTCGCATCGATCACTCGATCGAGCGTAATGGTGCGCGTCACATAGATACGGCCAAACTGCTTTAGGGTGATCGTTTGATCGCCATTCACTAAGCTAAGCTCGAAGCGGATCGGATACCCAACCAGCTCATTTTCCTGCTTGGCGGCTGCTTGCTTGATCGCAGCAAGGTCTGTCTCGTTCACTTTCTCTATTCTCACTTTCAACCTGCTCTGCGATGGATCAAGGAGCTTGGCTTCAGCGCTCAGCAATGAAGCAATATCCGCTGGAAGCTCGTAGCTTGCATTCAAGTGCTGAAGAGATACATGAGCGTCAGGAAGAGCAGAGTAAAGCTTCAATAATGCTGCAAGCGAAATCTCGAACTCCACAGCTTCGCTCGTTGAACCGCTGCTGATCGTAATCGCTTGCTGCTTGTCAGCGATTGCATCCGTAAACCATTTATCTGCAACTGATATGCGAGTTGGATTTGGTGTTGCAGATAAACCTCCTCCCCCTCCTCCTGAACCACCGCTGGAAACGGGAGGAACCGTCGGCTGATCGGGATGAATGCTCGAGAAGCCGCGCCCTGACTCAACGACTGTCAAATTCGAACCCGCGCTATTCGCCACATCTTGAATACGTGCTTGACGAATAATCACATTGTCTACATTCACAGATCCCGTTATCGTACTAGCCACTTCGAAACCATTCGTACCCGCTCCGTCAATGACATTATTCTTGAATGTCACATTGCTTACAGGGGAAGTGCCTTGAATGGAAATACCTTGATACGTATTATCCAGCATAATATTATCTTGGATAAGAACATCGCTGTCGATTGCTTTCGTATCCGCATAGACCCATATCGCGCCGAAATTCGCATGAAGTCCTGCATCGCGACTGCCTGTGCGAATGAGGGTATTGCGTTCCACACGCGTTGTTCCTCTAAATGGAGTCAGCGGGCTAAAGCGCGTCGATACCGCAATACCGCCCCCCAAGCCAATCGTATCCTGCAAAATATTGTCCTGCATCTTGTTGTCTTTGCCGCCAAACACAACCATATTATTAGACAGCCATGGCAGCTGAACCGTGTCGTAACGGAACATATTATTATCCGTATAATCATCAGGGTAAGCCCCTTTGATCACCGTGGACCACATCGCAAGTCCATCATCGCCGGCATAACGCACATGAGACTGCTCCACCATGCTGTTCTTGGTATTCGTACTGAAGTTAATGCCGTCAGCCATGAGATTGCGCATTCTTAAGCCGCCAACATAGAATTCATTCGTAAAGTTATCGCTGTTCAGCCCATAGCTCAGCTGCGGTCTTGCGATCCACATCCCTGTTTTGGTATGTTCGATCCACACCTGCTGAACGGTCGAGCCCGTTCCAAACGCACCCTCAAAAGCATTCGTGTGAGCATCATCCTTGCGCACATTGAGCTCTCCGTCGATAGCCAGATCATAGACGCCGATATGGCTGCCATTGGCAAAGAACTTGGCGCCTTTGAGCGTCGTATGCCACATGCCCGCGCCACGAATGGTCACATCATCCAAGATGAACAACTTGGTTGTATCTTCCTCGCCGTCTTTCTTATCATCGGCAATAAAGCCGCCGTTGTCATTGGCAAGTTCGAACACACCTGCCGGAATCCAGACTCCTTTGTGTTGTAACTTGGCTGCCGCAATAGCTGCCTTCAAGGCTTGCGAGTCATCCAAGCCATCACTCGCAGCAGCACCAAAATCGCTAATGGAGAGGAACCCGCTTGGCTGTGAATAAGCTTCAGGCGCTTGCTCCATTTCGACGAAATCAATCACATAGGAACTCGCGTCATTGCCGCTGTCCTTCTGAAGCTTGATGGTTGCACCGGCTTCTACATTTCCAATCAACGTATGAATTTCATCGAAGAAGCGATGGGCGCTTCCTTGACCAGGCTCATTAGACCAAGGATAATTGCCATATTCCCAAGCGTATTTGGACGTTAAATCAAGATCCTTCACCTTGACATCATTGACATATAGCCCCAGTTTAGCTTCGAGACCATTCCCATCAGCACTGTCTGGAATAGAGTAGCGCAGCACGAGTGAATTGGCCTTCTTCGCCAGCTGGAATTGCACGTACTGACCGGTTTGGTCAAGTTTCACCGCTTGCCTGCCAGATGCTTCAGCGGCCAAATCTCTGTAAATACGCGAAGGCCCGATTAGCTGGCCATTCGTCTGTCCGTGCTCTGCTTCATAGGTCGTATAGGTTTCAATGGCCCCACGGTACGCTTTATTCACGGAATCATGAACCGTCAAACGATCAATCGCAACCATCCCGCTATCCCCCGCCAAATGTTCAAAAGACACCGAGTTATAGCCTGCACGTAATGGGAGGGTGACCTCCTTCTCTTGCCAGCCGCTGCCAGCGTCCAACGTTAGCTGACTTAGGCTGAGCCCGTTAACCACAAGACTTAGCGTTTGATTCGTTGTACTGCTGTTCAAATAACGCACAGCCGCTTGATATGACGCCGCTTCTTGCGCATTGACGGCGATAATGGCTTTGGCGCCAACCGCCGAGAATTGGTCAAGATAACCTGATCCTGTAAAAGAACTGCTGCTTGCCGCGACTTGAACACCGCCGCCAACGAAAGCATATTCAGCTTCATAAATGGCATCACCGCGAACAGGTTCAAACGTCCACTCAGCCACAGCTTGTTTAGCGTCGACGACTCCCTGTTTGACAGATGAACCATCGCTAAATAAGATTTGCGGTACTGCCGCTGAGCTTATCAGCTTGTAGCCCAGGAAATCATCAATCATCCACTGGCTGTTGAGCTGATTCCGATCAGAACCGGTGCCAATAGCTCCGTCTGCCGTTGGCAGAGCTTGCAGCCAATGACCTGACGCGCGATTCTTGATTAACTTATGTCCGTTGAAATCCTGAACGATCCATTGCGCGCTGGGCGAATTATTCGGCAAAGCCGCTGTGGACACTTGCCCATTAACCTCCTGAACAGCTTCTTGCGTAGCTTTATTAATCAGTTGAATGTAGCCTGTGTCCTCTATAATCGGTGTTCCCGTATCGGTATAGCGCTGTTCTGTGAGGTCTGGCTTAACCAGCGGCAGAACAGCCTCCTCAAACGTCCATTGCAGCTTCTTCTCGTTGCCGCCTGCACTGCGTGCATACAGTCCCCGCTCCGGGTAGCCCGCATTGTTGACAACATTTAAATACTCATCATTGAAGTCTGCCTGATAACTGCGAATCCAGTATTTCCCTGCCCCTGCGATATCCTCAATAACCCATTGAGACGATTGAAAATCCGGCGCTTGGGAATAAGAAATGAATTCATACGCGGAATTCGTCGACATATAATGGCCTGTTGCCGCATTTTTGAATCGCTGAACACCATTGTCCGATTCGATAATCCAATGGGAATAGCCATCATTCGCAGCCGGCGAGCCGTACATCACGATGCCTCTGCTGTTTTCATACAAATATTGTCCATTGTCTACATTTTTAATCCGTTTCTGACCGTTTGGCAAATTAGGAGGCAGTGTAACGATTTCCATAGCAAATAAGGCGCTGTCATCATTGCCTTTCAATTTGCTCACTTTGAAATCTTGCTGGCTCACATCTGCGTACATATAGTGAGCTTGCGTCCAGCCGCTCTTCAGCTTCACATAACCTGGAATGTTTGCATCTTCTATAATCCAGTTGGCACTCTTCCAATTCACATCTATAGTTGGATACGTAATTAACGAATCTGGCGGCGAATCTTGCTCAATATGAGGAACAACATTTTCCAACGTAACGCCGGATCCGCTTTGGACATTAATCAGATACTTGTAGTTGGCATCATTTTGAGACGTATTCAGGAACCAGAGAGAAGATAGATCACTGTCCGGCTTATCGCCGTATTTCAGTACATGATCCGCATTTTCATACAAATAGAGATTTGTTGCTTTATTTTTAAAACGTATAGGCTTAGGCACACCCGCTGCTACCGGAACGAATCGCCAGTTCTTGCTTTGCCATGACGATGGAATTTCGCTGTACTCCGCATATTTAATCAAATTCTGAACGTTGATAAATTTCTGATGATTAGGATCTGTATTGGCGTCATTGCTGCTATGAATCTGCTTGGTATTGCCATTGATCGTTTCGATGACCCATACCGCACTTCTCCAGGAATCCTCAACTGGCGTCACACGCAAGTGGCCGTTAACAGGATTTTCCGTATTGATATAATGACCGGTCGCTCGGTTCTTAATCCGCTTGCGTCCAGCAAATTTCTCAATGACCCATTGTGCGCGCTGATCATCTTCTTTGACATTGCCATACTTCAAATTGCTGTCAGCATCTTCAATCAAGGCTAATGAATTCCATGCATTCGTGATTTGCACGAATTGCTCAACGCCTGCGATCACAGATGGATCTTCGAAAAGCCACTGCGCAGCGTCCGCATCGGGACTCACTAGGCTGGACTGAGCGAAACCAAGCTGATTGGAAGTATGGATATAGGCATTTCCATAAACAGTGCTTTGGACGGTGACGTAATCATCATACGTCTTCGAATTTGCAATCGACCATTGACCTGCCGTCGACCCGCTGTTCAAAGATGTGCTTAGCAAAGGAGCTGCGGGCTGGGCCTGATTCGGTTCCGTCATGTAATGACCCGTACCTACGTTGCGCAGTCTTTTCTTTCCGTTGTAATCTTCCACGACCCATTGATACACTGCCGTTGTGACCGATCCCGAGGCTATAGCGCCATATTTCACAAGGCCTTGCTCCTCATACAGATACTTATCGCTCACAGCTTCTGAGGTGTAATTAGCGATCCGAACCGGCTTGAGCTCTGAGACAAGTTCGATTCTCCACTGCGCATTCGCCCGATCCAGAACGGACCAATTATTCGAGCGTGCCGAAGTATCCTCAAACTGTGTATTCAACACGTAGATTTGACTGCCCGCATCAATTTCATCGGGATCTCCGGGGATACGATCCGTCCCTTTGGCATAAACGTTGCTAAACGTCAACCAGCCATCGGACGTTCCAGCCGCCATGAGCCATTGATTTTTCGTCGTGGCTGCCATCGGCAAGCTCTTGATCGGAGCCCATAGCGTGCCTTGCGTAATGTAATGGCCGCTTTGCTGATTCCTTAACCGCACAATGGGTACGCCGCTCCCGCCATCTTGGATATGTTCAATGACCCAATAAGTGCTTATGTCATCCATCGGCAGCTTGGCAAACTTAACTTCATTCGTTAATTTATCCTCATACAAATATTGTCCTTCTCTAAACAAGTTGGAGATCCGCACAGGAACCTCGTCAGACACGGCTTCAAGCTGCCACTGCGGACTGTCGAAAGCCGCATTGATATCGCTGCTCACCTGAGCAAAGCCAAGCTGGTCTTCTTCATGAATAAAGAAGTCCTGCGCGAGATCCGTCACGCTCCGAATCGTGATAAAGTTCTCCCCGGTCCCGTTCCTGAACTGCCACTGATCGGCAGCCGTGCTAACGGAAACCGCAGCGCTTCGCAAGGCATCTCTCCTGGCAACGCTGGTGCCCATCACGATAAAGTGGCCGGTTGAGCGGTTTTTGATCCGCTTGAAGCTGCTGTTGCCAGGTACATCCTCGATCACCCAATGAGCGGTTTGATCTGACATACTCGTAAAACCGTAACGAATAACGCCTGCTGCATCCTCGTATAAATAATTGCTCTGCCATTTGTTCTTAATTTTCACAAAAGCAGCGCCACTAGCTCCCTGTGCGCCTGTGTCATTCACCGCAGGGGCATCAACCGCCAGTGCCGCGCCATTCTGAAAAGGCAGCATAAGCAGAATCGCCATCCAAATAAGAAGCAACCGTTTCCACTTCAACATGACTCTTTAATACCTCCAATGGATAGATAAGATGAGTACCTGTCTTCCAGTATAGGAATGCGCTTTCACTTGAACAATGTGTAATATTATGGAAATCATGTCCAACATTACTTCTTTACGACTTCTTTACGCAAAAACACCCATCCCCATCGTTTTCGATGAGAACAGGTGTATGGACATTAAGACTTATTTCATTTGCTGCAATAAATTCTGCCGATTTCATCAGCACGATAGGCAATGTTAGAGTTATCGGTAATTCTTTTAATTCGAAATGACACCTTTTTTCAAAATGATATTGGCATACAACGCCTTCTCGCTCGTCGCTACAATCGCATACGCTTTCTTGGCGCGTTCATAGAAGGCAAACCTTTCGACATATTCAATGGCCGGAGGTGCATGTTTCCCGATGAGCTCTTCGTATACGCCCCAAATCGGAGTTTCTACTTGATCTCCCGGAACGACAGCCATTAGCGCGACAGGCTGTTCACTATATGTATCGAGGGGATACAAGGATAAAATCGCTTCCAATAGTTCCGGAACGCCATGCCCATCACAGCGCAGCAACCGGTTCGTATGACTTGCAGCAGGGAAATTGCCATCCGCTAGGATGATTTCATCCCCATGCCCCATCTCCATTAACACCTTCAAAAGCTCAGGCGACAGGATCGAAGGGATACCTTTCAGCATATTCAGAACCTCCTTGAAAAATGTGTGTTATCGATAACTCAAAATTAACAATTTTATACCTTGCTGTCAATCCTTAATTTCTATACAATAGACAAATAGAAAGACACGAAAAGGTAACGTAACGATGATTACAATTTATGATATCGCTGAAAAAGCCGGCGTCTCGGCCATGACCGTCTCTCGCGTCATTAACCAAACGGGACGAATCAGCGAGGCTACACGCAAGCGGGTGCGCAAAGTTATGGAAGATCTCAACTATATTCCAAACTCGATGGCTCGCAGCTTAGTCCTTCAGAAAACGAACATTCTTTCTTTGCTTATTACGGATATTACGAATCCGTTCTATACAACGCTTGCCCGCGGTGCGGAGGATGCAGCGCTTCGCGCGGGGTACCGCTTGCTTTTTGCCAATAGCGACGAGGATTACGCCAAAGAAAAAGGATACGTGGAGATGATTCTTTCCACGCGTGTGGATGGCGTGCTGTTCGCGCCAACCGGCGACCAATCGCTCGAGAATTTGCAGCAGCTGCAGAAGCATCAAATCCCCTTCGTCGTCTTGGATCGGGAAATACCGGAAATCGAGGCGGATCTCGTGCTGGGGGACAGCAAAGAAGGAGCTCGCAAGCTTGTTGACCATCTCATTGGCTTGGGCCATCGCCGCATCGCTTTAATCAATGGTTCGCCGGATGTGTCAACAGCTCGCTTGCGCTATACCGGCTATCGCGAAGCCCATTTGCTCAGCGGCTTGTCTGTCGAGGATTCCTTGGTCGTCCATCTGAATTACCGCGACTTCCACGACGAGACTGCGCTTGATGCCCTGCTGCACCATGAAAATCCGCCAACCGCTATCTTCGCGGCCAACAATATGCTGGCTGTAGGCATTATCCAATCGCTGCGGCACCGCGGCCTGCAAGTTCCGGGAGATATTTCGGTTGTTTGCTTTGACGATTTTGGCCCGGTAGACGCCATCAACCCCTTTTTGACAGTGGCCTCCCAACCCGCTTATCAATTCGGCTTGCTGGGCATGCAGCTGCTCATCGACCGGATCGAAGGGGATTCCGCGCAAGAGCATCGCAAGATGATTCTGCCCTCAGAGCTTTTAATTCGCGCATCGACACAACCGCCTAAGGAGAACCGATGAATACACATGTAGAGCAAGCCTTGCTTGCAACTTTAGCCAACTGGAAGGCCATGACTGCCTACCAAAGCGATGAGCAGGAAGCCGTTGCTGATCAATTCCAATCGTCCTTTTATGTTTTCATTGATGCGCTCCGTGAATGGGTGCTTGCCCTAGACCCCAAACCACGGACCCTAGATGAGCTGATGGCCATGGATACCATGCAGGAGATTGCCGAGCGGCTCCCTGGCCCGCTTCTTTTGAATTTTGAAACCGAAGCCGAGTTGATTATGGACAACGAACTGCGCGTTGATGAGGACAGCTATGATTGAGGTGGCGGCTTCGGCTTCCCCCGTCACCCCCAAAGGGAACTGTGGTCCTCTATTTCGTGCAAAACCGCCCATTTTCATGGCGTAAGGGAACTACGTTCCCCTATTTCACGGTTTATGCCCCCTTCAAGGGGGGAAACGCTCAAATAGCGTATCTCAGTTCCCTCTCACTCCCCAATCACCCCATTTACGAGTAATTAGCGTACCGTAGTTCCCTCCCACTCGTCACTCAGCCTTCTTTCCACGCATTTTCTGCTCAATAGTACCTTCCTACTCATCACTCACCCACTCTGCCACACAATTTCTGCTCTATAGTACCTTCTCGATCCACCCTCTCTACCACGCATTTTCCGCTCTCTATCCCCCTAACTCGTCACTCAGCCCGCTTTCCACGCATTTTCTGCTCAATAGTACCTTCCTACTCATCATCCTGCTTCTCTGCCATACACTTCCACTGACTTGTGCCTTCCCACTCACCCACCGTCTCTGCCACACATTTCCCGCACACAAATCCCCTCCCAATCACCATCCATCCACTTCCATACTGCCGCCCGCAGCTCCTCTTTTAAAGTAATCCCATTTACAGCATCAACACGTATATACAAAAAAGAACCATAAGCACCCGTGTATGTCACGAAGCTGCTATGGTTCTTTGTAATATTGCGGATCGAGAGCCCCTCCACACCTGTCGGGTCCTCCCTACTCTACATGAGCAAGGATATTGATTAGCTTGCCGAACGGGTCGCGCACATAGAAGCGACGCACGCCCCACGGTTCATTAACCGGACCATACAGGATCGAAACCCCAGCCTCCCGCATGCGCGTTAAAGCAGCATCGACATCGTCAACTTCAATCGACAGATCTGGTGTTGGCGTCCCAGACCCTCCCTGAGAAGCAAAACTAACTTGGACACTCATCTCTTCACTAGAGCCATAAGTTGCGATCCATCCATGATCCATAAGAATTTCCAGCCCGAGTATATCTTGGTAAAACTTTTTTGCTTCCTGCACATCCTGCGTCTCGATATTCGCAACAATACGTGTCACCTTCATCACTAATCCATCTCCTTTCAGCTGCAAAAAATAGACCTCCATCCCCAGGCTTGGAACACACGGAGTAGAGGCTTTCTTGGTGGCTTTGCAAGTTCGGCTTACACCGTTTTATCTACAAATGAAATCTGGTTCTGTTCGGCGAATTTCTTCAATCTTCCCGCCATTGCCGCAACGTCGAACCGATTCAACGTTTTGGTATATACCCAGCGCGGTGACTTGCCGTTCAAGTCAATAATGACTTGGCCTGGCGAATAAACAATCTCTTTGATATGACTTGGCGTCAGCACAAGCTCCCTGGCCAGCCCTCTCTTGGAGAGGCTTGTCTTCGAAACTTTCAAATAAGGCCGACGAACAAAATAGATAAAAACACCAACAACCAAATAAGCGGAAGTCGTATACCAATACATGGTATCACCATCTGTTTTCGTCAACGTGGCAAGCAAAAAGATCGAAATCAGTATAAAAAACAGCGCAAGCATAATGCTGCGGCCTTTAAATACTTCAGGGCGATCCGGATCTGTGGAAATAGGTGCAATCCCCTTTTTAGAGCGATCCTTGTTGATTTTTTTCGAGTTTTTACTAACCATTCTTTCCCACTTGCGAGACATTCATTTCACTCCTCAACATATCTGCTTTGCTTTTTGCTTCATTTCAACACCCTTTGTAACACGCCTTCATACCACTTCCATGGCAAAAGACTTCTTGCCCGCAGCCCCAGCTTCACGCCCCGCCCCAGCGGATATCGCAGCTTAGGACGAGGATTGTCCACAATCCTGGCGATTTCATCAGCGACTTCCTGCGGATCAGGCGCATGGGCTGCGGCTTTGCGAGAATAGATCAGCATTCGGCTGAGCAGCTTCCAATACGGAGATTCCTCCGTAGTATGAACAGCCTCGAATCCTTTTCGCCAAATGTCGGTCTTGTAAGCGCCGGGCTCCACCAATACGACACGAACACCAAAAGGCAGCATTTCTAGGCGAAGCGACTCGCTAAAGCCTTCAATTGCGAATTTCGATGCACTGTATGGCGCATAGCCCGGAAAAGCGGAGAGTCCACTCACGCTGCTTACATTCACAATACAGCCGGATTTCTGTACGCGCATGTGAGGAAGGACGGCTTTGGTCATCGCGATGACGCCGAATACATTCGTTTCGAACTGCGCTCTCCACGCGTCCATTGGCACATCTTCCACATAGCCGCCAACAGCATAACCTGCATTGTTGATAAGCGCATCCATTCTTCCATATGTATACATGATATCAGAAACAGCCTGTTCAATCGAGCTATGATTGGTCACATCAATCTGCACCGTCTCCACGCAGTCCTTGACGCCAACTTGTTCCGCTTGTTCGAGCAAAAGTCCGCTTTTGCCAAGATCACGCATAGACGCAACAACCTGATACCCCTTTCGAGCTAAAGCTATAGCTGTCAAGAGGCCAAATCCACTCGATGCGCCTGTCACAAGCGCGACAGGTTTACTGAAATGATCCATAGCCGCCCTCCAAATTTCTCTCATTCCTTCATATTCCCATACTCCTCACACAATGTCGATATGAAAAAGAATTTCCACACCAAAAAGCCGGAGCGCTGCCGCCCCGGCCCTTCCCTATGATGCCATTAGTTCACGTTGTTGTTGTATAAATTTCCGCCGCCTGTACGCGTATCATTCACTGCCTTTGTACCCGTTGCCGCGCTTGTCGCAAAGACGACATATCCACTCGAATTGTCCAAGTTTACCGTATTGTTGTTAAACGAATTGTTCGTGCCCGTTGCATAGTCAGTTCCATGCGTGCGAACCTGGAAAGCATCCAGGATGTTCGCATTGCCGTTACGATAGCCTTGATTATAGCGAACAATCGTATTTACTCCTTTTACATCAACAAAGCTGTCTGCGCTGTTCTCACCACTGATGCCGGTTCCGTTAAACGTGCAATATTCAATAATCGTACCGCTGGCGCCTTCTTTGACATCAATATGCTCAGCCGTAATGCCGCCATTGAAATTCGTATGGCTAATGACATTGCCTGTCACCACATGCTCGTAGTTGGAACTGGAATCTGATCCTACATAAGCGCCTTCGCCATAACCCGCCTGATACTTCCCTGTATCGTAGATCAACGAATATTCCAGCGTATTGTAGGAACTTCCATCACGGAAATGCACACCTTCATCCCCTACATTGTGAACGTTGACATTGTTCAAAAGATTGCGGTTCCCATTGTCAATGATGATCCCCTTTTGCGCATTCGTCACTTCGATATCGCGAATTTGCCAGTAGTCACCGGTCAAGTGAATCCCGTAGGAACCATCGTTCACATTCGCCCCTTTCAGGATAGCGGGATTGGCGGCATCACAGCTTTTCAAGATGATGGGGTTGGCGGACGTTCCATTTTTATCGGAGAAAAATAGACCTTGCCCGCCTGGATCACCGCTGGTTGAACGATTGCCGACATAAGTGCCTGGCGCAATGGAAATGACCGTGCCAGCCGTCGCATTTTTCAGGGCATTTTGAATAGCCGTTGTTGTATTCAGGGCATTCGAGCAGCTTGGCGGTGCTGTTCCTCCAGTTGTTGTAACATTAATGCTGCTGCTTTGTGCCGAAACATTCCCGGCTGCATCCTTCGCTTTGAGATAATAGCTATAAACGGTTGAGGCGGTTAAACCCGTGTCGCTGGTCGAAGTGCCGCTGACGCTTTTGAGGAAAACGCCATTCCGGTACACATCATATCCGGTCACGCCAACGTTATCGGAAGAAGCGCTCCAGTTCAAATTAATTTGACTGCTGGACGCTGCCGTGCCTGTCAATCCCGTCGGAACCGTAGGCGCCTGCGTATCTCCCGTAGTACCTCCGCCGCTCACGACGACAAGCTGCGGCTTGTTCGCAGCATTTTCACTGCTGTTTAGCGTTGTATATTTCCCTACGCTTTCTTGCAAGGCAAACGAAACAACTGCATCCCCAGCTGCTTCTGCCGTTACGTAGGAAGTCACGTCAATCTCGTTGTATGTGTCTGTTGTGTTAATGGGTACACTGCCTGCGGAACTGCCAACCGCTGGTTTGTTATTCCAAGTGATGGCTGACTGTGTCCAGCTGTCCGTCGTCTGATAAGCCGAAAGCACAGTCGAGGAGGAAGCGCTGCCATAAATACGCAGTTTGGCACTTGTCACCCCAGTCAAGCCTGTTAGGTTAAATTTCAGAAAGGTAAGGCGAGCTGCGCTAGGATCATTTTTGACATAGAGCGATGTCGCTGTCCCAAAATTGGAAGCCGCATTCCCTTGGTGCACGTAAGAATCATCCGATGGGCTGAGCGTAGTCGTAGCTGCGCTGGCAACCGTCGGGACGGCCATAACGATTAAGGATGATATCAAGGTAATCACCCCTGATCTACCTGTGAAACTTGCGAATTGTTTGATCACACGAATCATTCCTCCTATAAGTTCTATTTTGGACAACGCTTACATTTCTCAGTATAAAAGATTGCAAAGCATCCATGTGCCAGTCTATTGCCCTAAATTTGCACTGTGTTGCGGTTATTTAGAGCTGCATGCGGTAAACTCTGGGTGTTATTCCTAAGACAGCTTTGAACACCCGACAGAAATAGGAGCCATTCAGAAATCCAACCTCTTGAGCTATGAAGCTCGCCGTTTTCGTTGTCGTTTCAAGCAGCAGGCATGCTTCCTTTAATCTGCGCGAGATAATAAACTCCGTGATGGAGCTGCCTGTCGACTGCCGAAACATATGTGATAAATAATACGTAGACAAATGTAGGTCCTCAGACATCCTGCTCAGATCAAATTTCTCTTTGTAGTGAAGCTCAATCCACTCGATCATTTGCATGGCTGTATGACTGAAACGCGGTTTGCCCGCATCTTCCTTGCCTTTATAAATTTCCTTCTCATACGGCTCAAGATGCCGAAGAATAGACAACAGGCAGAGGATAAATTCTTCTTGCTGCTTGTTAGCGGGAACGTTCTTAAGCTTTGTATTCAAATTCTCAAACAGATTGGCAACATGCTGTTGCTGCGGCAAAGCTTGACATGTTAATTCCTTCTTCCAAAGAATGTTAAACCATTTGCGGATACCGTTAAAAGCCAGCAGCGCACCATCCAGCTTATATGGATCAAACATGAGGATGGAACGGATGAAAGGTCCTTTCATTTGTATGCGATGCAGTTGAAACGGCTGAAATACAAGCAATGTACCAGGTTCTATGCTGAGCAATTGCTTGTTCACTTCCACAGTTCCATGACCTTCGAAGACAAATAGAAATTCCATACAAGGATGAGCATGATAAATTTCCCAAGCCTGCTTGCGACAACACTTATAGTGATTGAGATGAAATGGTTCTTTCCTTACATCAACACTTGTGCTTAACTTCAACAGCCATCCCTCCAGACTCCGGATAATGGAATGATTTGGACGTTCCATCGTGAGCACACTTTACCACAACTGTGCCAGGAATGATTGTGTAAATCCAAGGCTTTCCAGTGTTTTTTACGCATGAAAAAAGCCTGCATCCAACTGCTCGCCAGCTTGGGAGCATTCCTGGATACAGGCTAACGGATCATGGGCTAAACGTTGGATTTCTCCATCCGTTTATCGGAAGGTTCGATGTGTTCAGGCACTTCTTTGCCCTCGCCGACAAGCTCCCGGGCTGAGTTTTTAAACTCATGCAGCGTACGGCCTACTGCGCGACCAAGCTCTGGCAGCTTGGAGGGTCCAAACAAGACAAGAACAACAACTAAGATTAGCATGAGACCTGGAAACCCAATATTTTGCAGCATAAACACATCATCTCCGTTTCGTTAGTCTTGATTATGGCGTTTCGGATATACCGCTACAGCTTCAATCTCAATAAGCCAATCGGCGCTAACGAGACCTGCGACACCAACCGTGGAACGAGCCGGCTTGACAGGATTCGCTTCATTGCCGAAAAATTGCGCATAAGCGTCAAACCAGCCTTGATAGTCGAATTTGCCTTCTTTGGCAGCATCCGCCGTTATATAGACGCGGAGATAAGCAACGTCGGCAAGCGTAAGTCCCTTCTCTTTCAACTGCTTCTCAATTTCTTTCAGAATGCCAATTCCTTGCGTTTTCGTGTCACCGTAACGCTCATACACCGTTTTACCCTCTTTATTCAAAACAGGAGGCACCGTTCCGCTTGTGAATAAAGAAGCTGAGCCGGCCGGGACGGATACACCGGAAGATATGGAGGAGGCAGGACTTCCATAAAACTCCACTTCATTAATCGGCTCCGCTGGATACTTGCTGGACTTTTCCGCGCCAGCCGCATAGGCGCTAACACAGATGAGGCATGAACCAATCGTGACTGCCGCAATTGTCTTCACTTTTTTCGTTATCATCATCGTTCATCGCTCCTCAATCGTCTACTCTTTCATGACACGCTCGTGAATTTCAGTGACCACTTTCCTTGCAGACTCAATAGCGCCAGCTTGCCAAGCAGTGATATAGCTGATATGCTCGCCAGCCAAGTAGATTCGGCCATCCGGCTTACACAGCGTTGGGTAATACGTTTTGCGGTCATCCGCCGTATAAGAAGCCCATCCGCCCAAGTTATATTTGATTTTCTTCCAATCGATAGAGAAAGAAGCTTCGAACTCTTGATAATATTGGGGATGAATTTTGGCCCCTTGGCTTAAAGCATAATCCTCCCTTTGGGCAGGCGTCATTTTACCAAGCTTGTCAGCATTGCCACCGAAAGCATAATAACCTAACAGGATGCCTTTTTTGGCAAAATAATCGTTCGGCGGGTAATAAATACTGGAAATATCCATATTCGTCAGCGAGCTTCCGCCATAGATGTACTCGTCTTCCTCCCAGAATCGACGTTTGAATTGGAGACCAATTTTGCCGGCGGAGGCGTAGCTGATTTTGGAAATCGCCGTTGACATTTCAGCAGAGAAATCTGCCTTAATATCCTTAAGGACAGGCAGCGGAATTGTACATATACAAAAGTCTCCGGCAACTTCCTTGCCTGCGCCGCTGCTCAAATCTTTGTATAGAATACGCACCCCGTCGGAAGACTGCTTAATTTCCTGTACTTCCGCATGGAATTCAATGCGGTCTCCGACCCGCTTCTCAAAGGCTTTGGCAATTTGATCCATCCCGCCAACCGGGTGGAACATCATCATTTGTTGATCATAGCTGTATTCGCTGCTAAAAAATTGTCCAAAACCGGAATTAATAATGGCTTTTAAACTAAATGGATCTTTGCGCACACCCGAATCGAACTTCCCGCCTGGTTCCTCTGTATAGCCAGCTCTTTCTGAGCCTTTGTAGAACAGATCCGCATTCAGATCCCCTTCCGTTTTCAAATAAGTCACTAGCTTCGCTTTCTCATCTGTAGTTAGCGGCAGATCCAACGCCTTCTGATTGACTGCCTTAGCCAGCATCTCGGCCACATACCCCCTCACATCCGCTTTCGCTTGACGTTTGGGAACTTTCACGCCCGACAACTCGCCCACATTCTCGTTATAGTAATAGCCGCTCTCATTCACATTGTTAAATGGCTCGATCGCAACGCCAAATTTACGAGCATAATCCAGCGTCACATGAAACTGCGGGATCCGCATCGGCCCTGCATTGAAAAACATCCCATTATCAAAACGCGCAACCTGCTTGCTGCCTCCAAGCTCCGTTACGGTTGTCCCTCGGCGAACAGACCAAGCTCTACCGCCTGAGCGAGCTCTGGCTTCCAAAATCGTGCACTGATACCCTGCCATACCCAGCTCATAAGCAGCCGTCATGCCAGCAATCCCTGCACCTAGAATGATAACCTTTTTCCCATTACGGTTCGTTGAAGTGAGATCAAAACCGGAAGGCGGGGTGTAATCCGCCGCTTTCATCGTTTCCGGAGATAACAGACCCAATGTTCCCATAACGCTAAAAAGTGCGGCTGACCCTCCTATTTTGCCGACTGTAGTTAAAAATTCTCTACGTGTAATCTCATTTTCTTTGATCGGTGTCTTCTCCATGCTTCCATCTCCTCGATTAAGTTAGGATAAACCGCTCCTTAACCGTACCAGCAGATGACGTATCCGTCAGCATTACATGTAAGATTACATTACATAAATTATAATTATACCTAGATAAGAACGGCTTATTTGATCAAATCAAGGCTTTGGTGATAGAGTTATCTCACACAAACGTCACATTAAAGTCATTTTATCTAACATAACAGAAAGGTTGGATGATGCCTATGTCGATGACGAAGAAGAAAGTGATTCAGATCGGTGTGGTAAGCGAATTGACAGGATTATCGGAGAGACAGATTCGGTACTATGAGGATCGCAAACTCGTTTTCCCAGATAGAAGCAAAGGAGGCGTTCGGAAATATTCGTTCGAGGATATTCAGACCATTATGGACATTCACACAAAGTTAACCAATGGCTACCATACGGTTGAATTAAAGCGTATGCTTGGATGCTAAGTTCATTATAGCGATATCTACCCCTAGCTCAGGAGGTGTCTGTGATGCCAATCAAAGAAATGATGTCTCTCACCCAACATTTATCTGAACTGCGAACACGCATCATTCGCGTGCTGATCGTACTTATTTTAACCATGATTGCTGGCTTTTTGGCCGCCCGTAAGATTCTCCTCTATTTCAAGCAAACTCCGCCGGCATCGGATATGGCTTGGCATGTCTTTTCCCCCATGGATGGCATTCGCCTCTATATGATGATTGCTTTTGTCATTTCCCTCACTCTTACCTTGCCTTTTATCCTGTATCAAATCTGGGGCTTCGTTAAGCAAGGTCTGACCAAGGAAGAACAAACTGCTGCACTCCGTTATATTCCTTATAGCTTATTGTGCTTCATCATCGGTTTAACATTTTCCTATTTTATTGTTTTCCCGATGTGCATGGCCTTCACGGTCTCCATTACCGAGAACCTTGGTTTAACCCAAACCTACGGGGTTGCCCCATATTTTAGCTTCATGCTGAATATTATCCTGCCATTATCCACAGCTTTTGAACTCCCCATCATCGTGATGTTTCTTACTAGGCTGAAAGTGTTGAATCCAAAGCTGCTTCATCAGTTTCGCAGATACGCCTATCTTCTGCTTGTGGTCACAGCCAGTCTCATCTCTCCGCCTGATTTAATCTCTCACCTTATGGTCGCTATTCCCTTGTTCGCCTTGTATGAAATAAGCGTCTTGCTGTCTCGTTTGGTCAATAAAGCTCAAATGAAGGAGCAAAGCATACGGAATGTAGAATACGGCGTCTCTTAAAATAGGGCTTCTCTATCATTGCTTAGGATCGGCTTTTGGGATATATTTACGTCATCAAATAGCTTCCCAATAAAGGAGAACTATGCGGATTGAACAACTGATCTATATGATTGAGATTAATCAAACTGGCTCTATCTCCCTTGCCGCCGAAAAGCTGCACGTCTCCCAGCCCAATATTAGCCAAGCTATTGTCAATTTGGAAGATGAACTTGGCGTCAAGTTATTTAATCGTTCACGTTATGGGGCCGTCCCGACGGAAGAAGGCAAATTAATCATTAGCAAAGCGGAAGAAATTATTCATAAAGTAGAGGAACTCCGCGAGACGGCCGGATTTCAAGCCAACCATCTCTCAGGATCCCTCTCCATCGCTTCCGTACCAAGCTTATGTTTAAGCGTGCTGCCTCCAACCTTAGCTGTATTCAAAGCGAAACACACGGGCGTTGAACTTGTCATGACGGTGCTGGATTATCCCCAAATTAAACAAGAAGTTCAATCTGGCAAAGTGGATATTGGATTAATTGCTGAGTCTCGGAATTATGAAGATCGGACGACGACGTTCATCAGAGAATTTTTGCTGGAGAGCCGGATCATGGCCTGTGTGGGGAAAAACTCAAAGTTTGCTCATCGGACAAGCCTTTCATTCGAAGAGCTTGTTCATCAACCCCTTCTCTTAAATTCGGAATTTCTCATTAACAAGTTGAAAAAGTATGGAGAGCCTAATATTTTATTCAAGCTGGGGAATTCAGAAGCGTCCAAACGAATCATTGCCGAGAGTATTGCCATTGGATTTTATACGGAAATTGGCTTAAAATATGATCCTTATGTTCAAACAGGCAGCATTGTGCCCTTAGAAATCACTGGCGAGGATATGGATGTTATCTTCAGCACCTTGCGATTAAAAGGGCGCCATCAATCCCTCGCTTGCAAAGAGTTTATCAAAGAATTGAAAGCAATCATTACGACATTGTAATATCCAAGTCCACACTTGCAGCTGCATGCACAACATGCATATCCAACCGACGTATGCAGCCCCCTCTTATCCTCGCTCTTCCAACTGCAATCTTTTTCTGCACCATTAAGAAATAGTCATAACTGCCTCCGCCTTCGCATAGTATATATAGTTGCTTATTACTGAAAGCACAATGAAAAGTTGCTGAAAACAACTACTTACACCTATTTGAAGGGATGCTGATTTCGTATTCTTACACTAGAAAAAATCCATTTTATTGAGACTCGGTGCATCAACCCGCAGGATGCAATCATTATTCGTCTACTGACAGAGGGCATTGCCCCTCACGAAATCGTTTATTTGAAGAAAAGCTCATTGGATGCAAAAAATCAATTACTTGCTGTAACGGATGCAATAGGAGCCAAAAGATTCGTACATATCTCCAAAGCTTGCCTCGAACTTTATCAAAGCGCTCTCCGGCAAACGACATATTCCCTGAATCCCGGAGACCTTTCAAATAAGCAAAGATCTGCCGAGTTGCGCGACAGCGACTACCTGATCAAGGTAAGCATGCAGGATTATATCGCGAATCGGAGTATGATCACGGAAATGGATTCCGTTATTTTACGCACGATTTACATGCGACTTCGGCGCTTGGCAGACTTTTTCTCAACACCTGAGCTCACCTATTTGACCACAGTCAAACTGGAACTCAAGCAGGTTGTCCATGCTTAGCAGCTAATAATAATAGAGGCCGCTTGGCCTTTTTTTACTATATTAGTACGTACAAAAGAAAACCAAAAGAAAACCAAAAAAACCGCTCCGAGTTCAATGGTTGCTCGACGCTTCCATTTTACCAAGGTTTGGTTTCTTTTGGCTTTCGCAAATTCGGCTGGCTCAGCTTGCATTTGCGGGGATGCGGCCTTTTTTGCCAGTTGAGCCTGCCTTTTCGGCAGGCTCAGAGCAGATTCGGCACTTTCTCCCCGCTGAGACTGCCTTTTTGGCTAGCTCAGCTTGCATTTGCGGGGATGCGGCCTTTTCCGCCAGTTGAGCCTGCCTTTTCGGCAGGCTCAGAGCGGATTCGGTGCTTTCCCCCTGCTGAGACTGCCTTTTGGGCTGGCTCAGCCTACCTCAACGCAGGCTCGATGCCTTAACGAAAGGATACTCCCAGATTTGCAGCGCAGCGCCAATCATCCCACTCCAATTGCCATGGTACGCCAATTCGATTTGAACGCCCTCTCGCATCGAAGGCATGGATCTGCGTGTCACTTCGTTCCGGATCCCATCGAGCAACGGCCCCCCCGCCTCAGCGACCCCGCCGCCAATCACGATTAATGCCGGATTGAACATATGGATGAATGACGCCATTGCGGCGCCAAGCGCAGCTATCGTCTCATTCATAATTTCCGTTGCCGTAACATCCCCTGCCCGCCAGCGCGCAAACACCATGCGAGAATCCAATGATTCCTCCCGGCTTCCGATTTGCGCCAGCCGTTCCAGCATACGCCGAGCTATATTCGTTCCTGACGCATACTGCTCAAGGCAGCCGATCCCACCGCAAAGGCAGGGCAGACCGTTAAAATCTACGGACAGGTGGCCTAACTCTCCCCCTGCTCCCCAACACCCGTGAACCAGTTGACCATTCACAACAATAGCTCCGCCAACGCCAGTCCCCAGCGCCAGACAAAGGAAATGATCCACAGCTTTGCCTGCTCCAAGATGCTTCTCTGTCAAAGCCAATACGTTTACATCGTTGTCCACGATCGTTGGCAACGCAAACCACTTCTGCAGCAAGCTGCGAAGTGGAGTCCCCGCATAGCCGGGGAGGATATCGGAAGCTGAACGAATGCTGCCTTCCTCCCAATCGACTTGACCGGCACTGCCTACGCCAATTCCTTTGTAGCGAAGATTTGGCTGCTTCGCACTTGCTTCAGCAATCAATTGTTGAATGGCTTGCTGCACGCGATCGGCGGTGTTCACCTGACCGGCGCATGTCGCTAGGCTGACGGTGTGCAGCACCTCGCCCTGCGAATTGACTACACCGGCATTAATTTTCGTTCCGCCGATATCAACACCAATGGCATAGTCCGAATCCGGATCATGAAGGTTCATTTCCATGGATTATCCCCCTGCCCCTAAAGATTGCGCAATGCTTGAACATAACGTGCGGTAATTAATTGCGGCCTAGTAATGGCGCTCCCCACCACGACGTAGGCTGCCCCAGTTGCCAACGCTTTAGCGGCATCCTCTGGTGTCCAAATACGTCCTTCAGCAACAACAGGGACTTTCACTTTCTCTACTAACTGCCGAAGCAGCTCAAAATCCGGCTCCTCAGCCTGCCTGCTGTAAGAGGTATAGCCGGAAAGGGTGGTGCCGATGTAGTCCACACCCAATTGCTCCGCTGCAAGTCCTTCATCCAGTGTAGAAATATCCGCCATAACGGCGACCCCCATCTCGTGGGCATAGGCAATGAGCGGTTTTACTGCATCCAATCGGCCTTCTCGATCCGTCACATCCAAAGCAACAATGTCCGCTCCTGCCATCACAATTGCCTTCACTTCATCTATCGTTGGCGTAATGAATATGTCCGACCCTTCGATATCCTTTTTGATAAGACCAATGACAGGCACATCCACCTCTTGTTTGATCTTGACAATATCGACAACTCCATTCGTCCGAATGCCTATCGCACCCGCACTTACCGCTGCTCTTGCCATTTTGGCCATCGTATCTCCACCATGAAGCGGCTCATCAGCAAGCGCCTGACAAGAGACAATTAATCCTTTGACCGTAAAAATATCGCGAGGTCCGTTCATTCTTGTACGACCCCTTCAGCTTGCGAAATATAGCTTAAGATCCGCTGGTTTAATTTCTCTACACGCTTCAATTCAGAAGCTGGGATGGGCAGCAGCGGCAGCCTTGGTTCGCCGGTATCATAGCCACGAAGTTTTAAAATAGCTTTGCAAGCTCCATATAAGGATGGGAAGGATAGCAATTCGACTATAAGCTCATTAACGATAAACTGCCATTTCTGAGCCTCGGCCATTTGCCCTTGGACATAGCAGCTTTCGATTTTCAGAAAAAGCTCAGGCATAACGCCATAAGTACCGCCGATTCCTCCATCTGCGCCTATGCTTCGCCCAGCCAAGTATTGTTCGTCAGGACCATTAAGGACCAAGAAATCTTTCCCTCCGGCAGCCTTGAACTGCTGCAGCTCAAAGGTGCTTTCGGCTGAGATTTTGACACCGATGACTTTGTCTTGTTCCGCCATTTTGACGAGAAGACTCTTCGATAATTGGAAGCCCGTCGTTTGTGGAATATGGTAAATAATGAATGGCAGATCGGTACTGTCAACGATCTCTTGCCAATGTGTTTCCACACTTTGAGGCGATAGCCGGTAATAAATGGCCGGCACAGCAGACACCGCATGAGCCCCTACAGCTTCGGCATGGCGAGCCAGCTCTACACTGTCACGGGTAGCAGCAGCACCGACATGCGCGATAATCGTCAGCTCTTGGCCAACTTCTGCCACAACAGACTCCAACATTTGCTTGCGTTCTTCCACCGATTGCAGCATGCCTTCTCCTGAACTTCCTCCTACATACAGCCCTTTGACACCTGACTTGGCATAGTAACGCGCTAGTTGTCGCGCAGCTTTTTGATCAATGTCACCTGCCTCGTTATAGCTTGAATACATGGCAATCGTTATCCCTTTAAAGCGTTCTAAGTCATAGGTTTTCATTATGTTCCTACCTCCGAGTTTTTTTCTCTCTTCGTTCATTACCCTTTTACAGCACCCATCGTAATCCCTTGTGTAAATGCTTTCTGGAAGATGAGGAATATCGCAATCATCGGCACGGAAGCCAGTGCCGCACCTGCCATCAACACGCCATAGTTGGTCAAAAATTCACTTTGCGTCGTCATCATAGAGACACCAAGCGGAAGTGTCATCATGGACGTGGAGCGCACCATAATCAGTTGGCTGAAATAGTCATTCCATGAAGCAATAAAGGTGAAAATAGCCAAAGCACCCAAAGCAGGCTTAAGCAGCGGCAAAACAATCGTTGAAAACAAGCGGATTTCTGAGCAGCCATCCATCTTCGCCGCCTCAATCAATTCGCCTGGAATGGTTTGCGCGAACTGCTTCATCAGGAACACGCCAAACGGCCAGCCGATCGCCGGCAGAATGAGTCCATGGTACGTATTGACCCAACCGAAGTTAGCCAACATGGTAAACAGCGGAACAAGAATAACTTGCTTAGGCAGTGCCATCGCTGCAATAAACATCGTGAAGATGATTTTTCTGCCGGGAAATAATTTCTTGGCAAGCACATAGCCAGCCGTCGAAGAAACAAGGCACACCGCCGCCATTTCAACGATAGATATGATAAAACTGTTCAGCGTCCAGCGCCAAATCGGGTTTTTGAACAGTTCCAGCCAGTTGCTCAAGGTCGGTTTAAGCGGGAACCACTCCGGCGGAATGGCTGTCGCTACCGTTTGAATTTTAAAAGCTCCTGTCACAATCCAATAAAACGGAAAGATAAAAACTAGCGTCGATATCAGCAACAAAACAGTAGAAAGCACCTTCATCGGGGTCCATTCTCGTTTTAAACTGTTTTTGCTTTTGCGCCTAAGCTGTTGGGAATGTACTTGCACATGTGCATTTGATGTCATGGTGACCTCCTAGTACTCTACATCGCTGCCGAAATATTTGAATTGGATCGTCGAGATGATTCCGATCACGATCGCCAACAGAATGCCCATCGCGGAAGCAATTCCGAAGTGCCCGAGTAGAAACGCTTGTTCATATACGCCGTACATGACAGTGGATGTGCTATACACAGGACCACCTGATGTTAGCAATTGGATGAGCGCGAAGCACTGAAACGTATTAATCGTAGTAATAACAATGACGTAGAGATTGGTCGGCATCAGCATCGGCCACACGATTTTCAAGAAAATCTGCCATGGTGTTGCACGGTCGATTTCCGCTGCCTCCATATAGGAAGTGGGAATGTTGCCCAACGAAGCGACATACAGAATGATCGGCTGGCCGACCGATGTGGTGATTAAAACAGCTATGATGGCTAATAGAGCAGTTCTCGTATCGCCTAACCAGGATATAGGCTCAAACCCAAGCATGCCTGTCAAATAATTGAGAATCCCATAGTTTGGATGATAAATCCATCCCCAAACGACCGTAATGCTTACGACCGAAGATACAGCCGGCAAATAAAAAACGCCTCTGAAAAATGATCTGGACAATTCCTTCATTTTATAAATGTTAACAGCCACGAATACGGAAAACACAATGACGATAGGAACCGCAATAACGACAAGCAATATCGTATTTCGCATGGACTTCAGGAACGTTTCGTTATGAAATAAAGAGACATAATTATCTAGTCCAACGAAGTCAAAATTCCGCAGTGAATAATCAAAAAAACTAATATAAACGCCTCTTAGCATCGGATATGCGACAAAAACTAGAAAAAATCCAAACGCTGGAAGTAAAAAGAGATAGCTCATCAGCCAGTCGCGTATGACAAATTTTCTCGATTTGCTAACCGTTGCCTCCATTTCCTTCTCCCCATTTCATGTGTTTAGTGAAAGGAGCAGCGCTGCTTGCTACGCTACTCCAATCTCCAAATTTGCTTTATTTTTGATTTTGCGCTTTCGCTTTGGCAATCGCATCATTCGCTTTAGCGGCAAAGGCATCCAAAGCTTCTTTGCCTGTTGCTCCGCCAGTAAGAGCACGTTGCAATTCTGGGAACCAGAATGTGCGAATTTCTGCATAACCGTCTGCAATGGTTGGAGGATCCGTGATGAATTGACGTGCCAGATCGGCATATTTGTATTCCGGATCATTATATAGTCCTGTAATGGATGTACGAGCCGACAATCCACCCGTTTGAATGATGTTTTTCTTACCCCAAACCGGATCGTTCACGACGAAGTCAATAAATTTCTTCGATGCGGCAATTTTATCGGCATTGCCGTTATTGAAAATCGCTAAACCGCCAAGGAATGGCTCTAATTTAGGCTTCGATCCATCAAGCGTAGGGAATGGCAGCAGCACATCGTCAAACTGCACTTTTTTGTTCGCCACATTCTGAGCTTTGAGAACCGGTGAATAATTCAGTGTGAACGCCAACTTACCTTGCAGGAACAAGTCATTCACATCGGCAGCAGCGAGGGAAGCAGCTCCGGCTACACTGATTTTGTCTTTGGTAGCTTTCACAACCCAATCCAAGGCTTTGCCGGCATTCTCGGTATTAATCGCTACTTTGCTGTTATCCTCCGTCAAAAATCTGGAGACACCCAAGTTAGCCAAGTAGGCGCGTGTTCCTTGATCACCTGCTGTACTTTTTGCGAAGAATCCGGTCGGAATGATCTCCGGCGCTTTTTCTTTAACCGCGTTCAAGGCTTTCTCATATTCCGCGACTGTCCATGTACGATCCGGTCTGCTTAATGGAAGCAAGTCAAGAGCGCCGATTTTCTCAAATACGGTCTTGTTGACAGCCATCATGAATGGACCTGTGTTCAAAGGATACATGACAATCTGGTCGCCCACGGTGGATTGCTTCCAGAAAGCTGGAGCAATATCGTTCTTGATGTCTGCGGGTATGATGTCATTCAGTGGAGCTAGAAGCTTCTTCTTCCCCCAGTCGATAATACGACCTGGAGCGTCATAGATAACGTCAGGCGCTGTATTGGAGGAGATAGCCACGTTCAGTTTCTGAGGACCACCATCAAAGGTGATCATTTCCAGATTAACTTTAATTTCAGGATGTTTTTCATTGAAGGCAGCAATGATTTGTTTCTCGTATTTGCCAACTTCGCCATCTAACGTTTGGAAGTTAGGGAAGTTCCACCATGTAATCTCTACAGGCTTGGCAGCCGCTTGGGTTGCCGCAGGCTTCTGAGCATCTTGTGTGGCTGCAGGCTTATTCTGATCAGTCGTATTGGAACATGCTACTAGCTGTGATCCTACAAGCGCGACGCCTAAAACTGTCATTAACCCTTTTTTCATTGCCCTCATCTAAGTACCCCCGTGAATTTATTGGAATAGTAAATTGCTCTCATTCCTTGCACCTAGCATAAGGCAGAATGAAAATCGATAGAATCCCCGAGTTTTTACTTCCATGGTCGTATTCTGACCTGTTTGTTTACCTAACATTTACAATCACGATTTATCGCGATTTTTAGTATATAATTTGTGTAAAGAATAAACAGGTCTTAACCTTGTGGGGGATTCATGTATAAACTTATGATTGTCGAGGATGAACCACTCATCAGAACAGGTCTTAAGCATTATTTTGCTTGGCAGGAACTAGGCGTTACTTCCATTGTCGACGCAGATAATGGAAAGACCGGCATAGAAACAGCATGGCGAGAGCGGCCAGATCTGGTGATCACGGATATTCGCATGCCCGAGATGGACGGACTTCAAATGATTGAACAAATTCGCTTGAAGCTGCCTGATACCGTATTTATCATTTTGACAGGTTTTAATGAATTTGAGTATGCCCAGAGAGCCATCCGCTTGGGCGGTGTGCACGCTTTTCTGCTTAAACCCTTGGAATATGAAGATAGCTTGGCTACCATTCAAGCCTGCATGAAGCAAGTCGTCCACAATCATAACAACGTGCAAACCCATTCCCAGTGGGAACAAGCCTCCAGAGAAAGCAAGCTGTACAAAGGCAGTGAGTTTGTTCAATTGCTGCTTGAAGAAGAACAACTGCTTATTGGAGAAGACGGATTGCAGCATCTGTATGATTTCGACAGCGACAATTACACCTATCTCCCACTTGTCGTCACTTGGCTGCCCGTCATGTCAGCGCTTCCTCCATCCAAAAAAATATTAAGACAGCAAGCTTTAACCATGATCGAACAGGCTGTATCTTTCCTTTATGGCAATCAGATTCACAGACAAACTCTAACCTATATGTACAAATCCAAATTATACGTCATTGTGATCATGGATTCTGGGGGGAGCACATCTGCGCAGGAAAGCGCCCGAGATCACTTAAAGCAATTCATAGAGCAAGTCAATCAAACACTTGCCGTTTCACTGTTCATGGCCATCGGCACGCTGACGAATCAATTGTCGGAGTTAAGTATAATGCTGCAGCAAACGGACAAAGCCTTGCTTCAGCGTTATTATCACAAGGATCGCTCTCTCTTCTTTCTTCCGTCCGGCGATATACCTCATGCCCATAAGACGGCGTTAATTCAACTGAATGAGAATGATAAAAAACAGCTCCTGGCCAGTATTGAAAGCGCAAACGAAGTGGACATTCAGCAGCTTTTACAGCGCTTAGGACAGGAAATCGTAATCCATATGCCCCATATTTCGCCAGCGAAATGGCTAGCTTATTTACAAGAAATCATTAGCGTTTCCATTCGCTTTGCAATTAAAAATGGTATCCCCATCGAAGGCGTATATAGTGATAAGCTATTAACCCTGACATGCGTGGATGATTTCCCGACACTTGATGCTCTCTTTCATTGGCTTGGCGCTTGGATGGCTCATCTGGGAACGGTTTACAAAGGCGGCTCCTCGCACAATCAGCAGCAAGACGTACTGATATTCGAGCATATCGCTTCCTTCATTAAGCAGCACATTGCACAAGATGTGACCTTGCAGATGGTGGCAGACCGTTTCTTCTACAATCCCTCTTATTTAAGCCGTTTGTTCAAAAGAAAGCTCGATAAAAATTACATGCGGTTTGTGACCGAAATTAGAATTGAATATGCACAGGAATGCTTGAAAAAGCCGGAGCATCTGGTAACCGATGTTTGCTCGATGTGCGGCTACAAAAGCTACAAGCATTTTGTCAAAACGTTTCGAAGCATCACGCAAATGACACCAACAGACTACAGGAAAAAATGGGGTTGGTCCTAATTGCCTAGATTGAGACAATTGAAACAAAAGCTTCGCATGAAGCATGTGAATCACCAAATTTTCATGCTGATGATTCTCATTATTACCATACCCTTATTGATTATTTCCGTCATTATTTATCTATTTTCCATGCAAGCCGTCAAAAACGAGTATCAAAGCAGCTCCAATTTAATTCTGACGAATTTATCCTTCAACATCGACCAATACTTGCAAAGCATCGAAAAAGGTACGCTTAATGCTCAAATGGACGGACAACTTCAAGGAGCCTTGGAGAATTGGACACTGGACAAAAACGATAATGGAAATGATCAAAAAATTCAATATGGAAATATTATTGAGCATTTCATTAGCTCGATCGAAATGACGATCAAGAATGTCGACAGCGTACAAATCTATGCCGGTTCCCGCGTCTTCTACTCCACCAATTTCAATCGGTCTGATTACGATGTGAAGGACTTCACGCATGAAGACTGGTATGTACAAACACAGGCGCGCAATGGCGGCATCGTCCTGTTCGGCGCTCACCTTCCTTTTCATCGCGTGAATGCCAAAAATAACGTCATCTCGATTGCCAGAGTGATTAATAAAGTCGGCAGCAAGCAGCCCATCGGCACTATGCTGATCGACATTCGACTGGACTCTTTACGGGAAATTTTAAAGTTATCCGAGGTCAGCAAGCGCAATTTCATTATTATTGATAACAATGGCGGAGTCATTTACAATTCAGAGCGGAATGAATCCAAACCGGCCTTGTCGACAAGCATTAAAAATCAGAATATGGATACCGTCCTCAAAGAAGACGCGGGCAGCTTTTATGCTCATTTTTCCGGAAATGATTCCTTTATTAACTTTGTTACTTCTCCTTATTCAGGCTGGAAGGTTATCCAATATATTGATGAAAAAGAGATGACCAAACAAGCCGATGTTCTGATCAAAATTGTTCTGACTCTCGCCTTCCTCTCACTCGGCACAGCGATCCTGTTCATGTTCATCCTGTCCGCTCGCGTGACGAAGCCAATTATTTTATTAAGCAGACAAGTCAAATTGGTCGGTTTAGGCAAATTCGATGTCGATTTAAGCAGTGACCGGCAGGATGAATTCGGCGTGCTCTATCAAGGCATTCGCAAAATGGTGGAAGACTTGCAAATCTATATTGAGCGCTCCTCCATGGCCAAAGTTCAGCAAAAAGTAGCCCAATACGGTGCCTTAAAAAGCCAAATCAATCCTCATTTCCTTGCTAATGTCCTAGAATCGATTCAGATGAAAGCTGTCATCAATCAACAACGGGAAATTAGCGAAATGGTCGGGATGATCGGCAGACTGTTCCGCATCCATATTCAAACAGGGAAAGAGACTGTTCCCTTAAAGGAAGAACTTGAACATATTCGACTATATGTGAACATACAGCAGCTGCGTTTTGGCGATAAAATTCAATACACAGAACGGCTTGCTGAGGGCAGCGAAAACCTGCAGGTCATGCATTTCTCGCTTCAGCCTTTGATCGAAAATGCGATCGTTCATGGATTGGAACGTCGAAACGGACCTGGCCTGCTCGAAGTTTCATCCATGAAATCAGGCAATGATATGCTCATTATGATTAAGGATAATGGCGTAGGGATGAGCGAGGAGAAGCTTGAGCAGCTGCGCTTCCGGCTTTCTCTGCCTTCTGATACGCTGGATGAAGATCATATCGGGGTTAAAAATGTGCATGATCGTATCCTCTTTTATTTCGGAGAGCAGTATGGTCTAGCTATTGACAGTCAACTGGGAGAAGGAACTACCGTTACGATCCGAATTCCTGCTTAATCCCTGTTTTATCCATACCTATACTTGAAGGTGATCTTATGTTAGGTTTTGCAATCTTGCTTGCTTTTCATTTACTTGGCACTTGGCTTCAATGGAGCCTGCATATTCCGCTTCCCGGAAATGTCATTGGCCTCATCCTGTTTACGATCTCGCTGTTTGCGAAGTGGATTAAACTCTCTTGGGTCGAATCCGCAGCCGGCTGGCTTACAGGGCATATGATGCTGTTTTTTACCCCTTTTGTAGTTGGAACGATGGTTTTTTTCCCACTTATTGCATCCAATTGGTTATCCATTAGCGTTGGCATCATTGGCAGCTCTATGGCTGTCCTTATCGTAACCGGATTTCTCACAACTAAGCTGCAGCGCAAGGAATCGGACGGTGATGTATCATGAGCTTCAGCGAATGGGTCAATCAGCCCTTGTTTGGCATTGCCCTTAGCGTAGTGGCCTATACAGGCGCCCAGCTTATTCAGCAGCGCTGGCGCTGGCTTCATCCGTTGTTTATTTGTTCCGGTTTTATTATCATTCTGCTGCTCGCTTGCCACATCCCCTATTCTGCTTACAAGATGGGCGGGGATATGCTAACGCTCTTATTAGGTCCAGCAACCGTTGCGCTTGGTGTTCCTCTTTATAAACATGCAGGCTTGATCAAACGCCATCTCGCCGGCATTCTCGTTTCCGTTACCGTCGGTTCACTGACCGGTATGATCAGTGCCGCAGCCTTCATCGGGCTGCTTGGCGGAAGCCGCGACATCCTGCTGAGCATGATGCCCAAGTCGGTCAGTTCCCCTATCGCGATAGAGATATCGCGACACTTAGGAGGCTTGCCGGAGCTTACCTCCGTATTGACTGTGCTTACCGGCCTTTTTGGCAGTATGATCGGGAAACAGCTCTTAACGTGGCTTGGCTTCAAGGATAGCCTTTCGATCGGCATCGCCCTAGGAACCGCAGCTCATGGCATAGGAACAGCTAAGCTCGTTAAGGATTCCGAGCTACAGGGCAGCCTTAGCGGTTTTGCCATGGGGGCCGCAGGGATCATTACCTCCGTATTATTTATACCGGTCTATTGGTGGTTGCGAGGGTGACTGCGACTGGAGCAGGTTAGCAGCAAGGCAATGAGCAAAATAAAAGAAGGAGCTGCCCGCAAGTAGATGTATCTACTTATGGGACAGCTCCTTCTTTTGGCTGCAGCAGCATACAGGCTCTGGAAGTGCTCGCAAAGCTGCTTCACAACGTACCCAAGCTGCTTTCAGCCTTCCAGCAACTCATCAAAAATCTCCCTGAATCGGTCCGCCACAGAGGAAGCACCTTCCTCCAGCTCTTCCGCATCGAAATAATAACGCTCATGAGATTCGTCCAGATCAAGCATATCAGCCATAAGCCCTTTGAAGCCGCGCGTTTTGCGGTCGAACTCCATAATGATGTCAACACCATCTTCATCTGGGTACAAAACAAGCTCAAGCTCATCCACCGTGCTTCGGTACTCCCCATTTTGATAAGGAATGAATTCGAAATTCTGAATAAACGGCAAGTGATAATCCGCTTGCGGGTAGTATTCGTTCTCCGCTTGATGCAAATGAAAGCCCAGTTCTTCCAGCGCTTCAAAAATGACAGCAACATGCGGATGGGCCAATACTTCAATGTCATCCCGATCGGAAGGATCAACGGCATTATTAATATCCAAACCCGTTCGAATCCAAATCGGACTTACACCGATTGAAATTGGCGTTTCATGTGGAAGCATGAACTCAAAAGGAATTTCAAGCTCTTCCCCTGGCGCAAAAACCAGACTCTCCGCAAGCAAAATATTCGCTACCACGATGCTTTCTTTCTCTAAACGCACTTCCGTGCGACCATCGCGATTGGCATCCGTCTCCACTGGCTTCAAGTATTCCGTCATAATTTGAAAATAAATACGATCTACCTTTTGCTCAACACTTCCGCCTTTAGCTTTAATAATCCCTTCAACGATCTCACCAGGTATAAATTCTTCCGTATGAAACTGCGTATCTATATCCACATTGCCAATTCCCACTCGGGCTAACATTTTCTTAAAAAAGGCCACGGCTGAATAATCCCCCTATATGTATCATAAATTTAATCTTCTTGCTCGCTGTCATCATCCTCTGCAAACAACGCCCGGAAATACCGTTCTCTATGGTTCAAAAAATCTCTCGTCAAATTAAAATGATCTGTGTCTTCATACTGGATTGGCTCAATGGATGTTTCTGAAAATTGCAAAATGCGCGCCTGAGGATAAGCCATTAAGATCGGAGAATGGGTAGCAATAATAAACTGTGCTTGGCCTTGCTGTTCTAATTCCCAAATAATCCGCAAGAACGCCAGCTGGTTTTGGGGGGATAAAGCAGACTCTGGCTCGTCCAGCAAATAGATGCCCTTGCGATCCAATCGGTTTTTAAAAAAGGTCAAAAACGCTTGTCCATGCGACTGCTCATTGAGCGATTTCCCGCCATAAGGCGCGTAGGCCGATTGGCCCACGAAAGGTTCTTTCGCCAATTGATCTATATAGCCGGCAAACGTATCAAAAGTCTCCGCCCGGAAAAAGAAACCGTTGCTGATCTTTGGCAGCCATGACAATCTCATAATTTTGGCTAGTGATACATCGTCTTTCTCCTTGGTAATGGTAAGATCTCTGCCTCCTACGACACTAAACCCGCAGGACACGCCGATGGCTTCCAGCAGCGTTGATTTGCCAGAACCATTGTTGCCAATAAAGAAGGTCACATTGGATTCGAACCGATACTCATCAAAGGACTGGATGGTCGGGATATGATATGGATATTGATCTTTCTCCACTTGTGACAACTGGGACCAATCTAGGGAAACTCGTTGTAAAAATGGCATTCGTGTTGGTAGCTCCTCCATGCGTATGACGTTAATTCCTCGACGTTCTCCCCGTCATGATGTTCACTTTTATCCTAGCAGAATCATATAAAAATTTCCATATACGATATTCGATGACACGCAAAAAACTATCCCTCGTAAAATTGTACGAAGGATAGTTTTTCAAGTTTACCTATTCAACTTTCAAAAGCCGCCATTGTTGATTTTTACCGCCATTGTCCGTCCATTGAATCGCTGCGCCGCCATTCGTCTTGGAAGCACCGGAAATATCAATGATTTTCGATGTTGCTCGATTTTTCAGCTTGAAATTCCCGGCTCCGCCATCCACAATTTGCCAGTGCTGACTCGTCCAGCCGCCATCTGCCCACTGCTCGATGATTGCGCCATCTGCGGTTGAACCACTCTCAACGCCGATTAATTTGCCGCTGGCGCGATTCATAATTTTGTAGTATCCGCTGCCGACACTGACGAATTTCCATTGCTGACTATACCAGCCGCTATCGATATATTGTTCCAGATTATCGCCGTCAGCTGTCCCTTGATTCAGGACGTTGAGCGCTTTGCCCCCATTGCGGTTCTCCAGAATGTAATAAGCATTCGTATCGATCGCCGGCGAGGAAGCCGTCACCGTCCCTGTGCTTATATCCAAACTGACATTGCTGCCCCAGCTCATGGATAGTGAAGTGCTGGAAGGAAACGACAGCGGCAGCCAAACATATCGGGATTCCATCACCTTGCCGCTCCAAGCACCAGCCCAGCGATCCCCCATGTAGAGATAAGTCGTTGAGCTGGAGCCTTCTATCGGCAGCACATAGGCGCTTTGAGAATCATAGGTTGTGGCGTCACCGAAATTACTGAGCCCGCTCCAAGTTCCTGTAATACTCGTAGCTGTGGCGTATTTCCCTTGGTTCGGATCCCAACCGGTCGCACCGGAAGTTACCAGAAAATAGACGCCATTCCGTTTAAACATAGCCGGCGCTTCACGGTATTGCCCCACCCATAACGTCTGAACCAACGAATCAACACCAAGGAAATCGGGCGTTAATTTATAAATGTTCATATCTGCATTCACTCTTGTTGCCGAAATCAAATAAGCGGTCCCGTTATCGTTGAAAACGGTCATATCCCGCGAATCATAACCAAGCGGACGGAAGCTTCCTTGATACGTATAGGCTCCATCCACTGTGCTGGATGAAGCCACTGCTGTCCGCGCTTGCCCATAGTCGACGCCATTTTCCCAATGCATCCATAGGACGAATTTATTCGTTGAGCTGTTATAGATAACTTTAGGCCTCTCAATATTAGATACATTCAGTTCAGCTGCTGAGTTTTTCGTCAGGACATTGCTGCGGAACTCCCATGTTTTGAGATCACTCGAGCGGTAGCAGGACACCGCATTGAACGTACCGTCCGCATTACGATTTTCACCAAACCAGTAATAATAGCTGCCCACTTTAAGAATACCACCGCCATGAGCATGAATGATATTTCCACTCGTGTCCTTGAACTGAATGCCATTCTGCACGTTTACGGCAGCAGCCTCTGTTTCATTTGAAAATAACCAAACACTCACCAGCTGTAATCCCAGCACAACGACCAACAGGTAGCATAAAGAGCGAAGCATTGTCTTTTTCATCACAAAATCCATCCTCTCTTTGGTTGCATTTGTGTACATAGGTTTGGCTTCACAAGCTGTTCCTTTTACAAAGATCACTGGCGATTAAGCGCTTACATAATTACGAATGCATCACCTCCTTAGACTTACAATATAAGGAAAGCGGGCTTTATTTCTACTGAATAATCCCGCAGAAGTATGAACTTTTGCAACTTTTTGGGCGCTAAAGTAAGAAAAACCGTCAGGAAAAACATCCTGACGGTCCTTTTATGTGTAAACCCATACTTTTGTCTGCGGGTAGGAATGGATGTGGGGTTCCAATCGCAAAGCGCCTTTACACCCTCACACCCATCCCTCTTCTGTTCTACTTCGAGCTGCCTTCCACTTCTGGCGAAAAAAAATGAAAGAGAATCTGAGTTATCCCCTTACGATTCTTTTACGTGCAGCCGGGCGAGACTGCTTTTTTCGCCGCCTCAGCGCGGGTCGGGGGCTTTTCGGCTGCTGAGACTGCCTTTTCGGCAGGCTCAGCGAGCATTCGCGAAGATTCCGCCCACTTCGCCGGGCGAGACTGCTTTTTCCGCCGCCTCAGCGCGGGTCGGAGGCTTTCCGGCTGCTGAGACTGCCTTTTCGGCAGGCTCAGCGGGCATTCGCGAAGATTCCGCCTACTTCGCCGGGCGAGACTGCTTTTTCCGCCGGCTCAACGCGGGGCGGAGGCTTTTCGGCTGCTGAGACTGCCTTTTCGGCAGGCTCAGCGGGCATTCGCGAAGATTCCGCCCACTTCGCCGGGCGAGACTGCTTTTTCGGCAGGCTCAGCGGGCATTCGCGAAGATTCCGCCTGCTTCACCGGGCGAGACTGCTTTTTTCGCCGCCTCAGCGCGGGTCGGAGGCTTTTCGGCTGCTGAGACTGCCTTTTCGGCAGGCTCAGCGCTAGATGCTCTTCCCCTTCTACTGACGCTGTCCCCCGCGTCAGCCCCTATTTTTCACGATAAAGATCGCAGCAAAATGTCTCTAACCGTATCCCGAGTCATGATTTTATACTGGCCTACTTGGTCTTTCATGAAGGATTTATGCACGAGCTCGTCAAGTCGGCTGTCATCGATCCCATAATCGCCAAGTCGATTCGGCGCTCCGAGCGAATTCCAGAAATCGCGAAGGGCCTGACACCCTTCAATAGCAACTTCATAGTCTGTTTTACCTGTTGAATCTATGCCAAATACGGCTACGGCCAGCTTCTTCATTCGGGACGGATCTTCTTCCGCACAATGCCGCATCCAGTTCGGGAATACGATGGCTAAGCCGCCACCGTGTGGAATGTCATAGATCGCTGACAAGCCGTGCTCAATCTGATGCGATGCCCAGTCTCCGCCATCCGTGCCGCTGGACAAAAGCCCATTGAACGCCGTTGTACCAGCATACATTACGGTAGCTCGATGCTCATAGCTGTTCAAATTAGCCAGCAGTTTCGGTGCGGCTTCAATGACGGTCAATAAGACAGATTCCATGAAGCGGTCCATCATCTCCGCATGCTCTGTTCTGTGGAAATACTGCTCAAGCACATGCGACATCATATCGACAATCCCATAGACCGTCTGATCCCTTGGTACCGAAAAGGTGAACTCCGGATCCAGTATGGAGAATGTCGGATAAGCAAAAGGGCTGCCCCAGCCGCGTTTCTCGTTCCGTTCCCAATGCGTAATGACGGATATATTATTCATCTCTGAGCCTGTAGCTGCAAGCGTCAAAACCGTACCGAACGGAAGCGCTCGGGTTGGCGTCGCTTTGCGGGTAATGATATCCCAGACATCCCCCTCATAATAAGCGCCGACGGCAATAGCTTTTACACAGTCAATTACACTGCCCCCGCCAACGGCCAAAATGAGGTCAATCTGATTGTCGCGGCACAATTGTATCCCCTTCTGTACCGTTGTAAGCCGCGGATTCGGTTCAACGCCGGATAATTCGACGACTTCGGCTTGCATATCTTCAAGCTGTTCTCGGACAGCATCATAAACGCCATTTGTTTTTATGCTCCCGCCGCCATAGACGAGTAATACTTTTTTGCCGGCAGTACCCAGCTCCTGCTTTAACTGCTTGATCTGCCCTTGACCAAACCAGATTCGGGTTGGATTATACTGTAGAAATGACTGCATGTCTGTCTCTCCTTTGATGACTGAATTCTTCAAAATTATATCATATGTAGACAGAAATTCCGAAAACGAGTGAATCCATGTCAAAGTATCAATTATCCTATGCACGATTAGCAAACGCCCTGTTCATCCCCAGCCATCTTTCATAAGATAGACAGAGGTGATCCATTCATGCCTAACTATCGAATTATTGTCGACCTGACCGATTTTCAATTGTATCTGCTGGATGTCAATCGTGTCGTACGCGCGTTCACCATAGGCATTGGCAAAATGCTAACCAAAACACCCACAGGCGAGTATTTTATCATTAACAAGCAGCCTAATCCCGGCGGTCCTTTTGGCGTATTCTGGATGGGTTTAAGCAAGCCGCACTATGGCATTCACGGAACCAATGATCCTTCCTCGGTTGGCCGGAGAACCTCCCATGGCTGTATCCGGATGTTTAACGAGGATGTGCTTCAATTAGCTGCTATCGTCCCCATTCACACGCGGGTTACAATTCGCTCCTAACGAAAAAAAGAACCGTATATGTCACATACCATCATGTGAGACATACGGTTCTTACCCAACTGCCGATTAGATTCGATGCACAGGCAGCGAAAACGAAATACTGCAGCCTTTGCCCAGCCGGCTCTCTGCCCAGATCTGCCCGCCATGATATTGGACAATCTCCTTGGCAATCGCGAGTCCAAGTCCACTGCCGCCTGACGTACTCCGTGATTTGGATACCTTATAGAATCTTTCGAAAATATGCGGTAAGTCCTCTTCGCTAATCCCAACACCGGTATCCGTCACTCGAATAACGAGTTCAAAAGGCTCCGGTCTTATGGTGACAAGCACATTAATAAATCCACCTCGGGCAGAAAATTTAATCGCATTGTACAAAATATTCGCATACACCTGTTCAATACGATCCGTATCTACCGTGAGAAGCAAATCTTCTCCTTCTGTCGGAGACATATCCAAGGTATACGTAATTCCCGCATTTGCCGCGTCCAGCTCGTATTTGGCAAACAATTGCCGAACCATCGTTTGGCAGGAAGTTGGAGCCAGCTGGAAATGAAACTGTTTGGTCTCAAGTCGACTAAGCTGGTATAAATCCGTAATAAGCCGCTGAATACCCACTATTCGCATATGAACGACTGACAAATACTTTCTTTGCTCTTCAGGCTCTTGAATCACACCATCCAGAATAGCCTCAACATAGCCTTGGATCGACGTTAACGGCGTTCCCAAATCATGTGAAATATTGGACAACAAATCCCGGCGCGATGTTTCCATCAGGATCAATTCATTCGTCCGCTCTTTCACTTTGGACTCCAAATCGTTGTACAATCTTGCATTTTCAATGGAGATGGCCGCCTGAGCCGAAAGCAGCTTGATGATATCCAAACGATCGGAAGTAAACGCATTGCGAATTAAATTATTTTCCAGATAAAAGACCCCAACGAGATTGCCTTGATGCAGGATAGGCTCACAGAAAATGGATTTCGCGTCAGTCTCGCGAATATACGGGTCGTGGGTGAAGAAGCCGGTATTCGCAGCATCGTCCAGTACGACACCTTCTTTGGTACGTGCTACGAATTGAATGACCGCTGCTGGGAGATCTTCTTTCGTTTCTAGCGCAACCGGGTTCACGATGCAAGAATCTTTCCCGTCCAGAGCCAGCATTTCGGCTTCAACAAACAAGTTGTCTCTCTCTTTGAGAACCAAAATGCTTCGCTCTGCGCCGGAGGAAAATGTAACAATCTCCATTAATCGCTTGATTAGTTGCTCCAGATTGACCTCACTGGACAACGATCGGGATGTGTTCATAATCGTCATGAAGTCTAATGCCTGCAGCGAGTAATCGCTAATATTCGTTGTACTCCAATCCTGCTGTTCCTTCAATGAGGTTAAATAATTCGGATACCTCATCTTCAGCTCATCAGCTTTGGCCTTCGCTCCCCAGCTCAAGTAACCGTAGTAAGCATCTATCAAATAGGTTTTGGCGATTTTATCACGGCCGGCTTACTTATACAGCCGCCCTGCCAGCTCGCAAGCAATGGCTTCATGTTGAATAAAGCCTTGCTCCCTTGCTTGACGAATGGCATGTTCATATCCATGCTCCGCTTTCGGCACATTGCCAGTCACGCGATTCCATTCAGCATGCATCAGCAAGCTCAAGTGGGAGAAATTTTCCGGACAATGCGCAGCCCATTTATCCATCTTGCGCAGCATTTTGCGCATCAACTTAGCGAACATCTTTTGTTCAACAACGGCTGCATCCTTGTAAACAGCCGCAATCGAAAGTGCGTAATAGAAATAATTCTCAGGAATATGGAACAAACCGAAAGAAACAGCTTGCATCGGTTCGGCATCCTTGCCAGCTTTAAGCGCTTCCGCATATTGTCCGAACAAATAATTAATCATGATTTTCTTCACTTTGTATTCATGCAAGATAACTTGATTCGAATGAATCTCCAGCTTGCGAACGAATTGTTCCTCGTCTTCTTCATCAATGCCAATAATGAGGGGATTCGCTGCTTTCCCTTCCAGATTCAGAATGACCATGCGAAGCATCTCCATCATAAGCAGCGTATCATGATGATTCGTTTGCTCTAGAATGCGATAGTGCTTATCCAGATCCTCCTGCACTTCAGCAAGGGCGACACCTTGAAAATCTTTCACCAAGACCTGATACGTAAGCGCATACCCGGCAAAAACCAAGTCCCCATCCTCGATCCCGCTTTTGAACGATTCTTGCAGATGCTCCAAGCACACTTGCAGAGGCTTAACCCATGGGGTAACGAATAATCCGAAGGAAAAGTGGCTTTTGCTGCGGAACTGATGGGACTGAAATCTGGCATTCATTCTGTCCCCCAACTGACCATATTGATAGCCAAGCTGATAATCGCCGAAGCCTGATCCCAGGATCAATCCATAAGACCCGTATACGTAGGCCATAATGGAAGAATTCCCGTGTTTCAACGCACTCTTGGTCATAATAAACATAAACAACACAAATAAATTCGTATTCACGAAATAAGCAGAGACTGCTATACTCATCATCAAATTCATGAGCCGCGTCATGTAGGCATCTTCCATCAGTGGCAGATCATACAATTGAAGTGTATTCTTCCGCCCAATCTTTGCTTTCAAATTCATATAAGCCAAGAAAATATTCACACTTGTTGGCTCTTTCGGAATCCGAAGTCCTTGCTCCGCTAATGCTTTCAAGCCCACTTCCACACTTTTGTGCTGTTTCCCGACATTCGTATACAAAATCACTTGTAAATTATAGACTTCCAGCTTTAATTCGTTCGTCCGCGCGTCGGAGAGCAGCAGTTCGTAGGAAGCTTCCGCCTCGTCCGCCTGGCCGTTCAAATAAAGCACCTCAGATTTCTCCAATCGAATAGAAAAGCTAAGCTCTGCCAATTCTGTACCTTCTACCAACCTCAGTAAGGCCAAAGCTTTATTGTAGTATTGCAGAGCAGAGCGGTAGGCATTGGAGGATTTGGCTTTGCGGCCTGCGCGAAGATTAAACTCGAGCAGTTGGATAATCTCCTGTCGCCCCGCGATTAGAGCAGAACCGATGTTCATATGATTCACGATATCGAACAACCGCTGTTCGATATCTGTTTCATGTAAATGTTCCATCAGCTTATTCGCGATCGTGTAATGCATTTCAGGCAGCAGCGCTTGCTCAATGGAACCATAAACGGCTTCTTGAATTGAATCATGCACAAACATAAACCGGATGTCTTGCGCCGCTGAATTCCCCTGTATTTCGGTGTAAAATTTATAATCGGTTCCCACTGGAATAATAAGGCCGGTTTGAATTGAAATTTCCAATTCCTGCAAAACCTCGGCAAACGGGGTCATAGCAATGATTCCCAGTGCTTCCAAATCAAAAGAAGCGCCAAGACAAGCAGCCAACCGCAGTAAATACTGTGTTCTAGGCGGCATGCGCTGGAGCTTCTCCGCAAGGAGAAACATCAGGTTATCCGTAATCCGAAGCTTCTGAATTTCATTCATATCCCAAATCCAACGATTAGCTTCATAACTGAAGGTCAGCAAATTCTGTTCATACAACGCCGTTAGAAATTGCTTGACGAAAAAGGGGTTGCCGCCGGTTTTTTGCAGGATGAGCTGTGCCAGCTCCACCACCTGCTGATGCTCTGTTTTCAATGAATCCGCAATCAGCAGTTGAACATCCCCAATGACAAGCGGCTGCAGACGGATCATCTCTGAAGTAAGTCGAGCTGGCAGCTTATCCAGCAGTTGAACATGCGTAGAGGATAACAGATTGTCATACTCGCTTCGATAGGAGCCAATGAAGAGGAAGTGCCGCATCTGCGAATCGTTCAAAAGCAGCTCAATAAATTGCAAAGAAGCGGCATCCGCCCACTGCAGATCGTCGAGAAACAAGACAATTGGCCTATCCTTGGCACAGAAAATGAACAAAAATTGCTGCAGCAAATAGTGTAATCGATTCTGCGTCTCCTGCGGAGGCAGTTGCTTGGCATTAGGCTGTTCACCGATAAGTAGCACAAGCTCCGGTATAAGATCGATCAAGACTTTACCGCTTGTCCCCAGTGCTTTGAGCAAACGTCCGCGATACTCTTCAATCTGTTGATCTTTCTCTGTCAAAAGCTGCCGAACCAGTTGCCGCAAGGCCCTCGCCAAAGCATGGTAGGAAACATGCTGCTTGTTCGGTTCGAACCGGCCTGATAAAAACCAACCATTATCCTTCATGATGGTTTTCATCGTCTCGGCAATCAGAAAGGACTTGCCATACCCGGATTCCCCTGTTACCCAAACGGCTTCAAGTGATCCATGCACAGCACGTCCATATACATGAAGGAGCTTCTCAATTTCATTCGCGCGGCCGTACAAGCCTTGCGGGATTTGAAACATATCGGTCATGTCATAGAGTCCAATGGCAAAGTGCTCCAGCTCATCCGGCGACTTGCTGATCATCAAGCAATGCTCAAGATCCTGAATGATGCCGTAGGCGCTTTGATAGCGCTCTTCCGCATTCTTCGCAAGCAGCTTCATCACAATATCCGAAAGCGGCTTAGGAATATCCATTCGGATGTTGTCCGGTGGGATTGGCGTCACCGCTAAGTGTGAATGAATCAGCTCTACCGGATCTTCCGTTTGAAACGGAAGGATCCCGGTGAGCATTTCATAGAATGTAACGCCTAAGGAGTAATAGTCGGAGCGATAATCGATAATCCGATTCATACGCCCCGTTTGTTCGGGCGACATATAGCTAAGCGTCCCCTCAAGCATGAGGGGGTCCAGCATTTCCTGCCGTTCTCTAGTGAAAGACGAGATGCTGAAATCCGCAAGCTTCATAATCTGCCGTTCCGGATTCATAATAATATTGCTAGGTTTAATATCTTTATGTATGACATAGCGTTGATGAATATCTCCGACAATTTTGATCAATTGGATCGCATAGATTAAGAACGCTTGTAATGACTGGCGAAAAAGCGGGAAATATGCAGATAACGTATCTCCATCAAAATCTTCCAGAATAAGTGCGACACCGTTCTGATGCTTGGGCAGCCCGAGCGGCTTAACAATGCCGGGAATATCCAGCATTTTACCAATTTCAAATTCTCGCTTCAATCTGGCAATATCCGTGGAAAGTGGAAAATCAGAGCGCAGTGTTTTGATAATCACTTTTTCCATGGTCGGTTTATGAACGGCCCGATAAAGCACGGTTCGGTCACCTTGATATATTTGTCTGATTAATTCGTATTCGGGCAAAATAAGCATAAACTCCTCCTAGTAAAACAAGCAGCTAGGTACGTCTCTAAAAAAGCTTGCCATCCCAAGGAAGTCCTTTTTCAAAACGACGCTTGTCATGGTGATGATAAGGCTTCAACACATCAATATTCCAAAGCTCAAACGTGTACATATCCCAAATCTCACATGGCTCTTCTGTAGAATTGTCTTGCTTCAAAATCGCATTAACCGCCCGACGCGCCGCTTCATTCGCTCCTTCCATAGTTGCTAGATTCGTATTCGTACGAACGTAGTCAGCAGCAAGAAACAGATTGGGAATTGCCGTGTAGGCTTCCGGTCTTAAATCCCAAGTACCAACACGATTAATAAGCAGCGGCTCCATATTCGTACATGCTTGTTCGGGGTTCTCAAACTGTATATCGGTATCCAAGAACCAAGAATGCAGCACTTCATCTTCCAAAATAACAGCGCCATCTACATTCAAACTTTTCTTCATTTGTGCCCATACTTCTGCCTTAATTTCTTCAGCCGTACAATAGGTAGCGGACTTGCCGAACAAAATACCAGGGGTGTCCCAGTCGGAAATATCAACGGATAAAACACCTTTCACGGTGCCGTCCCCATATTGGCTAAGATCAACATCCGGCCAGAACTGTTTCTGGGAAACCGATGTCAGCGACCAAGGCGCATCTAGGTAAATAACATGACCATGCGTGATCGGCAGCTCTTCCTTCAAATAATACTGAATGCCGTTCATCCAAGCAACAGAATCTACAAGCTTTTGTACGCCGGCAAGAGAAGGATCTGCCTGCAGCATGGCATCCGTCACGAATTTCCCCATCACTTCCACAGGGAAGGCAGCAATGTAATAATCCGCCTCAATGTCAAAGGTTTGACCATTTTCCGTAATTTTGGCTCCACGAATCACGCCATCCGCGCAATCTAATCTTTCAACTTTGGCTGCCAAATGATAATCTACGCCATGCTCTTGTAAAAAAGCGAGCCAAGGATTAATCCATTTATCATTCGTTGGACCGTTCAAAAGACGTACGAAGCTTGTACCTGGTGTTGTAATATCTAGGGTCATTTGCACTGCGACAGGGCCTACCGTCTGGGTGTTAGCGATTTTGGATTGGCAAGCAACGAGGGTTTTGGTAAATCCAGCGAATATTTTTTGAAAGGCAGGGGATTGTTGATCAGCCTCAATAAAGTTCCACCAATCAATAAGATTATATTCATCACGAATACGTTCATCACAGCTGGTCATCACCTGCCACATCTTGCGTCCGTATTGTTCTATGTCTTCTACCGTAAGTCCTAAACCGTTGTCAAAAAGATCCTTAAGCACGACCAAGAAATTATCTAAGCTGAATTCGATTTTAGCCAGCAGCGGCAGCAGCGGAGCTGTATAGGTTGCAATGTCTAAACGTGTTACTTCCATTAAGTTATCATACACATAACCATTTTCATATGGAATTCGTTTCAACGTATCAATAACATGCCGATAAAAGCGAGGAAATAAGCGGAAGCCATGCTCCCCGGGAAGATCTTTCCTGCCATCTGTCCCGCTTCCGACGTAAGGCATACTTCTGGCTTTTCCCCCTGGAATACTCTTAAACTCGTAGACTGAAACCTCATAACCTCTGATAATTAGCTCATGCGCGGCACTTAATCCAGCGACACCGCCGCCCAAAATTGCGACTTTTTTCACCATTTTTCCTCCTCAATTTGGATCTTATTGTAAATAATTCTGTAAATCCATCATATCATCTAGGTCATACGAATCATAGACTTTAGTTCAATAGAAATAGAAAAAGAAAATAGAAGACAAACCATCCCGTTTTCTATTCCGAATATGTTTGATCCTAAATTCCTAAAAGTGCACGAATCATATATAATAGAGAGAAATCCTGAAGAGCTACTTCGGAGAGGATGTTATTCGCATGCAAAACAAAATAGGAACAAGGTATATGCCGGGAGCTCCGATCCGCTCTTTACCACAGGGGAAACTGACGTACGGTGACGATACATTTCTGACACGAAAGGTCCTTCTTTATCAAATAGAGCTGAGTGCCGGGCAATCTGGCGTCGATTATATCCGCAAACTTAATCATAAAGCAGCATTCATTCATGATGGCTTTCAGCATATCCTCGACACCTCGGTTGATGAAGCTTCCGTAACAATCATCCTGCAAGCCAAACCTGGTTCCTTATTCTCCCAAAGAATGAAGGGTTGGACGTATCCTCATATCGTCACACTGATTGCCGATCTCGGAGTTTCCTTGCTGGATGCCATGGAAGAGCGCATTACAGGCTTCTCCGTTGATCCCGAGAATCTCTGGCTTTCAGATCATGATAAGCTATCCGTCATCAATTACTGGGACCTGGGCAATCCACAGAACCAAGGGGCTGTGGGACTTTGCCGCTTAATGATTCAACTCTTCACGGGAACTGACACGATTCCTGGCGCTTTTGAAGTGATGCATACGCATTTGGAGCGTGCTTCCATTCCTTCTGCCACTTATGAGCAAAAGTTGGCCCTGATTCGGCTGGTGAAGCTTGTCTGCCAAGGCCAAGCCTCTCTCTCCTCGCTGATATTCGGCTTGCGAAGCTTGCCTTCATCCGCACATCAGCAAGACTCAGAACCTATACATAGCGAGATTGTACATCCAAATCGGTCGGTCGATAAGCCTCAGGATGATGAACCTATGGAAACAGCAGAAACACGCTCAAACCGAAAACCAGAACAATCCGCCAGCTGGCTAAAAAAAGCCGCGCTTGGCGCAATCGCTCTATTCGTCGTAGTCCTTATTATCGTCTGGGCCCTATGGCCTGCAAATAAGCCAAGTCAGCCTGTTGAGGTGCCACCAACCCAAACAGACACAAAGCAATTGCCTCCGACAGCAACTCCGGTGGCTAGCCCAACTCCGAAGCTTCGAGGAGATTCAACCAAACAAGCCGAAGAAGTCGTCATTCCGAATCTCATCGGCCTATCCCAAGAAGACGCTCACCAGCAAGTGCTGGCTGCAGGGCTGCACTATGAATTTTTCATTGAGGCAAGCGATTTGCCGAAGGGAACCGTCATTAGACAAGACCCGCCGGCTGGCACCAAAGGCTTAGAGGGCGACAATGTCACCTTCTGGTTGAGCAAGGGAAATAATTAGAAGGTAATCTAATTCAGTACCTGCGCCTGCTTCCGCTACGAAGTCACCCTTATAAGCATTGATACTTAAAAAAGCCTATAAGCCCCCTCATAAAGGGACTTATAGGCTTTTTTCGATAAACCGAGATCTTTTGCTTACGTAAATGACGAACGTGAGTTGATAAAATGAGATACGCCTGCATGCTAAGCAGTGAATAGCCTAATGACTTTCGCACACATCATTTGAGATTTTGTGCTTCTATTCGCTCAGGGCGTAGGGTCCCAATACGCGAAAGCCTGCAAAAATGGTTACTACTCAGGACCTTATTCAAATTCTAAAATTTGGTTTAATAGATAGTACCAATACTTAGAGTGAACGAGGTGAGAGGCATAATGAATATAGAAGAAATTGATCGGATTATG